>NZ_NPKN01000012.1 GCF_008329435.1 Rhodanobacter sp. T12-5
ATGGATTTTCCTTACGCTGACGGTTCGAAATATCGAAGGTGAAGCATTGAAACCAACGATTTCTGACATGATGAAAGGGTGGAATCGTCTTTTTGGATATAAACGGGTTAAGACAGCCACCTTGGGATATTTTAGAGCATTAGAGATTACGAAAAATCATGAAGCAGATACATATCATCCGCATTTCCATGTGTTGTTACCTGTAAAGAGAAATTATTTCGGCAAAAATTATATCAAGCAAGCGGAATGGACAAGCCTTTGGAAAAGGGCAATGAAACTGGACTACACGCCGATCGTTGACATACGCAGGGTTAAAGGAAAAGCTAATATTGATGCCGAACAGATCGAGAGCGATGTGCGGGAAGCTATGATGGAGCAAAAAGCCGTTTTAGAGATTTCTAAGTATCCAGTGAAAGATACCGATGTTGTGCGCGGAAGTAAGGTGACAGAAGACAATCTGAACACGGTGTTTTACTTGGATGATGCGCTTTCTGCACGTAGGCTTATTGGTTACGGTGGCATTTTGAAGGAAATTCATAAGGAACTGAACCTGGGTGATGCGGAGGACGGCGATCTCGTTAAGATCGAGGAAGAAGATGACGAGGTGGCGAATGAAGCGTTTGAAGTTATGGCCTACTGGCATCCAGGCATCAAGAATTACATAATCCAATAAAAGCAGACCAGATCCGGTCTGCTTTTATTATTTGATTAAAATAGTTCCGTTTTCCATGATTTCTTAGCTTTGGCGAACCATAGCTCTACAAAATCTTTTTTTGATTTGACTGCATATCTGTAGATTGTAGTCGCCTTAGATGAGGATGGTGCGCTTACATAAAACTCATGATTTGGAGCTTTATCATGTTTTCCTGATATAGATGCCATACCTTTTGTCAGCATTACATTGTAATCGTAGTCAATTTTTGGGTAGTATGCTCCGAATGGAATTCCAATTGCATGTGTTACTGTCCAATGAAGATAATCACTTTTTTTGCTATTGATATATAGTTTCATGCCAGCGGTACTAGCAGTTTTTTTATCTAAAACTTTAGTGCATGCTGCATCTTTACATCTTACTGATTGTGATACTTTTTTGTACATTGTAATGCTCGTTGGTCCAGTGAATTGTGTATTAACACTTGATTCTGTTCTGAATTTATTTGAAGTAGCGGAAAAATCTCTACCGTCACCTTTTAGATATGTCTTTTTAAATTCTGGTTTGGGATCTGCTACAGACTTGTAAGGAATAAAAGTTCTATATGCCCAACCATGCATATTATCTTTTGGGAGCTTCCCTTGTGCAGAAAGTTTTCCGTTATCTGTTACCTCGTTTAATACAGACTTTTTAGATTTCAAATATGATTCTTCGTTTTTAGGCATATCAACAATTGTTGATAATGAACCTTCGACACTCATGACCTCTTCTTTTTCCTTATCAGAGAGAGTTGATCCGAGTTCATCGAATTTTTTCTCCATTTTTTCTTGTTGTTCTTTTGATGGTTTTACGCTTACATTAATAGAATAGTTATATCTTTCGCCAGGTTTTACATTTTTATCTGTAAAGTTTAAATCTGTTGTCTCGCCTATTTTTTTGTCGTCTCTGTATATTTCATAAATCCCATCTTCGTCAGGGAGTTGGTTCCATGAGAGTTTTACGTCGTCAGTAGTTGCGACAACATTTATATGACTGTTTTTAATCTTGTAGTCCATTAGTTTTTCATTATATGATTCTTCTTTTGTTTCTGCTGAAACTGTTATTTTATTGGCTTCTTCTTGCAGATCATTGGTTACGTTGAGAGTAATCACTTTTTTTAGAGTGTTGTCTTGATAAATTCCGATTTTATATTTGTCTCCAATTTTTGAAATATCACTATTGATCTCATTAGACGAACCGGTGTATATAGATTTTCCGTTCTTGAAAAACTTGTATGTATCGCCTGTATAGTTTACTTTTAGTGTTACGTGACCATCTTTTACATTTGTTTCAACATCATTGGATAAATTTTTTGCGTGTGAAGTATTTGTTGTTACGGATAAACAAAGCAGAATTATAAAGAATGATAGAATATAAATCTTCTTCAAGCGGAACCCCTCCATTGAAATTAAATTAATTTAGCGAAAAGGAGTTTAATTGGATGCGTATTTTGAGTAGGATTTTTGGTTATGTATGTATGGTTGTCCTTTCCGTTATATCAGCTACATTTGCCTATATGATTGTGTTTACTCCACCAGATTTTGGTTTTGGTTATTTTCAGGTGACAAGTCTTTTTATCTTTGTTGCTTATTTTATTTTTGCTACACCTATACAACTTTTTTTACACAGAAAGCCACAAAAGTTTAATATCCGTTACTTGTTAGTTTATTTCTTGTCTGCTTTTATTGTTTGCTCGGTTTTGGCTTTATTGACTGATTATGGTCTTATTGTTTTTGTTAGGTATGAACTGTACGTCTTTAGCTTTTTGTTGGCCTTAATTTATTGGTTCTGGGATTCTGTTTTTTTACAAAAGAAACGTTTGTAGCAGGAAATATTTCTTGCTCTTTTTTTTGGGGATCATTACTTATTTTTCACTCCTTTTACTTTTCTAGTTCCAATAAACCGTATCATATATCATGGTTTTTTCAACAAAATTATACATATTTTCAAATAAAAAGTAACCAAATACCTATTTGACCTTTTTTTGATTGCGGATTTTGCGGCTATAATAAAATATGAAATTTAGTACATAGAATAAAATGTTCATGTGTTAAATGCTGCGGGAGCAGAAAGGGTTTTCCGATTTCCTGCCGATCTCTCATCGGCGGAAAAATCGGGTCGGCATGTTGCCGACAAGTGGCACGAACTTTCGATGCGATAGCGAGAATGAGAGAGCCACCGGCACCGCAGGTCGCACGTCCAAATTGAATCCGTAGGAACAATTTGGTGTAGTGCGTTACACCAAAGATAAACTTTGTGTTACCATAACCCCTATACAGTGGTCTGAATCGGGGGTTTTTCTCATGGCAAATTATGCGGTCATCAGGATGGAAAAATACAAAAAAGATAGATTGAATGGAACACAAAAACACAATCAGCGGGAGTTTCAAAAAAGCAAAAATGAAAATATAGATCGGGAGCGGACGCACTTAAATTATGATCTGATAAACGAGAAACCGATTAGCTATTCAAAAGCGATTCATGAAAATTGAAGAATTTTTGG
Source organism: Rhodanobacter sp. T12-5 (assembly GCF_008329435.1). GTDB lineage: Bacteria > Pseudomonadota > Gammaproteobacteria > Xanthomonadales > Rhodanobacteraceae > Rhodanobacter. The sequence goes on from NZ_NPKN01000012.1 coordinate 3,195, forward strand.
AAGAAATTGATTTAGAAATAAGCGCGCGCGTCCGCAGAAAATCGAGTGGAAAGTTGGGGTTGTTTTACGTATGCGGTTAGCTCCTGTGTTTTAACAGGCTGATGATCTCGTTGTTCTGTTCGATCTTTCTGTTTGAGTTTTTCTTAATCGTGAGTAGAAATGAAATACCCCACCAAACAAGACCTGCTATAGCAACTAAGAAAATATAAGGGATAACGGTTGTGATTATAGTTAGAAAAGTATCCATGAACTATTCCTCCTTTTTATAAATCACTTATTCCAGCTAACAATGCTTGATGCCTGCTTATTTTTTTTCACTTTTATCTAGGAAAAAAGAAAACCACATAACACTTATAAATCCAGCAACAGCAAGAATGCCAACCACTATATAGGCCCACATTGGTATATCCATTAATCTTCCTCCCTAATGTTTTGAACATACTCTTATTATTAACAAAAAACAGAAGAAAAGATATGAGAATTTTCTATTATTATCCTTAAAACTAGCTTAGTTTCTATTACCAAATCGGGCCAATCAAAGATGTCTGAGGAGAACCTAAAGCTAAAACAGGGACTTGATAAGAGAGACGGTCAGTATGCTGAGGTTTTGAGTTTCGCCAAGAAGCAGAATCAAACGCTTGAAAAAGTGTCTGGAGAAAACAAGGCGTTAAAAAAAGAAAATAAGACACTAAAAGAGAGAGTTGCCGTACTGGAACAATGGAAAGACAAAATGGTTCAGTGGGCTAAAGAAAAATTACCAAAGATGCGGAAATTAGCGGCATCGTTTTTCCGTACGGCTGGAATGCCTAGAGAAGCGAATAAATACAAGGACAATGAATTAGAGCGGTGAAAACGGGCAATCAATTGCCCTTCCAAAATTTCCACCACTTTTTTTGTTTGGTGGCTGCGATCATTTTTTGTGTCTCAAGGGACTCACGTAATGCAGCGGTGAGTGTCTCGTGCCTTTCTTGCTGTCTCTTTTCGAATCGTTCCATCCGTTCTGCCATGTGGCGGTTGAATTCTTCCTGTCGTTTCATGAATTCGACTAAAGGATTGTCCTGTAGCGATGTAGCGGTATCCGATATGGTCAGTTTAGAACGATATAAGCTTGCTATGTGCTTTACCGTTTCGTCGAGTGAGTGTCCATTGATCTTAGTCATTGTACATAGATACTCTAAAGTCTTTACGTCATCCTCGGTATAGAGTCGCCATCCTTTCGAATCTTTATTGAACGAGTAGCCTTGTTCTTCAAGCATACTGGCATACTTGCGGACAGTTACTGGCTCTATACCGAGGTGTTTTGCGACGTCCTTTGATGATAATTTGATTCCCATATCCATAACGTATCACCTCGTAAAAAGGGTTCGCTATAGTGAGGGCAAAGCCCTTTATTTAGAGCCATTTAAAAAGAAAGCTGTTCCGTTCTTTTATCAGGTTGGGACTGTATTTAGTTTATGGGGGAGTGCCAATGAGTGATTTTGAAACAGGAATGAGATATGTAAGAGCAACCCTTGGCTTTGAGGGTTTAGTGCTGACGGAAGAAGAGGAAAAGCTTTTAGAAAGACGGTTTCATGGAGAAATCACAGAGGAAGAATACATACAAAAAGCGTTTGAGCTTTCTTTGATGTGATGTACCTGCAGGGGCTTATAATATTCATAGCTGTTGTTAGAACCTAAACCCTTTTACCGTTTTTGGCGGTGAGGGTTCTTTTTTTTTAGGCAGTGATGCGATTTTGGCGTGAGTCAACGGTAACCGGACCGTAGGGAGGATTAAGGAGTTGACTCGCTCAGCGCCACCCGAACCCTTTCAGCACTCAAACAAACCCGTTTGTTTGACGCCAACCGGCGAGGGAGCCCCCCGAAGAATCGGGGGGGTGGGGGGATTGAAATATTGGCATCCAACGGCCGTCCGTTGGTGGGTTTGGGCAAAGCCCAAGAACGTGAACTGTGGTGAGAGAAGGGAGTGTAAGGCGACGGCAGCGATAAGCGACCGGATCGAATCCAACCCGAAAGCCCCCCATGCTAACAGGGGGGTAGTAATCGCAAAAATAAAAAATGAGCGCATTTTGCTTCCTGGCTGTTGCGTAAAAAAGGAAAGGTGGATGTATAAAGCATCCGCCTTTTTTGTTGCTGTCATCTGTATAGGTATTGATATATGCGTCTGAGAATGCTCAGATTCGCTTCTGAGGGCTTTTAATAAAAAAACCGACCCAAAGGAAGGGAGAACCCTTAAAATCGATTGTAGAGGTGTTTAATGCGTTTAAAAATAAAAAAAGCAGACTTTTGAGAGTCTGCCTTGTTATTTTTAGCCCAGTGCACCATTTTCAGCAACTTGAAAATCTTTTGATATGCCTTAGAAGAGTGTAGTGTAAGGGGGTTTTTCCGTGGGAGGGCTTTAAAATATTTTGCAAGATTCACTTTTTCGAACTGATTTGAGCGAAAAAGGAACAGATTTGTTACTGAATCTCTTACATGGGTTTTGAAAAAAGCGCTTTTGGATGTTAAAAAGGCTTTTTCGCATGAAAAAAGCCGATTTTCAAAAAAAAAATCTCCCCCTACGGGGGGGAGATTGGTTTTGATCTTGGGTTTTGGGTTTTAAAAAAAGACCGGCAATTTTGCCGGCCTTTTTTGCGATTTTGACGGAGTCGAAATCGGGTTTTTTCTTATCTTGATACTATATAGCAACATCTCAAGGCAAAAAAAAAGCCTTCGTCTCTTGTTTGTCAAGGGTTGAGGGCTTTTTTGACAGGTAAAAACTCCATCTGCTATTATTAAGGTGTCGAATCAAAATAATAGAATGCTAGAGAACTAGCTCAGAAGGAGTTTTTGTGTTCATGTATTCATCTGAAAATGATTATAGCATCCTTGAGGACAAAACCGCAACAGGTAAAAAGCGGGATTGGAAAGGGAAAAAGAGACGGGCAAATCTTATGGCAGAGCATTATGAGGCCTTACAGAAAAAAATTGGAGCGCCTTACTATGGCAAAAAGGCTGAGCGTTTATCTGAATGTGCAGAGCATCTGTCGTTTAAAAGAGACCCGGAAACGGGCAGGTTGAAACTGTATCAAGCCCATTTTTGTAAAGTGAGGTTATGCCCGATGTGTGCATGGCGCAGGTCGTTAAAAATTGCTTATCACAACAAGCTCATCGTTGAGGAAGCCAATCGGCAGTACGGCTGCGGATGGATTTTCCTTACGCTGACGGTTCGAAATATCGAAGGTGAAGCATTGAAACCAACGATTTCTGACATGATGAAAGGGTGGAATCGTCTTTTTGGATATAAACGGGTTAAGACAGCCACCTTGGGA
>NZ_NPKN01000014.1 GCF_008329435.1 Rhodanobacter sp. T12-5
ATTCAACAAACCTGCGTACGTTAGTTTAAGTGTATCACTTCACAATTCCAATAGAGTAGAGTTTATTGAGACATAATGAAATTAGCGTTTTAAATGACTTCTGACTGTCTCATAAGACTTGTATCAAATGCTTACCGTTGTAAATCCGCATTTCCCTGACGCTACCCCTAGAAGCGTCTTTTTTGCTTTTTAAGGGTTTTTACTAGGGGCAACCTCTTACAAAGGCGAGAGAGGCCCGTATGGCGTCTGTCAACGGTACCGGACCGAAGGGAGGATAAGGAGTTGATAGACTCACTTCACCAAGACCCTCTTGGTGTCTCAAAAGGCAACACCTTTTGAGCTGCCTACCGGCGAGGGAGCCCCTCAAGGATTGAGGGGTTGGGGAGTTCGATTAAGGGGGTCTGGGGAAGAGTTCCCCAGTGGGTTTGGGCAAAGCCCAAGGTTTGGCTTTTAGCGTCGCAGACCACATGAAACTTTGCGTGCAAAGTGTAGTGTGTTACACTTTCTATTAATCTATCGATTTTCAGAAAGGGTGCGTACCCCATGAGTTACTCCATTATCCGAATGCAGAAAATGAAATCAAATGGGATAAAAGGGATTCAATTTCACAACCAAAGAGAGAGGGAAAGTGAAACGAATCCCGACATCAATAAAGCTGATTCTCATCTGAATTATGACTTGATAAACGGTCAAAGGCAGATTGATTACAACGAGAAAATTAGCCAAGTAATTGAGGACAATGTGACCTCTGGAAAAAAGATCCGTAAAGATGCAGTTAAGCTGGCTGAATTCTTAATTACCTCTGACAAGGAATTCTTCGATAAAATTTCACCCAAAGAGCAGAAAAGGTATTTTGAAACGGCTCATGAGTTCCTTGCTGATCGATACGGTGAAAAGAATTTAATCTATGCGACTGTTCACTATGACGAGAAAACCCCTCACATGCACGTAGGCTTCGTTCCAGTAACGGAGGATGGCCGACTATCGGCTAAAGATTTCTTTGGCCAGAAAAAGCAACTGGTGAGTCTTCAGGACGATTTTAATCAGTACCTGAAGCAAAATGACTTTAATTTGGAAAGAGGGGTCTCGTCGAGCCGTAAACACGTGGAGACGGCTAAATATAAGGCTCAAACGTTTCAAAGCATGGAGAAGGAAGCCCAAGAGAAATATGAGCGGACAATGGGGCATATTCAAGAGATTGATGATAAATCGAAATCGATTGCGAATATCGAAGCTAAAAAGGTTCTAGGGCTTGTTGGAATGAAGGAACAAGACTACAAAAGCCTAGTCGATTATGCGACCAATGGTGTGGCTTATCAGCTACAAGCAGAGAATCTGCAGAAAGAGTTGGAAAAGACTCAAAAAGAAGTTACGCAGCTGAAAGCTGATATGCAAATTGGACAAGATAAAATTCGCTATTACTACAAAGATATTGAAGAGAATTTAGACTCCTTAGCAGAGAAAAAAGCACTGCAAAAAGTGAAGCAAACAGACATTGTAAAGAACTATGGAGACTTGATAGAAAAGTACAATGGACTCGTTAATAAATATAATGACCAGTTGAAGGAGAAAAAGGAGTTAAAACAACAGGTGGACACTCTAAAAATTGAGAACCGGTCTTACCAAAATGAGAATCGGGAATTGAAATTAGAGAACGGAAAATTGAAGGGAAAACTCGTGCAGATCAGCAAGGAGTTTTCTGTTTTTAAAGAGAGGGTGGGCAAAGTTTTACACGCTCAACTTGACCGAGTAAAAACGTTCTTGAGGATGAATGATGTAGACCGAAGTACAATCAAGTTCCTGGATGATAGGCAAGATAAATTAGTCCAGGACTCTTTAGAAAAAATGGAGAAGCCACAAAGGCAAAAAGGGATGGAGATGGAACGCTGATGAAGGTGAAACAATTGGTTGAGAAGTTGGAGAAACTAGACCAAGAGGGAGAATTAATGCTTTTTATGAGGGATAGAAAGAGACCTCATTTAGGTTCTGGAACTCTTATTCCAATAAAAGATATTGGTGTTTTTACAAGTGTTGACCAAGATTCAAATGAGGGCAAATATGCTCTTGAAATAAAGAAAGGCGAGTAGTTATCTACTCGCTTTATTTTAAGTTTTCACGTTCTCTAAGGGCTTTAAATTTATCAAATTGGCTTTTGTATTCAAAGTCCTTGTTTTCCTTTTTGCTGACAAGGATTTTACCATCGTATTTAGCAAATTTCTTTTTGTCATTGCCATCTGTCCAAGCAAGGTCTTCGTTCACTACATAGACGTTTGATGTTCCCATTTTTAAAACATTTAAAAATCCATTCTCCTCTAAAAGCTTTACTGCTCTGTAAACTGTTGACCTTGATTTGCCAAAATAATCTTCAAAAACTGCATAAGAACAAGCTAAAGCATTTCTGTTATCCATGTGTTCCAAGATAAAAAATAATAAAGAACTTGAGAAGTTATGATTTGCCATTAACCATCTTAATTCTGGCATGTTGTCACGATAAAGCTGGATGAAATTATGATTTTTCTTTTTCTCTTCAAATTGCTCTTTGTCTTTGTTTTCTTGCTGTTCAAGATCAATAAGTCTTTGAAGCATTTGAAGTTGTTCAGGGGTTAACTCAACATTAATTTTTCTCTGCTCGTCCAATTTACGCACCTCTGCTGGCATAGAATCCTTCTCTCCCTTGTTATGTATCATCAGCTGTGATACCTATATGTATAATTTATGACACATCATAGGTCAAAAATGAACTATAGTCAAGCAAAAAATGACACATCTTAATTCAACTATGTGTCACAAGCTATGACACATATACGTGTCACAAGCTATGACACATTACCTTAACTAAAACATTGATATATCAACATTTTTTCTGTGTTCCCTTCTATATCTCCTAAAGGGCTTTTCTCCACGCAAGGTTCGGGTAGTATTTTTCGGACAGACCACCGAAAAATCTCCACCCTTTTCTCCTTGCATTCCGAAATTTTGGCGGTGCTGTACTTTCGCCAAGCCGACGTACCTAAAACGAGGAATTCAGGAAATCGGCTTGCTCGAGCCATTATACCGCCAAAACCGCCAGAGCTTCCGTTCATAAATTTTCTCTTTTGCCTTATGGATCTACGCAATATGGGGGCTTCCCCCAAACCCCCTTGCCAGCCTCCACCCTAAAACAAGGGGAGAATTGATGGTGTTCGAATAAAAATCTTTGATATTTAGAAATCTAATTTTAAAGAAGGGAGTTGAGCTTTCATGAATAGTAACAGTAGCATTAATAAAAGTAATTTAAATTTATTAGCCGTAGTAGCACTAGGATTGACGACAATTTACACCGCAATATTAGCGACTCAATTAATGTCCACAAAACATAAAGTTGATTATTTATATTACAAAGAACATTTTCAAAAAAATAATAAGGGGAATAATAATTAATCGCTAAAACAATGAGAGGCGCTCTAGAAGGGGTAGAGTCCTGAAAATGCGGATTTACAACGGTAATGTAATTTTCACCCATAAATAAAGCCGATTTTAAGAAATCGACTGTTGAACTAAAGCTCCCTTTACTTTAAGTACATTTCTTCACAATCTTTAGATTAATTTATTGGATTATTTTTATGTGAAAGAGTGATATTAAATAAGAGCTTTAATTCGATTGACAAAAAAACCGTCCAGAAGGTATATTATATGTATCTAAGTTATGGAGGTTATTATGTCTATTTCAAAGCATGCTAATAAGAAAAAAAATATATTGATTGCTGCATCTGAAATTGTAAAAGAAGAAGGAGTTGTCAAACTCACATTAGAGGCAGTCGCCCAAAGAGCTGGCGTGAGTAAAGGTGGATTATTATACCATTTTCCTAGCAAGGAAGCATTAATTAAAGGAATGGTGGAAGATTGGACAAATAATTATTTCGAATGCATTAATACGTTAGTTAATAACGACGATGATAACGCAATAGGAAAATGGAATAGGGCTTATCTTAAATCTACATTTTCCGATTTAGAAAACAATAATCTAAATTCCGCACTAATGGCTGCTATGTTTATTAATCCAGATTTATTAGATGAATTCCGGCAGAGATACGATATTTTGCATACAAAGTTAATAACTGATGGAATTGATCCTGTCAAAATAACAATTACAAGATTATCCATAGATGGTCTTTGGTTTTCAGAAATATTTGGAATGGCACCATTAAATGAAGAACTAAAAACACAAGTTTTTGATGAACTAATAAACATGATTCAGGAGGACGAATAATGTCATATCTATATTTAGCACTTGCAATAGTGGGGGAGATTATTGGCTCTTCCCTATTAAAAGCATCTGAAGGCTTTTCAAAACTCTATCCTACAATAGGGGTAATAATAGCTTTCGTTGGTTGTTTTTTCTTTTTATCCTTGTCGCTAAAAACAATCTCCTTAAACACTGCATATGCATTATGGGCAGGTTTAGGACTTGTTTTGACTACAGTAATTTCAGTTTTAGTTTGGAAGGAAAAACTTAACATGGCTAGCATTGCAGGAATAACACTGATTCTTGTAGGAGTTGTAATATTGAATTTGTTTGGACCAGGACATGGAGAATCTGGTCATGAAGCAAGCGAAACTATTACAATGAATGAGACAATGGAATAACACATAAAAAAGTCCTTCTTAATAAAGAGAAGGACTTTTTAGCTTAATTAAGGGTATTTTTTGAAGTCCTTATTCAACAAACCTGCGTACGTTAGTTTAAGTGTATCACTTCACAATTCCAATAGAGTAGAGTTTATTGAGACATAATGAAATTAGCGTTTTAAATGACTTCTGACTGTCTCATAAGACTTGTATCAA
>NZ_NPKN01000015.1 GCF_008329435.1 Rhodanobacter sp. T12-5
CCTTGACCCCCTCCAAAAAACTCCCCCAACCCCCTCAATTTTTGAGGGGGCTCCCTCGCCGGTAGGCAGGTCAAAAGGTGAACTTTTGACACACCAAGAGGGTCTTGGTGAAGTGAGTCTGTCAACTCCTTATCCTCCCTTCGGTCCGGTACCGTTGACAAACACCATAAATCGCCCTCTATGCGTTTTTATGGTTGTACCCTAAGTTAAGTAAGGCAAAATCAAAACAAGCCCCTTAAAAGGCAAATATGAAGCTTACAGGGGCATATCGAGATTAAAGGAGACAAATCTTTATAGGTTTTTCCCCTTGTTTTGAGGTGGGAGCTGGCTGGGGGTGTGGGGGCTAGCCCCCGCATTGCGTAGATCCATAAGGCAAAAGAACAAATCTATGAACGGATGAACTGGCGGTTTTGGCGGTACAATGGCAGGAGCAAGCTAACCTCCGAGGTTCCTCGTTTTGAGTATGGTTAGCTTGGCGACATACGACCACCGCCAAAATTTCGGAAAGCAAGGGGGAAAGGGTGGAGATTTTTTTGAGCGATAGCGTTCCGAAGGACAAAAAAATACTACCCGAACCTTGCTTGGAGAAAAGCCCTTATATATAGAGTGAGAAGGGAGAGGCTTTTAAAAGTGTAAAAAAGGTTGATATATCAGTGGTTTTGGAGATTTTCGTATGTGTTCATTTGAACACAGTTGTGTGTCTAAATAAACACAAACAAAAATACGAACAAAAATAAAAAATCGTAGTTGTCAAATTAAACAACTACGACTAAATTTTTTAAAATAATTTATCTGGTAAATCCTTTAATATTGGCATTTTCATAGCTTTATGAAACATGACTTGTAAGGCTTCATTTACACTGTCTTTATCTCCTGCATAGATAACATGAGGATTTACAAAGACTGCATATGCTTTAGCATTATTGCCTTCAACACCCGACTCACCTTTAAATAAAAGTCCTTTTTTAACTAAGGAATTGATTGCTAAACTAGTATTTTGCCTTGAAATACCTATTAGTTTTGCTTGGAGAAAAGCCTTTTTTTCATGTAAAAATCACCTGTAAAAGAGCCGAAAAATCTTCGATTTTTAAGGCGATTTTTACAGATACAGAAGGGGAATTTAAAAAAGTTAGATATATCAAGGGTTTGAGGGGTTGACTATATATCTCCTGAGATATAGACTATATCTTATACGATATATATCTGTGGAGATATACTTCAAGTACATACATAAGTGGATTAAAAAATATACTGGAGGTGTAAAATACATAATGAATCAAGAAGAATACCAACGGTTAAAAAAGCAAAAAATGCTACATGCAAACATAGACACTGAAACAGGAGAAATCGTAAGTCTTACAGTGCCCTATAAACCTATGAAATCGAATTTAGGAGGTGGTTGGATGGCTATGTATCAAGAAGCTATGGATTGGATGGCTGACGCTAAATTAAGCTATGAAGAATATAGAGTGCTAATGAAATTGTTTGCTAAATTAGACTTTGAAAATTATATAAGAGTAACTCAAACAAAGATTGCTGAAGATTTAGGTATGAAACAAGGAAACGTAGCAAGGGCTATTAAAGGCTTACTAGAACAAGATATTATTCGTAAGGGTCCGAAAGTCGGTAATTCAAATACTTATCGTTTAAACCCAATGATCGGGCATAAAGGGCAAGCAATCAATAAAACCAAAAAGGAATATGAACATCTAAAAAGGATTAAATAAAAGGAGGGGTGTCAAAATCGACACACCCTCTTTTTATTAAGGCATTTGCCAGCCAAAAAGGGAAAAGAGGTACTTTATCACAAGATATAACGGAACAACGCATACGGCCGTTCCTAAGCCATATTTAAGGGCATCTAGCCAATAGCTGATAATCGCACCTTTTTTAACGTTCGAAATCAATTTCATGGCTTTGCTCTCGAGTCCGTTCATGTTTTCGTTCATTTTGGCGGTCATTTCCTTCATGCTGCTGCTCAACATTCCCTCGATTTCGCCCATTTTTTGGAGCGTCTGCTGATTGTTCGCGGACATCTCTTTCCTGCCATTCCCCATATGATTGAGCAGTTGATTTGCGTAGTCTCTCTGCGTATCGTCTAGCTTTTTCAAAATCGAAATCATTTTGTCCTGAACGTCCTGACTGGTCTTTCTGATTTTCGAAAGTTCGTGGTCTATCGTCATTTGGCTTGTCCCATCTTTGTCCATGTGAACTCTGATGTAGCTTTTCATGAGACCGTTCAGCTCGGTGGTTTCCTTCATAAGTTGTTTCAGTTCTTCCAATCTCGTATCCTGCGGAACTTGATATGTCGGCGATTCCTCGCTCTTGACCACGTTCAATTTTTCTTTCAAACTCATTTGCCAACGTCTCCTTTTCATAAGCTAAACCAAGCTTTTTTCCCCTTACGAAGCGTTCTGAATCGGGGTGCTTGAAGCTAATATTTTTATTTGTAATTTTGGTATCGATATTAAACTCTTTTTTCAATTTATCGGCTAGATCGTCAAGGCTATGAGCCTTTCCTTTCGTGTGGTCAATACATTCTCGAATCTCATCTTTCCAACTGTCTTTCCCTTTTTCTAAAAGGGATTTTTCAGCCAATGTATAGCGAGTTTGTGCCGAAGGCTCCTTCACAACAGAAAGACCTCTTTCTAAGCACAAGCGGTCGCTCACCTCACGAATGTTGTATAAATCCTTTTTTGAGGACTGATATTTCTTGCCATCTTCAAAGCTGACCGCATTGATGACAATGTGATTATGTATGTGGTCTTTGTCTGTATGCGTGTAAACCACTGCTTCATGACCTTTCGCTATTTCCCTGGCTAAATCCTGCCCGATTTGGTTTGCCATTTCGGGAGAAACTTCTCCTGGCTTAAACGATTGAATGACATGGTGGGCTTGAATACCGTCTGTTTTGCCCCACAGTTCCCTTGTAGCTTTGAATTGAGCCTTGGCATAGTCAGCAGGGCAATTGACCCCCTCACGCTCTTCTGCTCGCTTCTCAGCGTACGAAATCAGCTTATTGGCTACTTTTGTATTGCCAAGTTGAATTGTTGCCATAAAGCGTGCAACTCCTTCTGTACGTCTTGCAATTCCTCTGAAGGAATCGCTTTGCCCTCATTTGCTCGCTTCGATAACTGGTTCACGTTGTTTCCGATCGCTCGCAATTGACGGGCTATCTCGAATGCTCCCTCCCTATCAATCTTGGGAGATGACATTCTCGCCCCTTGTGCCTTCTTCTTGCAGAAGGTAGGCACACTCATTCCAGAATCTTTCGCCATCTGCTCAAGTTTCTGAAATTCGAGGTCGTTCACACGAAATTTAATCTGCCGATTCTCTTTCCTGTTCTCGCCCAAAAAGACCGCCCCTCCTTTCCAATTTTCAATTGGAGTAATGCCTTATACTCGGTTGTCTTGTCTCCGAGTATATCACATTACAGAGGGTTGGCAAGCTTCGTATTTGGTACCCAAATACAGCTTGTTGGGGCGAGCCCCAAACCCCCTAAGACCTTGGGCTTTGCCCAAACCCACAAGGGGAAATTTTCCCCTTGACCCCCTCCAAAAAACTCCCCCAACCCCCTCAATTTTTGAGGGGGCTCCCTCGCCGGTAGGCAGGTCAAAAGGTGTTGCCTTTTGAGACACCAAGAGGGTCTTGGTGAAGTGAG
>NZ_NPKN01000017.1 GCF_008329435.1 Rhodanobacter sp. T12-5
CGCTTTTCTCCAAGCAAGGGTCAGGTAGTATTTTTTTGTCCTTCGGAACGCTATCGCTCAAAAAAATCTCCACCTTTCCTCCCTTGCTTTCCGAAATTCGGCAGGGGTTGACTGGTCGCCAAGCCGACATACCTAAAACGAGGTTTTGAGGTTGTCGACTTGAACCATTCATTGTACCTGCCGAACCGCTAAGTCCTACCGTCCCTAGATTGGCCCTTGTGCCTAATCTATTCACGCTAGAAGGGACTAGTCCCTCTTGGCTCTCGCCAATTCACCCTAGCCTGCACCTTCCTCCCTAAAACGGAGGAAGTACAAACCCCTCTTAAAAGCCATATAAGGCTCATATAGCCCTTTTGAAGGCTTGACCCTTATTTAGATAACCTTCGTTGCCTTAAAGGCAACAGAGACGCCTTTAAGGCGTTTTTAAGCCCTTTGTCTTTCCCCTTGTTTTGGGGTGTGAGTGCTGGCTAGTCGTGTGGGGGCTAAACCCCACGGTTTTCATGCGTAGCTGAATATGGCATAAGGCAGACATTGCGAACGGATGAACAGGCGGTTTTTGGCGGTATGATGGTCAGAGCAAGCCGACCCTCGGAGATCCTCGTTTTGGGTCTGTTCGGCTTGGCGATAGTCCAGCACCGCCAAAAAATGCGGAAGGCAAGGGGGAAAGGGTGGAGATTTTCGGAGCCGATAGGCGGAGAAAATACTACCCGAACCTTGCGTGGAGCATAGCCCTTATGTTTATAGAAAAGAGAAAAAAAAATAGGTTAATAGATTTCAAGTTGATATAACAAGGTTTATGAGCATTTTGCGTGTTCTATTTTTTCATAACATTTGTTCTAGTTTTTCATAACATTTGTTCTATTTTTTCTTGAACATTTGTTATGATTATGATAAATTTAGAACAAATAAGGGAGGGAATAAAATGCCAAAACAAAAAGTCGAAAACAAGGTGATTTATAAAGGAAAAAGAAGATTGCAAGACCTTGATACAGGAGAAATATTTGAAGCTGATGACTTAATCAAAAAGACTGATAGAAATGGCTTCATGATTACATACTTAACTGCAATAATTCAGCTTATAGACACATTAGGAAATAAAAAAATGCAAGTAGTAAAATACATACTTGCAAACATGGACAAATCGACTAACACATTAATCATTACAACAAGAGAATTAGCTAAAAAAAGTGATGTTTCATTACAAACCGTTGTAGAAACTTTAAAAACTCTTGAAAATGCTCAAATAATTGCTAGAAAAACTGGTGCAATTATGATTCACTCAAGTCTTATTCACCGAGGAAACAAAGGGAAAGAGCAGTATCTATTAGCTAGATTTCAAGAATGGGAGAAAGACGAGGAGGGGCTGGATATATAATTCACATATCCATCTCCATTCCTCGCTGATTCTCCCTTTGCGGTTTCTCTAATTTTTGAAGGGAATCCTGGACTAATTTATCTTGTCTGTCATCCAGGGCTTTTATATGACTAGGGGCTACATCTCTTATTCTTAAAAACGTCTTTACTCTATCAATTTGAGCATGTAAAACTTTCCCCACTCTTTCCTTAAAAGCCGAAAACTCCTTGCTGATCTGCATGAGTTTTTCCTTCAATTGCCCGTTCTCCGATTTCAATTCTCGATTCTCATTTTGGTAAGACCGGTTTTCTAGCTTCAGCGTATCTACCTCTTGTTTTAACTGCTTTTTCTCCTGCGATTGCTCATTAAATTTCCGAGCCAATCCATTGTACTTTTCTACCAGCTCGCCATATTGTTTTACAACATCATGTTGCTTTAATTTTTGCAGGGCTTTTTTCTCCGCTACTGAATCCAAATTTTCTTCGATGTCTTTATAGTTTTGTCGAATTTTGTCTTGTCCTGTCTGAATATCTGATTTTAATTGCTGAACTTCTGTCTTAGCCTTATCTAACTCCTTCTGGAGAACCTCAGCCTTCTGCTGATAGACAACTCCATTCGTGGCATAATCTACTAGGCTTTTGTAGTCCTGCTCCTTCATGCCAACAAGTCCAAGAACCTTTTTCGCTTCAATGTTCTCAATCGCCTTCGTCTTGTCGTCAATCTCTTGAATATGCCCCATTGTCTGTTCATATTTCTCTTTAGCTTCTTGCTCCATCTGTTGGAACGTCAGAGCCTTATATTTGGCTGTCTCAACGTGTTTACGGTCTGATGAGACCCCTCGCTCCAAGTCGAAGCCTTCTCGCACCATATGGTCATGAAACTTATCTTGAAGCTTCACCAGTTGTTGCTTTTTACCGAAAAAGTCCTTTGCTGAAAGCCGACCATCTTCGGTGATCGGCACGAACCCGACGTGCATATGCGGTGTTTTCTCGTCTTTATGAACCATTGCATAAGCGATATTCTTTTCTCCGTATTCGTTCGCAAAAAACTCATAAGCTGATTCAAAGAATCGCTTTTCCTCTCGTTCCGATAGCTTTTGAAAATACTCGGAATCAGAAGTGACAAGGAAACTCGCCACCTTTACCGCATCTTTCCGAATGGCTTTGCCAGTCGTCACTCCTTCCTCAATCATTTTGTTGACCTTCTCGCTATAATCAATCGGTTTTGAATTGACCAAATCATAATTTAGATGTGAACGTAACCCATCAATATCACCATTCGTCTGACTCTCTTTTTCTCTCTGATTATGAATTTGAATGCCCTTAATGGCAGGTTGTTTTAGCTTCTGCATATGTAAAACGGCATAGCTCATTTTGGGGGTTCAGCTCCTTCTCGAAAAATGCTAGTTTAAGAGAAGTGTAGCACACTACACTTTGCAAGCAAAGTTTCATGTGCTCTGCGAGGCTTTTCGGCTTCGCCGAGCCATGCAGCTGCATGGCAAACCCCAAAAGCCAAAACGCTTTTCTCCAAGCAAGGGTCAGGTAGTATTTTTTTGTCCTTCGGAACGCTATCGCTCAAAAAAATCTCCACCTTTCCTCCCTTGCTTTCCGAAATTCGGCAGGGGTTGACTGGTCGCCAAGCCGA
>NZ_NPKN01000010.1 GCF_008329435.1 Rhodanobacter sp. T12-5
GGCTGACGGGTTAGGCCGACGGCCTCCCGCTTGAACTCGTCGCTGAACTTTCTTCGCTTGGACATGACACTCCTTTTTGACCATGATCGGTCTTCTTAGAAGTGTCCGCGTTAACGGGGTAGAACCCATTGCATACGACGGAGGCGGATGTACGCAGCGCAAACCGTTTATTGAATGCATTGGTTCCAGGCCTGTCGCTATATTCATTCCGCCACGCCGTTGGCTCGGACCTTAAGGCGGGGATTGAAGATGGCACCACCACTCCCAGCGAAGCGGCCGCCTTCATGGGGCACCGCTCAACCGCCAGCCTTCACGCATACGGCCACAAGCGGTCAGGAAGGGGAAAGGGATACAAGGCCAGAGCCGATGACGCTTTCGCCATTAAAATCGTTCCACACAAAGCATTCCAACCAGCCCAAGGCGTCCCTACTTTTCCACCGCGACCATCGGAACGACCTGCAACGCGGGTCACGGCTCAAGGTTGGGCAAGTTTTCCTACTCCGAAGCCAAGCCCCTAGCTGGCTACGATTTTATTTGTCTTGCTTCGGGCTGCCCTGATGAACATTGACTATCACATTCACTGAGGAGTTCGCGGCAGCGTTGACGATGGTTTTTATCTCCGCGTCTGAGTTCGGTAACTGCGTGCCGTCTATCTCCGATTTCTCAGATCTATACTTTTTCAACAAGGCCGTGAACCAATCGGCGAATACCTTGATGGCCACGCCCTCGCCAATGTGGACAATCACTTGGAGGATGCTGGACGCATCGTCAAATGTCGGGACACTCTTGGTCTGATAGGTGCCGAGCTTTTGCCTGTGAGCACCCATGTCGTCGACCGTGACCGTGACCCCAGGGAAACCATTCTGTAAAAGAGCCTGAACGATCTCTATTCTGTCAGCCTTAAGCCTGAAACTCCCCATCGTCGCTTTCCTTACTCGCGGATTCCAACCAATCGTACCTCTGTAAGCATCGCTTGAGCGCACGCAGCCTTGGAATCTTGCCAGCCTTGGTGTGGTACCCTTGTAGGTATCAAGTGAGGTATCACGAGCGTTGTCGAGTTCTGAATTGCTTGAGAGAAAAATCAAGTAAAATCAGCACTTGGCGAATGTTGGGGAAAGGCTCCCGCCACCTCCACCAATTAAAAGCCCCTGATTTATCGGGGGCTTTCTTGGTTTTGTCGGATGTGATTCAGGCGCTGCGGTTGTGCGAGCGCATGGTGCGCTGTTTCTCGATCTGCCAGTCGCGCTGCTTTTCGGTATCGCGTTTGTCGTGTTCCTGTTTGCCGCGGGCGAGGCCGATCTCGACCTTGACCTTGTTGCCCTTCCAATACATCGCGGTGGGCACCAGGGTGTAGCCCTTGCGTTCGACGGCACCAACCAGTTGATCTATTTCCTTGCGATGCAGCAGCAGTTTGCGGGTGCGTCGATCTTCGGCGATGACGTGGGTGGATGCGCTGATCAACGGCGGGATGGAGGTGCCGATCAGGAATATCTCGTTTTTCAGGACGACCGCGTAGCTGTCGCCGAAGTTGATCCGTCCGGCGCGCAGTGCCTTCAATTCCCAACCCTGCAGGGCGATGCCGGCCTCGAATCGCTGGTCGATGTGGTACTCGAAACGGGAGCGCTTGTTGAGCGCGATCGTGCCGCTGCCCTTGTTGTCCTTGTCCTTCGTTTTGGCCATGTCCGTTAAACTCGGGCTTTGTTGCCCTGATGTTGGTCCGGCCGCATGTCGGGCCAAGCCAAGCGTGATGTGAAGAGGTTGCCGTGATCGAAATCCGCCGCAGCGCGTTGGTGAAGTATTCGCCGGCGCAGATGTTCGACCTGGTCAATGAGGTTGAAGCATACCCAAAGCGTTTCTCCTGGTGTGCTGGTGCCAGGATCATCGAGCGTCGGGATAATGTGCTGGTGGCGCAGCTGGATCTCCGGTTCGCCGGGTTCCGGCAGAGTTTCACTACGCGCAATACAGTGGATCCGCCAAGGCGCCTGAAGATGGATCTGGTCGAGGGGCCCTTCCGTACGCTCGAAGGCGTGTGGGATTTCGTTGCCTTGGGCGATGCAGGTTGCAAGGTCGCTTTTGCGCTGGACTTCGACTATGCCGGTCGGCTTGGTGGCGGAGCGTTGAAGCTTGGTTTTCAAGGCTTGGCGGGGCGCATGGTGGACGATTTTTGCCGCGAGGCCGAGCGTGTGTATGGCTGATCGCACGATTGCCGTGACCGTGGTTTATGCCGAGGCCGACTGGCACGTTTTGCGACGGCTGGAACTGCCCGCCGGGAGCACGGTGATGCAGGCGATCGACGCGTCGGGAATAGCCGCCGTGCTCCCGGACGGTGCAATCGACGGTCGACGTCTGGGCATCTTCGCGCACAGGGTGCAGCCGGATCGGATAGTGCACGAAGGCGACCGGATAGAGATTTTCCGGCCGCTCCTGCTGGATCCGATGGAGGCGCGCCGACGACGCGCCGGTTGAAGCGTCGCCCGTCAGTGGCCTGGGTCGTTGTCCTTGCCGAAGCCACCGTCATCCTTGCGGTCGTTCGGGGTCTTGCTCTTGTCGCCTTCCGTCTCGTTGACAGGATAGTCGGCGTGGTACTTCTTGCTGTCCTTGACCAATTGCTGCGCATCCTGGGCAAAGAAGTCACCCTCGGTACGTACCAGCGTGTCGTTGTTGAAGGTCAGCGTGAACGTACGCACTTTGAGCTTGCCGCCACGATGCGACTGGGTCGACACGTAATCCCAGCGACTGTGGTCGAACGGGGAGGTCACTGACGGGGTGCCCATCAACACCAGTACCTGGTGTTTGGTCATGCCGGGTTTGAGCTGATCCACCATTTTCTTGTCGAGCAGATTGCCTTGCTGCACATCGGGCGTGTAGACGATGTGGCAGCCGGCGATGGAGAGCGCCAGCATGGCGAAAACCAGCAGGGTGATCAGCTTTTGCATGCGTGTTGCGTCCGGGTCGTAAAGGTGTCGGATGATACACTACCGGCTTGGCGACGCCGTGCGCGGGGTGTGGGTTATGGAACAGGAAACCAAAGAGCTGCGCCGGGTCGGTCTCAAGGTGACCCATCCGCGCATGCGCATCTTGCAGATATTCGACGAGGAGGGTGTGCAGCATCTCACCGCCGAAGACGTCTACAAGAAACTGCTTGCCCACCAGGAGGACATTGGCCTGGCCACGGTGTATCGCGTGCTGACCCAGTTCGAGGCGGCAGGCATCATCGTCAAGCACAACTTCGAGGGCGGTCAGGCCGTCTATGAACTCGATCGTGGCAAGCATCATGACCACATGATTGATGTGGACAGCGGGAAAGTGATTGAGTTCGTCAGCGAGGAAATCGAGCGCCTGCAGCACGAAATCGCCGCGCGGCACGGTTATGTGATCGAAGATCACAGCCTGGTGTTGTATGTGCGACCGAAACAGCACTCACGGAAAAGTTGAGTCTGTGCGGCGCGCCACGCCTGGTTGCGCAGGGAGCGCGCCCTTGCACGTCATGCTGAACCTTGAACGACGCGCATAAAAAAGCCGCGAGGAGGACTCCTGTCCGCCCGCGGCTGCTCCTCTACCTGTTCCGCCTCGGCCCGCGAAATGTTTCGCGATTGCCCCGGAGTGGTATCCAGGTAGTGGCAAAACGGCATCCTGCCGTTGTTTCAGCGCCCACCGTCCCCACGGCGACGCTGATCCACCATCCTGCGATGGTGGCTCCCCCACATCGATGGGAAGGAGCGTAACGAGGTTTTCACGTTTCCGGTATCGGAAAAATTCCTAGTCTTGTTCACACGCCTCGGCAACGGTGTTGTTGCCCCGCAGCAAAATGCGCAAGTGCACGCCGGCATGATCGGGACGCAAGCGAAACTGACCGCCGAGCGAGGTGACCCGATCGCGCATCCCTTGCAAGCCGCGGCCGCCACGGGGCAGTCGGTTGGGCAGGCCGGTGCCGTCGTCGCGCAGGTCGAGCACGGCCAGCGCGATCCCGCGGCGTTCGCCGATACGCAGGCGTAGTCGGAATTCGCCGGCCTGTGCATGTTTGACCGCATTGGTCGCGCTTTCCTGGACCAGCCGATAGATGGCGGTACGGGTATCGTCATCGAGAAGCCGGGGATCACCGTGCAACTCCGTGTGATAGACCATGCCGGCGGCATTCAGCAGATCACGGATCGGACCTTCGTCGAGCGCGCGAAGCAGGCCGAATTCGTCCAGGACGGCCGGTCGCAAATCGTCCAACAGCCGATGCAGCGCACGTCGCATATGCGCCAGGATGGCATTGATCGACGTGCTGATGTCTTCCATGCCGGCCTGAAGCAGTCTGGCTTGAGCCAGTTTCACGTGGGTCTGGATGGCGGTGATGTTCTGACCCAGTTCGTCGTGCAGTTCGGCGGCCAGATGCCGGCGCTGGTTTTCATCCGCCTGCAGATTGCCACGAGCGGCCCCCCGCAATTGTTGGGCGAGCTGATCCAGGCGGCGGTTGACCGCACCCAGGTAGACGTTCTGCTCCGCTACCCGTTTGCTGCTGCGGCGCAACGCGTCGGTGGCCGAGCCCAGCATCAGTGCGCCAGTACCCGCAACGGCCAGGAACAAGTAGGCGGCTGCGCCAGAAGGGGCGTGGCCCAAATGCCGGTCGACCATCGTCATGCCGAGACTGGAGATGATCATCGCCAGACTTGCGCCGCGCCAGCCGTGACGAAACGCGAAAAACAAGACCGGGGCGAGCGACAGGACGCGGGCAAACTGCGGCTGTGGCGCGGCCTGTTCTGACAGCACCAGCAAGATCGTCATCGAGGGCAGCATGACCAGCAACCCGTCCATGAGCAGGCTGGTCAGTGCCCTCCGTTCGATCTTGGTGCGAAGCACCATGATCATCAATGGCGCGATCAGCAGGATGCCAAGGTAGTGGCTCAGCAACTCCTCGCCGAGTACCCGCATCATCAGTTCGGATGATGCGGGCAAATTGATCAGCGCCAGCAGGGCTGCGTCGACGACGGTGGTCGCGGTAACCACGAGGATCACCGACAGCAGCATCCGAGTCACTTCCTGCGGACTGTGCAAGCTGGCATGCAGGTTGAACTGGCGCAGCAGCCACAAGCTGGCCGCCATCACCAGCGGCTCGGGGAATTCATTGATCGCAAAACCGAGCCAGCCTCCGCGCAATCCGTGGGTCAGGTCGATACCTGCGGTGACGGCAAGTTCTGCACCGAGCAGCCAGCCCCAATAGCGCACAGGAGCGAGCAGCAACGCGCCGAAGCGCAGGCCATAGGGCAGCATCCAGAACGGCTGCACGGTGGGCCACAGCAGCAACCAGAACACCAGGTAGCCCGTCGCGAGCAACGGGCCGGAATCGGGGAGCTGGAATGATTTCAGGCGCATGTGCCGATGGTACATGTGTGTTCGCACGCGTGACTCGGGATAGGCGTGGGCACCAATGATCGAGGATGGACGTGCATAAATGATGGATCAATGTGTAAAGTAGCGCGATGTACAGCATCGTTCTGGTCGATGACCACGCCATCGTTCGCGAAGGGTTCAAACGATTGATCGAGATGGAGCCCGATCTCGATGTCGTGGCCGAGTGCCGCAGTGCTGATGATGCGGTCGAGGCGGTCGGTCACTGGCGTCCCGATTTGGTGGCGCTGGACCTTACCCTGCCTGACGGCAGCGGACTCCCCCTCATCGAGCACCTGCTCAGCGTATCCACGCAGACGCGTGTGGTGGTGTTGAGCATGCACGACGGCGAGCCTTACGTGTCCGAGGCCTTGCGTCGCGGCGCCAGTGGCTACGTCACCAAGGGTGTGGCACCAGAGGAACTGGTGGCGGGCCTTCGTGCCGTCATGCAAGGCGAGTGCTTCCTGAGTTCCGATCTTTTGCAGCGCCGGGCGGATCGGCCGAATGCGGCGCTGGATCCGATCAACCGTCTGACCGCGCGCGAACGCGAGGTTTTTCTGTTGCTCGCCGGTGGTCGCGCGCCAAAGCAGGTGGCGGGGGAATTGGGAATCGGCCAGAAGACCGTCTACATCCATCGCGCCAGCCTGATGGGCAAGCTCGGGGCCGGGTCGGAGCTGGATCTGTACCGGATGGCCACCGAACGGGGACTGCTGCCGCCCAGCGGGTGAGCAGGACGGTTGGCATGTTGGGGCGCGTGTTTCAGGCGGTCTGCGCGCGCTCCAGCATCTGCTTCGCGTGAGCTCGTGTCTCGCGGGTGATCTCGACACCGCCCAGCATGCGCGCCAGTTCATCGCGCCGGCCGCGGGCATCGAGTCGGTCGATCCGCGTAAGGGTGGAATCGCCATCGCTGTGCTTGCTGACGCGCAGGTGTGCGTGGCCCTGTGCCGCCACTTGTGGCAGATGGGTGACGCAAAGCACCTGGCGTTGCCCGCCCAACGCACGCAATTTTTGCCCGACCACTTCGGCCACGGCGCCGCCGATGCCGGAGTCAACCTCATCGAAAATCATGCTGCCGACGGTGTCCTTGCCCAGCGTTGCCACCTCGATCGCAAGACTTATGCGGGCCAGTTCGCCGCCGGACGCAACCTTGCGCAATGGCCGCGGTGGCTGGCCGGGGTTGGCGCTGACCAGCAGCTCGCAGCGCTCCTGACCCTGCGGATCCGGTTCATCGCCGGCGACCGCCTCCAATTCGACGCGCAAAATCCCGCCCGCCATGCCCAGTTCGCCCATCAGCGTGCTGACTTCGTCACCAAGTTGGCTGGCCGCTGCTGTACGTGACTGGCTCAGGCGGGCTGCAGCGTCGGCATAGTCGAGTTGCAGTCGCTGGCGTTGTGCGGCAAGTCGTTCGAGTGCGTCGCCGGCGCCTTCGAGTTCGGCCAGTTCGATGCGCAATTCAGCCAGCTTGTCATGCAGCTCGGGTACGGGCAAACGATGCCGGCGCGACAAATCATGCAAGCGTGCCAGGTGGTTGTCGACTTCGGTGTAGCGTTCCGGATCCAGGTCGACATCCTGCGCATACCGTCCCAGACCATCGGCGGCTTCGCCAAGCTCGATGCCGGCGTTGTCCAGCAGTTCCAGCAGCGGTGTCAGCTTGTCGTCGAGCGCAGCGAGCTTGCCCAGTTCGGCATGGGCGCGACCAAGCGCGCGGCGCAATGCGAACTCACCGTCACCGTCGAGCAGTTCGACGACTCCGGCGGTGCCTTCGGCGAGTCGTCCGGCGTTGGCAAGGCGTTTGTGGCTGGCCTCAAGGTCGGTCAACTCCGGGGTTGGCAGCGCCCACTTTTCCAGCTCGGTGATCTCGTGACGCAGCAACTCGATGCGTTGGTCGCGATTTTCGCCACCGCTCAACTTGAGTATGCGGACGCCGAGTTCGCGCCATTTCAGGGCGCTTTCCCGCACCTGTTCCAGCACGCCATCGTGTGCGGCGTAGGCATCAAGCAGCGCCAGTTGATGCGAGCGCGAGAGCAGTGCCTGGTGCTCATGCTGCCCGTGGATCTCGACCAGCAGCGAGGCGAGATCGCCCAGTTGGCGGGCGTTGGCGGGGCGGCCGTTGATCCATGCCTTGGAACTGCCCTCGGCACGGATCACCCGACGCAACTGGCAGCCGCCTTCTTCGTCGAGTTCCTCGCGCTGAAGCCATTCGCGGGCCAGTGGCAATTCGGTCAGATCAAACTCCGCGGCGAGTTCGGCGCGATCACTGCCGGTGCGCACCACGCCACTGTCGGCGCGGGCACCGGCCAGCAGCATCAAGGCATCGACCAGCAGCGACTTGCCGGCGCCGGTTTCACCGCTGACTACGGTCAGGCCAGGCCCGAATGCAATCTCGGCGGCTTCGACGACGGCAAAATGGCGGACGTAGAGCGAAGTTAGCATGGGCAGGCAAATGATGAGGTGGATGGATTGTAGCGGCAGCCCGGGGTGGCAGGAGCCCGGACGGTGCAAACCGGTTGAGCGAGGCGATCCCGAGCCGACCCTTTCGATTCCTTGAGCGCCTGGCCCTGGTCTACCGGTCAAGATGAGTGCTCGCCAAAAGGGGCGAAGTCCCGGCCGCCTGCGTTCCCGCCGCCGGCCTCAGGAAGTATCGCCACTTGCAAGCTACGCGCGCAGACCTTATTTCTGTCGGGTCTCAAGGATTGCTACACATGGGTCACCTCAGCGCATGATCAACCCGCCTCGCCACGACCTCGACGCCCGCGCGCGCCGCCTGTTGCGCACGCTGATCGCCCAGTATCTGGTTGATGGCGAACCGGTCGGTTCGCGCACGTTGTCGCGCTCGTCGGGGCTGGATGTGAGCCCGGCGACGATCCGCAACATCATGGCCGACCTCGAGGATGCCGGCCTGGTCGCCTCGCCGCATACCTCGGCCGGGCGGGTGCCGACGCCACGGGGACTGCGCCTGTTCGTCGACAGCCTGATCGAACTGCAGCCGCTGCCGCACGACGACATGGCGCGCCTGCAGCGCGAGCTGCCGCCGGGGCCGACGACCACGCTGGACTTGCTCGGCAACGTGTCGACCCTGTTGTCGGCGATGACCCGTTTCGCCGGCGTGGTCACGGTACCGCGCCAAGCCGACTTCCCGCTGCGGCATATCGACTTCGTGGCACTGCCGGACGCGCGCGTGCTGGTGATCCTGGTATTCACCGACAACCAGGTGCAGAACCGCATCGTGCAACTCGCCAAGCCGCTCGACGCCCGCGAGCTTGAGCAGGCGGCCAATTATCTGAACACCCAGTTCGCCGGCCTGCGCGTGGACGACATCCGCACGCGGTTGCTGGCCGAGTTGCGCGAAACCGGCAGCGAGCTCAACCGGTTGTTGGCCAGCACGATGGAACTGGCCACGGCCTCGTTTGCGCCGCAGGCGGGCGGCAGCGACGTGCTGGTCAGCGGCCAGACCAACCTGATGGCGTATTCGGAGCTGGCCGACCTGGTGCGCCTGCGCGAACTGTTCGATGCGTTCCAGCAGAAGAACGAGTTGCTGCAGCTGATGGAAGTTTGCGCCAAGGCTCCCGGTGTGCGGCTGTTCATCGGCGAGGAATCCGGTTTCACCGCGCTCGATGGTTGCAGCGTGGTGACCGCCAGCTACGGCGCGCAAGGGCGGGTGCTGGGCGCGGTCGGAGTGATTGGCCCGACCCGTATGGCCTACGAGCGGGTGATCCCGGTGGTGCAGGCCACCGCCGGATTGCTCAGCGATGCCTTGAATCGCGTCGCCACGACCCTATAACCGCTGCGGGAAGCGGGGGTTTTCACATCAATAACGGTCGGCTCACATGCCGGCCACGAACTTTGCTCTGGAGTGATGCATGCAGAACAACGATCCGCAGTCGCCGGGAGAGACGCCGGTACAGGGCCAGCCCGGCGAGTCCGTGACGGCCGAGCTGGAAAACCTGCAGGCGCGCGTGGCGGAGCTGGAGGCAAACAACGCCGAGTTGCGCGAGACGGTTCTGCGCGAGCATGCGGAACTGGAGAACCAGCGTCGGCGATTGCACCGCGATCTCGAACAGGCGCGCCGTTTCGCCAACGAGAAGCTGCTGAACGAATTGCTCCCGGTTTACGATGGACTGGAGAGTGGCCTGGCGGTCGAGGGGGGTGACCTGGCGTCGATGCGCGAAGGTCTCAACCTGACCTTGAAGGCATTGCTGAAGGTCGGCGAAAACCACGGCATGTCCCAGGTTAACCCGCTCGGTCAGCCGCTCGACCCGGAGCGCCACCATGCGGTGAGCATGGTGGAAGCGCCGGGCCAGCAACCCGGCACCGTGGTCGGCGTGCTGCAGAAGGGCTATGTGCTGAACGATCGCCTGCTGCGTCCGGCATTGGTCGCCGTGGCGAAAGACTGAACTTCCTCGTCGGGCGCGCCTGAACGGCGCACCGGCATGCGCATTCGGGGATCCTGCCGGCATTGAATCGCCAGAGCAGGCCCCCCATCTGAAAATCATCGCGGCCGCGGGGGCCGCAAGAATACTTTAGGAGAGCATACACATGGGTAAGATCATCGGTATCGACCTGGGCACGACCAATTCCTGCGTGTCTGTCATGGATGGCAGCACGACCAAGGTCATCGAAAACTCGGAAGGTGATCGCACCACGCCGTCCATCGTCGCCTTCAACAAGGACGGCGAAGTGCTGGTGGGTGCCTCGGCCAAGCGCCAGAGCGTGACCAATCCGAAAAACACCTTCTACGCGGTGAAGCGCCTGATCGGCCGCAAGTTCACCGACGCCGAGGTGCAGAAAGACCTGCATATCGTGCCGTACGCCATCGTCGCGCACGACAACGGCGACGCCTGGGTGCAGACCTCCGACGGCAAGAAGATGGCTCCGCAGGAAATCGCCGCCAAGGTGTTGATGAAGATGAAGAAGACCGCCGAGGATTATCTCGGCGAGACGATCACCGAAGCGGTGATCACGGTCCCGGCGTACTTCAACGACAGCCAGCGCCAGGCCACCAAGGACGCCGGCAAGATCGCCGGGCTCGACGTCAAGCGCATCATCAACGAGCCGACCGCCGCTGCGCTGGCCTATGGTCTGGACAAGAAGGGCGGCGACCGCAAGATCGCGGTTTACGACCTCGGCGGCGGCACCTTCGACGTTTCGATCATCGAGATCGCCGAAGTCGACGGCGAGAAGCAGTTCGAAGTGCTGGCCACCAACGGCGACACCTTCCTTGGCGGCGAGGACTTCGACATGCGCGTCATCGACTACCTCGTCGACGAGTTCAACAAGGAGCAGGGCATCGACCTGCGCAAGGATCCGCTGGCGTTGCAGCGCCTGAAGGACGCGGCCGAGCGCGCCAAGATCGAGCTGTCCACCAACCATCAGACCGACGTGAACCTGCCCTACGTGACGGCCGACGCGTCGGGCCCGAAGCATCTCAACATCAAGTTGACCCGGGCCAAGCTCGAGTCGCTGGTGGAAGAGCTGGTCAAGCGCACCATCGAGCCGTGTCGCACGGCGCTGAATGATGCAGGCCTGCGCGTGTCCGACATCGACGACGTGATCCTGGTCGGCGGCCAGACCCGCATGCCGAAAGTGCAGGAGTCGGTGAAGGACTTCTTCGGCAAGGATCCGCGCAAGGACGTCAACCCGGACGAGGCCGTCGCCGTGGGCGCGGCGATCCAGGGCGGCGTGCTGGGCGGTTCGGTCAAGGACGTGCTGCTGCTCGACGTCACCCCGCTGTCGCTGGGCATCGAGACGATGGGCGGCGTGATGACCAAGCTGATCGAGAAGAACACCACGGTGCCGACCAAGGCCTCGCAGACCTTCTCCACCGCCGACGACAACCAGACCGCGGTGACTGTGCACGTGCTGCAGGGCGAGCGCGAGCGTGCCAGCGCGAACAAGTCGCTGGGCAAGTTCGACCTGCAGGGCATCGACCCGGCGCCGCGCGGCATGCCGCAGATCGAGGTCACCTTCGACATCGACGCCAACGGCATCCTGCACGTGTCGGCCAAGGACAAGAAGACCGGCAAGGAACAGAAGATCGAGATCAAGGCCGGTTCGGGCCTGTCCGACGAGGAGATCCAGCGGATGGTCGCCGACGCCGAGGCGAACAAGGAAGAGGACAAGAAGTTCCACGAGCTCGTCGCCACGCGCAACAAGGCCGATCAGCTGGTGCACGCGACCCGCAGCGCGCTGAAGGAACACGGCGGCAAGGTGCCGGCCGATCAGCTCAGCAGCATCGAGGGCGCGTTGTCCGATCTGGAGAAGGTCAAGGACGGCGATGACAAGGCTGCGATCGAGTCGAAGGTCGAGAAACTGGAGCAGGTGGCGCAGGCGCTGTATGCAGCAGCGCAGGGCGGAGACGCCACATCATCCGGTGCCGGGGCGCAACAATCCGCGCCGGGCGGCGGTTCGGCCCAGCCGGACGACGTGGTCGACGCCGAGTTCACCGAAGTGAAGGACGACAAGCAATAATCGGTCATGTCATCGGCACGGCCGATGGACCAGCCCGTGCCGGGAATTCTCCCGGCACGGGCTGTTTGTTGAATGGCAAGCAGGGAATTCTTGTTTCCTGCGGGGGCGCGACAAGCAGTGTGGATGCATGAATGAGCAAGCGTGACTACTACGAAGTGCTGGGCGTCGAGCGCAGCGTCAGCGATGTCGAGCTGAAGAAATCCTTCCGTCGACTGGCGATGAAATACCATCCGGACCGGTGTCCGGACGATCCAGCCGCGCAGGACAAGTTCAAGGAGGCCAAGGAAGCCTACGAGGTGCTGTCCGACGCGCAAAAGCGCGCAATGTACGACCAGCACGGCCACGCTGCCTTTGAGCACGGCATGGGCGGTCGTGGCGGCGCCGGTTTTGGCGATGTCGGAGACATTTTCGGAGACATTTTCGGCGATATCTTCGGCAGGAGCGGTGGCGGTCGCGGCCGTCCGCGGCGTGGCTCCGACCTGCGTTACATCATGGAGCTCGACCTGGAAGAGGCCGTCTTTGGCGTCAGCCGGCAGATCGAAGTGCCGACCCAGGTCAACTGTCATCATTGCAACGGCAGCGGTTCGGAAGACGGCAAGACCAGCAAGTGCAAGACCTGCCATGGCCATGGCCAGGTACGCATGCAGAACGGCATCTTCTCGATCCAGCAGGCCTGTCCGCATTGCGGCGGCACCGGGCAGGCGATCGAAAAACCATGCAGGAAGTGTCACGGCGAAGGTCGGATCGAGGAAACCCGCACACTGTCGGTACAGATCCCCGAGGGGGTCGACAATGGCGATCGCATCCGCTTGACCGGGCAGGGCGAAGCAGGCCCGTCCGGCGCGCCGGCTGGCGATTTGTACGTGGAAGTGCGCGTGCGCGAGCATGCGATCTTCCAGCGCGAGGGCAGTGATCTTTATTGCGAGCTGCCGATCCGGTTTTCGCAAGCTGCATTGGGCTCCGAGTTGCCCGTGCCGACGCTGGAGGGCGAGGTGCCGATCAGCATCCCGCCGGAGACCCAGACCGGCACCCAGTTCCGTCTGCGTGGCCGTGGCGTCAAGTCGGTGCGCAGCAGCCGTCACGGCGACCTGATCTGCCGCGTGGTGGTGGAGACGCCGGTGCGACTGACCAGACAGCAGCGCGAATTGCTGGAATCGCTGGAGGCCACGTTCGACAGCAGCGATGCCGGCAAGCACACCCCGCGCGCCAAGAGCTGGGTCGATGGGGTGAAGCAGTTCTGGTCGAAGGTCACCGCGTGAGGCTCGCAGCCCGCGTGGCAGCATGTGGCAATCGACGGTCTTGACTGGAGCATACCGATGACCGGACCCGTTCGCCTCGCCATCAACGGTGCTTCCGGCCGGATGGGTCGTGCCCTGCTGGAACTGCTCGGCGGCGATGGCCGTTTCGAGTTGGTGCATGCGGTGGTGGCACCCGGTTCGGCCCACGACGGGAAACCCGTCTTCGTCGGCACCGCGGGCTCGTTGCGTTATGCACACGACTGGACGCAAGCGCCTCCACTGGATGTCATCATCGACTTCAGCGGTCCGGCGGCCCTTGCACCCGCACTCGATCACTGTCTGGCGCACCACTCGGCGCTGGTAAGCGGTACCACCGGCATCGATACGGAACTGGAGGCGCGACTTTCCGACGCCGGCAGGAGCATCGCCATCCTGCGTGCCGCCAACTTCAGTCTCGGCGTGGCGGTATTGACCCGATTGCTGCGCTCAGCCGCTGCTGCACTGCCGGCATGGGATGTGGAAATCGTCGAAGCGCATCACAACCGCAAACGGGACGCGCCTTCCGGCACCGCGCTCGCGCTCGGTCAAGCTGCCGCCGCTGCACGCGATACCACACTGGAAGCCACAGCGGTGTACAACCGCGGACACCAAGCGGGCGAACGGGCCGAAGGCAGCATCGGATTTGCGGTGGTGCGTGGCGGCGATATCGTCGGCGAACACACCGCCATGCTGATCGGGCAGGGCGAGCGGCTGGAGTTGGGCCATCGCGCCACGGATCGTTCGATCTTTGCGCGCGGCGCCTTGCAGGCGGCGTATTGGCTGGCGGGTCGAGTCCCCGGGCAATGGCAACTGGACGATGTGATTTCCAGCCCGGTTTGAGCCCGCCAGCGTGGTTCGCGCAGCATCGTGCATCACTGCCGGGAGGGCGTCGGCGATTATTTGGGGAGCCGCTGGGTGACGTGTCCGCCGCCTTCGTGATGGGGGCACTTCGTGGGCGGGTGGACCGGGTGTGAGTTCAGTCGGGGTGTGAAGCGCTTCGATCGCGGCCCGCGCCGAGCCTGGTATCGAGCTTGCCGAACAACTTCTTGAACCCGCGCGAAAACTTGCCGCGCTTCGTCTTGCGCAATTTCTCTTCTTCGCTGGTGAGCCAGGCAACCTGGATCACCCGACGCTCGCCTTCATAAGGCAGATGCCCATGGAAGGAGTTTTCGCATCGCTTGAACACGGCGAATTCGCCATAGAGCGGGGCCAGTTCCGGGATCACGATACTGTCGATGTCGTCGATCCGATGCAGGAAGCGAAGGCAGCCGTCGCTGGTATCAGGCCACTGGGCATTGAGATAGATGAGTGCCGTGGCCACCTTGGATTTGCTGTCGGTATGGATGGTGCCATGGCGCTTGTTGAGCAGACGACAGAGAGTCACCAGGGTTGGATACTGGCCCAGATTGTCGATGCCTAGCCGTTGCCCGACCGCACTGGCGAATGCCGGTGCCGTCATGTTGGCGATCAATGCGTTGATGGAGGGACCGCAATCGCTCGCTTCGTACGGGAAAAAGCCGGCGCTGGCATAACGCGGAAAGTCGCGATCCAGGTCGCCGCGCCACTCATCCGGCAATTGACCGTGCGCCACCATGAACGGAAAAGGATGGTGCAGCACCTTGGTATCCGGGCGATCAAGTCGGGCGGGATCGAGCAGAAAGGCGGTGCTCATGAATCATTCAACTCCATTGAAATATCTGCGTAGTGTAGCGCCCGGCCGAAACCATGATGATTGTTCGCGGAACGCACGATTCAGGCTGCGTAAGGTGGACAGAAACGGCTCCGCCGCCTATCATTTCATCCCGCCCAGATACTTTCCTTTCCGAGCTCCACAAGCCAGCAATCCTGCGGCTTGCGGACTTTGTTGCATCCAAAAGGCGGTCACCGTATGCCTCAACCTGCCCTGCTGGCCCTCGAAGATGGCAGCGTGTTTCTTGGTCATGCTGCCGGCGCTATCGGCGAAACCGTTGGCGAGGTGGTTTTCAATACCGCCATGACCGGTTACCAGGAGATCCTCACCGATCCCTCGTACTCGCGCCAGATCGTCACGCTGACCTATCCGCATATCGGCAACACTGGCGTCAACGCCGAGGACGTCGAATCCATCGCCGTGCATGCCGCCGGCCTGATCGTGCGCGATGTGCCGCGCCGGGCCAGCAGCTGGCGCAGCACCGAGAGCCTGCCCGATTACCTGAAGCGTCACGGCACCGTGGCGATCGCCGGTATCGACACCCGTCGGCTGACCCGCATCCTGCGCGACAAGGGCGCGCTGGCCGGCTGCATCATGGCCGGCGCTCAGGTCGATGCCGAGGTGGCATTGGCCAAGGCGCGCGCGTTCCCTGGCCTGAACGGGATGGATCTGGCGAAGGTGGTCAGCACGGCCAAGCCGTACGTATGGAACCAGGGTGTGTACGACCTGGACCGCACTGCGTTCAACCAGCCGGCCATGCGCTTCAAGGTGGTCGCCTACGACTTCGGCACCAAGCTCAACATCCTGCGCCTGCTCGCCGAACAGGGCTGCGAGGTCACCGTGGTGCCGGCGCAGACGCCTGCCGCCGAGGTGCTGGCGATGCAGCCCGACGGCGTGTTCCTGTCCAACGGCCCTGGCGATCCGGCCGCCTGCGATTACGCGATCGCGGCGACCGGGCAATTCCTCGACGCGAAGATCCCGCTGTTCGGCATCTGCCTCGGCCATCAACTGATGGGCCTGGCGCTGGGCGGCAAGACGCTGAAGATGAAGTTCGGCCACCACGGGGCGAATCACCCGGTCAAGGACCTGGACGACGGTCGCGTGCTGATCACCTCGCAGAACCATGGTTTCGCGGTGGATCCGGCCACGTTGCCGGCGAACGTGCGGGTCACGCATGTTTCGCTGTTCGACGGTTCGCTGCAGGGTTTCGCGCTGACCGACCGCCCGGCGTTCTGCTTCCAGGGCCATCCCGAAGCGAGCCCCGGGCCGCTCGACATCGGCTACCTGTTCCAACGTTTCGCGACACTGATGCAGGAGGCCCGCACGCATGCCTAAGCGTACCGATATCAAGAGCGTCCTCATCATCGGTGCCGGCCCGATCGTGATCGGCCAGGCCTGCGAGTTCGACTACTCCGGCGCGCAGGCATGCAAGGCGCTGAAGGAAGAGGGCTACCGGGTGATCCTGGTGAACTCCAACCCCGCCACGATCATGACCGACCCGGACACCGCCGATGCGGTCTACATCGAGCCGATCAACTGGCAGACGGTGGAACGCATCATCGCCAAGGAGCGCCCGGATGCGGTGCTGCCCACGATGGGCGGCCAGACCGGCCTCAACTGTGCTCTGGACCTTGCCGACAACGGCGTGCTGGAGAAGTACAACGTCGAGCTGATCGGTGCCAAGCGTGAAGCCATCCGCATGGCCGAGGACCGCGAGCTGTTCCGCGTGGCCATGGGCGAGATCGGCCTGGAATGCCCGAAGGCCGAGGTTGTGCGCACGTTCGAGCAGGCGTTGCTGACCCAGGCCAAGGTGGGTTTCCCAACGGTCATCCGGCCGAGCTTTACCCTCGGCGGCTCCGGCGGCGGCATCGCTTACAACCGCGAGGAGTTCGAGGAGATCGTCAAGCGCGGCCTGGAACTGTCGCCGGTCGGCGAAGTGCTGGTCGAGGAATCCGTGCTCGGCTGGAAGGAGTTCGAAATGGAGGTGGTCCGCGACACCGCGGACAACTGCATCATCGTGTGCTCGATCGAGAACCTCGATCCGATGGGCGTGCACACCGGCGACTCGATCACCGTGGCGCCGGCGCAGACGCTCACCGACAAGGAATACCAGCGCCTGCGCGATGCCTCGATCGCGGTGCTGCGCAAGATCGGCGTGGACACTGGCGGCTCCAACGTGCAGTTCGGCATCAACGCCGAAGACGGCCGCGTGGTGGTGATCGAGATGAATCCGCGCGTGTCGCGCTCGTCCGCACTGGCATCGAAGGCCACCGGTTTCCCGATCGCCAAGATCGCTGCCAAGCTGGCGGTCGGCTACACGCTGGACGAATTGAAGAACGACATCACCGGTGGACTCACGCCGGCGTCGTTCGAGCCTTCAATCGACTACGTGGTCACCAAGATCCCGCGTTTCGCGTTCGAGAAGTTCCCGGCCGCCGATGCGCGCCTGACTACCCAGATGAAGTCCGTCGGCGAGGTGATGGCGATCGGCCGCACTTTCCACGAATCGCTGCAGAAGGCGCTGCGCGGGCTGGAGATCGGCAAGACCGGGCTCAACCCGACTGGGCTGGACATCAGCACCGAGGACGGCCTGGCCGTGCTCAAGCGCGAACTGCGCGAGCCACGCCCCGATCGCGTCTTCCATCTGGCCGATGCGTTTCGCGCCGGCCTGACGCTGGAGGAAGTGCACAGCCTCAGCCGCGTCGACCCCTGGTTCCTCGCCGCGTTCGAGGACATCGTGCTGACCGAGGCCGAGATCGTGGCGCAGGGCATCACGGCACTCGACGAGTCGCGCATACGCGAGCTCAAGCGGCTCGGTTTCGCCGATGCACGCCTGGCCGAACTGCTCAACACCGACGAAGCCTCGGTGCGCCATCTGCGCCACACGCTCGGTGTGCGTCCGGTGTACAAGCGGGTGGATTCCTGCGCGGCCGAGTTCGCCACCAGCACTGCCTACATGTATTCGACCTACGAGGAAGAGTGCGAGGCGGCGCCGACCGACCGCGACAAGATCATCGTGCTCGGCGGCGGCCCGAACCGGATCGGGCAGGGCATCGAGTTCGACTATTGCTGCGTGCATGCGTCGCTGGCGCTGCGTGAGGATGGCTACGAGACCATCATGGTCAACTGCAACCCGGAGACGGTGTCGACCGACTACGACACCTCCGACCGGTTGTACTTCGAGCCGCTGACGCTGGAGGACGTGCTGGAGATCGTTCACGTCGAGAAGCCGAAGGGCGTGATCGTGCAGTACGGCGGGCAGACTCCGCTGAAGCTGGCGCGCGCCCTGGAAGCGGCCGGGGTGCCGATCATCGGCACTAGCCCCGACTCGATCGATCTGGCCGAGGATCGCGAGCGCTTCCAGCACATGATCGAGAAGATCGGCCTGAAGCAGCCGCCGAACCGTACCGCGCGCAACGCCGACGAGGCGCTGGCGCTGGCCCGCGAGATCGGCTATCCGCTGGTGGTGCGGCCGAGCTACGTGCTTGGCGGCCGCGCGATGGAAGTGGTGCATGACGACGCCGACCTGTCGCGCTACATCCGCGATGCGGTGAAGGTGTCGAACGATTCGCCGGTGCTGCTGGACCGCTTCCTCGACCACGCAGTCGAAGTCGACGTGGACGTGATCGCCGACGCCGAAGGCAACGTGCTGATCGGCGGCATCATGGAGCACATCGAGGAGGCCGGCGTGCACTCGGGCGATTCGTCCTGCTCGCTGCCGCCGTACTCGCTGGGCGCGGAAATCCAGGACGAGATGCGCCGTCAGGTCACCGCGATGGCGAAGGAACTGAAGGTCATCGGCTTGATGAACACCCAGTTCGCCATCCAGGGCGACACCGTCTACATCCTCGAAGTGAACCCGCGAGCCTCGCGCACCGTGCCCTTCGTGTCCAAGGCCATCGGCGTGCCGCTGGCCAAGGTGGCGGCGCGGGTGATGGCTGGCCGTACGCTGGCCAGTCTTGGCGCGACGCGCGAGGTGATTCCGGCGTACTACTCGGTGAAGGAGGCGATCTTCCCGTTCCTCAAGTTCCAGAACGTCGATCCGATCCTCGGCCCCGAGATGCGTTCGACCGGCGAGGTGATGGGCGTGGGGCGCAGCTTCGGTGCCGCATTCGCGCGGGGCCACGAAGCAGCCGGGATCAAGCCGCCGACGGTAGGCAAGGCTTTCCTGTCGGTACGCGACGGCGACAAGGAACGACTGCTGCCGATCGCCAGGGAAATCATCGCACGTGGCTTCAACCTGGTGGCCACGTCCGGTACCGCCAGCTACCTCGCCGAACACGGTGTGGTCTGCGAACGGATCAACAAGGTGCTGGAAGGTCGTCCGCATATCGTCGACCTGATCAAGAACGGCGAGATCGTCTATATCGTCAACACCACCGAGGGCAAGCAGGCGATCGCCGATTCGTTCTCGATCCGGCGCGAGGCGCTGCAGCATCGCGTCACCTATTCCACCACTGTGGCAGGCGCCCGCGCGCTCGTGCATTCGCTGGATTTCCGCAGCGATGGCGAAGTGCACAGCCTGCAGGAACTGCACAAGGAGCTCAACGCATGAGTCGCCCCCCGATCACCAAGGCCGGTGCCGAGCGCCTGCGCGCCGAGCTTGAGCAACTGAAGTTCGTCGATCGCCCGCGCATCATCGCGGCGATTGCCGAGGCGCGCGCGCATGGCGACCTGAAGGAGAACGCCGAGTACCACGCCGCACGCGAGCAGCAAAGTTTCACCGAGGGCCGAATCGGCCAACTGGAAGGCTTGCTGTCGAACGCCGAAGTGATCGACGTGGCGACGCTCAACCCGGGCGATCGCGTGGTATTCGGAGCCACCGTGGAACTGGAAGACGAGGATTCCGGCACGCGGGTGACCTACCAGATCGTGGGCGACCTGGAGGCGGACATCAAACGGCACATGATCGCGGTGTCCTCACCGATCGCACGCGCCCTGATCGGCCGCAACGCCGGCGACAGCATCGAGTTCACCGCACCCAACGGCGTCAAGCACTACGAGGTCATCAGCATCAGTTACGTCTGATCGCCAAGCGACAAGCGTTCCGCGATTTTGCGGGGGCTTGTTCCGGACATGAAAAAGGCCGCTTTCGCGGCCTTTTTTTCACACTCGACACGCGCTGAAACTCAGCGCTGACGAGCCTTGAAACGGGGGTTGCTCTTGCAGATCACGAACACCTTGCCGCGACGACGCACGATCTTGCAGTCGCGGTGCCGCGCCTTGGCGGACTTCAAAGAGTTAAGCACCTTCACGGCCAGCTCCTGACACTAAACGAAAATGTAAGCGTGCAAGTGTAACGACTTGAATGACTTATCACAAGCCTGGTGCGATGGCCGCTTCGGCCACCGTGGCCAGGAATTGCAGCAACGCGGGGGACTGGTCGTCGGCGCGGCTGGCCACGGCCAGCAACAGGTAGGCATCGGCATCTTCCAGCGGAACGTAGCTGACCCCCGCCAGGCGCACCGCACGCATGCTGGCCGGCACAAGAGCCAGCCCGAGACCCGCGGCGACGAGGGCCAGCAAGCCGTTGATCTGCTGCGCATGCTGGGCGATCGTTGGATGGAACCCCGCCTTGGCAGCCAGCTTCACCAGCCGGTCGTAGAGCGTGGCGGCGAGCTCGCGTGGCTGCGAGACGAAGGCATCGCCGGCCACTTCGGCCAGGCGCACGCTGCAGC
Organism: Rhodanobacter sp. T12-5; assembly: GCF_008329435.1. GTDB lineage: Bacteria > Pseudomonadota > Gammaproteobacteria > Xanthomonadales > Rhodanobacteraceae > Rhodanobacter. Next base: position 20,487 of record NZ_NPKN01000010.1, read on the forward strand.
GGCCGGCCAGTACATGTCTGGCGGGCAGGGCGAGCAGCAGGGGTTCGCGATCAATCACGCTGATCCGCAGGCGACGGGCATCCTGAGCATGAGTCGGTTCATCGCGGACAAAGCCGATGTCGATCTGGCCAGCCAGCAGCGCCGCAAATTGCGGTTCGGTATACATCTCGCTGAGCTGCAGGCGGACGTTGGGGGCAATCTGGCCATAGCGAAGCAAGGCCTGCGGCAGCGCCGGATGGAACGAGACCGAAACCGTATACGCCATCCGCAGCTGGCCGGTGAAGCCGGATGCCGCCGCGACGGCCTGGCTGCGCGCTTCATCGGCCTTGGCCAGGATCTGCCGCGCCTGCTCCAGAAAGACCCGGCCCGGCTCGGTCAGCTCGACATGCCGTTTGGTACGTTCCAGCAGGCGCACGCCCAGATCCTGTTCCAGCGACTGGATCTGCTGCGACAGCGGCGGCTGGGAGATGTGCAGGCGCAGTGCTGCCCGGGTGAAGCTCAGCTCCTCGGCGACGGCAATGAAGTAGCGCAGCTGGCGGAAATCGAACATATAGGCATTTCGAATCAATAGACGCGTAAATATATATTAGATACTTTATTGTGCCGGTCATAAAATTCGCTTCGTCCCGCCACTTCCCTCCCCCCCTAGTGGCGGCGGCCCTCGCCCCGCAGCGACGCTAAATACGCCATCTGGTTCAACTCCCCCCCTGAACCCATGGCGATGCGTCTCCCCTGCGGGGCGCTTTCTTTTGCAGAATGGGCGCCGCGACTTCACGGGTCGCGGCGCTGTCATATCCGGGGTGCAGGAATCAGATCTCGCTGGCCAGCCGGGTGCCCTGGGCGATGGCGCGCTTGGCATCGAGTTCGGCCGCCACGTCGGCACCGCCAATGACGTGCACCTTGTTGCCGGCCGCGATCAGCTCGTCGGCCAGGCGGCGGTTCGGTTCCTGACCGGCGCACACCACCACATTGTCCACAGCCAGCAGTTGCGGCTTGCCGTCGACGGTGATGTGCAGGCCCTGATCGTCGAAGCGCTGGTAGACGACCTTGCCCAGCATGGTCACCTGCTTCGCCTTGAGCGTAGCCCGATGCACCCAGCCGCTGGTCTTGTTGAGCCGCGCCCCGAGGCGGCCCTCGCTGCGCTGGAGTAGCCACACTTGCCGCGCAGGCGCTTCCGGTTGCGGTGGCTGCAGTCCGGCGCGGTGGGCCAGTTGCGTGTCCACGCCCCATTCGCGGGTCCAGCGGGCCACATCGGTGGTGGGTGAGGGGGCAGGCTCGACCAGGTACTCGGCCACGTCGAAACCGATCCCTCCGGCACCGATGACCGCCACTCGCGCACCGACGCTCTGGTGCCGGGCCAGCACGTCGAGATAGCTCAGCACGCGCGGATCATCGCTGCCGGGGAATCTGATCTGGCGTGGCGTGATGCCGGTGGCGATCACTATTTCGTCATAGCCGGCGGCGCGCAGCGAAGCGGCATCCGCGACCTGGCCAAGCCGGACATCGACGCCGGTGTCGTCCAACTGGTGGCGGAAATAGCGCAAGGTTTCATGGAATTCCTCCTTGCCCGGAATCTGCTTGGCGTAATTGAACTGGCCGCCGATCTCGTTGGCCTGGTCGATCAGGGTCACCGCGTGACCGCGCTCGCCCAGCGTGCTGGCACAGGCCATGCCGGCCGGACCGGCACCGATCACGGCGATGCGTTTGCGTGTGCGGGTCGGTTCGATCCTCAGCTCGGTCTCGTGGCAGGCGCGCGGGTTGACCAGACAACTGGCGCGCTGGTTCTGGAACACGTGGTCGAGGCAGGCCTGATTGCAGGCTATGCAGGTGTTGATCCGGTCGCTGCGGCCGGATTTGGCCTTGTTCACCCAGGCCGGATCGGCCAGCAGCGGGCGCGCCATCGAGACCATGTCGGCGTCGCCGTCGGCGAGGATGCGTTCAGCCACGTCCGGCATGTTGATCCGGTTGGTAGCGACCAGCGGAATGGATACCTCGCCCTTGAGCTTCCGGGTGACCCAGGCAAACCCGGCACGCGGCACGCTGGTGACGATGGTCGGCACGCGCGCTTCATGCCAGCCGATGCCTGTGTTGATGATGCTGGCACCGGCCACCTCGATAGCCTTGGCCAGGGCGACGATCTCGCTCCAGTCCTGGCCGTCCCTGACCAGATCGAGCATCGACAAACGATAGATGATGATGAAGTCGCGCCCCAACGCCTCGCGCGTGCGCCGCACGATTTCGACGGCAAAGCGCATGCGCCGTGGGGCGTCGCCGCCCCAGGCGTCATCGCGCCGGTTGGTGCGCGCGGCGATGAATTCGTTGATCAGGTAGCCTTCCGAACCCATCACCTCGACGCCGTCGTAGCCGGCGTCCCGGGCCAATTTCGCGCAATGTACGAAGTCGCCGATGGTGCGCTCCACGCCACGCGCGGAGAGCGCCCGCGGCGTGAACGGGGTAATCGGCGACTTGATCCTGGATGGCGCCACCGACAGCGGGTGATAGCCGTAACGGCCTGCGTGGAGGATCTGCATGCAGATGCGCCCGCCCTCGGCGTGTACGGCTCGGGTGAGCTTGCGGTGGCGAGGCTTGTGCCAGGGCAGGGTGAGACGTCCGCCGAACGGCTTGAGCCAACCCTCGATGCTGGGCGAAATGCCTCCGGTGACCATCAGCCCCACGCCGCCGCGGGCGCGTTCGGCGAAATACCCGGCCAGCTTGTCGAAGTCCCTCGCCTTGTCCTCCAGCCCGGTGTGCATCGAACCCATCAGGATGCGATTGGGCAGGGTGAGGTGGCCCAGGTCGAGCGGGGCGAACAGGTTCGGGTAATCCATGCGATCCACACCAGACTCAAACGATCGTATGAATGTGCCGGCGTTCGCTATCCGAAAGCAAGCGCCGCGTGCGCTGCGGCGCCGGAGTCAGGCCAGCAACTGGTGTACCAGCGCGATGTAGCGGCGCATGGCTTCCTCTTCCGGAATGCCGTTCAACTGCGCCCAGGCCTCGTGCTTGGCGGTGCCGACGAAGTCGAAGAAACCGGGCTGGGCACGTTTCAGGTCGCCTTCCGAACCCTGCTTGTAGAGCGCGTAGAGCTTCAGCAAGGTGTCGTTGTCCGGACGCTTGCCCAGTCGCTGGATGTCCTCGGCGGCTTGGTCGAACTCGCGGCGAAGATCGGTCATGAGGCGGATCGGGAATGGCTTGCAGGCAAGGAGACCGGGTAGATAGCACGCGTCCCCGGTGGGGTCAACGCGGTAAACTCGCCGCTTTCGTTCCTCAGCCAGGATTTCTCCATGAGCCATGCCCCCACCGCTCCCGTACTCACCATCGACGGGCCGTCGGGATCGGGCAAGGGCACCATCAGCGCGCTGGTGGCCGAACGGCTGGGATGGCGGTTGCTGGACTCCGGTGCGCTGTACCGGGCAGTGGGTTACGCCGCGGGCATGGCCGGTCTGGATCTGTCGGATGTCGAGGCGATGACCCGCTGCGCGCAGACCACGAAGATCCATTTTCGTGCAGCCAGCGACGGCGGCGAGACCCGGGTGATCGTCAACGGGCACGATGCCACCGACGAGCTGCGAACCGAGACGGCCGGGGCAGCAGCTTCGGCGATCGCCTCGATGCCACCGGTGCGTGAGGCCCTGGTGGCGCTGCAGCTGGGCTTTCGCAAGGCGCCCGGACTGGTGGCCGATGGCCGCGACATGGGCACGGTGATCTTCCCGGATGCGGCCCACAAGGTTTTCCTCACCGCGAGCGCCGCCGAGCGGGCGAAAAGGCGCTATAAGCAGTTGAAGGAAAAGGGACTCAGCGTTACACTTGGCGGCCTTCAGCGCGAAATTGAGGCGCGTGACAGCCGCGATGCAACGCGTGCGGTCGCGCCGCTCAAGCCTGCCGAAGATGCCGTACTGGTGGATACCACCGGGATGGGCATCGACGAAGTCGTCGCGAAAGTACTTGCCGTCGTGCAGCCCTGACCGGGTTGCGTGACGGTTTCTGCGCTCCTGCCACGGCAGGAGGTTTTGGCCAACGGTGACCACGGTCGGTTCGCGAAACCACCCGAAGGCACCCTCAACCGGTGGACCGGAAAGTTCGTGCGCAACAACCAACCAGGCGCAACGGACCACGGTCTTTTCCCACTATGGAATCAACATGACTGAAAGTTTTGCCGAACTGTTTGAACAGAGCCAACAGGCTATCTCCAAGCTGAAGCCCGGCGCCATCGTCACCGGCATCGTTGTGGAAATCCGCAATGACGTCGTCGTGATCAATGCCGGCCTGAAGAGCGAAGGCATCGTCCCGATCGAGCAGTTCAAGAGCGAGGACGGCGTGCTGGAGGTACAGGTAGGCGACGAGGTGAAGGTAGCCCTCGAAGCTTTGGAAGACGGTTTCGGCGAGACCAAGCTGTCGCGCGAGAAGGCCAAGCGCTCGATGGTGTGGGACGACCTGGAGCAGGCGTTCGACAAGGAAGAAACCATCGTCGGCATGATTTCCGGCAAGGTCAAGGGCGGTTTCACCGTCGACATCAAGGACGTCCGCGCATTCCTGCCGGGCTCGCTGGTCGATGTGCGCCCGGTGCGCGACCCGGTCTACCTCGAGGGCAAGGAACTCGAGTTCAAGATCATCAAGCTCGATCGCAAACGCAACAACGTGGTGGTCAGCCGCCGCGCCGTCGTCGAGACCGAGTTCTCCGAGGAGCGCGAGAAGCTGCTTGAGCGCCTGACCGAGGGTGCCGTGGTCAAGGGCACCGTCAAGAACCTCACCGACTACGGCGCGTTCGTGGACCTGGGCGGCATCGACGGCCTGCTGCACATCACCGACATGGCGTGGAAGCGCGTGCGTCATCCGTCCGAAGTGGTCAACGTCGGCGACGAGCTGGACGTGCGCGTGCTGAAGTACGACAAGGAGCGCAACCGCGTTTCGCTGGGCCTGAAGCAGCTGGGCGACGACCCGTGGGTCGCCATCGCTCGCCGCTACCCGGTCGGCAGCCGCCTGTTCGGCAAGGTCTCCAACGTCACCGATTACGGCTGTTTCGTCGAGATCGAGCCGGGCGTGGAAGGCCTGGTGCACGTGTCCGAAATGGATTGGACCAACAAGAACGTCAACCCGGCCAAGGTGGTGCAGGTCGGTGACGAGACCGAAGTGACCGTGCTGGACGTGGACGAGGAGCGTCGCCGCATCTCGCTGGGTATCAAGCAGACCCGCTCGAACCCGTGGGAAGCCTTCGCAGCGATGCACAAGAAGGGCGACAAGGTCTCCGGCCAGATCAAGTCGATCACCGATTTCGGCGTGTTCATCGGCCTGGACGGCGGCATCGACGGTCTGGTGCACCTGTCCGACATCTCCTGGCAGATGTCCGGCGAAGACCTGGTTCGCAACTTCAAGAAGGGCGACGAGATCGAGGCCGTGGTGCTGGCGGTCGATCCGGAGCGCGAGCGCATCTCGCTCGGTATCAAGCAGATGGAGCAGGATCCGTTCGGCCAGTTCATGGCGGCGAATCCGCGCGGCACCATCGTCAACGGCACCGTCAAGGAAGTCGATGCGAAGGGTGCGGTGATCGATCTGGGCGAGGGCGTCGAGGGTTACCTGCGCGCCAACGACATCGCCAAGGAGCGCATCGAGGATGCCACGCTGCATCTGAAGGTAGGCGACAAGGTCGAGGCCAAGTTCACCGGCATGGATCGCAAGGGTCGCCAGCTGGCGCTCTCGATCCGCGCGAAGGACGAGGAAGACGCGCCGGATACCGCGGTGGATTATTCGTCCGCGGCCAGTGGCACGACCAAGCTTGGTGCGCTGCTCAAGGAGCAGTTCAACAAGGCCGACTGATCGGTTGCACGAAGCCTGACGCGGGGCGGCGCATTGCCGCCCCGCTGTTTCACGTCACGGACATTGGGGTCCCATGACCAAATCCGAATTGATCGAAGCGCTTGCCAGGCGCCAGACCCATCTTGCGTTTGCCGACGTCGAGATGGCCGTCAAGAGCGTTATCGAGCAAATGAGCCATGCCCTGGCTCATGGTGAACGCATCGAAGTGCGCGGTTTCGGCAGTTTTGCGTTGCATTACCGTCCCCCGCGCATGGGCCGTAACCCCAAGACAGGCGAAGCCGTGGCGCTGCCCGGCAAGCATGTTCCCCATTTCAAACCAGGCAAGGAACTGCGCGAACGCGTCAACATGGACCTGGAACAGGAAGCCGGTTGATACCGCGGGCAAGTTCACCGAAGCAGGCGACGCGAGTCGGCCTGCTTTTTTTGCGTAAAATTCTGGCGTCGCGTGTTGCCTGCATGAATCCCTGCCGCATGACCGAGGCTTGTTGCCTGTGCCTGTCAGGATCAATCGGGTAAAGTCGCGGCATGCGACTGCCCGCCATCATCGTTCTCGTCATTTTCATTGCTGCCGGCGTCGTGCTCGGCGCGCTCAACGCCGATATGGTCGGCTACGATCTCGCGTTCTTCCGGGTGCAGTTGCCCAAGGGCGCTGCCTTGCTGGTTGCCTTGGTGGTCGGCTGGCTGCTGGGCGGGATTACCGCGTGGCTAGGGGTGAGTTCGAGCCGTCGCCAGCGCCTGCGGGCAGGCAAGAAGCCGCCGGTCAAACCATGAATCTCATGTATGTGCTGGTGTCGCTGGTTCCTGCGGCATTCGTGCTGGGCTGGTGGGCCTCCCGCCAGATCGGCGCTCGCCGCTCGGGGGCCGAAGTCAGCGAGCTTTCCTCGGACTATTTCCGCGGCCTGAATTACCTGCTCAATGAGGAGCAGGACAAGGCGATCGAGGTCTTCCTCAAGCTGGCCGAATACAACCGCGATACGGTCGAGACGCACCTGGCCCTGGGCAATCTCTTCCGTCGTCGCGGCGAAGTCGATCGGGCGATTCGGCTGCACCAGCACCTGGTGTCGCGGCCGGGCCTCTCCGATGCGATGAAGACCGTCGCCCTGCTTGAACTGGGTGAAGACTACATGCGTGCCGGCCTGCTCGATCGCGCCGAAGCACTGTTTTCCGACCTGGTGGCGATGGATGCTCATGCACCATCGGCATTGCGTCACCTGATCGCGATCTACCAGCACGAGCGCGACTGGCACAAGGCGATCGAACACGCGCGCCGGCTGGAAGTGATGACCGGCGAGGACGAGACGCCAATGATCGCCCAGTTCTATTGCGAACTTGCCGACCGCGCACGCCAGCACGGGGCACGGGCCGAAGCGCGCGATTACCTGAGCCTGGCGTTCGAGTGCCAGCCGGATTGTGTCCGCGCGTTCATGCTGACCGGCAGGCTTCAGGCCGAGGACAGCCATCACGAGGAAGCCGTGGTGGCGTACGAGGCCGCGATCAATGCCGACATCGCATTTACCCCGGAAATCCTGCCGCCGCTGCTCGACAGCTACGCTCGCTCCCGGCAGATGAGCCGCGCCGAAAGTTTCCTGAGCGACATGCTGGGGCGTTATCACGGCGTGTCGCCGGTACTGGCTTTGACCCGCCTGTATCGACAACGCGATGGCGAGCGGGCGGCGATCGACTTTCTCACCGCGCAGTTGCGCCAGCGTCCCTCGGTACGCGGCCTGATGGCGCTGATCGACGCCACGATGGACAAGATCGAGGGTGAGGCGCGCGACAATTTCCTTATTCTGCGCGATCTTACCCGCAAGCTGATTGAGGGCCAGGCGATGTACCGCTGCAGCCGTTGCGGTTTCGGGGCCAAGGCGCATCACTGGCAGTGTCCCAGTTGCAAGAACTGGAGCACGATCCGTCCGATCCACGGTGTCGCCAGCGAGTGACATGACCATGTACACGACCATCGGATGGTTGCTTTCCAGCCTGTTGATTTCATCGTTGCTGGTGCGCTTCGCCATCGGCTACGCGCATCGACGCGGCATGCTCGATCAACCGGGCCAGCGACGCTCGCATCGTCTGCCCACTCCTCGGGGCGGCGGCATCGGCCTTGTCGTGGCGATGCTGCTTTGCCTGCCTGGCATACTCTGGAGCTTTCCGGCGGGATGGTCGGCAAGGTCGATCGCCTGCCTGCTTGCTGCCTTGTTGCTGGTCGCGCTGGCCGGCTGGTGGGACGATCATCGAGCGCTTCCGGTATTGCCACGGCTGGGCGCCCAGTTGCTTGGGGTAGGCATTTTTTCGCTAGGTTTGCTGACCGACGGCCCGTCATGGTGGTGGCTTCCGCTGCTGTTGATCGGCGGGGCTTGGAGCATCAACCTGCACAACTTCATGGACGGCATCGACGGCTTGCTGGCGCAGCAGGCGATCTTCGTCGGCACCGGTCTGGCGTTGCTGGCATGGTCCGCCATGCAGCCGGCGCTGGCGGTGGCCGCCGCCAGTCTTGCAGCGGCGGCGTTGGGGTTCTGGTACTACAACCGGCCGCCGGCGCGGATATTCATGGGTGATGTCGGCAGCGGCAGTGTCGGCGTTCTGATTTTTGCGTTCAGTGCGATGCTTTGGCGGCGCGAGAGCGCCTTGTTGTGGCCCGCATTGATCCTTTCTTCGGCATTCACGGTGGACGCCGGTCTGACTTTGCTGGTACGCATCTGGCGCGGGCGCCGCTGGTACACTGCGCACCGCGAACACCTGTACCAGTGGCTGGTCCGCCTTCGCGGGACACACACACAGGCGGATGCAGCCTATCTAGGCTGGAATCTGCTGGTCGCGGCGCCATCGGCGTGGTTGGCTTGGAGTCATCTGCAAATGGCGTTGCCGATTACCATGATCGTCTATCTGGGAGCAACAGCCGCGTGGCTGACGCTGAAACGTCTTTGTCTGCGACGCCATCTGCCCAAGGCACCCCATGTCCCTGCGTAAACTTGTCGGCTTCATCCATCCGCGCGTAGCGGTCGTGATCCACGATCTGGCCATGACTGCGCTGGCGTGGTGGATTGCCAAGCTGCTGCGCTACACCCTCGCCCCGGATCAGCTCGTCAGCTACCAGTTGCTCGAATTCCCGATCGTGCTGCTGGTGCAGGGCCTGATCTTTCGCTGGACCGGTCTGTACAGGAGCGTCTGGCGCTTCGCCAGCCTGCCGGATCTGTGGAACATCCTGCGCGCGGTGATGACCGGCGCGGTGGCTATCGGTCTTGCGCTGTTCCTGTACGACCGCCTGCAAGGTGTGCCGCGCGCGACGCTGTTCCTCTATCCCGGTCTCCTTGCCGTGCTGCTCGGCGGGCCGCGGCTTGTCTACCGCTATTGGAAGGACAGTCGTAACGACCTGCTGCAGAACCAGGCCGTGAAGCGAGTGCTGATCGTGGGCGCAGACAGGGCTGGCGAGGTCCTGTCGCGTGATCTGCGTCGCGACAATCGCTATCTGGTCGTCGGGTTCGTCGACGACAAGAACAGCCTGCGCGGCGCCAGCATCAACGGCCACCCGGTATTGGGACGGCTCGACCAGTTGTCCGAAGTGGCACACTCGGCTGCAGTCGACATGGTGTTGATTGCCTTGCCCAGCGCCTCGACCAGCGTGATGCGGCAAGTGGTGGCGCTGTGCGACGCGACCGGCCTGCCGTACCGGACGGTTCCGCGACTGGAGGATGTCGTCGCCGGCCGCGCGCAGTTCAACCAGATCAAGGAAGTGGCGATCGAGGACCTGCTTGGCCGCGATGCGGTGGAACTGGACTGGACCGCGATCCGCGAAACCCTGAGTGGACGTCGCGTGCTGATCACGGGCGGTGGCGGGTCGATCGGTTCGGAACTGTGTCGTCAGGTCGCGCGTCTGGGTGCGCAGTCGCTCACCGTGGTCGAGCAGAGCGAATACAACCTCTATCGGATCACCCAGGAGCTGCGGGCGGATTTTCCCGAATTGATCCTCGAGGACATCCTTGCCAATTGCGGCGACGAACCGGCCATGCGCAAGGCATTTGCGCAGGCGCGGCCGCAAGTGGTGTTTCATGCGGCAGCCTACAAACATGTGCCGATGTTGCAGGGCCAGCTGCGTTCGGCGTTTCGCAACAACGTGCTGGGCACGCGCACGATTGCCGACGCGGCGCATGAGTTCGGCGTCGAATGCTTCGTGTTGATTTCCACCGACAAGGCGGTCAACCCGACCAGCGTGATGGGCGCCTGCAAACGCGTCGCCGAGATCTATTGCCAGAACCTCGACGCGCATGCCCGGACCCGCTTCATGACCGTGCGTTTCGGCAACGTGCTCGACTCGGCCGGTTCGGTGGTACCGCTGTTCCGGCGGCAGATCCAAGCCGGCGGCCCGGTTACCGTGACCCATCCGGAAATCTCGCGCTACTTCATGACCATTCCCGAGGCTTGTCAGCTGATCCTGCAGACGGCGAGCCTGGGCAAGGGCGGCGAAATCTTCGCGCTCGACATGGGTGAGCCGGTGAAGATCCGCGACCTCGCCGAGCAGATGATCCGTTTGGCGGGCAAGAAGCCGGGCAGCGAGATCCCGATCGTCTATACCGGCCTGCGTTCCGGCGAGAAGCTGTTCGAGGAACTGTTCCACCCGCTGGAAAACTACAGCGCCACCGAGCATGCCAAGATCTTCCTGGCCCAGCATCGGGAAGTGTCGTGGGACCTGCTGCAGGCACTGCTGCACAAGGCTGCAGAGGCGGTTGACGTTTTCGATGAGGAAGAACTTCGCCGCTGCGTATCCAGCCTGTTGCCCTCGTTCCGCTGGAGCGAATCGGCGCAACCGGACAACGTCGTGTCGATTCGTCGTGCCAATCCGGAGATCAAAGAGTGAGCAAGCCCTTGCGCAAGGTGGTATTCCCCGTGGCCGGCCTCGGCACCCGCTTCCTGCCGGCGACCAAGGTCGTCGCCAAGGAAATGCTGCCGGTGCTGGACAAGCCGCTGATCCAATACGCCGTGGACGAGGCGGTCGATGCCGGCGCCGATACGCTGATCTTCGTCACCAACCGCTACAAGCACGCCATCGCCGATTATTTCGACAAGGCCTACGAGCTGGAATCGAAGCTGCAGGAGAAGGGCAAGGACGAATTGCTGGCATTGGTGCAGGGCACCTTGCCGAAGCATGTGCGGGCCATTTTCGTGACCCAGCCCGAAGCCCTGGGCCTTGGTCACGCCGTGCTGTGTGCGAAGCCGGTGGTCGGCGACGAGCCGTTCGGTGTGGTGCTGCCCGATGACCTGATCTGGAACGGTGCCATCGGCAGCGGCAAGGGCGCGCTGCGGCAGATGGCCGAGCTTGCCGACGCCCAGCAGGCGGGGGTCATCGCGGTCGAGGAAGTGCCACACGACCAGACCGACAAATACGGCATCGTCGATGCCGCCCCGATCGACGAACGCAGCGCCCTGATCCGCTACATGGTCGAGAAGCCCAAGCCGGCCGATGCGCCATCGAACCTGGCCGTCGTGGGTCGCTATGTGTTGCCCGGCCGCATCTTCCAGTTGCTGGAGCAGACCACGCCAGGTGCCGGCGGAGAGATCCAGCTCACCGACGCCATCGATGCCTTGCTGAAGGAGCAGGGCAAGGTGCTCGCCTACCGTTTCGAAGGCATCCGTTTCGATTGCGGCAACAAGGCCGGCCTGGTGCGTGCCACCATGCACATGGCGATGCAGGATCCGAAGCTCGCGCCCACGGTGCGCGCTTTTCTCGAACAGCTTTGAAGCCCTTGCGGCTCATGTGGGGCATGCCGCCACATGAGCCACCACTGACACCAGTGCATAGGTGCCGCTCGTCCACTCGGGCATCGGCCAACGCATGAAATCATCCTCGTCCAGCTCCTACTACCGCGCCACGGCCGCGCCCTACGCCCCCCATGCACCGCTCCAGGGGCGCGCGCATGCACGGGTCGCCGTCATCGGTGGTGGTTTTGCGGGGTTGAACACCGCGCTTGGATTGGCCGAGCGCGGCGTGCGCGACGTCGTGCTGCTGGAGCGCGAACAGATCGGTTTTGGTGCATCCGGGCGCAACGGCGGTTTCGTGTTCGCCGGCTATTCGCTGGGCGAACAATCGCTGCTGGATCAATTGGGCGAATCGCGCGCGCGCGCCCTGTTCAAACTCACCACCGAAGCGGTCGGACGAATCCGCCAACGCATTGCCGACCATGCGATTGCCTGTGACTTGGTCGACGAGGGCGTGATCTGGGCCAACTGGTTTCGCGACCCCGCCGTGCTGCGTGAGCGCCAGCAGTTGCTGGCCGAACATTACGGCGTGCAGTGGCAGTGGCTGCCCGAGGCCGAACTGCGCGCGCGCATCCGTAGCGATCGCTATCACGATGGCCTGTACGAGCGCGACGCGCTGCACCTGCACCCGCTCAACTACGCGATCGGCCTGGCTGCGGCTGCGGCCGGGCAGGGCGTGCGCATCCACGAGAACAGTGGCGTGCGCAGCCTCGTGCGCGAAGGCCTGCAGTGGCGCCTGCGCACGGCTCAAGGCGAACTGCTGGCCGATCAGGTGGTGCTGGCCTGCGGCGGTTACCTGGCAGGCCTGCAGAAGCCGATCGATCGGGCGATCCTGCCGATCGCCACCTACGTGATGGTGACCGAACCGCTCGGCGACCGGCTGGACGACTGCCTGCACACCCGCGCGGCGATCTACGACAGCCGCTTCGCCTTCGACTACTATCGCGCGCTGCCGGATACGCGGCTGCTGTGGGGCGGACGCATCTCGGTGCTCAACCGCTCGCCACACGCTGTGCAGCGCCTGCTGACGAAGGACCTGCTGCGGGTATTCCCGCAACTGAAGGGCGTGCGCATCGACCATGCCTGGTCGGGCCTGATGAGCTACGCGCGGCATCAGATGCCGCAGATCGGCGGTGACGGCAACGGACTGTGGTGGGCCCAGGCCTTCGGCGGGCACGGACTGGCGCCGACCTGCGCCGCCGGCGAGCTGCTGGCGGCGGCGATCGCCGAAGGCGACGAGCGCTGGAAGCAATTTGCCGATTACGGCTTGGGCAGCACCCACCGCCCGTTCGGTTACCTTGCGGCGCAGGCGAGCTACTGGTGGCAACAAGGCCGCGACTGTCTGAAAACGAGGTTGGAAGGATGAGCGCAACGAGTCACCCCGAAATCAGCTGGGCCGATTTCGAGAAGGTCCTGATCGTCGCCGGTACGGTGACCAGGGTCGAGCCGTTTCCCGAAGCACGCAAGCCGGCATGGAAAGTGTGGGTGGATTTCGGCCCCTACGGCGAGAAGAAAACCAGCGCGCAGATCGCCGCGTTGTACCGGGCCGAGGACCTGCTTGGCCGGCAGATCGTGGGCGTGATCAACTTTCCGGAAAAACAGATCGGCCCGTTCCGCTCGCAGTTCCTGCTGACCGGCTTTCCCACCGACGATGGCGTGGTGGTCACCGCGATCGAACGCCCGGTACCGAACGGCACCCGGCTGGCCTGAGCCGGCCGACCGCGCGTTGCCCGCAATTTGTCAGCAACGCGCCATCGCCTGTTCGTCGATGCCGTTCATCATGACGGCCTCGTCCCCACGGAGCTCACGCATGAACCCCTTCATCCGCACGTTGTGCATCGGCGCCGCTGTGGTCGCGGCAAGCCTGGCGCACGCGCACGATCCGCGCTGGAACCAGCCGCAGCAGCCGTTCCGCATCTACGGCAACAGTTGGTACGTGGGCACGCAAGGACTGGGCGTGATCCTGATCACCTCGCCGCAGGGCCACGTGCTGATCGACGGCACGATGGAAGAGAATGCCGCGCAGATCGAAGCGAACATCCGCGCGCTCGGTTTCCGCCTTCGCGACATCAAGCTGATCCTCAACTCGCATGCCCACTTCGACCACGCCGGGGCGATCGCCAGACTGGCACACGACAGCGGCGCCGCGGTGGCGGCAAGCGAGGCCGGTGCGAAAGAATTGCGTTCAGGCGGCAATGATCCGGACGACCCGCAGTACGGCATGGCGACGCGCTATCCGGCGGTTACGCCAGTCAAGGTGATCGCCGATGGTGCTGCCGTTCGGGTGGGATCGGTGGCCATCACGGCGCACTACACGCCCGGCCACACGCCGGGAAGCACGTCGTGGACCTGGCTCTCCTGTGAAAAAGCACGCTGCGTGACGCTGGCCTACGTCGACAGTCTCACCGCGCTTGGCCACGATGGCTTCCGCTACAGCGACGACCCGGCGCGGGTCGCGCGTTTCCGCCGCTCCTTCGCCACGGTCGCCAGCTTGCCCTGCGACATCCTGATCACGCCACACCCCGACGCCAGCGGCTTCATGCAGAAGGTCGCCGCGCGCGATCGCGAGCATTCGTCCGCGGCATTGATCGATACCAGCGCGTGCAGGAACTACGCCGCAGCGGCGCGGCCGCGCTTCGAGGCGCGGTTGGCGAAGGAGCAGCAGGATGCGCGCGAAGCAGGCCAGTGAGCCGGCCTGCATGATGAATCAGCGATCCAGCCAGACCTCCAGCCCCTGTGCATTCAGCTCGATGTCCATGCCCAGCAGTTGGCGCAAGGCGTCGCGCCCCTGGCCCCAGCCGTGGGCCGCGGCACCGGCCGCGTAGAGATCGGTCAGCGATTCCATCAGCGCGGCATGCCGGTCGGGTTTGCCGTCCGCGGCGCAGGCGAGATCCACCATCGCGTCGATCTGCGCATGCAGATCGACAGCCAAGCGTTCGACATTCTCCACCCGGCCGTAGTGGGTGAGGTACATCGCGTCGGGTTTCAGGGCGAGCAGTCGCTCGATCGACGCGTGCAGCGCCGGCGGATCGAACTGCACCGGCGAGGTGGTCGGCAGGATGAAAGGACCGTTCGCGGTATCGAACTCGCGATACGACAGGCCGAACACGTCACCGGTGAAGCAGGCGTTGGCGCGTTCGTCGTACACGGTGAGGTGATGCCTGGCATGACCGGGCGTGTCGATGCACCGCAACGGTCTGCCGGCCAGCTCCACCACATGCCCGTCCGGCGCCTCGATGACGCGCTCGGCAGGGATCGGGCGCAGCCTGCCGTAGGTCTGCTCCATCACCGCCTCGCCGTACACCGCGCTGGCGCCGGCCCACAGTACCGAGGGATCGATCATGTGGCGGGCGCCGCGCGGATGCACCACCAGCTTCGCGTTCGGCAACCGCGCGATCAGTTCGCCGGCGCCGCCGGCATGGTCCAGGTGTACATGGGTGAGGATCAACCAGTCCACCTCGGCAGCGGAGATTCCCGCCTCGTCCAGCGCCGCGAGCATGCGTGGCACGGCGAAATTCGTGCCGCAGTCGATGAAGGCGCCGCGCCGGTTCTCGAGCACCAGGTAGGCCGCGTCGAAGCGCGGCCGCACGAAGCCGGTGTCGATGGTGTGGATACCCTGGATGGAACTCATGCGTGCCTCGCGATGCCTGGATTCGCCGAGGGTACCAGTTGCCCGGACCGGGTCGCCGCACCCTGGTCGAGCGGCGGCCGCCGGAAAGGTGCACTCTGCAGTGGCGCCGCCATGCCTCGGGAACCTTGGCGCGTGTCGCCGCATCCGATCTTCAGCGCCACCTTTTACCAACGCGATGCAACCAAAGGGGAATGACATGTTGCTCTATGCAGTTCTGGTTTTTGCGATTGCCGCCATCGGCGGCCTGGTGCTGGCTTCCAGCGTATTGCGCGGCAAGCTGGCGCCGTGGGCGATCTCGGTGCTGCACGCACTGCTCGGCGCCAGTGGCCTGGTGCTGTTGATCATCGTGGTGCTGCAGGGCGCGGCACCGGGCCGACTCACCGCCGCGCTGGCCCTGCTGGTGCTGGCGGCGTTGGGCGGCTTCTTCCTCGCCTCGTTCCACCTGCGCAAGCAGGTCGCACCGAAGGCCGTCGTGTTCGTCCATGCCGGAGTGGCGGTGGTCGGTTTCCTGACCCTGCTCAGCCTGCTGCTGGCCTGAGTAGGCAGGAATCGCCATGCGCCACCCACTGCATCCGGCCCTGGTCCATTTCCCGATCGCCTGCTGGTCGCTGGCCACGGCGGCGGATCTGGCCAGCCTCGCCTGGGGCGAGCCGGCGTGGCGGTTTGCCGGCGTAATGCTGCTGGCGGGGATCGGTTTCTCGATTCCCGCCATGCTGGCCGGCTTTGTCGAACTGGCGAAGGTCGCGGAGGACAATCCGGCGATCAAGGACGTCAACCGGCACATGATTTTGGTGATGAACGCGCTGGCCTTCTACACGGCCAGCCTGTTCCTGCGTCTGCAGGGAACCCGTCTGGCCGAACCCGGCGCGCTCGCGATCGGGCTTAGCGTGGTGGGCTTCCTGTCACTGTGCGTTGCCGGCTGGCTCGGCGGCAAGCTGGTGTACACGCATCGACTGGGCGTCAAGTCGCTGCCGCCGGCGTAGCTCCTTTCACGGGGCGCGGCACGCGCCACAGATACCAGGCAGCGGCCGTGCGATGCGGGCTCCAGGCCTGGCCGATCGCCGCCATCGCCTTCGGCGTGGGTGCGGTGTCGAGCGACTTGAGCAGGCGATAGCCTTCGCGCACGCCGAAATCGTCGGCGGGCAGGATGTCCGGCCGGGCCAGGCTGTAGATCAGGAACATCTCCACGGTCCAGCGGCCGATGCCTTTCAATGCGCTCAGCCGGGTGACGAGTTCGTCATCCGGCAACTCCCGCGCGCTGGATAGATCCGGCACCACGCCGCTCAGTGTGGCCGCGGCGATGCCGCGGATCGTTTCGATCTTGCGCGCCGAGAAACCGCAGGCACGCAGCGCCCCGGTGTCGGCGTCGAGCACTTGCGTCGGCGATGGAAACGGCTGCTGCGGATGCAGTGCCAGCATGCGCGCCAGGATCGCGTCGCCGGCCCGCACGTGCAATTGCTGGTAGGCCACCGCACGCACCAGCGCCTCGAACGGTTCGCGCGCGGGCTTGGGCTCATGCCCGCACGGGCCGAGTCGCGAGATCAGGCCAGCCCAGTCGGCATCGATCGCGGCCAGTGCGGCCGCGGCGTCGGGCGTTGAGGGCTTGCGCTTCATCCCGTCACGGGCCGGCACGGCGGAAGGTCAGGTTGATCCGGGATTCGCCGAGTACGTCATGGCGATTCGGCTTGAGCGGCAACACGCCGTGGTAACGCAACCGGGACGCACCGCCCCACACCACCACATCGCCATGCGCCAATGGCACGCGCCGTGGCCGATCCGAGCGCTGCATGCCACCAAACAGGAATACCGCGGGAATGCCCAGCGACACGGAGACGATGGGCTGCGCAAAGTCGTGTTCGTTGCGGTCCTGGTGCAGGGTCAGGCGGGTGCCGGGCCGATAACGATTGATCAGGCAGGCATCCGGCACGAAGGCGCCGAACCCGGCTTGTGCCGCCGCCGCACCGGCCAGCCCCAGGAAAACCTCCGGCATCGATGGCCATGACCTGCCGCTGTCCGGATCGACCCGGTCGTAGCGATAGCCGCGACGGTCACTTACCCAGCCCAGCGTCCCGGCATTGGTCATGCCTACCGACATGCGGAAACCGCCCGGCGTGACCAGGTGGCGAAATGGCGCCTGCGCCACGATGCGGTCGAGCGCCTGCAGCAAAGGCGACTCGTCGACCAGCGCAAACCCGCGCAGGACCACCGCGCCTTCGCACAACGGCTCGTCGCCGGATTCGGGTCCACTGGCAGTGGCGAACAGATCGGTCGTGATCATGCGGCGTCGTGAAAGATGATGCCGAGCGTATGCCGATGGCCGCTGCGCACGCGACTGACGCCATGGCGCAGGTTCACCCGGTAGCTGCCACGCGTGCCCGGCACGGGCCGCTGATGCACCGCGAAGATCACGGCATCGCCCTGACGCCACGGCAACACGTCGACCCGCGACTGCATCCGTGGCCGCTGTTCGGTCAGCACGAATTCGCCACCACTGAAATCACGGACCGGTTCGGACAACAGGACCGCGACCTGCAGCGGAAACACGTGCTCGCCATAGAGATCCTGATACAGGCAGTTGTAGTCGCCCGCGCCGTACTGGAGCAGCAGCGGGGTAGGGCGGGACTGGCCGGCGGCGTGGCAGCGCTGGAGGAAAGCGGCATGCGTGTCGGGATAGCGCACCTCGCTGCCCATCGCCGCGTTCCAGCGATTCGCGATCGGCACCAGCCGCGGGTAGACCGTGTCGCGCAGGCTGGCCACCGCGTCCGGCAGCGGATAGCTGAAGTATTTGTATTCGCCGCGCCCGAACCCGTGCCGGCCCATCACGACCCGGCTGCGAAACAGCGCGTCATGCGGATACAGCCCGGCCAGCGCGCGACATTCCTGCGGCGACAACAGGGCATCGAGCATCGCGCAACCGTACGCGTCGAGTTCGCCGGTGATGGCACCCCAGTCGACAACCCGCAACCGCGCGTCAATATCGACCGCCGCGGCAACCGCGTTCATGCCCTGGCCTCGCGATCCAGCAGGGCGCGCTTGCGTTCCACGCCCCAGCGGTAACCGGACAGGCCGCCGTCGTTGCGCACCACGCGATGGCACGGAATAGCCACCGCCAGCATGTTCGCCGCACACGCACCGGCGACAGCGCGTACCGCTCGGGGCGAGCCGACACGACGCGCGATCTCGCTGTAGCTGACCGTGGCGCCGGCAGGAATCTCGCGCAACGCCTGCCATACGCGCTGCTGGAACGCCGTGCCGCGCACGTCCAGCGGCAGGTCCAACCCGATCGCCGGTGCCTCGACGAAGCCGATCACGGTGGCCACCCGCTGCTCATAAGCCGGGTCGGCACCGATCAGGTTGGCCCTGGGGAAGCGGTCCTGCAGCTCGCGCACCAGGGCGTCCGGGTCGTCGCCGAGCAGGATCGCGCAGACGCCGCGCCCGCTCTGCGCCACCAGGATCGCACCCAGCGAGCATTCGCCGATTGCAAAGTGGATGTCGTTGTCGGCGCCGCCGGCACGGTAGCTGGACGGCGTCATGCCCAACACCTGGTTGGAGGTCGCGTAGAAACGGCTGCTGGCGTTGTAGCCGGCGTCGAAGATCGCCTCGGTCACCGTGCCGCCCCGGCCCAGCTCGCTGCGCACGCGACCGGCACGATGCGCGGCCGCGTATTGTTTTGGCGTCACCCCGGTGACGGCCTTGAAGATGCGATGGAAATGGAACGGACTCAGGCCGGACGGTTGTGTCAGCTGTTCCAGCGTGGGTGCGGTTTCGGCCTGTTCGATCTGCCGGCAGGCTTCGGTGACCATCGCGGCATGCTGTTCCGGCAGCGACGGCCGATCCGGCTTGCAGCGCTTGCACGGACGAAAACCGGCGCGCTCGGCGGCGGCCGCGGAATCGTGGAACATCACGTTTTCCGGACGCGCCGGACGCGCGCCGCAAGACGGCCGGCAGTACACGCCGGTGGTCCGGACCGAGTAGAAGAACCTCCCGTCGGCACGCGCGTCGCGGGCCTGCACCGCGGCCCAACGTGGATCGTTCTGGGTGGCGGCCGATGCCGCATGTTTGTCGAAAGTCTTCATGATCGTGCTCTCCGCAAGATTATCGCGCATGACTCAATCTACGGATCGGCAACGCCTGCGGCACTCCGGGTCTTGCGTTTGAATTCGAACGGCGCGCTACGGAACCTGGTGTTCCCATTGCAGCACCAGCTTGCCGATATGGGTGCTGCTTTCCATCAGCGCATGCGCTTGCGCCGCCTCGACAGCAGGAAATACCCGATGGATCACCGGCCGTATCCGGCCGTCCTCGAGCAGCGGCCAGACCTTGTCGTGCAGCTGCCCGGCAATGGCACCCTTGAACGACACCGGTCGCGCACGCAACGTGGAACCGGTGAGGGTGAGGCGGCGTCGCATGATGACTCCGGCATCGATGTCGGCCGTGCGGCCACCGAGTGTGGCGATGATCACCAGCCGACCACCTTCGGCCAGCGCGTCGAGTTCGCGCGGGATGTAGTCGCCGGCGACCATGTCCAGGATCACGTCCACGCCGCGCCCCGCGGTCGCCTGTTTCAGGACCTCGACGAAGTCCTGCTTGCGGTAATTGATCGCCCGTTCGGCACCGAGTCCTTCGCATGCCGCACATTTTTCCACGCTCCCTGCCGTGGCAAACACGCGATGGCCGAACGCGCGTGCCAACTGGATCGCGGTCACCCCGATACCGCTGGAACCGCCTTGTACAAGCACCGTTTCGTGCGGGCCGCCTTCGCCACGGCCCAGATGGCCGCGCTCGAACAGATTGCTCCATACGGTGAAATAGTTCTCCGGCAGCGCCGCCGCCTCGACTATCGACAGTCCCTTCGGAATGGGCAGGCATTGCAGTAGCGGCGCCGCGGCATATTCCGCGTAGCCACCGCCGGCAAGCAGGGCGCACACCGCGTCGCCCGGCTTGAGCCCGAACGGATTGCCGCGACTGAAGTCGCCTTCCAGCAGTACGCCGGCCACCTCCAGTCCCGGCAGATCCGACGCTCCGGGCGGCGGGGCGTAGTTGCCTTGGCGCTGGAACACGTCCGGACGATTGACGCCAGCCACCGCCACCTTGATCAGCACCTCGCCAGGACCCGCCTTCGGGATGGGCCGTTCGGTCAGCTGCAATACCGCCGGGGTGCCGGGACGGGTGATCTCGATGGCCTGCATGGGGCTACTCCTGGGTGATGTTCAGGGCGTGTCTGCGGTTCAGGGCGCAGTGTCGACCAGCACCAGTTCTGCATCTTCCAGTGCCGTCACGCGCAGTACCGTTTCATCCCGAATGGCGGCGCCATCCCGCGCGTCGAGCTTCACGCCGTTAAGTTCGACCGCGCCCTGTGCCGGCACCAGGTACGCGTAACGGCCCGCGCCCAGCGTGTACTCGGTGGATTCGCCGGCCTTGAGCGTGGCGCCCAGCACGCGCGCGTCGGTGCGCAGCGGCAGCGCCTCGGTATCCTCCTTGAAACCGCTGGCCAGGGTGACAAAGCGACCTGAACGATCCCCCTTGGGAAACGGCCGTGCTCCCCACGATGGCGGCTTGCCGCTCTCGCCGGGGATGATCCAGATCTGGAAGATGCGCGTGGTCCCGTCTTCCAGGTTGTACTCGGCGTGGGTGATGCCGCTGCCCGCGCTCATCACCTGCACGTCGCCGGCCTCGGTGCGACCTTCGTTGCCGAGGCTGTCCTTGTGGCTGATCGCGCCTTCGCGCACGTAGGTGATGATTTCCATGTCCGCATGCGGATGCGGCGGAAAGCCGCTCTGCGCGGCAATGGTGTCGTCGTTCCACACGCGCAGCGCACCCCAGCCCATGCGGTCGGGATCGTGGTAGCCCGCGAACGAGAAATGATGCTTGGCCTTGAGCCAGCCGTGGTCGGCTCCGCCCAGGCTGTCGAAGGGTCTGCGTTCAATCATGGGGTGTTCTCCTGCGCATTGCGCCAGTGGGAGTGCATAGCATGGGGTTGCGCTGTGGCGGCGTGAACCGGCGCGGAGGAAACACATTGTTGCCTGATCGGCACGCCGGCCGCCACGCTGGCCGCCACGCGCGCCACTACCGATGCCAATGGAGCGGCCGCATCGGGCGAGGGGATCGTTGCGGGGGCGAGTCTCCGCTGGCGGCGACAAGCGCTTCCAATCTCCAATCGTGCTGGCATTGACCTGCATCAACGAAGGAATGCCAGCCCCGCCTAACCTGAAACCAGGGATCGTCCCGAACCCGGATCGATGGAGGCGACCGGCCCCAGGCTGACGCGGCGCGATCCGCGCGCGCCGCATTCTTCAATATCGCAATCGGCTCCGTGTGCGCCGGCGTTCCTCCGAGAGCCAGCCGTGCCCTTCAACGACGCAGTGTGGCCGTATTCCGCTCTGCAAACCCGATAGGCAAAGACGCGGTGGGGAGCGCCCGCCGGGCCGAAGTCGCGAGTTACAACGACAGGGAGAACGTTCACATGATTTCCAGAAGACATTTCCTGCAGTCATCACTTACCGTCGCGCTGGTCCCGTTCCTGCCGCGTGTCGCTCTTTCCGCGACGTTGAGAGTGCGGCCGAGCTGGGACACATTCCGCAAGGGGACGCTGTTTCCGGTCTTCCTTGAAACGGTGGCCAAGATGAAGGCCAATACAAACGCCGCCGATCCCCGAAGCTGGTCCTATTGGGTGGGCGTCCACAAGAATTTCTGTCCGCACGGGCGGCCGTACTTCCTCGCCTGGCACCGCGGTTTCCTGTTCCGGTTCGAGGCGCAGCTGCGCAAGGTCGCGGCGAATTCGAGTCTGATCCTTCCTTACTGGGACTATTACGTCGACCCGATCCTGCCAGCGGAATTCACCGATACCCGTTCCCCGCTGTATGTTCCCAATCGCGCCGGCGATGACGTGACGAATGCGCTCAGTCTGGGTCCGTTCGATGATTCCGTCATCAATTTTCCGCGTTACTACACCAATGCGTTCGAACCGAAGGTCGAAAGCCTCCCGCACAATGCGGTGCACAACCTGATCGGCGGCATCATGGGCAGTGTCACGCTGTCGCCGACAGATCCGATCTTCTGGGTTCACCACGGCAACATCGATCGGCTGTGGGCCGCGTGGGTCAAGGCGGACCACGGGCGCACCATGCCTTCGAAGACGAGCTCCTACTGGTCGGGGAGCTTCAGTTATGGCGCCGGCGTCTCTTCCATGTTGCGTATCGGGACGTACTCGACCTACGGCCTGAACTATGAATACGAGGACGAATCGATGCCGGCCGCGCTTCCCGCGTCGATGCTGCGGGCCCCGGCGACCCTTTCGCTGCAGGCTCTTCCGCCGAAACCACTGGACACTCAGACGGTGTCCCTGGGCGGCGCGCAGCAACTGTCCCTGGATCAGCACTCGGTCAGCATCGCCGTGCCGCTTACCGCGCAGGATCAAACCCGTGTGCGCTCGCTGTTGATGAAGCCGGCAGCCACAACCGCACTGGCTGGCACTTCAATCCGCGTCGTGCTGGACGGCGTTCGCCTCACAGGGCTCGGCCAGAAAGGTGGCTATTTCTACAAGGTCTATATCAATTTGCCCGATCAGGCGGGGATCGCCTTGGCCGAAAACAATTATCTGCTGGGTACGCTCGGCCCAATCGAGATCACGGCCGCGCAGCACATGCAGCAGATGCAGTCTGGCGCGCACGCGCCGACCAGCGACGGGGTGCAGGTGAGCTTCCCGGCTACCGAGGCCCTGCAGCGGATCTGGCCGGCGAATCTCGGCAAGCTGAGCGTTTCCTTCGTCCGTGTTGATGGCCGCACGCAGGCCAGGGGAACGATGATCACGGTGAGGGAGTTCAGGTTGGAAGCGTCGGATATGCCGGCGAAATAGCAGCCGTCGAACGGGAACGGCGCTGCGTGGCTGCGGTGTTGTTTCCGTTCGAAGATGCGTCTCGGCGCGGCACCGGGGTGAGGCCGATCACGGTGTCGCGGATGCCTGCCGATGGAGTCCGCCCGTGCGCAACGGATTGCGCCGGCGTGACGTATCGACTTACCAGTCCGTGGGGCGGTAATCCTTCAGAAACTGCCCCCACACGTGCTCGCCGGTGTTGATGCCGCTGATGATCGGATCGACGATGCGCGCGGCGCCGTCGACGATGTCCAGCGGCGGGTGGAAGCGCTCTTCCAGTACCTTCTTCGCGGCCAGTTCGGCCGGATCTTCGTCGGTCACCCAGCCCGTGTCGACGCTGTTCATGTGGATGCCGTCGTTGTGGTAATCGGTGGCCGAGGTGCGCGTCATCATGTTCAGCGCGGCCTTGGCCATGTTGGTGTGCGGGTGGCGGGTGGTCTTGAAGCTGCGGTAGAACTGGCCCTCCATCGCCGACACGTTGACGATGTGCTTGTCGCGCTCCGGCGTGCGCAGCATCAGCGGCTTCAGCCGCGCGTTGATGATGAACGGCGCGATCGCGTTGACCAGTTGCACTTCCAGCAATTCGACGGACGGCACCTCGGCCATCAGCAACCGCCAGGAATTGCGCTCGCGCAGGTCGATCTGCTGAAGGTCCTGGTCGAGCCGGCCTTCGGGGAACAAGTGGCTTTGCGCCAGCAGTTCCTCCGGCAGCAACGGCAATTGCGACAGTTCGGCAGCACGAGTCAGGCCGGGAATGTTCGTTTCGCGACCGGCCCCGGCTATTGCGCTCGACGATGCGCCGGCTTCGGGCAGGATGTTCGAGCTGCGCAAACCTTCGTAATGGCCGACCAGCTTGCGCACGTGTTCGGGCAGGTCGTGCAGCGCAGCGGTCTCGCCTTCCATCATGTGCGCATAGAAATCCGGCGGGCGGCGCACCGTCTGGCAGGCGTTGTTGATGATGAAGTCGAGCCGCGGGCGCGTGGCGACCAGTTCCTTGCAGAACGCTTCCACACTTGGTGTGTGACGCAGGTCCAGGCCGTAGACCTGCAACCGATGGCTCCATTCGCCGAAGTCCGGCTCCTGCGCATAACGCGCGGCGGAATCACGCGGGAAGCGCGTGGTGACGATCAGCTCGGCGCCGGCGCGCAGCAGCTTCAAACCGGCCTGGTAGCCGATCTTCACGCGCCCGCCGGTGAGCAGCGCCACACGGCCGCGCAGGTCGACCAGCTCGGTGCGCTTGGCGTAATTGAATGCGGCGCAGGTCGGGCACAACTGGTCGTAGAAGAAATGGATGGCCGAGTACTTCTGCTTGCACACGTAGCAGTGTTTCGGCTCGATCGACTCGCGCGGCTGCGCGGCATCGGCATCGGTGTTGATGTCGTGCGGCAGGAAACCCTCGGGCGCAAACACGCTCGAGGTGGTGAACACCGGCTTGCGCCGCAGCGCGCGGATGCCGGTCTGGTTGAGTACCGCATCCTCGGCCTCCAGCTTCGACGCATGCCGCGCCTTCTCGGCCGCCTTCAACTTGATCCGGCGGGCCACCGGGTCGGGGTGATAGACCCGGGCCACGGCCTGGTGCAGGCGGGCACGGTCGTCTGCCGGCAAGTTGTCCAGCAACTGCGGATCGGCTGCCACGGATTCGAGCAGCCGGGTAGCGGCAAGCAGTTGCTCGCTCAGCGTCGAGCCGGTGTCGTCGAGCGTTGGCACGTGAAGAGTGGTCATCGTCAGGTCGTGAGCTGCGTGAAGGCGACTTCGTGGATGCCGCAAACAGGGGGCCAGCCGGGCAGGCCGGTTTGGTCAGCCTGCCATTTTGCCTGTTTTTGGCCGGTCGCGCCCGGCGTGGGGGGAGAAACGACGCCGCCGGAGCGTCCACCTGGTTGCATTTCGCCGGCTTCGTCGACGTTGCGGCACGTGACCGCGAGCGTCAGCCGCGTCACAAGGTGTCGTGATCCGACCGGGCATTCGCGGGCCGCCGCACGCGCGGTCGCGGCCGATGCACACCGTGCGGCTGGATCGACTCCATCGAAAGGCGACAGGCCACGCGCATCGCCTCGATGGCGCGTTTCTTGATGGGCATGTCTGCGCACGCATCTTGGCTTGAGGAGAAATTCCGCTGTCCGATTCACACCCGACTGCGGGCGACATGCCCGCCTCGCTCGTCGTTTTGCTGGCGCTCGGTCATTGCGCAGCTTTTGCCGATCGCAGTCTTCCTGCCGTGGCGGCCCCGCTGTTGAAGGCCAACCTGGGCCTTTCGGACGCCCAGTTGGGCCTGATCGACGGGCCGGCGTTCGTCGTGCTCTACGCCGTCGGCATGCTCGCCAGTTGGCCGCTGGCGAGTTCGCGGCATCGCGTTCGTCTGCTGGCAGCGTGCATCGCCCTGTGGGTATTGGGCATGCTGTTTTTCGCGCTGGGGCGATCGTTCGACATGCTGGTCGCCGCCCGGGCGTTGGTCGGGCTGGCGCAATCAGCCTTTGTGCCGCTTGCACTCGGCTTGATCGTGGAACGCTCTGCGCCGATGTGGCGCGCGCGTTCGATCGCAGTGTTCACCGCCGCATCGGTGGTCGGACGCAGTATCGCTTCGCTGGCCGGTGGCGCGACGCTGGCATTGCTTGAGCGCTGGGCTCCGGCTGCGGGGCTGGCGCACTGGCGTCTGCTCTTCCTGGTGATGGCGGCACCGAACCTGCTGCTCATCGTCTTGCTGTTGCGCTGCGCGGAGCAACCGCCGGCATCGCCATATCCCATGGCTTGCGTCAGGCAGTTGCTGGACTGGTTCCGGCGTCGACCTAGACTGATCAGCCTGTACCTTGGCGCTGCGGTGAGCAGTGTGCTGATCGTGCAAACCATCGGCGCCTGGGCGCCTTCGGTGCTGCATCGTGAACAAGGGCTCGCGCCAGCCGCCGCGGCGCTCGTCTTTGGCGTGGCGCTGCTGGCGGCATCGCCGCTGGGGCACTTGAGCGCGGGCACGCTGGTCGATCTGCGCAGCAAACGGGTGCCCCCGATGATGGTCATGGCAGGTGGCTTGCTGCTTGCCGTACCACTGCTCTGGATGTTGCCCGGTGCCACCTCGTCGGTAATGGCTTGCAGCCTCCTGGCGCTGACCTCCCTGGTTGGCGGCATGGCTGCCGTCGCCGCGCTGGCCGGGCTGCCGCCGATGCTGCCCATGGCGCTCCGCGACGCCGGCGTGCGCATGTTCCTGGTATTCATCACCGTGCTCGGGGTGGGGCTGGGGCCGTTCGTCGCGGGCGTGGTCAGTGACGGCATCGGTACCGGCGCGCACGGACTATCCACCGCGCTGTACCTGGTGTGCGTGGCAGCGGCGATCCTGGGGGCCGGCTCGGCCTTGCTGGCAAGCGCGGGCTGGCGCCGCGCCACCCTGGAGAACGCCGGATGAGCGAGATGTTCGCGTTTGACAGTGCCGACTACGCAGTGGGTGAGGCGTTCGAGCGCTATCGCGATCTCTATGCCGGCGGTTCGGATGTGGAGCGCACGTCCGATCCGTTCTTCGCCCGCGTCAGGAGCTGGAGACTGGACCGGACTTTGCTGTTCGCCCGGGAATACGGCGGCATAAGGCACCGCCGAAAGGAGCGCGTGGCATCCGATGGATTCGATCATTTCGTGCTGCACCACGTGGTCGGGGGCACGCTGGTCGGCGGGCCTTATGGTGCTGCGGTGGCGATCGCTCCGGGGGAAACCCTGCTGCTGGATACCCGCGAGACGATGGAAAGCACCGCTCGCGACGCAAGCCTGATCACGGTCAGCGTGGCGCGCGATGCGGTGCGGGCTGCCGCCGGCAGCCTCGACAACCTGCATGGCCGCACGATCGGAACGGAAGAGGGCGCGTTGCTGTGTGCCTTGTTGCACGCATTGGTCCAACAGGCACCCCGTTTGCCACCGGGCGCACAGCCTGCGGTCACGCGCAGCCTGGTCGACCTGTTGTCCGTGGCGGTCAATCCTGCCGGCACCGGTGCGCGGTCCGACTTCTACCGGTTGGAATACGTGCGTCGCGAAGCGGCACAACGCCTGATCGAATTGCGCCTTGCCGACCGCGATTTTTCGGTGCAGGACATCGTCAGCGAAACGGGCGTCTCGCGCGCGAGCTTGTATCGCCTGTTCGAATCCAGCGGTGGCGTGGCCCGGTTCATCCAGCTGCGGCGGTTGCAGCACCTGCGTGATCGCCTGGATGACCGCGCCTTCGACGCCTGCCCACTCGCCGAACTGGCACCCATGTCGGGGTTTTCGGGCGAGAGCCATGCCGGTCGCCAGTTCAAGCAGGCGTTCGGCATCTCCCCCGGCGCCTATCGTGCAGCCAGCATCCGGGGAGCCCGCGAGCCGTCGATCGATCTCATGACACGACGCTGGAGCAGCAGCCTGACCGAACTCAACTGAGCCGATTTCCGCCACGACGGCGAATCAGCACCTGCGTCGCGAGAATGCAACGCACAGACATGTCGCTTGCTGCTGCCCATGCTTAGCATGAACAGGTGCGACGCGCGTCATGGATGAATCGAACAGTGGTGTGATGCAGCCGATCATGTCGGCCGGGCAAGCGCGTCGCATGCTTACGCCCGCATGGCGTTTCCGCTGCATGTCAGACCGTCGAACCCGCTGGGACATTGCTTGCGACCTGTACATTTCATATCGGGCTTGCCGCGATCCGGCTCGACCCTGCTCGCAGGGCTGCTGCGCCAGAATCCCCGCTTCCATGCCGGCATGAGCAGTCCCGTGGGTGGTTTGTTCGACACCTTGCAAGGGCAGATGAGCGGGCGCAACGAATACGCGGTGTTCATCAACGATACCCAGCGTCAGCGCATCCTGCGGGGGCTGTTCGACAACTACTACGGTGATGAATTCAGCGCCGACGTGGTGTTCGATGCCCACCGCATCTGGTGCAGCAAGCTGGGCATCCTGAAAGTACTTTTCCCGCAGGCGAAAATGATTGCCTGCGTGCGGGACATGCCGTGGATCATCGACAGCATCGAGCGACTGGTCCGGAGCAATACCCTCCCGCTGTCGTCCATCTTCAATTACCAGCCCGGCAGCACCGTCTATTCGGGCAGCGAAAGCCTGGCCCATGACGATGGCATCGTCGGGTTCGCCTACAACGCCTTGAAGGAGGCGTACTACGGCGAAGACACCGCCAATCTGATGCTGCTGCAGTACGAAACCCTGGTGAGCAATCCCGTCGCTGCGGTGAGGGCGGTTTACGCCTTCATCGGCGAGCCGGTGTTCTCTCACGACCTGGAGAACGTCAGCCTCGACGCCGACGAAGTCGACCGGCGTGCCGGCACACCGGGCCTGTCTGCCGTGCGCAAGAAAGTCGAGGCACGCGAGCGCATCAGCGTGCTGCCGCCGGATGTGTTCCGACGCTTCGAGAACGACGCCTTCTGGCGCGATCCGCAACTCAATCCGCGCGGCGTACGCGTGGTCTGAGCATCACCCCCGGCGCCCCTTGCATCAAATGCCCCTGGTCGAATCAGTCGAATGGAGCAGGGCTGACGCGCCATCGCGCGCTTCCGGTGATCCGGCGAGGCAGGGCATCGCCATCGGGCGACCGGCGGATACTCTTCGCACAACGGCGCTACCGACTGCGTTGAATTGCCAGCTACCGCACACTTTGGTGTCTGCAAATAATGCAAAAGTGGAGCCGTGACCATCCGGTCGGATGGCAAGAGTGATAGTCGTGCGGAGTGCGGGCGCCTGCGGAGTCGGGAGCCGCCACCGCCAAGGTTGGAAGGGTGTTCCGTGAGCGTGCCAACGGCAGCCATCGTAAGCTTGAAAGAGGCCATCCAGGCCGGTTTTGCCGCCGTATTTTCAACGACCATCGACGCCATGACGGGGGATCTGCCAAACGCACATGGGGCGTTGCCGATCGGGCGGCGGATCGCCGGGCAGGGCTGCCATGGTGCGATGCCGCAGGCCACCGGTGGCGGTGTGCGCGCCGCAGCGCCCGCGCATGCTCCGCGCATCCGCTTCGTCTACTTTCCCTCGACCGACGGTGGCGAGCGACGCATGGCCTGTCATCAGCATCTGGTTCGCGCCGAGGTGCTGCTTGCCCGCGTGCTGGCCGCCTGTGCAGCAGGGCTGCGCCCGATGGCTCCGGCACTCGATCACGCTGCCGAAGCGCGCGCCATGGTGCAACCGCCACGCGAACTCTTTCATGCTGCCACACTTGAATACCGCCGCTGGTTCGACGCCGACGGCTCCGCACGCGTGCAACCGTTGACCCAGGAAGCACTTGCAGAGCAACTGACCCTCGTCGACGGCTTGTCGATGGAAGATGCCCGGCACCGCGCTGCGCATCGTTCGCACGCGCTGCCGACGGCAGACCAGGCGTGGCTGATTGATCGCCGCAACACGCCGCTGCCCCAACGCCCCCTCAATCAGGCCGAGTTTCATGCCTTGGCCGGCGCCATCGATGGGGCGTGGCAGACATGCCCCGGCTCGTCGCATGGCGAGCGCGCCAACCGACAGATCGCCTTGCGCGTCGCGGCCATGCTGGGCGGCCTGCTGGACGAATACACCGCCGCGCCGTTCCAGGTCGAAGCGCTGGCGCAGGCTTTCGCCCAACGCCACCTTGTCCATCTGCGCCAGATCATCGAAAGCTCCCGCCAGGCAGAGGCCAGCTCCGGCGTGCTGCTGACCGGCCCCAAGGCCTGGTTTGCCGCCAAGGCGGCTCGGATGCATGCCGAACACCAGATCGGCCTGTGCATGTCGCCGTCGGCTTTCCCGACGCTGCGCCTGACCACGCGTCCGGTGATCGCCGTGGTCGGCGGCCGGCTGCGCACCTTCGTGCACGGCTGGCATCGCGGTACGCCGCGCGCCGAGGTGGCGTTCACTGCCTTGGGTTGAACGGTGTCGCGGCGGCCTCGGCGGCAGCCGTATCTGGCTGAGCGCTGAGCGACCGAGAGGCCAAGCGTAGCGCCACACCGTGCCGGTATTACGGCCCATGCCCCTGTTGCTCCATGCCATGGCGCGCCGGCCAACCGGCACAGGCGTACCATGCTGCCGTTGAAGGCCTGCAACGCATGGAGGTACTTCACCATGTCCGATACCCGGCAGGTACCGGTCGATCACTCGGCACCGGCATTGTTCGTCGCGGTCTACGCGCGCCTCAAGGCGATGGCCGCGCGGCAACTGGCCGGACAACGCAATGCCACCCTGGACACCACCGAGCTGGTGCACGAGCTGTACCTGCGCATGGGGCAACGGGAGGCATTGCAGTTCGAGCATCCGGCCCAGTTTTTCAGCTATGCCGCGCGTGCCATGCGCCACCTGTTGATCAATCGCGCACGCGACCGCCTGCGCCTGTGCGCCGGCGGGCAATGGCAGCGCGTCACGCTGGACGATCGTGAGCTGAAACTCGCGCTGGACACCGCCGAGCAGGCGTTGGCGCTGGATGCGGCGCTGGACGAGCTCGAACAGGCCGATGCGCGCGCCGCCCAGGTCGTGGAGTTGCGCTTTTTCGCCGGGCTCAGCCTGGAGCAGGTCGGTGAAACGCTCGGGCTGTGCCGGCGCACCATCGACCGCGACTGGCGCTTCGCTCGCGCGTTCATCAAGGCACGCATGGACTAGCAGTTGTCTTTCTACAACCTGCCAGCCAGGCAACAGTAATCGGCCGAGGTCGCAATTGGCGCACATCCGGGGTTTATCGAAGGCAGGCACGTCGGAGAGAAGTTCGTCATGGCATCCACACCGTCATTGCGCGAACTGTTCGAGGCCGCGCTCCCGCTGCCTGCCGCTGCGCGTGCGCAACTGCTGGCCGAACGTTGCCCGGACCCGTTACGGCGCGCGCAGATCGAGCGCATGCTGGCCGCCGACGCCATGGGCGACGACTTGCTGCCCACCGGCGATGCCGCCCGCGCCGCGCGGGTGATCGGCGACGCCAGTATTGCCGATGCCCTGCCGGCCGGCAGCTGCATAGGTCCGTTCACGCTGGTGGAGATACTTGGCGAGGGTGGCTCGTCCACCGTGTTTCGCGCGTTTCGCCAGGCCGATGGAGTGCGCCAGGAAGTCGCCATCAAGTTGCTGGCGCGCGGCTTGTACACAGTCGACGCGCAGCGCCAGTTTCGCCGCGAACGCGAGGCGCTGGCACGCCTGCGGCATCCGGGCATCGCGCGCCTGATCGAGGGCGGCATCACCGACGGCGGCCTCGCCTACATCGCGCTGGAGCTGGTCGACGGCGTGCCGATCACGCGTTACGCCTGCGGGCACGGCCTGGACCTGCGCCAGCGGCTGGTACTGTTCCTGATGGTCTGCCGTGCCGTCGAGACGGCGCATCGGGCGCTGATCGTGCATCGCGACCTGAAGCCATCCAATGTGCTGGTCACCCCCGAAGGCGACGTCAAGCTGCTCGATTTCGGCATCGCCAAACTGCTGGATGAGGACGTGACCGGCGCCATCCGTACCCAGCATCGCGCGCTCACGCCGGCCTATGCCGCGCCGGAACAATTTGCGCAGCAGCCGATCACCACCTCCACCGACGTGTACGCGCTCGGCATTCTGCTGGACGAGTTGATCACGGGGCGTCGTCGCGCCACCGGCGATACCACGACGCCATCGTCGCGGATCGATTCGGGGTCCGTCGCCACTGCCTACGGCGTGGCGCATGCGCCGGCCTCGGTGAGGCCGCTGCGGCGCAAGCTTCGCGGCGACCTCGACAACATCGTGTTGAAGGCTGTTGCCATCGAGCCGGAGCGCCGCTACGCCTCGGCTGGCGCGCTGGCCGAAGACATCGAGCGCCACCTGGATCGCCAGCCGGTATCGGCCCATCCGCCCTCGCGCTGGTATCGCACCAGCAAGTTCGTCGACCGCCATCGCGGCGGCGTGGTCGCCACGGCGGTGTTCATGCTCGCCATTCTGGTCTCGTTGTCGATCGCCCTGTGGCAGGCGCACGTCGCGCGGGAGCAGGCAGCGCGCGCCGACATGGCGCGAACTTTCGTCGAGAGCCTGTTTGCGCCGATCCGCTACGGGGTGGCCGCAACGAAACAGCCCAGCCTGGACGAACTGCTGGCACATGGCGTGGCGAAACTGGACAACTCGCCGCAGATGGACGACGGCAGCCGCGTGGACCTGCTGGCGATGTTTTCGCGCCTGTACGAGAACCTTGGCGATGCCGCGCAATCGCGCCGGCTGGCGAACCGGGCCGTCGCCTTGTCCGAGCGGGCGCTGGCGCCGTCCGACATCGAGGCGATCCGTGCGCTCACCGCGCGCGGCTACGCCGAGGTGCGCGCCGAAGACTACGCAGCCGGCGGCGCCGACCTTCGGCTGGCGCACCGGCGTCTGCTTGCGCAGGGGATCCATGGCGAAGCGCTGGTCGACCTGATCGGTCCGCTGGGCGCGGTCGAGAACAGCGAAGGGCACGGCGAAGCTGCACTGGATCTCGCCCGCGAAGCGCTGGCCGAGCGTATCGCCACCTGGGGGCCGGACGATCCGCGCGTCGGCATCGGCTACAACGACGTCGCCTCTGCGCTGGAAGGATTGGAGCGCTACGACGAGGCGATCGGGATGTGGCGCAAGACCTGGCAGTTCGAGCTGGCGCACTTCGGCTCGTCCAGCAATGAATCCACCCTGGCACTGGCCGGCTGGGCCTCGTCCGCGTATCGCGCCGGTCACTGGACACAGGCGCATGCGCTGTTCGCTAAGGCGCTGGCGATGTACGCGCGCAACGGCGGCCGGCTGCAGCTCACCCAGGTGTATGCGGCGCAGAAGGCCTGCGTGCTGGAAGGATTGCGGGCGGATCGCGCCAGCGCACAGGCGCGCTGCCGTCAGGCGCAGGCCTGGTCTGCCGGTGGCTTCGGTGCAGATAGTGCATTGCATGGAGATTCGCTGGAAGCCACCGCCTTTGGTGAAGTCGAAGCCGGCGATCTCGCCGGTGCGCGGAAATTGTTCGAAGCAGCACGCCAGCGATACGGCAGCGATCCGGCCAACCGCATGCGGATCGGTCGCGTGGACAGCGAACTGGCCGGCATCGCCTTGCTGGAAGGCCAGCCCGCGCTGGCGCGCGCGCTGCTGCCGGAAGCCATCGCCGGCCTGCGCACGCGCAAGTACCGGATGCCGCCACTGATCGCCGAGGCGCGCCTGCTACTGGCTTGCAGCCGATCTCCCGGGCCGCAGTGTCCGCAAGCCCTCCAGGCGACGGTCGATCGTGACCTTGCCGCGGTCGCGTCCCGCAGCGATCCGCAACTGCTGTGGGTGCACACGTTGCTGGCGCAGGTCGAGCTGGAACATGGCGAAGCAGGTCGGGCGAGAGCGCGACTGGCGGTGGCTATCCCGCGCGCCAGCCATGAATTGCCGGCGGCGCATCCGCGTCGGCTCGCGGCGCAGCTGTGGCTTGCGGTCGCCGCGGCCCGCAGCGGTGACTGCGCCTACGCCACCGCGCAGACAAAGGCCGTACGCGCGATCACCGAAGCCGCTGATCTCGCCTCGCATCCCGAGCTGGCCAGCGCCAGTGCGCTGTTGCGCCGGCCCATCGCGTCCTGCCGCGCTCTGCTGAACTGACCCTCATGAGTCGCCTCATGACAATCCGGGCGCTGGCAGCTGGCCTGCGCGCGCCGTGCCGCCACGCATGTCGCAGTTTGCCCATCGGCAGTGTTCTCCGTCATGCCACGACCGTATCGGCCGGGCAGGGCCTGAGGAACGCTCATCCAGCCATGGGGCAACCGTCATGTTCGATCACCGTTTCCGATTCACCACACGCCAGCGATTGGCAGCCACCCTCGTGACCTTGCTGCTGGTGGGCGTCGGCGCCACACACGCACAGCAGCCTGATCGCCAGCTCTCGCATGCCAGCCCGTTGACCACTGCCGACCCCTCCGGCTGGCTGCAAACCAGCACGCCCAGCGGCCGCATCGACAGCGCCAATCCCTTCTTCCAGAGCTTCGGCAGCAACGGCCGCTCGTGCGACTCCTGCCACCGCCAGGCGCAAGGCTGGACGGTCTCGCCCGACGAACTGCGCCAGCGTTTCGCCAGGACCAACGGCACCGATCCCATTTTTTCCCTGGTCGATGGCGCCGTGTCGCCAGTGGCCGATGTGTCCAATGTCTACGCCCGCCGCAGCGCCTACGCCATGCTGCTCAGCCGCGGACTGATACGCGTCGGCATGCCGATGCCGGCGAACGCCGAATTTCGCCTGACCAAAGTGGACGATCCCTACGGCTACGCCAGCGCGCGCGAGCTGTCGCTGTTCCGCCGGCCGCTGCCGGCGACCAACCTGATCTGGCTCACCGCCGTGATGTGGGACGGTCGCGAAACCTTCTCGCCGTTCAAGCCGCCGATGGATGCCGGCATCGATCTGGAAAACCTGCGGGTCAGCCTCGCCTCGCAGGCCCGCCATGCCATCCTTGGCCACGAACAGGCGGCCGCTGCGCCCAGCGACGCGGTCATCGCGCAGATCGTCGATTTTGAAATGCACATGGTTACCGCACAGGTCGACGACAACGGCGCGGGCCAGCTCAACAGCGACAACGCGATGGGCGGTGCCAACATCCTCGCCCAGCAACGCTTCTGGGTCGGCATCAACGACACCCTCGGCAACGACCCCACCGGCGACGCGTTCGACGAGAAGGCGATGCGCCTGTTCGACGACTGGAACGATCCCACCGCGCAGTTCCGCCGTGACCCGCGCGGCCTTGCACGTGCCGCCATCGCCCGCGGCGAGCAGTTGTTCAATTCGATGCCGATCGCCATCCGCGGTGTGGCCGGGCTCAACGACGTCACCGGCATGCCGGTGATCCACGGCAGCTGCAGCAGCTGTCACAACTCGCCCAACATCGGCAACCACTCGATGGCGCTGCCGGTCAACATCGGCGTCGCCGACGCCAGCCGGCGTACCCCGGACATGCCGCTCTACACACTGACCAACCAGATCACCGGCAAGTCGGTGCAAACCACCGATCCGGGCTTGGCCATGATCACGGGCAAATGGGCCGACATCGGCAAGTTCAAGGGCCCGATCCTGCGTGGCCTGGCCGCGCGCGCACCGTATTTCCACAACGGTTCGGCGGCCACCCTGGGCGACGTGGTCGACTTCTACAACACCCGCTTCAACATCCACATGAGCGGTCAGCAGAAACGCGACCTTGTGGCTTTTTTGTCGGCGCTGTGACGCGTGCCGGTAGAGCTTCCCTTTACCCTGACGGAGATGACCGATCATGCGTGCCTTGCTGACCCTCTGCTACGGCGTGCTCTGCTACGTCGTGTTCTTGCTGACGTTTCTCTACGCCATCGCTTTCGTGGGCGATTTTCTGGTACCCCGGACCCTGGATCAGCCACCGCCGGGCGGGCCGGCCTCGCTCGCGACATGGGTCATCGACGTGGTGCTGCTAGGACTTTTCGCCGTGCAGCACAGCGGCATGGCCCGTCAGGGCTTCAAGGCATGGCTGACGCGAAGGCTGTCCCCGGCGATCGAGCGCAGTACCTACGTACTGCTGTCCAGCCTGGCGCTGATCCTACTGTTCTGGCAGTGGCGGCCGTTGCCGGGCACGGTCTGGCAGGCGGAGCCCGGCTGGGGCTCCATGGCGCTGTACGCACTGTTCGCTTTCGGCTGGTTGCTGGTGCTCACGGGCACCTTCGTCATCAATCATTTCGATCTGTTCGGCCTGCGTCAGGTCTGGCTGTACGCACGCGGACAATCCTGCACGCCGCTGCCGTTCAAACAGCATTTCTTCTACCGCGTCGTGCGGCATCCGCTGATGCTCGGTTTCCTCATCGCGTTCTGGGCCATTCCGCACATGAGCGTCGGTCATCTGCTGTTTGCCGTGGCCACCACGGGCTACATCCTGATCGCGGTGAAGTTCCTCGAGGAGCGCGACCTGATCGCCGCGCACGGCTGCGACTACCAGCGTTATCAACGTGAGGTGCCGATGCTTTGCCCATGGCCGCGGCTACACGGCAAGGCATCCGAGCCGACGGCGAGAGTGCCGCAGCACTGAGCTCGGTCTTCAACGGACGCGTTTCGAATCGCGCCTGCCACACAGCTCCATAAAATGCTGTCTGAAACCCTGTTCGAGAACCATCAGACAGCCGGCGTCCCAGTCATCGTTGCCCTCGACGATGACTGGGCCATCGGTGGAGATGGCGACATCCCAACCGATCGAATGGATGTGCGGAAGGTATTCGTGCACTCGCTTGACCATGGCGATCGCTGCCGCGAATCGTGGCAACTCGAACCCGTCGAAGCGGGTGCCGCTGACCGGATGAACCGGAGTGCGCGCGCCCGTGCCAGGTTTGAAAAACCCGTCGCCGCGCAATTTTCCACGCTCGAGATCGATGCTGACGATCAGTCCGCCGGCAGCCCAGTTGTCGACATTGCCGGGTGGCACGCCGATACGCAAAACGCCATGCAACACGGCGGCCTCACCGTCGCTGCAGAATGAAATCAACCGCATGGTATTCACGGAACTGGCGTTCAACTGGCTCATCAGCGGATGTTGGTCGATGCGCTGCTGGAACAGGCACCGTCCTCTCAGGCGCCTGCGCAGCTCGTCCAGCGACACCGGCGTGTCCGCGACAAAAAGTCGGCCCCGATCGATCCGCAACGGAAACACGTCGGTGCCCTGCATGCCGGCCAGCGGCTTGCAGAAGCCATCGAGACCAGGCGCGTCGGCTTCGGCGAGGGCTTCCAGCGGAACGATTTCGTCGCGATCGAGCCATGTAATGCTTTCCCGATCCAGCAGGGCGAGGTTTTTCGGCGTCGGTATGCCAAGGCTCGACGCGAACTGGCCGAAAACGAACTTGTCCCGCAGCAAGCAGACATAGTTGTAAGTCGCCCCGTCCACGCGCAGGTTGCAGCGGTTTCGCATCCACTGAAACCGCCGATACGACATCAGGTCACGGCGGCGCGCGGATTTGAGGTCCAGCCCGTAGGCGTAATAGAAGTTGTTGGCCTCGCCGGTACGGATCAACCACCAGATCAGCTCGACGACTATCCTCGGCCTGCTTTTTCGCGGCGCCTCCGGCCAGTACGAACGCGACAGCCTCTCGTCAAACGCAAGTCCGAGAATGTCGCGTGTGGTCCGCGTTATGCGATTCAGAGCCGCGCGCGCTGATTTGGGTTTCGGCAAGGTCACTAAACGTTCACGGATGAGTGCCGGTTGTCGGTATTGTGATCCCTCATTTGTGTAAAGAATGAGTAGGCAGTTCGCACCGGCTACTCCGTGTCGCTGCGCACCTGGGCGTGGCTGATCAGGGCGTAGATCAAGCTGCCGCCGACGATGTTGCCGGCGAGAGTGGGCAGCGCGAAGGCGGTAACCTAATCGCCGAAAGCCAATTCTCCGGCGAACACCAGGTACAGCGTTTCAACCGAGCCGACGACGATGTGGGTGAAGCCGCCCAGCGCGATGAGGTATGTCACCAGGGTGATCGCGAGGATCTTGCTGCCTTCGGCAGCGGGCAGCAGCCATACCATGATGGCAATCAGCCAGCCGGCGAGAATGCCCTTGGTGAACATCTGCGAAGGTGTGTTGTGCATCAGTTCGCGACCGATCGCGAGGAAGGCGTTCTGGTTCTCCTCGTCGAACTGGTCCAGATGCAGGACGCCCCACGCGAACAGGGCGACCCCGACAAGATTGCCTGCGAACACGATGGCCCACATGCGCAGCAATCGGCCGAGGGCGCGCAGGCGCGGATCAGTCATGACGGGCAGCACGGCGATCATGGTTATTTCGGTGAATAGTTGCTGCCGCGCCAGGATGACCACGACGAAGCCGAACGGATAACCCAGGCTTTCCAGCAGGAATGCGCCCGGCATGCCGGCGAGATGGCGGTGCAGCAGACCGCGCGCCAGCATGGAAAAACCCATTGACAGGCCAGCCGCGAGCGCGGACAGGCTCAACGCGGCGAAGCCTCGGCTGAGCTCCTGCTCGCCTTCACGGCGGATCACCTCATGCAACACCGCGGCGCGTGGTTGCCGCTTCTCCTCGACTTCGCCCTGTTCGTCGCCCGACAGCGAGAAGCCGTTGGCCGCACCGGCCGGGCGGCGAGAGGATTCTTTGGCGCGATCTTCGTCTTGCTGCGCGCTCATGCTCGGCTCCGCCGCAGCCCGCGCGGTGGCGAGATGCTGGGCCGGCTGATGCGTTCGGCGCGTACAAGGGAGAGCGGATCATCGAGCTTCGCCTTCACCGCAATGCCTGGCAAGAAGTACGTTGTCGTAGTGATACGGCGCCGATCTCCTTTGTCCTCGTCCGCCGGTCGCCGCTACAGGCGAATCATTCTTACGCAGGCGAGAGCCGCAGCAGCACCCGCATAAGCTCGGCCTGCCGTCGGGTCTGCGTCTTGTCGAAGAGCGATCGCAGCTGGGTACGCACGGTGTTGATGGTGACGCCGCCTTGCTCGGCGGCCTGGGAAAGTGACATTCCCTGCATCAGCCATTGCGCCAGTTGCGCCTCGGCGCTGGTAAAGCCCCATTGGCGCTGCAACTCTTCGCCGAGCGATGCGGTGCTGCCCGAGGCCACGGTCTTGACGAAAGCAATCACGCGCGTGTCGTATTGCGACCAGTGCGTGCCCGCCACCATGCCGGCGGGGCAGAACTTCAGCGTACCGGCGAGCACGCCGTCGGGGCCGTGCAATTGCTGGATGAGCGGCCGGCTCTCAATGTTGGCGCAAAGCTGGGGGAGGGTTCGTCGCAGTCGTTGTTCGTCCGCCGGCCAATACAGGTGCAGGCGACCGTCGGGGCGGCGTGCGAACAGGCGGTCGGCTTCCATCTGCAGGGCCGTGCTGTTGCAGAACTGCAATTGCCCTTCGGCATTGAGCAGCAACACGCCATCGGTCAATTGATCCAGCGCGGCGTGGAAGTTCCGGCTTTCATGATGCAGCCAGCCAAGGCGCTGTTGCAGCGCGTAGGCGTTGCAGAGATGCGGCAATAGCGATCGCGCCAGCTCGCACTCGTGTTCGTCGTAATACCCGGTTTGCCAATCCCGGTTGATGGTGAGCAGCGCGAGATCGTTCGGCCCTTGCGCATGCATGCACAGCGCCATGCCATGGCCGATGCCTGCGTCGTGCATGAACTCGGCGTAGTAGCGGGTGTCCCTCAGTTCGGGCTCGCCCATCAGCCCGCGGTCGTCGGCAATCCCCTCCAGCAGCAACCTGCTGGCGCCGCGCTCGAACCAGGGGTGCTCGTAGGACAGCGTGGGATGGAGTGCCATCAACCTGGGTGGCAGGCCGATGGCAGTCATCAGTCGCCCGTGCCTGTGGGCGTGATCGTGGATTTGCACCGAAACGACATGGGAGCGAAACACCTGCGCGATGAGCGCAAGGAAAGGGGTCCAATCCGGCGCACGCAAATCCATGCCGTAGAGGGCATCGATCAACTGCGTGCTGCGCCGGCGGTCCAAGGGCGACCCTCCGCGGCCATTCCGTTCTTCGCGTCATCCGTTTGGATGATGACGGGGCAAAAACCTAGCAGTAGAAAGATAGCCAAGGCGTGAAGCGGCCGCGCCCGCGACGAGGGGTGACGCGCCAGGACAATCGGGGCGTTGCCGCAGATGCGGTCGTTCAATCAGCGTTGCACGTGTGTGCCGGTTTGCGCAGCAAAGAGCTGCGCAACTCGGCACGCGCCATTCGGATCACAGACTCCTCACATGGCCGGCCTGAGGCTCTCTGCGGGCGTTTGATTTTCACGGTGCTGTCGGCTTGGCGAAATTCGAAGATGGAGAAAAACATGATTTCCCGAAGGCGTTTTCTGCAGTCATCGCTCACAGCAGCGCTGGTTCCACTCTTGCCACGCGTGTCTCTCGGCGCCACTGGGGCGCTGCGCTACCGGCCTGAATGGTCCACTTTCTGCGCGATGCCGATGTTTCAGGACTACCTTGCTGCGATAAGTGCCATGAAGGCCAATACCAATGCATCCGATCCGAATAGCTGGAATTACTGGGTGAATGTCCACAAGGATTTCTGCCCGCATCGCGTCGCATATTTTCTGGCCTGGCATCGCGGCTTTCTGTTTCGGTTCGAAGCGCAAGTGCGAGCAGTGTCGGGAAACCCTGATTTGGTAATTCCCTATTGGGACTACTACACCAATCCGGTGATGCCGATCGAATTCACCGATACCACATCACCGCTCTACATCGCCAATCGTCAAAACACGGACGTGACCAATGCGCTCAGCCTCGATCCGTTTGCTCCCACGGTCACCAATTTTCAACGCGGCCTGACCAATGCCTTCGAGACGACCTTGGAGACCTTGCCCCACAATCCGGTGCACAATCTTATAGGCGGTGCGATGGGGGCTGTCACGGTTTCCCCGAGAGACCCGATCTTCTGGGTTCACCATGGCAACATCGACCGTCTGTGGGCTGCGTGGTGCAATGCTGGCGGTGGGCGAACCATGCCCCCTTCGACGGACCCCTATTGGGCGGGATCTTTCAACTACGGCCCCGGGGTTCCGACCATAAAGCGCGTCTGGACAATCTCGGACTCAGTCCTGCGCTACCAATACGACAACGAGACCATGCCAATGGCTCTGCCCGTGATATCGGTTCCGCCGCAGCCAGCGGCGATCACCCTGCAGGCGCTTTCGTCCACGCCGCAGGGTGCGCTTGCCGTATCCCTGGGAGGTGGGCAACGGCTGGCGCTGGATGAGAAGTCGGTCAGCGTCGCTGTACCCCTTGGTGTGACGGATCGCAACCAGGTCCGCTCGTTGCTGCTCAAACAGGCCGCCACGAAGGTGCAAGCCCCGATCGACAATTCCCTGCAGGTCGTGCTGGATGGTGTCCGCTTGACCGAACTCGGCAAGAAGGGCGGTTATTTCTACAAGATCTATATCAACCTTCCCGCGCAGGCGGGGACGTCCCAGCCCGAAACGAAGTACCTGCTGGGCACTGTGGGGTCGTTCGAGATCACCGGCATGTTGAATCACATGGCGATGAGTGGCATGCCCATGGCCAAAGCCAGCGACGGTGTCCGGATTGCTTACCCGGCCACCGATGCGCTGGCGCGGATCGCGCCCGGAAACCTCGACAGGCTGACCATCTCCTTCGTTCGTGTCGATGGCAGCGGCAGGCCGGCGAAAGGCACGGTGATCACCGTGAGGGAATTCAGAGTGGAGACCACCAACCCGACGGCCCGGTAAGCATCGTCGACGCAATTGCCACCGCCACGTCATCGGTTCCTGGCCAGGCGATCATGAAAAAACGGCGACGCCGATGCGGCGCCGCCGTCTTTGTTTCACATGAGTGGATGCTCGACGTGCGTGAGGTGATCCTCAGAGCGCCTCGAAAACGCCCGCCGCGCCCATGCCGGTGCCGATGCACATTGTCACCATGCCGTACTTCTGCTTGCGCCGGCGCATGCCGTGCACCAGCGTGGCGATGCGCACCGCGCCGGTCGCACCGAGCGGGTGGCCAAGCGCAATCGCGCCGCCAAGCGGGTTGACCTTGCTCGGGTCGAGTTTGAGGTCACCCATCACGGCGAGGGCCTGGGCGGCGAAGGCTTCGTTGAGTTCGATCCAGTCGAGCTGATCCTGGCTGATGCCGGTCTGCTTGAGGGCTTTCGGGATGGCTTCCCTCGGGCCGATGCCCATCACTTCCGGCGGTACGCCGGCGACGGAGAAGCCGACGAAGCGGGCCAACGGCTGAAGGTTGTATTCCTTGATGGCTTTTTCGCTGGCGAGCAGCACGGCACCGGCGCCGTCGGACATCTGGCTGGAGTTGCCGGCGGTGACGGTGCCGCCGAACTGGCCGTTGCGGAACACGGTCTTCAGCTTGCCCAGCACTTCCAGCGTGGTGCCGGCGCGCGGGCCTTCGTCGGCGGTGATGTTGCGGCTGTCGGTGACGATCTGGCGGGTGGCGAGGTTGGGGTAGTGGTCGTCCAATGCGAACGGGCTGATCTCGTCGTTGAATTCGCCGGCGGCCTGGGCGGCCAGTGCGCGGCGGTGGCTTTCCACCGAGAACGCGTCCTGCTGCTCGCGGCTGATTTTCCACTTCTTCGCCACGTTCTCGGCGGTGATGCCCATGCCGTAGGCGATGCCGATGTTCTCATCGTTGAAGATGGCCGGGTTCATCGCGATCTTGTGGCCCATCATGGGCACCATGCTCATGCTCTCGGTGCCGCCGGCAAGCATCAGGTCGTCCAGGCCCAGGCGGATGCGGTCGGCGGCCATCGCCACCGACTGCAGGCCGGAGGAGCAGAAGCGGTTGACGGTGACGCCGGGCACGGTGTGCGGCAGGCCGGCCAGCAGCAGGCCGATGCGCGCCACGTTCATGCCTTGCTCGGCCTCGGGCATGGCGCAGCCGATGATGACGTCGCCGATCTGGTGCGGGTCGATGCCGGGCGCCTGCGCCATCACGGCGCGGATCACGTGGGCGAGCATGTCGTCCGGGCGGGTGTAGCGGAACACGCCGCGCGGGGCCTTGCCGACCGGGGTGCGGGTGGCGGCGACGATGTAGGCGTCTTGCACTTGCTTGGTCATGGTCTTCAATCCTTAATGGAGCAACCTGCCATCTCTTCGGTCGTCATACCCGCTTTCGCGGGAATGACGCCGCGTAGGGAGTCGGGTTGTCTCTGAAAATTGGGAGCAGGGCGCGGATCAGTTCCTGAGCGGCTTGCCGGTAGTCATGGTGTGGGCGATGCGGGCCTGGGTCTTCTCGGTTTTGGCCAGCTCCACGAAGTGCTTGCGTTCCAGCGCCAGCAGCCATTCCTCGTCAACGGTCGAGCCACGTTCGATGACGCCGCCGCACAAGGTGTCGGCGATGCGCCTGGCGATCTCCACGTCGTGTTCGGAAGCGAAGTAACCGGCCTGAAGGTTGGCCAGCGAGGCTTTGAATGTGGCGGTGCCGACGTCGCCGGCGACCGGAATGGCGCGCTGGTACAGCGGCGGGCGGTAGCCGGTTTCGGCCAGTGCGTTGGCCACCTGCTTGGCGACGTAGAGCAGTTCGTAGGTATTGAACACGACCACGTCGCTGTCGCGCAGCAGGCCCATGTTCTTCGCTTCGATCGCGCTGGGCGAAACCTTGGCCATTGCCACGGTCTCGAATACCTTCTTCAGTTCCTCGAATGGGTCGTTCGGGTTGGCTTTCGCCGCGCGCACGGCCAGTTCGTGCAGGCCGCCGCCGGCCGGCAGCAAGCCGACGCCGGCTTCGACCAGGCCGAGATAGCTCTCGAGCGCGGCAACCGTCCGGGCGGAGTGCATCTGGAATTCGCAGCCGCCGCCGAGGGCGAGGCCACGCACGGCAGAGACCACCGGCACCAGCGAATGCTTGATGCGCATGCTGGTGCGCTGGAAGTTGGCGACCATCTTCTCGAAGTCGTCGAACTTGCCGTCCTTCAGCAGACCCAGTGCGCCCTTGAGGTCGGCGCCGGCGGAGAACGGTTCGCTGGTCTGCCAGATCACTACCGCCTTCAACTTCTCTTCGGCGACGCCGATCGCGTGCTGGATGCCGTCGAGCACGTGATCGTTGACCGTATGCATCTTGGTCTTGAACGAGAGGATGCCGATGCCGTCGTCGCCCAGCGTCCACAGGCGCACGCCGTCGTTTTCCCAGACGGTGGTGCCCTGGTCGAACTTCTCGCCGAGGATCGGATCGGGGAACAACTGGCGCTTGTACACCGGATGCTGGGAGCGGGGCTTGTCGGCATGGGCGCTGGCGGAGTACGAGCCGTCTTTCGAATGGACGCCTTTACGGCCGTCGGTGACCCATGCCGGCAGCGGGGCCTTGCTCATCGCCTTGCCAGCGACAATGTCTTCGTTGATCCAGCCGGCCACCTGTTGCCAGCCCGCGGCTTGCCAGGTTTCGAACGGGCCGAGTTTCCAGCCGTAGCCCCAGCGGATCGCGAAGTCGACGTCGCGGGCGGTGTCGGCGATGTCGGCCAAGTGGTAGGCGGTGTAGTGGAACAGGTCGCGGAAGGTGGCCCACAGGAACTGCGCCTGCGGATCGTTTGATGCGCGCAGCTTGCCGAACTTCTCGGCCGGATCCTTGATCGCCAGGATCGCGGCGACTTCATCCGACGGCTTCTGCTCGGACGGGCGATAGTCCTGCTTCGCCACGTCCAGCACCACGATGTCCTTGCCAGCCTTCTTGTAGAAGCCGGCGCCGTTCTTCTGGCCCAGTGCGC
Source organism: Rhodanobacter sp. T12-5 (assembly GCF_008329435.1). Classification (GTDB taxonomy): domain Bacteria; phylum Pseudomonadota; class Gammaproteobacteria; order Xanthomonadales; family Rhodanobacteraceae; genus Rhodanobacter. Next base: position 64,604 of record NZ_NPKN01000010.1, read on the forward strand.
CCTTTTCAATGAGCCCGGCCAGCCACACCGGCGCCTTGAAGTATGCGTGCCACGGATCGTCAGGCAGGGTGTCGGCCATGGTCTTGATGACGTGGGCCATGGTGTCCAGGCCGACCACGTCGGCGGTGCGGTAGGTCGCACTTTTCGGGCGGCCGACAGCCGGACCGGTCAGTGCGTCCACGGTGTCGAAGCCGAGCTTGAACTGCTCGGTGTGATGCATGGTGGCCAGCATCGAGAACACGCCGATGCGGTTGCCGATGAAATTTGGCGTGTCGCGGGCGATCACCACGCCCTTGCCGACGGCGGTGACGAGGAAGGCTTCGAGGCCGTCCAGCACGTTTTTGTCGGTGAGCCGGGTCGGGATCAGCTCGACCAGGTGCATGTAGCGCGGCGGGTTGAAGAAGTGCACGCCTGAGAAGCGATGGCGCATTTCTTCCGGCAGCGCCTCGGCCAGGGCGTTGATCGACAAGCCGGAGGTGTTGGAGGCGATGATCGCGGTCTCCGACAGGTGGCCGGCGATTTTCCTGTAGAGGTCGAGCTTCCAGTCCATTCGCTCGGCGATCGCCTCGATGACCAGGTCGACATCCTTCAGATGGTCGAGATCGTCGTCGTAGTTGGCCGGAATGATCGCGGCGGCAAGGCTCTTGTCGGCCAGCGGGGCAGGCGACAGCTTGGACAGGTTGGCGATGGCTTTCAGCGCGATACCGCTTTTCGGGCCTTCTTTCGCGGGCAGGTCGAACAGCACGGTTTCGACGCCGGCGTTGGTCAGGTGCGCGGCGATCTGCGCGCCCATGACACCGGCGCCCAGCACGGCGGCCTTGCGGATACGTAGTGCCGATGTGGATGAGGATGCAGCGGTCATTGGCTTCTCCGGGGATGCAAAAGAGGGTGGGGCAGGTGACTCAAGGGTGGCTGAGCCCGGCGACGGCGAAACGGATCAGGTGTTGCGCGATCTGCTCGCGGTGAACCTGTTCGCTGACTTCGCTCTTGCGCTGGATCATGCCGAAGCCGGACATGGCATGGGTCAGCGCGCCGGTGACCAGGTCGATCCGCCAATACAGTTCGGGCTTGTCCAGCTGGGGCAGCAGGCGGGCGAACTCGGCGGTGAACTGGCGCATGACGTGGCCGTAATTCTCGGAAAGGAACTGGCGCAGGGTGTCGTCATGCTCGGCGAATGCCCGCGCCAGCACGCGCATGAACAACGAACCGTTGTCGTCGTGCGACAACTCCAGCGCGGGGCGGATGTAAGCTTCCAGCACGTCTTCCAGGGTGGTGCCCGCGGCGCCGGAGACTTTGGCCAGCGCCTTCAGTCGGCTGGCGTTCAGCGCGTCCAGGCGGCGCCTGAATACTTCTTCGACCAGCTTTTCCTTTGAACCGAAGTGGTAATTGACCGCCGCCAGATTGACCCCTGCAGCCGCAGTCAGTTGGCGCAGCGAAGCGCCGTCGAAGCCGCGTTGGGCAAACAGGACTTCGGCGGCGCCGAGTATCCGTTCCTTGGTTGAGCCGGAGCTGTTCACGGGCGGGCATCCATCGGCGGAAGGAAGTTCAAACGATCGTTTGAGCATACGCGGACAGCTTTGCGCCCGTCAAACAATCGACAGTTGCAAACATCGGGCGACTTGCGTATGAGTTAGAATCTGTCAAACTTTCGTGAGCTAAAGCCTCATTCCCTGTGAGGTTTAGTTCATCTGCCGGCCCGAGCCGGCCATCATCCTTTCCTTAATCGGTTTTCCCGGAGCAGACCCGTATGGCGCTGGAGCGCACCCTTTCCATCATCAAGCCCGACGCCGTTGCCAAGAACGTCATCGGTGAAATCTACGCACGCTTCGAAAAGGCCGGCCTCAAGATCGTCGCCGCCAAGATGAAGCAGCTGTCGCGCAAGGAAGCCGAAGGCTTCTACGCGGTGCACCGCGAGCGTCCGTTCTTCAAGGCGCTGGTCGACTTCATGATCTCCGGTCCGGTCATGATCACCGCGCTCGAGGGTGAGAACGCCGTGTTGGCTCATCGCGATCTGATGGGCGCCACCAATCCGAAGGAAGCCGCACCGGGCACGATCCGCGCCGACTTTGCCGATTCCATCGACGCCAATGCCGTACATGGCTCCGATGCGGTCGATACCGCCAAGGTGGAGATTTCGTATTTCTTCGCTGCGACGGACGTGTTGTCGCGCTGAGCGATTCAATAGTTGTGAGGCATGCGTTGTGAACCAGGTCGTTGTGAATCCTCCTGCCAAGGTCAATCTGCTCGATTTCGATCGCCAGGGTTTGCGTGATTTCTTCACGCAGATCGGCGAGAAGCCGTATCGCGCCGAGCAGGTGATGAAGTGGATCTACCACGACCTGGAAGACAACTTCGAAAACATGACCGACGTGGGCAAGGCGCTGCGCGCCAAGCTCACCGAGGTTTGCTACATCGGCGCGCCGAAGACCTTGCTGGACAAGGCCGCCACCGACGGCACCCACAAGTGGCTGCTGGGCATGGACAGCGGCAACGCGATCGAGACGGTGTACATCCCCGAACCGACCCGCGGTACCTTGTGCGTGTCCTCGCAGATCGGTTGCGCGCTGAACTGCAGTTTCTGCTCGACTGGCGCGCAGGGCTTCAACCGCAACCTGTCCACCGCCGAAATCATCGGCCAGGTGTGGGTGGCGGCGAAGCATCTGGGCAACGTCACCCACCAGAACCGCCGCATCACCAATGTGGTGATGATGGGGATGGGCGAACCGCTGGCCAATTTCGAGAACGTGGTGCGTGCGATGAAACTGATGCGTGACGACCTCGGCTTCGGCCTGGCCGCCAAGCGCGTCACCCTGTCCACCGCCGGCATGGTGCCGCTGATCGATCAGTTGTCCGACGCCATCGACGTGTCGCTGGCAGTATCGCTGCATGCGGCCAACGACGAACTGCGCACCGAGTTGGTGCCGATCAACAAGCGCTATCCGATCGCCGAGCTGCTGGCGGCCTGCCAGCGCTGGGTCGCGCGCAAGCCGCGCACCTCGATCACCTTCGAATACACCTTGATGAAGGGCATCAACGACCGGCCCGAGCACGCCCGCCAGCTGATCAAGCTGATGCGCAAGCTGCCGACCTGCAAGGTCAATCTGATTCCGTTCAATCCATTTCCCGGCACCCGCTACGAGCGCTCAGACGCGAATGACATCCGCGACTTCCAGACGCAGTTGCTGAATGCCGGTGTATTGACCATGCTGCGGCGTACGCGCGGCGACGACATCGATGCGGCTTGCGGCCAGTTGGCCGGGCAAGTCACCGATCGCACCCGACGCAGTGCCGACTTGCGCAAACGTCAGGACGAGGGGGCAGTGCATGCGCTTTGACCGGATACTGATCTTCAGCCTGTGGCTGCCGCTGGCCGGTTGCGTCACTACGCAAACCAACAGCAGCGCACTTGGCAAGAGCATGCCGCAGACCAGCAAGGCCGAGCAGGCTGTGGATGCCGCGCGCATCCATACCGAGCTGGCCCAGCATTATCTGGCCAATGGCGACTTGCAGACGGCATTGCAAAAATTGACCACGGCGCTGAAATTCGACCCTGACTATGCGCCCGCGCACACCGTGATGGCCGTGGTGTACGAGAAGATCAACCGTCCGGCCGACGCCGAGCTGCACTACCGCAAGGCTGTCGAGCTCGAGCCGACCAAGGGTTCGCCGAACAACAATCTCGGCCAGTTTCTCTGTTCCGTCGGCAAGTTTGCCGAGGCGCAGACGTATTTCCGCAAGGCGGTGGCCGATCCATTTTATCCGACCCCGGATGTCGCCCTGACGAATGCCGGCGTATGCCAGCTGCGTGGCAAGGACGTGGCCGGCGCCGAAACGAGTTTTCGTGACGCTATCGCGCGTAATCCGAATAACGCGGAGGCACTCTTTCAGCTTGCCAATGCGCTCTATCTGAATAAGGATGTGTTTCGCGCCAGGGCTTTCATCCAGCGATTCGATGCGCTGGGCAAGCCGACTGCCGCATCGCTCAAGCTCGGCCACGATATAGAAACCAGTCTGGGCAACCCGGAAGGTGCCCTTGCTTACACCAAGCGATTGCAAGCCCAGTTCCCGGATTCGGAGCAGGCGCACGCTCTTGACACTGCCGCCAGCCCATGACTTCCATGCAGCCCCAGCCGCCTGAGCAGATTTCGAGCGAATCCGGCGTCCATTTGCTCGACATCGACGGTCCGTCCACAGCACCCCACGGTGTGAGTTTCGGCAGTCGACTGCATGCGGCACGTGAAGCCCGTGGACTGGACCTGGAAACCTGCGGGCACACCCTGAAATTGCCGGCCCGCGTATTGCGCCAACTGGAGCGCGACCAGTACGACGGCATCGACTCGAAGATCTACCTCGGCAGCTATATCGGCAAATACGGGCGTTACCTGGGCATCAATGAGGCCTCGATCCAGGTGGAGCTCGATCGCATCAGGCAGATCGAATCACCGCTGGTGGCGACAGGCGGCATCTCGCATTCACGCTTTCTGCTGGATCGCTATGCCACTGCAGCCACCTATGTGGTGCTGACCGCGGTGATCGTGGTCCCGATGATCTGGCTGGGTGTTCGCGGAACGCTGGATCGGGATCTCAGCCATCTCGCCCCACTGGATGCCGCTCCGGTAGCGCAGGTTGACGCGTCGACAAGCAACGATGCGGCAACGGCCTCCTCCGTTTTGACCAGCAAGGTGGCGTCTTTGGTGCCGCCGCAAGTTGCCCCGGTACAGGTCCCGGATCAGGAACAGCCATTGATGGCCTCGATGGCGCCGTTTCCGAATCTGGATGGCGGCCTGTCGGCTGCCAAGCCTGCGGTCGCTGCCGCCTCGGCGGCCCGGTCCGGTGACGACCACAGCCTGGGCCTCAACCTGACGGCTGCCAGCTGGGTCGAGATCCTCGATCACGACGGCACACGCCTGGAATACGGCCTGCTGCCTGCCGGCAGCAACAAGGTCTATCACAGCGATCAGCCGCTGGATGTGCGTATCGGCAATGCCAATGGTGCGCAGGTCAGCATCGATGGCCAGCCGATCGAACTGGAAGACTTCCGGCACGCCAATGTCGCGCATTTCCGCGTGCAGATGCAGGATGGCAAGGTCTCCGCGGCCAGCCTTTGACAGCGGCGCCACGCCGCTCGAACCTGCCATTTCGGTTATGCTTGCCCATTGTCCGCTCGGCAACCAGCGGACGTGATCGGCCGGATGTAATCGGCTTCTCCTTTTGTTTACCGCGTTGGCTTGTGCACGCGCCTGTGGGTGTGCGGCCTTTTGAAGGGTTATTGCATGGCATTCGAAGAATACGACAACTACGAACAGAGCGAACTGGTTCAGAAATGGCTGCGCGAAAACGGTCTGTCGATCGTCGTTGGAATCGCCATCGGCCTGGTGGGCATCTTCGGTTGGCAGCAATGGCGCGCGCATCAGGCCCGACATGAAAGCGAAGCATCCGAGCTCTATCAGCAGGTGCAGACCGCATTGGCTTCCAGCAAGCCGGATGCCGCCTCGAAGCTGACCGATCAGTTGAAGAAGGATTACGCCAAATCGCCGTTCACGATGTTTGCCGTCAGCGATCAAGCTGTCCAGCAAGTACGCGCCAAGCAGTTGGACAAGGCCGAGACGTCGCTGGAATGGGCCGAAAGCCACGCGGCCGATCCGGCCCTGAAGTCGTTGACCCTGCTGCGCATCGCCCAGGTGGAACTGGCTCGCGACAACGGCAAGGCGGCCTTGGCTACGCTCGATCGCATTCCCGCCGACAGCTACAAGGGCATGGCACAGGAACTCCGCGGCGATGTGCTGGTCAAGCTTGGGCGTTCGGACGAAGCACGCAAGGCCTATCAGACAGCCTTGTCGGTCTTGAGCGAGGAGGCGCCGCAGCGCGGTGCCTTGCAGATGAAACTCGATGATTTGGCCGTGGCCGGGAAGCAGGGTGCATGAAACCTGAAATGATGAAACGCGTCTTGCTGACGGCGACGCTGACCTCCCTGGTGGCCCTTGCCGGCTGTCATTCGTTCAAGAAGGAAAACGTCCAGCCGCCGACGCCGCTGGCCAAGGATTTCACCCCTACCGTGCAGGTGACCCGTCTTTGGCGCACCAGCGTGGGCGACGGTGCCGGCGACAGTGGCGCACGCCTTCGCCCGACGGTTGTCGACAACGTGCTCTATGCCGACAGCACCGACGGCAAACTGGTGGCGATCGATGCCACCAACGGCAAGACCCTGTGGTCGAAAAGTTCGAGAACCCACGGCTGGTTCGGCTGGGGCGACAAGAAGCGCAAGGACGCCATGTATGCCGGTGGCCCTGCCGTCGATGGCGACCTGCTTGCCGTAGGAACCCTTGACGGTCACGTCTACGGCGTCAATGCGAAGGACGGCAGCCCGCGCTGGGATGTGGAATTGAATGCTGAGGTTCTCGCCTCGCCGGCCATTGCCGGTGGCCTGGTGGTGGTTCGTACCGAGGACGGTCGCGTTTACGGCCTGGACGCGGCCACCGGTGCGCGCCGCTGGGTATACGACGAGAGCGCCGTGCCACTGCTCAGTCTGCGCGGCAACGGTGGCCTGCTGCTCGCCAATGGCGTGGTTTTCCTCGGCAGCGACGATGGCAAGCTCATTGCCTTGCGCATGGACAATGGATCGAAGCTATGGGAGCAAAAGCTCTCCAGCGGCGAGGGTCGTACCGAAATCGATCGTCTGAACGATGTCGACGGAAGCATTCTGCTTGATGGCAGCGTGCTCTATGGCGTCGCCTATCATGGCAATTTGGTGGCCGTCGATGGTCCCAGTGGACGGCCAATCTGGGCGCATCCGTTCTCGAGTTTCGGCTCGGTGGCGTCCAATGGCAGCGCGATCTACGGCGTCGACGATCAATCCCGGGTCTGGGCGTTCGACAAGAGCGGCGGCGCCGACATGTGGAAGAACGAGGCGCTGAAATACCGTTGGTTGACCAGCCCCGCCGTACAGGGGGATTACGTCGTGGTCGGTGACGTGGAAGGCTACGTGCACTGGCTGCAGACCGGCGATGGCGCGCTGGCGGCACGCGAACGGTTGTCGAAGAAGGCGATTCGCGCCCAGCCGCTGGTCGTCGGCGATACCGTCTACGTGGAAGACATCAAGGGCCGGATCGGCGCTTATCGTCTGTCCGCGCACTGATCGCCGGAACGAAGCCCTCATCATGCTGCCCGTTGTCGCGCTGGTTGGTCGTCCGAATGTCGGTAAATCGACCCTTTTCAATGTACTGACCCGCAGCCGCGACGCCTTGGTGGCCGACATGCCGGGCGTTACCCGCGATCGCCACTACGGCGTCTGCCGCAGTGGCGATAGGCCGTTCGTGGTGGTCGACACCGGAGGCTTGTCCGGCGTCGAGGACGCCATGGACGTGCTGACTGCCAGGCAGGTTCGCCTGGCGATCGACGAGGCCAACGTGCTGGTGTTCGTGGTCGATGCGCGCGAGGGGTTGCTGCCGCAGGATTACGTCATCCTGGGCGAGCTTCGCCGCAGCGGCAAGACCATCATCGCCGCGGTCAACAAGACCGACGGACTGGAAGAAGAGGCGGTGCTGGCTGAATTTTCGGCGTTCGGCGTCGGCCGGATCCTGCCGCTGTCCGCCGCCCACAATCGCGGCACCGGCGACCTGATCGGGATGATCCTGCCGTTGTTGCCGACCGACGAGGAAAGCGCGACTGAGGCGGAAGGCGAGGGCGACAGCATCCGCGTTGCCATCGTCGGCCGTCCGAATGCGGGCAAATCGACCTTGATCAACCGCCTGCTGGGCGAGGACCGGCTGATCGTCTCCGACGTGGCCGGTACCACCCGCGACCCGATCCGGGTTCCGCTGGAACGCGATGGCAAGCGCTACACGCTGATCGACACCGCAGGCATCCGTCGCAAGGCGCGGGTGGAGGAGGCGGTGGAGAAATTCAGTGTCATCAAGACGCTGCAGTCGATCGCCGCGGCCCAGGTCGTGGTGGTGATGATCGACGCCCGCGAGAACCTGGCCGACCAGGACCTCACCCTGATCGGCTATGCGATGGACGAGGGCAGGGCGCTGGTGATCGCCATCAACAAGTGGGATGGCCTGGATCAATACCAGCGCGACGAATGCATGCGCGCACTGGATCGTCGGCTGGTGTTCGTCGACTGGGCCAAACAGGTGCATATTTCGGCGTTGCACGGTTCGGGCCTGCGTGAACTGATGCGTGCAGTAGTGCGTGCACATGCCTCGGCGACCAAGGTGCTGGTGTCGTCGGATCTCACCAAAACGCTGGAGAAAGCCTACGAAAGCTACCAGCCGCCACTGGTGCATGGTCATTCACCGAAGCTGCGTTTTGCGCATCCGGGTGGCAGCAATCCACCCACCATCGTCATACACGGCACCCGCACCAAACATATTGCCCCGGCCTATCAACGCTATCTCGAAAACTTCTTCCGCAAGCGCTACAAGCTCGAAGGCACGCCGATCCGGATCGCCTTCCGCGAAGGCGAAAACCCTTATGCCGGGCGAAAGAAAGTGTTGACCAAGGAGCAGGAGCAGAAGGCGCGGCGAAGGGTCAGCGAACTGATCAAGCGTACGCGTTGATTCGCCTTGTCGGCATGACGATGCAGTACCGACCGATCGCCGGGTTGCGTCATGCAACAAGTCAGCGCAGGTCTTCCGGCACAAGCCCGTACACCGCGGCATCGTGGGGTTGTTCGCGCACGCACAAGCGGTGACGGGAGATGCCTTCGAACCGGGCGCCGATTTTTTCGGCCGTACGCAGGCTTGGCCGGTTGTCAGTCAGGACGACGATCTCGATCCTGGCCAGGCCCAGCCACTGGAAACCGAAACCCGCCACCAGCCGACTCGCCGCTGTGGCCACGCCTTGCCCTTGGCGTGACTGGCGCACCCAGTAACCCATATTGGCGCTGCGATGCAGCCGGTTGCGCTGGTTGAGTCCGGCGCCGCCAAGCAGTTCGCCCGTGGTCGCGTCGAACACCGGAAACGCAAAATGTTCGCCCGAAAGCCAGCCAGTTTGGCAGTACGCGATCCATGCGGCGGCATCGTTCCGGCTGTAATCGGCATGACACCAGGGTAGCCAGAGACCCACCCCGGTTATCGACTCGCGGACAGCATCGAACAGGGCGACCGCGTCGCGATCCTGCCAGGGACGCAGATGCAATCGACCGTCGGCCAGTTCCAGCGTGATCGGGGGGATATCGTCCGTGCTCATGCGTGCCCATCGTTTGTACACATCATGCCGAGCCGCGATAATGGGTAATCTTCGGCATGGCATCAACATGAGCGCACGCATCCTCGACGGCAAACGCATCGCACAGGAACTGCTGGCCCGGGTGGGATTGCGTGTTGCCGAGCGGGTGGCGCAAGGGTTGTCTGCTCCCGGGCTGGCGGTGGTGCTTGTCGGCAACGACGCAGCCTCGTCGGTATACGTACGCAACAAGCGCAAGGCCTGCCAACAAGTCGGCTTTCGCTCGTTCGGCTACGACCTGCCGGCAGACACGACCCAGCAAGAACTCCTGGCGCTGATCGACCGGCTCAACGCCGACGCCGACGTGCACGGCATCCTGGTGCAGTCGCCACTGCCGGAACATATCGACGAGGACGCGCTGGTCGATCGGATCGATCCGGGCAAGGACGTCGATGGTTTCCAGGCGATCAACGTGGGGCGTCTCGCATTGCGTCGTTTCGGCCTGCGCCCGTGCACGCCCAGGGGCGTGATGACGCTGCTCGGCCACACCGATCGTCCGGTGCGTGGCCAGCATGCGGTGGTGGTAGGGGTGTCCAACCACGTCGGACGGCCACTGGTGCTGGAACTGATGATCGCCGGTTGCACCACCACATCCTGCCATCGCTTTACCCGTGACCTGGAGAGCTTCGTCCGTCAGGCCGACATCGTGATCGTCGCGGTGGGCAAGCCCGGACTGGTCAAGGGTGAATGGATCAAGCCCGGTGCGGTGGTGATCGACGTGGGCATCAATCGGCTTGATGACGGCAGGCTGGTCGGCGACGTCGAATTCGCCGCAGCCGCCGAACGTGCCAGCTGGATCACGCCGGTCCCCGGCGGGGTAGGCCCGATGACGGTGGCCACCCTCATGGAAAACACGCTGGAAGCAGCCGAAGCGCGGAGATCGTAGGGGAACGCTCGCGCCTTGTAGTGGGGCGGACGCTTGTCCGCCGGCTCTGCCTGATGCCAATTGCGTGAGGATGAGCCCATCCGTTTACGCCGGTGTTGCCGCGGTATTCAGCTGCATGGCTGGCGAGCCTCACGGCAGGGCGCGTATAATCCCCTCTTTGCAGCGGGACTTTATCGCATGCGTATCCTCGCCGAGGCCCTGACCTACGACGACGTCTACCTTGTTCCGGGCCATTCCATCGTGCTGCCGCGCGACGTGGATACCTCAACGCGGTTCACCCGCGGCCTGCGCCTGAACATCCCGATCGTCTCCGCTGCCATGGACACGGTCACCGAAGCCCGCCTCGCCATCACCATGGCGCAAAACGGCGGCATCGGCATCATCCACAAGAACATGACCGCCGAGCAGCAGGCTGCCGAAGTGCGCCTGGTCAAGAAGTTCGAAGCCGGCGTGATCCGCAGCCCGATCACGGTGGGCCCGGACACCTCGATCCGCGAAGTGCTGCGGCTGACCCATGCGCACAACATCTCCGGCGTACCGGTGGTCGACGGCAGCAAGCTGGTAGGCATCGTCACCAGCCGCGACCTGCGCTTCGAGCGCAAGCACGACGACCCGGTGCGCAACATCATGACCCGCCAGGAGAAGCTGGTGACCGTGCATGAGGGCGCCAGTCAGGACGACGTGCTGTTGTTGCTGCACAAGCACCGCATCGAGAAAGTCCTGGTGGTCAACGACGCGTTCCAGTTGCGCGGGCTGATCACCGTAAAGGACATCCAGAAGGCGCGCGACAACCCGCACTCGGCGAAAGACCGCAACGAAGCCTTGCTGGTCGGTGCCGCGGTCGGTGTCGGCGGCGACACCGAGCAGCGCGTCGCCGCGCTGGTCGATGCCGGCGTCGACGTGCTGGTGGTCGACACCGCACATGGCCATTCGCAGGGCGTGATCGAACGCGCCGGCTGGGTCAAGAAGCACTATCCGCAGGTGCAGGTGATCGCCGGCAACATTGTCACCGGCGAAGCGGCGCGCGCGCTGCTTGACGTGGGCGTGGACGCGGTCAAGGTGGGCGTGGGCCCCGGCTCGATCTGCACCACCCGCGTGGTCGCCGGTGTCGGCGTACCGCAGATCACCGCGATCGACATGGTCGCCACCGCACTGAAGGACGAGATCCCGCTGATCGCCGACGGCGGCATCCGCTATTCCGGCGACATCCCCAAGGCACTGGCCGCTGGCGCGTCCACGGTAATGCTCGGCTCGATGTTCGCCGGCACCGAGGAATCACCTGGCGAAGTGGAGCTGTTCCAGGGCCGCTCCTACAAGAGCTATCGCGGCATGGGCTCGATCGGTGCCATGCAGCTCGGCTCGAAGGATCGCTACTTCCAGGACGAGGCGGACGCCGACAAGCTGGTGCCCGAGGGCATCGAAGGCCGCGTGCCGTACCGTGGCCCGCTGCGCAACATCATCCACCAGCTGATTGGCGGCCTGCGCGCGTCGATGGGTTATCTGGGCGCAGCCACGATCGACGATGTGCGCAACAAGGCACAGTTCGTCAAGGTGACCTCCGCCGGCGTCACCGAAGCGCATCCGCACGATATCCAGATCACCAAGGAAGCGCCGAACTATCGGCTGAACTCCTGAGTGCAGGGAATGGGGAATCGCGAATGGGGAATCGTTGAAAGCGGCTCTCCCTCTTGCCGGTTTTCCCATATGCGCCGGGTACGAAACGAACCGGCTGTTCCATTCCCGATTCCCCAATCCCGATTCCCGGCCATGCAATGACCAACATCCATTCCGACAAGATCCTGATCCTCGACTTCGGCGCGCAGTACACGCAACTGATCGCGCGGCGGGTACGCGAGCTTGGCGTGTACTGCGAAATATGGGCGTGGGATCATGACCCGGCCGAGATCGCCGCGTTCGGCGCCAAGGGCATCATCCTGTCCGGTGGTCCGGAATCGACCACGCTGGCCGGCGCGCCGAAAGCCCCGCAGCAAGTATTCGATTCGGGCCTGCCGATTCTCGGCATCTGCTACGGCATGCAGACCCTGGCCGCCCAGCTCGGCGGTGCCACCGAAGCAGCTGATGCCCGCGAGTTCGGCCATGCCACGGTGGACATCGCCGCAGTCAGTCGTCTGTTCGATGGCCTCAGCGATCATGCCGACAGTCACAAGCTCGACGTGTGGATGAGCCACGGCGACCACGTGTCGAAAGCGCCACCGGGTTTCGTCGTCACCGGCACCACCGATCGCATCCCGGTCGCGGTGATGGAGAACGAGGACAAGCGCTGGTACGGCGTGCAGTTCCACCCGGAGGTGACCCACACGAAGCAGGGCAGTGCGCTCCTGAAGCGTTTCATCACCGAGATTTGCGGCTGCGCCATGCTGTGGACGGCGGCCAACATCATCGACGACCAGATTGCCCGTGTACGCGCGCAGGTCGGCGACGATCACGTGCTGCTGGGCCTGTCCGGTGGCGTCGATTCCTCGGTGGTTGCCGCGCTGCTGCACAAGGCAATCGGCGACCGGCTGACCTGCGTGTTCGTCGATACCGGCCTGCTGCGCTGGCAGGAAGGCGACCAGGTGATGGCCACCATGGCCGAGCATATGGGCGTCAAGGTGATCCGCGTCGACGCCGCGGACCGCTACTTCAAGGCGCTCGAAGGCACGGCCGATCCGGAAGCCAAGCGCAAGATCATCGGCGGCCTGTTCGTGGAGATCTTCGACGAGGAGTCGGGCAAGATCACCGCGGATGGCAGCAAGGTGAAATGGCTGGCGCAGGGCACCATCTACCCTGACGTGATCGAGTCTGCCGGCAGCAAGACCGGCAAGGCCCACGTCATCAAGAGCCACCACAACGTCGGTGGCCTGCCGGCGCACATGAAGCTGAAGCTGGTCGAACCGCTGCGCGAACTGTTCAAGGACGAGGTGCGTCGCATCGGCGTGGAGCTTGGCTTGCCGCGGGCCATGGTCTATCGCCATCCGTTCCCGGGTCCGGGTCTTGGCGTGCGCATCCTCGGCGAGGTAAAGCGCGAATATGCCGAGCTATTGGCCCAGGCCGATGCGATCTTCATCGATGAACTGCGCAAGGCCGACCTCTACGACAAGACCAGCCAGGCGTTTGCGGTGTTCCTTCCCGTGAAGTCGGTGGGCGTGGTCGGCGATGCGCGAGCCTACGAATGGGTGATCGCGTTGCGCGCCGTGGAGACCATCGACTTCATGACCGCGCACTGGGCGCATTTGCCCTATGACTTCCTCGGCAAGGTTTCCAATCGAATTATCAATGAATTACGAGGTGTTTCTCGCGTAGTCTACGATATCAGCGGCAAGCCACCGGCCACGATCGAGTGGGAATAGAAAATCAACCACTTGCGTGCGCAATGGGAAGGCCGGCAATTTGCCGGCTTTCTCATGAAAAGTCATCAATACATTGAAATGACTGACGAAATTTCAGAAACCTCGAGCGAATTCTCGGCTGCCGATGTGCAGTACATGAGGCGTGCGCTGCAATTGGCGGCCCACGCCCGTGATGCGGAGAACGAAGTGCCGGTGGGTGCGGTGCTCGTGCAAGGCGGGGAGATCGTCGGTCTGGGCTGGAATCGCAACATCACCCTGCACGACCCGACCGCCCATGCCGAAGTCATGGCGCTGCGCGCCGCCGGCGAAAAACTCGCCAATCACCGCCTGTCTGGCGCCACGCTGTATGTCACGCTGGAGCCGTGTTCGATGTGCGCGATGGCGATGATCCACGCCCGTGTCGGCCGCGTGGTCTACGCGGCCACCGACCCCAAGACCGGAGCCGCCGGCAGCGTGTTCGATACCCTTGTGGACGCACGGCACAATCACCGCATCGAGGTTGCCGGCGGCCTGCTGGCCGAAGAGTCCGCCTGCATGCTGCGTGAGTTCTTCCGCGCACGGCGTTGAACGCGAATCACGGCCCCGCCGTGGCTACATTCGAGCCCCAGCTGACCAGCTGCAACCTGAGTCCCCAGGGCGACACGAAATCCACTACGGTCTGGCCGGCATCCGGCCCGGAACTCAGCGTGTGCGGCGGCCCGATGACGCGGACGCCGGCATTGCGCAGCCATCGATCGGCATTCCTCACGTCATTGGAAACGAAGCGGACGGGCTCATCACGGGAGCCTGTCGGACGTGCCGAGGAGGGGGAAACGACCCCATGGTTGTCGAAGATCTCCACGATGGAGTCCGAGTCGCAGACCATCAGCCTGGACTGGCGCGCACCTTCGGCCGACATCGGGTTGACTGGCTGGCAATCCAAGACATCCCGGAAAAACGCCACGGCCTGCGGCAGGTTCGGCACGCCGATCCGGACATAGTCCCCGTCGTGGAACGTGGCACCGCGACCCAGCGATGGCGTTGCCAGGGCGACGGCGCCAAACAGGACGGCAATCAGCAGGGAAAGGAACGACTTGTTCATGATCAGGCTTCGAATGTTTGCGGCCTGAACATGGGCCCGATGCCGTCCGGCAGTAGTTCCTTCGAGATAACCAGTGTGTTTCCTTGCACGAACACTCAGCGCGTCAACGCCACGAGTGCGCGCCGTTCGCCTGCGGAAACACACAGATCGCATGGACACCATTCAAAGACAACGCAACAGGCCCGATATCCGCTGCGAGGTCGTCGGCGGCGTCACTTGTCCACTCGGTTCCAGTCACGCCCGACCCATCAATCGCTCATCGGCACAGGGTCCAGGAAAATGAAACACCTCAATTCCTTATTGCAGCGTAGGCACAACGAGTTCGATGGTGGCGGCGATGCACGTCGCATCTCGAGTTCCCACGACATCGTCCGCACCGCCTTGCAGCCAAAAGACGGTTACGACTGGTTGCAGCAAATCAAGGGAAGTCAGCCGAGCCGGGTACAACGTACAAAGTCATTGCCCGCCAATCCAATCTTGTGACTGAATTACCCGGTTTTTTTGAGGAGGCTCCAATCCTCGAGAAGATGGAGCGCCTGGCCGTGATCCTGAGGTGGGCATCCATCCAAAAAAACGACGATCAGTCGCTCCTGGTATGCCGGTGTCACTGGCGATCCTTGGTGCCCCTGCAGATTGCACGCGCTCGCTCGCGGCCCCCGCCAATAGTCCATTACCGGCAGACGAGTACCGGGATCTTGCTTCGTAACAGGACCTTTTGTGTTTCGCCGCCCAGAATCAAGCGGTTCAATCCATGCCAACCATGGGTAGCCATGACGATCAGGTCACAATGATGTTCGCGAACGGCTTCCAGGATGGCTTCGTGGGGACGTTCACCGAAGGAGTAATGGCATTCACAGGGTACCTGTGCAGCCTTGGCCAGTTTCTTGGCCTCATCCAGGTAGCGTGTGGCGCTTTTCACCGCCTGCTGGCTGTAACTCAGTTCTGCAGCGGCAATCAGTTCAGTCATGTAGACGAAGGAGTTGAAAGGCGGTACGACGTGCAGCGCCAATACCTTGGCGCCCAATGTCTTGGCCAACTCCAGACCCACGCCGAAAGCCCGCAGTGACAGGTCCGATCCGTCGATTGGCAGGAGCATGTGCTGGAACAGCGTATTTCGTTGCGCAGTGACTGATTCCCGACTCACAGCGGCTTCGGTGGACATGGATAGAGCCTCCAGGATGTTGAGATGTCGCTTGCACACAGTCACGTTGAGGTCATGGTGGCCTGAGCGATTGCCGCGATGTTGATCGGGGTCAATTCGTTGCGTAATCGCCTGCCGGGGCGGGTGCGTTAGGCTGATCGACATCAAGACAGGCCCTGACGGCTTTCGTAAGCTGTCATCGATTTGTCCAGAAGATGCTGCCGTGACCGCGCTGAAACCTCGGGAATCCACCGAGTGTGTTTCCGCATGCATGACGCCTGTCATTTATCCCGATCGGTGCTCCGCAACGCGGTTCCCGGTGGCTGCTTGAATGCCACTTCGACGAGGCTGGTCATGAAAAACCATGCTGCCAAACGCGCATTTTCAGCGCTGTCGATCAGCTTTCACAGGGCCAACGAATACACCACCGATCGAGGATCGTCCGGATGCAATTCGCGCTTGAAGCCAAGATACGTGGCCAGTTCGCGCATCGGCTCGTTGTTGATGTCATCGATCGAGAACATCCGGGTCAGTTTTTGCTGGCGCGCGACGTGGATAAGGTGGTGCATGAGGAGGACCGCCAGGCCGCGATGCCTCCAGTCGTCGGCCACCGTGACGGCACATTCGCACTGCTTGCCGTCGTCCGTGGCCGAATAGCGGCTGACGCCCACTTCGCGCAGATGGCCGTTGTCGTGGGCCAACGCCACGAAAGCCATATCGTGGACGTAGTCCACGTGCATCAGTCGGTCGAGCATGGCCTTGTCAGGTTCCTTGAAATTGCCCAGGAAACGGAAGCGTCGCGCCTCGGGTGAAAGCCGGCGGATGAACTCCTCTTCCATGGCGCGATCCTGCGGCTTCAGCGGGCGCACCAGCACTCGTGTTCCGTCACGCAGGGACTCGATCCAGTGATCGCCTTCAAGAGCGCCCTGCGGTTGTTTCTGGATGGAAGACATGGCGGCGACCTCGCTTGGTTGTGGGCCTGTACCCAATTTATTTAACGAGTTGCCGCCCGCAGGCGCTTGACGGGGATCAAGTGAAATGGAGATCGCGCCCTTGCGCGGGACGATCCCGAGCGGCTTCGGCAACAGTTGACCCAGATCAAGCGGACTGACCGGTGTTTTGACGAGTGTTGGCGCATCGAATCCAGCCCGGGAGCGCCGTCATGTTCGAGATCCTGGTCAACGTTGAAGAAATGAGCGATGACAATCCCGTGGTCAAAACGGGGTTGACCCTGGCGGGCCTTCATGATGCCTATGCGACGGGGCTGAATATCGTCGAGGTATTTCCCTCGACCATGGCCATGCCCGATGTCATGACCGCGCTGGCCATGCAGGAGCACGAAGCCGGGCAATGCGATAGCTGGTGGGCGAAACAATGTTGCCAACACGGCGTCAATGGTGCCTGGGAAGTGATTCGTGGCGTCTACGTGCCGGCATTGGCGCGGCGTTCGTGCATGGCGGACATCACGGTAAGCCGTTTGCCCAATCATGAAGCCGGCTATCCCACCGGTATGGACTACGTGACGCGGGTATTGCTCACGGCAGCTTCTCCCATGTTGCTGGTTCCACCGAAATGGGATGGGAGTTTCCGGCAGGAGAGGGTTCTGGTGGCGTGGAACAGCACACAGGAATCCATGCGTGCGTTGCGTGCCGCCCTGCCGTTCCTGCGCGAGGCCAAAAAGGTGTGCCTTGTCGATGGGGCCAGCGATGCATTGCCCGGCATCACTCCACCACCTTTGCCGGTGCGCGACTGGCTTGTGCGGCAAGGCATCACGCTGCACTCGGTGCAGAAGTTTCCGACTACAGCCAATGCTGGCGAAGCACTGCTCGTCGAAGCATTTGCCATGCACGCGGATTTTCTGGTGATGGGCGCGTGGGGACACTCTCGAATGAGCGAGCTGATACTGGGCGGTACGACGCGCCACGTGCTCAAGCACGCATCATTGCCGTTATTGCTGGCGCACTGAGCCTGGTGAGGCACAAGGTCAATGCGTGATGCGCGTTACAAACCGTTACAAACCGTTGTCGAGTCGACCTATGGCCGTTACGCGCCGGCCTTAGAGTCATCCCGTCGTCAACCGGACGGCATCACGAGGTCAAGTGCCATGGCAATGCCGGCAACAGACACCTTCGCCACGCAGGCGGGCAACTCGTACGGCCCCATCAACTCATACGCCACCATGGCCATGGCGGCCTCCGGCGACGCTTGCGGTCTCGATATCGAGGCCATCCGTCAGCACGTGCCGATGCGGCGCTGCAAGCATGTCGCCGGACAGAACATCTATCACGCCGGGCAGCCGTTCCATGCGATCTATCTGGTGCATGCCGGCTCCTACAAGATCTGCGAACTTGCCGACGACGGTCGTGAACAAGTCTCCGGCTTCCGCATGCGCGGTGACCTGATCGGCGTGGAATCCATCGGCCTGAAAGCCTATGCGAGCGACGTGATTGCGCTCGAAGGCAGCGAGGCGTGGGAACTGCCATATCCGGCAGTGTTGCGCGCCTGCCTGCATGTGCCGGAAATGCATGCGCGCCTGACCTCGGCCCTGGCTGCGGAAATCCGCAGTGATCGTTCATGGATGCTGATGCTTGGCACGCTGGCGGCAGAGCGTCGCGTGGCCGCCTTCCTGCTCGACGTTGCCTCGCGCTACGCGCGGCTGGGCTACAGCGCGAAGCACTTCATCTTGCGCATGAGCCGCATCGACATGGCCAGCTTCCTGGCACTCAAGCACGAAACCGTCAGCCGCGCGCTGTCCCACCTGCATGACATGAGCTACATCGACGTGCAGCGCCGCGAAGTGCGCGTGCTGGATGTCCATGGACTGCGTTCGATGGCTGGGGTTGGCGCTGCGTTGAATTGAGCGGCGTCACGCGCTGCCGCCATGGTCGAACACGCGGCGGATGGCTGCGCCGAGTTGCTCGCGGCGATAAGGTTTGCGTAGCAACTCGAAGACACCGAAAGCACGGGTATCGATGTCCAGCGATGCGTATTCGTAGCCGGAGGTAAAAAGCACCGGCAGGCGGGGGTGCCGCTCGCGCGCCTTCGCGGCCAGTTCGAACCCCGTCATCTCCCCGCCCAGAACGATATCCGTGAAGAGCAGATCGATTTCCGTGTGCTTCGCCAACTGCTCCAGCGCCGTGGTGGCATCAGCCGCTTCGCAAGGGATATAGCCCAGCGCGCGCAGAAAGGCAGCAGCGACACGCCTTACCTCCGGTTCGTCCTCCACGACCAGCACGGTCTCGCGACCATGGCGCGAAGGAGCGGGTACCGCTTCTTCCGCAGGAGTCGAAACCGCGGCCGGCAAAAAAAACTCGGCGCGCGTGCCATAGCCCACCTGGCTCTCGATATGGAAATGACCGCCGGACTGTTTCACGAAGCCATAGACCATGCTCAGCCCGAGGCCGCTGCCTTTGCCCGCTTCCTTGGTAGTGAAGAAAGGCTCCAGCGCGTGTTCCATGATTTTTGGCGGGATGCCTTCACCGTTGTCCGATACCGTAAAGACCACGTACAGGCCAGGCGCAAGCCCGGTGTCTTCCTCTGGCTTGGCGATGGCGCAAGAGCGCGCCGTGATCGCAAGACGGCCGCCGTGCGGCATCGCATCGCGTGCATTGAGCGCCAGGTTGATCAGGGCCGCTTCCAGTTCTCCCTCGTCGGCGTATGCCGCCGGCACGTCGTTGGGGCACTCGGCGGTCACGATGATGCGTTCGCCCAGGGTCCGCCCCAGCATTTCGCTCAGGTCGGCCAGCAGTTGCACGGTGTGCACGGCGCGCGGCAACAGATGCTGGCGGCGGGAGAAGGTAAGCAGCTTGCGGGTAAGCGCCGCGCCACGCTCGACCGCGCGCGATGCGCTGGCGAGGGTTTTCCGTGTTGCCGGATCCTCCGGCAGGTCCATTTCCAGCAGTTGCAGGTTGCCGGAAATCACGGTCAGCAGATTGTTGAAATCGTGCGCGATGCCGCCGGTGAGTTGACCGAGTGCGTCCAGGCGCTGCGAATGCGCCAGTTGCTCCTCGCTGCGTCCGCGCTGGATGGACGCGGCCAGGATATTGGCAACCATCTGCAGAAAATTCAGCCGGTCCCGGTCGAAATAATCCTTTCGGTGCGCAAGTGCCAGCAACAACCCCATGGACTCATGCCGATCGGGTAGCGATACGAGGGCGGCGTCCCGGTAATCGCTTGCCAATGACGGGCATGTGCCGCGAAGAACCTCGATGACGCCAACTTGCAAGGGCGGCTGCTCGTCGGTCTGCAACGTCCTGCTGTGCGCTATGTCCCGCATGAGGGGATCGCCCGACAAGCTCTCCAGCACTGCCTGCGGCAAACCTGTCGACGCAAGGGCGTGCAGGCCGGCATGGTGGGGATGGATCAGGATGATCGCCGCTGCTGGAATGTCGAGGGTGGCTGCCACCAACTTGGGAATGTCGTCGATGGCTTTTTCGTGAAGCGTCGCCGCGAGCAGGCGACGGCTTATCTGGGCCATGGTGGCATCGAAGCGCGCGCGCTCCAGGGCCTGGCGCGCCCGTTTCGTTTCGGAGATATCGCGGATCGATGCCGCATACAGCGTTCCCTGCGAGGCAGCGACCGGGCTCAGGCCGATTTCCACCGGAAACGACTGGCCATCGGCACGTACGCCGGTCAACTCGTAGCCGGCGCCCATCGCGCGCACGCGCGGATGGGACGTGTAATGCGCGCGATGGGCGATATGCGCCTGCTCCAGGGCGGCCGGCAACAGCGCTTCCACCTGCAGGCCGACAAGTCCTCTTGCTGCATAGCCGAACAGGCGCTCCGCATGCGCATTGGTCAGCACGATCGTACCCTGCCGGTCGACCACGATCATCGCATCCGGTGCCGCTTCGAATAGCGCGCGGAACAGATCGGCGTCGGGGGCATGTTTGCTGAACATGGCGCCTATATCCGCCGGACCGTGGGCGAGAAAAGATAGCCCGTGCCACGAATCGACTTGATCCATTGCGGGTTGGCGGGATCGGGTTCGATCTTGCGGCGCAGGCGCCCGATCTGCACATCGATCGAGCGGTCGAACGGCCCGGCATCGTGGCCATGGATATGCGTCATCAACTGGTCGCGCGTAAGCACCTGGTTGGCATGTTCGACAAGAACCCGCAGCAAGGCGAATTCGCCGCTGGTCAGCGGAATGGGTTCGCCGTGCGGGCCCGATAGTCTGTGCGATTGCGGATCGAGGACGCAGCCATCGAACGACAGGCATCGTGGCCCGTTCGTCTCGACAGCCGCCTTGGCTGGCTCGCGTGCGCGGCGCAGGACGCTGCGCACGCGAGCCAGCAGTTCACGCAGATCGAACGGCTTGGTGACGTAGTCGTCTGCGCCGAGTTCCAGGCCCACGACACGGTCCACCGATTCGCCGCGCCCGGTGACGATGATCACCGGACCACGCCAGTGTTCGCGCAGGTTTCTGGTCAGGCTGAAGCCGTCTTCGCCGGGCAGGCCGATATCCATCATCACGATATCGACCGGTTCGCTGTCGAGAACATGGTGCATGCGAATGCCGTCACCGGCCGTGCTGACGCGAAAGCCGTGACCGCCGAAGTAGCGGCTGAGAATCCGGACTATCTCGGTATCGTCATCCACCACCAGCAGGTGTGCCGGCGCAATCGTGGGTGAAGCAGGACTGGACGAGATGGCCATTGGAACATCCGATCAGCAGCGGCGCCCGGTCGGGTCAGTGCCTTCGGCGCAGCATACGCCTGCGTGTGTCGGCTTTCGGTGATGGGTCGGAACGACAGGCGACAGCGAAGGCGCATTCGGTCGATTCACTCAAGCGGGCGAAAAATGGGGGGTACCTGAAGCAGGTGTCAGGCAGTGAGCATGATGGGCTGGAAGGCACCAGTCTGGTCGGTCGCCCCCGGCTGAAGCAGGGCGAGATCGAGGACATCTACGCCGACAACGGGTTCATCGTGGTCGACGATGCCGAGTACGGCAAGTTGGGCAGCCCGAAACCGGGGCAGGAATTCGAGCTCAACGACAATCGCGGCGTGGTGGTCGGCATCGCCAGGATGTATTCCTCCGACCTGTTCGGCATACCGACGCTCTACGCCACCTGCAGCCGCGCCATCGAATACATCCCCGGCACACGTTTCGCGATTTCCTGCAGGAGCTGTTCGGTGTCGTCCGTGGCCAGAAGCGTGGCCTGCGCTTGACCTTTATCAACAAGAGCGCCCCAGGCCGATGGCATCGTCCGCCCATCATGATGGAGTGCGACGTGACCTATTCCGTTGTCCCCGCCGCCAAGACGCTGGACCCGCCCGTGCACGCCCTGCAGGCAAGGTGGACGGCTTCGCTGTCGATGGAGTCGTTGTACCTGGCGTTTGCCGACTGGCTGCTGCATCTGATGCGCTCGCCCGGCAAGCGGATGGACCTTTTGCAACTGGCGCTGGACCAGGTGCAGAAGCTGCATGTCTACCTGTGCGAAGTGTCGCTGTGCGCGCTGCCGCCGGCGAACGCGGTACCGAAGGAGGTGCTGGAGCCAAAAGTCATTCCGCTGATTCCGGTGGGGAGACTGGGCCAGCCGGAGGAGGTCGCCGCACTGGTGGGCTTCATCTGCAGCGATTCGGCGGCTTTCATGACCGGCAGCAATGTCGCCATGAATGGCGGCCAGCACATGTACTGAAGGCCTGGGCCATGCATGCCACATCCGCCCTTGCCGCGCCAGCCTGCATCGAGAACCGTACCTTCGATGAAATCGAGGTGGGCGACAGCGCACGCACCACGCGCACGCTGTCGCAGCGGGATATCGGGCTGTTCGCGGCGATGTCCGGCGACATGAACCCGCTCGCGATGGATACGGGCTACGCACGCGATGCGACGTTCCATCGCGTGGCGGCGCACGGCATGTGGGGCGGCTCGCTGATATCGGCGCTACTTGCCACGCAGCTGCCGGGGCCGGGCACCATCTACCTCTCGCAGGACCTGCACTTCCATGCGCCGATCAACGTGGGCGATACCATCGAGGTGATCGTGGCTGTCACCGGCAAGGATCCGCTGCAGCACCGCGTCACCATGCACTGCTGTGTGCGCAACCAGTACGGCACGGAGGTGATCCTGGGCACGGCCGAAGTGCAGGCGCCGACCGAAAAGGTCCGTTGCCAACGGGTGGACCTGCCCGAGGTGCAGATCACCGACCACCGGCGCTTCCGGCAGCTGTTGGCGCAGGTGAAAGGGCGTCCGGCCATACCCACGGCGATCGTGCATCCCTGCGACGACAGCGCGATCGTCGCCGCCGTCGAAGCGGCGAATGCCGGCCTGATCGAGCCCATCCTGGTTGGCCCCGCCACCAGGATAATGGCCGCAGCGAAACACACTGGTCTCGATATCGCGCCCTATCGGCTGGTCGACATGCCACACAGTCATGCGGCGGCGGCACAGGCGGTTGCATTGGTGAAAAGCGGCGAAGCGAAGCTGCTCATGAAGGGCTCGCTGCATACCGACGAGTTGATGCACGCCGTCGTGGCCGAGCCGGATTTGCGCACTGGTCGTCGCCTGAGCCATGTCTACCTGATGGACGTTCCCAGCTACCCCCGGCTGCTGCTGGTGACCGACGCCGCCATCAACATCTCGCCCGGCCTGGACGAGAAGCGCGACATCATCCAGAACGCCATCGACCTGGCGCACATCCTGGGCATCGCGATGCCCAAGGTGGCCGTGCTCTCAGCAGTGGAAACGGTGAATCCCGCGATACCCTCCACGATCGACGCGGCCGCGCTGTGCAAGATGGCCGAGCGCGGGCAGATCACCGGTGGCCTCGTCGACGGGCCGCTGGCCTTCGACAATGCGGTCAGCACGCTGGCCGCAAGCGAGAAAGGCATCGACTCCAAGGTTGCCGGCATGGCCGACATCCTGGTCGTGCCGGATCTGGAATCCGGCAACATGCTCGCCAAGCAGCTGACTTTTCTGGCCGGTGCCGATGCCGCCGGCGTGGTGATGGGAGCGCAGGTGCCGATCATCCTGACCAGTCGCGCCGATGCGCCACGGGCACGCATCGCTTCCTGCGCCGTGGCGGTCCTGCTCGTCCAGGCAGCCACGAACGGCGTCGCGCCGGCTGCAGGCGGCTGAGCGATGCCCGAGGCGATCCTGACCCTCAATGCCGGTTCGTCGAGCATCAAGTTCGCGTTGTACGAATGTCCCGCCGGCGCGCGGCGCCTGGTTTCGCGTGGTGCCATCGAGGGCATCGGCGCAGCACCGACGTTCACTGCGCTGGCAACGGACGGCACGGTGCTGGAAGACAAGCACTGGGCGACGGGAACCCACCTGGATCACGAAGACCTGCTCGAACCCTTGCTGACCTGGGTGACCTCCCACCTGGGCGAAGAGAATCTTGTGGCCGTGGGGCACCGCATCGTGCATGGGGGAAGCGACTTTCATTCACCGACGCGTATCGACGACACCGTCCTGGCCGCACTGGAAAAACTCGTGCCGCTGGCACCCCTGCACCAGCCGCACAACATCGCCGCGGTCAAGGCGATCGGCAGCCTGCGTCCCGGTTTGCCGCAGGTTGCCTGCTTCGATACCGCCTTTCATCACGACATGCCGGCGGTGGCGACGCGCCTGGCGCTGCCGCGGATCTATGCGGAGGAGGGCGTGCGCCGCTACGGCTTCCACGGTCTTTCCTATGAATATCTCATCGCACGGCTGCGCGAGTTGTCGCCTGGCCTGGCGGACGGCCGTGTCATCGCCGCCCATCTGGGCAATGGCGCGAGTCTGTGCGCGATGCGCAACGGCCGCAGCATCGATACCACCATGGGCTTTTCGACGCTCGACGGGTTGGTGATGGGAACCCGGTGCGGCAGCATCGACCCGGGAGCGTTGCTCTATCTGCAGCAGGCCGATGGCCTGCGTGCCGCCGACGTCGAGCGCGTGCTGTATCACGAGAGCGGCCTGCTGGGTGTTTCCGGCATCAGCCACGACATGCGCATCCTGCAGGCCAGCGAGGACCCGCATGCGAGGGAGGCGATCGAGCTGTTCGTGTACCGCCTCGTCAAGCACGTCGGTGCGCTGGCCTCGGTCCTGGGGGGGCTGGATGCGCTAATTTTTTCCGCCGGCATCGGCGAGCACAGTGCTGGCGTTCGTGCCGCAGTCTGCGAACGGCTGGCCTGGCTTGGCATCGAGTGCGATACAGCCGCCAATACCCGGCACGACAGCTTGATCAGCACTTCACGCAGTCCGGTGCGCGTCTTCGTCATGGCCACGGATGAAGAGGCCATGATTGCCGAGCACACCGCTCGTGCCATGTCGACACTTTCCTCGTAGCACATGTCTTCGCGCCGCGGGCCCGATCACCCGGCTCCGGGGCGGCGACAGGACCGGCGGCCTGGATCTTTGCCAGATCACCGGAAGATCCGCTCCATGGGGTGCTTGTGATGGCAAACCGGTGCTCATGACGATGTTGCGATCCCATTCCAGTTCAGTGTCTGCTGCACCAGGCCGAGCTCCACCATGACGACCAGGTCATCGGGTTCGGTATTTGCCGCGTTGGCGCAGGAGCAGGCCGATCTTGCCCTGCGTTCGCTCGCTCAGCGAAGAAACAGGCACTGCGCCATCCATGCGACGCGCAAGGCCATCCGCCGGCTGCGCAGTCTGCTGGCCCTGTGCGGCAGTTCGCTCGAACCCGAGGTGTCAGTCGTTGATCGCAAGCTCAAGCGACTGGCGTCCGGTTTGTCACGCCTGCGAAATGCGCATGTCGTCGTGGTCACGGCCTCCCGGCTCGCCAGAGGGGATGACCGCGATATCTGGCTGGACGTGGCCAGTCGCCTCGCGGCACGCAGGGATGCACTTCTCGCAGATGCCCTCTCAAGGGATCCCGACTTTGCGAGGCGACGGGCTCAGTTGGGTGCGATCGCTGCGGCGGTTGCTGCGCTGCCTTGGCAGCGTTTGACGAACAAGTGCCTGCGCCATGGGATGAAGCGAAGCGAACGCCGCGCAGCCAAGGCGGCACGCACGGCGAGGCGGAAACCCGATCCGGTCAATCGGCACCGCTGGAGGCGCCGCCTTCGTCGCCTGCGCATGCAGAAGCAGATGATCCAGGCGGCCGGGCGGGCAGCGCCATCCTTGATGCATTACGGCCATGCCTCCGTGGGGGCGCTCGGCGAATTGTCGGACAGGCTGGGACGTATTCAAGATCTGCACATGCTCAGGTCCAGTCTCACCTCGCTGGACAAGTCATTGCCGCTGGCGCAGTTGCGCAGCCATGTCAGGGCGAAGGCCAACCTCGTGGCACTCTGACCGTTCGGAAGCGGGATTGAGTCATGTCAACTCGGCCGCTGCCGACATGCGCGAGGATGGACGGCGCAGTCGTTCGGAACGAGGACGGAATCATGCGCGCCATGGTGCTGAGCAAGGTCGGCGAGCCACTGACACTCCAGACACTGCCCGATCCCCTGCCGGGCGACGGTGAGCTGCGGTTGCGGGTGGAGGCTTGTGGGGTATGCCGCACGGACCTGCATGTCGTCGATGGCGAGTTGCCGGATATCGTGACGCCGCTGATCCCTGGGCACGAGTGCGTCGGCCTGGTCGAGGCGCTTGGTCCCGGGGTTTCCGAACTGAAGCTGGGGCAGCGGGTAGGTGTGCCATGGCTGGGCGGCACCTGCCACCGCTGCGAGTACTGTCGCGAAGGCCGCGAAAACCTGTGCGATGCGCCCGCGTTCACCGGTTACACACGGCCGGGCGGTTTCGCCAGCCATATCGTTGCGCGCGCGGATTACTGCATAGCCTTACCCGACGATGCCGATCCCGTCGCCAGCGCCCCGTTGCTGTGCGCCGGCCTGATCGGCTGGCGTTGCCTGGTGAAGACAGGGCAGGCCAGGCGTCTCGGCCTCTACGGTTTCGGTGCGGCGGCGCACATCGTCACCCAGATCGCCTGTCGGCAGCAGCGCCGGGTCTACGCCTTCACGCGGTCCGGCGACATCGCGGCACAGGCATTCGCGCGTTCGCTGGGTGCCGTGTGGGCCGGTTCATCCGACGAATTGCCACCCGAGCCACTGGATGCCGCGATCCTGTTCGCGCCGGCAGGCGAGCTGGTTCCGCAGGCGCTGCGTGTCGTGAAGAAGGGCGGCAGGGTCGTGTGCGGCGGCATTCACATGTCCGATATCCCGTCGTTTCCGTATCGCTGGCTGTGGGAGGAGCGCGAGGTGGTTTCCGTGGCCAATCTGACGCGCGCCGATGCGCACGATTTCTTCGCGGCCAGGGAATGCAAGGACATCAGGACCACCACGCACATCTATTCGCTGGCACAGGCCAACCGGGCCCTGGATGACCTGCGTGCGGGACGCTTCAGCGGCGCGGCGGTGCTCGCGCCGTAATGCGGCGCGTCGGCAAGAAGGGCTGCTCGGTCAGCCCGCCAGCCCATGTGCCGGCCAGCGCCATGAAGCGATCTCGGGCATGTCCTCGCCATGCTCGCTGACATAGAGCTTGTGTCGTTCCATGATCGCCCAGTAACGCTCGGTGGCTTGTGCGACATAGTCGTCGAGGCGTTGCACGCGCGTAATGGCATCCAGCGACAGCTGGTAGCGATCGAGATTGTTCAACACCACCATGTCGAACGGCGTGGTGGTGGTGCCTTCGTCCTTGTAGCCGCGCACATGGATGTTGTCGTGATTGCGCCGGCGGTACGTCAGCTTGTGGATCAGCGCGGCGTAGCCGTGGAAAGCGAAAATCACCGGCTTGTCCACGGTGAACAGCGCATCGAAGTCAGGGTCCGACAATCCGTGCGGGTGTTCGGATTGCGGCTGCAGCACCATCAGGTCCACGACGTTGACGACGCGGATCCGGATGTCCGCGATGAAGCCGCGAAGCAGGGTCACGGCGGCCAGGCATTCGAGTGTCGGTACATCGCCTGCGCAGGCCATCACGACATCCGGATCGCCGCCATCGTTGCTCGCCCATTCCCAGATGCCGGCGCCGGCGGCGCAGTGTTTCGCAGCGGCGTCGATGTCCAGCCACTGCCATTCCGGCTGCTTGCCGGCCACGATCAGGTTGATGTAGTCGCGGCTGCGCAGGCAATGATCGGCCACCGACAACAGGCAGTTGGCGTCCGGCGGCAGGTAGATGCGCACGACTTCCGATTTCTTGTTCGCCACGATATCGAGGAAGCCGGGATCCTGGTGCGACGTGCCGTTATGGTCCTGCCGCCAGACGTGCGAGGTGAGCAGGTAGTTCAATGACGCCACCGGCGCGCGCCAGGGAATATGGCGCGCGACCTTCAACCATTTGGCATGCTGGTTGAACATCGAATCGATGATGTGGATGAACGCCTCGTAGCACGAGAAGAAACCATGGCGGCCGCTGAGCAGGTAGGCTTCCAGCCAACCCTCGCATAGATGCTCGCTCAAGACTTCCATGACGCGGCCATCGGCGCTGAGGTGGTCGTCGACCGGGTCGATGTCGGCCATCCATTCCTTGCCTGTAACTTCATACACCGCATCCAGTCGGTTGGACGCGGTTTCGTCCGGCCCGAACAGGCGGAAATTCCGGCTGTCCAGGTTGAGGCGCATCACTTCGCGCAGAAAGCCGCCGAGCACGCGCGTCGACTCGGCTTCGACAGACCCCGGCGTGTTTATGACCACGGCATGATCGCGGAAATGCGGCATCACCAACGGTTTCAGCAATTCCCCGCCGTTGGCGTGAGGATTGGAACCCATGCGGCGATGCCCGGTCGGCGCGAGTGCGGCCAGCTCATGGCGGAACTGCCCGGTGTCGTCGAAGAGCTCTTCCGGCCGATAACTCTTCATCCATGCTTCGAGCTGCGCGACGTGCCCGGGCTTGTCGAACTGCGCGATCGGCACCTGATGCGCACGCCAGGTACCTTCGACCGGCAGGCCATCGACGATCTTCGGTCCGGTCCAGCCCTTGGGCGTGCGGAAGATCAGCATCGGCCAGCGCGGACGCGTGATGGCGGCCGCCTCGCCGTTCGCACGCGCCGCCTGCCAAATGCTCCGGATTCTGGCAAGGATCACGTCGAGCGTGGCGGCCAGATCCTGGTGGACCGCAACCGGATCGCTGCCTTCGACGACAAAGGGCTCGTAGCCATAGCCGCGGAACAGGTCCAGCAGCTCCTCGCGGCTGATGCGCGCAAGAATGGTCGGATTCGCGATCTTGAAACCGTTCAGATGCAGAATCGGCAATACCGCACCATCGCGTGCGGGATTGAGAAACTTGTTCGAATGCCAGCTGGTCGCCAGCGCACCGGTTTCCGCCTCGCCGTCGCCCACCACGCAGGCGACGATCAGGTCCGGGTTGTCGAACGCCGCGCCGAATGCATGTGCCAGCGAGTAACCCAGTTCGCCACCTTCATGGATCGAGCCGGGGGTATCCGGAGAGACATGACTGGGTACGCCGTACGGCCAGGAAAACTGGCGGAACAAGCGCCGCATGCCATCGCGGTTGCGCTCGATGGCCGGATAGCGCTCGGTATAGGAGCCTTCCAGATAAGTCTGCGCCACCAGTCCCGGGCCACCATGGCCCGGGCCGGTGATGAAGATCATGTCCAGGTCGTTCTGCTTGATCAGCCGGTTCACATGCACGTACAGCATGTTCAAGCCCGGCGTGGTGCCCCAGTGGCCGAGCAGGCGCGGTTTGATGTGCTCGCGCTGCAGCGGCTCTTCCAGCAGCGGGTTGTCGCGCAGGTAGATCTGGCCGACGGACAGGTAATTGGCGGCGCGCCAATAGGCGTCCATCTTCTGCAGCTGTTGGGGTGACAAGGGGGTTGGCATGGGGCTTCCCGACGAATGAATGGACTGCCATCGCCGCCGCCACGCGTCCGATGTTCTTTGTGATGATCATGCGGATGGGGAGGGTGGGTTTGATCTGCATCAAGGGAATGCTGACTTGTCACCGCGATTACCGGACAGTTGATCTGCCACCCGCGCGAGTTCCAGCCAATCGGTATCGAAAGTTGCGCCGATGCCGGTGGTGGTCGCGCTCATTCGCGGACTCAGGTCGGCAGGTACGCGCGAAGCTCGGTAGGGGAGAGCGCAAGCAGGTCGCTGCCGACCTCGGCCACCACGCACTTCAGCGTCTGATCATCGAGACGGCCACGGAGCAGGCCGAGGAATCTCGGTGGCGCCATCAGCACGAGCTGATCGTATTGGTTCGCCAAACGTCCTTGCCGAATGGTATCGCGCAGCAGGTCGGCAAATTGCATCGCATGTTTTTCACGCAGCGATGTATGCGGTTCGATGGCATGGCGCGCCGAGTTCGCGCTTTCCTGAGTGCGCCCCTCTCGCCCATGCTCGGGATGCTGTCCCGGAGAGCGGCCGTCGGGGTTGGTGTAGCACGCGATCTCCGTCAGGTTTCCGCCTTTCTTGGCTATCTCGAACAGACGCGCCTTGGCGGCATCCGCGACCAGTAACCAGGTCTTCGACATGTTGGCATCCTCCGGGTTGAGCATGACTTCCGCTGTTGCCTCCAGCGGCAACGGTGCCAGGAAGCTCTTGTCTGTCCGCCACGCCTTTTCCGGGGCGGCGACATGGTGGAAGCTTATGACTCGGGCAGGCCCGCTCCTTGACGACGGTCAACAAACCACTACGGGTTCATCGAATCGAACCGCTGGTCCAGTTCGGCCCGCGAAGCGTGGATATGCCTGGCCTTTCCCTGTTCGGCGCCGATGGAGTCGGCTTCCGCACAGCCACCACGCCGACCCAGGGCAAATCATGGTGCGGCCTGATTGACGTCGAATTGATCGAAATCAACCTCTGCCCGCGGGACGCTCGCTGGAATGTGCTGCAAGGTTGATCTGCATCAACAGAGTCCCGTGCCCCACTTCTAAAGTGACCATGCGTCGATGGCGACCTGTCATGTCGCATCGACCTGCGTACGCCCGCTGTCCATTCACTGGTGAAATATTTGAGGAACAACCCATGAAAAACGACCGTCAACTTCAAGAGGACATCATGACCGAACTCGACTGGGAGCCATCAGTGGACGCCAGCCGCATCGGCGTCGAGGTATCAGGTGGCGTGGCCACCTTGTCGGGCCATGTCGACAGTTACACGCAGAAGTGGGCTGCGGAGCGAGCGGCGCAGCGCGTCGCTGGCATCAAGAGCGTCGCGGTCGAACTGGATGTGGTCTTGCCCGGACCGCATCAGCGAAACGACACGGAAATTGCCAAGGCAGCCACCAATGCCGTCGATTGGAACGCGTCGATTCCGAAGGGCACGGTCAAACTGCTCGTCGAAAATGGCTGGATCACGCTTTCCGGGAACGTCGAATGGGCCTTCATTCGTTACGCCGCAGAAGCCAGCGTCCGCCACTTGTATGGCGTCAAGGGTGTGATCAACAAGATCAGCATAAGCCCGCGCATCGAGCCGCGTGACGTCAAGACCAAGATCGAGGCGGCGCTCTATCGCCGCGCGCACTTCGATGCTGCCGACATCACCGTTGGCGTGGAGAAGGGCACGGTGACCTTGACGGGCGAGGTCGATTCGTTGGCCGAGCGCAATACGGTCGAGTGGGCGGCGTGGAGCGCGCCCGGCGTGCAGAAGGTCGTCGACAATCTGGTTGTCGCCTAGGATTGGGAAGGGTCGGGGTGACTCGCCATTCCGGTGAAAGTCGGGAGGCGGGACGCTCTGAAGATGGGACAGACGGCAAATACTTGTCGAGGCCATCCCGGTACGGCTTGCATGGGGAAGAGGTCGCTGCGATGCGGCCTCTTTCTTTTTGGGTCCATGGCCTATCGGCGAATGGATCCATTCGGCGAGGGTGCCGGCCGTGCGGGGCTTGGGTGACATAAATCAACATGCCCCGCCGCTTTCTGCGTAGGTTGATGAGCCGCGGGATGAGCAGACCTCGACGTGGTCGGTCGGACATTCATCGCCGCATGGATTCCCTCAGGAGAAATCAACCATGAATTCCTATCGCCGTTTTGCTTGTGCCTCGCTTGGCGTGGCGTTCATTGCGCTGGGCGGCTGCACGGGTTATGTGAAAAAGGCCGATTTCGATTCGACGGTCAGCGAGCTGCGCGCCAACGACCAGAAACAGCAGCAGGAGATCGACAGCCTTTCGCAGCAGATGCAGGAGCGTTTCGCTGCCTACGACGCCAAGATCGCCCAGATGGGCGGGCGTGTCCGCGTGGACGCCGTTTCGCATTTCGCCTTCAACGATGCGACCTTGCGCGACGAGGACAAGCCGCTGCTGGATGATTTCGCGAAAATCGTCTCGGCGCATTACCCGCAGGCATTGGTGACGGTGGAAGGTTTTGCCGACGCCGCGGGCGGCAGGAGCTACAACATGCGGCTCGGGCGAGCACGTGCCGAGGCCGTGCGCGACTACCTGGTGAAGAGCGGCGGATTGGGTGCCGACCAGGTCCGCACGGTCAGCTATGGCAAGGCGGAAAACCGCCAGGTCCTCAAGGGCAAATCGGGCGATGGTGCCGAGCCGAATCGCCGCGTGACCTTGGTGGTCGATTTCGCGGGCTCGCCGGCGGCACCGTGAGCACGGTCCATCGACTGCATGACCCGAAGGAGGGCAGATGACCATGGCGCAGTGGCAAACCGACGCCTTTCGCGACCGTACCGACGCCGGACAGCAGTTGGCGCAGGCGCTGTCCTCGCTGCGTGGCCAGCATCCGCTGATACTGGCCATCCCGCGCGGTGGAGTGCCGGTCGGCAGGATCGTTGCCGACCATCTGGACGGCGAACTCGATATCGTGCTGGTGCGGAAAATCGGCGCACCCGGTAACCCGGAATATGCCATCGGTGCCGTCGACGAAGCCAGGACGATCCAGCAAACGGATGACGCGCAGCTGGCCGGTGCCGATCAGCGCTACATCAAGCGCGAGGCCGCCGAACAGTTGGCCGTCATCCGGGCCCGCAGACAGAGCTATGGCCTTGGCCACCCGCCGATCGATCCTGCCGGACGCACCGTGGTCGTCGTAGACGATGGGTTGGCAACGGGGGCCACGATGCGCGCGGCGCTGCTGGCTGTGCGTGCGCGCAAGCCGGCGCGGCTGGTGTGCGCCATTCCCGTGGCATCGCCGCGTGGCCTGGCTTCAGTGGCGGACGTGGTGGACGACCTCGTCTATCTGTCCGCACCCGAACACTTCCGTGCGGTCGGGCAGTTCTATGTGCAGTTCCCTGCGGTCGACGACAGCGAAGTGGTGCGCCTGCTGATGCGTTCCCCCGCGGGATCGTCCGCGTCTGCGCTGTCCGAGGACATCCGCATCCCCGCCGATGGCCTGCTGCTCGATGGCGACTTGCAGATGCCGCAGGGAGCCAACGGCCTGGTCATCTTTACGCATGGCAGCGGCAGCAACCGCAACAGCCCACGCAATCGCCTGGTAGCCCAGGCCATGCACGCGAAGGGGTTGGCGACCTTGTTGTTCGATTTGCTGAGCGAAGATGAAGCCAGGGACGTCTCTGCACGTTTCGACATTCCCAAGCTCACGGCACGGCTCGATGCCGCCACCCGATGGGCCATGCTCGATTCGCGCACGAAGGCCTTGCCCATCGGTCTGTTCGGTGCCAGCACGGGGGCGGCGGCTTCGCTGGTGTTGGCGTCGCGATACCCGATGGTGATCAAGGCCGTGGTGTCGCGGGGTGGTCGCCCCGACCTGGCGGGGCGCGGAGCGCTGGCACGGGTGCAGGCGCCCACCTTGCTCATCGTCGGCGGCGCGGATCACGAAGTCATCGCATTGAACCGTTCCGCCCTGCTGGTGCTCACGTGCACGGCCGAACTGGTGCTGGTTCCCAATGCCACGCATCTGTTCGAAGAGGAGGGCGCCATCGAGCGGGTGGCGGCGCTCGCCACGAGCTGGTTCGCGCAGTGGCTGCCGGATCAGGGCCATGACGTCACGGCGGGGCGTGCGCCGAATCCATGAAATGTTTTTGAGTCATGCGCACCAGGTTGACCTGGATCAACCGCGCTCCGCTTCAACTTCCTACGCTTGCCGATGATCCCATCTTGCCGGGAGTGGCGGGCCGGGGGTTCAGCCCAACGACATCGAATGATCTGTGTGGAGGATTTATCCATGGCAAACCTTACCCGTTGGAGTCCCTTCAAGACCCTGTCACGGTTCGAGCAAGGCGCTCCTTTTGACGATTTCTTCCGTGGTTTCAGCCTGCGCCCGCAGTGGTCCGAGCTGGAGGCTCCGGATGTGCGCATCGACGTTATCGAAAACGATGGCGCCTATCGCGTCAAGGCGGAAATGCCGGGCGTGGAGAAGAACGATATCGACGTCTCGATCAGCGGCAACCAGGTCACCATCAGCGCCGAGGTCAAGCGCGAGAGCAAGAAAAAGGACGACGAGCGCGACGTCTACACCGAGCGCTATTACGGACAGGTCTATCGCTCGTTCAGCCTTCCCGACGAGGTGGACAACGACAAGGCGACGGCCCGTTACGAAGGCGGCGTGCTGACCCTGGAACTCCCCAAGAAGGGAAACGGCAGTGCCCGCAAGTTGACGATCAGCTGATCGCTCACGCGCTGCCCGCTGCCCGGTGGTCATGCCGGCAGGGGCAGCGTGAACTCACGACAGTCACGCGACAACGCCGATGCCAAACCCTTCCCACACTGCGC
Source organism: Rhodanobacter sp. T12-5 (assembly GCF_008329435.1). Taxonomy (GTDB): domain Bacteria; phylum Pseudomonadota; class Gammaproteobacteria; order Xanthomonadales; family Rhodanobacteraceae; genus Rhodanobacter. The sequence continues at coordinate 98,824 of NZ_NPKN01000010.1, forward strand.
TGGACGTCATCCGCAACGAAGCCCTTCGACTGGATGGCGACGAGCACGATTACGATGCCCTGCTCGACAGCGTCGGGGGGCGGAGCCTGGTGTTGCTCGGTGAAGCCACGCACGGTACCCGGGAGTTTTACCGGATGCGTGCCGAGCTGACGCTTCGCCTGGTGGTCGAGCAGGGATTCGATGCGATCGCCGTGGAGGCGGACTGGCCCGATGCCTATCGCCTGAACCTGTTCGTGCGCGGCGAAGGACACGATCAGTCTGCGCGATCCGCATTCGACGATTTCCAGCGTTTCCCGCGCTGGATGTGGCGCAACGAAGAAGTCCTGCGCTTCGTGGAGCGCCTTCGCGACATCAACATGACACGGCAGGCCAGCGAGCGCATCGGCTTCTACGGCCTCGACATGTACAGCATGTACCGGTCGGCCAATGCGGTTGTCGACTATCTTTCGACGGTTGACGAGGAACAGGCGGCCATCGCCAGGAAGCAATACGCCGCACTCGACCATGTCCGCGATCCGCAGCGCTATGGCTACGAGGCAGTGCTGGGCCTTCGCCCCGATTGCCGCGAGGGGGTGCGACAGCGATTGCTGGACCTGTGGACGCTGGCCCCGGAGTACCTGTCTGCTGACGGCCGTGGCGCCGTGGATGCGTATTTTTTCGCCGAGCGCAACGCCCACGTCGTGGCCAGCGCCGAAAGCTATTACCGCGCCATGTTCGGATCGAGGGCGGCGAGCTGGAACGTGCGCGACGAACACATGGTGCAAACCCTGTTCGCCCTGCAGGCGCACCTGCGCGCGCTCGGCAGTGCCGGCAAGGTGGTGGTGTGGGCGCACAACTCGCATCTCGGCGATGCGCGTGCCACGGAAATGTCCCGTGCCGGCGAATGGAACGTCGGCCAGCTGGTCCGCGAGAGGGCAGGTGCCGAGGCGGCATGGCTGGTCGGCTTCACGACCTACACCGGCACGGTGACGGCGGCCTATGAGTGGGACGGCGAGGCCGAGTGCCGTCAGGTCAAGGTGGCAAGACCGGACAGTTACGAGGACTTGTTCCATCGCACCCGGCTGGACCGCTTTTACCTGCCGATGCAGGAAGAAGCAGCGCGCGTGTTGCGCGAGCCCCTGCTGGAGCGGGCCATCGGCGTGCTGTACCGCCCGGATACCGAGTACGAAAGCCACTATTTCAAGGCGTCGATCGCCGCGCAGTTCGACGCGGTGTTCCATCTCGATGAAACCTCCGCGGTCGAACCGCTGGACACGGCAGCCTCACGGCGTGAAATGCAACCTGTGTAACGTGCCCCGCATGGGCGCCGGATGAAGCATCGGTTCGCCGGAGGGTTTGCGAGGAACGCCGCGAGCCGGCAGACCAGAGCAACCCCGGTAGTGATCTGGATCAAGGTGGCCGTTGCGTGGGCAACCCACGATTCGGGTGCGCTCGATTCGTCCAGGCAGGTATATATGCTCGAACTCACCGTCAATATCGACATTCGCGAGATCGATTCAACGCTGATCCGGTTCGCCTTTGGCTTGGCTCGCCAATACGACGCTCACCTGACCGGTCTTCAGATCGTCTCGCTGGATACCACGTCGCTGGTGCTCCCCGATGCCTTGATCGCCCTCAATGAAGATGAGCAGGATGCCCACAGGCGGCGCGACTGGTGGCGCGAACTTTGCCGAGGCCACGGCGTAGATGGAAGCTGGGAAGTCGTTCGCGGCTACTACCAGAGTGTCATCGAACGGCAGGCCAGCTTGTCCGACCTGATGATCGGCAGCCTCTGCACCAAGGACACCTTCCCGCTATCGGGCCTCGGTCCGTTGAGCAGGTCATTGCTTTCAGGTGGCATCCCCGTGTTGCTGGTGCCCGAGGCCTGGGCAAGCGATCCGGGCGTGCGCAAGGTGACGATCGCATGGAACGGTTCCGTGGAGGCAGCGCGAGCGGTCAAGGCGGCGCTGCCGCTGCTGCGCAAAGCGGAGAAAGTCATGGTGCTGGACGGAGAAGACGTGTCGGAGGCCGGCAGGCATCGCGCGCCGCTGCCATTGCGGAAATGGCTGGAACGTCAGGATCTGCCGGTGCAATGGCAATCGATCGATCCATTGCGCGGGAATGGAAGGGCGATTCACGAACAAGCGAAGTCCATGGAGGCCGACTTGCTGGTCATGGGAGCCTGGGGGCATTCGCGCATGAGCGAATGGATACTGGGCGGCATCACGCGCCATATGCTTCAGCACAGCGAAATCTCTCTGCTGCTGGCTCACTGAACACTGGAACCCGTGGCGAACGAAGCGGAGTGCCGTCGTGAATGCTGTTGATCCGCTGCCTCCTACTGGTAGTGGCCTGAGCCAGGCCGAAGCCAAGGCGAGACTGGATCGATACGGTCCCAATACCCTGCCTGACAGCAAGCCGAAATCGCTATGGTCGATCGCGCGCGATGTGTTGATCGAGCCGATGTTCCTGATGTTGCTCGTCGCCGGCGGACTCTATCTGGTGCTCGGCGATCTCGCTGAAGCGACATTCCTGTTGATGTCGGTGCTGGTGGTCATTGGCATCACGTTGTTGCAGGAGCGCAAGACGCAAAGGGCACTGGAAGCGTTGCGCGATTTGTCGGCGCCACACGCGCGTGTCGTTCGCAACGGACATGAAGCGCGCATCCCTTCCGCCGAAGTGGTCGTGGACGACGTGCTCTCGCTGCGCGAGGGCGACCGCATCGCGGCCGATGCCACACTGCTGGGCGGCTACCTGGAAGCAGACGAGTCCCTTCTGACAGGAGAGTCGGTGCCCGTTCGCAAGATCCCCGATCCCGGCGACAGCAGCATCTTCGCCGGCACCGTGGTGACCAGGGGCCGGGGCATGGCACGGGTGACCGCGACAGCCACCGCCACCGCGCTTGGTCGCGTCGGGCAGGCCCTGAGTTCGACCATGGAGGTGACGTCCGGACTCCAGCGCGCTTCGCGGCGCCTGGTGCGCCGCTTTGCGGTGGCCGCCATGGTCTGTGCGATCAGTCTCTGGCTGCTGAACTGGCTATGGGACGGGCATGGCCTGGTGGACAGCCTGTTGTCGGGTATCGCGCTGGCCATGGCGATATTGCCCGAGGAATTTCCCGTCATCCTGACCGTATTTCTTGCCCTGGGCGCGTGGCGCATCGCCAGGCAAAAGGTGCTCACGCGCCGGATCTCGGCCGTCGAGGCCCTGGGCGCCATCACCGTTCTTGCAGTGGACAAGACCGGCACCTTGACGCAGAACCGGATGCGGGTGGCCGAACTGCATGTCGGTCGGCACAGCTTTCCTGCCGCCGAGGCGGGCCTGCCCCCCGAGTTTCACGCACTGGTACGTTTCGCGCTGCTGGCGACCCCTGCGGACTCCACCGATCCGATGGAGCAGGCCATCCGCCTGTTCGGTGCAGAAAGGCTCGACGCGGGGGCGCATGCACTGACCAAGGCCGCGGCAGTGAAGGAATACGGACTGGATCCGGAGCTTCTCGCCATGACGCGGGCATTCCGCGAGGCGCCCAACGAGCCCTACCTGCTCAGCGCCAAGGGCGCGCCGGAGGCAGTCATCGAACTTTGCGGCCTCACGGCGGCCGAGCAGGATGTACTGGGCAGCGAGGTGCACGCCATGGCGGAGCGCGGCCTGCGGGTGATCGGCGTCGCGGCTGGAACCTGGGGCGAGGGCGATTGGCCGGCGACCCAGCGCGGCTTCCGCTACCGATTCATCGGGCTGGTCGGCCTGATCGATCCGCCCAGGCCCGCGGCCGCCGGGGCCATCGCCGAATGCCATGCAGCCGGCATCAGGGTCATCATGATGACCGGTGATCATCAAGCCACCGCGCGGGCCATCGCTGCCCAGGTAGGACTGAGCCTTGCGCCAAAGCTGATCACCGGCGCGGAAATGGAAGCGCTCACCGACGAACAGCTCGGCGAACGGTTGCGCCACGTCGACGTCTGCGCGCGTGTGCAGCCGACCCAGAAACTGCGCCTGGTGAGAACCCTGCAGCAGCAAGGCGAGGTCGTCGGCATGACTGGCGATGGCGTCAACGATGCGCCCGCACTCAAGGCGGCGAATGTTGGCGTGGCCATGGGCGAACGCGGCACAGACGTGGCGCGCGAGGCGGCATCACTGGTACTGCTCGACGACGACTTCGCCAGCCTGGTGGTGGCGGTTCGTCAAGGACGGAGAATCTACGACAACATCACCAAGGCGACCCGCTTCGTGGTGGCAGTACACATCCCGGTCGTGGCGCTCGCCCTGGTGCCCAGCCTGCTGCATTGGCCGATTCTTTTGATGCCGGTACAGATCGTTCTGCTGGAATTGCTGATCGACCCGGCCTGCTCCATCGTCTTCGAGTCGGCAAAGGCCTCTCCGGCGATCATGCGACGCCCGCCGCGACCCATTGGCGAGTCTCCCTTTCGGGGTGTCAACCTCGGCTACGGCATCGCGCAGGGCATGGGCCTGGCCGCGGTCCTGCTGCTTGGCTACGCGTTCGCACTGGGGCGCGGCATCGGGATCGAGCAAGGGCGCGCGGCGGTCTACGTCGGCCTGATCGTGGCAGTGTTCCTGTTGACGCTCGCCAACCACGATCTCAGTCATGCCCTGTGGCGCGGAAGGTTGGCGGACAACCCCTGGCTGCTGCGCATGCTCGGAGGAGTGGGCTTGATGCTGGCAGGCATCGTCAGTATTCCAGCGCTGCGTAGCATGCTGGGTTTTGGCGCGCCCGATGCGACCACGCTGGTGTTCGGGTCATTCATGCTGGCGGGGTGCGTCATATGGCTGGAAGCCGTGCGCCACCTCACGCGCCACACGTCGCTGGCCATCATCGAGTGAAGACGGCGGGGCCGACGTCATCGCGTTGACGCAGATCAACACCAGCGGGTGATTTTGCCAGTTTCATAGGGGCGACGAACCCGAAGGCCATTGGCGCTTTTGGGCAAACGCAGCCTACCTGGAGACAGCCTATGAAAGTCCTCCTGCCCGTGGACGGAAGTGCCGTCAACGCCCGCGCGGCCCGATACCTGGTGAAGCATTGGCCCGAGGGCGCGCAGGTGACTCTGCTCAATGTGGATGTGCCTTTGAACGAACACGTCACTGGCCATCTGGATGCGCAGAGCTTGGCCAAGTTCCGCACCGACAATGGCAACGCGGCCTTGAGGCGGGCGCGTCGGATACTGAAGGATGCAGGTCACATTCACGACGAGAAACTGCTCGTCGGCGACCCTGGTGCCGAGATCATCGACGTGGCCAAGCGAGGAAAGTACGACCTCATTGTCATGGGGTCGCATGGGCGCGGAGTATTGAAGAGCCTCTTCCTCGGCTCGGTGGTGGTCAAGGTGCTGGCGAACTCCACGGTGCCGGTCCTGGTGATTCGCTGAAAGGAAGCACCCATGTTCCATCTGCCGCCGGTACCCCATCGATGGATGGAACGGGCGCTTCGCCCGAAGCCGGGATCAGGGCTTGCCGGCATGGACGGCAGCGTCCGTCATGAGGCGTTCCCGCCTTGCTGCGGCGGCGCCAGGTCGGCCCGCTTGTCGGAAAACCCGAGTGTCGACAGGCCTTCTTCCAGGAGGCCGCTCGCCATCGACATGCCAAGCAGGTAGTCAGCCGTCCGTGCGTTGTGCGCCTCGGCGGCTTCCTGCCGAATCGCCGGCCAGTCGGATGCCGAGCAGTTGTCGCGACCAAGCCAGGTCAATGCCACCAAGTCGATTTGCTGGTCCTCCGGCAGATCATCGATAGCCGTGCGAAGCTCCTGGAGCACGGCCGCATCCTCGTATTCGTTTTCCCGCTCGCGGAGCGCGTCGACGTCCTGGGAATCCAGTGGAGCGGGGTCTTCCGCCGGTTCGGCGAGCATGTCCCTGCTGTCGTACTCACGGAGTTTCTCGATGATGAAGCAGACGGTGTCGACCGGTATCGACAATGTCGTCTCGGGCGTGTTCGCCGGTGGTTCGGCCGTAGGTTGGGTCATGTGGTTCTTCCGGTTCAGCTGGCCGGATCGGTCCAGCCTTTCGGATAGCCGACCGTCTGGACGAAGGTGATGAACTGCCTGTCATCCAGTTTCATGGCCTGTGCCAGTTTCTTCGGGTCGAACGCGCCGCGGAACACCGTGCCCAGACCTTCGGAGGCGCAAAACAGGTAGACGTTCTGTCCGATGAAGGCGGCATCGACCGAGGCGTACAATCGCTGGTCCTCGGCGACCACGTCGCGCATGCGCTCGCCGTGCGCCACGTAGACAAGTTCCACCGGAGCTTCGCTGACGAAATCCTGCAGCCCGGTCGCCGCCCGGATATCCGTAGCCAGGCAAGGCAGCAACTCATGCTGTCCCGGGGCGTAGATCCACACGCCATCGGCCATCGCCACATATATATCGATGACCATGACATGCCGCCAGTAGGGCGCCGTGCGATCGCCCGTTTCCGACCGATTGATGCCGAACGCCGCCCACAACAGTTCCGATAGCAACCTGACGGGCAGGGCACGGTTGTCGTATTCACGTGTCGAATGGCGCAATCGCAGGGCATCGATCAGCGGCAGTCCGCCATGCGTGCGTATCGGCGGCAGCACGCGGGCCTGCGATGGTGGCGATGCCGTATCCGGGGTTGCGCTTACCGCGCCGGCGGTTGTCACGCCTTTGTCGATCTTTTGCTTGAGTGCCATGGCCCTGACTCCCGTTCTCGGCCGCGCCTCGCATCAACCCACTGGGATCGTGGAAACGCAAGGGATATTTACTACCCCGTACGACCGCGCTTGTTGATGTGGCTCAATATCCCGCGTCGGGCAGTGGCGCCGCGACCGGCTCCAGGCACGGTCCGTAAGCGGCGTGATCCTTCCGGCTGCACTTGATTTGCGTCAGCGGCAGCCTCCCATTGATGAAGATCAAGTCGACCGATGCCGAACCGGCGTAAACGAAGAGCGCCACTTATTGCCGGGCCGGCCGTCCATGTCCGCTGAAACCACAGGCTTCGAAACGTTTCCCCGGCCGCGTCTCGAACCGGGCCACTTGCGCCGCCTCGGCATCGATACCGGGCATGAGCTTGTCGTCTACCTCAACCGTGATTCGCCGATCTGCCGCAGCGAGGGTTTCGGTGCGCATTCCCGCCTTGAGCTGCGCGTGGGCACGCAGCGGGTGCTGGCGACGCTGAACATCGTGCAGGACGGCTTGCTGGGCGCGGACGAGGCCGGGCTGTCCGAGTCGGCATGGCTCGCCGTGCAGCCTGGCGCCGACGAGCGCGTGATCATCGCCCATCCGCCCAGCGTGGATTCGCTGGCTTCGGTGCGGGCGAAGATCTATGGCAGGGAGCTGGATGGGTCCGCACTGCACGGGATCATCCAGGACATCGTCGGTAACCGGTATTCCTCCATCGAAATGGCCGCGTTCATCACCGCCGCCGGCGGCAATCGCCTCAGCCTCGCGGAAGTCGTCGCGCTGACCAAGGCCATGGTGCAGACCGGCGCGCAACTGCGCTGGCGGCAGCCGCTGGTGGTCGACAAGCACTGCATCGGCGGGCTCGCCGGCAACCGCACCACGCCCATCGTGGTGGCGATCGCGGCGGAACTGGGCCTCACGATACCGAAGACGTCCTCGCGTGCGATCACTTCGGCGGCGGGTACTGCCGACACCATGGCGATGCTGGCGCCCGTCGATCTGGACGAAGCGCAGATACGCCGCGTCGTGGAAACCTGCGGCGGCTGCATTGCCTGGGGCGGCGCCATGAACCTGGCTCCCGCCGACGACAGGCTGATCCGCATCGAGCGCGCACTGGACATCGACAGTGCCGGCCAGCTGGTGGCGTCCGTGCTGTCGAAGAAGATCGCTGCGGGCTCCACCCATGTGGTGATCGACGTGCCGGTCGGGCCGACCGCCAAGGTGCGCGATCACGCGGAGGCGGAGTCGCTGGCCGCGTTGCTGCAGCAGGTCGCGGCCGCGTTCGGCCTGCAGCTGCGCGTGCTGCTCAGCGACGGCAGTCAGCCGGTGGGGCGGGGCATCGGCCCCGCGTTGGAAGCGCACGACGTGCTGGCGGTGTTGCGCAACGAACCTCATGCACCACCCGACCTGCGCGCCCATGCCCTGGCTATCGCCGCCGCCGTACTGGAGCTGGCCGGCGTTGCGGATGCCGATGCATCGCTGGCGATGGCGACCGCCTGCCTGGAGACGGGCAGGGCGTGGCAGCGCTTCCAATCCATCTGCGCTGCGCAGGGTGGCATGCGCACGCCGGGGAAAGCTGCCTACCAGCAAGCTGTTCCGGCCGCGCAGCCGGGGCATGTGACGGCGATCGACAACCGCCGCCTGTCCCGCGTCGCCAAGCTGGCCGGCGCGCCTGCCGCGCCGTTGGCCGGGCTGACGCTGGATGCGCATCTCGGCGAGACGGTGGCGGCCGGGCAGGCGCTATTCACGCTCCACGCGCAAAGTCCCGGCGAGCTGGCTTACGCCATGGAATACGTCTCCCGTCACCCCTGCATCGTCTGCGTCGAGGCATCCGCATGAACACCCTCTATGCCATGCCCGGTAGCGACACCTTTGCCGAGTTGCTGTCGCTGCATACGGGCTATCAGCGCCGACAGCTGCTGCTGCACCATTTCCCGGACGGTGAGACGCTCGTGCAAATGGCGGCACCGGCCCCAGGGGGCGACGCCGTGATCGTATGCACGCTGGATCGCCCGGATGCCAAGGTACTGCCGCTGATGATGGCGGCGGCGACCGCGCGCGAACTGGGTGCCGCGCGCGTCGGCCTGGTCGCGCCTTATCTGGCCTACATGCGCCAGGACGCGCGCTTCCATCCCGGCGAAGCCATGTCCGCCAGAATTTTCGGCGACTGGCTGGGTCGCACCTTCGATTGGCTGGTCACGGTGGACCCGCACCTGCATCGCCACGCGACGCTTGCCGAGGTATATCCGCGCGCTTCGCACGTCGTGCATGCGGCAGCGCAGCTGGCCGTCTGGATCGATGCCCATGTGAGCCTGCCGCTGATCATCGGGCCGGATCGCGAAAGCACGCAGTGGGTGACCGCGGTGTCCAACCTTCTGTGCGCGCCGAGCGTGGTGGCGCGCAAGGAGCGTCATGGCGATCGCGAGGTGGAAATCTCCCTGCCGGAAATCGACAACTGGCGCGACCACACGCCGGTCCTGCTCGACGACATCGTCGCCAGCGGCGCGACCATGATCCAGACGCTGCGCTGCCTGCGCGGACGAACCTCATCACCACCCGTCTGCGTGGCCGTGCATGGCCTGTTCGCCGGTGAAGCGCTCGAAGCCATGCGGGCCGAGGGAGCCGGACTGATTGTCGCCAGCAACAGCGTCGTCACCGAAACGTCGCAGATCGATATCAGCAAGCCGGTCGCCGAGGCGATGGTCGGCCTGTGCGCGACCGGCACCGCCGCGGCAGGCAGCGCCACGCCGGCCTGAGCAGGGCCGACCGCCCCGGAAGCACCCGTGAATCTGTTGCCTACTCGTAACGCAAGGCTTCGATCGGATTGAGGCGGGCGGCTTTTCGCGCCGGGTAGTAACCGAAGAAGATGCCGACCGCCGCCGAGAACACGAAGCCGCCAAATACCGCGGCGGGAGACAACAGCGTCGGCCAGTGGGCCACGACCGAGATCAGTTCCGAAATCGTGATGCCCGCGACGATGCCGGCGCAGCCTCCGGTGACGCTGAGAAACACGGCTTCGACCAGGAACTGCAACAGCACGTGCAGGCGCCGGGCGCCCACCGCCATGCGCAGGCCGATCTCCCGTGTCCGCTCGGTGACCGACACCAGCAGGATGTTCATGATGCCGATGCCTCCGACCACCAGCGAGATGGAGGCCACGGTCGCCAGCAGCAGGGCCATGACGTGGCTGCTGCCCTCGGCGGTCTGCTGGATCTGGCTCAGGTTGCGCACGGCGAAATCGTTGATGTCGCCAGGATGGATGCGATGCCGGCGGACGAGTGTCGCGGTGACCTGGCCAAGCGCGTTCTGTACCAGCGCCTGGTTGGCCGCCTGGACATAGATCTGGTTGACGTAGCCGGTGAGACGCGGCGTGATCGCATAGGGATTCGTCGGCGGCGGGAAATAGGGATCCCCCGAGCCGGCTGTCGAATTGGGCGCAGCCACGCCCAGGACTTTGCGTTCCGCCGTGATGAACGGAATCATCAGCACGTCGTCCTGATCCTGGCCGAAGGAACTCTGACCCTTGGCGGCGAGAAGGCCGACCACGCGCACCGGTACGCCCTTGACCAGGATCATGGCGCCCACGGGGTTCTCGACGTCGTCGAACAACTGGTGGCGGACGGTCGCACCGAGCAGCGCCACCATGGCCGCACCATCCTGTTCGCCCTGGGTGAATGCGTGCCCCGCGGCGATTTTCCAATTCGCCACCGAGGGGTAATCGGCGGAAACGCCCTGGAGGCTGGTGTTCCAGTTCCTGTCGCCGTATTGGACCTGGCCAACCTGGCGGATCAGGTAAGCCACCGCGCCGACGGCGCCATCTTCGCGCCGGATCGCCATGGCATCGGACACGGTGAGCGTCGATGCGCTGCCAAAGCCGGCGCGTACGCCATTGGCCGTGACCGCGCCAGGCACGACCACCAGCATGTTCGTGCCCAGGTTCGCGATCTGTTTTCTCACCGCCTCGTTGGCGCCCTGGCCCACCGCCACCATCGCGATCAGGGCGGCCACGCCGATGAAGACGCCAAGCATGGTCAGTGCCGAGCGCAGCCGGTTGCGCCAGATCGCCTGCGCCGCTGCAGCGACGATCATCCGGGCAAAGCCGCTGCTCCATAACGTGCCACTGGCCGCGCTGCTCCTGGCGACGACATCGCGGGCGGGTAGCAGGCCGGCGGGTTCGTCCGCTCCCGCCACGCGCTCGGTGGGCCGGTCGGAGACGATCCGGCCGTCGCGCATCGTGATGACCCGATCGGTGAAGCCGGCGATGTCCGCTTCGTGCGTCACCACCACGACAGTGACGCCATGCTCGCGGTTGAGCGTCCGCAGCGTCTGCATGATCTCGTGCGAGGTGCGCGTGTCGAGGTTGCCGGTCGGCTCGTCGGCCAGCAGCAGGCCCGGCTCGTTGATCAACGCCCGCGCGATCGCCACCCGTTGCTGCTGGCCACCCGACAATTGGCCGGGACTGTTGCGTTCCCGTTCGCCCAGCCCGAGGTCATGCAGCATCTGCCGCGCGCGGGCCATGCGCTCGGCATGCCTGGCCGCTCCCGCAGCGGCATAGAACAACGGCAGGGCGACGTTCTCGACCGCGCTGGTGCGTGGCAGCAGGTTGAAACTCTGAAAGACGAAGCCGATGCGATCGCCGCGGATCTGCGCGAGCGCCGGTTCGGCGAGACCGGCGACGTCGACGCCCTCGAAGAGATAGCGCCCGCCGGTCGGCTGGTCCAGGCAGCCGAGCAGGTTCATCAACGTCGACTTGCCCGAGCCGGAAGCGCCCACGATGGCGATGAACTCGCCCCGGTTGATGTTCAGGGAAATATCGTCCAGCGCGCGCACCTCGGTGTCGCCTGTGCGATAGATCCGGCTGACATGCTGCACGGCGATGACGGACTCGGCCATGGTCGTGGTGGCGTTCATCAGGGGCTGAAACGCGGCGGCGAGCCGGCAGCCGCATGGGGTGGGCCGCGCTGCTCGCCGACAATGAGCGCGTCGCCCGGCTTCAGGTCGCCGCCCAGCACCTCGGTGAAGCTGTCGTCGTCGAGACCGGGCACGACCTGGACAGGCACAGGATGCCCGTTGACCAGCTTCCACACGCGCTGGGGCTTGCCCACGCCGCTTTCTTCGGCCGGAGCGGGCGACGCCAGGTTGCCGGGTACGAAGCGCAGCGCCTGGTCGGGGACGCGCAGCACATGCGTTCGCGCATCGGTGATGATGCGCACCGTCGCCGTCATGCCGGGCTTGAGCAGCAGCGCGGTGTTGTCGGTGCCGAGCACCACATCGTAGGTGACGACGTTCTGCACCGTTTGCGGTGCCTGCCGCACCTGCACCACCACCGCCGCGAACGTCCGGTCCGGAAAACTTTCCACGCTGAAGCTGGCCTTGTTGCCTTCCCTGATCGAGCTGATATCGCTTTCGCTGACATTGGCATCGACCTGCATCCGCGTCAGGTCGGTCGCGATCAGGAACAGGGTCGGCGTCTGGAAGCTCGCCGCCACGGTCTGGCCGATGGTGACGTTGCGGGAGACCACCGTGCCGTCGACGGGGGAGGTGATGTCGGTATAGCCGAGATTGATTTCGACGGTATGCAGCGACGCTTCGCGGGCGGCGATCGCTGCCCGATCCAGGGTGACCTGCGCGTTGGCCTCGTCGAGCGCGCTGCGCGCCGCGTCCAGGGCGTCCTTCGAGATGTAACCGAGCTTCACCAGCGAGGTGTTGCGCGTGTAAGTGACGTTCGCGTAGGTCCGCGCGGCCTGGTCCTTGATCAGCTGCGCCCTGGCATTGGCCAGCTCGGCACGGGCCGTATCCACGGCGGCCTGGTACGGGCGGGGATCGATCTTCGCGCAGACCTGGCCTTTCCTCACTCGTGTGTTGAAATCGCAATGGAGCTCGCGGATGACACCGGAGACATACGAGCCGACGATGATGGTCAGGACCGGATTGACGCTGCCCGTGGCGGTGACGGCCCGGGTGACCGGACCCGTCGTGACGGGCATGGTGACGTAACTCGCGGCGGGCGATGGCGGGAGCATCCGGTAGGCGATGCCGGCAGCCAATGCGAGCAACGCGCACGCCGCTGCCACGAGCCAGCGCCGTCGATATTTCGACGGTGGCGCGCTCGACGAGGGCGCATTGGCCAGCGTGCCTCGACCCGCGGGCTCGCTGGGGGGATCGCTGTCCATGGTGTTGCCCGATCTCCACGACTGGAGATGCAACATTTCTCCTTCAGCCGCATGGCGTTGTTGATCTGCATCAGCTGGGCGCCGTTCTCGTATCGGGACCATTTCGCCAAGTCACCCAACGGTCGATGGGAATTCACATGATGGTCATGGCGCCATGCTGCTTGCTTCGATACCGGTCGCGTTGTCGCTGGAAGTCTTTGTCCTCGATGCGTCCTCGACGATTTTCGCCAGGCGCTCGCCGGAAATGGTTTCGTCATGCATCAGCGCGTCGGCGGCGTTTTCGAGCGCGACTCGTTCCCTGATGAGGATGGCGCGTGCCTTCAGGAAGGCCGTGTCGATCAAGTCGCGCACGGCCTTGTCGATGGCGGTGGCCGTCTGTTCGCCGTACGTGCGCGGTACCCACGTATCGGCTGGCGTACCGAGCAGGGTCGGCGTGTTGTTGCCATAGCTGACCTGACCCAACTCCGGCACCATGCCGTACAGAAGCACCATGCTGCGTGCGATCGCGGTCGCCTTGGCGAGGTCGTCGGCGGCACCGGTGGAAATCTCGCCAAGCGCCAGCGACTCGGCCGCCCGCCCGCCCAGCAGCACCGTCATCTTGTCGGCCAGTTCGGCGCGCGACATCAGGAAGCGGTCCTCGGTGGGCCGTTGAATGGTGTAGCCCAGTGCGGTGACGCCGCGCGGGACGATCGACACCTTCTGCACCTTCGCGCCGGGCAGGGCAAGCGCGACCAGCGCATGGCCCAGTTCATGGTAGGCCACGGCGCGGCGCTCGGTGGCATTCAACACCCGGCTCTTTTTCTCCAGGCCCGCGAGGATGCGCTCGATCGCCTCGGTCAGGTCGCGGTTCTGGACCGATTCGGCGCCGCGTCGCGTGGCCAGCAAGGCCGCCTCGTTGACCAGGTTGGCCAGGTCGGCGCCGGTGAAACCGATGGTGAGCGCGGCGATATCGGCCAGTTCCACCGCCGGATCGAGCTTCACCTTGCGCGCGTGGATGCCGAGTATCGCCATGCGGCCGGATTTGTCCGGGCGGTCGACCAGGATCTGGCGATCGAAGCGCCCGGCCCTGAGCAGGGCAGGGTCGAGGATTTCCGGCCGATTGGTGGCAGCCAGCAGCACCACGCCGCTGCTGGCGTCGAAGCCGTCGAGTTCGGCCAGCAGTTGGTTGAGGGTCTGCTCTTTTTCGTCCTGGCCGCCGCTGATCGGCGCGGCGCCGCGCGCACGCCCCAGTGCGTCCAGCTCGTCGATGAAAATGATGCAGGGCGCCCGTGCGCGTGCCTGCTCGAACAGGTCGCGTACGCGCGCGGCGCCGACGCCGACGAACAGCTCCACGAATTCCGATCCGCTGATGGAAAAGAACGGCACCCCTGCTTCACCTGCGACGGCACGCGCCAGCAGGGTCTTGCCGGTGCCGGGCGGTCCGACCAGCAGGATGCCCTTGGGGATGTGTGCGCCCAGCCGTCCGTAATCCTGCGGATTCTTGAGGAACAGGATGACTTCCTTGAGCTCTTCCTTCGCTTCGTCCACGCCAGCCACGTCGGCGAAGCTCGTATGGATCGAACGCTCCACGAAGATCTTGGCCTTGTTGCGCCCGACTGCCAACATGCCGTGCTCGCCGCGGCCTTCCAGGACACGTCGCGACAAAAACATCCACAGCAGGACGATGCCGACAAAAGGAAGTATCCACCTCAGGATGTTTTCGAGCGGCCCCGGCGGTGTTTCCTGATGAAAGCTCACCCTGGCGGCGGCCAGCTCCCGGGCGATATCCGGGGCGACGCGCACCGTGCTGAAGTAGCGCGTCCGGCCGTTCTTGTCGGGCGTGCGGTAGCTTCCCTCCAGGGACGTATCCGTCACCGTGACATCCGCGACCTCACCTGCCTTCAGCGCACTCTCGAACTGGCTGTAGGAAATACCCTGAACCTGGTTGCGCGTGGCAACGTAATTCTCGACGCCGATGGCTGCCACCACCAACGGCAGCGCGTACCAGATCCATTTCCCGTAGAGCGGCGGAGGTTTCGTTGCCATGGTCAGATCACCGGGTACAAAGGCATATGCGGTCGCGGCGATGCATGGTGACGACTGCCATCCCTAGACGCGCAGTTCGTGCTCCCGGGTCTGCTCATCCGTGATGGCCGCATTCATTTCGTGCAGGAGCACGCCCAGGGCCAGATAGACATCGTCTGCGGTCACCATGCCTGCCAGCACGTCGTGCGCGTTGACCATCGGCAATCGGCGGATCGCCTTCGTGCGCATGACGGAGATGATCTCGAGCAGATGGTGATCCTCGCCGCAGGTCAGTGCGGGAGCAGTCATGATGTCGCCGACGGTAAGCGTGGCTGCCGGGACGTCGGCGGCGACGACGCTCATCACGATGTCCCGGTCGGTCACGATGCCGACCGGGATGCGTTCGCTGGCGTGTTGTTTGATGACCACCAGTGCGCCTGCGTGGCTCTTGCGCATGAGTTTGGCCGCGTCTGTTACCGATGCGCTTGCATGGATGCAGACCACATCGAGAGTGCAAATATCGGATGCGCGCATGTCTGTTTGCTCCCTCGCTGATCCGTCGGCGACCTTGTTCGAAAGGGCGCTGCCGAACGGGTGTCTAGAATCGCTCCACAAACTCAGCCGAAGCGTCCAGCAAGATGGCGGCGCCGGCGGCGAACGTGCGGATCCGGCTGGCGGCGCCGGCATCGACGACCTCAACTTCGAGGTTGCAGATGGCTGGTATCGGCTTCGGGGCGCCGTCGACACTTTCCAATGCGCTGCAAGCGCAGTGGCCATCGGCCACGGGCAGTGATTCGATGCATTCGACTCCCGCCATGCCGTGCAGCAGGTTCATCAGCGTTTCGGTGCGTCCTTCGTCGCCGAGCAGGCGGATTCGTACGGTATTCATGGCGTCTCGCATGCAGTGGATTGACCTTGGCTCATTTGGCGACCCGCAACGGGCGCGGATATTGATGGAGATCAAATTGATCAAAGTCTTTGGCCGTTGAGCGAACCATCGCGCGCAGGATCCCTGACCTCGACCAGCTTGCCGACGGTTGCTTCCTTCCAGGCTTGGGGGAAGGGGAGCGAAACATCGCTCATGCGGCGGTGGGGATCTCCGGACGCACCTCGCCTGCGTCGGGTTCGCCGCAATGCTCGAGGATGGACGTGCGGGTTGCGTCCGCCAGCCGCAACGCTTCGTTCCAGGGATCGGCCGCCTTGTCGGGGTATGCCGCCGCGGCGATCGTGACGGTGACGGCGCCCGGCTGCGGCAGCCATTCGTCGTCGCGAAGGATGCTGCGCGTTCCCTTCAAGGCTACGGGCACGACGGGCATGCCCGCTTCAACGGCCGCGACAAACGCGCCCAGGCGGAAGTGCACCAGGCCCGGCATGTGCCTGAAGGTGCCTTCCGGAAAGAACAGCACATCGCGGGTGCTGGCTCGCACCTGCTGCACGGCCTGCGCATGCGGGTCGGATCGCGCCACGAACATTACGCCGAGACGCTTCAATGCCCAGCCCAGCACCGGCTGCGTGGCCAATTCCTGTTTCACCATGAACGTCACCGGCCTTGGCAGGGCGCTCATCAACGCCAGCGCATCGACATAGCTGGCGTGGTTGCAGACGAAGACGCAAGGGCGATTGGGCGGCGCTTCGAGCTGGTTCACCCGGATCCGGATGCCGGTCGCCGCGGCCAGCATCCGCAGCAGCTGGCGCAACACGCTCCAACGCCTTGCATGAGACAAGGGCAACGCCATGCAAAGCAGTGCCGGGACGGCCGCGATGCCGAGAACGAGCCACGCATACGCCGCGTAGGCCAGCGTGCCGGCACGACGGGCCGCGCGCAGCAGCCGATCGCGCTGGGAGCGGGCCGCGACGGTCAACAGACGCCACCGGTCGGGCGTATCCAGGCGGCCGGTTTCGAACGCGGACCGGCATGCCGAACGACGCAATTTCCCGCTCGACGTTTTCAATATCGTACCGGGCGACGCCAGCACGACGTCGTCGGCCGGCGCCCCCGCGCACGCCTGCACTGCCGCATTGACGGCCTCCTGCAGTGCCTGGCGTTGCGCCGGATCCGTCGCGCGGGTTTCGGCAACGACGACCAGGCGTTCGGTGCCCTGGCTGTGGGTGCCGAACGCCGCCACGCGGCCGCGCCGTATGCCCGGCACTTCGCCAACCGCCTGCTCGATGCCTTGCGGATGCAGATGCTGGCCGGCGCGAATGATCACGTCCTTCACGCGACCGGTGAGATACAGCTCGCCTTCCGAAAGAAAGCCCAGATCACCGGTATCCCGCCAAGCGCCGTGGAGAAGCTGCCGGGTAAGCGATGGGTTGCGGAAATAGCCGGCGGTGGCCGAAGGGCCTTGAAACTGGATGCGTCCTTGCCGGCCATCGGGCAAGGCATGGTCGTATTCGTCGACGATGCGCAGCTCGTGCTCGGGCAAGGGCGCTCCACAGGACACGAATCGCAGCGATGGCTCGCCGGGGTCGTCCGTGGCGACGGCGTCGCCGTGGCGAAGGAAGCGATCCTGCCGAATGCGCAGCACGCGGACGCCGCGCCCGGGCGGCGGGAAGGTGAGGCCCAGGCTGTTCTCGGCCAGGCCGTACACCGGAAGCAGCGCGCCCGGCGACAGGCCGAAGCGGTCGAAGCGGGCGATGAAACGCTCCATGGTTTCCGGAAACACCGGCTCCGCGCCGCAAAAGCAGATGCGCAGGCAGCGGAGGTCCAACTCCCCGAGCGTGTCTTCGTCGACCCGGTGCAGGCACAGTTCGCAAGCGAAGTTCGGTGCCGCCGACAAGGTGGCCCGGTAGGTGGATGGCGCGCAGCCATTGCTCGGGATGCAGCAGGAACGACTGCGGCGGCATCAGGATCAGCGGGATGCCGAAATACAGGCTGCCCAGCCACGCACCGATCAGGCCCATGTCGTGGTAAAGCGGCAGCCAGCTGACGAAGGTGTCCGTTGCCGATGCGCCGACCAGACGGCCCATGATGCGGATATTGGCGAGCAGGTTGTCATGGGTGAGCATCACGCCTTTCGGGTCGGCGGTGCTGCCCGAGGTGTACTGCAACAGGGCCAGTTCGTTGCCACGATGCGGTACCGGTTCGGGTTGCCCATGCGCCTCCCGCAACGAGGCGACCGTCAGCAGGCGTCCCACGCTGCCGGCGAGCGCGCCGATCGCGTGACGATGTTCGAAAAGGGCGGGCGCGACCAGCATCAGGCGCGCACCGCAGTTACGCAGGATGCCGGTCTGGCGCCGCCAGTATTCGCCGAGTTCGCTGGGTCGGAGCGGCGGATACAACGGCACCGGCACGCCACCGGCCAGCATGACCCCGAAGAAGGCGATCAGCAGATCGGGATGGGTCGGAAACATCAAGGCCACCGGGTCGCCGGCGCGCAAGCCGGCTTGCTGCAACCCGCAGGCCGTTTCGTTCGCTGCGGCATATAGCTCGGCGTAACTGAGCTCGACGCCGTCGCCATCGCCGCCGGCAAAATGCACATGCATCCGGTCCAGATGTCGCCGGGCATGCCATGCCAGTACCTCCGGGAGCGTGCTGGCGCCATCGGGCGTTGCAAGAGGCTCCTGCCGCGCCGATGCCAGCGCGGTGTCCACGTCGATGGAAGCCGTCCGGGCGGATGAGGCGGCAAGAGCACGCAACAGATCGGCGGGTGTCTGCGCCTCCATGGCAAGTCGTTCGGGGATCGAGACGTGCAGACGCTTTTCCAGGCGCGCAAGCAATTCCATGCGCGAGAGGCTGTCCAGGCCCAGGTCGCGGTCCAGCCGCGCGTCGATCCTCACGACAGGCGGGTGCGTTTCCTGCGGGCGCAATTCATGCAGCAGCCCGGCGATCTCTTCGGACACGACATGGCTTGGTGAAAGCGGCGCATCGATCATCGCGACCTCGACGAGGAGACCGAGCGCTGCAGGAGCGCTCGCAGGCCACGGCCTATGAATAGGGCGCCGGGCCGATCTTCGTATTGACCTGGCTCAACTGCCCGGTCCGGACAGGCCTGCCTTGCGCGAAGGAGCAGGGCGGATACGCAACCCCGGTCGATCCGGCACAACCCAGTGCTACCAGGGGCTGTCCTTGACGCCCAGGCGATAGGAGAGCTGGTTTACGGCCATATCCCCCACGAAGGTCATGGCGGCGATGGCTGCCACATCCGTTGCACCAAGGCCGGCACAGGTCCCGGTCAGGGCCAGTGCGCCAGCCACGAAGTCGAGTTGATCGAAGGGAATCCAGCGCGTACCCGGACGGATGTGCAATATGCGCTTGACCAGGCTCTTCAGCACATCCCCAAGCATCGCGCCGCCGCCCTGGCCGAGGCCAAGCAGCAGCCAATGCCGATAGTCGACCAGCAACCACGGTGCGTGGATCCGGGATTGCATTCCGGTCACCAGCACTCCCGTGGCAACTCCGGCCAGCACGCCGAGCACGGTCTTGTGGCTGCCGAGAAGGCGCTCGTGGACAGGTCGATTCCAGCCACGCCAATAGCGGGTGAAGGGCGGCGCCATGTTGGCGCAGTAAGCGGGGAGCATGAAATAGGCGAGTTGCAGCAGGCGGGCCCATGGGTCACTCATGAAACCGTGCTCCTGGTCTGTTCACCGTGTTGTCCCGCTACGCAGGCGAGGCTTCGTCGGCGGGGCGCATGAACCGCCGCTTGGCCATTTCGACCAGCAGCAGGTAAGTCACCGTTGCCGCGATCAGGAACATGAAGAAGGCAGGCGGCAGCAGCACGAAGCCCAGATCGGTCGCCAGCGGCGTCGCGGGAAGAATCACGCCGAAGGCTATGGCCAGCAGTACGCTGACGATCAATGCCTTGCTTGGGCGGCTTCGCAACGGATTGCCCGCCGTGCGGATGACGAACAGCACGAGCGTCTGGGTGGCGAGCGACTCGATGAACCAGCCGGTGTGAAATGCCGCTTCCGACGCATGCAGCCAGTGGAGCAGGACGTAGAAAGTCAGGAAGTCGTAGAGCGAACTGATCGGCCCGATACCGAGCATGAAGCGCCGGATGAGGGCGACACTCCAGCGTCGTGGCCGGCGCAGTTGTGCGCTGTCGACGTTATCCGTCGGAATGGTGGTCTGCGCCATGTCGTACAGGAAATTGTTCAGCAGGATCTGCGTCGGCAGCATCGGCAGGAATGGCAGGAACAGGGCGCCCGCCGCCATGCTGAACATGTTGCCGAAGTTCGAACTCGTGCCCATCAGCAGGTACTTCATGACATTCGTGAACGCTCTTCGCCCTTCGATGACGCCGGCATGCAGTGCCTTCAGGTCGCGCTCGCGCAGCACGATATCCGCAGCCTCCCTGGCGACGTCCGCGGCGCTGGCGACTGAAATGCCGACATCCGCGGCGTGCAGCGATGGTGCATCGTTGATGCCGTCCCCCAGAAAACCGACCACGCAATTGCGCGCCTTGAGTGCCAGCACGATGCGGTGCTTGTGCGCCGGATTGACTCTCGCGAAGATGCTGGTCCGCTCGGCCAGGATGCCGAGTGCGGTTTCCCCAAGGCCCTCGATCTCCGCGCCAGTGACCAACCGGCTGACGTCGATGCCGACCTGCGCGCAGACGTGACGCGCCACGCGCTCGTTGTCTCCGGTCAGGATCTTCACTGTTATGCCGTCATCGGCCAGCGCGCGCAAACATTCGGCTACGCCGGGGATCACCGGGTCGGCGAACAGCACGAACCCGGCCAGCGTCAGACTGGCCTCGTCGCTGGTGGTATAGCGCTCCTGCGATGGAACGTTGCGATAGGCAACGGCAAGCACGCGCATCCCCTGTTCGCCAAATGCCTCGTGGGTGCGCGTGCAGCGTTCCATCGCTGCGGAGTCGAGCTGCTGTACAAGACCATCCGCCTCATATTGCGTGCATCCGGCGATTACCGACTCCGGCGCGCCCTTGACGATCAGCAGGCGCTCGTCGTTGCGCTCGACGACCACGGACAGCCGACGCCGCTCGAAATCGAACGGGATCTCGTCCAGCTTGCGGTACTCGTCCACCGCAAGTGTCTGGTAGTTCAGTATCGCCGCGTCAAGCGGGCTGCGGATGCCGGTCTCGAGCGAGGCGTTCAGATAAGCCAGCAGGTGCGGTCGTTCGGAGGCGGTGCCGAACGGATCGACCGACGCGGCCAGCGAGGTCTCGCTGCTGGTCAGCGTGCCGGTCTTGTCGCTCAGCAGCACCGTCATGCTGCCGAAGTCCTCGATGGCGGCGAGATGCTTGACGATGACCCGCTGGCGCGCCATGCGCACGGCCCCGCGCGCCAGGGTGACCGTGGTGATCATCGGCATGAACTCGGGCGTGAGGCCGACGGCCAGGGCCAGCGCGAACAACATGGTCTGCAGCGGTGGCCGATGCATGGCGATGCCGATCAGCAGCACGGCGAGCAGCAGGAACACCATCGTGTACATGATCAGCCGGGAAAAACCGCTCAGCCCGCGCTCGAATTCAGTAGGCGGCGGACGCTCGGCCAATGCTTCGGCAACGTCGCCAAAGGCCGTCTGGCGGCCGGTGGCAAAGACGAGCGCGGTTGCCGTGCCGGCAACCACTGACGTACCGAGAAAAACCAGGTGCCGCGCATCGGCGCTTCGATCCCCGCCCTCTGGCCCGACGGCCACCTCCTTGTCGACGGGCATCGACTCGCCAGTGAGCGCGGCTTGCAGCACATGCAGGTCGCGTGCCGCGATCAGGCGCGCATCGGCGGGCACCCGATCGCCCGCCGCCAGCCGGATCAGGTCGCCTGGCACCAGGTCACGGCGGGGACGCTCCTGCCAGCGCCCGTCGCGGCAGACGGTGGCCATCGGTGCGATCTCGTCGCGCAGGCGGTCGGCTGCCCGCTGGGAGCGGTAACTCAGCGCGAAATTGAGGCTGACACTGAGAATCACCATGGCCGCGATGATGGTGGCGCCGACGATGTCACCGAGGAATCCGGAGACGCCGGCCGCGAGCAGCAAGATGACTACCAGTGGATTGGTGAACAGCAGGAGGAGGGCCGCAATGGGGCCGCCATGGCCAACGGCACGTGCTTCGTTCGGCCCATACCGCGCCCGTCGATCTTGAGCTTCGTGTTCCGACAAGCCTGCAGGCACGCCGGACGGAACTTCTGCCGGGCTACCGGTAGAAATTCGCGCAGGAGCAACGGGCATGTCGACGTCATGCATGGCGCCCGCAACGCTAAGGACAGCGCGGTGCCGGCATATTGATGTTCATCAATACAAAGGCGATTGCGACAGGCAGGCCAGCGTGAGCAGCACACTCAACACCGCGCGTCGCCTGAGTGACCGCCGCTGATCTGCCCAGAACTATGCCTTGCCCACCGGCCCCGTGACGGCCGCCAAGGGGTGTCGTGCGGCGGCGCACTTGAGCAGGGCCGAATGTGCCAGCCATGCTTGATCGGGGTAGTAGGAAAACACGAACTGACCGTTCTTCATCACGTCGATGATCGGCTTGGCCACCGCGGTGCGCAGCGCCGGACAGCCCCAGCTTCGCCCGAGTCGGTGCATGCCCCTGTCGAGCGTCGGGTTCACATAGGCGGCACCGTGCATCACGATCGCCCGCGCCATGGCCGCATCATTGAAGCCTTGCTCCAGACCCTGCATGCGCAACGAATAACCGTTGTGGCCGATGTACGTATCGCGGGTCACGAACAAGCCCAGGCTCGAGGCATGGCTGCCGTCGTCGTTGGAGAAGCGCGTGGGCATATCGCCTCCCGAGCCTTGGCCGTGTGCGACCACCTCGCGATAGAGCAGACGCTGGCTGGCGAGGTCGAATACCCACAGTCGCGGCTGCAGCGAGGAGCGGCTGTAATCGATCACTGCCAGCCGTTGAGCACCCACGCCAGCGCCGTCAGCTCGAGCGCAGCTCACGGCGGATAACGCCAGACCCAGCACCTTCGGATCCACGCCAGGCGCCTGCCGGAGCAACCGATTGGCCAGGGTGGGATGCGACGTACCGCCAGGCTTTTCGGGTGGCAGTGCTGGAGAAGCAGCCACCCGTATCGATGCAATGTTGCTGGCCCGGGACGGCCCATGGCTGTGGCCGCCGGAAGCGGCGACGGGCAAGCCGAGTATCGCAATAAGCGCCAAGTATCTGGAATTCATCAACTTAGCGTAGACGATGCGAGCTGAATCGATTGCCGCCAGCGACTGCCGATCCCGTGACAAAAGGGTGACCACCGTAACGCGCGCCGGATCTGCATCATTAGTGTCGTGCCGGATTGACACCGATCAACTCGGCCTCGGTGTGCTCCATGCATAGTTCAAACATGCATACGTTCCACTGGCCCAACGACAGGCGAAGCGACGCATGATGATCTACAGCTGCCACGGCGCCGCCAAGCAGGTCACTGGCTCCTGCCATCTGGTCACCTGCAACGATCGGCGTGTGCTGATCGACTGCGGCATGTTCCAGGGCAGCGAAGAAACCGAACGGGCGAACGCCGAGCCGTTCGGTTTCGATCCAGCCAGCATCGACATGCTGCTGTTGACCCACGCCCATCTCGACCATTGCGGGCGGATTCCGTTGCTGGTCCGACGAGGTTTTCGTGGCCGCATCCTCGCCACCGCCGCCACCCGTGAGCTGACGCGGGTGGTGCTGCTCGATTCGGCGGGCATCCAGGAGGAGGACGCCCGCCGGGCGCAGCGCAGCAACCGCCAGGGGAGGTCGGTCGCGCCGCCGTTGTACACGCTGGACGACGCCCTGCATGCACTGGATTTCTTCGGCGCCGATGTCAGTTATGACGAGACCGTGCAGGTCGTCGACGGCATCCGTGCACGCTTCCTCGACGCGGGCCATATCCTCGGCTCGGCCTCGATCATGCTCGAACTGGATGACGGCAAGCAGCAGCGCCGCATGCTGTTCTCCGGCGACCTGGGCAATCCGGGCCGTCCCATCCTGCGCGATTCGACACCGGCGCCAGCCGCCGACTATGTGGTGATGGAAAGCACCTACGGCGATCGCCCGCACCGCTCGGTGCCCGACTCGATCAGGGAGATGTACCAGGCGATCCGCGATACCGCGACGCGTCGCGGCAACGTGGTGATCCCCACGTTTGCGCTGGAACGCACCCAGGAAATTCTCTACTACCTGCACCGCGGCATTCGCGACGGTACGATCCCGCCGCATGTGCAGGTGTTTCTCGACTCGCCGATGGCGATCTCCGCCACCGAGATATTCCGTCGTCACCCGGAATGCTTCGACAAGGATTTCCTGGACGAGCTGCAGCACGGTGACCCGTTCGCCATGCCCGGCTTGCATTTCACCCGCGAAACCGGCGAGTCGATGGCGATCAACAATGTCGACGGCGGTGCGATCATCCTGGCTGGCTCGGGCATGTGCAATGGCGGGCGCGTGCGCCACCACCTGAAGCACAACCTGTGGCGCGAACGCAGCAGCGTGGTCTTCGTCGGCTATGCCGCCGAGGGCACCCTGGCGCGGCGGATCATCGACGGCGCACCATCCGTACGCGTGTTCAACGAGGAGATCACGGTACGCGCGCAGATCTGGACGATCAACGGCTTCTCCGCCCATGCCGACCAGCCGTCGCTGCTGGCCTGGCTGGGCGATGCGCCACGACGCAAGGTCTTGCTGGTGCACGGCGAGTACAGCGGCGGCATGCGGGTGATGGAGCAAGTACTGACTTCGCGCGGTGTCACCTGCCAGCTGCCCGGCCTGCACGAGCCAATCAAGCTCGACTGAGCCACTCCCGCAGCATGTTTCGCAAAGTCGTTGTCGCGCACTCGCCGACCAGCGAGACATGTCGTACTCGGACAGGCACCAACGCACCGCCTTGAGCACGCACGCGCAAAGCCAGCCGGGGGTTCGTCGCCGTGGATTTCGCGTGCACTTACCGCTGTTATGATCCCCGGACAGGAACGGGGGTTCTATGGACAGTAGTGTTATTCGCGGGTTTCTCGTCGGTCTTTTCGTTGTTGCACTGACAGGGTGTGCGGACAGCGATCGACTGGGGGCGGACGGCAAGCCTCAAGCGGCCGGCGCTCAGGAAGTGAGACAGGCCGTCAGGGCTTACACGTCATCAGCACCAGTGCGCCGCGTTGGTCAGTATTCGCAGGCCGTCGCGCAGGGTTTGTTCGATCCTATGCTTGAGGGCGCCAACCAACGTGCGGCAGTGTCCAGGGCGGCAGCGCATCACATGAGTCCGGCCAGACCGTTGGCTGACGATGAGCGTTGTGTCGGATCTTCGATCGTTCGCGTGGCCATCGTCGGCAAGGTGCCTACGTACACTCAGGTTTTGCAGGGTGGACGGCCGATCTACTGTGCTGGCGGGACGTACTAGCGCACCAGGTGCAGGCGCGGCCGGGATTCCGCCGCATGCTGCAGGCGCCGCGAGCAGTTGCGTGATCTCACGTACCGAGACGGTGAAGCCGGCAGGGCTGTGCAGCTCTCGCCGGATTTCATCGGATCCTGCACATCCAACTGTGGGACTGAGGGTCGAAGCCATGCGCGTGCCAATTTCGCGGAACCATTGCGGATAATTTGACATAATATACATTATGCGAAATTGAAGAAGGCCCGGCGCCGCCTCTGGCTGATCTCTCCGGAAGGCTTCCGCGAGCTGCGCCACGGTTGCCTGCTGAGCCGCAAAGCGTGCGCCGCGTACCTCGGCGTCTGC
>NZ_NPKN01000011.1 GCF_008329435.1 Rhodanobacter sp. T12-5
GAAGTGAAACGCGCATGCGCCGATGGTAGTGTGGCTTTGCCATGCAAGAGTAGGTCACCGCCAGGGGCTTTATCCTGAAACACCCTCACCGGCAACGGTGGGGGTTTTTCTTTGCCTGGCGTTTGCGGGGCGACCGCACGTCAACCATCCCTCCCCCCAGCCTGTTGCCCCTGTTGCTACTCTTCGCTGACGAAGGTGTGCGAAGGGAAGGCTCGTGAAGCGACGTTACATACTGGCGATTGACCAGGGCACGACTAATTCGCGTGCGATCCTGTTTGATCATGCGGGCGCGGTTGCCGGGTCAGCGCAACGGGAGTTTCGGCAGATTTTTCCGCAGCCGGGCTGGGTAGAGCACGATCCACGGGAGATCCTGACCAGCGTGCTCGCAACGATCGCCGAAACGCTGGCATCAGTGCAGGCCGGGGGAGAAAGTCTGGCCGGCATCGGGATTGCCAACCAGCGCGAAACTACGGTGGTATGGGATCGGCATACCGGCGAGCCGGTCTACAACGCGATCGTGTGGCAGTCGCGGCAAAGCCTGGCCATCTGCGAGCGATTGCAGGCGGACGGCTATGCATCACTGGTGCGCGAGAAGACCGGGCTGTTGATCGATGCCTACTTTTCCGGCAGCAAAATCCGCTGGATTCTCGACCACGTTGATGGCGCCCGTGTGCGAGCCGAGCGAGGCGATCTGCTGTTCGGAACGATCGATAGCTGGCTGATCTGGAATCTCAGCGGCGGCAAGCGGCACGTCACCGATGTCAGCAATGCCGCGCGCACATTGCTGTTCGATATCCACACGAGGTGCTGGAACGACGAACTGCTGCGCATGCTGAACATTCCACGCTGCATGCTGCCGCAAGTGCTTTCGTGCAGCGAAGTCTACGGACAGACCGTGGCGCTGGCGGGCTTGCCGGTCGGGGTGCCGATCTGCGGCGTGGCCGGCGATCAGCAGGCGGCATTGTTCGGGCAGGCCTGCTTCGAGCCCGGCATGGCCAAGAATACCTATGGCACCGGGTGTTTCATGCTGATGCATACCGGAAAGCAGGCAGTGCCATCGCGACATGGCCTGCTGACCACGATCGCGTGGGAGCTGGACGGCGTCGTCGAATACGCGCTGGAGGGCAGCATCTTCGTTGCCGGCTCGGTGGTGCAGTGGTTGCGCGATGGCTTGCACATGCTCGAGTGTGCGGGCGATTCGCAGGCTTGCGCGGAAAGCGTGCCATCCAGCGAGGGCATCTATCTGGTGCCGGCCTTTGTCGGACTGGGGGCGCCGTATTGGCGCAGCGACGTGCGTGGCGCGATGTTCGGGCTGTCGCGCGGTACCCGCAAAGAGCATGTAGTGCGTGCGGCACTGGAGTCGATGGCCTATCAGTCGCGCGACGTGCTGGCCGCGATGGAGGCGGATGCCGGTATTCCGTTGAAGGAATTGCGCGCCGACGGCGGCGCGATCGCCAACGACTTCATGGCGCAGTTCCAGAGTGACATGCTCGGCGTCCCGGTGCTGCGTCCGCGGGTGGCCGAGACCACGGCGCTGGGTGCTGCGTATCTGGCCGGTCTGGCGGTCGGTTTCTGGGAGAGTCGCAAACAGATCGCCGAACTGTGGCAGGTGGATCGGTGCTTTCAACCCGCAATGGACGACTCTACCCGTGAGCGTCTGTATCGCGGCTGGCAGGATGCGGTGAACGCCACCATCGGCTTTCGCGTGGGTTGAAACGAACGAGGCTCACGCAGTACCGCGTGAGCCTCGTCGTCAAGTTGCCGGTGCGACGATCAATCCAGCGCGTAACCGAATTGGTCGAGGAACTTGGCGGCGAACTCGGCGTAATCGAAACGCTGGTTCTGCGTACCCGGATGTTCCACCTTCAGCGCGCCCATCAGCGAGGCCATGCGCCCGATCGTGGGCCAGTCCTTCTCGCGCATGATGCCGAAGATCAGGCCGGCTCGATAAGCGTCGCCGCAGCCGGTCGGGTCCACGATCTGGCGCTCGCGAGCCGGCGGGATGTGGTGGGTTTCGCTGCCGACATGGATGGTCGAGCCGCGCGGGCCCTGGGTCACGATGTACGCCGTCACCTGGTCGGCAATCTCTTCGGCGCTCCAGCCGGTTCGCGTTTGCAACAGTTGCGACTCGTAATCGTTGACGATCACGTAAGTCGATCTGGTGATCATCGAGCGGAACTCGTCACCGCTGAACAGCGGCATTGCCTGGCCCGGGTCGAAGATGAAAGGCACGCCGCGCGCAGCGAACTCATCGACATGCTGCAGCATCGCCTCACGGCCATCCGGGGCGACGATCGCGAAGTCGATCTCGGCGATGTCACGCACGTGGTTTTCCTGCGCGCTGGACATCGCGCCCGGGTGGAAGGCCGTGATCTGGTTGTTGTCCAGATCGGTGGTAATGAAGCATTGCGGGGTGAACTGGTCGTCGAACACGCGAACGCCGTCGAGCCGAATGCCGCATTGCTCCATGTGCAGGCGGTACGGCGCGAAATCCTGTCCGACGGCAGCCACCGGCAGCGGATCGCCACCGAGCAGCTTGAGGTTGTAGGCGATATTGCCGGCGCAGCCGCCGAATTCGCGGCGCATCCGCGGCACCAGGAACGACACGTTCAGAATGTGCATCTGATCGGGCAGGATGTGATTCTTGAACTGGTCCTGGAACACCATGATGGTGTCGTAGGCCAGCGATCCGCAGATGACGGCAGACATGATGTGCAGGAGCCCCCAGGCAAAGGTGGAAAGGCCGCGAGTACCGCGGTCGATGAGAAGTCGAACCGGGAGGTTCCGGTCAAAGGACCGAATGTTACCGCCATCGGCTCGCATTGGCGACTTTTCGCTGGCCGCCGCAGCTCACTTCCGCGTACAGGAAAAGCACTTATGGCCGTGTTGTAGAAGGATTTCTTAACGTGATTGTCCTTGCGTATGCGTAACACGCTGACTAGACTGGCGAGCTTACTTTTTAGCCAAGCCGACCCACGGCGGACCCATGTTCAAGAAGTTCCGCGGCATCTTTTCCAACGACATCTCCATCGATCTCGGTACGGCAAACACGCTCATTTACGTGCGTGGCCAAGGCATCGTGCTGAACGAACCTTCGGTGGTGGCGATCCGCCAGGACCGTGGCCCCGGTGGCCCGCGCACGATCGCGGCCGTCGGCAGCGACGCCAAGCGCATGCTCGGCCGCACGCCGGGCAACATCGCCACCGTACGGCCGATGAAGGACGGCGTGATCGCCGACTTCACCATGACCGAGGCGATGCTGCAGCACTTCATCAAGCAGGTGCACAAGTCGCGCTTTCTGCGGCCGAGTCCGCGCGTGCTGGTCTGCGTGCCGTGCGGCTCGACCCAGGTCGAGCGCCGTGCGATCAAGGAATCAGCGGAGGGTGCCGGTGCGCGCGACGTGTTCCTGATCGAGGAGCCGATGGCCGCGGCGATCGGCGCCGGCATCCCGGTGCACGAAGCACGCGGTGCGATGGTGCTGGATATCGGCGGTGGCACTTCCGAAGTCGCAGTGATCTCGCTCAACGGCATCGTCTATTCGCAGTCGGTGCGCGTGGGCGGCGACCGTTTCGACGAGGCGATCATCAACTACGTGCGGCGCAATCATGGCACCCTGATCGGCGAGTCCACCGCCGAGAAGATCAAGCTGCAGATCGGCTGCGCGTTTCCGCAGGGCGAGGTCAAGGAGATCGAAATCTCCGGACGCAATCTCGCCGAGGGCGTGCCGCGCATGTTCACGATCAACTCCAACGAGATCCTCGAAGCGTTGCACGAGCCGCTCGCCGGCATCGTGGCAGCGGTGAAGTCCGCGTTGGAACAGACCCCGCCGGAGCTGTGTTCCGACGTCGCCGAGCGGGGCATCGTGCTCACCGGTGGCGGCGCGCTGCTGCGCGATCTCGATCGGCTGATTTCCGAGGAAACCGGTCTGCACGTGCAGGTGGCCGACGATCCGCTGACCTGCGTGGCGCGTGGTGGCGGCAAGGCGCTGGAGCTGATTGATCAGCACGGCAGCGACTTCTTCGCACCCGAATAAGGCGAGAGCCTGCTCATGGCCTTCGAGTGCCCCGCGTTGCCATTGAGTGGCTGTCAGGTGGTAGAGCGCGGCGCCGGCCTGCTTGGCTGGCAGGCCAAACCGCGCGCTGCCGCATGGCGGTCGCTCAATGGCAACCCGAAGGGCCGGGTCTGTTTGCCCGCATGCCGGCGTCATCGTTCGGTCGTGGACGGACGTCCACTTCCTCTCTCTTCCTTGGCCTGCGCGCAAACAGCTCCCGGCGCGGGGTACTCGAAGACCATGAGCAGGCTCTAGTCATGGCGCGTACGCGCGACGAGTCTTCGCCGCTGTTCGCCGGCAATGCCGCCGGCACGCTTCGGCTGATCGTCTATCTGGCCTTGGCCATGGTGTTGATGGTGCTCGACCAGCGCAATGGCTGGTTGTGGCGCGTGCGCTATGCCGCGTCAGCCGTGGTCGAGCCGGTATACCGCCTGGCCGGTCTGCCGGCCTTGGGTATCCGCACGATGAGCGTGGCGTTTGCCGACCGCCAGCTGTTGACCGAACAAAACCAGCGCCTGCGCGAAGACCTGCTGCTGGCCAACGCCAAGTTGAACCGGATGGCCGCGGTCGCCGAACAGAACCAGCGACTGAAGGAATTGCTGGATACGCAACACAGTCTCAAGCTCAACGTGCAACTGGCGCGGGTTGTAGGCGTGGACCTGGGAGCCTATCGCTATCAGCTGACCTTGAACATGGGCGCTCGCGACGGTGTCAAACCGGGCCAGCCGGTAATCGACGCGCATGGGGTGATGGGGCAGGTGAAAGAGGTGCTGCCGACCACCTCGGTGGTGATGCTGATCACCGATCCGTCGCATGCGATTCCGGTGGTGATCGAGCGCTCCGGCCTGCGCACGGTGGCGTACGGCTCGCGCGACGGCAACCAGCTCAGTCTGCCCAACCTGCCACTGGTGGCCGACGTGCGTGTGGGCGACAAGTTGCTTACCTCCGGCCTTGGCGGGCGCTTTCCGCCCGGCTTCCCGGTCGGCGACATCGTGTCGGTCGCGCCGGCGGCCACCGGGATGTTCCAGGTCGCCCAGGCCCGGCCGGCGGCGGATATCGATCGCAGTGAAGATGTGCTGTTGCTGCACGACCAGGCCGAGCCAGACGGTCCGCCGGCGCTGGTGACCCCGATGGGTCCACCCAGCAATCTGGCTCCTGATGCGGCGCCGGCAGCATCGTCGTCAGCCCATGGGGCGCAGCCATGAACAAGCAGCGCCTGAGCTTGTGGTGGTTTGTCGGCACGCTGATGTTTGCGCTGCTGTCGATGCTGGTGCCGCTGCCGCGCGTGCTGGAACCGTTCAAGCCCTACTGGCCGGCGCTGTTCCTGTTGTACTGGTCGCTGGAGTCGGAGGATCGGGTCACCCTGGGGCTTGCTTTCGTGGTGGGGCTTTGCGCCGACCTGTTCAACGGCGTGGTGCTGGGCGAGCAGGCCCTGCGCCTGTGCGCGCTGGTATTCATCGCCTTGCGCTTTCGCTCGCGGCTGCGTTTCTTCCCGATGTGGCAGCAGACCCTGGCCGTGCTCGCGCTGTTGTTGAACGATCGCATCCTGTTGCTGATCGTGCGCGTGCTGGCCGGTGCATCGTTGCCGCCGGCCAGTTGGTGGATATCGCCGTTCGTGGGCGCCGCCCTGTGGCCGTTCCTGTTCCTGCTGCTTGATGATCTGCGCGCGCGCCTGCGGATTCAATGAGACATGAACCAGTGACATGAAGATCCGCCGATCGATCAAGGACAACCGCGGCGAAAGCATCCTGTTCCGGCGGCGCGCGCTGGCCGGTTTCGTGTTGATTTTGCTCGGCCTGTGCCTGCTGATCGCTCGCTTCACATTTCTGCAGGTGATGCATCATGACGAGTTCGTCACCCGCTCGCAGAACAATCGCGTCAAGCCGCGCGCGATCCCGCCTGCGCGCGGCCTGATCTATGACCGCAATGGCATTCTGCTGGCGGACAATGTGCCGGCGTTCCGGCTCGAAGTGGTGCCCGAGCAGGTCAAGGACATGCCCGCACTGCTGACGCGCCTCGGTGCAGTAGTGCCGCTGGGGCAGGACGATCTGGACGCGTTCCACAAGCAGCTGGAGCAGAGCCGCCGCTTCGAGAGCGTGCCGCTGAAGATGCACCTGACCGAAGACGAGATCGATCGCTTCGCGGTGAACCGCTGGCGTTTTCCCGGCGTGGACGTGGTGCCCTATCTGACTCGCCGGTATCCGCAGGGCAAACTGTTCGCCCACGTGGTGGGTTACGTCGGGCGCATCGACGCGGATGACCTGGACCGACTCGACCCGGTGCGCTACAAGGGCACCAGCCACGTCGGCCGCAGCGGCCTGGAGCGGTCCTACGAGGACGTGCTGCATGGCACGCCCGGTTACGAATTGCTCGAAGTGAATGCCGATGGCCGCACCCAGCGCGTGCTCGAAACGCACGCGCCGACGCCGGGCAAGAACCTCTACCTGAGCCTGGACGCGCACCTGCAGAAAGCTGCCGAGATGGCTTTCGATGGCCGCCCCGGCGCAGCGGTGGCGATCGACCCGCGCAATGGCCAGGTATTGGCCATGGTCAGCGTGCCGACATTCGATCCCAACCTGTTCGTCAACGGCATCAGCCAGCCCGATTACAGCGCATTGACCAACAACCCGGACAAGCCGCTGTACAACCGTGCGCTGCGCGGGGTCTATCCACCGGGCTCCACGGTGAAGCCGCTGATCGGCCTGGCCGGTCTGGAAACGGGCATGCGCAAGCCCGGGGACACCGTGCTGTCCACCGGCGTGTTCTACATACCCGGCCAGTCGCGCGGCTATCGCGACGATCAGCGTGGCGGCGTGGGTACGGTGAACCTGGTGCAGGCGATCGAGATGTCGGTCAACACCTATTTCTACAAGCTTGCGATGGACATGGGAATCGACCGGTTCAGCGCATTCATGGGCAAGTTCGGCTTTGGCCGTCCGACCGGGATCGACCTGCTCGGCGAATCGTCCGGCGTGCTGCCCTCGCGCGAGTGGAAAGCGGCAAACCTGCACCAGCCGTGGTATCCCGGCGAGACAGTGATTGCCGGCATCGGCC
Source organism: Rhodanobacter sp. T12-5 (assembly GCF_008329435.1). GTDB lineage: Bacteria > Pseudomonadota > Gammaproteobacteria > Xanthomonadales > Rhodanobacteraceae > Rhodanobacter. The sequence goes on from NZ_NPKN01000011.1 coordinate 7,106, forward strand.
AGGGTTTCTGGGCGGTCACGCCGCTGCAGCTGGCGCACGCGATTGCCACCTTCGCCGGCCACGGCATACCGTATGCGCCGCGTCTGGTGATGGCGACGCAGGGCGTCGCCAGTGCGAAGCCGCAGCCGCTGGCCAACCCGCCCAGCGGGCCGTCGCTGATCCGCAATCCGGCCGACTGGGACGTGGTCAACCAGGGCATGCAGATGGTGATCTACGGCGACAAGGGCACCGGGCGCAAGCTCGGCATCGGCTTTCCGTACCTGATGGCCGGCAAGAGCGGCACTGCCGAGCGTTATTCGCGCACCTCCGATGCGTACAACAACAACCGCAACACGGCCTATCTCGCCAGCCGCCATCGCGCCTGGTTCGTCGCGTACGCGCCAGCGGACAACCCGCAGATCGCCGTCGCCGCATTGCTCGAATCCGGTGCCTGGGGGGCGGAGGCGGCCGGGCCGATCGTGCGCAAGATTCTCGATGCATGGCTGGCCAGCCACGGTGGCGTGATTCCGGGCAGCAAGCGATTGCCGACCGTTCCCGCGGGCTCCGAGCAGCAGGCTCCAGTCCCCGATATCGATGATGCGACGGAAGACGTGCCGGCGCAGGCCTCTACCGGAGCGACGCCATGATCGAGGTGCTGTTCGCGCGCGTGCACCGATTCCTGCGGCGCATCCTGACCCGGCCACGGATCGACCTGCCGCTGACCTTCAGCCTGATCGTGCTTGCCTCGATCGGCCTGGTCACGCTGTACAGCGCCGGCGACGGCAGCCTCGCCCTGGTCGGTGGCCAAGCCGCTCGTTTTGCCCTGGGCGGTGCGCTGCTGTTGCTGATCTCGCGCATCCCGCCGCCGGTGTTGCGCAGCTGGACGCCGTGGTTGTACGCGATCAGTACCGGCCTGCTCGTCGTGGTGGCGATCCTGGGCGAGGGGCGTGGTGCCAATCGCTGGCTGGACCTGGGCGTCATGCGCTTCCAGCCGTCGGAACTGCTCAAATTGACCATGCCGATGATGGTCGCCTGGTATCTGCATCCGCGCCAGTTGCCGCCGGGCTGGAAAGACATCGTGGCGGTCGGCATCCTGATCGCGATTCCGGCCGGCCTGATCGCCGAGCAACCGGATCTCGGCACGGCGTTGCTGGTCGCCGCCGCCGGCGCGTTCGCGCTGTTCCTGTCCGGCATGGCGTGGTGGCGCATCGGCGTGCTGATCGGCGCAGTGGCCGGGATGGTTCCGGTGGCCTGGCACTTCCTGCATCAATACCAGCGCGATCGCGTGCTGACCCTGCTCAATCCGGAGTCCGACCCTCTCGGCAATGGCTGGCACATCATCCAGTCGCAGATCGCGGTGGGTTCCGGCGGCATCTTCGGCAAGGGCTGGCAGCACAGCACGCAGTCGCGGCTGGATTTCCTGCCCGAACACACCACCGACTTCATCTTCGCCGTGTTCTCCGAGGAGTTCGGCCTGATCGGCGTGATCGCGCTGATCGCGCTGTACGCCTTCATCATCGGCCGCTGCCTGTGGATTGCGATGGAGTCGCGCGACACCTATTCGCGCCTGCTCGCCGGTGCGATCGGCATGAGCTTCTTCGTCTACGTCTTCGTCAATGGCGGCATGATCACCGGCATGCTGCCGGTGGTCGGCGTGCCGCTGCCGCTGATCAGCTACGGCGGCACGTCGGCGGTGTCGCTGCTGGTCGGTTTCGGCGTACTGATGTCGATCCACGCGAACCGCAAGATGCATCTGTGAACGTCGAGCCCATGTTCGCGCCGCATGCGGCCGGCGGCGGCTCAGGGCTTGTGAAGAAACCACTTTCCTGTGGTTTTCTTCTATCGCGAGTCCGGCGCATGTCCGGACTCGCTCACGCGGATCAGGCACTTGCGTGCCCGATCCGCGTCCGGCCATCCCTGGCCGGGCTTCGAGGTTGAAAAATCACAACCTCTCAGGCTGAAGATGCGTGCGTGTTAGGCTTTCGAGGAAGCCGTTTTCTGTCAGCGAAGAGCCTGCATGATCGTCATTTCCGCGCCGCGCCCGGTCCATGTTCTTGTCGCCCTTGGCCTGTTCCTGCTCGGCGCACTGTCGCCGCTGCTGGCGGCCACCCATCCCGGTCAGGCCGAACTGGTGCGCGAGGTGGCGCGCGATACCGGCAAGAGTCCGCAGGCGCTGAACGCGCTGCTCGATGGCGCGAAGATGCAGCAGAGCATTCTCGATGCGATCAGCCGCCCGGCCGAGGGCAAGCCGTGGAAGGATTACCGGCCGATCTTCCTGACCGACAAGCGCATCGACGATGGCATCGCGTTCTACCGCGATCATCGCGCGCTGCTGGAACGCATCGGCCGGCAGTACGGCGTGGCGCCGGCATACATCGTGGCGATCGTCGGGGTGGAAACCAGCTACGGCCGCAACACCGGCAAATACAAGGTGCTCGATGCGCTGGTCACGCTGGGCCTGCACTACCCGCCGCGCGCGAAATTCTTCCGTGAACAACTGAAGGAGCTGCTGGAGATGCCTGACAACCATCTGGCCGGCCCGCTCGACACGCTCACCGGCTCGTATGCCGGGGCGCAAGGCTGGGGCCAGTTCATGCCCACCAGCATTCGCGATTTCGCGGTGGACGCGGATCAGGATGGCCGCATCGACCTGCAGGGCTCGTTGCCGGACATCTTCGCCAGCGTGGCGAATTATTTCGCGAAGCACGGCTGGGTCAATGGTGGCCCGGTGGCGGCGCGGGCGCAGCCGGACGCCGGAGCGCGGGTGCTTGCCGTAAAGGACGCCACCCCGCAGTGGCCGCTGGAACAACTGGAGGCGTGGGGCTACGCGCCATTGCAGGCGCTCGATCCCGGGCAACCCACCAGTTTGCAGGTGCTCGAAGGTCCGGCCGGGCCGGAATACTGGTTCACCTTCCAGAATTTTTATGTGATCACCCGCTACAACCGCAGCCCGTTGTACGCGATGGCAGTGCATCAGCTGGCGCAGGCGATCATCACCGGCGTGGCAGCGGCGGACGTTGCCCGATGAGGTTGATGCACACGGCGGCGATGCTGACCGGCGTACTGCTATTGTCCGCCTGCAGCGGCCACAAGACCCGGCCCGTGTCGCAGCCGCGCGCCGGCTCGGCGCCTGTCCGTGCGGCTGCCGGTGCCGGCCACGCGACCGAGCGCTTTCGCGACGACATCAATCAACCGCAAAGCCGTCGCTATCGCGACAACAGCGACAGCGTGCCCGGCGACGTGCCGGACATCGGCAAGCTGACGGAGCCGGTGCCGAAGGTTGAGCCGCGTTCGCTGTACGGCAACAAGTCGCCGTACACCGTGCTCGGCCACACCTATCGCGTGCTGCCCACGGCGCGCGGTTACGACGAGCGCGGCATCGCCTCGTTCTACGGCAACAAATTCCACGGCTACAAGACCTCCAGCCTGGAGACCTACGACATGTACGCGTTCAGCGCGGCCAGCACCACGCTGCCGCTGCCCAGCTATGCGCGCGTCACCAACCTGGAAAACGGCAAGAGTGTGATCGTGCGGGTCAACGACCGCGGGCCGTTCCACCAGAACCGCCTGATCGATCTGTCCTATGCCGCGGCCGTGAAAATCGGCATCTGGCCGAAGGGTACCGGTCTGGTCGAAGTCCGCGGGATCGACCCCGCCCATCCCGGCAAGGAACTGCCGCCGCCGGCTGTGGTCACAAGCGGACATCCGGGGATCTACCTGCAAGTGGGCGCGTTCGCCGATGTCACCAATGCCGCCCGGTTGGCGCAGCGTTTACGCGGAGCCGGGCTGGACGACGTGCAGACCAGCGATGTCCTGGTCGATGGTCGACGCGTCCGCCGCGTGCGGGTGGGGCCACTGCAGGATGTGGGTCGCGCGGATGCCGTCAGCGCGCGAATCGAGGGCATGGGTCTGCCCAGGCCGCAGGTCGCGGTAGACTGAAGCGGATTTGCACCAATGTTTTCACTCATGTCGACGCTCGCGACGCCGATATTCAAAAGACTGGACTGAACAACACGATGAAATTTTTCCGCCGCAGCCTGCTTCCCTTTGCCGCCGTCGTTCTGCTGGTCGGCGTTGCCGTCGCCCAGACCCCGCCGCGTCCCTCGCCGGTGCCCCGCCCGACCGTACCGGACGCGCCAGTGCCGCCGCCGCCGGATGTCGATGGCAAGAGCTGGGTGCTGATGGATTACGCCACCGGGCAGATCCTGGCCAGCAAGGAGCCCGACCTGCGCGTCGAGCCGGCTTCGATCACCAAGATCATGACCGATTACGTGGTCTCGGCCGAGGTCGCCAACGGCAAGATCCACATGACCGATCCGGTGACCATCAGCGAGCACGCCTGGCGCGGCGGTGGCGCCGGCACCGACGGCTCCACCAGCTTCCTCAAGCTCAACAGCCAGGTGCCGCTGAAGGACCTGCTGTACGGCATGATCATCCAGTCCGGCAACGATGCGGCGATCGCGCTGGCCGAGCACACCGCCGGTTCCGAGCAGGCGTTTGCCGGTTTGATGAATGCATACGCCAAGCAGCTCGGCATGGTCAACTCGAATTTCGAGAATGCATCCGGCTACCCGATCGACAACCACTACACCACCGCGCATGACATCGCGATCCTGTCGCGCGCGTTGATCCACGATTTCCCCGAGGACTACGCGATTTCCGCCGTGAAGGAGTTCGAGTGGAACGGCATCAAGCAGCACAATCGCAACACCTTGCTGTGGCGTGACCCGAGCGTGGACGGCATCAAGACCGGGCACACCGCGGCCGCCGGCTACTGTCTGGCCGCCTCGGCCAAACAGGGCGAATCGCGGATGATCGCGATCGTGATGGGGGCCAGCAGCGAAAAGGCGCGTGCGGACTCGGCGATGGCCCTGCTCAACTACGGCTTCCGTTTCTACGAGACGCACAAGCTGTACGACAACAGCAAGCCGCTGGCCACGCCGCGGTTGTGGAAAGGCGCGATGAACCAGTTGCCGATCGGCGTCGCCGACGCCGTGCTGGTGACGGTCAAGCGCGGCCAGTACGACCAGCTCAAGGCGACCATGGACATACCCGCCACGCTGATTGCACCGTTCAAGAAAGGCCAGCAGGTCGGCACGCTGCGCGTCACGCTGGCCGGCCAGCCAGTGCAGAGCGTGCCGCTGATCGCGCTGGCGGATGCGCCGCAGGGCGGCTTCTTCTCGCGCCTGTGGGACAGCATCCTGCTGTGGTTCCACAGCGACAAGAACGCCACCACCGACGCGCCAGCCAAGGGCACGGACGCGAAGTGATGCAGCCGATCGACTTCAGCAAGGCGAAGCAGGACGGCCAGGGCTTCCAGTTTCCCGGGGAGTTCGAGATCACCGCGGTCGGCAATGCCAGCGCCAACCTGCCGACCCACGTGCCGCAATTGCTGGAGCGTGCCGGTCTGCACGTGCTCCACGAAAGCGTGCGGCATCGTCATTCCGGCGCCGGCAATTTCGTCTCGGTCACGGTCAGTTTTCGCTGCGAAAACCGCGAGCAATATGACGCGGCGCACGCAGCCCTGCGCGAAAGTCCGGACGTCCGCTACACACTTTGATCCATGAACGCTGAGCGAATCGCCACTTGTGCGAGAAAATGTGGGAGCGACTTCAGTCGCGATGCTCTTCGGAGCAATGGCAAAAGCATCGCGACTGAAGTCGCTCCCACATTTCACAGCACATCCGCCCCAGGTCGTCCTTCATGTCGTTGCCGCTGAAAATCCGTCGCCTCGGTCGCCAACCCTACGCGGCGACCTGGAAGGCGATGAGTGCGTTCACCGACAATCGCACGGCGGACACGCCCGACGAGCTGTGGCTGCTGGAGCATGACCCGGTGTTCACCCTGGGTCAGGCCGGCAAGATGGAGCATGTACTGGCGCCGGGCGACATCCCGGTGCTGCCGGTCGATCGTGGCGGCCAGGTGACCTATCACGGTCCCGGCCAGATCGTCGGATACCCATTGATCGACCTGCGTCGCGCCGGCGTCGGCGTGCGTGAGCTGGTGAACAGGATCGAGCAGTCGCTGATCGACACGCTGGCGCGCTGGAATGTGGTCGCACTTCGGCGCGAGGGGGCACCGGGCGTGTACGTGGCCGACGCCAAGATCGCCGCGTTGGGGTTGCGCGTGCGGCGCGGCTGCAGCTTCCACGGCCTGGCCTTCAACGTGGCCATGGACCTTGAGCCCTTTCACCGCATCAATCCTTGCGGTTACAAGGGTTTGGCGGTCACACAACTGGTAGACTTGGGCGGCCCGTCGCAATTGGCCACGGTCGAGGACGTGCTGGTGGAGGAGTTCTGCCGCCAATTCGGCTTTGCCGCCGTGCCAACTGCCCCCGTCCTACCCGAACTCCCCGCTCGAGCAGCGGTCTGAGCTGTCTACATGAGCGAAATCTCCACAGCATCCCCCAAGGTCATCCCGATCACCGTCGTCAGCGGTGCGCCTGCCGGTGAAAAGCAGGTGGGCAACGACAAGATCGCACTGAACCGCGCCGGCTTCGACACCGCCGTGCCGGTGCTTCGCAAGCCGTCATGGATTCGCGTGCGCCTGCCACAGGGCAACGCCGTGCAGCAACTAAAGGCGCGCCTGCGCGAGAACGCGCTGGTCACCGTGTGCGAGGAGGCGTCCTGCCCGAACATCCACGAATGCTTCAGCAAGGGCACCGCGACCTTCATGATCCTCGGCGAGGTATGCACGCGCCGCTGCTCGTTCTGCGACGTGGCGCATGGTCGCCCGGTCGCGCCCGATCCGCTGGAACCGGCGCGCCTGGCCGAGACCATCCGCGACATGCGCCTGAAGTACGTGGTGATCACCTCGGTCGATCGCGACGACCTGCGCGACGGGGGCGCCGAACACTTCGCCGCCTGCATCCGCGCCACGCGCCATGCCAGCCCGAACATCAAGATCGAGATCCTCACGCCCGACTTCCGCGGCAAGGGCCGCATGGAACGCGCGCTGGAAGTGCTCAAGGACTTCCCGCCGGACGTGTTCAACCATAACCTGGAAACCGTGCCGCACCTGTACCGCGAAGTGCGCCCGGGCGCCGATTACCAGTGGTCGCTGGATTTGCTCAAGCGTTTCAAGGCGCAGCATCCCGACGTGCCGACCAAGTCCGGCATCATGCTTGGGCTCGGCGAAACGATGGATCAGGTCCTGGAGACGATGCGCGATTTACGCACGCATGACGTCGAGATGATCACCATCGGCCAGTACCTCCAGCCCACGCCGCACCATCATCCGGTGGTGCGTTACTGGACGCCCGAAGAATTCGACGCGTTGCGTGAAGCCGGTGAGGCGATGGGTTTCCATCACGTCGCTTCCGGCCCACTGGTGCGTTCGTCCTATCACGCCGACCTGCAGGCGCATGCAGCCGGTGTCACCGAGTCAACCTGAGAACATCCATGAAATTTCGTCCCGCGCTGGTCCTGTTGCTGGCCTTCACCGCCACTTTCGCCTTTGCGCAATCGGCCGCCGATCTCGGCGCCGGCACCGCTCGCAAGGCGGCCGTCTGGCCGCTTGCGCCCACTCCCGACGAGGCGCAGGCCGCGCAGCTTTCCGCGCGCTTCCTCACCCGCTTCCACTACGACGCGCAACCGCTCGACGACGCGATGTCGGCGCGGATCTACGCCGCGTATCTCAAGTTGCTCGATGGCGAGAAGGTGTTCTTCACCCAGGCCGACCTGGCCAAATTCGCACCGTTGAAGACCACGCTGGACGACGCGATCTGGAATGACGACCTGTCCGCGCCGTTCTCGGTGTTCAACCTGTACGTGCAGCGCGCGGTCGAGCGCATGACCTATGCGCGCGGCCTGCTCAAGCAGGGCTTCGATTTTACCGCCGACGAAAGCTACGCGTTCGATCGCAAGGACGCCGCGTGGCCGAAGGACCAGGCCGAGCTCGACGACTTGTGGCGCAAGCGCACCAAGAACGACTGGCTGCGCCTGAAGCTGGCCGGCAAGTCCGACGCCGACATCCGCAAGACGCTGGACAAGCGCTACGCCGGTTACATCGAGCGCGTCAAGCAGCTCGACGGTGAGGACGCCTTCCAGAGCTTCATGACCGCCTACGCCGAAACCACCGACCCGCACACCGATTACCTCGGCCCGCGCGCGGCGGAAAACTTCGACATCGCCATGAAGCTGTCGCTGGAGGGCATCGGCGCGGTTTTGCAGGCGCGTGACGACTACACCCAGATCCGCGAGCTGGTGCCGGCCGGTCCGGCCAACAAGTCCGGAAAGGTGCATGTCGGCGACCGTATCGTCGGCGTCGGCCAGGGCGAGAAGGGCCCGATCGTCGACGTGATCGGCTGGCGCCTGGACGACGTGGTCAATCGCATTCGCGGCAAGAAGGACACCACCGTGCGGCTGGAGATCATCCCTGCCGATGCCGGCGTGGACGGCAAGCACGAGATCGTCAGCCTTGTGCGCAAGAAGGTCAGCATCGAGGAGCAGGCGGCGAAGAAGAAGATCGTCGAGATCAAGGACGGCGACGTCACCCGCAAGATCGGCGTGATCGAGTTGCCCACGTTCTATTCCGATTTCGGCGCACGCAGTGCCGGCGACAAGAACTTCAAGAGCGCCACCCGCGACGTCGCCAAGCTGCTCGGCGAACTCAAGCTCGCCGGCGTGCAGGGCGTAATCGTCGACCTGCGCAACAACGGCGGCGGCTCGCTGGCCGAGGCCAACTCGCTGACCGGCCTGTTCATCGACAAGGGCCCGGTGGTGCAGGTGCGCGACTCCAAGGGCGAAGTGCAAGTGCAGGGCGACGACGATCCGGGCATGGCATGGAGCGGCCCGCTGGCCGTTCTGGTCAACCGCGGCACCGCCTCGGCCTCGGAAATCTTTTCAGCTGCCATCCAGGACTACCACCGTGGCCTGATCATCGGCGAACCGACCTTCGGCAAGGGCACCGTGCAGAACCTGGTCGACCTGGATCGGTTCGCGCAAGGCGACAGCGAGAAACCCGAACTGGGCGAGCTGAAGATGACCATCCAGGAATTCTTCCGCATCAACGGCGGCTCGACCCAGTTGAAAGGCGTGACCCCGGACATCGAGTTCCCGAAGAACGGCGACGACAAGGACTTCGGCGAGTCGACCTACGACAATGCGCTGAAATGGACCCAGATCCCGCCGGCGGACTACCAGCCGGTGGCCACCCTCAATGCCTATCTCCCGCAACTGGCGAAGCTGCACGACGAGCGCGTGGCGACGTCGCCGGCGTGGAAGCTGATGCTCGACGAGCTGGCGCAATACAAGATCATGCGCGACAAGACCTCGATCTCGCTGAACTTCGCCGCGCGCGAAGCCGAGCGCAAGCAGCAGGAGGCGATCCAGTCCGGCTTCCGTGCGCGGCACAAGGCCATCGACGGCACCGACGTGCTGGGCGATGACGACCAGAGCCACCTCGACGACGGCCTCAACGCGAACGAGCGCAGCCTGAAGAGCGAACTCAAGGAAGAGAAGGAATCAAAGAAGGCGAAGGATGTGCAGCTCGACGAAACCGCGCACATCCTGTTCGACGCGATCGGCATGATCAAGGCCGATCCGAAGCTCGCCGCCGCCGTGCTGCCGTATGGCGGAAAATATAGCAGCGGCCTCGCTGCGGCACCCACCGCACCGGCGACACTGGAACCGACGCACTGAATGCCGTGCGGTCAAAAAAGGGGCGGCGCGAGAGCGCCGCCCCTTTTTCATGATCATCCGGTGCCGATCCCTGGCAGAGTTGCCAGCTGTGATGACACGGGTCAGTCCGGTGTGACGGGTATTTCGCAGGACTGGTTGAAATCACCGATCGCCTCGACCAGGTCGGTCACCGCCATACGTTCCGCCTCACTGAGCTCCGGATGCCAGCTGTCCAAGATCAGCACCACGCGCGTCTGCCCGCTGCGGTTCCATGCCTCATGTTCGTAAGTGTCGTCGAACGTCACGCACCGACCTTCCTGCCAAACGTGCTCCTCGCCACCAACGCGGATGGCGCAGTCGGGCGGAACGATCAGGGGCAGATGGGTCACCAGCCGCGTATTGGTGACCCCTCTGTGCGGCAGGATGTGCGTACCCGGACTCAGCACCGAGAACAGTGTTTCCGGTGCATGGTCGCGGATGCGTACCAGCGGCAACGTATTGAGCACAGCCGTCGTTTGCGGACAGCGTGCGCAGTGTTCGTCATGGCGCTGGCCATGGCGATTGAAAAAGTACGCATCCCAGGCGGGGTCCTGGTCGCTGGATGAACGCAGCATGCCGTGACTGAGGTGCGCGGGCACCGGGCCTAGAAACGCCTCCAGCTGCTGCCCCTGTGACAGCACGGCGCGCAGCTCTTCGCGCACGATGGCGGTTGCCGCCTCCAGCCTCTCCAGCCAGAGGAAGTGCTTGCGCGGGTAGTACGGCTGACTTGCGATGCCGGGAAAATAGAGGAATGTCGGCTTCTGTCGCGGATCGGGGATGTTTGCCGGTTGCTCGAAGAAGTAGATCGACAGACTGCGCTCCACCCGCACCAGTTCGTCGCTGCCGTAGCGCTCGCGCAGCGGATCCAGTACGCCGCGAAACAGCTGTCGCCGCCCCTTGTTGACGTAGTTGATGGCGTATTTCACCGCATCGCGCAGCCTCGGCGCGGTGGTTGCGTCGTCCTGCCAGCGCCCCAGCGCCCGCGCACTCTCGATGGCCATGAAGTAGGCCTTCAGTGCTTCGTGCGCTTGTCCCAGTTGCTCCAGGGCCATGCCCAGTTGCAGGCGCGCCACAAACATTCGTGGTGCCAGTGAAAGTCCGTGCCTGAAGCTGGTGGCAGCTGCGCTGAAATCTTCCGCTGCCAGCTGCGCGCTGGCCAGTTGGACCCAAAGAGCCGGGTCATTCCGGATCATTCTGACGACGACCTGCAAGCGCCCCACGGCCGCCTCATGCTCCCCGCGTGCGGATTGGCAGTCGGCCACGAACCGCAGCGCCTCGACATCCTGCGGATGCCGCTCAAGCAGGCCCAGGAAAGACTTCTCCGCGGCGTTCGACTCACCCTGTTGGGCATGTTGCCGGGCAATGCGCCGGATGGCTTCCATAGTATCGTCGTGTGGCTGACTCATCGGCGATCAATCGTCTCGCATGGAAAAGCTCAGCTCCCTAGGCGCAAACCACGGGAACTCCCGGTCACCATCATACGCGGGAGATCTTGCCGGCAACCGGGCTCGGCGCGATACCCGGCGCAGGCCACGATTCGCATTGGCGAACCTCACTCGGCATAGCCGAGCCGATGCATGACGGGGTGCAATATCGGCAGCACCGGCTCGAACCATTGGCGGTAGGCTTGCCAGCGACCCACCGCCTTGCTGCTGATGCCCTGGATGACCTGGGCGTAGCTCGGGGTACTGATGAACGGCTTGCTCTGCGCGTGCTCTGAAAAGCGTGCCATGGGCGATGCGTCATGGATGTCGAGGAACTGCCCCAGTCGCGCGACATTATCGTCGAAGTGGCTCACGACGGATTCGTAGCGCCACTCCAGCACGTTTGGCGCGAGTACCTCGACCTGTCGCTGCCACTGCTCGAAGGCCTGCACGTAACCGTGCGCCAGGCGCTGCAGGGATGAGCACAGCACCATGAATGCCGGTGAGCGGAAGGACTGCATGTAGCAGCTCAGCAACACGTCGCAGGGGTGGCGCAGGCACAGGATGATCCGTGCTTGCGGGAACAGCCGCATGATCATCGGCAGGCACAACATGTTGAGTGGATTCTTGTCCACCAGCCGGCGTGTTCCGAGATCCGGCACGACCTGTTCGACCCGGCGGAAGTAGACGGCGCGCAGTTGGTCCGCATCGTCCGGCGTGAGGCTTGCCAGGTCTTGCGGATAGCACTGACCAGTCATTTCCATGGCCTCGATCAGGTCATGGATGAATGCGCGCTCGTCCATCGAGCGGAAATCCGGATGCGCATCGAGCATTTGCTCCAGCAGGGTGGTGCCGGAACGCGGAAAGCCGACCACGAAAACCGGCTGTTGCCCGACACGCGATGCGGGCAGTGGCTTCCAGTCCTCGTGGGCCGCGCGTTCAACCAGGCGAGTGACCATCTGCAGCGGCATGCTATCGGGTCGCATCAGCTCCGGTACGATGTCTTGTGCAATATTGAGCTGCGCGGCATGGGCGGTCTGCAACGCCGGCCATACCGCATCATGCTGATTCATCCGGCTGCTGGCGGTAGCCAGGCCGAACGCGGCGCTGGCGCGGTGCTGGTCATCGAGGTTCAGCGTGAGCATCCGGCGATACAGCGCTGCCGCGGTCGCGTAGTCGGCGTTGCGCATGGACAGTGCAGCATGTGCGCTCCAGCCTTCGGCGCGGGCATCGTCGTCCGCGGGCAATTGATCGAGAACGTCCAGTGGCACCTGTCGCAGTTGCTCGAGTGCGCGATCGAGCTGGTTGCTGCGTTCGTATAGCGCCGACCGCTGGGCGGCGATGCGCAGTCGCATGATCCCGGCTGCCGGTCCATCGGGCAGCTGCGCCCGGTCGAGCGTGTCCAGCGCGATGTCGAGTTCGCCCTGTGCGGAAAGCATCGCGGCAAGACTGAGGGCCTGTTCACCCGACTGGGCCGGCCAGTCGGCGGCACCGGCCAGCATGGCCTGCTGACCGTCATTATCTCCCCCGACATAGCATGCGTGCGCGGCTTGCAGGCGGGCTTCTATAAACTGTGGCGACAGACGTACCGCATCCATCAGTGCATGCTTGGCCAGCACCCAATGCCGTTGCTGCAGATGCAACAGGCCGATGTTGTAGTGCAATTCGGCATCGTCCGGTACCAGCGAGAGCGCGGTCTTGAAGGCATGTTCGGCCCCTGCCATGTCGCCATCCTGGCGGCAGGCAAGTCCGAGATTGTTCCAGTACGCGGATACCTGCGGCCGCATGCGCGTCAGCGACGCGAACGTGTTTGCCGCCTGGCGGTAGCGCGCGCATGCATACTGGGCGAGGCCCCGCCACAGCAGGGCAGGTTCGTCCGTTTCAGCCGCACTTTCGCCGAGGGCGATGACTTGCTCCATGTCGCCGGCGTCGTAGGCGCTGATCATCGCCTCAGAGAGGCTGTGGTTGGGTGCGGGCATGCCTTTCCGATCGGTTGTCTGCCGGTCTTCATTATGCAAGAGGGGCCGCGAGAATATCCCGCAGCCCCTCCAAGGCGCCGTGAAACTTTCCAGCCGGCTCAGCCGGTCAGAACTTTACCGTGGCACGAGCCCAGTAGTAGCGGCCCAGCGTGTCATAGGTGGAGGCATCCACGTTGTAGTTCGTACCATTCTGATAGACCAGCGGCGGTATCTTGTCGCTGAGGTTGTCCACGCCGACGTCGATCCGGGTATGCCACGACGGGATCGCATAGCCAAGCTGGATCGAGTGATACATCACCGAGGCCATCGGCAGGTTGGTGCCCGGGATGGCGGCATCTGCATTCAGGTTGGTCAGGTGGTTGATGTAGCGCGTCTGCCACTGGGCGCTCCAGTTGCCCAACGCCCAGTTGAACGTCAGTGTGCCGCGCCAACGCGCCATGTTGCCAAACTGCTGGCTGTAGGTTCCGGCGTAGTTGACCGTCTCCGCGTCTTGCTGGCCGGGCGTGGCGGTGTTGTTGTAGGTGGACAGATAGGTGCTGGCGAAGCCGGCCTTGAAGTCACCCGGATTCACGCTACCCAGGTCGAAATGCGGAATCTTGTAGTTCAGCGTGAAGTCGATGCCGCTGGTGCTGAGATTGCCCAGATTGACCACTGGCGTGTCGATCACATTGACGTCGCCTGCCTGCTGGGTGTTGGTGCCGTAGCGATGGATCAACGAGCAATACGGGCTGCTGTTGTTCGCAAAGCAGGCATTGACCACCGTCGAGGCGGCAATCGGCGTCAGCAGATCGCTGAGGTAGATGTGCCAGAAGTCGACGCTGGTGGACAGGCCCTCCATCCAGTTGGGGCTGTAGACCATGCCGAAGTCGATCGACTTGCCCTGTTCCGGCTTGAGTGACTGGCCAACGGTGCGGGCACCCGCGTAGTACGTGTTGACCTGGGCATTGGTGTTCACCCAGCCCACGGGAACGAACTGGCAAGCGGCGGCATGCTGCGCCAGCTGGGCTGCCGTGAGGCCGACGCAGGGGTCGTTCAAGTTTGGCTGGACCAGGGTGATGCCGTCATAGAGTTCGTCCAGGTTGGGGGCGCGAAATACCTGGGATACCGTACCGCGGACCAGCAAGTCGGCGATCGGCCGCCACTCGACGGCGATTTTGCCGTTGGTGGTCGTGCCACTGGTGTCGTACTTCGAATAGCGCACGCCTACGTCGAGGTTCAACGAATAGGCGCCCGGCTGCTGCGAGAGCAGCGGTATCAGCGATTCGGCATAGACTTCCTTGACGTTCTCGCTGCCGCGGCCCGGCGAACCGCAGCCTTCCTGCAGGATCTGGCAGGTACCGGTCGTCAGATCGAGGACGGCGTCGGGGGTAACGGTGTAATTCATCAATTGCTTGCGATACAGGGCACCGACAGCCAACTGCATGCTGCCTGCCGGAAGGTCCCACAGCTCGCCGTTAGCGTCGAACTGCACCTGCTTGGTGGCATTCGTGTACACGTACACCGGGTTGTTCACCAGACCCTTGAGGGCGGGCTCGTTGGCCTGGTCGAAGATATTCACGCCGCTGTTGATCGCCCCCTGGAACTGGGCGATGTTGAGCTCGTTGTAATTGCGCTGCAGGCGATTGGCATGGCCATAGTTGATCGTGGCATCCCAGTTCCAGCTGCTCTGACCGAACGCACCGCGCAGGCCCGTGCTGATCTGCACGTTCTGGGTGTCATAGGTGTGCAGGCGGGTGCCGGCTCCGGTCAAGCGCATGTTGAGGCCATAGCCGCTGTTCGGGTCGGTCGGGTTGGCCGGGTCGGTACCGAAGGTGACGCCGAACGGATTGATCGGGTTGCTTGCCGCCACGTACCAGCCGTCGCCGACCGCCGTGGGGGCGGGCGCGTCTTGACCGGCCGACTGCGTGTGGTTGAAGAACGCATCCGCGAAGAAGGTCAGGTTGTCCGTCAGCTTGTAGCTGCCGAGGACGAAGGCGTCGGTGCGTTGCTGCGCGGTCTGGATGTAGTTGTATGTGTTGTAGTTGTACGCATCCGAGCCCGCGGGGTAATGGTCGCAGCGGTAATCGCTCTGGCTCGATCCGTCGCCCTGCGCCTTGGTGACGAGGATTTTCCCGTTCTTGACCGTGCAGCCGTATTGGTTGGCAAACGACGCGGGCAGCTGGATCTTGCCGGTCGGGATGGTGCTGGAACCGGATGCGGTGAGCGCACCACTGGACAGGTAAAGCGGGTTCGCGGAGAACTTGCGCTGGCTGGCCAGCGCGGCGTCGTATTTGTTGTAGTCGAGGCCGCCGACGATGTTGTAGTTGTCGCCGCTGAGGCCGCCGACAATGCTGAGACCATGCCGCTGGCCGTCGCCATGGCTGGAGATGCCGCCGTTGATGCTGGCTTCGACGCCCTTGTAGTCCTTGCGCAGGATGAAGTTCACCACGCCGCCGATCGCGTCGGAGCCGTACACCGTCGAGGCTCCCTCAGCCAGCACGTCGACCCGTTCGATCATGCTCTGCGGGATCATGTTGACATCGGCATTGGCCATGCGCTGACCGTCGATCAACACCAGGGTGCGATTCACGCCAAGGCCACGCAATGAAATGCGCGCGGCGCCGTCGCCGCCTTCCAGTGACGGGCTGGCGACGCCGCCGCCGTTGGTGTTGTTCTGGGTGTTGGTCGCGTTGCCGGAGATGCTGGGCAGTGCCTGCAGCACATTGCCCAGCGTCGGATTGCCGGCATTGGTGATCGCGGCACGATCCACCGTCACCACCGGACTGGACGTCTCGGCGTCGACGCGCCGGATCAGCGAGCCGGTGACGACGACGGCACTGAGATTCTTTGTCTTGCTTTTTTCTGCCGGCGCCGGCGTGGCCTGATTGGTGGCCGCGGTATCGCCCGTTGTCGAATCCTGTGCCTGCACCGCGCCCGCGGCAGCGAAAACGCTTACTGTCAAAGCCAGTCGCACGGCCAATGACAGATGGTTCAAGTTGTATTTCATGCGTATTCCCCGATCAAATAAAATGAAAGAATCCCCTGTAATTTTTCAATGCGTCACAGGCAGGCACGCACCTTCACGGCGTCGCTGGATCAAGCATTCGATGTGCTTGAGTGGTCGTCACCGCCGTGTCTTGCGGAGGTTCGTTTGTCGCTCAAGGCGTTCTGGCGCGGGAATCGACGGCAGGCAGCGCCAGCCGGTTGTGAAGCCATACACGATGCATGCAGTTCTCCCCGTTCTCAGATGAAGTTGCCCGCTACCCGTGGCCCGCACTCCCTACAGGCGATGCGGCCCTTGCTGCAACACCACCTCCCCCAAGGTCATGTGTTGCCCCGCCGCGATTTTTTGTTCTACAACGACTGCAGCAGCATTTGATCGGCGACTGTCCTGCGGATGGCCATCCAGCCGCCAATCGAACCCGGTTTCCACCGATCAGGGTGCAGGATCACATGGACGGCCAAAAAAAAACAGCGCCTAGGCACTGTTTTTTGTGGGTCCGAACGGCCGCTGCCTCAGCCGCGGTGGCGTCGCTGCAGGAATTCAAACAGGGCGCGCACGCCCATCGCCTCGCCGCCGCGCGGGCGGCCGGGGCGGTCGCTGTCGTTCCAGGCGTAGGTATCCAGGTGCAGCCATTCGATCGTGTCGGGCACGAAACGCTCCAGGTACAGCGCCGCGGTGATCGCACCGGCATGCCGGGAGGGCCCGGCGTTGGCGATGTCGGCCACATGCGACTCCAGCATGCGCCGGTAGGGGCGCCACAATGGCAGCCGCCACAGCGGATCGCCGACCTGCGTGCCGGCGGCAACCGCCGCTTCGGCCAGCGCGTCGCCATTGGCAAACAGCGCCGGCAGGTCCGGCCCCAGCGCCACGCGTGCGGCGCCGGTGAGGGTGGCGAAATCGATGATCAGTTGCGGCTGCCGCTCGGCGGCGTAGGCCAGCGCGTCGCACAGCACCAGGCGGCCCTCGGCATCGGTGTTGTCCACTTCCACGGTGATCCCGGCGCGGGTGGTGATCACGTCGCCGGGGCGCATCGCGTTGCCGGCGACCGAATTCTCGACCGCGGGAATCAGCAGGGTCAGCGACACCGGCAGCTTCGCCTGCATCATCAGCCCGGCCAGCGCGATGGCATGGGCGGCGCCGCCCATGTCTTTCTTCATCCAGCGCATGCCGTCGCCGGATTTCAGATTCAACCCGCCGGTATCGAAGCACACGCCCTTGCCGATCAGCACCAGCGACGGGTCGCCGGCCTTGCCCCAGGTCAGCTCGACCAGGCGCGGCGGGCGGCTGCCGGCGCGGCCGACGGCATGGATGGTCGGGAAATTGGCCTTTAGCAGGTCGTCGCCGACCCATTCGCGCACCTTTGCGCGATGCGTCTTGCCGAGCTGGCGGACCGCGTCGGCGAGTTGCGCCGGGCCCATGTCCTCGGTCGGCGTGTTGACCAGGTCGCGCACCTGCGCGGTGGCCTCCACCAGCGGCGCCAGTTGCGCCAGGTCGGCGCTGGAGACGACCAGCCGGGCTGGTGCGCGTTTCGGTTGGCGGTAGCGGCCGAACTGGTAGGCGCCGAGCGCCCAGCCCAGCGCGGCCTGCAGCGGATCGTCCAGCACGCCTTCGTCGGCAAGGTGGTAGTTCGCCTCCGGCAGCGCGCACGGCAGCGCCGCCAGCGCCGTCAGCGGCGCGCGGGCGTCCACGCCGGCCAGCACCCGCACCAGTTTGCCGGCGTCGTCGGCGAGCAGCGCGAACGTATCCGGTGCCGCGGCGAAGCCGCTGTCGGTCAGCCACCGGCGCTGCGCCGCGGTGAGCCGCTTGCGGGTGGCGGCGTAGTGCGCGGCGTCGGTGGTTTCGATGGCGATGCTGCGGCGTGGGCCGGACGGGCGTTCGATCAGGGCGGACATGCGGGATCCTTCTTGCTTCGTGCGGTGCCGATGAGGCTGTTCGTCGGCGCAGGTAATCGCCAATGATGCGCGCTTTCCGGGGCGCCGGCTATGCAACGGGTGCCTGTGCGTCGAGCCAGTCGGCCAGCACGCCCATGTCGGGCAGGTCCAGTTCGGGCGCCGTGCCCAGCGCAGTCGGCCATGGTTCGCCGCGGCGATTGATCCAGGCCGTGCGCAGGCCGGCATCGCGCGCGCCGACCATGTCCATGTCCGGGTCGTCGCCGACGTGCAGGATCTCGGTGGGAGCCAATCCCAGCAGCTCGGCAGCGGCCAGGAAGATGCGCGGATCCGGCTTGGCCATGCCGGTGTCGCGCGAGCAGATCTGATGGGCGAAGTGCGCGTGGATGCCGATGCGTTGCAGGTCGGCGTTGCCGTTGGTCAGGCTGACCACCGGCCAGCGCGCGGTGATCCGCTGCAGGGCGGGCAGGCTGTCCGGGTACAGCTCCACGCTGTTGCGCGCGGCGAAGTAGATTTCCCACAGCACATCGATCGGCGCCGTGGCGATACCGCAGGCGGCGAACGCATGGCGCATGGTGAGCTGGCGCTGGGTGGTGAAGTCATGCGCCAGGTCCACCCGCTCGGCGGCGATTTGCGCGCGCAAATCGCGCATGGCGGTGATCGGCCATGCACGCGCCACCTCGGGATGATGCTGCCGCAGCCACGCGTCAACGGCCTGGTCGGCGCGTTCCAGGGCCGGCAGCACCGGCCACAGGGTGTCGTCCAGATCCAGCGTGAGCGCGCGTATCTGCACGGCAGTGGCGGAGTCAGCCGTTGCTTACCTGCAGCACCTGGCCAAGCCTGATCCGGTCGTTCTTCAGGTGGTTCCACCGGCGCAGGTCAGTCACGTCGACGCCATGCTTCTTCGCGATCGTCGACAGCGTGTCGCCCTTGTTCACCTTGTAGGTCGCGCCGGCCGACCGGGCGCGGCTCTGCACGGCGTCGGCGGTGACCTTGCCGAACGTGCTGCCGCTGGCCGGCTGGCTGACCGTGGTGGCTGCGCCTTCGACGTGTGCCGTGCCGCTGACGCTGACCCCGGCCACGCTGCCGCTGACATGGGTCAGGCGTGCCTCCTCCTTGCTGGCGGCATGGCGCTTCTCGAGCGCCAGTTTGGCGGCCAGCGTGTCCGGTGAGGTCGGCGCCACCGCGACGCGGGCGGCGTAGGTGGCGCCAGGTGCGGAAACCGGCGCGACATGGCTGGCGCGCGCGCCGACCTCGGCAAGGATGGCGCTGCGGCGCGAGCTGTCCATTGCGGCCAGGGCGGCACCGTCCTGGTACGGCAGCACCGCATGCTTGCGCAGCGCTGCCTTGGCCGGCTCGGTCTGCAGGAAGTCGACGAAGGCCTGCGCCTGCGCCGCCTTCGGACTGCGCGGATTGGTCACCAGGTAGAGCGGAGTGAACAACGGGTAGCTGCCGTCGGCGATGTTGGCGACGGTCGCCCGCTTGCCGTTGATCGGAATGGCCTTGATCTTCGAATTGCCGCTGATCCCGGCCAGCGTGGCCACGCCCAGGCCATTCGGGTTGAGTGCGATGCCTTCTTCGAGCTTGCGCGTGTTGACGTACAGCCGCGGCGCGGCCACCGGCTGGTTGCCGCGGCCGAACAGCAGGCTGCGCAGGCTGTACTCCACGCCGTCGCCGGGACTGGCCACGGCATAGACGTCGATCGGCGCATTGCGGCCACCGACCTCGCTCCAGTTGTGGATCTTGCCGTAATAGATGTCGTGCACCTGTTTCAGCGTGAGGCTGTCGATCGGGTTGGATGCCTGGGTGATGATCACCAGGCCGTCCCAGGCGACGGGGGTGAACGTGAGGTTGGCGTTCTGTGCGCTGCCGTCGCTGGCGCGGGCGCTGCCGGCCAGGTCGGCCGTGCCGGTCGCCACCGCGTCGATGCCCGAGGCGGTGTTGAACGGCTGCAGTTCGATGTGGCCGTGGCCGGTTTTTTCCCAAGCATTCGCCACTTCGTCGACGACGCCGTTCGCAGTGGCGACGTCACCGCGCCAGATCAGGGTGGAGGTGCTCTTGGCCGGTGTGCCGGCCCGGGTTTTGGAGTGACTGCGGGCAAACGCGGGAGCGGTGATGCAGGCCCCGATCAGGGCTACGGACAGCAGGCGGGCAAGACGAACGGACATGGTGATGGGGAGCCCCGGCATGAATTGAAGAAAGTGGTGACGCCAGTATGTAGCCCGGCAGGCGTACATGCGGTGAATTGGACAGGGTATTTCATCGACATGAATACAGAACATCAAGCACTTTCATGTATTTGCGCGAGTCCTTGCGTCGGGCTGTGCGCCGGGACACGGCCGCGGTGCGACGCCGGCCATGGTTTGGCCGGCGCAGCACCCGCCGCGGATCAGTTCACCACCACATAGCGGCTGCCGTCGGCATCGGCCACCACCAGCACCAGTTGGCGCGGATGCACGCCAGCCAGCCCGCCCAGCATGCGCAGGCTGGTGATGCGCTGGTTGCCCACGCCGATCAGCATGTCGTCGGTACTCAAGCCGGCACGCGCGGCGCGGCTGCCCGGTTGCACCGCGCTGATCGCCACGCCGTACAGGCCCTGGTCGCGCTGGCGTTGGCTCAATTCGCTGAAACGCACGCCGGCCAGTCGTGGATCGAGCTTGCCGCCGTCGAGGCTGGCCAGCTTCTCTGCGGCGATCGTGGCACTGACCTGACGGCTGTGGCCGTCGCGCAGCACGCCCAGTTGCACCGTGCTGCCCAGCGGCAGCAGGCCTTCGGTATTGCGCAGTTCCTGCTCGTTGTGCAGCGGCTTGCCGTTGAGTGTGGTCAGCACGTCGCCCGGTTGCAGGCCGGCATGCTCGGCGGCCGAGCCGGGGTTGACGCCGGTGACCACCACGCCCTTGTCGTCCTCGAGCTTCAGCAACTGCGCTATGCGCGGGGTGATCGCCTGGGTCTGCATGCCGAGGCTGCCGCGCTCCACCTTGCCGTACGCCAGCAACTGCGCCATCACGCTGCTGGTGAGGTTGCTCGGAATCGCGAAGCCGATGCCGACATTGCCGCCCGAGGGCGAGAAGATCATGGTGTTGATGCCGACCAGCTCGCCGCGCAGGTTGACCAGCGCGCCGCCGGAGTTGCCGGGGTTGATCGAGGCGTCGGTCTGGATGAAGTTCTGGTAGCCCGAGCTCTCCGAATCGGGACCGCCCAGGCCCGATCGGCTCAACGCCGAGACGATGCCCGCGGTGACCGTTTCGCTCAGCCCGAACGGCTCGCCCACCGCCACCACGTAGTCGCCCACGCGCAGCTTCGAGGAATCGGCCAACGGCAGCGCGGTGAGGTTCTGCGCGGGGATCTGCACCACGGCTACGTCGGTGTCCGGATCGGCGCCGACGAGCTTGCCCTTGAACGTGCGCCCGTCCTGCAGCGTGACCGTGATGTCGTCGGCACCGCCGACCACATGATTGTTGGTCAGCACGTAACCCTTCGCCGCGTTCACGATCACGCCCGAGCCCAGGCTCTGCTCGACCCGCTCGCGCGACGGTCCCGCCGGCAGGCCGAAGAACTGGCGCATCATCGGATCATCGAAATACGCATCGCGCACCGGCACGCGGGTCTTGGTGGAGATGTTCACCACCGCCG
Source organism: Rhodanobacter sp. T12-5 (assembly GCF_008329435.1). Classification (GTDB taxonomy): domain Bacteria; phylum Pseudomonadota; class Gammaproteobacteria; order Xanthomonadales; family Rhodanobacteraceae; genus Rhodanobacter. The sequence goes on from NZ_NPKN01000011.1 coordinate 28,652, forward strand.
GCGTCACCCGCTGCAGCATCGGCGCCAGCGAAGGCATCGGCTGCCCGTCGACGGCCGCGGGCAGGGTGGCGGCGCAAACGCACACCGGCACGAGGGTGACCACGGATGCGAGGCCCAGCAAGCCGATCAGGCGGGGCAGCAGGCGGGATGGACGTGACGACATGAGACTCTCCTTAAATCGACGAAATGCGGCGCTGCTTCGACCGATACCCGCCGCGCCGGTTCCGTTGTACCGACAGTTGCCGACGGGACTTTACATCCAGCGACGTCGGGGTTAACGTCCCCATCCGGTAACAACCACAACATCTTGTGCTTGGGCGTCAACCCAAAGACAAGTACTGGTGTAGACCACCCACGCACTCCGGGGGGCGTTGTCGTCGGAAAACAGTGCGGTGCAAGGGTCGGCGGGCAGCCCCGTCATCCGCGGCGCCAGCGCGGAACAACGTCAGCCACGTCATATCAAAATAAAGCTACGGGAGGCCGCGAGGCCGAACCGGGAGGTCAGGAAGCCGATGAGCACAGCGCGTGCACCAGCCACAAATTCAGCCACAGGTCGTGATGCCGCCGTGGACATTCCCCTGCAACCCGCCTCGTACGACATCTGGGACAAGAAGTATCGTCTGAAGGCGAAGTCCGGCGAGCCGGTCGACGCCACCATCGACGAGACCTACCAGCGCGTGGCGCGTGCCTTGTCCGACGTGGAAACCACCGACGAACTGCGCGGCCTCTGGTACGAGAAATTCCTGTGGGCGCTGCGCCGCGGTGCGATCCCCGCCGGCCGCATCACCTCCAACGCCGGTGCGCTGGCGCACAAGCCGGCCACCTCCACCATCAATTGCACCGTCTCCGGAACCATCCGCGACTCGATGGACGACATCCTGGAGAAAGTGCACGAAGCCGGCCTCACCCTGAAGGCCGGCTGCGGCATCGGCTACGAATTCTCCACGCTGCGCCCGCGCGGCGCGTACGTCTCCGGCGCCGGCGCGTACACCAGCGGCCCGCTGTCGTTCATGGATATCTACGACAAGATGTGCTTTACCGTGTCGTCCGCCGGCGGCCGTCGCGGCGCGCAGATGGGCACGTTCGACATCAGCCATCCGGACGCCAAGGAATTCATCCGCGCCAAGCGCGAGGACGGCCGGCTGCGCCAGTTCAACCTCAGCCTGCTGATCACCGACGGCTTCATGGACGCGGTCGAGCACGACCAGGACTGGCCGCTGGTGTTCCCGGTGCATGTGAAAGAGCAGCACGAGATCGACCTCGCCGATCCGGCGAAAGTCGTCTGGCGCGAGTGGCCCACGCACGACAACTACGTCGACCGCGAGGACGGCCTGGTCGCGTGCAAGATCTACAGCCACATCCGCGCGCGGCACCTGTGGGACATGATCATGGTGTCCACCTACGACTATGCCGAACCGGGTTTCATCCTGATCGACAAGGTCAACGAGATGAACAACAACTGGTGGTGCGAGCACATCCGCGCCACCAATCCGTGCGTCACCGCCGATACCTGGGTGCAGACCGCCGAAGGTCCGCGACAGGTCGGCGATCTGCTCGGCCATGGCTTCATGGCGCGGGTGGACGGCAAGGACCACGCCACCGGTGCCGAAGGTTTCTTCCGCACCGCGACCAAGCCGGTGCTGGCGCTGCAGACCGAGGAAGGGCATCGCCTGCGCCTGACCGAGGACCACCGCGTGCGTCGCGTTTCGCGCATGACCCGCTGGAGCCTGGATACCGAATGGTGCGCCGCCGGTGCCTTGCAGCCGGGCGACCGTGTGCTGCTCAACGACCATCGCGCCAACGCGCAGTGGTCCGGCGCGCTGACGGCGGAGCAGGGTTATCTGCTCGGCATGCTGGTCGGCGACGGCACGCTCAAGCGCGATGCCGCCGTGTTGTCCGTGTGGCCGCAGGCCGCTGTCGTGAACGGCTCGACCAATGGCGGGGCACGAGCGCTGATGGCCGAGACGCTGCGCTGCGCACAGACGCTGCCGCATCGCGCCGACTTTGCCGGCTGGTCCGAAGTGACGGGCCGTGGCGAATTCCGCATGAAGTCTGCCGCGCTGCGCGATCTCGCCTTCGAACTCGGCATGACCGCAGGCGACAAGGCGATCACGCCGGCACTGGAGCAGGCTTCGAGCGAGGCGTATCGCGGTTTCCTGCGAGGCTTCTTCGATGCCGACGGCTCGGTGCAGGGTAGCCAGGCCAAGGGCGTTTCCGTACGCTTGGCGCAGTCGGACCTGCCGCGGCTGGAAGCGGTGCAGCGCATGCTGCTGCGCCTGGGCATGCCTTCGCGCATCTACCGCGATCGCCGCGTTGCCGGTGAAAGCCTGCTGCCGGACGGTCGCGGCGGTTCGCGCCTGTATGCCACCCAGGCCCAGCACGAACTGGTCATCGCCGGCGAGTCGCTGCTGCGTTTCGCCGAGTTGATCGGCTTTGCCGACACCGACAAGGCGACCCGTCTCAAGGCCGCCCTGTCCGGCTACAAGCGCACCCTCAACCGCGAACGCTTCGTCGCCACCGTGGCCTCGCTGCAGGCCGATGGCGTCGAGGACGTCTACGACGTGCAGGTGCCTGGCATCAACACCTTCGACGGCAACGGCCTGCACGCGCACAACTGTGGCGAGCAGCCCTTGCCGCCGTACGGCTCCTGCCTGCTCGGCTCGATCAACCTGACCACCTTCGTGCGCGATCCGTTCGGCCCCAAGGCACGTTTCGACTGGGACGAGTACCGCGAGGTGGTCAAGGTGTTCACCCGCATGCTCGACAACGTGGTCGAGATCAACGGCCTGCCGCTGGAGCAGCAGCGCAACGAGATCATGTCCAAGCGCCGCCACGGCATGGGCTTTCTTGGCCTCGGCTCCACCGTGACCATGCTCAAGCACCGCTACGGCAGCGCCGAAGCGGTCGCATTCACCGAAGAAGTCTCGCGCGAGATGGCCGTTGCCGGCTGGGAAGTCGCGCTGGAACTGGCCAAGGAAAAGGGCGCCGCCCCGATCCTGCTGCGCGACTTCACCGTCACCGGCGACATGCTGCGCAAGCGCCCGGAAATGGTCAGCGACGGGTACAAGGTCGGCGACAGCATCCCCGGCCGCGTGCTGCACGCGAAGTACTCGCGCTACATGCAGCGCATCGCCACGGTGGCGCCGAACCTGGTCGCCGAGCTGGCCGAGACCGGCGCGCGTTTCACCCACCACTCCTCGATCGCGCCCACCGGCACGATCAGCCTGAGCCTGGCCAACAACGCCAGCAACGGCATCGAGCCGAGTTTCGCGCACAGCTACTCGCGCAACGTGATCCGCGAAGGCAAGAAGTCCAAGGAAAAAGTCGAGGTGCTCAGCTTCGAGCTGCTTGCCTACCGCGCGCTGATCAATGCCGACGCCAAGGCGTTCACCGACGAGGCGGAAAACAAGCTGCCCGACTACTTCGTCGCTGCCGACGACATCAGCCCGAAGCAGCACGTCGACATCCAGGCGGCCTCGCAGAAGTGGATCGATTCCTCGATCTCCAAGACCGCCAACGTGCCCACCGATTACCCCTACGAAGACTTCAAGGACATCTATTTCTACGCCTACAAACAGGGCCTGAAAGGGTGCACCACATTCCGCTTCAACCCCGCCGCGTTCCAGGGTGTGCTGGTCAAGGATTCCGACCTTGAAAGCACCCTCTACCGCTTCGAGCTGGAAGACGGTAGCGTTGTCGAACTGAAAGGCAATGAGCAGGTGGAATACGACGGCGAAATGCACTCCGCCGCCAACCTCTTCGATGCCTTGAAGGAAGGCTATTACGGCAAGTTCTGAGCCCGGTTTGCTTCTTTGAAATAAGGCTCACGGCAAGTTCTGAACCGTCGCACGCTCCGGCGCGCGACAACTCAAGCGGTCCATCGGGAGGGGAACATCAGCATGTCCATCGAAAACGAAGTTGAAATGAGCAACAACGCACCGGCCGTCGCCGAGGCACCTGCCGTCGTGCTGCCGGTCCTGCCGGACGTGCCGCCGGCTGCACCGGTTGCCGCACCCGCGCCGGCAAGGAAGGCGCCGGCAGCGAAGAAGAAGGCTGCCCCGAAGAAGGCGGCCGCGAAGAAGGCCGCACCGAAGAAGGCTGCCAAGAAAGCCGCGCCGAAGAAGGCTGCTGCCAAGAAGAAGGCTGCGCCCAAGAAGGCTGCCGCGAAAAAGGCCGCGCCCAAGAAAGCGGCCGCCAAGAAAGCCGTGAAGAAAGTGGCGAAGAAAGCCGCCGCGAAGAAAGCCGTCAAGAAGACAGCGAAGAAGGCCGTCGCCAAGAAAGCCGTGAAGAAGGCGGCCGCCAGGAAGGCGGTGAAGAAGCCCGCGAAGAAAGTCGCCAAGGTGGCAAAGAAGAAAGCCGCCAAGGTCGCAAGAAAGGTCAGCAGCAAAAAGACGGCCAGCAAGAAGGCCGCACCGAAAAAGGCGGCAGTCAAGAAGTCCGCCAGCAAGAAAGCCGTCGCCAAGACGGCCAAGAGGTCCACTGCCAGCAAGAAGGCGAGCGTCAAGTCGGCACGCCCGGTGAAAAAGGCTGCCGGCAAGAAGGCCGCTGCAAAACGGAAGTAGGCGACACCGCATGCGGCCCGGCCATGCGCCGGGCCGCATGATTCCCGCACCACGCCGTGTCCACTCCGGCACCAACACTCGATAAAGAAGCGAACATCATGGCGATCAAGATCGACAAGAAGATCACGGGCTACAACGTGGTCAAACCCGAAGACAAGGTTGCCGCCAACCCGGTCACTGCCGCTGCGCCGAAAGAGGCGCCGATGGCCGAAGTGATCCAGATGCACGAAAGCGTCGAGCGTCCCGAAACCCTGGTCGGCTCCACCTTCAAGATCAAGTCGCCGCTGTTCGAGCACGCGCTGTACGTCACCATCAACGACATCGTGCTCAACGCCGGCACCAGACACGAGCAGCGCCGTCCGTTCGAGATCTTCATCAACTCGAAGAACATGGACCACTTCCAGTGGATCGTGGCGCTGACCCGGCTGATGTCCGCCGTCTTCCGCAAGGGCGGCGACGTCACCTTCGTCGTGGAAGAGCTGAAAGCCGTGTTCGACCCCCGCGGCGGCTACTTCAAGGCCGGCGGCGTCTACATGTCCAGCATCGTCGCCGAGATCGGCTCGGTGGTGGAGCAGCACATGAAGAACATCGGGCTGATCCATGACCCGGAGATGGATGAGGCGACGCGGAAGCTGATTGCCGAGAAGCGGGCGGCGTATGAGCTGGGTGGGGCAAAAAAAAACTCTGAGGTGAGCGCGGCTCCTGTGGGAGCGGCTTCAGCCGCGACGGCGCCCAGCGATACCGAATCCTCAGGCTTCCCACCGGGCGCGACGCTGTGCCAGAAGTGCAATACGCAGGCGCTGGTGCTGATGGATGGGTGTCAGACTTGTTTGAATTGTGGGTATTCGAAGTGCGGCTGAGCTGCGGCACTTGATGATGATCGAACAAGAGCGGCAGCGATGCCGCTCTTGTTCTTTGAGCCGCATGAAAGTGGTTCTGATCTACTTGGTTCTCAAACTAGGACGTCGATGCCATGGAATATCAGCACTATTCAATTCGAAAAATTCTCGACGCCGCGGTGAGCGGTGAGATTCGAATTCCCGCCTTCCAGCGTGGATTCGTATGGGAGTGGGATCGCGTCGCTTATCTCCTCGACAGCATTTATAAAGGCTACCCTTTCGGATCCCTCCTCTTCTGGCGTACTAAGCAACAGTTGATGACCGAACGAAATCTCGGCACTTTTACACTGCCTCCTCCGCACGTCGACTATCCCATTGACTATGTGCTTGATGGTCAGCAGCGTTTGACGTCGATATTCACCGTATTCCAAACCGAATTAGAGCCTGAGCTCAGCTCCGATTGGGCCGATATTTACTTCGATCTTGAAGCGGGTCAAAACCCTCAAGACAGTGCCTTTCTTGCGATAGGTGCGGACGGCGAAGTCGACAAAAATCGCCACTTTCCGATGAACGTGCTTTTCGATTCGGTGAGGTATCGCGCCAACACTGAACACCTTAAGCCAGAGCAAATTGCACTCGTTGACAGGCTGCAAGAGAAGTTCAAAGAAGTCTCAATTCCAGTACAGGTGCTAAAAAGCGAAGATCGGTCGATCGTTGCCATCGTTTTCGAGCGAATCAACCACCTCGGAGTTGCACTCGACACCTTGCAACTTCTATCAGCTTGGACGTGGAGTGATGATTTTGACCTCCTAGAAAAATTTAAGGAGCTGCGAGAGGAACTGTCCGATTTCGGCTTTGCTGGCGTCGGAGATGATGCAGACCTAGTACTCAGTTGCGTGGCTGGAATTTTGACGCGAGAGCCGGGACCTGAAAAACTGTTGCAGTTGAACGGTGCTGACGTAAGAGCTCAATTCGCTACAGTCGAAAACGGCATTCGCGGAGCAATCGATTTTCTCAGAACACAGCTCAAAGTCGTTCATTTGAAGCTGCTTCCTTACCCATCAATGTTGGTTCCTCTTGCGGTATTTTTTGCCGAGCCCGACGGCAAGGAAGTGGTCTATGGAGGGCAGACCTTTCGCGCAATTAAGCGGTGGTTTTGGCGCACATGTTTTTCGGCTAGGTACACAAGCCAGACCCGGAAAACTACTATCTACGACATCGAGCAAATGGTGAAACTAAAGGCGGGCCAGTTGAGCATGCTGGATGCCATTGAAGTTCCCCTGAGACCAGATTTTTTCCGTAACTCGTTCCGTGTTGGTGCTGCGGCAACCAAAACTTTCGTATTGTTATTGGCTAATAATGACCCTCGAAGCCTCCTGTCAGGCAAGAGCATCGAGCTTGATAAGGTACTGCAACGCTACAACCGATCAGAGTTCCACCACATTTACCCACGAGCATTTCTACGAGAGATTGGCGTCTCCGATGCAGAAATTAACGTGCTTGGAAACTTCTGCTTTCTCAGCGCGGCAGAGAACAAAAAAATTGGTCGGAGTCGACCTTCAGTGTATCTAAACGATCTTGTCGGTGAGGATCGCGCCCGGGCAGATACGTTGGCAAGCGCATTTTGCGACGCGAGCGAATTCAACGACGAATACGGCCCCTTTCTAGCTGCAAGATGCGACAGGCTAACGGCATTCGCTAAAGAGGTAATGGCCTGACCTTTGCCTCGAATAAGAGGGTAGTGAGATGGCCCGGCTTTTTCGGACACGTTAATTAAGCACTCGTCGCCTCGTCATCGACAACAGCAGGTATGCGATAGCCGAGTGTTTGATGCAGCCGTTTGCGATTGTAGAAGCCTTCGATGTAGCTGACGATGGCGACTCTCGCGGCATCGCGTGTCGCGAAGGCCTCACCGTGAACGAGTTCGTTCTTCAGCGAGGAAATGAATCGCCCCGGATTCCGTGGGGGCTCCTACTCTTGAGAGAATGGAGCCATGAACAAGTCTACGAAGTTTTTCCCCTGAGGTCCGCGAGCGCGCGGTGCGCATGGTGCAAGAGCACCGCGGCGAGTACCCCTCTCTGTGGACGGCGGTCGAGTCGGAATTAAACGGAATTAAAGGAATTAAAGGGGACGTGGCTAATTAAGCCTCCAACGCCGACCAGCTCGTCCCGGTACGGTGCAAGATCGTTGAGCAGGCGCGGCAAATCGTTGGGACGTCGACACCGGAGAACCGCTTTGCCGTCGCCATCCATGACGGCCAACACGCTGTTACTGGAATGCAGGTCAATGGCTGCGTAAAGTGACATGGCTGTCTCCTGTCGCGGGGCGACGTTGAAACCGTGGTAGTTCCAACGTACCGCCAAGCGCAGGAGGCGGCGACATGAGTTTTCAGAGCCACTTACCCATAAAAAAGCGCCGTGTTTGCACGGCGCCGATCCAGTGCCCTGGACTATCCCCAGCGATCAATGAAACCCGGCCAGCAGTTCATCCATCACCGGATCCATCTTGGCCTTGGTGCCTCTCCATTTACCCATGTCGAAGCCGCCCTTGCCGTTGAGGTGGTAGGTGGCCGAGGCGACGAGCCGCCCGTGCTCGGTGATGCGGATCTCGGCGTGCGAGAGGTAGGGTTTGAAGTCCCAGGAGCGCAGTGCGGTGTAGTCGACGACGTATTCGCAGGTTGCGGGGAGGTCGCGGTCGTACACCTCCGCCGCGATGCCGTGCCGCTGGAAGCCGTCCTGCATGACCATGACGAAGTCATCGACGATCACCGCCGGGTTGGTGTGGATGCAGACGTGCTTCATGGCGACGCTGCTGTCGACGGGCTTCACTTTGACGCTGGTGCAGGCGGCAAGCGCCAGCAGCGATAGCGTGACAATCGCGTACTTCATGGTTTTCCCCTGTTTGCGGCGAGTCCGGTCGCCGATGGGTGCAGCATAGCGCCCCGTCCAGGTGGCACGCTCGCGTTTGGTGAATGGGAGGCGCGAAGCGATGGCTGCAGCCGCGTGGGTCAATCTGCTTCGCCGGTGCACCACTGGCTTTCGCAGGGCACGCCATCGTGGTTGCCGTCCATCCGGGTGCCAGGACACTGCCGGATGAAGAAGGTCGCTTCGGCGCAGGAATGCATCTGCGAGCAATAGGTGCGGCCATCGCAGTGCAACGGTTGCACGGGGGTATCGGCCAGGGCGGGGACTGCGGGTGGTACCACCGGTGCGGGCGCAACGGGGCGCGATGCGGGGGCCGGCGCGGCCGGAGTCGGATCCGCTGCCGGCGTGTATGGCACCTCGCGCGCAGCGGGTGCCGGGATCGGTGTGCTGTCGGTGACATCGTGTGCCGTGAGTCGCGAGTAGCCATACCAGCCGATGGCGGCGAGCAACAGCAAGCTGGCGACCGCGGTCAGCGGGCTTTGCCGGGAAGCCGTGGGCCTGGGGCGACGCGTGCGGTGTGCCGTGCCGCGGCTGCCGGGGCGCATGACGCGCACCGCGCGCTTCTTGCCGTCGCCGCGCAGGTCGATCTCGAAGGAAATCATTTCGCCGATGCAGGGGCGGATGCCGTCGCGCGGAAAGGCCGAGATGTGGACGAAGATCTGTTCGGTCCCCACGGCCGGCTCGATGAAGCCGAAACCCCGATCGTCGTTCCACGTTGCCAATGTGCCATGGGTACGCATGAGGGAGCTTCCAGGCTTGCGCGTTTACGGCGCGTTGTGGCCCTGGATGGTCGATGCCGTGGCCGGGGCCGTCAAGCGGCGAGCAAAAACAGGGGTCAGAGTACACTTTTCGAAAGTCGACTCTGAGCCCTGTTTTTCTTGATTGGGCACGGAAGAAAAGCCATCCGTTTCAACCAACCGACGTGAGCGAACATGAAACCGTTACGAAATTTTTTCATTGCCATGATTGCGATTGGCTCGTTTGCATCTATCACGCCTGCCAACGCCCAGGAAGCACCGGACGTGCTGATCAAGCGTATCAGCACCGATGTGATCGAATCCGCGAAAGCGGATCAGGAGATCCACGCTGGTAATCAAAAGCGCGTACTCGATCTGGCCGAAAAAGAGATCAAAAACAGGGGTCAGAGTACACTTTTCGAAAGTCGACTCTGACCCTGAGGTTTCCCCACGAATCCCCTCGTTCAATCAACACCTTGCGTGAAGACTGAAGGAACAGTGCGCGCATGATGCGGTCATTCCTCACGGGTTACGAAGCCAGAGGAGACCACACCATGC
>NZ_NPKN01000013.1 GCF_008329435.1 Rhodanobacter sp. T12-5
CGCAAACGCCAGGCAAAGAAAAACCCCCACCGTTGCCGGTGAGGGTGTTTCAGGATAAAGCCCCTGGCGGTGACCTACTCTTGCATGGCAAAGCCACACTACCATCGGCGCATGCGCGTTTCACTTCTGAGTTCGGGATGGGATCAGGTGGTACCACGCCGCTATGGCCGCCAGGGAAGGGGTGGGAGCAGCGCGACTGCGCCGGCTCCACATTCTTGAAGAGGCGGCCCTGACGGCCGACTCTCCCGTGAACGATCCTCGATCGAAGAGTTGAAGAGTCCGGCCATGGATGGCCGGTCTTGACTCTCCGTGAGAGGATCTCACGTAAAGATAATCGTAAACGAGTGACAAGCGTCGAGGTGAATTCGAAACAGACAAGCTTTGGGAACAAAACAAAGCGTCTTGGGGTTATATGGTCAAGCCTCACGGCTCATTAGTATCAGTTAGCTCCATGCATTGCTGCACTTCCACACCTGACCTATCAACCACGTAGTCTTCATGGTGCCTTAAGGAGAGTCAAGCTCTCGGGAGATCTCATCTTGGGGCGTGCTTCCCGCTTAGATGCTTTCAGCGGTTATCACTTCCGTTCGTAGCTACCGGGCAATGCCATGGGCATGACAACCCGAACACCAGCGGAACGTCCACTCCGGTCCTCTCGTACTAGGAGCAGCCCCCCTCAAATCTCCAACGCCCACGACAGATAGGGACCGAACTGTCTCACGACGTTCTGAACCCAGCTCGCGTACCACTTTAAATGGCGAACAGCCATACCCTTGGGACCGGCTACAGCCCCAGGATGTGATGAGCCGACATCGAGGTGCCAAACACCGCCGTCGATATGAACTCTTGGGCGGTATCAGCCTGTTATCCCCGGAGTACCTTTTATCCGTTGAGCGATGGCCCTTCCATACAGAACCACCGGATCACTATGACCTACTTTCGTACCTGCTTGATCCGTCGATCTCGCAGTCAAGCACGCTTATGCCATTGCACACAGTGCGCGATGTCCGACCGCGCTGAGCGTACCTTCGTGCTCCTCCGTTACTCTTTGGGAGGAGACCGCCCCAGTCAAACTACCCACCATACATGGTCCCTGACCCGGATGACGGGTCGAGGTTAGAACGTCAAGCACTTCAGGGTGGTATTTCAAGGATGGCTCCACCGAAACTGGCGTCTCGGTTTCATAGCCTCCCACCTATCCTACACAGAAGAACTCAACGTTCAATGTAAAGCTATAGTAAAGGTTCACGGGGTCTTTCCGTCTTGCCGCGGGAACGCTGCATCTTCACAGCGAATTCAATTTCACTGAGTCTCGGGTGGAGACAGCGCCGCTGTCGTTACGCCATTCGTGCAGGTCGGAACTTACCCGACAAGGAATTTCGCTACCTTAGGACCGTTATAGTTACGGCCGCCGTTTACTGGGGCTTCGATCAAGAGCTTCGCCTTGCGGCTGACCCCATCAATTAACCTTCCAGCACCGGGCAGGCGTCACACCCTATACGTCCACTTTCGTGTTTGCAGAGTGCTGTGTTTTTGATAAACAGTCGCAGCGGCCAGGTTACTGCGACCCATCGACGCTCAGTCACGCACGTGACCACGTCAATGGGCGCACCTTCTCCCGAAGTTACGGTGCCATTTTGCCTAGTTCCTTCACCCGAGTTCTCTCAAGCGCCTTGGGATTCTCACCCTGCCTACCAGTGTCGGTTTACGGTACGGTTTTTCCATAGCTGAAGCTTAGTGGCTTTTCCTGGAAGCGTGGTGTCAGTCACTTCGCCCAATAGGGCTCGTCTCGGTGCTCGGCATAAAGGGTCCCGGATTTGCCTAAGACCCATGCCTACCGCCTTTCCCCGGGACAACCAACGCCCGGTAGACCTAACCTTCTCCGTCCCCACATCGCACTATGGAAAAGTGCAGGAATATTAACCTGCTTCCCATCGACTACGCATTTCTGCCTCGCCTTAGGGGCCGACTCACCCTGCGCCGATGAACGTTGCGCGAGGAAACCTTGGGCTTTCGGCGTGGGGGCTTTTCACCCCCATTATCGTTACTCATGTCAGCATTCGCACTTCCGATACCTCCAGCAGACTTTACAATCCACCTTCACAGGCTTACGGAACGCTCCTCTACCGCGTACACATAAATGTGCACACCCCGAGCTTCGGTGCATAGCTTAGCCCCGTTAAATCTTCCGCGCAGACCGACTCGACCAGTGAGCTATTACGCTTTCTTTAAAGGATGGCTGCTTCTAAGCCAACCTCCTGGCTGTCTATGCCTTTCCACATCGTTTTCCACTTAGCTATGACTTTGGGACCTTAGCTGCGGGTCTGGGTTGTTTCCCTTTTCACGACGGACGTTAGCACCCGCCGTGTGTCTCCCGGATAGTCTGTCCTGGTATTCGGAGTTTGCCATGGTTTGGTAAGTCGCGATGACCCCCTAGCCATAACAGTGCTCTACCCCCAGGAAGATTCGTCCGAGGCGCTACCTAAATAGCTTTCGAGGAGAACCAGCTATCTCCGAGTTTGTTTAGCCTTTCACTCCTATCCTCAGCTCATCCCCATCTATTGCAACAGATGTGGGTTCGGTCCTCCAGTGCGTGTTACCGCACCTTCAACCTGGCCAAGGATAGATCACTCGGTTTCGGGTCTACTGCCTGAGACTATGCGCCCTATTCAGACTCGATTTCTCTTCGCCTCCCCTATACGGTTAAGCTTGCCACAGACAGTAAGTCGCTGACCCATTATACAAAAGGTACGCAGTTACCCTTGCGGGCTTCCACTGCTTGTACGTATACGGTTTCAGGGTCTATTTCACTCCCCTCTCCGGGGTTCTTTTCGCCTTTCCCTCACGGTACTAGTTCGCTATCGGTCAGTCAGTAGTATTTAGCCTTGGAGGATGGTCCCCCCATGTTCAGACAAGGTTTCACGTGCCCCGCCTTACTCAATTTCACACAAAATGCCTTTTCGTCGACTGGGCTATCACCATCTATGGCCGGGCTTTCCATCCCGTTTGACTAAAACATAATGTGCTTTTGGGCTAGTCCCCGTTCGCTCGTCGCTACTCAGGGAATCTCGGTTGATTTCTTTTCCTCCGGGTACTTAGATATTTCAGTTCCCCGGGTTCGCCCTGCATGGCTATGTATTCACCATGCAGTACTGCTTGCGCAGTGGGTTTCCCCATTCGGACATTGCCGGATCAAAGCTTGTTGCCAGCTCCCCGACACTTTTCGCAGGCTGCCACGTCCTTCATCGCCTCTGACTGCCAAGGCATCCACCGTATACGCTTAGTCGCTTGACCATATAACCCCAAGTCGCCTCGGGGCAGCCCCCTCATCAGGGGCAGCCAAGTTACTTCGTTTTCGTGCCTTAACACTTGTCTCGGTTCGGTTCGAACCAAGACGCTTGTCACTCGTTTACTTGTTTTCAAAGAACATCACACCGGCCTCAATGCCGGATGATTTCAAAAATCTTTTGTGTGCTGATACTTCACGCGCCGAACCACCATGGTGGAGCCTATCGGGATCGAACCGATGACCCCCTGCTTGCAAAGCAGGTGCTCTCCCAGCTGAGCTAAGGCCCCAAGGTATCCTTGGAATAATGGTGGGTCTGGGTGGACTCGAACCACCGGCCTCACCCTTATCAGGGGTGCGCTCTAACCACCTGAGCTACAGACCCATGAAGGATGAACCCCAGAACCCGCGAGCCAAGCCACCTGGACAAACTACCCAGAACCAGATTCGAAGCCGCTGTTGATGAAGAGTCCGTCCATGGATGGACGGTCTTGATCTACGCTCTTCGCGACAGGATGTCGCGTGAAGTACAGGTGTCTTGTGTGGACGTCTTGCGTGAAGACTCACGCCGTCATTTCTTGAAAGGAGGTGATCCAGCCGCACCTTCCGATACGGCTACCTTGTTACGACTTCACCCCAGTCATGGATCACTCCGTGGGCGTCGTCCTCCTTGCGGTTAGACTAACGCCTTCTGGAGCAACCCACTCCCATGGTGTGACGGGCGGTGTGTACAAGGCCCGGGAACGTATTCACCGCGGCATAGCTGATCCGCGATTACTAGCGATTCCGACTTCACGGAGTCGAGTTGCAGACTCCGATCCGGACTGGGATCGGCTTTCTGGGATTGGCTCCACCTCGCGGTATTGCAACCCTCTGTACCGACCATTGTAGTACGTGTGTAGCCCTGGCCGTAAGGGCCATGATGACTTGACGTCATCCCCACCTTCCTCCGGTTTGTCACCGGCAGTCTCCTTAGAGTTCCCACCATTACGTGCTGGCAACTAAGGACAAGGGTTGCGCTCGTTGCGGGACTTAACCCAACATCTCACGACACGAGCTGACGACAGCCATGCAGCACCTGTGTTCCGATTCCCGAAGGCACTCCCGCATCTCTGCAGGATTCCGGACATGTCAAGGCCAGGTAAGGTTCTTCGCGTTGCATCGAATTAAACCACATACTCCACCGCTTGTGCGGGCCCCCGTCAATTCCTTTGAGTTTCAGTCTTGCGACCGTACTCCCCAGGCGGCGAACTTAACGCGTTAGCTTCGACACTGATCTCCGAGTTGAGACCAACATCCAGTTCGCATCGTTTAGGGCGTGGACTACCAGGGTATCTAATCCTGTTTGCTCCCCACGCTTTCGTGCTTCAGCGTCAGTGTTGTCCCAGATGGCCGCCTTCGCCACTGATGTTCCTCCCGATCTCTACGCATTTCACCGCTACACCGGGAATTCCACCATCCTCTGACACACTCTAGCTCGCCAGTATCCATCGCCATTCCCAGGTTGAGCCCGGGGATTTCACGACAGACTTAACGAACCGCCTACGCACCCTTTACGCCCAGTAATTCCGATTAACGCTTGCACCCTTCGTATTACCGCGGCTGCTGGCACGAAGTTAGCCGGTGCTTATTCCTCAGGTACCGTCAGCCCCATAGGGTATTAACCCGTGGTATTTCGTTCCTGATAAAAGTGCTTTACAACCCGAAGGCCTTCTTCACACACGCGGCATTGCTGGATCAGGCTTGCGCCCATTGTCCAATATTCCCCACTGCTGCCTCCCGTAGGAGTCTGGGCCGTGTCTCAGTCCCAGTGTGGCTGATCATCCTCTCAGACCAGCTAGCGATCGTCGCCTTGGTAGGCCATTACCCTACCAACTAGCTAATCGCACATCGGTCCGTCCAACCGCGCAAGGCCCGAAGGTCCCCTGCTTTCTCCCGTAGGACGTATGCGGTATTAGCGTAAGTTTCCCTACGTTATCCCCCACGTCTGGGTAGGTCCCGATGCATTACTCACCCGTCCGCCACTCGCCACCCAAGGAGCAAGCTCCTCTGTGCTGCCGTTCGACTTGCATGTGTTAGGCATGCCGCCAGCGTTCAATCTGAGCCAGGATCAAACTCTTCACTTAAGTTTTCGATCGTCACATCGCCTTTGCAGACCATGATGACAATCTATCT
>NZ_NPKN01000001.1 GCF_008329435.1 Rhodanobacter sp. T12-5
GAAGTGAAACGCGCATGCGCCGATGGTAGTGTGGCTTTGCCATGCAAGAGTAGGTCACCGCCAGGGGCTTTATCCTGAAACACCCTCACCGGCAACGGTGGGGGTT
The DNA here is from genome assembly GCF_008329435.1 of Rhodanobacter sp. T12-5. Taxonomy (GTDB): domain Bacteria; phylum Pseudomonadota; class Gammaproteobacteria; order Xanthomonadales; family Rhodanobacteraceae; genus Rhodanobacter. Next base: position 107 of record NZ_NPKN01000001.1, read on the forward strand.
TTTCTTTGCCTGGCGTTTGCGAGGGGCGACCGCAGGTCGCGACCCGCAACAGGTCACCGCCAGGGGCTTTATCCTGAAACACCCTCACCGGCAACGGTGGGGGTTTTTCTTTACCTGGCGTATGCGAGGGGCGACCGCACGTCGCGACCCGCAACAGGTCACCGCCAGGGGCTTTATCCTGAAACACCCTCATCGGCAACGGTGGGGGTTTTTCTTTGCCTGGCGTTTGCGGGGCGACCGCACGTCGCGACCCGTAACACCACTTCTCGTCGATGAGGCGTACGAAGGGAGGACTCGCGGAGCAGCAACGTTACATGCCGGCGATAGCCAGACGGCAGCTTCTCCCGGGTCCTGCATTTGCTAGCAGGCAGGCACGGATGACATTCGACGCCAGCACGCAATCATCGCCTATGATGTCGTGCGCGCCACCGATGGCGTCCGAGGGGGAGCGGCTCTTGTTTGTTCATGTCGAAACACGCCGCCGCCCCCGCTGGCATTGGGCCACCTTGCTGGTGGTGACGTTATGTGTGCTGTGCTTTGTTGGTTTGGCACTTACGCCGCCACCCCAACGAATCTCGTTTTTGCTGGAATGGGGAACCGTGCCGGCAAACATTTTCGATCCGCATGCACCATTGCTGCCGCAATTGACCGATACGGCGTTGCTGCGATTGTTTACGGCGTTGTTCATCCATGTCACATGGCTGCACCTGCTCAGCAATCTGTTGTTCCTGGTGATCTTCGGTTTGCCGGGAGAGCGGGCCCTGGGTTCGCTGCGCTTCCTGTTGCTGTTTGTGATCGGGGGAATCGTGGCGAACCTGATCGGCGCGTTGTCGCTGACAGGTGTTCGCCTGCCGATCATCGGTTGCAGTGGCGCCGTGTCGGCCGTGGTAGGCACTTATGTGGCGTTGTTCCCCCGCGCCAGGCTCGGACTGGTTCTTCCGCTTGGGCTGTATCTCGAGTTCGTGCGAGTGCCGGCGTTCCTGCTTATCGGTATCTGGGTGTTGTTGCAGTTGCTGTTCAGCTACGCGGGGCCGAGCTACGGCGCCTACGTGTGGTGGGCACACATCGGTGGATTCCTGTTCGGGCTGATATTTGCGCTGTTTTCGCGCGGTGCAATCGCCCGCCGCCTGCGCGGCTGAGCACGCAGAAACTCAGTTGGCGAGCAGGTGCCAGCCATGGCGCCGCGAAAACTGGCGCAGCAGGCGACGTGCAAAGGGCGTTGCCGCCACGGCGCGGAAAACCTCTTTCGGATCGCTGCCCTCACGTTGCATATCCACGTGCTTGCGCCTGATGTAGCCCCGCATGACTTCGGCGTTGAACTCGGGATGGAATTGCGTACTCACGGCGGCAGGGCCATATCGCAGCAACTGGTGCGGGTCGCGTGCAGAACGCGCCAACACGGCAGATTCCGGCGGAGCCTCGACCACGGATTGTTCGTGCGTGGTATGGGCGCGAAAGCCGCCGGCCACCGAGTGCAACAACGGATCGTGCGATCCTGCCTCCAGCACTTCGATGGGCAACGTGCCGATTTCGCGTCCTCCGTGCAGATAGTCGACGCGTCCGCCCAGCGCATGCGCCATCAATTGATGGCCGTAGCAAACACCGAACAACGGCAATTCGACGTCCATCGCGTTGCGTATCCATCCGGCGGTGCGTTCGCTCCACGGAATCCGCTCGGTGACCATGGCCGCCGAGCCGGTGATCATCGCGCCGGCGACTTCATGGGGCGGCGGCAGCTTGTCGCCTGCAGCGACATCGATGACCTTCAGTTGCTGCGGCAACAATCCCGAGCCCAGTCGGAACCAATGGGGAAAATCGCCATGGCGGGCACGGATGGCGTCCGGCGCACGGCCGGTGCGGATGATCAATACGGGTTTCATGGGAGGTGATTTCGTGCGGAATGGACGTCTTTACGGCCGAGTATCGTCGAATGCCTCGATCGGGGGTAACACGGTGAGGATTTCCTGCACGGTAGTCAATCCCGCAGCCACCTGGTCGGCGGCGGAGATGCGCAGGGGCCGCATGCCCTCGGACAGTGCGGCCTGGCCGAACCCGCCGAGATCGAGCTGGGCGGAGATCAGCCCGCGCAAACGCGGTGACAGTTTCATCATCTCGTAGATGCCGGTGCGTCCCATGAAGCCGGTATTGCGACACTCCAGGCAACCCACCGGCTGGAACACTTCGGGCGGCAGCGGAATGTCCCAGCCATGGGTCAGAACCGTCCATGCCTGCGGATCCTGCGTCGTCGCCTGCTTGCAATGCGGGCACAGCGTGCGCACCAGGCGCTGTGCGACCACGCCGGTCAGCGTCGACTGGATCAGGTAATGCGGCACGCCCAGATCGAGCAGGCGGGTGACTGCGCTCGGCGCATCGTTGGTGTGCAGGGTAGACAACACGAGGTGGCCGGTGAGCGATGCCTGCACCGCCATCTGGGCGGTTTCAAGGTCACGGATCTCGCCGACCATGATGATGTCGGGATCCTGGCGCAGCAGCGTTCTTACGCCGGCGGCGAAGTCCAGATCGATCGCCGCATGCACCTGCATCTGGTTGAACTCGGGCGAGACCATCTCGATCGGGTCTTCCACCGTGCAGACGTTGAGTTCCGGCGTGGCCAGATGTTTCAGGGTGGAATACAGCGTGGTGGTCTTGCCCGAGCCGGTCGGGCCGGTGACCAGCACGATGCCGTGCGGACGCTCGACCATGACGCGCCAGTTCGCCGCTTCGCCGGGGGAAAAGCCGAGTTGGGCAAAGTCCTTGACCACCAGGTCCGGATCGAAGATGCGCATCACCACCTTTTCGCCGAAGGCGGTGGGCATGTTCGAGATGCGCAGCTCGACCTCGCGGCCGGAGGACGAGCGCGTCTTGATGCGACCGTCCTGCGGCCGGCGCTTCTCGGCCACATCCATGCGCGCCAGGATCTTGATGCGGGCAGTCACGGCGGTCATCACCGGCGTCGGCAGCTCGAACACCTTGTGCATGACGCCGTCGATACGAAAACGGATATGTCCGGTCTCGCGACGGGGTTCCAGATGGATGTCCGAGGCACGCTGCTCGAACGCATATTGCAGAAGCCAGTCGACGATATGCACCACGTGACGATCGTCCGCACCGACCTCGCCGCTCTTGCCCAGCTCCACCAACTGCTCGAAGTTGAGGATGGCCGACGAGCTGTCGTTGCCGGTCTTCGCATCCTGGGCCAACTGGATCGAGCGCTGGACGCCGTAGAATTCCTGCAGGTAACGGTTGATATCGATCGGACTGGACACCACCCGCCGCACATCGCGTCGCAGCATCTGTGCCAGATCGCTCGCCCAGTCCGCTTCGAAAGGTTCGCAGGTAGCGAAGGTCACTTCGCCGGGAGCGGAGCCCACCGGAAGGATCCTGTGGCGCTTGGCATAGGCGTGGCTTACGACCTGGGTGACCGAGGCGGCATTGATCTTCATCGGATCAATTTTCAGATAGGGCAGCCCGGCGTGCTGGGCCAGCCATTCGGTCAGCGCCTCCAGTTTCAGTGGCCGCCCAGGCTCGCGCTGGTTGGCCAGCTTGGCATTGGCGATCAGCACCAGGGGGTGCAGCTCCACGGTGCTGCGCCCGGCGCGCGAGCCCATGCGGACCTGCTTGGCATCCTCCGCCAGCAGGTACCCGTCGACCACCAGCGCGGCCAGCAGGTCGTCCAGCTCCAACCGGCCACGGCGGCCGAGCAGCGATGCGATTTGTGGTGAGGCGGCCATCCGGATGTATCCCCCATCGTGCTTCTTGCCGGCCGAAAATCGGTGGAAAAGCAAGCTGCAGCTATACTAACGCGCTTTACCCAAGGTCACGGAAAGCCATGTCCGCGCGCACCTTCCAGGATGTGATCCAGACCCTCAACCGCTACTGGGCGGCGCAGGGCTGTGTGCTGTTGCAATCGCTCGATACCGAGGTCGGTGCCGGTACGTTCCATCCCGCCACCTTTTTGCGCTCGCTCGGCCCCGAACCCTGGGCCGCCGCCTACGTGCAGCCGTCGCGCCGGCCCACCGACGGTCGTTATGGCGAGAACCCGAACCGGCTGCAGCATTACTACCAGTACCAGGTGGTGATGAAGCCGAATCCGGAGAACATTCTCGACCTCTACATCGGCTCGCTGAAGGAGCTCGGTCTCGATCCGCTGGTGCATGACCTGCGCTTCGTCGAAGACAACTGGGAATCGCCGACGCTGGGTGCCTGGGGCTTGGGTTGGGAGGTCTGGCTGAACGGCATGGAAGTGACCCAGTTCACCTACTTCCAGCAGGCCGGGGGGCTCGAATGCCGCCCGGTCACCGGCGAGATCACCTACGGACTGGAACGGCTGGCGATGTACCTGCAGAACGTGGACAACGTCTACGACCTGATCTGGACCGACGGCCCGCGCGGCATCGTGACCTACGGCGACGTATTCCTGCAGAACGAGATCGAACAAAGCACGTACAACTTCGAACATGCCAACGTGCCGGAACTGCTGCGCTGGTTCGACGTGTGCGAAACCACGGCCAATCAGCTGATCGCCGCGAACCTGCCATTGCCGGCCTACGAGCAAGTGATGAAAGCCAGCCACACCTTCAACCTGCTCGATGCGCGCCGCGCCATCAGCGTGACCGAGCGCCAGCGCTACATACTGCGCGTGCGCACGCTGTCGCGCGGCGTGGCCGAGACCTATGTGGCGCAGCGCGAGAAGCTCGGTTTTCCTGGCCTGAAGCAAATGCCTGCCACAAGCAGCAGGGAGCAGGCCGCATGAGCGCCGCCAAGTCGCTGCTGATCGAGCTGGGCACCGAGGAGTTGCCGCCGAAGGCACTGGACGAACTGTCCTCGGCTTTCCTGCGCGGCATTTGCGATGGGCTGGCCAAGCGCGGCGTCGATGCCGCGCTGGACGAGGCCCGTGCCTATGCGTCGCCGCGCCGGCTTGCCGTACATATTCCTGGCGTGAGCGCCGCCCAGCCCGAACAGGCGATCGAACGCCGGGGCCCGGCGCTGGCCGCGGCGCTCGATGCAGATGGTCAGCCATCCAAGGCATTGCGCGGCTTTGCGCAGTCCTGCGGAGTTGATGTCGAGCAGCTTGAAAAACTCGAAACCGACAAGGGTGCGTGGTTCGTCTGGCGCACGCTCAAGCCGGGCCAGCCGGTGGCGGCACTGCTGCCGGAAATCATCGACGAGGCGCTGAAGGCGCTGCCGATCCCGCGGCCGATGCGCTGGGCCGACCACGACTACAGTTTCGTGCGTCCGGTGCACTGGCTGGTGATCCTGCACGGTGCCGAGATCGTCGATGGCGAAGTGCTGGGTCTGCGCAGCGGCCGCAAGTCGCGCGGCCATCGGTTCATGCATCCGCAACCGGTGCACGTGGCCGATGCGGACGGGTGGCTGGATGCGATGCGTGCCGCCAACGTGCTCGCCGATCCGGTCGAGCGGCGTGAGCGCATCCGCGATCAGATCGAACAACTGGCCGAGTCGACCGGTGGTGTGCCACAGCTGGACGACGCCTTGCTGGATGAATTGGCCAACCTCACCGAATGGCCGGTGGCGATCGCCTGCACGTTCGAGCGCGAATTCCTCGAGGTGCCGCCAGAAGCGCTGGTCACCACCATGGTGGCGAACCAGAAATTCGTGCCGGTGTTCGACGCCGACGGCCAGCTGACCGAGCACTTCATCGGCATCGCGAACATCCAGAGCAAGGATCCGAGCGAGATCCGCAGAGGTTACGAGCGGGTGATCCGGCCGCGCTTCGCCGACGCCAAGTTCTTCTGGGACGAGGACCTGAAGACGCCGCTGGCCAGCTATCAGGAACAGCTCAAGAGCGTCACCTACCAGCAGGCGCTGGGCAGTCTGTGGGACAAGAGCGTGCGCGTGGCCGAACTGGCACGGATCATCGCCAACCGGGTCGGCGTCGATGCCGCCCTGGCGACTCGTGCCGCTGCGTTGGGCAAATGCGACCTGCTGACCCGCATGGTCGGCGAATTCCCCGAATTGCAGGGCGTGATGGGGCGCTACTGCGCCGCTCATGACGGCGAACCGGCGGGCGTGGCGGCGGCGCTGGACAGCTACTACCAGCCCCGCTTCGGTGGCGATGCGATCGCCCCCGACCGGCTCGGCCAGGTGCTGGCCGTGGCCGAACGGCTGGATACCCTGGCCGGCATTTTCGCCGTCGGCATGAAGCCCGGTGGCAACAAGGACCCGTTCGCCCTGCGTCGCGCCGCACTGGGCCTGGCGCGCACCTTGATCGAAGGCGGTCTCGAACTGGACCTGCGCGGGAGTTTTGTCGAGGCGCTGGAGTTGTTGCCGGATGTGGCGTTGGCCGCGGGCCTGAAGCCTGGCAAGGATGGCAAACCCCCGGCATTGAACGCCGGCCAGCGGCGGGCGATCCTGCTCGACGAACTGTATGACTTCGTGCTCGATCGCCTGCGCGGCTATTACGCCGACCAGGGCTTCGACAACGCACAGTTCGAGGCGGTGCTTGCGGTGCAACCGGCCAGCCTCGCCGATTTCGATCGGCGTCTGCGCGCGGTGGCCGCGTTCGGTCGGCGTCCCGAAGCGATCAGCCTGGCCGCCGCCAACAAGCGCGTGGCCAACATCCTGCGCAAGCAGGCCGAAGAGGCTGGCGCGCCCGTCGTCGGCCATGTCGTCCACCCGGTGCACTTCGAGGCGGACGCGGAACGCGAACTCGCCGACGCGCTCGCCTCGGCGCAGAGCGATACCGCGGTGGCACTGGCCGCTGGCGACTACACCGCCGTGCTGGCCCGGTTGTCGCAATTGCAGGCGCCGGTGGATACGTTCTTCGACAGCGTGTTGGTCAATGCCGACGATCCGGCCGTGCGGGCCAACCGGCTGGCCTTGCTTGGACAGTTGAAGGCGCAGTTCAGTGCCATCGCCGATATCGCGTTGCTCTGATGGCCCGATCTCGCGCAAAAAAGCAGCCAACGGGCTGCTTTTTTGTTTCGTCCTGACGACGTTCAGGCCGTGACGCGTTCGCGTCGGATCCGTTCGTTCAACCGGTGGTTGAACGTCAGCATGGCGCTGGTGTTGACGACGGTGCCGCCTGGCCCAAGCATTTCATACAGCTCGGCGAGCAGGTCGGTATGTTTGCCCAGGTTGAGCGGGCTGTCGGCCAGGGCGAATTCGGATTGCAGTATCTGCATGGCGGTGTTCAGCCGCTGCGCGTCCACACCAGCTTCGGAAGCGGGGGGTGAGCGATGGGGTGTCGAGTTCAATCGCGCCCGTGGCCGTGACGGCGAGACGATTTCGCTGCTGTATTGATCGTCGCGCGTATTCGTCGTGGGATCGATCTGGATGGCGCCCTCGCCTGCCACCAGCCAGACCAGCGAAATGCCAAGGGTTCGCGCCAGCGTGACGCAACGCGCGCGCGAAGGGTCCGTGTTGCCATCGCGCCAGCTGCGTACCACGCCTTCGGAAAACCCGCACATGCGCGCAATTTCCGTCGCGCTGCCGACCCGCTGAATCAGCAACTTGATGCGATCGGAGAAGTTTCCACCGGGTACGGAATGGGTCGATTTGGAGATGCTCATGACAGTGACCGCAGCGAATGAGAGCAGTGGGGTGACAGCTTGCGCAGGGTTGCGTGGAAAGTTTATCGTCAATGCCAAGGGAGGGGTTACTGAAAACGGACTTCGCAAAATATTACGAAGTCCCCGCCCTTGAATCTTCGCGCATGCACCATCCGGCGCCATCGCACCCTTGGATGCGATGGCGTGCAGAAAGTTTCACCAACGGCAGCGAGGAGCCGCTCCGACGCGCGCTGCGGTCACGGGACCAGCCGGCCAGCATCGTTTTCCTTCAGGCTTTTCCCGACAAGGTCACTGCATGAGCCAATTCGCATTGCTGGGCAAGCGGCGCTTTGCACCGTTCTTCTGGACCCAGGCCCTGGGCGCCTTCAACGATAATGCGTTCCGCAACGCGCTGGTGATGCTGGTAGCGTTCCAGATGGGGCTGGGCGACCACACGGTGTCGCTTTACACCAATCTCGCGCCGGCATTGTTCATCATCCCGTTCTTCCTGTTTTCCGCCACCGCCGGCCAGCTGGCCGAAAAATACGAAAAGAGCCGGATCATCCGCTACGTGAAGCTGTTCGAGATCGGCGCGATGGCGCTGGCCGCGATCGGCTTCTACACGCATCACACGTCATTGCTGCTGGTCGTGCTGTTCCTGATGGGGTTGCACTCGGCTACGTTCGGGCCGATCAAGTACGCGATCCTGCCGCAGGCGTTGAAGCCGGGCGAGCTGGTCGGCGGCAACGGCCTGATCGAAACCGGCACCCAGCTGGCGATGCTGATCGGCATGATCGTCGGCAGTGCGTTGATGGAAATCGCCGGGCTCGGAACGCTGCTGGCGGGTGGCGTCACCATTGCCGTGGCGATCGCCGGTTATCTGGCGAGCCGGGCCATTCCGCTGGCACCGGCCACCGCGCCAGGGCTGAAGTTCAACTGGAATCCGCTCAGCGAAACCGCGCGCGTACTCCGGCTGACCCGGCAGGATCGGGCGGTGTTCAACGCGGTGCTTGGCATCTCGTGGTTCTGGTTCTTCGGCACCGTGCTGATCGCGCAGCTGCCGAACTACACCCGCATCAATCTCGGTGGCGACGGTTCGGTCAATATCCTGGTGCTGACCCTGTTTTCGATCGGCACAGGCATCGGTTCGTTGATGTGCGAGCGAATGTCCGGCCGGCGGGTCGAGGTCGGCCTGGTGCCGCTGGGCGCCTTCGGGCTGACCGCATTCGGCGTCGACCTGTTTTTCGCGCGGCCTGGTGCGGCGCTGGCGGATGGCCTGGACTGGCTGGGCTTCCTGCACTCGGCCGGCAGCTGGCGGATCGCGCTGGACCTGACCCTGATCGGCGTGTTCGCCGGTTTCTACGTGGTGCCGCTGTTCGCGTTCATCCAGAGCCGTACACCGCGCGAGCAGCTGTCGAGGGTGATCGCCGGCAACAACATCCTCAATGCTTTGCTGATCTGCTGCGCGTCCGGGTTCGGTCTGGGATTGGGCATGCTGGGGCTCGGCGTGCCGCAGATCTTCCTCGCCACCGCGCTGCTCAATGCAGTGGTGGCCGCGTACATCTTTACCCTGGTGCCCGAATTCGTGATGCGTTTCATCACCTGGGTGCTGGTGAATACGTTGTACCGGGTGCGCACCGACGGCGCGCAGCAGATTCCCGCGGAAGGGCCGGTGCTGCTGGTATGCAACCACGTCAGCTTCATGGACCCGCTGCTGCTGATGGCCAATCTGCGCCGGCCCGCACGCTTCGTGATGTATTACAAGATCTTCAACGTCCCGCTGTTGAGCTTCGTGTTTCGCACGGCCAAGGCGATTCCGATCGCCGGTCACAAGGAAGATCCGGCCGTGTTGCAGCGGGCCTACGATGCGATCGACGCCGCGCTGGCGGCGGGCGAGATGGTGTGCATCTTCCCCGAGGGCGCCCTGACTGGTGATGGCGAGATCGCACCGTTCCGTCCCGGGGTGGAAAAGATCCTGGCGCGCCGGCCGGTACCGGTCGTGGCGATGGCATTGCGCGGCTTGTGGGGCAGCGTGTGGAGCCGGCGCGACTCGAAACTGCGCCGCGCCCGCCTGCCGCGACGCTTTCGGGCGCGGGTGGAACTGGTGATCGATGCACCACAGGCGCAGGGACAAGTCAGCGCGGCGATGCTGGAAGCGCGGGTGCGCGAGCTGCGCGGCGTCGCGGCGTAGGCGATTGGTCCGGTAATCGCGCCTGGGAGCAGCGGGTGCGGCCCGCTGTTCTTGTTCATCAAACCGTCGGGCAGTACCGGTTACGCCAGCCAGCCGCCGATCACGATCAGCGCCACCACGCTCAGCCACGCCAGCAGGGCGCGCAGCAACGTGCTGCGCAGGCGCAGCAGTTCGGCGATCGGGTCGCTGTGTTCTTCGGCGTAGCCGTCGCCCGCCTCGATATCGATCAACACGTCGGCCTGCGCCGCTGCGCCGAGAAAGCCCGGGCCGGCGCGGTACCAGCTGGTCGGCGCCGCCTGGCTGTGCCAGCGCCGCCAGGCGCCGATCACCGCGTCCCAGTGACCGACCACGGCCAGGGTGAAGGTCAGCAACTGGGCCGGCAACCAGTCCAGCGCATTGGCGCAGAAAGCGGCTGCGCTGCGGCTGTCCGGATCGAGTTGCAGCGAAGCATTGCGCCCCAGTGTCTGCGTCAGCCGGTACAGCAGCGCACCGATCGGGCCAAGCAGCAAGAACCACAGCAGCACCGCGAAGCGCCGGCGTAGCGCTGCATAGGCGATCGCCTCGCCGAGCGCCGGCGCGTTCCAGACGACCGGACCGTCGTCGGCAAGCGTCTGCGCGGCGGCCTCGCGGCTGGCCGCGTCGGGGGCGTTCAGAATCGCTTCCAGGTCGGCCTCGAATTCGCGCGGGCCGAGGCAGTACACCAGCACGGCCAGCGCGAACAGCAACTGCACCAATTCGCGCAATGGCGTGTGGCCCAGCAGCCACCACAGCAAAGCGCACAGGATCAGCGGCGGCACCAGCGCCAGCACCACGCGCCCGCTGCCGCTGGTGTCGGCCAGTTGCGCCACCCAGCGGCGGAACAGGCGATCGCCGCGCCAGCGTGCCAATTGCGGCATGGCGTGCAGCAGACCGAGTGCGATGAGAACGACGAGCAGACTGATGGCCATGGCGGACGGACTCGCGGACAGTGATCGCATTGTAAGCGAGGGATCGACCGGTCCGCAGGTCGTACCCGCACATTACGTGTGGTGCGAAAAGCAGTGGTACTCCGCGGCAGTGTTCTCCACCTGCTCGGGCGATACATGACGATCGAGCAGCTCCTGCTTCGACAGGGTTCGCCACGCGTCGACATCCACGCAGTGAGGATCGGGCACGCCGAGCAACGCCTGCAGTGTGCGCACTGCGCCGGCGACTCCCTGCATTCGCGGGTCCGTCATGTGCAGGCCCGGGACGATCGCCACGGCGGAGCCGGGAAGCCGCACCGCAGAACGGGGAAGTTGACTGGCACCCATCAGGAGGTTGCCGCCGGGGATGTATCCGGAACCTTCGACGGGTGTCGCCGTGTTCGCCGGTGGCGCGGGTGGTGCCAGGGCGCTCGCAGGGTCGACGACCTGCCTGGTCCTGGGCGTCCTCGATTGTCTGCGTGTGTGCACGGCGAACGGGATGGCTGCGGCAACGGCTGCTGGCGGCTTGCGCGCCACCGCGGAAACAAACCTGAGCTGGAGAATTTTGCGTGCGCGGGTCGTCTTCCCGTGCGCCGCATGCCAGAGCGAGATCGGGGCACCGAGCAACATCAGCGCCATGCCCAGATGGATGCCGATCACGACAACATGGACGACGATCCGGTGGCCCGCTGCGCGCCAGTCGATCTGTTGATCCGGATCCGGTTGCACGCTTGGCCAGTCCCTGCCGTGGAGTCATCCATCGACCTCGCCGTGCCTGCGAAGTTTCCGCCGCGTTGTGCAAATGCGCTCAGCGTGCGTGCATGGCGGGCGCGACCAGTGCGTCCAGATCCAGCCCCGCGCACTGCTGCAGCCAATGCGCGAGCAGCCGGTACGACACCGATAGCGCCGTCGAAGGCACGAAACTGCCGTCGGCGATGCCGGAGGCAATCTGTTCGGGCGTAAACCAGCGTGCGTCCTCCAGCTCATGGTCGCGCATCGAGATCCGCCGCGACACGGCGCGGGCAATGAAACCGACCATCAGCGAGGCGGGCATCGGCCACGGTTGCGATGAGTGATAGCGCACCTCGTCGACGATGACGCCGGATTCTTCGGCGACTTCGCGGCGCACGGCGTCTTCCAGCGATTCACCCGGCTCGACAAAGCCGGCAAGCGTCGAATAGCGACCGGATGGCCAGCCCGCCTGGCGACCGAGCAGGCAGGCACCTTCGTGTTCGACCAGCATGATCACCGCGGCGTCGGTGCGCGGAAAGTGCAGTCGCGCACAGTCCGCGTTGGTGCACTGCGCGCGATGACCGGCGGCGACCAACTGCAGCGGTGCGCCGCAACCGGTGCAATAGCGCGTCTCGCGTTGCCAGTGCGACAAACCCTTGGCATAGGCGAACAATCCCGCCTCATCCGCCGCCAGTTGCAGGCCGGCACTGCGCAGGCTCATGCGGCGCGCGTCGAGTGCGGCCTCAAGGCTGGTGGCTGCGCCGGGCTCGTCCAGTACCACCAGGAAGTGTGGACATTGGCCGGCCATGCCGAGCAAGGTGGTATCGCGGTCGCCGAGCCATTGCTCCCGCTCGCGGTTGTCGAGCCAGCGCAGCGCCTCGCTATCGCGGCGAAGAAACGCTTCGCCCGCCGAGTCGAGCACCAGATAGCGTGCCTCGGCCGAACGTGCCTGCTCGGCAATCCATTGCGATTCGTCGCGCCGTTCGGCGATCCGGTCGAGGACCAGACTGAGTCCGGCAAAGGTGTTGGGACGCGGCAGTGTGGCCCGATCCATCGCCAGCCCCTCAGGTCGAAAACGAGGAGCCGCAGCCGCAAGTGGTCTTGGCATTCGGGTTGCTGATCACGAATTGCGAGCCGCTGAGGTTTTCGGCGTAGTCGATCTGCGCACCGGTGAGGTACTGCAGCGACAGCGGGTCGCACAACAGGGTCACCCCTTCGCGCTCGATGGCGAAGTCGTCTTCGGCCTGGGCCTCGTCGAAGGTGAAGCCGTACTGGAAGCCCGAGCAGCCGCCGCCGGAGATGTACACGCGCAGCTTCAACGCCGGATTGCCTTCCTCGGCAATCAGCTCATGCACTTTGTGCGCCGCAGCGGCGGTGAACAACAACGGTGCGCCGCTGCTGCGGTAATCGGGGATCGCGACAATGGTTTCCATGGTCATCCAGATGGGGGCGTACCGGAATGTAGCCAAGCATACCGCTTCAGGCCGGCACCGCCTCGTCGAGTTCGGCAGCCGGCGCCGGCAGTTCGCGCTGGCTTTCCTCGGCCTGGCGCGAGATGCGGCCGTTGACCTGCGCACCGGCGGCCATCTCCAGCGTGTGGTAGCGCAGGTCGCCGTCGATGCGCGCGTTCGGTGCCAGCTCCAGGCGGGCGCTTACCTGAACGTCGCCGGTGACGTGACCGTTGATCACCGCATGCGGCACGCGGATTTCGCCGTGTACCTCGCCGTGCTCGCTGAGTGTGAACATCGCATCGTCGCCTTCGGCCAGCACGGTGCCTTCGATGCGGCCATCCAGGTGCAGCGCGCCGCTGAAGCGCAGGTCGCCGCGGATCACGGTGCCGCGGGCGATCAGGCTGGTTTCGTGGCTGTCGCTGGCGCGACGGTCATGGCGTTTACGGTTGAGCATCGTGATCCCCCTGGGCGGTGGTGATGTTGCCGCTGAGTGCAGCACCCCATGCAACGGCACGGTTGACCGGCTCGCCACTGGCGGGCTGAATGTGGATGCGCAGTCGCGTCGGGCGGAAATCCGCCGGAAGCACAATCGTGCCGTGCAATTGCTGGAAGTAGGTGAAACGGAACGGCAAACCGTCCTTCTGCTTGGCGTCGCCGAGTGCCGGCCAGTCCAGCGTCACTACCTTGTCGTGACGCAGGCCTTCCACACTGACGGTGGCATTGCCGCTGATTTCGTCGCCGCGTTTCGCGTTCTGGGTGAGGCTGAGCGCGAGATTCCATCCGCGCGAATCCGCGATCGGTTGCAGCTTCACTTCCTGCAGCTTCAACCCTTGTCGCTGGGCGTCGCCGCCGACCAGGCGCGAATAGAAGCCCAGATCGGCGCGCAATCCGCTCAGCTCCTCCTCGCGCTGGGCCAGCGTGCCACGCAACGAGCGCGTGGCGACGTCATTGACCTGTGCGGCGCGTTGAAGATTGGCGATCTGTTGTTTCAGATCTTCGATCTGGCCGAGCAGGACACGCTGCTGACGATGATCTACCGCCGCGGGAGCGGCGTGCCGGCTCAACGCGCCAACGACCAGGCCCACCACAAGCAAGCTGCCGAGCCACGCCAGGCCCAACCATAGCCATCGCTGGCGATGGCCGGTGTCATCGTGCCGGCGCACGATGAAGCGCGGTGGCGGGCGTGAACCCATGGAGGCGATCCGGGCAAAAGGGACGATATAGCCCCGGGAAGACGAGCGCGTCAAGGAACGGGCGCACGCTTCACCCGTCATCGCTGCCGCCGCGCGCTGCGCGATCAGCCCTGCATCTTGCTTTGCAGATAGCGCTCTGCGCCGATGTCTTTGACCAGGCTGAACTGGGTTTCAAGCCAGTCGATGTGTTCTTCCTCGTCGTGCAGGATGTCCTTGAACAGGTCGCGGCTGATGTAGTCGGCGATGCCTTCGCTGTGCGCGATGGCTGCGCGCAGATCGACCACCGCGGCCAGTTCCAGATCCAGATCGCCCTGCATCGACTCCAGCACGTTCTCGCCGATGCGAAGCTTGCCGAGGTGCTGCAAGTTCGGCAGGCCGTCGAGGAACAGGATGCGCTCGATCAGGTGATCGGCGTGCTTCATCTCTTCGATCGACTCCTTGTACTCGTGCTCGGCCAGTTCGGTGTAGCCCCAGTCCTTGAGCATGCGGCAGTGCAGAAAATACTGGTTGATCGCGGTCAGTTCGTTGTAGAGCACCTTGTTGAGGAACTCGATGACCTTGGCGTCACCTTTCATGGCCTTTCTCCCGTCGGCAGACAATGCGGACTATACGAATTCCCCGCGACGGCCGATGGAATGAGAATGGCAATGGTTTGCCTGCGGATCGAATGCGCGGGGCCGTGCGATGGGTGGCGAAGGGACGAACGGAAGGGCTCAGGCCGCGGCTGGCGGGAGCTGGCAAAGCACCTGCGAAACCGCCTGGTCGAGCGTGGCACGCGCTTCGGATTCGCAGCAGCCGCAACAATCCGAGCAGCCGGTGCGCGCCTGCAGCTCGGCAAACGACTGCACGCCGGCGGCCGCTTCGCGGCGGATGTCATGGTCGGTGACGGCATTGCACAGGCAGATGTACATGGCGCGTATAAGAACGCGAATGCGAATGATTGTCAACAATCAGGCGCCGACTGCCCGCATGATCCGTTCAGGCGGCCTCGCGGCCATCGTCCGGTCCGTTCGGCGGCTTGTCGGCCGCAGCGCGCGGCGGCAACGTGCCCAGCTCAAGGCTGAACAGGTCTTCCACCACCGGCGCGAAGTGGCGCAGCGCGCGCTCATACACCTGCCGCTTGAAGTTGACGACATGCGCCGCCGGATACCAGAAATCCACCCAGCGCCACAGGTCGAATTCCGGCTTGTCGCAGGCGTCGAGCTTCAAGGCATCCTCACCGCCGACCAGCCTGAGCAGAAACCACACTTGTTTCTGGCCGATGCAGGTTGGCCGCTGGTGATGGCGCACGTAGCGATTTGGCAATCGGTAACGCAACCAGCCGTGAGTGGCCGTGATGACCTCGACGTGGTGCGCGGCCAGGCCGGTCTCCTCCTCCAGTTCGCGGTACATCGCCTCCAGCGGTGTCTCGTCCGAGCGCATGCCGCCCTGGGGGAATTGCCAGCCATCGCGATTGACCCGGCGCGCCCAGAACAGCTGACCGTCTGCATTGAGCAGCACGATACCCACGTTCGGACGGTAGCCATCAACATCGATCATGTCGCCTCCTGGGGTCGTGCGGCGCAGCTCGCCAGACAAGACCATATCCAGTCCTGTCACCGATTCAACCACAGCGAATGAAGCAGCGGCAAGCCGCAGACTTGAACCCGCCGGGCTACACGACTACACTGCCGCGCCCCGCCCGTATCGTTCCGATCCGGCATGGCGGGCTTCCTCAAGGCTATGTAGCTCAGCTGGTTAGAGCACAGCACTCATAATGCTGGGGTCGGTGGTTCGAGTCCACCCATAGCCACCAAACGCGTCGCGCGTGCTTTTCCCGCCGACGAAACGATTCCCGCGCAGGCGTCCGCCATGCATATCTTCAAAGTGTTTCAGCTCGAGGCAGCGCATCGGCTGCCGAATGTGCCGGAGGGGCACAAGTGTGCGCGGCTGCACGGGCATTCGTTCCGGATCGAGCTCCATGTGGCTGGTGAACCTGATCCGCAGTTGGGCTGGGTGATGGATTTCGCCGACGTGAAGTCGGCCTTTGCGCCACTGTACGAGCAACTCGATCACCACTACCTCAACGATATCGAGGGACTGGAGAATCCGACCAGCGAGATGCTGGCGCGCTGGATCTGGCAACGCCTGCAGCCGCGGCTGGCCGGGCTGGACAAGGTAGTGGTGCATGAGACGTGCACGGCAGGGGCAAGCTGCAGTCGCGATAGTTTTTGACGCGACGCGACAGTTTTTCCAGTGGCATAAGTGATCGTTTTTCATGAATATTTCTTGACCGGTCTGGTTTCTCGCGAAAATATATATTGCACTGCACAAAAATCGTTGCTAGAGTGTCTGCCACTACCCCATCCTCAACGAGGGCAATGCCATGACGCAGCAACTCAACAACCAGCTTTTCGCTTTCACCAAGCAGTTCACCGACAGCGCTTTCAAGGCCCAGTCGCTGGCCCTGAAGGGTCTGGAGACGGTCGCCGCGCTGCAGCTCAAGGCGCTCGAGGAGCAGAGCAAGGTCTCCGCCGAGTTCGTCGCCGAGGCGATGGAGATGCGTGACGCCAACGGCCTGCGCAGCCTGTGGGAGAAGGGCACCAGCCTGAGCCGTGACAATGCCGAGCGTGCGGTGGCGGTTTCGCAGGAAGTGCTGGCGATCACCCAGAAGACCGCCGAGTCGCTGAATGCGCTCGTGCAGGAACAGCGCCAGGCCGCCAACGACGCGGTCACCGCGCCGGTTGCCGCCAAGAAGGCTGCTGCCAAGTAATCACTGCATCGTCGCGCCGCATGGCGACAGGACGGGGTCGGACTTGACGTTCGGCCCCGTTCGCATGTGACTCGCAAGAACATGCGGCCACGCAAAGCGGCGACGGGCCATGCCCCGCACCGGATTTTCGGCTGACGGGACAGGATGTCGCAGGCCACATGGCTTGTCGCTGCAATCGCCGCACTGATATACTTTTGCGGATTGGATTGTGGCCCGTAGCTGTATCGGTGCCGCCTGGTGCAGGCCGCGCGGAGACGCTACATGCTCAATAGTCTTGCCTCTGGTCGACGTCTCGCCTTGCGCATCATGTTGCTGCAGCTTGCTGTGGCGCTGCTGGCCGGCCTCGCATTCCTGGCGCTGGGGCGCCGTGAAGCGGTGGCTGCCGCGACTGGTGCAGTACTGGTGGCCCTGGGTACCGCGCTGATGTCGGCGCGATTTTTCAGTGGCATGGGCGGCGCAGGCGTGGCGTTGGGTCGCCTGCTGACGGGCATGTTCCTGAAATGGATCGTGATCGTCGGGGGGCTGATCGTGATCCTGTTCCAATACAAGTTGCCGCCACTGGCCGCCATCACGGGGCTGGTGGCTGCCTACGCGGTCTATCTGTTGGCGTTCAGATTCAAGGGTTGAGACATGGCAAGCGAGTCAGGCGGCCTCACCGAATACATCCAGCATCACCTGACCCACCTCACTCCGCATGCGAGCAAGGGCGGGTTTTGGGCGGTGCATATCGACTCGATCACCGTGTCGCTGGTGCTGGGCGTGCTGTTCTGCCTGTGGTTCTGGCTGAAGGCGCGAAAGGCAACCGCCGGCGTACCGGGTCGTGGTCAGGCGTTCGTCGAGATCATCCTCGAGTTCGTCGATGGTCAGGTCAAGGACGTGTTCCATGGTGACCGTCGCGTGTTGGGTCCGCTGGCGTTGACCGTGTTCCTCTGGGTCTTCCTGATGAATGCGATGGACCTGCTGCCGGTCGACCTGCTGCCCTGGATCACCGAGAAGTTCGGCATCGGTCACTTCCGTGCGGTACCCACGGCCGACATCAACATGACGTTTGCGATGTCGCTGACCGTGTTCGTGCTGATCATCTTCTACAGCTTCAAGGCCAAGGGCGCGAGCGGCTACATGCATGAGTTGTTCACCGCTCCGTTCGGCAAGCACCCCGCGTTGTGGATTCCCAACTTCCTCCTCAACCTCGTCGAACTGGCGTCCAAGCCGGTGAGCCTGGCAATGCGACTGTTCGGCAACATGTACGCCGGCGAGTTGGTATTCATGCTGATCGCCGGGTTGTTCAGCGCCGGCGCGGGCGTCGCGGGCTGGGCGCTGTATGGTGCGGGCATCATCGGCTACACGGTGTGGGGCATCTTCCACATCCTGATCATTTCGATCCAGGCGTTCATCTTCATGGTGCTGACGATCGTGTACATCTCGATGGCGCACGATCACCACTGACTCGCGTACCTCGAAGCATTCGTTTCATCCTTTTGTCCATTTCAGTTTGAACTTCTCAGGAGATCGTCGTGGAACTCATCGCTCACATTGCTCAAGTGCAGTCCTTCACCGCCATCGCGTTGGGCCTGATCATCGGCCTCGGTGCACTTGGTGCCTGTATCGGTATCGGCGTGATGGGTTCGAAGTTCCTCGAAGCCGCTGCCCGTCAGCCGGAGCTGGTGCCGCTGCTGCAGGGCCGCATGTTCCTGCTGGCCGGCCTGATCGACGCTGCGTTCCTGATCGGCGTGGCGCTGGCGATGTACTTCGCCGTGGCGAACCCGCTGCTGTCGAAGCTGGCTGGCGCGTGATCCTCTTGGCGACGCCGCGGCGTCGCCGGTTCGGCCCGGGTGTCGTGACGCCCGGGCTCGTTTCAACCCGTATTTGCAGGTAACGCAGCGATGGATTTCAACGCGACCTTGATTGGCGAAATGATTTCGTTCGCCATCCTGATCTGGTTCTGCGTCCACTTCATCTGGCCGCACATCAACAAGGCCATCGAAGAGCGCCAGGTGAAGATCGCCGAAGGCCTGAATGCCGCCGAGCGCGCCCATGCCGAGCTGAAGAGCGCGGACGTGAAGGTGGCTGGCGAAATCAAGCAGGCCCGCCTGCAGGCTTCGGAGATCATCGACAAGGCCCAGCAGCAGGCCAACCAGATCATCGAGAAAGCCCGTGGCGAAGCGGTCAGCGAGATCAACCGGCTGAAGGCGACGGCGCAGGACGACATTGCCTCGATGGCGCAACGTGCGCGTGACCAGTTGCGCGAGCAGGTGGGCGCGCTGGCGGTCCAGGGCGCCAGCAAGATCGTGCAGCGCGAGATCGATGCCTCGACGCACAAGGCGCTGCTCGACCAGCTCGCGGCCGAGATCTGATCGATGGCCCAGGCAATCACTCTCGCTCGACCGTACGCGCGCGCCGCGTTCGAAGTGGCGCATGCTGCCGGTGCGCTGGATGCATGGTCGCAGTCGCTGGCTTTCGCCGCTGCGGTGGCGAACGATCCGCATGTGGCCGGCCTCGGCAGCGACCCGCGGGTGTTGCCGGCGCAGCTGGTGGCCCTGCATCTGCCGCCCGGTCTCGCCGCCGATGCGCCGTTCGCGCACTTCCTCGCCGAAGTGGCCGAACAGCGCCGGATGGCGTTGCTGCCGGAGGTGGCGGAGCTGTATGAGGCATTCAAGCGCGAGTCCGAGTCGCAGTTGCTGGTCAAGGTGACCAGCGCGATGGCCTTGGATGCGACGCAGGCCGAACAGCTCAAGGTGTCGTTGAAGCGCCGCTTCAAGCGCGAGATCGAGCTGGAGACCCGGGTTGATCCTGCGCTGCTGGCTGGCGTGGTGATCGATGCCGGCACGGAAGTGATCGACGGTTCCGCCCGCGGGCGACTGGCCCAACTGGCCAGCGCGCTGGCGCACTGAAAACAGATAAAAGTGTGGAGAGAAGTGAGAAACGAGTGGAAAGCTTTTGACCACGCCGCCGCTCTCGCTCACTGCTCACTCCTCTCAACTCGTTTCTAGATCTTTGGGATAACGACCATGTCCAGTACCACCTTGAATCCGTCCGAGATCAGCGAACTGATCAAGAACCGCATCGAGCAGTTCAAGCTCGGCGCGGAAGCGCGCAACGAGGGCACGATCATCAGCGTGTCCGACGGCATCGTGCGCATCCACGGCCTGGCCGATGTGATGCAGGGCGAAATGATCGAGCTGCCGGGGAATTCGTTTGCCCTCGCCTTGAACCTCGAGCGCGACTCGGTCGGCGCGGTGGTGCTCGGTGAATACCAGCACCTGCGCGAAGGCGATACCGCCAAGACCACCGGCCGCATCCTCGAAGTGCCGGTCGGCCCGGAACTGCTCGGCCGCGTCGTCGACGCGCTGGGCAACCCGATCGACGGCAAGGGTCCGATCGGTGCGAAGCTCAACGCGGCGATCGAGAAGGTCGCGCCGGGCGTGATCTGGCGCAAGTCGGTCGACCAGCCGCTGCAGACCGGCTACAAGTCGGTCGACGCGATGATCCCGGTCGGCCGTGGCCAGCGCGAGCTGATCATCGGCGACCGCCAGACCGGCAAGACTGCGCTCGCGATCGACGCGATCATCGCGCAGAAGGATTCCGGCATTAAGTGCATCTACGTCGCGATCGGCCAGAAGCGTTCGTCGGTGGCCAACGTGGTGCGCAAGCTCGAAGCGAACGGCGCACTGGCCAACACCATCGTCGTGGTCGCCTCGGCTTCCGAGTCGGCTGCACTGCAGTACGTCGCGCCGTATTCCGGTTGCGCGATGGGCGAGTACTTCCGCGATCGCGGCGAAGACGCGCTGATCGTGTACGACGATCTGTCCAAGCAGGCCGTGGCCTACCGCCAGATCTCGCTGCTGCTGAAGCGCCCGCCGGGTCGCGAGGCTTATCCGGGCGACGTGTTCTATCTCCACTCGCGCCTGCTCGAGCGCGCATCGCGCGTGTCCGAGGAATACGTCGAGAAGTTCACCAACGGCGCGGTGAAGGGCAAGACCGGTTCGCTGACCGCGCTGCCGATCATCGAGACCCAGGGCGGCGACGTGTCGGCGTTCGTGCCGACCAACGTGATCTCGATCACCGACGGCCAGATCTTCCTGGAAACCGACCTGTTCAACGCCGGTATCCGTCCGGCCGTAAACGCCGGTATCTCGGTGTCCCGCGTCGGCGGTGCCGCGCAGACCAAGATCGTCAAGAAGCTGTCCGGCGGCGTGAAGCTGGCACTGGCGCAGTTCCGTGAGCTGGCCGCGTTCGCGCAGTTCGCCTCGGATCTGGACCCGGCCACCCGCGCCCAGCTCGACCGTGGCCAGCGCGTCACCGAACTGATGAAGCAGGCGCAGTACTCGCCGCTGTCGATCGCCGAGCTGGCGCTGTCGGTGTACGCCGCCGAGAAGGGTTACCTCGACGACCTGCCGGTCAACAAGGTGCTGCCGTTCGAGAAGGGCCTGCATGCATTCATGCATCAGAACCATGCCGAGCTGATGAACAGGATCGTGGCCACCGGCGACTGGAACAACGACATCGAAGCCACCTTCAAGGCCTCGCTGGACGAGTACAAGAAAACCGGTAGCTGGTAATACCGGCACTAGCGAATCGGAAGGGCGGGCAATGTCCCCCTTCCCACCAGCGAGCATAACGAGCGGATAGAGCATGGCCAGCGGACGCGAAATCAAAACCAAGATCAAGAGCACGCAGAACATGCGCAAGGTCACGCGCGCGCTCGAAATGGTCTCCGCTGCGAAGATCCGGCGCGCGCAGGACCTGATGAAGGCCTCGCGTCCGTATGCCCGCTCGATGCGCAAGGTGATCGCGCACGTGGCCCAGGCCAGCACCGATTTCAGCCATCCGTTCCTGGTCCAGCGCGACAACGTGGCGCGGGTCGGTTACATCGTGGTGTCCACCGATCGCGGCCTGTGCGGCGGCCTCAACTCCAACCTGTTCCGTCGCGTGTTGCCGGCGATCGTCGAGTGGCAGCAGCAGGGCGTGCAGGTCGACGTAGTGGCGATCGGCCAGAAGGCCATCTCGTTCTTCCGCCGCCTCAAGGGCATCAACCTGATCGGCAGCGTCAGCCATCTCGGCGAGAAGCCCAAGCTCGAACAGCTGGTCGGCGTGATCAAGGTGATGATGGACGCCTATGCGTCCAACGGCCTGGATCGCGTGTTCCTCGCCTACAACGACTTCGTCAACACCATGACGCAGAAGCCGACCATCGACGCACTGCTGCCGCTCCCGCTGGTGGCGTCGGAAATGGAGGCGCATCAGGCGGCCGGCGAGTCGGCGTATGCCGGCGTCAAGCTGGAAGCGAGCCACGACTGGGACTACATCTACGAGCCCGATGCGCAGGCCGTGCTGGAGCACGTGCTGGGCCGTTACATCGAGTCGGTGGTGTACCAGGCGTCGCTGGAGAACCTGGCCAGCGAACATGCCGCGCGGATGGTGGCGATGAAGAGCGCGTCGGACAACGCGAACAAGGTGATCGGCGAACTGACGCTCGTCTACAACAAGGCGCGTCAGGCGGCGATCACCCAGGAAATTTCGGAAATCGTCGGCGGTGCAGCAGCGGTGTAACCGCTGCTGCACGTAAATATTCATGGCGACGCGAAGCGGCGCCGCAACAGAACCTTAAAGATCCATCCGGAGCATTCCATGAGCCAGGGCAAAGTTGTTCAGATCATCGGCGCGGTCATCGACGTCGAGTTTCCGCGCGATCAGGTACCGCAGGTGTATGACGCACTGAAAATCGACGGCACCGAGATCACGCTGGAAGTGCAGCAGGTGCTGGGCGACGGCATCGTGCGCACGATCGCGCTCGGTTCCACCGACGGCCTGCGCCGCAACCTGATCGCCCGCAACACCGGCGAAGGCATCAAGGTGCCGGTCGGCAAGGCCACGCTCGGCCGCATCATGGACGTGCTCGGCAACCCGATCGACGAAGCCGGCCCGATCGGCGAGCAGGATCAGTGGGTGATCCATCGCGAGGCGCCGAGCTACGACGATCAGGCGGCCGCGAACGACCTGCTGGAAACCGGCATCAAGGTGATCGACCTGATGTGCCCGTTCGCCAAGGGCGGCAAGGTCGGCCTGTTCGGCGGCGCCGGCGTGGGCAAGACCGTCAACATGATGGAATTGATCAACAACATCGCCAAGGCGCACGAAGGCCTGTCCGTGTTCGCCGGCGTGGGTGAGCGTACCCGCGAAGGCAACGACTTCTACCACGAGATGAAAGACTCCAACGTGCTCGACAAGGTCGCGATGGTGTACGGCCAGATGAACGAGCCGCCGGGCAACCGTCTGCGCGTGGCGTTGACCGGCCTGACCATGGCCGAGTATTTCCGCGACGAGAAGGACGCTTCCGGCAAGGGCCGTGACGTGCTGTTCTTCGTCGACAACATCTATCGCTACACGCTGGCCGGTACCGAAGTGTCCGCGCTGCTCGGCCGCATGCCGTCGGCGGTGGGTTACCAGCCGACGCTGGCCGAGGAAATGGGCGTGCTGCAGGAGCGCATCACCTCGACCAAGACCGGCTCGATCACCTCGATCCAGGCCGTCTACGTGCCCGCGGATGACCTTACCGATCCGTCGCCGGCGACCACCTTCGCCCACTTGGACGCGACCGTGGTGCTGAGCCGCAACATCGCGTCGCTGGGTATCTACCCGGCGGTGGATCCGCTGGATTCGACCAGCCGCCAGCTCGACCCGAACGTGATCGGCGCGGAACACTACGACGTCGCCCGCCGCGTGCAGGGCACGCTGCAGCGCTACAAGGAGCTGAAGGACATCATCGCGATCCTCGGCATGGACGAGCTGTCCGAAGAAGACAAGCAGGCCGTGTCGCGCGCCCGCAAGATCGAGCGCTTCTTCTCGCAGCCGTTCCACGTGGCCGAAGTGTTCACCGGCTCGCCGGGCAAGTACGTGCCGCTGAAGGAAACCATCCGCGGCTTCAAGATGATCGTCGACGGCGACGTCGACCATCTGCCGGAGCAGGCGTTCTACATGGTCGGCAGCATCGACGAGGCGGTCAAGAAGGCCGAAGACATGGGCGCCAAGAAGGCTGCCTGATCCTCCAGGGCGGACCTTCAGCCCGCCCCGTGTCTTACGCATCCGGAATCTGAGTCATGACCCAAACCATTCGCGTCGACATCGTCAGTGCCGAGGCCGAGATCTATCACGGCGACGCCGTGATGGTGGTCGCCACCGGCGAGCTGGGCGAGCTCGGCATCACGCCCCGCCACGCCCCGCTGATCACCCGCCTCAAGCCGGGCCACGTCGACGTGGTGCTGGCCGGCGGTGAGCGCCAGCAGTTCTGGGTTTCCGGCGGCATCCTGGAAGTGCAGCCGCAGGTGATCACCGTGCTGGCCGACACCGCCGCGCGCGCGTCCGATCTGGACGAGGCGTCGGCGCAGCGAGCCAAGAAGGAAGCCGAAGATGCGCTGGCCAATCGCACCGACGCGATGGAAATTGCCGAAGCCCAGGCCAAGCTGGTCCAGGCGATGACCCAACTGCAAGCGCTGGAGCGCCTGCGCAAGAACCTCAAGCACTGAGCACTGAGCAGGGGCCTTCACGCCAGCCCATTCGCAGGAGCCCGCCCGATCATGCGCGGCTTCCTCGAAGCAACCATCGACGCCGGCCTTGTGCCGGCGTTTTCGCATCGGCAGGATGCAGTTTTGGATCCACGGAAGATTCGATGACGGGACCGATGTCCGTCTTCTGGCGCGGCAGTTGTGCGTTGCTGTTGCTCCTTGCCGGCTGCGCCGCGCCGCGTCAGCAGCTGGAGTCGCCCACCACCGGCGATGGTTCGCGGCGGATGGCGGTGCCGCCCGGCACGGCGCGCTACCAGCTGGCGCTGGGCGAAGTGTCCAGCGGAGCGACGCCGTTCCGGCGCGTGGCTCCGACATATCCGCTGGAGCTGTTGGCCAGTTGTCCGCCACCGCAGGAAGTGCCGGCGTTGCTGATCGTCGACGAACGTGGCGCGGTCGGCGAAGTGCGCGTGGCGGGCGAGACGCAGGCGAATGCCAGTCGTCGCGCGTTCATCGCCGCGGTGCGCGCGGCCGCGCTGCAATGGCGGTTCACTCCGCTGCGAATCGATCATTGGGCTGCCGATGCCGACGGCAACGGCCATGTGGTGGACGGAGAGACGAGGCCGTTCAGCCTGGCCTACGTGTTCCGCTTTGAATGCCGTGCCGGCAAGCCCATGGTCTCGGCCACGCCAGTGACTGATTCGCGGTAGAAGAACACCACAGGTAAGGGTCTTCTTCACCGGCTCCGAGCCACGTTTGCCGGCGCCCGGGGTGCACCGGCTGCTATGCTTTTCGATCGAAACACGTCGAGGCCGACAACCATGAGCCCTACCTCCCTCCACGTCGTCATCCTCGCCGCCGGTGCCGGCACGCGGATGAAGTCGAACCGCGCCAAGGTATTGATGCCACTGGCCGGCCGGCCGCTGTTGGCGCACGTGATCGATGCGGCGCGCGCGTTGCAACCGGCGGCCATCCACATCGTCTACGGGCACTGCGCCGAACAGGTACAGGCGGCGTTCACCGATCAGGGCGCCCCCGGATCAAGTCCGGGGCAGGCTCTGCGGTGGGTGCTGCAAGCGGAACGACTGGGCACCGGTCATGCGGTGGAACAAGCGCTGGCCGGGGTGCCCACAGACGCGTCGGCACGCGTGCTGGTGCTTTACGGCGACGTGCCGCTGACCCGGGTCGCCACGCTGCAGCAGTTGGTCGAAGCGGAGGGTGGTTTCAACTTGTTGACCACCCGACTCGCCGATCCGCACGGTTACGGCCGCGTGCTGTGCGACGGCAGCGGGCGCGTGCGCGCGGTCGTCGAGGAGAAGGACGCCGATGTGGCTCAGCGTGCGGTGAACCTGGTCAACACCGGCATCCTGGTCGCCGACGCGCAGGCGCTGCGCGGCTGGATCGGCCGGCTCGAGCGCAACAATGCGCAGGGCGAGTACTACCTTACCGATATCTTTTCCATGGCCGCCGCGGAAAACCGTCCGGCGCTCAGCGTCGAATGTACCGACCCGCTGGAGGCCGCCGGAGCGAACAACGCGCTGCAGCTGAGCGAACTGGAGGCGGCGTATCGCCAGCGCGCCGCGCAGGCGCTGATGGCGGATGGCGTGCGGCTGGCCGATCCGCTGCGCATCGACGTGCGCGGCACGGTCGAGGCCGGACGGGACGTCGAGCTCGACGTTGACGTGATCCTCGAGGGCCGCGTGGTGCTCGGCGACGACGTGCGCATCGGCGCGTTCACCCGGCTGAAGGACGTGCAGCTGGCGGCCGGCAGCGTAGTGCAGTCGCACTGCGACCTGGACGGCGTGGTGACCCACGGCCCCTGCACGATCGGCCCGTTCGCGCGGCTGCGCCCCGGCACCGAGCTCGACGCCGGCGTGCACGTGGGCAACTTCGTCGAGACCAAGAAGACCCGCCTCGGCGAAGGCAGCAAGGCCAACCACCTCAGCTATCTCGGCGACACCGTAGTAGGCCGCGGCGTCAACATCGGCGCCGGCACCATCACCTGCAACTACGACGGCGTGAACAAGTTCGTCACGCATATCGGCGACGGTGCCTTCATCGGTTCCAACAGCGCGCTGGTGGCACCGGTGACGATCGGCGCGCAGGCCACCATCGGCGCCGGTTCGGTGATCACGCACGACACTCCGGACGGCGAACTCACCGTGGCGCGCGGCAGGCAGCAGACGTTTCCGGGCTGGAAGCGGCCGGTGAAAAAATAATCGCTGGTCCGGCTTGCGGTGACCGCTATACGATCGTGTCGGGCATGAGCCCCATGGCACAGGGAGAGTCACCGATGCGAATTCGAGGCATGGCGGCGACCGTTGTCGTCGCACTGGCGCTGCAGGGTTGTGCGGGAACCGCGATGGTGATCAACGGCGCGCAGCAACAGTCGCTGCAGTCGCTGCAGTTGTTCGGTCCGGACGCCATTCCGCGGTTCACCTTCACCTTGGCCTGCACCAGCGAGGATGCGAGCTGCATCACCGTCGAGCACGCCTTTGCCGACTGGGCGCAGGATCGGCATGTCAGCATGCAATCGGTCGAACCCGACGATGCCTCGTTCCAGCCCGGTCATTCTTCGGCCGCGGCGGCCGGTTTGCCTTATCGCTTGGCAGTCCGTTTCGCGCCGCTGGTCATTGCCAGCTTCAACAAGATCAATGTGACCCAAGGTGGCTCGTTGAGTGGCGACTACAAGCCGCCCAAGGTCGGCTATACCGCGACTTTGTACGTATTCGATGCCGGCACCGGCAAGCTGCTGCAGCAAGTGCCCTTCCACAAGCAGCGCACCGCGGATTTCAAGGCCGATGCCGGCGATTATCTTCGTGCCGAAGTGAAAAACTTCGTCGCCAGCCTGGATCGCTGAACATCATCAGGGCGCGGGTGCCGTACGCTTGCAAGCCGCGCCCGCAGGCGACGGGCGCCTATACGTAGCGCCAGCCGTCGATCTCCACCAGCAGCTCGCTGCGGCAGATGTCGCCGTGCAGCAGCAGCACCGGTACGCCCGGCAGGCGGTGTCGCAGGAAGTCGCGTACGCGCGGGGCGTCGGCGGCGTGGCGTACGTAGGTTTTCAGGGGCGAGTGGGTATCAAAACCGGCAGCCAGCCCGGCGCTGGCCAACAGGGTTTCGAGATTGATAAAGGTCTCTTCGAGCTGGGCGTCCAGGTCGTCGTGATGCGCCGAAGCATGGCCGACCACGGCGGCGGTGCCGGAGATGGCCAGCGCGTCCCGCCCTGGCAGGTTCATCGCGCGCGCGAAGCTCGGCGGGGTGCGGCCGTACTGGCGAGGGTAGCGCCACGCGCTGACTTGGCGCGGGTTTTCCACCCGCTGGCCGGGTTGGTCGCAGGCCAGCAGGTAGACCTGCAGTCCATGCTCGTCGCCGTGATGCCCGATCGCGGTGGCCGCCGGGAAACCTTCAGCGAAGAAATCGCCCATACCGGCAGCGCGACCGTCGCAGAAATGCTTGTAGCGTTCCGCGTCGCCTTCGCCGCGATTGATCGCGCCGAGGTAGTTCCAGATGCGCAACACGTGTTGCATGTCGTGCGCCGTCACGAAACGATGCAACTGTTCGTAGGCGAGCCGGGCGGTGGCGCTGGGACCGCCGTGTTCGCGCTCGTCCAGGTCGATCGCCGCGAACAGCCAGCCGCCGCCGGCCGACCATTGCAGCGCGCCGTCGGTGCCGCAGTTCACCGGCGCGTCGACCTGCCAGACTTCCATTGGCACGGGAGCGTCGAAACTTTCCAGGGCCACCCGCACGTAGCGTGGGTCATCGGCTGCCGGACTGCCGGAGCCGAAACCGAATACGGCCAGCGTACCGGCCTCTGCAAGCGCGCCGGCCGCGGTGCCGGTGCGGTAGGACACCCGCGGCGCGCGGCGCGGCAGCGGGTCGATCTGCATGTTTTCACATCCCTGAATCATTGCGTGCAACCGAGAACGACAGGAGCGCTATGTTACACTCCGCGCCCACTGCCACCGGGGGGAGGCAATGAATCACGAGTACGGAATCGAGCATGGCGGAACAGACAGCGGCGCAGCACGAATTGGCCATCCTGGTTGTGGAATGCCTGAATCTCGAAACCGTCACCCCGGAGCAGATCGACCCCGACGCGCCGTTGTTCGGCGGCGACCTGGGGCTGGATTCGATCGATGCGCTGGAAATTGCGCTGGCCGTGTCCAAGCGCTACGGTTTCCAGCTGCGTTCGGACAACCCGGACAATCGACAGATCTTCACCAGCCTGCGCACGCTGTCCGCGCATGTTGAGCAAAATCGCGCCCGCTGAAGCCGGGGAAACCCTGGCGCCAATGCCTCGTCCTGTACTCACGCGGCATTCCGCTGTCGGTGGCAGGCTCACGGTTGCGGCTGAGTCGACGCGGAACCCGGCATGATGTCCCACTCAACTGAAAACGCGCCGCGGCATCACGCGCTGCCACTGTTGCTGGCGACCTATCCGGTACTGGCGCTGGCGGGTGCGATCACCCATCGGCAAGTCTTCGCCCTGCTGGCGCTGGCCGTGCTGCTGACCCTGCCGATGCTGCCGCGTCTGCGTACCCGCCGGCTCCTGCCATGGCTCAGCTGGCTGGCGATGCTGGCCGCCCTGCTCGGCGTCTGGCTTGATGGCTTGGCCGACCTGGTGCTGGAGGCGGTGCCGGTGTTGATCAGCGCGGTGCTGGCCTGGGGCTTCGGCCATACCCTGACCACGGACGAGCCGCTGGTGGCGCGATTCATCGTCGCGATCGAAGGCGTCGCCCGGTTGCGCCAGCCCGGTGTCGCCCGCTACGCGCGGCAGGTCACTGCGTTCTGGACGATCCTGCTGGGCACGCAGGCGGTGCTGCTGGCGGTGTTGTGGCTGTGCGCCGATCGCAGCGGCTTGCTGGTGCGCGTCGGATGGGCCGCGCCGTGGCCGATACCCGAGCGCTGGGCCGCGATCTGGCTGCACGTGGGTTGTTACGCCGTGCTCGGTGCCGCGTTCGTGCTGGAATACGGCTATCGCCGCTGGCGGCTGCGCCACCTCGATCACCTCGCCTTGCCGATCATGCTGAAGCAGATGGCGCTGTGCTGGCCACGGTTGCGGCAGGGCAAGGAAGCGGCAACGCCATGAGCAGTCCCGTGTTCGAGCGGATCGTGCGCATCGCCGCCAACCATCCGGCGTTGCCCGGCCATTTCCCGGGACAGCCGCTGGTGCCGGGCGTGATCCTGCTGGAGCAAGTGGCGCTGGCTCTGCGTGCGTGGCGCGACCAGCGGCTGGGTCGCGTGCTGGAAGCGAAGTTCGTGGCGCCGTTGTTGCCGGAGCAGACCGCACTGCTGAAGCTGACGGAAATGACGCCGGGCGGCTCGCGGCTGCGCTTCGAGATCCGTTGCGAGGACGTGCTGCTGGCGCGCGGCCTGATCGAGGGCGCCGCATGAGCACGAACGAGCATTGGCAAAGCCGGCCCGAGGGCGGCGGGCGCTTTGCGCTCTGGCTGATCGTCATCATCGCGCTGCACGGCGGACGCCGGCTGGGCCGGCTGTTCCTGTATCCGATCACGCTGTATTTCTACCTGCGCCGCGCACCCGAGCGGCAGGCCTCGAAGCAGTATCTGCAACGCGTCTTCGGGCGTCCGGCCACCGCCTGGCAGGTGATGAAACACATCCATTGTTTCGCCGCCACCTGCCTCGACCGGATCTTCCTGCTGGCCCACGGCGAAAAGTCGTTCCAGATCGAAACGCAGGGCCTGGACCTGCTGGAGCAACGCGTCGCGGAAGGCCGCGGCGTGCTGCTGTTCGGCTCGCACCAGGGAAGTTTCGAGGCCTTGCGCGCGTTGCACACGCGCCGCCCCGACCTGTTGCTGCGGGTGGTGCTGGACAAGCAGAAAACCCCGGCGATGACCTCGCTGCTCGAAGCGCTGGCGCCGGACGTGGGCGCCAGCGTGATCGACGCGGCGCAGGATGGCACCTCGATCGTGCTGGCGATGGCCGAGACCTGCCAGGCCGGCGCGGTGGTTGCGATGCTGGCCGATCGCGGTCGCGGTCATGAGGTATTGCGGCGGGCCGAACTGCTCGGTTCGCCGGCGCCGTTCCCGGTCAGTCCGTGGTTGCTGGCGCATACCTTGCGGGTGCCGGTGTTACTGTGCTTCGGGCTGTACCTGGGGGGCAATCGCTACCGCCTGATCTTCGAAGATTTCAGCGAGCGGGTGGACATCCCGCGGCAGCAGCGCGGGCCCGCCCTGGACGCCCTGATCGGCCGCTACGCGCAGCGGCTGGAACACTACATTCACGTGGCTCCCTACAACTGGTTCAATTTCTATGATTTCTGGCAAGACGCGCCTGCTGTTGCTGAGTCTGACCCTGCCGCTGTGGGCGAGCGCCTCGGCGTCTGAGCCGGCGGCTCCGTCATCGGCACACACCCTGATTGCCGCGCTGGGCCATCCGGCGCCGGCGCATACCGCGTTTGCCGAAGCGCGCTTCATGCAGGTGCTGGATCGACCGCTGGTGGTGTCTGGCGAACTGTCGTGGCTCGGTGGCGACAAGTTGCAGCGTCGGGTCGACAAGCCGCAGGCCGAGACTGCCACCATCGCCGATGGTGAGGTCACCCAGGAACGCGTCGGCAAGAGCCCGCGCCACTTCTCGCTGAAGCGTGCGCCGCAACTGCAGGTGCTGCTGGACAGTTTCGTGGCCTTGCTCAGCGGTGATGCCGGCCGCCTGCAGCAGGCGTTCGACGTCCGCCAGACCGGCGACATCGACGGCGCCTGGACGCTGATGCTGACGCCGCTGGATGCGCGCGTGGCCAAGACCATCGCCAGCATCACCGTCGAAGGCAACACGAAGGAATCGCGCTGCATGTTCATGCAGGAAGCCGATGGCGACCTCACCATTGATCTTCTCGGCGTGCTGGCCAGCCGGATGCCGGCCGCGCCCACGCGCGAAGGGCTGCAGGCCCTGTGCCGGGATACGCACTGAGCATGCGCGGGCGTTCACGGGGGATCCTGTTGGTGGTGTGGTTGCTGGCGCTGGCCGGACTCGGCTGGATGGTCAGCCAGCGCTTGAAGATCAGCACCGACCTGCGCAGCTTCATGCCGGCGCCGACCACACCCGACCAGCGCCTGCTGATGGAGCAGGTCGGCGACGGACCGGGTTCGCGGTTGCTGCTGTTGTCGATCAGCGGCGCGCCGGACCCGCAGCTGGCGACGCTCAGCCAGGGCCTGGTCGCCGCGCTGAAACACGACAAGCGCTACAGCCAGGTCATCAATGGCAATTTCGATCTGGGCGCGCTGGACACCAGCCTGTTGCCCTATCGCTACCTGTTGTCGCCGACGCTGGATACGCAGCCGCTGGACCAGGCGTACCTGTCCGACCAGTTGCAACAGCGGCTGGATGACCTGTCCTCGCCGGCGGCCAGTTTGCTGAAAGGCCTGTTGCCGCGCGATCCCACGCTGGAGACGTTGAAGCTGGCCGAATTGTGGGCCCCGGCGAAGTCACCCGAAGTGCGCGAAGGCGTGTGGTTTTCGCCGCAGGACGAAGCGCTGCTGCTGGTGCAGACCGTGGCGGCGGGCTTCGACCCGGGCGCGCAGCAGCAGGCGATCGACGGCATCCGGCAGGCCTTCCACGCGCTGCCGGGCAGTGCCGGCGCAAAGCTTGAACTGAGCGGGCCGGGCTATTTCAGCGTGGTGATCGGCGCCCAGACGCGGCACCAGGCCGACTGGATCGGGCGCGTTTCCACCATCGGTTTCGTGGCCTTGTTGCTGCTGGCGTATCGCAGCTTCAGTTCGCTGTTGTTGTCGGCCTTGCCGATCGCCAGCGCCGGGCTGGCCGGCATTGCCGCGCTGACTGTCGCGTTCCCCGACGTGCATGGCCTGACCCTGGCGTTCGGCTTCACCCTGCTCGGGGTCGCACAGGAGTATCCGATCCGCGTGCTCAGCCACCGCCGCGCCGGCGAGGATGCGGTGCAGAGCGTGCGCGCGTTGTGGCCGCTGTTGCTCACCGCGATCGCCTCGGCCTGCATTGCCTATCTGGCCTTCTATGCGTCCGGCGTGAACGGGCTGAAGCAACTCGCCGTGTTCACCATCGTCGGTTTGCTGGTGGCAGGTTTCAGCACGCGGTACCTGCTGCCGCACCTGTTGCCTCGGCGCGTGCGCGACGTGGCCGACATGCGCTGGCTGATGCGCGCGCGCCACGTCGTCGACCGGCTGCCGCGACCGCGCTGGATTCCCGTGCTGGTGGCCGCCGCGATCGTGCTGATGCTGGCGATCGCGCCCGGTCCGTTCTGGCAGAACAATCTCGCCGCGCTGACGCCGCTGCCGCAGGACATGCTGCTGCACGATGCGCGCTTGCGCGAGGCGCTGGGCGCGCCGGACGTGCGCTATCTGCTGATCCTGCAGGCGCCGACCGAACAAGGCGTGCTGGCGCTGTCGGAAACGCTGCAGCCGAAGGTCGACGCGCTGGTGGCGAAGCATGCGGTCGACGCGCTGGACCTCCCCTCGCGCTACCTGCCGACGGTGGCGCTGCAGCTGGCGCGGCAAAAAAAGTTGCCGGATCAGGCGACCTTGCGGCACGCCCTGGACGAAGCGTTGCAGGGCATGCCGTTTCGCGCCGACCTGTTCCAGCCGTTCCTGGATGATGTGGCCGTCGCGCGCCAGTTGCCGCCACTGACGCCGGCACGCTACGCGCAGTCGCCGTTGGGCCAGCGACTGGCCGCCACGTTGGTGCAACGCGACGGGCACTGGCTGGGGCTGGGTACGGTCAGCGGCGTGCATGACGTCACGGCATTGCGGGCATTGGGTGAAAACACCAACGGCACGGTCAGGCTGCTCGATCTGAAGGCGGCCTCCGAGTCGCTGGTGGTCGACTACCGCACGCGCATCCTGCAGGCACTGCTGGCGGCGGCGGTGCTGCTGGTGCTGACCATCAGCTTCGCGTTGCGCAGCGTGCGACGCGCCTGGCACGTGCTGGCGCCGATGACGCTGGCCACCTTCCTGGTGCTGGCGGTCGAGCGCATGGCCGGCATCGAGATCTCGCTGTTCCACCTGGTGGCGCTGATCCTCGCCGGCGGCCTCGGCCTGCACTACGCGCTGTTCTTCGAGCGCGACACCGGCGACCCGGCCGAGCAGCGGCGCACCCTGCACGCCACCATCGTCTGCGTGCTGTCCGCATTGCTGGTGTTCGGCATGCTGGCATGGGCGACCATTCCGGTACTGCGCGCGATCGGGCTCACCGTAAGCCTGGGTGTGGCGTTCCATTTCTGTCTCTCGATCCTGATGGCGCCGCATACGCATGTTGCCGAAGACTGACTGGGCCCATCTGATCCCGCACGCCGGCACGATGTGCCTGCTCGATGCGGTGCAGGCGTGGGACGAGCAGACCGTCCACGCCACCAGTGCAGGCCACGCGCACCCGGACCATCCGCTGCGCGGCCCGCACGGCCTGCACGCCGTGCATCTTGCCGAATACGGAGCGCAGGCGATGGCCGTGCACGGTGCCCTGCTGGCCCGCTCGCGCGGCAATTGTGCGGTGCGCGCCGGCATGCTGGTCAGCCTGCGCGAGGTGCAGTTGTTCGCGGAATTTGTCGACCAGATGGATGGACGTCTGGACGTCCATGCCGAATGTCTTTACGCCGGCGAGGGCGGTGCGCAGTATGCGTTCCGGGTCGAACATCGCGGCCGGCTGCTCGCCAGCGGACGTGCCGCCGTGATTCATCCGTCGGCGGATGACTGAGCGGTTGTGACAAGCGCTGACCGGGCGATGCGTGGCGACGACCGCGATACCCCGCAAACGAACAAGGCACCGCATCGCCGCGGTGCCTTGTTCACTTGCGACGTCGCGAAAGCTCAATCGACGCCGAAGTCGTAAGCCTTGGCGGCTGCCGCGTTCTGCGCGAAATAAGTCCAGAAACCGTAGCCGGCCGGCATCTGCGCCAGCACCAGGTAGGCGTATTCCTCACCGGCCTGCAGCGGCTTGGCCGGCTTGATGCTGTAGTTGCCGTTGCCGAGGTCCGTGGTGGTGACCTCGACTTCGCGATCGGTCGTGCTGCCGCTGAATACCACGTAGCGCGAGTCGCGGTCCTTGTGCTGGCCGAGGTGGACCAGTCGCACCGTCAACGGGTCGATGTCGGTGGTGAACGCCGGTGTCGCGGAGGTACGCAGCGGCGCGTGATGGTTCTTGATGAACATGAAGGTTTCCGGACCGCCGACGTGGAACGGGATCCACGCCTTGCGGTTGGACAGTTCCGCCGTCACCCGCACCGGCGTCATCGTGCTGGAGTGGCCGCCGGCATCGACAAAACGAAATTCCCCGCCATCGGCGTGGCCAGCATGGCTGCCGCCGTCGTTGCTGTCGTGCACGGTGCCGGACGCCTGGATCATCTTGCTGATCAATGCAGACGACACGCCGGCATGCTTGAGGCTGGACAGCGCTTTCGGGCTGGTGTCGAAGTGGTTCTGCGAGGTGTCGATCTTGGTGCCGATGATCTGCTGGTCCAGGCCGAGCTTGACCATCTCCACCACGGTCTTGTTGTCGAGCGTATCGCCGGCAAAAGCGGGCATGGCCAGGGCGAGCAGGAATACGGCAATCAAAGTACGCATGAAACAGTTCCCTTGTTGGATGTGTCCGGAAAGTATGTCATATCGCCGCGAAGCCCCGCGGGCGTGGGCATCAGGGTGTGGCGAACGGCGCGGGTTGCCCCGGCGCGGCTACCAGATCCTCGCAGCCTTCGCGCAGGGATTCGCCGCCATCGACGACGGCACGCCCGACGATGCTCGCCGCCAGGCCCTGCAGCAGTTGCACGTTTTCGTGCAGGCGGGTGCGCACGCCGGCGTCGTCGAGCGTGTCGTGCATGGCCACGTTCAACGCGGTGAACCAGGGCAGTTCGCGCTGGTCCAGCATCACCGCCTCGTTGGTCGGCGGTGCGAACGCGTGCCAGTCGCGGAACAGTTGCTGCATGCGCTCGTTGAGCTGTTGCGCATGCGCCAGTTGCGGCCCCATGTCGGCGAACAACGCGGCGTCGCCAAGCCGGCGCTGGAACACCAGCTGGCACAGCACGCCCCAATAGAACGCGTGGTCCCAGATGATCTTGGCCGCCATCACCCGCACGTTGCCGAACAGCGGGTACTGGCCGCGGAAGATCGCCAGCATGCTGTCGTAGAACGACTGGTACAAACGTTCGTAGAGCCGCACGCGCGGCGCCAGCGCGGTACCGGCGCGATCGTCGCCGATCAGCTGGCAGATGAAGGTGTTGGCGATGCCGATGAAGTCGCTGCCGGGCGAATAGAACGGATCGAGGAAGGCGCCCGCCTCGCCGGTCAGTGCCCAGCGATCGGCGCTGAATACCTTGCTGCAGCCGTGGGAGTAGTTCTTGAGGAAGCGGAAATCCAGCAGCTTGTCGCGTCGCTTGGCCACTTCGCGCGCCACCGCCGGCTGGTGTTGCCCCAGCCAGGCCAGGGCGCGCTCGAAATCGTTGAACGTGTCCAGCGGGTGGATGTCGGCATCGGCGACGATGCCGACCGAGTGCGCGCCCGACGCCAGCGGAATCAGCCAAACCCAGTAGCCGTGACCACACAGGTGGTTGGTGGAGCGCCAGCGCTCGGGCGGCTTGCAACGCGCGCGCCAGGCGGGATTGTCGACCCAGTCGTCGAGTTCGAGGCGATCGTCGATGCGGAACCATGCGGCGTTGACGCGATGGCCGTTGTCGACGGTGAGTTCAAGCCGGCGGCGGATCAGGCCGGCACGGCCGGAGGCGTCGACCAGCCAGCGCGCGTCGATTTGACAATCACCGCCCGGGCCGCTGCAGCGCACGCTGTGCCGCTCGTCGCCCTTGCCGAGATCGAATCCGCGCACGCGGGTGCCTTCGCGGAAATCGATGCCGCGGCGGTGCACTTCGGCGCCCAGGAAGTTCTCGAAGATGCCGCGATCGAGCTGGTAGCTGGGTGCCGGAAACACCTCGCTCACGCCCAGCTCGGTCACCTGGTCGATGTCGCTGCGGCCGTCGGAGAAGAAATAGCGCAGGCCGAACTTCAGGATGTGCTCGCGCCGCAGGTAGTCGCGCAGGCCGAGCACCTCGCCGAAATAATGTGCGCCCACGTCCACCGTCGACTCGCCGACCTTGTGCGCCGCGGCCGGCAGCGGATGCGTGCCGCGCTCCAGCACCACGATGTCGAGATCGGGAAAGGCGTCATGCAGTTGCAGCGCCAGGGTGAGTCCGGCCAGGCCGCCGCCGAGGATGACGACGTCGTGGGTCGATGTGCGATGGGGTGCCGGCTCAGCGGTGGGCTCGGTGGCGGTCACGGTATCGCGACCGTCGCCGGCAATGATCGGTGCGCCGTGCGCGCGGGGACAACCGGCCACAATCTGTCCATGATGGGATTTCCGTCCGCTGGTGTGGGAAGTGATGTTGCCTGCCGGGCCGGAATGGCCCGGACGCAGCGCGTCATCATAGCGTAGGGCGACGTTGCATCGGCCACGGTGCCCGCGTGCCTTGCATCGTTCGCGAGGGCCTCCGCCGCGGGCGTGGCGGAGGCGGTATTCAACATGCGTCCGGCTGCTGCGGGATCACCGCGACAGCCTGGCGGTACCGATTGAAGTACAGCACCATCGGCGTGGTCAGCATCGTGGTGACGATGGCCATCAGCAACAGCAAGGTGAACATCTCGCGGCCGATCACGCCAGCGTCGAGGCCGATCTTCAGCACGATCAGTTCGACCATGCCGCGCGCATTCATCAGCGAGCCGACCGCGAAACTCTCGCGCCAGCCGTACCCGCCCACGCGCGCGCCCACGGCGCCACCGATCACCTTGCCCAGCACGGCCACGGCGAGGATCAAGGCGAAGGCGCCGAGCGCCTCATGGTGGAGCGCGTCGATACTGGTGTTGAGCCCGGTCAGCGCGAAGAACACCGGCATCAGCGCGATCACCGCGACATGTTCCAGCCGCTCGATCAGCCCGGCCAGCAACGCATCGTCGCGCGGCAGGCTCAGGCCGAACAGGAACGCGCCGAACACCGCATGCAGGTGCAGCCACTCGGTCAGCGCGGCGCATCCAAGCGCGCCGATCAGCAGCACGGCCAGCACGCTACCGTCTGGACGTCCATTCGCCGCGTGCCGTGCGAGCCAGCGCCGCAGCAGTGGGCGAAGCAGCGCGAAACACAACACCAGCATTGCGCCGACTCCGGTCACGCTGCGCCAGAACGGCGCCCAGTCGCCATGTGCGGAGATCAGTGCGACGGTGAGCGCCAGCAGGATCCACGCCAGCACGTCGGCGATGGCTGCCGCGGCCATCGCGAGCTGACCGGCCGGGGTGCGGGTGATCTGGCGATCCTTGAGGATGCGTGCCAGCACCGGCATCGCGGTGACTGCCAGCGATGCGGCCATGAACAGCGCGAACGGCCAATATGCGATGCCGGCCGGCGCGTAGCGTGTGTAGAGCATCGGCGTGATCAGCAGGGCCAGGCCGATCGGCAGCGCTACCGCGAGCCCCGCGACGGCGCCGGCGGCGCGCAGGGTTTGCCGCACGCCGTCGGGCAGGCGCAGTTCGGCGCCGACGATGAACATGAAAAGCACCAGGCCGATCTCGCTGAGGCCATTCAACGTCGGCAGGCTGGCGGGTGCGAACAGCCAACCCTGCCATGCCGGCGCCAGTGCGCCAAACACCATCGGGCCGAGCGCGAGGCCGGCAATCATTTCACCGATCACCGGTGGCTGGCCGATCCAGCGCAGCAGCCACGCCAGGCCGCGCGAGACAAGCAGGATCACCATCAATTGCAGGGGTAGCAGTGCCTGGCCCATGCCGTCAGCCAGCCTTGCTGTCGATGATGAGGGGCGTGCCGCGCGAACGACGATAGCTGGCCATGATGCTGCCGTAGTGGAATACCCGGCCGACAGTGTAGAGAGCGATGCGGGTGACATCGCGCACCGGCCTGAAATGGCTGGGCCGGAACACGCCGTGATAGCGCGAAGCGATCGGCACCGAGACCACGCCGAGCTGTTTCTCGCGCGAGGCGGCGATCAGGATCGCTGCCTCGAAGACGAAGCCTTGCGCCGGCAGGTCGACCAGGTCCAGCGCCGCATGCGGGTACCAGCGCTGGCCGCTCTGGGTATCCGCGATGGGCTGCGCGCAGGCAATGGAGATGCCCCAGTCGGCGACCGCGTTGGCCCGGCGGCGGCCCGGCGGTTGCTGCTCGCGTTCGAGCAGGCGGGCGCCGATCACGATGTGGGCGGGATAGCGCCTGGCCGTGGCCACGATGCGCGGGATGTCGCTGGCCTGATGCTGGCCGTCACCATCCATCGTCAATACCGCGTCGTAGCCTTGCCGCCGCGCTTCGCGAATACCGCGCCGAAGCGCCTCGCCCTTGCCGCGGCGCCGCTCCTGGCGCAGCAGGGTGACCGGCAGGGTGGCGACGATTTGCGGCGTGCGATCGTCCGAGCCGTCGTCGACCACGATCACCGCGGCGCCGAGCGCGAGTACCGACTCGACCACCGACTGGATGGCCGCCTCTTCGTTGAGGCAGGGAATCAGTACGCACCAGCGGGCGGCGGCGGTATTCAAGTGACGTGCTCCACGTCGACCTGCAATCCCAGTGCCTCGGCGGCGGCCAGTTGGCAGCGACCATTCTTCGTGCCGGCCAGCAATGCCAGCAAAGGCAAGCCGGCCGCCGAAGGAGTGGCGACACGCCAGCCGGCCAATGGCTCGACCAGCGGATCGACGGTGCTGCCGGCGGTCACTTCCAGATCGAGCCTGGCCCGTGCCGACGCACCGGCCTGCGGCGCCAGTACCAGCGCGCTGCCGAAGGGCTGGGTACTGCCGGTGACGTCGCGCAACGGGCCGCAGCCGGCGATATCGCTGCACACCAGCAACACCGGATGCTGTTCGGCCACGACCTGGCTGGCCGCTTCCAGCAGCGCCGCGCCGAAACTCGCCGCTTGCGCGCATATCGAGGTGGATGGTGCGTGGCAGCCCGTGGCGATGGTCCAGTAGCCGACCGCGGCGTTGTGCACCGAATTGTGGAAGCGGATCGGCGACAGTTCGGTCGGCGCGCGCGCCAGCGTGGCGCACATGTAGTCGGTGATCGCCTGGTCGCCGTGCGCGGAAGCGAACACGCAAGCCAGCGTGGCGGCGTCGCGGTTGCTCATCGTCACGGCCTGGCCGGCGGCCTCGATTGCCAGCAGCACGCTTTCCGGTGCCCGCCGGCGTTCGTTCGCCGGCAGGGTGGTGGCAGCCGGCCGTGCAGCCGGAAGCTCCGGCGTGGCGCCGGCCAGCACATCCCGCAAGGCGGCGAAGTTGGCCAGCTGCGGTGACCACAGGCCGATGCCTTCCACGTAGATGCGCAGCACGCTCATGCGACAAACCCCGCGCGGGCGAACGCGAGGCAGGCGTTGTTGCCGCCGAAACCGAACGAGTTGCTGAGCGCCACGTCGACGCGCTGATGTTCGTTGCGCCAGGCGAATTGCGGGCCGCAACCGGGATCGGGTGTCTCGCCGCCGAGGTTGCCGGGGACCAGCCCGTGCTCGATCGCCTGCAAGGCGATGGTCGCCTCGACGATTCCCGCCGCGCCCAGCGTGTGGCCGGTGTAGCCCTTGGTGGAACTGGCCCGTGTCGTGGCCGGAAAAGCACGCCCGACCAGGGCCGCCTCCACCTCGTCGTTCTTCCGGCTGGCGGTGCCGTGCAGGTTGATGTAATCGACCTGGGCTGCGTCGAGGCCGGCACGCGCCAGTGCGTCGTTCAACGCCAGCTCGGCGCCAAGGCCATCGGGGTGCGGCGTGGACATGTGGTGCGCGTCGCTGGCCTCGCCGTAGCCGAGCAGCTGCGGCGCGTCGGGCGCGGTGTCGCTGCGTTCGAGCAGGGCGAAGCCGGCCGCTTCGCCGATCGAGATGCCACTGCGCGCGGCATCGAATGGCCGACAGGGTTCGGTGGATACCAGCTCCAGCGCGTTGAAGCCGAACAGCACACTGTCGCACAGCGTATCGACGCCGCCGACCACGGCCGCGTCGATCAGGCCAAGCTGGATCAGCCGCTCGGCGCTGGCGAATACCTTGGCGCTGGACGAACATGCCGTTGAAATCGTCAGGCACGGCCCGTCGAGCTCCAGCGCTGCCGCGACGAAGGAGGCCAGCGAATGCGGTGTGTGGACTGCCGGCCGACGCATGTCGTCGGGAAAAGCTCCATCGGGGCCGAGTTGGCGGTACGCCTTCTCGGTGGCGTCGATGCTGGCGGTGGACGTACCCAGCAGCAGCGCGATGCGGCCGGCACCGTAACGCGCACGGGCGGCATGCACGCGCTGGAGGAAACCGTCCTGGTTCAGGCCCAGCCAGGCCAGCCGGTTGTTGCGGCAATCCCACGCTTCGAGCGCGGCGGGCAGGGCAATGGCTTCCACGCCGTCGACGCGACCGATCCAGCAGTCCAGCGGCGTGGTGCTGATGTCGTTCGGACGCAGTCCGCTGCGCGCGTGTCGCAAGGCATCGAGCTGCGCCGCAAGGCCGCAACCCATGGCGGAGGTGGCGGTGTACGCGGTGACCGCGAGAGGTGTCATGAAAGTGGGCATCGTGAGAGCCTAGCGGTCATTCCCGCAACTTGCCTAGTCGGCGGCCAACTCGTTGAACAAGAGCAGGCATCGTCGCCAGCGCTGCATGAAGGCACCGCGAACGTTCTTGCCGCCGCGTCATGCGATCCGGCCCACCGGTTCGCGCGAGCACGGCGATCCGGAATCCTCTGGCCGGCGCGGCTGCGCGACGACACGTCGCAGCCGCCGACGGGAGGCTCTTGTTAAGCTCCCGCCATCGAATCGACGAGTCAGACGATGAGCCAGCAAGCCGATCTTGCCGAAACCTTCCTGCGCGGGCTGCAGGACCGCATCTGCGCCGCCATCGAACAGGTCGACGGTCGCGCGCGTTTCGAGGAGGACGCGTGGCAGCGCGCCGCCGGTGGCGGCGGGCGCACCCGCGTGCTGCGTGACGGCGCGGTGTTCGAACAGGCCGGAGTGAATTTTTCGCGCGTGTCCGGTCACCCGTTGCCACCCAGCGCGACTGCGCACCGGCCCGAGCTGGCCGGCGGCAGCTTCATCGCCACCGGCGTGTCGCTGGTGCTGCATCCGAACAACCCGCATGTGCCGACCACGCATGCCAATGTGCGTTACTTCGAAGCCAGCAAGGATGGCGTGGAACCGGCGTGGTGGTTCGGCGGCGGTTTCGACCTGACTCCGTTCTACCCGGTGGATGAAGACGTGCGGCATTGGCACACGGTGGCGCGCGACCTTTGCGAGCCGTATGGCGCGGACGTCTACCCGCGCTACAAGAAATGGTGCGACGAATACTTCTACCTCAAGCACCGCGACGAAACCCGCGGCGTCGGCGGATTGTTCTACGACGACTTGAACGAAGGCGGCTTCGAGCGCTGTTTCGCGTTCACCCAGGCGGTGGGCCAGGGATTTCTCGACGCCTACCTGCCGATCGTGGCGCGCCGCAAGGACACGCCTTACGGCGAACGCGAGCGCGAGTTCCAGTTGTATCGGCGCGGCCGCTACGTGGAATTCAATCTGGTCTACGACCGCGGCACGTTGTTCGGCCTGCAATCCGGTGGCCGCACCGAGTCCATCCTGATGAGCCTGCCGCCGCGCGTGCGCTTCGAATATGCGTACACGCCGGAGGCCGGCTCCGCCGAAGCGAAGCTGGTCGACTATCTGAGGCCGCGCGACTGGTTGTGAGGGCGTGGAGCGAGAAGTGAGTGGAGAGGAGTGAGAAGTGAGAGAAAGCAAGGCGCCCGGGCTCGGGCTTCTCTCTCACTTCTCACTCCTCTCCACTCACTCCTGCCTTTAGAACTTCACCACCGTGGCGCCTTTCACCGGACCGATCTGCGCGCTGTCGCTGACTTTCAGCACCACCTCGCGATGAAACTCCAGGGTGCCCTGCACCACCGCGTGCGGGCCGATCACCACCAGCGGCGTGCGGCTGTTGAAGTTGAACCAGCCGCTGGGCTTCTCGACCAGGATGCCGCCCTCGACATGCGAGTTCGCACCGATCGTGATGTCGCCGCCGACCGTGTGGATGCCGCCGGCGACGTGCGCGGCGTTCAGCACGATGGTGCCGTTGACGTTGCCGAGCTTGCCGC
The DNA here is from genome assembly GCF_008329435.1 of Rhodanobacter sp. T12-5. Taxonomy (GTDB): domain Bacteria; phylum Pseudomonadota; class Gammaproteobacteria; order Xanthomonadales; family Rhodanobacteraceae; genus Rhodanobacter. The sequence goes on from NZ_NPKN01000001.1 coordinate 42,436, forward strand.
CGACATCGGCGCCTTCGGCCAGTTCGATGCGACCGTTGACGGCGTCCACTTCGCCAGTGACCCGACTGTCGCGGCCCATGCTGATCGCGCCGTTGACCGTGCCCAGCGAGGTCGCCTGTGCCTTGTCGCCCAGTTCGACCGCGCCGTTGACGGTGCTGGCCTTGTGCACCCTGGCTCCGGCGGCAACACGCACCGCGCCGTTCACCGTGCTGACGTCACCGGCCTGCTGGCCGGCGTCGACCTGGGCGGTGCCGTTGACCTTGTCGATATCGCCGTCCTGCGCGGCTGCCACAAGTGGCAGGGTCAGCGCGAGCGCGGCGAGGATGAGAACCGTCGAAAAGCGACGCATGGCAGTCTCCGTGGGTGGGTAGTCGACATAGGATGCCGCGTCCGTGCGAAGGGTTTAGCGTGACCTGTGGCAGGGGCCGCATTTGACGATGCCCAAGCCGGCCGGCACCATTCCCCGTTCAGCCCTCCTGTCGGATACCTCATGCACAAGCTCGTCCTGATCCGCCACGGTCAATCGCAGTGGAACCTCGACAACCGCTTCAGCGGCTGGGCCGACGTCGACCTCACCGAGCAGGGCATGACCGAGGCACGCGAAGCCGGCCGGCTGCTGCAGGCGGACGGCTATGCGTTCGACGTGGCGCACACCTCGGTGCTCAAGCGTGCGGTGCGCACCCTGTGGGGCGTGCAGGATGCGATGGACCTGATGTGGATTCCGGTGCTCACCGACTGGCGTCTCAACGAGCGCCACTACGGCGCGCTGACCGGCCTCAACAAGGCCGAGACGGCGGCAAAGTACGGTGAAGACCAGGTCAAGATCTGGCGCCGCAGCTACGACATCCCGCCGCCGCCGCTGGACCGGGTCGCCAACGAGTCGGTGCACGATCCGCGTTATGCCTCGCTCGACCCGAAGGACATCCCCGATACCGAGTGTCTGAAAGACACCGTCGCCCGCGTGCTGCCTTACTGGCACGACGTGCTGGCGCCGGCGATCGCCGCCGGTCAGCGCGTGCTGGTGGCCGCGCACGGCAACTCGCTGCGCGCGCTGGTGAAATACCTCGACGGCATTTCCGACGAGGCGATCGTCGAGCTCAACATTCCCAATGGCGTGCCGCTGGTGTACGAGTTCGACGACGAGCTCAAGCCGCTGCGCCACTACTACCTCGGCGACGCTGATGCGATCGCGGCCAAGATGGCCGCGGTGGCAAACCAGGGCAAGGCGAAATAACGCCGCCCGGCCACATTCTCGAGGGAGCCCGCTGGCGGGCGATGCTCTTCGCTCTTTCCGCTCGCCTCTCGCAAAAAGCATCGCCCGCCAGCGGGCTCCTACGAAGACGCACGCAGGGTGAGGGCAGCGCTTGCCGCCATCTCCGGGCTTTCACTCCCCATCGCAACAGGGTGACAATCGTCAGTCGTTCCGCGCGTATCCATCGCATTAAGCTGGTGGCCGACCTCTCGCCCGGATAGTGCCCATGCCTGCGCACCTGACCAATTACCTCGTCATGCTGCCGATCCTCGCCTGGATCATCTGGCGTCGCATCAGCCGCCAGTTCGGTCGCCAGCCGATCCGGCGCAAGCGGATGATCTTCCGCATCGCGGTGTTTTCGTTCCTCGGTTGCATGCTGGCGCTCAGCGGTCTGCACAAACTGGCGCTGGCCGAAGGCCTGCTCGCCGGCGTGCTGCTCGGCGGCGCGATCGGCCTGCTCGGCCTGCGCCTGACCCGCTTCGAGGTCGATCCGGTCAAGGGCGACTGCTATGTGCCGAACCCGTGGATCGGTGCCCTGCTCACCGCCCTGCTGCTGGGCCGGCTGGCCTGGCGCTTCCTGGTGGTGTGGCCGCAGATGCAGCATGTGGCGGCCGCGGCGCAGACCGGGGGCTACCCGATACACCCGCTGGGCTACGCCTCCAGCCCGTTGACCATGCTGGTGATCGGCCTGTTGATCGGCTACTACATCGCCTACTTCAGCGGCCTGCTGATCCACCACCGGCGTTTCCAGCGGTCGCATCCGGGCGTTGCGACGGCGCCATAAGCGGGCTCATTCCGCCCGATGCGGCAGCGCCAGGTATTCCTCGCTCTGCATCTCGATCAGGCGCGATTCGGTGCGGCCGAATTCGGCGCGCAGGCGTTCGCCGTCGTACAGCGCAGTGATCGGCGCGGCGGCGGAGAGCACCAGTTTCACGTGGCGGTCGTAGAACTCGTCGACCAGTTGCACGAAGCGCTTGGCGGCGTCCTCGCCGTAGATCGTGAACTGCGGGACGTTGGAGACGATGACGGTCGGGCCGGCCTTGGCCAGGGCGATGTAGTCGGCGACGGCGCGCGGGCCTTCGCACAAGGCGGCGAAGTCGAACCACAGGATGGTGTCGGCGCGCTTGTGCAGCGGGATGTCGCGGCCGTTGACGTGCAGCAAGCCGCCCTCGCTCACCTTGCCGCTGGCCTGGTTGGCGAAGATGCGTTCCAGCGCACGATGCGCCTCGGCGCCGGGCGGGGTCAGGTAGACCGGGGCCTGGGTCAGTGCGCGCAGGCGCCAGTCGTGCGAGGAAGCCATCTCGACCACCTGGCAGTGCCGCTCGATCAGCGCGATCGCGGGCAGGAAGCGCGCGCGTTGCAGGCCGCCCTTGTACAGGTTCGCCGGGGCGGTGTTGGAGGTGGTGACCAGGGTCACGCCGCGCGCGAACAGCGCGTCGAGCAGGTTCGCCAGGATCATCGCGTCGCCGATGTCATTGACCAGGAACTCGTCCAGGCACAGCACACGGCAACGCGCGGCGATGCCGGTGGCCACTTCGACCAGCGGACTCTGCCGCTCGCCCAGTGCGCGCAGGCTTTCATGCACCTCGCCCATGAAGCGATGGAAGTGCCGGCGCAGCACCACGCCGTGCGGCAGGCTGGCAGCGAACAGGTCCATCAGGAAGGTCTTGCCGCGGCCGACCGTGCCCCACAGGTACAGGCCGGCTACCGGCGACGCGGCCGGCTCCGTGCCGAGCAAGGATTTCAGCCGTCCAAACAGGCCGTCGTCGACGACCGGTTCGCGGCACAGCGCCGCATGCATGCGGTCGAACTCGGGCAGCAGCGCCAACTGGGTCGGGTCGGACTCCCAGCGATGTGCGGCGACGCCTTCGTGATAGCGCGCACTGGGGGTGAGCGTGAGGGTTTCACTCATGGAACGGGCAGGTCTTGGAGGGGTGGCGGAGGTCAGGCGCAGTGCGTGACGCTGTTCAGGACTGCCGCGGCGGCGGCAACCAGCCGCGCACGGCGTGCTTGATCGCGCCGCGCAAATCCATCAGCCGGCGGTGGAAGAAGTGGCTGGTGTCGGGCATGCGCACCAGCTCGGGCTGGTATTCCAGCGTGGCGACCCAGTCGAACACGGCCTGCGGCTCGACCACTTCGTCGGCCTCGCCCTGCACGATCAGCCATGGGCAGGTCGGCAAGGCCACGCTTTCGAACTCCCAGCGGCCGACCGGCGGCGCGATGCTGATCAGCGCATCGGCGCGCAGCGGCACGGCATTGCGGATGGTCACATAGCTGCCGAACGAGAAGCCGGCCAGCCACAGCGCATCGTGCGGGCGCACATGGCGCACCCACGCGACCACCGCGGCCAGGTCGTCGCTCTCGCCAATGCCCTTGTCGTAGACCCCCTGCGAGTTGCCGGCCCCGCGGAAGTTGAAACGCAGCGTGTCTACCCCGGATTCGCGCAGTGCACGTTCGGCCATCGTCACCACCTTGTTGTGCATGGTGCCGCCCTCGGGGGTCAGCGGATGGCAGATCACCGCCACGGCGCGACGCGCGCAGGCCGGGTCGGCGCGGTCGCTGATCGCCTCGAGTTTGCCGGCGGGGCCGTCCAGCATGAAGCTGGCGGCCACTTCGGGAAAGCTGGCGGGGTCGGCAGGAAGCTCGATGGGGTTCATGGACACGATGATAGCCGCCCTTGCCGCCGGCCGCCGAGCCAGGCGCCGGCCGCCCATTCCAAACGCCAGTGGAACGGCCGGGCCGGCATGCCGCCGGTGCGCACGGCGACGACGTAAGATGGCGTCCGGCGACGACAGCAGGGTCCTACAGGGGGACTTTCCACCGATGTATCGAATCTGGCTACTTGCACGCACCCGTGTGGTGTCGCTGTGCGCACTGGCTTTCTTTGCCGGCTGCGTGGCGCTCACCGCGCTGCGCGAGCCGCTGGCGATGCAACGGGGCTTCATCCTGGGCCTGATGCTGTGCACCTTCGTCGTGCTGCTGTTCGCGTTTGCGCGGCTGGCCACGGCGCTGGTGGTCAGCGGCGGTCTGTTCGTCCTGTTGAAGTTCGTTTCGGTGCTGAAGTTGCGTTACCTGGACGCGCAGCTGATGCCATCGGATTTCATCTACTACGCCAGCACCAGCCTGCTCGATACGCTGCGCCATTACCCGCATCTGTACGCGCTGGGTGTCGGCCTGTGCCTGTTGCTGCCGCCGCTGCTGTATCTGGTCTGGCGCTGGGACTGGCGGCTGCCGGCCCGGCGCGGGACACGTCCTGCGGCGGCGTTGCGCGTCGGCGGAATCGTGTTGGGCGCGCTGGCGTTCTGGGTCTGCATGTTGCCCACCGGGCCGTTCGCGCAGGTGCACTCGCGCAACGTCTGGGAGAAATTGTCCGATGACGCCCAGCTGACGAACTTCTTCGTCAACCTGCGCGATGCCGACGTGCATCTGCCGCCGATGAGCAGCGACGCCATCGCCGAGCAGCAATGGGGCGCGACCGCGCGGGGTACCCCGGCCATCGAACATGCGCCGTATCCGGACATCGTGCAGGTGCTGGAGGAAAGTACCTTCGACCCGTCCTTCTACGATGCCTGCAACGTGCCGCAGTGCCGTGCGGCGATGTTCCGGGCCGACGCGCGCACCCGTGCCCACGGGATCTTGCGCGTGCACACCTTCGGCGGCGGCACCTGGGTCAGCGAGTTCGCCGCGCTGACCGGCATGCCGCAGGACATCTTCGGTCCCGGCGGCATGTACGCGCCGTACGTGCTGGCGCCGAACGTGCATGATGCGCTGGCGCTGCAGTTGCGCCGGCTCGGTTATCTGACCATCGGCATCTACCCGACCGAAGCAAGCTTCATCAACGGCGACAACGCCTACCGCGCATACGGATTCGATCACCTCTACGGCGCCAGCGAGTTGGGCCTGGAGGAGTGGGAAGAGAGCGACGCGCAGATGTTCGCCGCCGCCAGGCGCATCTACGACAAGCTGAAGAAGCCGGGCCAGCCGGTGTTCGTGATGATCCTGACCCTGCACCAGCACGGGCCGCACGACGACGAGCCGATGTCGACGCTGCCGCCGTCGTACCGCAACCTGCTGCGCGGCCTGTCCGCAGACGCGGCGCTGAATTTCGATACCTACCTGGCGCGCCTGCACGACTCCGACAGCGCCATGCGCGGGCTGGAACACCTGTTCCTCGATCGTCCGCAGCCGACCGTGCTGATGCATTTCGGTGATCACCAACCGTCCTTCAGCGGGCGCATCCGCGACCTGGCGCGCACGCTGCCGGCGGTCCTGCGACCTGAGCGCGACTACCTCACCTACTACATGCTTAAAAGCAACTTCGTCGGCAAGCCGCTACCGAACTATCCCGTGCTCGACATCGCGTTCCTGCCCAGCATGGTGCTGCAGGCGGCCGGACTGCCGGAGGATTCCTACTTCTCCGCCGCCACCGGCTTGCGCACCCGCTGCAATGGCCTGTACGACGATTGCGCCGTGCCGGGACTGCTGGCGTCCTACCACGCGTGGACGATCGGGCGATTGCATGTCTACCAGTGAGCCGTAGCGGAGCACCGCAAGTGCCGATGCCCACTTCCGCCACCGGGGCGCCGATCGTCCGCACGGTGCAGGTGATCGCCCATCGCGGCGCCAGCGCGCTGCGTCCGGAACACACGCTGGCCGCGTATGCACAGGCGATCGCCGACGGCGCGGATTTCATCGAGCCGGACCTGGTGATGAGCCGCGACGGCGTGCTGCTGGCGCGCCACGAGAACGAGATCGGCAGCACCACCGACGTCGCCGATCATCCGGAATTCGCCGCGCGGCGGACATCCAGGCAGGTCGACGGAGAAACCGTCAGCGGCTGGTTCAGCGAGGACTTCACGCTGGCCGAACTGAAAACCCTGCGTGCCCGCGAGCGGCTGCCGCAATGGCGCAGCACGCAGTACGACGGTCAGTTCGAGATCGCCACGCTGGAGGAAATCATCGAGCTGGCAGCAAGCGCGTCGGCCGGCCGCGCGCGTCCGCTCGGCATCATCCCGGAGATCAAGCACGGCAGCTATTTCGCCGGGCTCGGACTGGCGATGGAAGACCGCGTGCTGGCTACGCTGGCCGAGCATGCCTGGACGCGCACGGCGTCGGTGGTGATCCAGTCGTTCGAGGTCGGCAACCTGCGCTATCTGCGCCGCCGGCTCGGCGACCGCCACCCCAACATCCGGCTGCTGCAATTGCTCGGCGATCCGCACGAACAACCCTGGGACCGCCGCGCCGCCGGCGACACCCTTTACTACGCCCGAATGACGACCCCGCCGGGCCTGCGCGACATCGCCGGCTACGCCGACGCGATCGGCCCGCACGTCCGCGCGATCCTGCCGCTGGATGCCACCGGCCGCTTCGCCGCACCGACTCCGCTGGTGCGCGATGCCCATGCGGCTGGACTGGAAGTGCATACCTACACTTTCCGTCCCGAAAACCACTTCCTGCCGCCATCACTGTGGCAGGGCGACGACCCGGCCACCTTCAATGAAGCCGGTTCGATCACCGAGATTCGCACCGCACTCGATGCCGGCATCGATGCGTTCTTCACCGATGCGCCGGCGATCGGGCGCAAGGCGGTGGACGAGCGTGGTGGATGTTGATGCATGGACCTTGCAACGAGCGCACGCTGTTGCTGCGGATTTCCGTACATATCGAATAGCCTGTCTCATACAAGCGCAAATAATTACGTTACGTAAAAATCTACGCGCTTGACAGGCCGATATTCACTGGAGCAAGAATAATCGCCATTGAGCTGAACCGATGTAGCACAGATCAGCGATTTTACCGGTAACAGGGGGATTAACGACAAAGCAAGGATGTTTCGGAAGGCTGAACATCAGACCGTCGGTGCAGATGGACGTTACGTGAGGTTGGGGGATTGAGAGCGTGATCGCTTATCTCATTGTAATCGGACGCATCTTTGGTTTTTCCTAACTCTGATGCTTCTTAAATAGATTCCACGATTTATCGATATCCTGATTTTGAAGGTTTCGCCACTGCGCGGAATGATCGCTGTTTGGCTTCATTTCCGATCTTTTTTTGAAAAAAGAAATCCCGAGGAAGGAACCTTGAATGTCGTCAATTAAATATCCCCTTGCTGCAGCGGTGGCATCATTGGTTCTGTTGGCTTGGAATACAACGAGTTGGGGCACCATGGTCCCCGGACGTGTCCTGCCGTATCAACCGCTTCCGCCCGTAACTCTTCCTGGTACGACTGTCACTGGTCAACTGCCACTCCCACCTACGGATAATTCTTCGATCGTTACATTAAACACCGTCCACGTAACGGGTCGCATGTCGGGTTATTCGCCGAATAATTCAAGCAAAACAACCACGAACGAGCAGGAGAACAAAACGGTTGTGGAGATATTGTAAGTCATCCGGTTGAAATAAGTAGCGGATCAAAAGTGGAGACCTACACGGATTTTGCCATGCCTGGCGAAATGGGCCTGAAGTACGAGCGCTACTATACCTCGGCCAACAGTCCAACGTGGAATGATAATTTCAACTATTATCTTGATCTGTCATGTGGAGGAAATGACGGATGCAGGCGCATAACGTTGCATCGACCTGATGGTTCCACCATCAGCTTCGATGGACCTCCCAATGGGCATTTGGGTGATTACCCAGAAGACGGTGGCGACGGTCTGGCTACCCTTACGCATAATGCCGATGATACTTATACGATCCATGATGAAGATGCAACCACGCAGGTATACGATGACGGTTACGGGTTCATCCAATCCATCAAGGATAACTCTGGTGTGGGCTGGACATTCAGCCGTTCGGCTTACGCCATCGATTACACCCTGACGGTTACCCACACCAATGGACAGACCGTTACTGTTCAACACCAGGCTTTGACCAACAATGGCACCATTACGCAGTACAAGAAAACGGTAACTGATCCCGCGGGAAACGTCTATGTCTATTTATCGACTCCATATAACGAGATGACCTCTGCGACATTGCCGGGCGCGCCCGCGACGGTGGTCTCCTATCAGTATGGTCTGGGAGGCTTGACCGAAGTCGATGTCAACGGGGTGCCGTATGAGCTGACGACTTATCTAAACGGGCGGGTGAGCAGCAACCGCATGGCTGATGGTACGCAGTTGACCTCCATCGTCTACGGTGTGGACACCGGTGGATCCGAAACGGCGACAATCACGAATCCACTTGGACATGTGTCGACCAATGTTTACGGCGGCTTCAATGGCCTGCTCAGTTCGCGTAGCGAAGATGCTGTGTCCGATTGCGGTTCGACAGTCAATGCGCGCGTTTACGACAGCAATGGCAACCTCGCAAAAACGACTGACAATAACGGTAACATCCATACCTATACCTATGCCGCGAACGGTCAGTTGCAGACTGAGACCGAAGCCTATGGCACCTCGCAAGCGCGCACTACCGACTATGTCTGGGATCCCGATGCCCAACTCAACCGCCCCCTGAGCGTCACGGTCGAGGGATGGTCAAAAACGGTTTATACCTATAACGCGCAGAATCGCGTGGCCTCAGTGGCTGTGAGCAATCTGTCCGGCAACGGCACCGCGAACCAGACATTGACCACGTCGTATCAATACACGCTGTATGCCAACGGCATGGTGCACACGTTGAAGGTGACGCACCCTTCGCCGGGCAACAGCAATGCCGATGTTTTCACTTACGACGCACTCGGCAACCTGACCTCGACGGTCAACGGGCTGGGCCAAACGACTACTTACGGTAGCTACAACGGACTGGGCGAGTCGGGGCATATCGTTGGCCCGAACGGGAATGTCACCGATTACACCTACGATGCGCGTGGCCGGATAGTGACCAGAACCGCCTACCCCGATGGTGCTGCTGCCACTTGGCATTACGCCTATGATGGCTTTGATCTGCTTCGGACCCTGACCGCGCCAGACGGTGAAGTGACCACCTGGAACCGTAATGCGGTGATGCAAGTCACCTCGATTACCCATAACGACAAGGATGGAACCTCGACCGAGTCATTCGGCTATGACGCCAACGGCGACGTCACCAGCCACGTCGTGAAACGGGGCAGCGATATCAGCCTGTCGGAAACGATGTTGTACGACGCTTTGGGACGCTTGTACCAGAAGCAAGGCATGCACGGTCAAACGGTCACCTACGGTTACGACGGCAACGGCAACGTAGTTTCTACCGTGGATGCCGCCGGCCATGCGGTCAATTATCAATTCAATGCGCTCGACCAGTTGACGAAAGCCGTCGAAAGCGGTGGTGCCAGTTTACCCATAGTAGACAGCACGCCAACACTTGGCGCTCCCGGTAACAGCAATACCGGAACCTATGCGGTGAGTTGGTCCGGCGTGAGTGGTGCCACCAGCTATGTGCTGCAACAGCAGATTGCTGGGGGCAGTTGGACAACCGTGCAGCAAGCTGCCGCTACAAGCTGGGCGGCTACCGGTGAAGTCGATGGCAGCTACGGTTACAAGGTCCGTGCGTGCAATGTCACCGGTTGCGGGCCTTGGAGTGCCATCAGTACCACGACAGTATTGCTGCCACCTGCGAATGCCCCGGTTTTGAGTGCCCCCAGCAGCAACATCACGGGCAGTTACACCGTTAGCTGGACCGCAGTGAGCCATGCCAGCAACTATGTTTTGCAGCAGCAGACAAATGGCGGTAGCTGGGCGACGATACAGACATCGGCAGCAACAAGCTGGATCGCGAGCGGCAAAACCAACGGTAGCTACGGCTACAGATCTCAAGCCTGCAACGCCGGCGGCTGTGGGCCGTGGAGCAACACCAGTGTGACGACAGTGGCGCTTCCACCGAGTAGCGCCCCCAGCTTGAGTGTGCCTGGCAGCAGTACGACCGGACGCTACACCGCAAGCTGGACGGCGGTAAGCAGTGCCAGTAGCTACACCCTTCAACAACAGACGAATGGGGGTGCCTGGACGGTGGCACAAACTGGCGCAACTCGCAGTTGGGCGGCAAGCAGCAAACCTAGCGGCAGCTATGGCTATAAGGTTCAGGCTTGCAACGCCAGCGGCTGTGGACCATGGAGCGGTGTCGGCACGGTCGTGGTGGCGTTGCCGCCGGTCGAACCAAGCTCGGTGACAGCACCGTCCTATGTCCATGGAGTGCAGTATTACGTCAGCTGGCCCGCGGTGACGACTGCTACCGCATACAACGTGCTGAGATCCAATCTGGACACCGGGGGCTCGTCCATTGTTGCGACCACCTCCGCGACCAGCGCCACGATGCAGGCGCCGGGATCAACGGAGATATTGCGTTATGCCGTACGGGCATGTAACGCCTCGGGGTGTTCCGCTTACAGGAGCGCAGCAAATACAACGGCAACTGATCCCCCTGGGCCGATTCACTGAGGAGCATGGGTATGGAAAGCCGAAAGAATACGCATACAAGGATCAAGCTGCTCCCGGCGCTGGTGCTGGCGGCGCTCTCGCTGGCTGGTCGCACCGCCTGCGCAGGTAGCCCCACCGTTACCCAGTACACCTATGACAAGGGCGGGTATGTGGCGAGCGTGACCGACCCGCGAAATCTGGTCACGAGCTACGCCCATGACGGCCTGGGCCAGTTGTGGCAGCAGGTCAGCCCTGACACCGGTACCACGAGCTTTACCTACGACAGTTACGGCCGGCGCTCGGGCATGACCCGCGCGGGGGGCATGCATACGTCGTATGCCTACGACACGCTCAATCGCCCGATCAGCGTCAGTGCCGGTGGCCAGACGCAGAGTTTCACCTACGACAGCTGCACGAACGGCGTCGGCCGCCTGTGCACCGACAGCGACGCGATGGGGGCAACGTCATACAGCTATACGCCGGAGGGGCGGGTCGCGGGGCGCGGCTTTGCGATGAGCGGCACCACCTACGCCCTTGGCTATGCCTATGACGCGATGGGTCACGTCGCCACGGTGACCTACCCGGATGGCAACCAGGCCAACTACACCTATGCCGAGGGCGTGGTGTCGGGTGTCTCGCTGAAGATCGGCGGCAGCGTGGTCAATGGTGCCACGGCCATCGCCTATCGCCCGGGCGACCTGGCGATGGCGACGTGGACGTCCGGCAACGGCCTGGTCAACACCCTGAGTTACGACACGGACGGCCGCCTGACGGGCATCAGCGTGCCGGGCGTGCAGAGCCTGGGGTTCAGCTATGACAGCGCCGACCGCATCATCCAGATCAGCAACGGCCTCGATATCAACCTGACCCAGGACTTCGGCTACGGCGATCAATCGCGGCTGCTGTCGGTGTACTCCAGTGCGGACAACGAGAGCTTTCAATACGACGCCAACGGCAACCGCCTCGCCCAGACGGGCACGATCGACACCGTCAGTGCCACCAGCAACCGGTTGCTCAGTTCGGGCTCAAGCCAGTATGGCTATGACGCGCAGGGCAACACGACGACGGTCAACGGTGCCTCGACCTACCACTACGACGCGTTCAACCGCATGGACAGCGCGGCGGGCATGGCCTATTACGTCAACCCGGAAGGCCAGCGCCTGCGCAAGACGGGCAGCGCGGGGACGACGTACTTCGCGCCGGACCGAGGCGGCAGCCTGCTGGCGGAGGACCCGAATAGCAGCTGGATCGACTACGTATGGCTCAACGGTCGGTTGATCGGGCGGATGGCGGGTGGTCAGGTGTACGCGATCCATGACGACCAGACCGGCCGACCGGAAGTGATGACGAATGCGAGCCGCCAGGTCGTGTGGCAGGCACAGAACTTTGCGTTCACGCAGAACGTCACGGTGGCCAACGTGACGCTTAACCTGGGTTTTCCGGGGCAGTATTACGATGCGGAGACGGCGACGTGGAACAATGGGTATCGGGACTACCAGTCGAGGCTGGGGCGATATGTGGAGAGTGACCCGATCGGGCAAAGGGGTGGCATCAACACCTATGCCTATGCCGGGGGGAATCCACTTGTCTATACAGATCCTACGGGAACAACAATTTGGCATGTTGGTATTTTTGTAGCTGGATTTGATTCACCTGTCGGTGGTGTTACTTTGGGTCGTTTTCAAGCTATCTCAGAGTGCGAAAATGGAAAGATTGGTTTTGCACAAGGAACGATTGGTTCACTCGGTAGTGATTTTGGAGGCAAGGCCGGTTTTATTGGTTACACCGTGGATCTGGATGATGGTCTTAACTATGTTGACCCAAGTGTCCTAAATGGACTTTATGTAAGTGAAGGTGGTGGGATTGTAATTGGAGGGGGAGTGACATATGGCAATGTGCGTCTCGGAGGCGCGAGAGGAACTTTTGACTTGGGTGCTGCCGGCGGCTTGAGCATGGGCGAAGGTGCTGATTTTGGTGTATCTCATGTCACCATGTCATCGATCATACCTACGAAATGAACATTATGTTTTATATACTTTGGATTTTATCAGGCTGCCTTCCTATTTTATGCGTCGTTAAAAGATGGCGACTCGTTTTAATACTCAGAGATGGTTATCCAGAAGTCTATAAGAAGCTTGGTAAGCCGTTCGTTTTTGGACTTAATTTCGGTTTTGTATACACGGTCGATAGCGTTTACAAAGAAGAACTAAAAAGTGTTGATAGGTACCAAGTGAGAAATTTGATATTAATGATGATGTTATCGATAAGTTTGGCTGTATTTTCTGCAATTTTCTGTGTATATAAATTTGGTTGATGTTTACTATCAACGAGAATTTTGTGGTCGCGTTTTCATAGCCGCATGATTCCCTGAAAGCTCCCCGCACCGACGGACGCTAAGCGCTTGCTACGCGACCGCCAAGCACCGGTGATGGTTCGCCGTTGACTCACCAGACGGTAGCGTGCCATCCGCCGTGGCAAGGTCGCGATGTCGTGTCGTCATCGCAGGGTTTGCCGGGGAGAAGCAAGCCGCAAACTGCACACGGAAGTGACGCGGCTAGGCTTTGCCCGTGGCTCGTGTGGTTAGTCAAGCGTTTACATATCCAGTCTAGGACGTGATCATAAATGAGGCAGCAAGGGCGTTTTCTGCATTTCCGAACTGGGTCGTATATTAATTTCAAACGATGTATAGAAAGGTGTATATGGTGGGGCGAATAACGTAAGATCACTCACTTTTTTTTCGAAACATAGAGCGAAGTTGGAGTCACCCTTCCGCCACGTTGCGACCACTTTTCCGGACGAATCAAGTTTCACGACAACAACAAACGATGGGATAACTGTGGGTCTCGACGTATGTGCGCATACCGGTATGACACGACTGATTACTGCGCCCTGTGAGTCGAGAAGGGCTTGAGTCTGAGCCTTCGGCACGGATGCTTCATCGCGATCGGCAAGCGTCTTTGCATCAACGTAAGTAAGTGAATTAGCAAACGCTGGTTGAGCTGCGATTGCGAAAGTAAGAAAAATAATCTTGCGCATATTGGTTCCAATATCACTTGCAAGTTGACGGGAGGCGGATTCAAAAGTGAAGTGCGACGCCAACGCAGTGCTGGTGGGAGCCAGATGCCGTAACCTGAACGGCTCTACCTGCAAGTGGAGTTGCCCATGAGCTATTAGCAGCTGACCCAAGCGCAACGCTACCAGATTGGAGCGATGTGGACTTGGAACGATGCGGATTTGAGGTCAGATCTTGTATCGCCATGTCGGCGGCCGTCTGTGCTCCGACAGCGACGCGACGGGGCAACGTCATACAGCTATACGCCCGAGAGTTGCGTCGCGGGGCGTGGCTTTGCGATGGGTGGTAAACCTCAGGGTCAGAGTGCACTTTTTTGAAGTCGCACCGTAAAGGAAAGCACGCTTTGACCGCAGTTTTTGGTTTTTAGATGGGATGGCTGACAGTATCGCTGCAAGATCGGCTGATCGTGTCGTAGGGACATACATCCGTATATCAAGCCACTAACCAGCGGTGGCCGGCGCAGCATGCAGCTGAATGCCGAGTGCCTTGAGGACTTTCAGGACCGTGCCGAAGTTCGGGTTGCCAGCAGGGGAAAGTGCCCGGTACAGCGCTTCGCGCGCCATGCCGGTGTCTTTCGCGAGCTGGGTCATGCCACGCGCACGAGCAACCGTGCCAAGCGCCTTGGCAATGAACGCGGGGTCGTCGCCGGCTTCTTCAAGAGCGGCATCGAGATAGGCGGCAATGTCATCGTTGGTATTCAGGTGCTCCGCGGTGTCCCATGGTCGAGTGATGATCTTGTTCATGCTGGGTGCCTTCGGCTTTCGCGACTGCGGTTTCGGGCGAATGGTGCAAGGGCGAAGCCCTCATGCCAGGTTCTTGGCCATGTCCCTGGCCTTCGCTAGGTCGGCGGCCTGGCTGCTTTTGTCGCCACCGACCAGCAATACGATGATCTGGCCGGCACGCTCGGTGTAATACACCCGGTATCCGGGGCCGACGTCGATCTTCAGTTCACTGATGCCGCCGGTCAGAGCGCGGTACTGGCCCGGGTTGCCATCGGCCAGGCGGTCAATGCGCACGGCAATCCGGGCTTTTGTCTGGCGATCGCGGAGCTTGCCGAACCAGCCGTCGAAAGTGGGAGTGGTACGGATTGTCGCCATGCATAACTGTAACTTGTGAGTTACAGTTATGCAAGCCATTTTAACGACTATGGCAACCCGCACTTCAGCACTGAATTTGTTTCGAGCGCGGGTCGTCGGTCGAGGCTGCCGGACGAACGCGATCAGCCGTTCGCGCCCAAACCGCCACTATGATCATGTGCTCCCGTTACGGCTTCACGCATGATCGTTACCACCAGACACTTCGCCGCCACCAGATCACCCCGTTGGTTGGCGCTGCTCACCTCGGTGGCGGTGCTTGCCGCGATCGTCGGCGCGCTGCTGGCCGGCGATGGCGGTGCCGGTTGGCAGTGGCTGCACTGGATCAGCAAACCGCTGGCCACCGCGCTGATCTTGCTGCTGGCATGGCGCTCCGTCCCTCCGCTGTCGTTGCGCTACCGCCGTTGGGTTCTGGCGGGCATCGCCTGCTCGTTGCTGGGCGACATCCTGCTGATGTTGCCGCAGGACTTGTTCGTGGCGGGCCTGCTTGCCTTTCTGGGCGGCCATCTGTGCTTTCTCGTCGCGCTGCTCGGCGACAGTCGTTTCAGCGCACGCCAGCCGCTGCTGCTGGCCTGCCTGGCATACGGCGCGATCAATCTGTATCTGTTGTGGCCGTCGATTGCCGCGCCGCTGCGCCTGCCGGTGATCGTCTACGTGCTGGTGCTGACCAGCATGGCCGGGCAGGCGCTGGTGCGTGCGCGGCAGTTCGCGCGACGCGGCGATGCGCAGGCCCGCAGTGCCAGGCGGGCGGCTGTCGGCGCGTTGCTGTTCATGCTCAGTGACAGCCTGCTGGCGTGGAACCGCTTCGATGGGCCGATCCCGCTGGCCGCGCTGTGGGTGCTGGCGACGTACTATCTGTCGCTGTGGTGGATCGCGCGCTCGGTGGCGCGCGAGGGCAGCATCGTCGAGGCGGGTGCGTTGCAGTGAACATGCAGGAAACCATCATCACCTGGGCTACGCCGGTGTTCTTCGTGCTGATCGCACTGGAGTTGCTGGTGGCGAAACTGCGCGGACGGCCGGCATACGCCAGCAGCGACGCGGTCAACAGCATCGGGCTGGGGGTGATCTCGCAGATCGTGGGCGTGTTCGGCAAGCTGCTGACGATCGGCATCTACGCGTGGTGCGTCGAGCACCTGGCGCTGTTCACGCTGCCGGCGGACAGCCTGTGGGTCTGGGCCGGCGCCTTGCTGCTGTACGACTTCTGCTACTACTGGCTGCATCGCGGCGGGCATCGGGTGAACATCCTGTGGGCCGCGCACGTGGTGCACCACCAGAGCGAGCACTACAACCTGTCCACCGCGCTGCGCCAGACCGGCACCGGCGTGCTGCTGGGCTGGCTGTTCTACCTGCCGCTGGCGCTGCTCGGCGTGCCGCTGAAAGTGTTCGTGATCGTCGCGCTGATCGACCTGCTGTACCAGTTCTGGGTGCATACCGAACAGATCGGCCGGCTTGGCTGGTTCGACCGGGTGTTCTGCTCGCCGTCCAACCATCGCGCGCATCACGCGGTGAACGATCGCTATCTCGATCGCAATTACGGCGGCGTGCTGATCGTTTGGGATCGCCTGTTCGGCACCTTCGTCGAAGAGGACGACGGCGACCGGCCGGTCTATGGCACGCGTTCGCCGCTGCGCAGCTGGAACCCGCTGTGGGCGAACGCCGAGGTGTACTGGAGCACGGCGGTGGACGCCTGGCATGCGCGGCGCTGGCGCGACAAATTGCTGGTGTGGATCAAGCCGCCGGGCTGGCGGCCGGCGGACGTGGCGGCGCGTTATCCGAAGCCGGCTTTCGTGATGCCGACCGAGCGCTTCAACCCGCCACTGTCGCGCGGCATGACGCTCTACGTACTGCTGCAGTTCGCGCTGCTGCTGGGCATGGCCACGCAGTTCCTGGGCATGGCCGGCACGGCGGGTTTGCCGACGTTGCTGGCATACGCGGCGTATCTGGTGGCAAGCCTGTGCGTGCTCGGTGCCCTGATGGAAGCGCGGCGCAGCGCGCCGTGGCTGGAGGCGCTGCGCGTGTTGGCGACCGCGCTGGTGCCGCTGGCCAGCGGCCGCTGGTTCGGCATCGACCATCTGGACGGCTATTCCGGTTTGGCCATTGCTGCGTTGTTCGGCGCAAGCGCGCTGGCGCTGGGCTGGCTGTCTGTCCGTTCGCGCGAGTCCGCATTGCCGGGCAAGCCCGCACCGGGCTGAGCCACAGCCACCATGACCCCCGGCATGCAGGCATGACCGGTCATATTCGTTATGATCGGTGCTTGCTTTCAGGGGTAATGCGATGAGTTTCTTCAGCAAGCTGGTGCGCCACAAGACAGTCGAGCAGTTGCAGGCGGAGGTCGGCACGCGTGGCGATTTCCGCCGGGTGCTGGGGTTGTGGCAACTCACCGCGATCGGCATCGGCGGCATCATCGGCGTCGGCATCTTCGTGCTGGCCGGCCAGCAGGCGGCAGCGAACGCCGGCCCGGCGGTGGCGCTCAGTTTCCTCATCGCCGGCATGGGCAGTGCCTGCGCCGCGCTGTGCTACGCCGAGTTCGCCGGACTGATTCCGGTCACCGGCAGTGCCTACACCTACGGCTACGCGGTGCTGGGCGAGTTCGTCGCCTGGATCATCGGCTGGGACCTGTTGCTGGAATACGCGCTGGTGGTCGCGGTGGTGGCGATCGGCTGGTCCGGCTATGTGCAGGTGCTGCTCAATTCCGCCGGCGTGCATTTGCCGGAATGGGCGCAGCAGAGCATGAGCGCGCAGACCATGCAGTATTACCTGCAGCAGATCTTCGGCATGCACGGTTCGGCGGCGATTGCCGGACCCAGCGATGGCCATCGTTTCAATCTGATCGCCGCGGCGGTCTCGGTGGCGGTGGCGGTGCTGCTGACCGTGCGCATGGAGTGGGGCGCTCGCTTCAACACGCTGATCGTGGCGATCAAGGTGGTCGGCGTGTTGCTGGTGATCGGCGTGGGCGTGTTCTACATCGACGCCGCGAACTGGCACCCGTTCATCCCCGCGCGCATCGTCGATGCCACCGGCGTCGGCCACTTCGGCTGGCAGGGCGTGCTGACCGGGGCCAGCGTGGTGTTCTTCGCGGTGTTCGGTTACGACACGCTGACCACCGCGGCGGAGGAATCGAAACATCCGCAGCGCGACCTGCCCCGCGCGGTGCTGCTGTCGCTGGCGATCGCGATGGTGCTGTACGTCGCGGTGTCGCTGGTGCTGACCGGCATCACGCCTTACAGCAACCTCAACGGCGAGGCGTCGGTGTCGCAGGCGTTCGAGTCGATCGGCTTGCACTGGGTCAGCATCGCGATCGCGGTGGCGGCGGTGGTCGGCGTCACCAGCGTGCTGTTCGCGTTCATGCTGGGCGCGGCGCGGATCTGGTTCGCGCTGGCGCGCGACGGCCTGCTGCCGGCGTGGTTCGCGAAAGTCAGCCCGCGCTTCGGCACGCCGGCGCGACCGACCATCATCCTGGGCCTGTTCACCGCGCTGGTCGCCGGCCTGCTGCCGATCGGCGAGGTGGCCGAGCTGGTCAACATCGGCACGCTCAGCGCCTTCATCATCATCTGCGGCTCGATCATGTTGTTGCGCGTGCGCCGGCCCGACCTGCAGCGCAACTTCCGCACGCCGGCGGTGTGGTTCACCGCGCCGCTGGGCATCGTGTTCTCCGCCGTCCTGATCTATGGCCTGCCGTGGATCACCTACGAGCGCTTCATCATCTGGATGGCGATCGGCTGCGTGATCTATTTCGCCTACGGCATCCGGCACAGCAAGCTGGCATCGTCGAACCAGGCCTGACCGCCGCCGGACTCGGTGGTCAGGCCGCAACGATGCGGTCGCGGCCCTCGGCCTTGGCGCGACGCATGGCCTGGTCGGCACGGGCCAACAAGGTTTCGATCGCTTCGTCGGCGCGGCCGCATTCGGCGATGCCGATGCTGACGGTCAGCGGGCCGTCAGGACGCATGATCGCGTGCGTGGCCAGGCGCAGTTTCTCGGCGCGGATACCGCCCAGGCGCAGGTCGAGGCCGGGCAGCAGCACCGCGAATTCCTCGCCGCCGATGCGGCCGATCAGGTCGCTCTGACGCAACTGTCGGCGCATCGCCGCGGCCAGCGCGACCAGCGCGGCGTCGCCGGCGGCGTGGCCGTAGTCGTCGTTGAGCGGCTTGAAGTGGTCGGCATCCAGATACAGCACGCACGCCGGCTGCTGCCGGCGATGGATGTCGTGCAGCGCCAGCCGCGCCAGTTCGAGAAAGCGGTTGCGCTGCAGCAGGCCGGTAAGGCCATCGGTGTTGGCCTGCTCGCGCAGCTGCCGCTCCAGCCGGAACTGCTCGAACAACGTGCGCGCCATGAACGCGCGCAGCACGGTCGCCAGCGAGATTGCGATCGCCATGTAGACCGTGTACTGCACGAACAGCGAGGTATCGCTGGGGCCGAACAGGAGAACCGGCAGCGGTCCCACCGCGCACAGTGTCATGGCGACGATGAAATCCCAGCGGCCCATCCAGAGTACCGATGTCGCCAGCGGTACCAGCAGACCTGGCGGAACCCACGGCTGCTGCGGGTGGCCGACACTGCCGAGGTTGATGCCGATTTCGAGCAGCAGCACGCACAGCAGGGTCAGCAGGCTGAGCAGTCGCGGCTGTCGCACGCGGCCGGTCGCCATCGCCACCAGCAGCAGCGGCAACGCCGGCGCCAGGCGCAACCACAGCGGCAGCGGCGAGCTGCGAACCAGCACGCTGGCACCGATGGCCACCAGGTAGGACAGCACGGCCACCAGCATCAGTGCGTGGATCATCGGCCCCATCCGGAACGCCAGGTAGCGGCGGTATTCGTCGCGCTGGGCGGCTGTTTCGTCGGCGCGCCGGTGGTTGTCGAGCGATGCAGGCATACGGATTCCGAGGGTCGAACACGAGCGGGTGTCCGCACGAACCGAGCAAGATGGGTGCCAGATCATATCGGTCAGCAGGAATCGGCTCCTTCGATGATGACGGCCGTGACCTTCGGCAGGGGGTAAGTCCGGTGTCGCCGTTCTAGCATCGACGCTCGGGATTCCTGTTGCGACCATTTCAGGTGGCGCGGATTCCCGGAGCCCGTCTGGCTTTTTCCGTTCGCGCCGTGGTTTCCAGGCGTGCTCGGCATGCGTCGCCGAGCTTCCCCATTCCCACACGGAGAACGCCTTGAAAGCCACACGTCTTGCTACCGCCCTCGCCGCTGCCGCCCTCGGGTTGGCCAGTTTCGCCGTGCTTGCCGATGTCCCGGCGCCGCAGGATGTGCCTTATCAGGGCACCTTGAAGATCAGCGTCGACGCCACCGACGTCGCGCACCGCATCTTCCGCGTGCACGAGACCGTGCCGGTCGCGGCCGCCGGCCCGCTCACCCTGCTGTATCCGCAGTGGCTTCCCGGCAACCACTCGCCGACCGGCCCGATCGACAAGATGGCCGGGCTGGTGGTCAAGGCCAATGGTCAGGTGCTGCCGTGGACGCGCGACCCGCTCAACGTGTACGCCTTCCACGTCGACGTGCCGCAGGGCGCGAGCAGCGTGGACGTGACGTTCCAGTTCCTCTCGCCGCAGGATCGCAGCCAGGGCCGCGTGGTGATGACCCCGGAGATGCTCAACCTGCAGTGGAATGCCGTGACGCTGTATCCGGCCGGCCATTACGCCAGCCGGATCCGGGCCGAAGCCAGCGTGAGGCTGCCCGCCGGCTGGCAGGCCGGCACGGCGCTGGAAGTGGCCTCGAAGGACGGCGACACGATCCACTTCAAGCCGATCGATTACGACGACCTGGTCGATTCCCCGATCTACGCCGGCAAGTATTTCAAGCGCATCGATCTCGACCCGGGCGCGAAGACGCCGGTACACATGGACATCGTCGCCGACGCGGCGAAGTACCTGGAAATCAAGCCTGAGCAGGTCAAGCCGTTCCGCGAGCTCGTGCAGCAGATGTACAAGATGTACGGCGCGCACCACTACGACCACTACGATTTCCTGGTTTCGCTCAGCGACAAGATGAGCGGCAACGGCCTGGAGCATCACCGTTCCAGCGAGGACGGCACCTCGGCCGACTTCTTCACCGAGTGGAAGAAGAACGCGCTGGGCCGCGACCTGTTCTCGCACGAGTTCAACCATTCCTGGGACGGCAAGTACCGTCGCGGCGCCGACCTGGCCACGCCGAACTTCAACGTGCCGATGAGCGACACCCTGCTGTGGGTGTACGAAGGCCAGACCCAGTTCTGGGGCCAGGTGATGGCCGCGCGGTCGGGCCTGTGGGACACCGACCAGACCCACGACATGCTGGCCTTCGTGGCCGCCACCTACGACAAGGGGCGTCCCGGCCTGGCCAGTTTCCGCAACGTGCAGGACACCACCAACGACCCGGTCATCGCGCAGCGCGCGCCGTTGCCGTACCGCAACTACCAGGCCAGCGAGGACTACTACTCGGCCGGCCAGCTGATCTGGCTCGACGTCGACGGCAAGCTGCGCGAGCTCAGCCACGGCAAGAAGAGCATCGACGATTTCGGCAAGTCGTTCTTCGGCATGGAGAACGCCAAGTGGGACGTCAACACCTACACGTTCGAAGACGTGGTCAAGACGCTCGACGACATCGCGCCGTATGACTGGGCGAAGTACCTGCGCACGCGGCTCGACGGCCATGGCCCGCTCATCGGCGGCATCGAGTCGCACGGCTGGAAGCTGGTCTACAACGACAAGCCGTCCGACGCGGTGAAGGCGATCGAGGCACGCCGGCATTCGGCCGACCTCACCTATTCGCTCGGCCTCTCCATCGGCAAGGCGGGCGCCATCGGCGACGTGCTGTGGGACGGTCCGGCGTTCAAGGCCGGCATCTCGCCCGGCATGACGGTGATCGCGGTCAACGGCCACGACTACGACGCCGATGCACTCAAGGACGCGGTCACCGCCGCGGCGAAGGACAAGACCCAGCCGGTCGAACTGCTGGTGAAGAACTTCGACGAGTACAAGACCGTGCGCATCGACTACCACGATGGCCTGAAGTACCCGCACCTGGTCCGCGACACCGGCAAGCCGGACACCCTGGCCACGCTGCTCAAGGCCCGCTGAGGCGCCTTGTAGGAGCGACTTCAGTCGCGATGCCTTCGGTCACCGGAGAGCATCGCGGCTGAAACCGCTCCCACAGGACTCGCTGCCCCGGCTATACTGCGCTCCCGCGGTGCCGGCTGTGCCACCCACCGCGCGGCCGTACATGCGCCCGTAGCTCAGCTGGATAGAGTACTGCCCTCCGAAGGCAGGGGTCGTGGGTTCGAATCCCGCCGGGCGCACCATTTTTCCGTGCACTATCTTTGCCGGAAGGCCTTCGAATCAGTGGACACTGTCTGCGACCTTGTCGGGAGGCGAGCGGAGTAAGTGCGCGCCAAGCAACCGCGCCACCGAGCCACCGAGGCACCAGCAGACACTCGACGCTCGACGAGCGACAGGTCTTCCGTGATCGCGGAGAATGGGACGATGCCGGCAGCTTCCGCTGCATGATTTTCGCGCCACGAATGGCATCGTCTTGAGGTCGTGCCCGCGACGAGAGCATCCAGGTGGATCACACAGCAAAGAAGCAACGATGACCAAAGACCAACTGAAAAAACTCGAAGCCGATCTGTGGCGTTCGGCCGACAGCCTGCGCGCCAACTCCGATCTCAAGGCCAGCGAGTACTCCACGCCCGTGCTCGGGCTGATCTTCCTGAAATTTGCCGACAACAACTACCGCAAGCACGAGGCGGCCATCCTTGCCGAGCACGGCAAGCACAAGGGCAAGCGTGCCGAGCGCGAACTGGCGGCGATCGCGGTCGAGCGGTGCGGCTTCTATCTGCCCGAGCACGCCCGCTATGACTATCTGCTCAATCTGCCGGATGACCAGGACATCGCGCGCGCAATCAAGCTGGCGATGCAGGCGATCGAGCAGTACAAGCCCGAGCTGGCAGGCGTGCTGCCGCAGGACGAATACTTCCGGCTGACCCGTTCCGAGCAGAACCGCGGCATCCCGCGCCAGCTGCTGAAGAACTTTGCCGACATCCCGGCCGACGCCGACGGCGACATGTTCGGCCAGATCTACGAATACTTCCTCGGCGAGTTCGCCATGTCCGAGGGGCAGGGCGGCGGCGAGTTCTTCACCCCGCGCTCGGTGGTGCAGCTGATGGTCGGCATCATCCAGCCGCATGGCGGCACGGTGTACGACCCGGCCTGCGGTTCCGGCGGCATGTTCGTGCAGTCGGCGCACTTCATCGAGCAGCACCGGCGCGACAAGGCCGATGGCGGCTCGGACATCTATGTCTACGGGCAGGAGAAGACGCTCGAAACGGTCAAGCTGGCCAAGATGAACCTGGCGGTCAACGGCCTGCGCGGCGAGATCAAGCAGGCCAACACCTATTACGAAGACCCACACGACAGCTTCGGCGCGTTCGACTACGTCTTGGCCAATCCGCCGTTCAACGTCGACGACGTCGCGCTGGGCAGCGTCGAAGGCGATCGCCGCTTCAACAGCTACGGCATCCCGCGCAACAAGACCAAGGTGAAAAAGGCCGACGAGGGCAAGCAGACCGTACCCAACGCCAACTACCTGTGGATCAACCTGTTCGCCACCTCGCTCAACGAACACGGCCGCGCCGCGCTGGTGATGGCCAACTCGGCCAGCGACGCGCGCCATTCCGAGGCGGACATCCGCAAGGCGCTGATCGAGGCCAACCTGATCTACGCCATGCTCACCCTGCCGTCCAACCTGTTCTACACCGTCACCCTGCCGGCCACGCTGTGGTTCTTCGACAAGGCCAAGGACGACGATCGCATCCTGTTCATCGATGCGCGCAACGTGTTCACCCAGATCGATCGCGCACACCGCGAATTCAGCACCGAGCAGGTGCGCAACCTGGCCCTGATCAGCCAGTTGCATCTGGGTGACCGCCACGAATTCATCGAGGCGATCGACGACTACTTCGCCGCCGGTTTTGCCGCGCTGGCCGAAAGCCACACCCATGTCGCGCCGCTGGCCGAGCAGTTGCAGGCCGTGCTGGACGATGCCGAAGGTAAGCAGGCGGTGGCCGAGATGCAGGCCGAATGGGCCGCGCTGAAACCGCTGCAGGCGCGTTACGCCAAGTATCTGGCCAAGGCCGATGCCAGCGCACCCACCGAAACCAGCAACACGGCCCAGCAGAAACTGCGCGAACACTGCGATCCGTTCTTCGCCGCCCTGCATGCCGACCTCAAGCGGCTCGACAAGCAGGTACGCCAGCACGAAAAGCAGCTCACCGACGCCGCCCAGGCCGAAGGCAAGCGTGGCGGCGTGGACCGCGATACCCGCGCGCTCAAGACCGCACTGGACGCGCTGCATGCCGAAGTGCGCCGTGCCGAAGCCTGGTTCGGCCATGTGCGCTGGTTGCAGGAGCGCTTTCCGAATGCCGCGTACGAAGATGTCACCGGGCTGTGCAAGCTGGCTACGCCGGCTGAAGTGAAAGAGCAGGATTATTCGCTCAATCCGGGACGCTATGTGGGCGTGGTGATCGAGGAGGACGGGAAAACGGAGGACGAGTTTCTGGATGAGCTTCAAGCAATGACTCGGGAGCTGTCGGATCTCGCCGCCTCTGCAGATGACCTTCAGCGTGTCATCTTCAACAACGCCAATCTGCTCGCGGAACGGGTATGAGTGAGTGGCAGCGAGTTCCATTCGCAGAGCTGCTCGTCGATAGTCGGGATGGCGAGTGGGGTGAAGGGGCACCGGCGATCGGATTGCAGGCATGTGACCTGATCCGTGGCACCGACTTCGGATCCCTCACGAATCGGGATGTTTCGCTTCCGCTGCGCTGGATTCCGGATCGCTTGATCGAACGAAAGCAACTTCAGGCTGACGACATTGTTTTCGAGATGGCCGGCGGAACGGCCAAGCAATCAACGGGGCGCAGCGCTTTCGTTGGTCGCTCCTTCCTGAAAGGTCGCGAGCGACCTGTACTTTGCGCAAGCTTCTGCCGTCACCTGCGTCTTAACCGTGAAAGATTCGAGCCGCGCTTTATTTACTATCTCCTGCAAACGCTTTACGCAGCTGGATACATGGGTGTTTTCAACATCCAGCACACCGGCGTATCGAGGTTTCAGTACACCTCGTTCAAGAAGCACACGGAACTACGTATTCCGTTTCTATCGGAGCAGAGAAAAATTGCCGCTGTCGCTGCGGCCTACGACGAACTAATCGAGAACAACCGGCGGCGGATTGCCTTGCTGGAGCGGATGGCCGAGCAGCTCTACCGCGAATGGTTCGTCCGCTTCCGATTTCCCGGCTACCAACAGGCGAAGTTCGAGAAGGGCATCCCATCTGGATGGGCGGTGGGAAAATTGTCGGATGTGGCCGATGTGAATGCGAGATCCTTGAAAAGGGGCCGCGAGCCGGAAGCTGTTCGCTACGTGGATATCGGTGCGGTCACGACCAACGCCATGCAGATACCTGAGCCTGTTCGATTTCGCGATGCGCCCGGTCGGGCGCGTCGCTGCGTGAAGCACGGCGACATGCTCTGGTCGTCGGTACGCCCTGCCAATCGCGCATATTGCCTAGTCTTTGAGCCACCGGGAAATCTGATTGCTTCCACTGGTTTTGCGGTTATCTCGCATCACGCGGATGTGCCGTTTTCGTTCATCAAGTTCGCCACCACGATGGATTCATTCGTGGAGCAGATGACGGCAGTAGCCAAGGGAGCCGCGTATCCAGCAACAAGCTTCGACGATTTCGAAAACGCTGCCTTGCTCATTCCGCCTTCCGATCTGCTTGGTGAATTCCACCAGCAAGTACTGCCGATGCTGAGCCTGTCGCACGAGTTGTGCGCTCAAAATGAGGTTCTGGTTCGGACTCGCGACCTGCTCCTCCCCCGCCTGATCTCCGGCAAACTGCGCGTGGACGATCTCGATATCCGCTTCCCACCCAGCATGCAGGCGGGCTGACCGCTGGCGCTTAGCGCGCCATGGGGCATCGCGAGTCATGCGCGCTTGCACTATATCGCTTTCCGATACACTATAAGCCATGACCATCCAGTCATTCCGCTGCAAGGATACGCAAGCGCTGTTCGAGCGACGCCGAGTGCGGCGTTTCCTGGCGATCGAGCCGGCGGCGCGACGCAAGCTGGAATTGCTCAACGCGGCAACGCAACTGGACTATCTGCGCGTGCCGCCGGGCAACCGGCTGGAAGCCTTGGCCGGCGACCGCAAGGGCCAGCACAGCATCCGTGTGAATGACCAGTTCCGGTTGTGCTTCGTGTGGACCGCCGACGGCCCGGGCCTGGTCGAGATCGTCGATTATCACTGAGGATTTGCCATGCCCCGCAAACTGTCACCCATCCATCCCGGCGAGATCCTGCGCGAGGAATACATGATGCCGCTGGAGCTGTCGTCCAATGCGCTGGCCCGCGCCCTCGAGGTCACGCCCGCCCGTATCAACGAGATCGTGCGCGAACGGCGCGGCATCAGCGCCGATACTGCGCTGCGGTTGGCGCGCTATTTCGGCAATGACGCGCAGAGCTGGCTGAACCTGCAGCAGCGCTACGACATCGAGTGCGCGCAGGACAGCATCGGCGGCGCGCTGAGGAAAATCACGCCATATCAGGCGGCAGCCTAAGTTAGCGCAAACGCATTATCGTTAACTAACGACTGTTGCAAGGAAAGCTTGCCGATGCCAAACCTGATAACGGAAGACCAGATCGAGCAGGCTTTGCTGGGCCGGTTGACCGCGCTGCCGGGCTGGTCGGTGCTGAATTGCCATACCGCTGAACCGGATCAAATGGCCGATGGTTCGGGCCGCGCCGACAAGCGCGCGGTGATCCTGCGCGACCGGCTGCGTGCGGCGGCGCGACGGTTGAACCCGGAGCTGCCGGAGCCCGTCCTCGATGAGGCGCTGGATCGGCTTTGCGAACGGCGGCCGGCGATGACCGCGGTGATGGCCAACCGCGAGGTCTACGACCTGCTGTGCCACGGTATCGCGGTGGAGTTCGACGATGCACAGGGGCGCCGCCGGCATGAGCGTTTGCGGGTGATCGACTTTCGCGACGCGGCACGCAACGACTTCCTGGCGGTATCGCAGCTGTGGGTCAAGGGCGAGCGGGGCGGCTACCGCCGGCCGGACGTGCTGCTGTACGTCAACGGCCTGCCGCTGGTGTTCATCGAGCTGAAGAACTCCAACGTCGCGCTGAAGAGCGCCTACACCGACAACCTCACCACCTACCGCCACGAGATTCCGCAGCTGTTCCTGTGCAACGCTTTCTGTGTGCTCAGCAACGCGCTGGATACCCGCGTGGGCAGCCTGACCGCCGAGTGGGAGCATTTCTTCACCTGGCTGCGCCCGGATGACGAGAAGGAAAAGATCGACCGCGAGCAGATCCGCGCGGACGGCACCAG
This sequence comes from Rhodanobacter sp. T12-5, assembly GCF_008329435.1. Classification (GTDB taxonomy): domain Bacteria; phylum Pseudomonadota; class Gammaproteobacteria; order Xanthomonadales; family Rhodanobacteraceae; genus Rhodanobacter. The sequence continues at coordinate 69,576 of NZ_NPKN01000001.1, forward strand.
CCTGGAGCGGGTGATCGACGGCTTGTTCGTGCCGGCACGGCTGCTGGACTACGTCGAGAACTTCATCCTGTTCCACCAGCAGACGCAGAAGATCATCGCGCAGAACCACCAGTTCATCGGTGTCAACCGGGCGTTGGAGCGGTTCGACCGGCGCGCCGAGCTGGACGGCAAGCTCGGCGTGTTCTGGCACACCCAGGGTTCGGGCAAGAGCTTCTCGATGATCTTCTATGTGCGGAAGATTTTCCGACGCACGCCCGGCAACTTCACCTTCGTGGTGGTGACCGACCGCGAGGACCTGGACGGGCAGATCTACCGCAACTTCCTCAACACCGAGACAGTCAGCCAGGCCGAGGCGGCGCAGCCGAAGAACAGCGCGGAGATGCGCCAGTTCCTCGGTCAGAACAAGCGGCTGGTGTTCACCCTGATCCAGAAATTCCGCTATGCCGCGGGTGCGCCGTATCCGTTGCTGTCCGACCGCGCCGACATCGTGGTGATCATCGACGAGGCGCACCGCACCCAGTACGCCAGCCTGGCCGAGAACATGCGCGCCGGCCTGCCCAACGCGAACTACCTGGCGTTCACCGGCACGCCGCTGCTGGGGCGCGAGCGCAAGACCGCGACCTGGTTTGGCGGCTATGTATCCGAGTACAACTTCCAGCAGTCGATGGACGACGGCGCCACGGTGCCGCTGTTCTATTGCAAGCGCGTGCCCGAGGTGCTGATCCAGAACGAGGATCTGAGCGAGGAGTTCTACCAGATCCTGGAGGACGAGAACCTCGATGAGGCGCAGCAGGCCAAGCTGGAACAGCGCTTCGCCAGGGAAGTGGAGGTGATCAAGCGCGACGATCGGCTTGAAGCGATTGCACGCGACATCGTCAGCCACTTCCCGCGCCGCGGCTATCTCGGCAAGGCGATGGTGATCTCGCTCGACAAGTTCACCGCCGTGCGCATGCACAACAAGGTGCAGGCGCTGTGGAAGGACGAGATCAAGGCGCTGGTCGGGCGCATCGCCAGCACTGCCGATGAGTTGGAGAAGGCGCGGCTGAAGAAGCGGCTGGATTACATGCGCAGCGTGGAGATGGCCGTGATCGTCAGCGAGGAGGCCGGCGAGGAGGAGAAGTTCGCCGCGCAGAAGCTGGACATCAAGCCGCACCGATCGCGCATGAACCGGCTGGATGCGAACGGCCACGACATCGAATACAACTTCAAGGATCCCGGCGATCCGTTGCAGCTGGTGTTCGTCTGCGCCATGTGGCTGACCGGTTTCGATGCGCCCACGGTTTCCACGCTTTACCTGGACAAGCCGATGAAGGATCACACCCTGATGCAGACCATCGCGCGCGCGAACCGCGTGACCAGCTGGCTGATCGGCGGGGTGCCCAAGCGCAACGGCGAGATCGTCGATTACTACAACGTGTTCCGCAACATGAAACGGGCGCTGCGCGATTACGCGCAGGGCGACAGCGACGACGAGCGACCGCCGGTCCAGCCCAAGGATGAATTGTTCGTGTTGCTGGACGAGGCGATTGCCCAGGGCCGCACGTTCTGCGCGGAACGCGGCGTCGAGCTGGACAACGTGCTGGCGCAGGCGAACGTGTTCGAGAAGGTGGGCGAGTTCGGCCGCTTTGCCGATACGCTGCTCGGCAACGACGAGTGGCGCAGGTCGTTCAACGTCTACGAAAACAGCATCAGCGCACTGTACGAAGCGTGCAAGCCGGAAATTCTAGGGCGGCCGGTGGCGCGCCAGGTGGCGGTGTTCCAGTACCTGCGCGGGGTGATCGACAGCGCCATCGGCGAGGCCGATATCGACGAGGTGGCCCGGCGCATCGGCGAATTGCTGGACCAGAGCGTGGTGGTGGATCGGCAGTCGGGAAGCTGGCAGGCCGATCGCGCCAGCCCGGTCTACCAGATCGTGCAGAAGGGCAAGGTCTGGGATCTCAGCCGAATCGACTTCGACAAGTTGCGCGCCGAGTTCACCGCCACTGAATACAAGAACATCGAGATCGCCGACCTGCGCGCCTTCATCGCCCGCAAGCTGGAGCAGATGCTGCATGCCAATGTCACGCGCGCCGATTTCGCGCAGCGCCTGCAGCAGATCATCGATAGCTACAACTCCGGCGGCTCGTCGAATGAACAGTATTTCGAGGAGCTGCTGAAGTTCACCCGCGACCTGAGGGCCGAGGACGAGCGACATCTGCGCGAGGGGCTCACCGAGGACGAGCTGGAGCTATACGACCTGCTGTTGCAGGAAGGGCTCAGCAAGGACGACACGCAGAAAGTGAAGTTGGCGGCGCGCCACCTGCTCCATCGCCTGCTGGAGGAAAGCCCCAGGGTGCTGGTGCAGGACTGGTTCAAGGATCGCCAGACCCAGGAAGCCGTGCGCAATGCCGTGGTGACGGTGCTGGATGCCGACCTGCCGCCCAGTTACGACCGCGCGTTGTTCAAGCAGAAATGCGATCGGGTCTTCGAGGTGATGGTGGATTACGCCAGCCGGGGCAGGAAGTGGGCGGCATAAGGCACCAGGGATCGGTGGCAGGCTCATACCGGTGTGGGCTACCTTTCGGGTGGCTCGCACGCGATTTTCGGCGACCCCCGGTTAGGGTTGGCCCGTTCCCACGCCGTGCGGCAGCAGCACCCGGATCGCCGCGTCCAAGTCGCTGTCCTTGCCGTGGTACGACTCGCCCAGCGGTCGGGTGACCGGTACGTCGACGGGGCGGGGGTGGCCTTCCATCGGCTGGCCGTGGGCGTCGGTGATGGTGATGAAGGGCAGGCGTACGCTGCCGCCATCGATCAGCTTGCCGGCGGAGGTGTAGATGATCCAGCCGGCGGTGGGTTCGCCGACGATCTTGCCCAGGCCGAGCGCGCGGTAGCCTTCGGAGAAGTCCTCGCCGTCGGACAGGGTGACGCGGTTGGTGATCAGCACGGTGGGACGCTCCAGCGCGCGCTGGCCGAGGATGCTGCGTGCCGGTTCGGCCTGGCTGAAGCCGCGGAAGGTCATGTTGAGGTAGGGCCGGCGCGCCAGCACGTCGAGCGCGTAGGCGTTGACGAAGCCGCCGAAGTTGTTGCGGATGTCGATCACCACGCCGTCGCGGGTGGCGTTCTGCGCGTCCAGATCCTTGTAGAAATTCTCCAACGAGTCGCTGGACATGTCGCGCAGGTGCACGTAACCGAGCCGGCCGTTGCTGGCGCGCAGTACGTAGGCGCGGTTGCCGGCGGTCCATGCGCGGTAGGCCAGCTCGCCGAGATCCTTGCTGCTGACCGGCTTGACTGCCACCTCACGGGCGCGGCTGCCGGCGGGATTGTCCGCGATGCGCAGGCTGAGCTTGTCGCCGATGCGGTTGGCCAGCCGTTCGGCGAGGTTGCTCGACGCGCCGAGCGCCTGGCCGTCGATCGCCAGCAGGTAGTCGCCGACCTCGATGCCGCCGGCCACGTCGGCCGGCGACAGCGGCACGATGCTGACGATGCGGAACTGGCCGTGCTGTTCGTAGGCATCGCGGTCGAAGCCGAGCCCGAGCTGGCCGGTGATCGGCGCGCGATGCTGCGGCGCGCGTGCGCCGGAGTGCGAGGAGTCCAGCTCGCCCACCATCAGGTTGAGCAGCCGGTACAGCGCGGCCTGCGTGGACGCGGCGGCGACCAGCGGCGCATAGGTGGCGTGCACCGCGTTCCAGTCGGTGCCGTGCATCTGCGGGTCGTGGAAGGTGTTGCGCAACCAGCGCCAGGCCTGTTCGAAGGCGACCCTCTTCTCGCTGTCGAAGTCGACGTCCATCGCGGCGCTGACCGCGAGCGCGTCCGGCTTGCTCTTGCCGTCCAGCGCCAGCGACTGGATCTTGCCCTTGTCGAGGTAGAACACGCGCTTGCCGTCGGCGCTGAACTGGGCGTCCTGCTTCTCGCCGGGAGTGCTGGTGATCTGCTTGGCGACCGGCGGCTCCTTGGCCAGCGGATCCAGCGACCACGTGTAGAGGTTGGACTTGTCGGCGACCTCGGCGGTCAGCAGCAGAGTCTTGCCGTCCGGGCTGATCTGCGCGGCCTCGACGTCGAGGCCGACCGGCAGCAGGCTGAGGCGGTCGCGGATACCGTCCGCGTCGATGCGCACCGGGGTCTTCGGCGACTGCGTGCCGTGCTGTTCGGGATTGGCGTCGGCATGATCCGCTTTCGATGATTCGTCCGGCTGCTTCTTGAACAGATCCTGGAAGTGGTCTTCGTGGAAGACCGGTGTGCGCGGCAGCAGGTCGACCCGCGCGATGCGACCCGCCTCGGTGCGCTGGCCGGTGGTGAACAGCAGCGTGGTGCGATCCGGGCTCCACAGCACGTTGTCGGCCGACGTGTTGGCCAGGCTGCTCAGCGCCACGGTCTTGCCATCGGCCAGCGCCACCGCCTGCGCATTGCGGAACATGCGCGGGCCCCAGCTGAGGTAGGCGATCCAGCGGCCGTCGGGCGACCAGGCAAACGGCTGCGACGACTCCAGCGGACGCGGCAGGTCGATCGGCGCGCGCACCAGCGTGCGCACGCGGCCGCTGGCCAGGTCCAGCACGCACAGTTCGCGGCTGTTGCGCAGGAACGCGAGCTGCTTGCCGTCGGGCGAGAATGCCGGGTCGGTATCCTCGCCATCGCCGCGGGCCAGCGGGGTTTCCTTGTCGGTGGCGAAGTCGTACAGGTACAGCTGGCCGTGGCCTTCGCGCTCGGAGCCGTAGACCAGCCGGCGGCTGTCCGGTGCCCAGGCGAGGTCGTATTCCTCCGCCGCGGTGCGGGTGAGCCGCTGTGCGCGACCGCCTTTGTCCGCGTCGGTGGCGAACACTTCGCCGTGCACGATCAGCGCCAGCTTCTTGCTGTCCGGCGACAGCGCGATATGGCTGAAGTCGCTGTCGAGCTTCTCGTGTCGGGTGACCGGGCCGCGGATCGCGCCTTCCAGTTCGATCGGCAACGCGGCGGCCTGGCCGGTTGCCGGATCCATGGTCCAGATGCGGAAGTCGCGCTCGAACGCGAGCAGCCGGCCGTCGGCCGACAGGCTCGGCCACAACACGCGGCCGTCGCTGAAATGAGTCAGCGCCGATTCGCCGCCGCCCGGTGTCACGCGCCAGATGTTCTCCGCGCCGCTGCGGTCGCTCATGTAATACAGCGTGTGGCCGTCGGCCGCCCACATCGGCCATTCGGCGCGCGCATCATCTGCAGTCAGCCGGGTGTACTGGTGGCTGCCGTCGTCGCGCAGCAACCATATCGCGCCTTCGTCCAGGTGGCTGCGGCCGTGCCGCCACCACTGCCAGTCGCCCATGCCGCCGCCGACCAGGGCCAGCGATCTGCCGTCCGGTGCGGGCGCGGCCATCGACTCGTTGCGGTAGCTCTCCAGCGACACCGGCATCGGCGTGCCGCCGCTGGCGCGCACGCGATAGATGCCGTGCATGCCTCCCACGTTGTCGCGCGACGAGCTGAGGTAGATCCACTGGCCGTCGCGCGACCACGCGTCGAGCTGGTCGGCGCTGTCGGCCCAGCTGAGCCGGCGCAGCACGCCGCTGGCCAGGTCGAGCACGTAGATGCCGCTGCCTTCGCCGCCGGTATCGGACTCGTAGGCGAGGTACTTGCCGTCCGGCGAGTACAGCGGGCGTGAATCGCTGCCGCCGTCATCGGCCACCAGCAGGTGTGCCTTGCCGCCGCCGCTGGATACCGTCCAGATCCCGCCGTCGGCAACGAAGGCGATGGCTCGCCCGTCCGCCGACACCGACGGCTGCGACAGCGCCACCCGCGGCGCGGCGACCGGGCTGGCCGCGTGCAGCGGCAGCGCCGCCAGACCCCACAGCATCCACACAGCGGAACGCAGGCGCATACGGATTTCCCCTGGAAAGACAGACGCCGAGTGTAAGCGGCTGCCACCGGCCTCGCCTGCACCATTGGTCATGCAGCGGCGGCGGATACGGGAAGGGCACCCGCAGGTGCCCTTCGTTGCGCCAGGTGTCGGTGCGGGTCAGCTCTTGCCGATCTCGAAATCCTGTTTCGCCACCGACTTGCCGTCGAGGGAAATTTCCACCCGGTATTTGCCTTCGGGCCACAGGTCGGGGTTCTGCACCTTGAAGGTGGTGATGGCCGGGCCGTCGGTGGCGATCGCCTGGCTGATGCTGCTGACCAGTTGGCCGGAGCCTTCCAGATAACTCCATTTGGCATTCAGCGTGGCACCGCTGGAACTGCCCACGGTGGTGACGCTGGCGTAGATGGTGTTGTCGCTGGAGGCAAAGCTGTCGCCGGGATGGGTGATCTGGTGCCGGGCGTCGACCGCATCGCCGACGCTCAGTTTGGCCACGCTCAGTGGCGCGGCAACGACGGGTGCCGCAGAAGCTGCGCTGGCCGCTGTTGCCGGGCTGGCTGCACTGCCGGTGGTGGCGGGTGCGGCGGCTGTGCTGGGGGCGGCCGGTGCGGTCGCTGGGGTCGCGGCAGTGCTGGCACTGGCCGGTGGATTGGCGGGCGTGGGCGTTTCGTGCTTGCCGCATGCGCCGAGCAGCAGTACGCCAGCAAGGGTGGCGCTGTACAACGCGGTGGTTCGGATCGAACGGTTCATCGGAACTCCAGTGGCAATGACGTGGCCGGTACCGATCCATGGCGGCTGCCGCAGCGTCGTCCGGATGCCTTGGTCAGGCTATCGAGACTAGCGCCGGGCAAATGAAGCGCCGATTAGCGGAGATTTCGCGTGGGCTGAACTTTCACGTGGCGATGACTTGTCGTCCGGCCCGATTCACCGGCTCCCGATTCCGGGATGTGGGAGCGGCTTCAGCCGCGATGCTCTTGATCAGTTTGGCGAAAGCATCGCGGCTGAAGCCGCTCCTACGGTGAAGTCACCTTCGCGGCATGATCATTGACGAACCGTGCGCGGGTTGCCGGGGGTGGCCGGTGTGCTGCTGCGGAACGGGTTGATGTCCAGCCCGCCGCGGCGGGTATAGCGCGCATACACGCTGAGCTGCTGCGGTGCACAGCGATGCAGCAGGTCGACGAAGATGCGTTCCACGCATTGCTCGTGGAATTCGTTGTGGGTGCGGAACGAGACCAGATAGCGCAACAGGCCGGCATGGTCGATCGGCGCGCCGTGGTAGGCGATCTGCACGCTGCCCCAGTCGGGCTGGCCGGTGACCGGGCAGTTCGAGCGCAGCAGGTGCGAGACCAGGGTTTCGGCGACCGGTGTGGCGCTGGTGTCGGCCTGCAGGAATTCGGCGTTCGGGGGGCCGTAGTGGTCGATGTCCAGATCCTGCCCGTCGAGCAGATGGCCGTCCAGATCGACCACGGGAAGTGCCGCGGCATTCGCCTGGCGCAGTTGCACGTTGACCACCGCGCCGGCGGCGGCGGACAGGTCGTGCATCAGCGTGGCGGTCAGCGCATCGGCGTCGGCGATGCGCTCCTGCGCGAAGCCGTTCAAGTACAGCTTGAACGACTTCGATTCGATGATGTTCGGCGACGCCGCCGGCACGTGGAATTCGGCCAGCGCCACCACGGGCTTCCCGCGCAGGTCGAGCCACGACAATTCATAGGCGTTCCAGATGTCGACGCCGTGGAACGGCAGCGGTTCGGCCACGCCGATTTCCGCGCGCTTGTCGGCGCGCGGGATCGGAAACAGCAGGCTCGGATCGTAACGGTCGGCGTAGACGGTGTCCTTGCCGAGCGGAGAATGTTCGGGGGTACTCATGCGGTGAAGTTTAGCTGCTTCCCCACCGGCATCCTTCGTTCCGCGCAGGAGCCCGCTGGCGGGCGATGCTCTTGCCCTGGATCTCCAAAGCCAGAGCATCGCCCGCCAGCGGGCTCCTACGTGGAACGCGGGGCGCTTACATGTTCACCATGTGCATCATCGCGTCGGCGTAGCGGTTGCCGGCGGCGGCGTCGGGCGGAAATACCGCGTCGATCGCCGCGAGTTCGGCGGCGCTCAACTGCACGTCGAGTGCGCCGAGGTTTTCGTCCAGCCGGCTGCGCTTGCGTGTGCCGGGGATGGCCAGCACGTCCTCGCCCTGTGCCAGCACCCAGGCCAGGGCCAACTGTGCCGGCGAGCAGCCCTTGTCGGCGGCCAGCGACTTCACCTGCTCGACCAGCTGCAGGTTGCGGGCGAAGTTGTCGCCCATGAAGCGCGGGCTGGTGCGGCGGTAGTCGTCGGCTTCGAAATCGTCCGGCGAGCGGATCGCGCCGGTGAGGAAGCCGCGGCCCAGCGGCGAGTAGGCCACCAGGCTGACGCCGAGCTTGCGGCAGGCGGCCAGCATGCCGTTGGTCTGCGGGTCGCGCGTCCACAGCGAGAATTCACTTTGCAGTGCGGCGATCGGATGCACCTTGCATGCGCGTTCCAGCGTGGCACCGGAAGCCTCGCTCAGGCCCAGGTAACGCACCTTGCCGGCCGCAACGAGTTCGGCCATCGCGCCGACGGTCTCCTCGATCGGTACGGCCGGGTCGACGCGGTGCTGGTAGTACAGGTCGATGGTGTCGATGCCGAGCCGCTGCAGGCTGGCGTCGCAGGCGGCGTGCACGTAGTCGGGTCGACCGTTGATGCCGCGCGCAGCCGGGTTGGCGGGATCGCGCACGATACCGAACTTGGTGGCGATGAAGGCCTGCTCGCGGCGACCCTTGATCGCCTTGCCGACCAGCACCTCGTTGGTGTGCGGACCGTACATGTCGGCGGTGTCGAGAAGGTTCAGGCCGCGATCCAGCGCGTGGTGGATGGTGGCGATCGATTCGGCATCGTCGTAGGCGCCGTAGAACGCGCTCATGCCCATGCAGCCGAGGCCGAGGGAGGAGACCTTGGGGCCGTTGTTGCCGAGAGTGCGGGTCTGCATGGTTGTCGCTCCGGTGGGTGAAAGGTGGGTGCATGGTGCGCCGTGACGGCTGCGGGATAAATAACCAATAATGGCCATCACCATTCAGTTTGGAACAACAATCGCCATGGACCGCCTCGAAGCCATGCGGCTATACACGCGGATCGTCGAACTGGGCAGCTTCACCGCCGCGGCCGATGACCTGAACCTGCCGCGCGCCACCGTCACCCATGCGATCAAGCGCCTGGAAGCCCGGCTCGGCGCGCAGTTGCTGCAGCGAACCACCCGCCGCGTGCGCAGTACCCGCGATGGCGAAACCTATTACGGGCATTGCGTGCGATTGCTGGCCGACATGGACGAGGTCGAGGCCGATTTCCGCGAGGCGCTGGTGCAGCCGAAGGGCCGCCTGCGGGTCGACCTTCCCGCAACGCTGGCGCGGCTGCTGGTGATTCCTGCGCTGCGCGATTTCTTTGCGCGTTATCCGCAGATCCAGCTCGACATCGGCACCGGCGACCGCTTCGTCGACCTGGTGCGCGAGGGTGTGGATTGCGTGCTGCGCATCGGCGAGCTCGGCGATTCGGGCATGGTCGGCCGTCGCGTGGGCTTGCTCGAGCAGGTCACCGTGGCCAGCGCGACCTACGTGCGCCGTCGTGGCCTGCCCGATTCGCTGGCCGCGCTGCAGGACGGCCACCTGGCGGTGAACTGGGTGTCGCCGACCACTCATCGCGCCGAGCCGCTGGAGTTCATGGTCGGCCGCAAGCGGCGCGAAGTCACGCTGCCGGGTTGCATCAGCGTCAGTGGCGTCGATGCCTACCTCGGCTGTTGCGAGGCCGGCCTGGGCATCGCGCAGATGCCGCGCTATCGCATCGGTGAGGCGCTGAAGAGCGGCAGGCTGCGCGAAGTCCTTCCGGCACATCCCCCGCCGTCCCTGCCGATGACCATCCTGTACCCGCAGCAGCGGCAGATGCCGGCAAGGCTGCGCGTGTTCGTCGACTGGCTGGTGGAGTTGACGGCGGAGCAACGCTGAGGGTGCGCTCCTGCACGTGGCGGGCCGGCGGGGATGCTACGACGCGCGCGGCGGGCCGGGGCGTGGTGCGCTGGTGCCGAACGTGTCGCTGGTCAGCGGTGCACCGGCGCTGATCAGCGCGCCGCGTTGCTCGGCCAGCGGCAGGCGCAGCATGCAGTCTTCGAAGCGGGCCAGTTTCTGGAACGCGGGCAGTGCCTGCACCTCGGCCACCAGGGCGGCCATCAGCGGCCAGCGTTCGGCATCGATGGCGTGGCGTACGAACGAGGCGGTGCGGAAAAAACTGGCGATGCTGATGTCGGCGATGGACAGCGTGCCGAACACGAAGCCACCGTCCGGCAGCAGCTTTTCCAGGTAGTCGAGCGCGGCGGGAATTTCCACTTCGCGCGCATGCTGCACCACCGCTTCGTTGACCGGTTCGCGGAAGACGTGGCGCTTGATCGACAGCTGATGGAACAGCCGCCAGATCAGGCCGTCGGCCAGGCGCGTGTCGGCGTATTCCTCCAGCCAGCGCGCATGGGCACGGTCGGCGATGTCGGCAGGATAGAGTGCGGGCGTGGGATGGCGATCCTCCAGGTACTGGCAAATCACCGAGGAGTCGTTGAGCACGAAGCCGCCGTCGATTAACACCGGCACCCGTCGCAGCGGGCTGAGTCGCGTGAACTGGTCGTTGCCGGTGAACGGCACGATCGGATCGATCTCGTACTCCAGGCCTTTCAGCTCAAGGCATACCAGTACTTTGCGCACGTAGGGCGAGATGTAATTGCCGATGATCTTCAGCTGGGCAGGCATCGGAAGGCTCCGCGGATCACGTTGGCGCAGCGTGAGCGGGGTCGTGGACGCGCGTCAAGCGGTGGCAGGGAGGACATTCAGGTTTTGCGCAGACAGGCGTGGCTTGCGGCCGTCGAGGTGCCGGTGTGATGCGATCGACTTCCGGCACGGGGCTGCCGGTGCGATATCGCGCTAGCATCGTGCGTTTCGACGTGGCGACGGTCGCGCGTCATCCGGTTTTCCTGGGGAGAGCGTCATGCATTCGATGATCGGCAAATCGCGCCTGTTCGGCGCGGTGGTGATGGGACTGCTGTGCGGCGGCGTCGCGCAGGGCCGCGCGCTGAGCACAGGCGACTATGCGCAGGCGGAGCGCTTCATGAGTTACAACACGGTGCCGCTGGTCGATCACGCGGTGACGAAGGTCGACTGGCTGGATGACGGCCATTTCTGGTACGTCGACCACGACGCCGGCGGCGATCACTTCGTGCAGATGGATACGGCCAGCGGCAAAATCACGCCGCTGTTCGATCAGGTCAAGCTCGCCGCGGCGCTGGGCAAGGCCAGCGGCAAGCCGGTGGATGCGAAGACATTGCCGGTGACCGGCTACGCGGCGAAGCCGGACGGCCGCATCGATGTCACGCTGCACGGCAAACATTATCTGTGCGACCTCGCTGCCGCCGAGGCGAGCTGCGTCGACCGGGCCACGGTGGTGAAGACCGGCAAGGAGCCGGGCGCGCTGTCGCCGGACAAGAAGAGCGAGGCGTTCATCCGCGACTGGAACCTGTGGCTGCGCGACGTCGCCAGCGGCAAGGAGATCCAGCTCACCACCGATGGAGTGGAGAATTTCGGCTACGCCACCGACAACGCCGGCTGGAAGCACACCGACAAGGCCATCGTGGAGTGGTCGCCGGATTCGAAGCGGATCGCCACGTTCCAGCAGGACCAGCGCAAGACCGGCGAGATGTACCTGATCAAGACCAGGGTCGGTCATCCGGAACTGGAGAAGTGGAAGTACCCGCTGGTCGGCGACAAGGACGTGACGATGATCGAGCGCGTCATCATCGACGTACCCACGCACAAGGTCGTGCGCCTGCAGATGCCGCCGGACCAGCACCGCTCCAGCCTGTGCGACGACGTCAGCTGCGGCCCCGACGGCGGCTGGGACGACGTGAAGTGGGCAGCCGACGGCAAGACCCTGGCCTTCGTCTCCACCTCGCGCGATCACAAGCATGAATGGTTTCGCATCGCCGACGCGGCCACCGGCAAGGTGCGCACGGTGTTCGAGGAATCGGTGCCGACGTATTACGAGAGCGGCAACGGCGCGGTCAACTGGCGCTACCTGCCCGAGACCCATGAAGCGATCTGGTTCAGCGAGCGCAACAACTGGGGCAACCTGTACCTGTACGACCTCACCACCGGCAAGCTCAAGCACGCGATCACCACCGGCGAGGGCAACGTCACCGAGGTGATGAAGGTCGATCCGAAGACGCGCACCGTGTGGTTCCGCGGCGTCGGCCGCACGGCGGGCGTGAACCCGTACTACCAGCAGTTCTTCAGGGTCGGCCTCGATGGCGGCAAGCCGGTGCTGCTGACGCCGGAAGCGGCCGACCACACGGTGACGCTGTCGCCGAATGGACGTCTGTTTGTCGACGCCTGGTCCACCCCGACCGTGCCGCCGGTCACCGTGCTGCGCGGCGCGAACGATGGCCGCAAGCTGGCGAACGTGGCCGCTGCCGACATCTCGCGCCTGAAGGCCGCCGGCTGGGTGCCGCCGATCCCGTTCACGGTGAAGGCGCGCGACGGCAAGACCGACCTGTACGGCATGATGTTCAAGCCGACGAACTTCGACCCGTCGAAGAAATACCCGATCATCGACTACATCTATCCGGGCCCGCAGACCGGTTCGGTGCGTGGCCGCAGCTTCTCGTCCGCGCGCGTCGACCACCAGTCGATGGCCGAGCTGGGTTTCATCGTGGTGGCGATCGACGGCATGGGTACGCCGTGGCGCTCCAAGGCGTTCCACGACGCCTACTTCCAGCACGTCGAGGACAACACGCTGCCCGACCAGGTGGCCGGCCTGAAAGAACTCGGCAAACGCTATCCGTGGATCGACCTTGGCCGCGTCGGCATCTGGGGCCATTCCGGCGGCGGCAACGCCAGCGCCGGCGCGATGTTCCACTACCCCGACTTCTTCAAGGTCGGCTGGGCCGAAAGCGGCAACCACGACAACCGCAACTACGAGGACGACTGGGCCGAGAAGTGGCAGGGCCTGCTGGTGACGAACAAGGGCGGCCAGACCAACTACGACGCCCAGGCCAACCAGAGCTTCGCGAAGAACCTCAAGGGCCACCTGATGCTGACCTACGGCACGCTGGACGACAACGTGCCGCCGTCCAATACGCTGCTGGTGGTCGAGGCGTTGATCAAGGCCAACCGCGATTTCGACATGATCGCGATCCCCAACGTGCACCACGGCTACGCCGACGCCACGCCGTACATCACCCGCCGCCGCTGGGATTACTTCGTGCAGTACCTGGCCGGCAATACGCCACCGGAGGAATACAGGCTGAAGGCGTGGCCCTGGCGTTGAGTCGCCGCTCGCGCCCGGGAGCGTGAGCAGCCGGCGCTTCACCCTCCCGTTGTCCTGCCGGGAGGGTGGGGCGCCATCTGCGTGTTGCCCCGGTCGCGGGGTTCGCTCGGAAGCTTGTGTAGAAAACCATTTCCCGTGGCTTTCTTCTCGCCGCGGCCGGGCTTCGAGGTTGAAAAACTCAATCTCTCAGCGCAGGTTCGTCGGCTTCGCGACACCCTTGGCCAGCGCTTCGTCGATCAAGGCCCCGATCTGCCGGTTGGCTTCATCGGCGGCCTGTTCCTGCCGCTTGCCCAGCGCATCCTGTTTTGCGCCGAGCGCATCCTGCTGCTTGCCCAACGCGTCCTGCTGCCGCGCCAGTTCGTCCTGCTGCCGAGCGAGTTCGTCCTGGCTGGCTTGCAGGCGGCTTTGCATGGCCTCGACTTCGGCCCGGCGCTTGTCGTTGTGTGGATCCATGGCCAGCGCCGCCTGCGCGCCTGCCAGCCTGGCCTGTTCGGTGGCGAGCTGCCCCTGACGCATGCCCAGCGAACCTTGTCGTGCGCCAAGCCCGCCTTGCTCGCCGCCGAGGCGTCCCTGTTCGCCACCCAGCTCGCCCTGCTGTCTTCCCAGCTCGCTCACGGGTGCATAGATGGCCTTGGCACGCTGGATGTAGGCGCTGTCGCGGACCACGTAGGACTTGTTGCCGCGACGGAACCACAGGATGGGTTCGTTCCCCTTGCGCAGCCGGTTCAACGCGTCGACATCGGCATCCGAACCGTTGACGGCGATCGAATCGCCATCGAGCAACGCGAAACCGTAGGCGGCATCGGACGAGGTATCGATGCTGACGTGGTGTGCCGAAAAGCCGTGCATGCGAGGCGGTGGGGGCGGCGGAGGCGGAAGCGGCAAGGGTGCGGTCGGCGGCAGAGGTGGTGGGGCTGGCGGCGCGGGCGGAGCTGGCGGTGTCGGTGTTGTTGTGGACACCGTTGTCGGCGTGCTCCGTGGCGCGCTCGCGGTGACGCGATAGGGCAATACGCCGGCCAGCACGACCAGCACGATCAGCGGCCAGGCGCGGGCGCGGCTGCGCGCTGGATTCTCGGACTGTTGCAGCATGATCAGTCGCCTCTTGAGGTTATGGAACGATGGCGAAGCTCCGGCCAGGCCGGAATGCATCGGATGGGCGATGCCCAGGCGCAGCAGCAGATGGCCGTAGGCCTGCGGCATCGTGCCGGTCTGCTGCAGCACCTGCGCATCGCAGGCAGCCTCGCGGCTCAGCGCGTACTCGCGCACCGCCCACGCCACCAGTGGATGAAAGAAGAACAGGCGCTGTGCGACGGCCGGTATCCAGCCCAGCCACAGGTCGCCGCGACGCAGGTGCGCCAGTTCGTGGGCCATCGCCATCGCCGACTCGGGCAGGGTCAGCCGCTGATCGGCCGGCAGCAGCACGGTCGTTCGCCACAGGCCGGTGACCTGGGGCGAACGGATCGCGGCGGACATTCGCAGCTGCGGCTCGCGGCGCAAACCCAGTTTTTGCGCCTGCTCCGCGCACACGGCGCGCAATGCGTCATCGGTCGACGGATGCGAGTTGCGCAGCACACGGCGCGACGCGCGCCACTGTTTGCCTGCGATGAGCAGTTGCATGAGCACGGCGGCCAGCCACAGCGAAACCAGGATCGGCCGCCAGTGCGCGTGCCACGCGGCTGGCGTCGGCCGGGGCGTTTCGGCCACCGCGCGAGCCATCGGTACGCCAGCCGTGATGGCCGCGGCCGGCATGATGGCGTGATCGTGTACAACGGCCGCGATCGGCGGTGGCGTTGCCAGCACGCGCAGTTGCAGTGGCGAGCTCCAGCACAGCCCGAGGATCAGCTGCAGGCCGACCAGCCACCACAGCGTGCAGCGCAGTGCGGCCGGCAGTTGCGGAATCAGGCGGCCGACCAGCCAGATCGCACCGATCAGCAGCACGGCCTGGGCCGACGTCCAGGCCAGCCGGATCAGCAGGGTATCGAGCAGGGTATCGAGCAGGAAGTTCAGCGATTCCATCTCACGACTCCTTGCGCCGGGACTGCAACTGCGCGACCAGCGCTTCGAGTTCAGCCAGCTCCGTCTCGCTGACCTCGGCACGCTCCGACATCCACGCGACGAACGGCGAGACCGAACCACTAAGTGTCTTCTCGACGAAGCTGCCTACCGCGCTGCGCATGGCCTCTTTCGGTCCGGTCGCGGTGCTGTAGCGGAACATGCCACGCAGCTGGCGGCGTTTCAGGTAGCCCTTGCCACGCAGGCGCTCCATCATGGTCAGCACGGTCGAGCGGGCAAGCCCGCGCGGCTCGCCGAAGCCGCTGGCGACTTCGCCGACGGAGGCGCCGCCGTTCTCGGACAGGTAGTGCAGGAGCGCAAGCTCCTGATCGCCGATGGAGGGTTTGGACATGGCCGGAGCACTTCATGACTACAGGTGTAGTCACCGTACGCCTTGACTACAGCTGTAGTCAATAGGTCCTCGGTAACCCCGTCACTGCAACCTGGTCAGGGATGAAAGAGCCGGCGCCGCGAGGGCGCCATGCCCGGACGAGTGGTGCACTTGCACGGTGGCCATGAGCTGCACGCGACCAGGCCGTCAGGAACGGGCCGCGACTCCTTCAAAACGCCATGTCGAACGCCACCTCGCCCTGCACGCCGACCTGGTAGGCCGAGACGCGCCGTTCGAAGAAGTTGGCCAGTTCCTGCACGTCCTGCAGGTCCATGAAGTCGAACGGGTTCTTCGCGCCGTACTTCTTCGGCATGTCGAGCTGGGCGAAGCGCTGGTCGGCGCAGTATTCGAGGTACTGGCGCATGTCCTTCACCGACATGCCGGCCACGCCGCCGGACAGCACGTCTTCGGCGAACTGGGTCTCGCAGGCGATCGCGTCCTCCATCATCTGCTCGACCTGCGCGCGCATGGCATCGTCGAACAGCTCCGGTTCCTGTTCGCGCACGGTGCGCACCACCTCGAACGCGAACGCCATGTGCCCGCTCTCGTCGCGGAACACCCAGTTGGTGCCGGCGGCCAGGCCGTGCAGCAGGCCGCGCGATCGCAGGTAGTAGACGTAGGCGAACGCGGCGTAGAAGAACAGCCCCTCGATGCACGCGGCGAAGCAGATCAGGTTGAGCAGGAACTGGCGGCGATGCTCGCGCGTTTCCAGCCGGCGAAGATCCTGGATCGAATCGATCCACTTGAAGCAGAACGCGCCTTTCTGACGGATCGACGGGATCGTCTCGATTGCGGCGAACGCGCCGTTGCGCTCGGCCGGATCGGGGATGTAGGTGTCCAGCAGCGTGAGGTAGAACTGCACGTGCAGCGCTTCCTCGTACAGCTGGCGCGACAGGTACATGCGCGCCTCCGGCGCGTTGATGTGCTGGTAAAGATTCAACACCAGGTTGTTCGACACGATGGTGTCGCCGGTGGCGAAGAACGCCACCAGCCGCTGGATCAGGTGGCGGTCGGCGGCGGACATCTTGTTGTCGAGGTCGTTGGTGTCCATCGAGAAATCCACCTCCTCGACGGTCCAGGTGTTCTTGATCGCGTTGCGGTACATCTCGTAGAAGCCGGGGTAGCGCATCGGACGCAGGGTGAGTTCGAAACCGGGGTCGAGGAGTGAAGGAGTGAGTGAAGAGGAGTGAGAAACGAGAGATGATGCGCTCATGACAGGGAGGTCCTATGTATTATCGAGAAGCGGTGGTGTGGAACCGGGCAATGGAAATGGCGCGGGAGATCTATCGGTTGACGGCCCTGCTCCCGCGGGAAGAGGTGTATGGGATGCGAAGCCAGCTCACGCGGGCTGCGGTTTCCGTACCAAGCAACATTGCCGAGGGCTGGACGCGAGAGTCGAAACGGGAGAAGTCCCAGTTCCTTGCCATTGCCCAAGGCTCCGTCGCCGAGCTGGAAACGCAAGTCACCTTGTGCGAACAGCTCGGCTGGTTTCCCGAAAGTGAAACGGAGGCTGTCCGCTCCGCCCTCGATCAGGTCAGTCGCATGTGTACCGTCATGCGCCGCAGGGCGAGAAACGGGTGATGAGAAGTGACGGAAGAGAGGTAAAGCGGATTGCCGCTGCCTTCTCTCATTTCTCACTCCTCTCCACTCACTCCTCATTTACTGGCAGGCTTCGCAGTACTCGGGGTTTTCCAGCGAGCAGACGACGGCCGCAGTCGCTTGGGCCTGATCCGATACCGTGGTCTTGGCGATTTTCGTGGCCGGCCGCGAGCGCAGGTAATACGTGGTCTTGATGCCGGCCTTCCACGCGTACATGTACATCGAGCTCAGCTGGCCGATGTTCGGGTTTTCCGTGAACAGGTTCAGCGACTGGCTCTGGTCAATGTACGCGCCGCGTGCGGCGGCCAAGTCGATGAGTGCCTTTTGCGGCAGTTCCCAGACTGTGCGGTAGATCGCGCGCAAACGTTCGGGAATCGCCACGATGTCCTGGATCGAGCCGTCTGCCCGCTTGATCGCATCGCGCACTTCGGACCTCCATAACCCGAGTGCTTTCAACTCGTCGGCGAGGTAACGGTTCACCTGCAGGAAATCGCCTGACAGCGTTTCGCGCTTGAACAGGTTGCTCACCTGCGGCTCGATGCATTCGTAGCATCCGGCGATCGAGGCGATGGTGGCGGTGGGCGCGATCGCGATCAACAGCGAGTTGCGCAGACCGTGTCGCGTGATCTTCTCGCGCAATGCGTCCCAGCGCGTGCTGTCATGCGGTGTGGCATTCGGCCAGTGATCGAACTGCAGCTCGCCGTTGGCGGCGCGGCTTTCGGCGAAGCCGGGATGCGGACCTTCGGCCTCGGCCAGCTCGGCCGATTGCGACAGGGCGTTGAAGTAGATCTCCTGGGCGATGCGGGTGGACAGCGCCAGCGCCTCGGCCGAATCGAATGGCAGGCGCAGTTTGAAAAACACGTCCTGCAGGCCCATCACGCCGAGCCCGACCGGGCGCCACTTCATGTTCGCGTTGCGCGCGGTGTCGATCGGGTAGTAGTTGAGGTCGATCACCCGGTTGAGCTGGCGCACCGCAGTGCGCACGGTCGAGGCGAGCTGGTCGAAGTCGAACGCGCCATCGCGCACGTGCCGCGCCAGGTTCACCGAGCCGAGATTGCATACCGCCGTCTCGGTCGCCGAGCTGACTTCCAGGATCTCGGTGCACAGGTTGGACAGGTGGATCACGTTGTCATGTTTGGCCGTCTGATTGCTGGTGGCGTTGCAGCGGTCCTTGAACGTCATCCAGCCGGTGCCGGTCTGCGCGAGCGTGCGCATCATGCGTGCGTACAGCTCGCGTGCCTTGACGGTCTTCACGGCGAGGCCGTCGACCTCGGCCTTGCGATAGGCAGCGTCGAATGCTTCACCCCAGCTGTCCACGAAGTGCGGAACCACCTTCGGATCGAACAGCGACCACTCGCCGTCGCTCTCGACCCGGCGCATGAATTCGTCGGGAATCCAATTGGCGATGTTGAGGTTGTGCGCGCGGCGGGCGTCGTCGCCGGTGTTGTCGCGCAGTTCGAGGAAGTCCTCGACGTCGGCGTGCCACGATTCCAGGTAGACGCAGGCCGCGCCCTTGCGCTTGCCGCCCTGGTTCACCGCGGCGACCGAGGCGTCCAGCGTCTTAAGCCATGGCAACAGGCCGTTGGAGTGGCCGTTGGTGCCGCGGATCAGCGAGCCCCGCGAACGCACGCGCGAATACGCCAGGCCGATGCCGCCGGCGAACTTGCTGAGCTTGGCGACGTCGGCGTACTTGTCGTAGATCGACTCCAGCGAATCGACCGGCGAGTCGAGCAGGTAGCACGAGCTCAGTTGCTCGTGCGCGGTGCCGGCGTTGAACAGGGTAGGTGAGCTGGCGATGTATTCCAGAGAGGACAACAGGCGGTAAAGCTCCAGCGTCTCGCCGATCTCGTTGCCGCCCAGCGCGCAGGCAATGCGCATGAAGAAGTGCTGCGGAGTCTCGATCACCAGGCGCTGCTGCGGGTGACGCAGCAGGTAGCGGTCGTACACAGTGCGCAGGCCGAAATATTCGAAGCGGCGGGTAGCCAGCGGATCGATCGCGTCGTTGAGTTTGCGCGCGTTGGCGGCCACGAAATCGCGCAGGCGGTCGTTGAGGATACCGAGCTCGGCGCCGCGCGCGATCGACTGCGAGAAGCTCTGGATTTCCTGGCCGCTGACTTCCTTGTCGATATACGCGCTCAGCAGGCGTGCGGCGAGCTGGCCGTATTCCGGTTCTTCGGCGGTGAGGCCGGCGGCGGTGCGTATGGAGAGCTGGTCGAGTTCCTGGGTGGTGGCGCCGTCGTACAGGCCGCCGATGGTCTTCAGCGCTACCCGCAGCGGGTCGACGCCGTGCAGGCCTTCGGCGCTGCGCGTCACGGCGCGCACGATCTTGTTGACGTCGACGGTTTCCTGGCCGCCGTTGCGCTTGGTCACGTGCATCGGTGCCGCGTTGTGCGGCGGGGTCAGCGTGAACGCGGCTTCGTCGGCGGAAGGGACGGATGAATCGGCGCGCGCGACGGTGCGCTCGCGCTCGACGGTATCGAGGGGTTGCATGGCTTGGTGGCTCCGGCATGGACATCAAACGCCTGCTTCCCTCGAGCAGGGCCTGATAGCGATGGATTCCGGAGGCGACGCGCAAGCGGACGCCATGCGGCGACCGGCTTCACGACGCACTTCCCCGCGGAAGCCGTCACTACGCACCGGGACACGTTCGTCCCGATGTGCCGGCAGGTCTTCGGACTTGCGGACGTGGATCTTGCGATCCGCCTACTCGCTCCCGCTTCCCAGCCACGGAGGGCCAGTGCAATGTGGGTGCTTTCGTTTCCGCTTTACCGCTGCGGGGCAGTTCCGGAGTCACACCGGATTCCCTTTTAAGCCCGACCGATGTCGCATCTGGTCGGGCACCGACGGGCACAACATATCGGGTGCCCGGGACAGGGTCAACCCAACAAGTTGTGTATAAGTCGAGGAAAAGCCGCTTGTGGCGAGTGCCGGTATGGGCTGTCGCAAGTTACAGTGCGTCGTGATCCAGTTCGCCGGTGCGGATGCGGATCACCTGCTCTAGCGTGCTGACGAAGATCTTGCCGTCGCCGATCTTGCCGGTGCGGGCGGAGTGCTGGATGGCCTCCAGCACGCGGTCGAGCTGGTCGTCGGCCACCGCCACCTCGAGCTTGATCTTGGGCAGGAAGTCGACCACGTATTCGGCGCCGCGGTACAGCTCGGTGTGACCTTTCTGGCGGCCGAAACCCTTTACTTCGGTTACCGTGATCCCCTGCACGCCGACTTCGGCCAGCGCCTCGCGTACATCGTCCAGCTTGAACGGCTTGATGATCGCCACGACCAGCTTCATGGGTTGTTCCTTGAAAGGCATCGGCCCGGGCCAAAGCCGCATTTTGCCTGTGTGGATGGGTAATGTCGCCTGAGCGCAACCCGTGTAGGACAATCCTTACAAACTTTGACGGAGCATACCGATGGCGCGACCGATTTCCCTTCACCTAGTATTTACCTCGACGAGTGCGAGGCGCTATCCATGATGGATAGGCAGGATATCGACCAGATTGCCCTGCGACTTGTGTCGTTGGTACCGCCAGGGGTGGCACAGGCGCATCAGGATTTGCGAACCAACTTCCAGGATGTTCTGGCGCAAGGATTGCGCCGCCTCGAACTGGTCACCCGCGAGGAATTCGAAGTCCAGACCCAGGTACTGGCACGTACCCGTGCCAAGGTCGACGAATTGGAGCGACGCGTGGCCGAGCTCGAAGCCACGGTGTCTGCCCGCACGGGTTCGTGACAACCACCTCCCGGGAGCCGCCTCCGATCCGTCACCCTCACCCCGAGAACGATCGGAGGCGGTTATTTATTCAGCGTCGCTGATGGAGCCGCTCGATGTCCGTGCCTGTCAGCGCCCCCTCCACCATGCGCCATCGCCCTTACGCCGCATGAGTCTTGCGGTCACCCTCAGTCGCGCCCAGGAAGGGATCGCCGCGCCGCAGGTCGTGGTCGAGGTGCATCTCTCCGGCGGCTTGCCGTGCACGAATATCGTCGGTCTGCCCGAGGCCGCGGTGCGCGAGGCGCGCGATCGTGTGCGTGTGGCGATCCAGAGCACGGCTTTCGAATATCCCGGTCGCCGCGTCACGGTGAACCTGGCGCCGGCCGAACTGCCCAAGGACGGGGGCCGTTTCGATCTCTCGATCGCGCTGGGCATTCTTGCCGCCAGCGGCCAGGTGCCGCGCGAGAAGCTGGACGATTGTGAATTTCTCGGCGAGCTGGCGCTGACCGGTGCGTTGCGCAGCGTATCCGGCGTGGTGCCGGCATTGCTGCGCGCGCGTGCGCGCGGCCGACGAGTGGTGGTGCCGCGTGAGAACGCCGCGGAAGCCGCGCTGGTCTCGGATGTGGATGTGCGGGTAGCCGACACGCTGGCGGAGGTGTGCGGATGGCTGCGCGGAGCCGATGAACTTTCCGCGCCGGTCGGCCTGCCCGGTGACGGCGGTGCGGACGACGGACCGGACCTGAGCGATGTGCGTGGACAATTGCAGGCGCGTCGTGCGTTGGAGATTACGTCGGTCGGCGGTCATCACCTGCTGCTGATCGGCCCGCCGGGGACCGGCAAGACCATGCTCGCCGAACGCCTGCCCGGGATCCTGCCGCCGATGTCGGAGTCGGAGGCACTGGAGACCTGCGCGGTGCTGTCGGTGGCCGGCCAGGTAACCGATCTGGCGCGCTGGCGGCGGCGACCGTTTCGTTCGCCGCATCACACGGCATCGGCGGTGGCGCTGGTCGGCGGCGGATCGTATCCGCGCCCGGGTGAAATTTCGCTGGCGCACAATGGCGTACTGTTCCTCGACGAATTGCCCGAATTCAGCCGACACGTGCTGGAGGTGCTGCGCGAGCCCATGGAATCGGGCCAGATCCTGATTTCGCGGGCGGCGCGGCAATCGACCTTTCCGGCGCAATTCCAGCTGGTGGCGGCAATGAATCCGTGTCCTTGCGGTTACGCGGGTGATCCGCGCCAGCGCTGCCAGTGCACGCCCGATCAGATCCAGCGCTATCGCGCGCGCATTTCCGGCCCGTTGCTCGATCGCATCGATCTTTGTGTGGAAGTGCCGTCGATGCCATTGGCCGACCTCGGATCGCCACGCAGCGGGCGCGACGAGGATTCCGCGACGGTACGCGCGCGCGTGCTGGGCGCGCGGCGCCATGCGCTGATGCGCGCCGGTCGCCCGAACGCCGAAATAAGCACGCGCGAACTGGAGCGCGACTGCGCACTTGGCCCGTCCGAGCGGCGCTGGTTCGAGAATGCGTTGGAGCGGCTGGGCCTCTCCGCTCGGGCCTATCACCGCGTGCTGCGGGTCGCTCGCACGATCGCCGATATCGATGGCGGTGCCGCGCTGCTGGAGCGCGAGCATCTGGCCGAGGCGCTGCAGTATCGGCGACGCTGAGGCGTTCGCGCGCCGGCTGGACGCCGGCGTCGACACATGCTCCGATAGCGGTCTTGTATTTCCAGGGACTGCGATGACTATCGAGCTAGGCCTGATGCTCGCCGGCATGTTGATGATCGGCTTCCTGGCGCAATGGCTGGCGTGGCGGGTCAAACTGCCGGCGATCGTCTTTCTTCTGCTGGCCGGCATCGTGCTCGGACCGGTCACCGGGCTGCTCGATCCGGACAAGCTGCTGGGCGATTTGTTGTTTCCGATCGTGTCGCTGGCGGTGGCGCTGATCCTGTTCGAGGGCAGCCTGACCTTGCGCTTCCATGATTTGCCGGGGATCGGCAAGGCGGTGCGCGGGTTGGTCAGCTATGGAGCTGTCGCTTCGCTGTTGCTGCTGGCATGGGCCGCCCACATCGTCGCCGGCCTGGCGTGGCCGATCGCGCTGTTGTTCGGCGCACTGGCTTGTGTGACCGGGCCGACGGTGATCGCGCCGATGCTGCGCACCTTGCGGCCGAATGCGCGCATCGCCAACACGCTGCGCTGGGAAGGCATCGTGATCGACCCGCTGGGCGCGCTGTTCGCCGTACTTATCTACGAGGCGATCGTCTCGCATCAGGAGGGCCACACCCTCGGCATCTTCGTGGCGACGGTGGGCTGCGGCGTGGTGACCGGCGCGCTGTCGGCGTGGCTGATGGCGTTTTTCCTGCGTCATCAGATGATCCCCGAATACCTGCAGAACTACGCCGTGCTGGCCGCCGTGCTGTTCGCCTTCAGCATCTCGAACACGCTCACCCACGAATCGGGCCTGCTGACGGTGACGATCATGGGCATTGCGCTGGGCAACCTGCGCGGCGTGCACATCGACGACATCCTCGATTTCAAGGAAAGCCTCACCACGGTGCTGGTGTCGCTGCTGTTCATCCTGCTCGCGGCGCGGCTGCACTGGCCGCTGCCGGATGGCATGTTGGGTGCCGGCATCGCGCTGTTCGTGATCGCGCAGTTGGTGGTGCGGCCGGTGACGGTGGCCATTGCCAGTTTTCGCAGCAGCCTCAGTTGGCGCGAGCGCGCCCTGATCGGCTGGGTGGCACCGCGCGGCATCGTGGCGGCATCGGTGTCGGCGTTGTTCGCGCTGCGCCTGGACCAGCTCGGCGTGGCCGGTGCCGACGCGCTGGTGCCGCTGGTGTTCACCTTGATCATCGGCACGGTGATCCTGCAGAGCGCCACCGCGCGGCCGCTGGCGATCTGGCTGAAGGTGGCCGAACCGGAGCCGCGCGGCGTGCTGATCTTCGGTTCCGACCAGGTGGCCCGCGCGATCGGCAAGTCGTTGCACGAGGCCGGCTTCCGCGTGGTGCTGGCCGATGACGACTGGGACGGTATTCGCCAGGCGCGGATGGAAGGCCTGGCCACGTTTTTCGGCAATCCGGCCTCACCGCATGCCGAGCGTCATCTGGATCTCACGGGAATCGGCCGCCTGCTGGCGGTGTCGACGCATCGCGAACGCAATTCGCTGGCCTGCGTGCACTATCGCCAGGAGTTCGGGCGCGAGCGGGTGTATCGGCTGCGCAACCTGACCCCGCAGGAGAACACCGCTCGCGCCGCGCTCGCCGGCACTCTGCTGGCGCCGCCGCTGTTCGACGAGGATATGACCCACGGCCGCTTTGCCGACATGCTCGCGCAAGGCTGGCGGATCAAGTCGACCCGGCTCACGGTGACCTTCGACTGGCCGCACTTCATCGAGCAATACGGCTCGAACACGGTGCTGATGTTCGGTGTGGAGGAAAAGGGCCAGCTGCGGGTCGCTTCGACCAAGCGCGAACTTGAGCCGCGCCCGGGCTGGCTGGTGATCGCGCTGGTGCCGCCGGCGCAACCGTAGTCACCGAGCATTTGCCGAACCCGGATGACATTCCGGATCGGCTTTCACTCCAGGCTAGCGACGCACTCAAACAGGCGGTCATCTCGGGCGATGAGGCCACTTGATGAAGGAACTTGGCCACAGGGACGTCAAGACACCTGATCACGTGAACAACAATGACGGCGGCGGGCACGACGACCATGACAGCGACGGCGACCATGACGGAAATGGTCAGACCGGGTTTGATGGCGACGATAAAGCCACCGAAGAAATTGGTTAAATCTTGACGAATGGTGCAGATTCAACGTAGCGGCAAACCCATAACCTTCCGGTCGGTACATGAAATGTTCCGCGTCAGTTTGCTTCGCGAGGCGCGTCCTTATGATGGGGGCGCTTCTCGGCGTTGCCGTCGGCAGCGCCGCGGCCGCGACTTCTGACCCAGCTGGCCCAGCACTCCTGCTTGCTCAGGTTGAAAAATTCCAGCTAACCGATCACGCACGCGTCGCTGCCGCTCTCAAACAGCTTCATGAGGAGGAGCGCCAACTTACCCCGGCGCAACGATGGCACCTGCGGTATCTGGACGCCTATCAGGCAAGCCTCGATGGGAGCTTTGACAGGGCCGCCCCCCTTCTGCGCGACGTCATTGATCATTCGGGCGATGCGGCATTGGCGACCCGGGCAACCGCGAAGCTGATCACCAATCTGGCGATCAATCATCATTACGAAGAAGCCTTCAAGTTGGCCAATACGTTGATGGTCGATCTGCCGGGGGTCACTGACAGCGCCGCTCATGCACAGGCTCTGCGTGCGATCGTGCAGATGCTTGGCTTGGCGGGAGAGTCCGATCAGGCCTTGAAGTACGCGCAGCAGCTGGATCCTGAAAGGGCATCTCCCGAAAACCGATGCGGGAATTATTCCTACAAGTTCAACGCGATGATTACGCTTTCATCGAATGATCCCGGACTCCTTCGAGCCATTGCCGTGTGTCTTGCCGACAAACAGGCAGTGTTCGCCAACACGCTGCGTCTTACTCGTGCGGACTTTCTGAAAGAGGAGGGTCACCCGGACCAGGCGATTGCCCTGCTGAAAAGCATCGAGCCGAGCATCCTTCGATCCGGTTTCCAGCCGCATATTGCCGATCTCCATGTCAGCCTCGCACAGTCCTACGCGAAACTGGGCAACGACGCTGATGCGAGACGGGCAGCGCTGGCTGCGGTGGCAGCGAGCGATCCTGGCAGTTTTACCTGGCCGCTGCAGGTAGCTTACGAACTGCTTTACGAAATCGGGAAGCGGGCCGGCAATGATCATCTGGCGCTGAGTTACTATGAAAAGTACGTAGTCCAATACAAGGCCGGCATGGACGATGCCAAGACACGCGCCTTGGCCTACCAGATGGTCAAGCAGAATGTCTTGTCCAAGAAAATGAAGCTCGACGCCTTGGGCAAGCAGAACCGGATTCTCGAGCTGCGCCAGGCGCTGGCAAGTCAGGCACAGGAAACCAGCCACCTGCTCATCGCGCTGCTGCTGGCGATGCTCGCCTTCATCATGAGTGCCATGTTCTGGCTCAGGCGCTCGCAGCTGCGCTTTCGGCAGATGGCACGGCATGACGGCCTGACCGGAGCGTTCAATCGCGGATATTTCTTCGACGAAGCCGGAAGGGTCGTGCGGCGATTGCATAGGACCGGCGCGGAGGTCTGCCTGGTGGTGCTGGATATGGATCACTTCAAGCGAGTCAACGACACGCATGGGCATCCGGCCGGCGACGAAGTACTGCGTCACACGGTGACTATCTGTCGGAGCGAGTTGCGCGAATCCGACGTATTCGGTCGTCTCGGCGGCGAGGAGTTCGGCATCCTGATGCCGGCCTGCTCGCGCGATCAGGGCATCGAAGTCGCCAGCCGCATCCGTCGCCAGCTGATCGAGAATCCGTTGATCCTGGATGCGCAGAACACGATCGCGGTGTCCGCCAGCTTTGGCCTTGCCTGCAGTGACATCTCCGGCCATCAGCTGCATCAGCTGTTCGGTGATGCCGATGCTGCGCTGTATAGGGCCAAGGAGGGTGGTCGCAACCAGCTGGTTGCGACCACCGACGCGGATGCGTCAGTCACTGCCCGGACAGGCATCCCGGTGGTTTCTGCCATGTGACAATCCCGTCCCTTGGCGCGATGGTCGTGCCCACAGAACGAGCAATCCCCAATCGGCAAACCGTTGCAAATTCAGGCCGCTGACGCTTGCTTGAACTGCGCTTCCTCGGTGGAGCCGGTCAGGGCGGTGGTCGAGGATTGACCCTGCTGGATCGCCTGGGTCACCGCATCGAAATAGCCGGTGCCAACCTCCCGCTGATGCTTCACCGCGGTGAAGCCACGATCGGCGGCGGCGAACTCCTTTTCCTGCAATTCGACGAACGCGCTCATCTGGCGGCGGGCATAGTTGTGCGCGAGGTCGAACATGCCGTAGTTCAGGCTGTGGAAACCGGCAAGGGTGATGAACTGGAATTTGTAGCCCATCGCACCCAGTTCCTTCTGGAAGTTGGCGATGGTGGCGTCGTCGAGGTTCTGCTTCCAGTTGAAGCTGGGTGAGCAGTTGTACGCCAGCATTTTGCACGGGAATTTCGCATGGATCGCCTCGGCGAACTTGCGCGCATCGTCGAGATTCGGCTTGCTGGTTTCGCACCAGACCAGGTCGGCGTACGGCGCGTAGGCGAGACCGCGGCTGATCGCCTGATCCAGGCCTGGACGCACCCGATAGAAGCCCTCGACCGTGCGCTCGCCTGTGATGAACGGGCGATCGTTGGCGTCGATGTCCGAGGTCAAAAGATCGGCGGCGTCGGCATCGGTGCGCGCCACGATCAGGGTCGGTACGCCGGCGACGTCGGCGGCCAGTCGCGCGGCGTTCAACTTGTCGACCGCCTCGCGGGTGGGCACCAGCACCTTGCCGCCCATGTGGCCGCACTTCTTCACCGATGCGAGCTGGTCTTCGAAGTGCACGCCGGCGGCACCGGCCTCGATCATCGCCTTCATCAGCTCGAACGCGTTCAGCACGCCGCCGAAGCCGGCCTCGGCGTCAGCCACGATCGGCACCAGCCAGTCGCAGTCGTCCTTGCCTTCGGCATGATGCAACTGGTCGGCGCGCAGCAGGGTGTTGTTGATCCGCTTGACCACCAGCGGTACCGAGTTGGCCGGGTACAGCGACTGGTCGGGATACATCTCGCCGGCCACGTTGGCATCGGCGGCGACTTGCCAGCCACTGAGGTAGATCGCCTGCAGGCCGGCCTTGACCTGCTGCATCGCCTGGTTGCCGGTGAGCGCGCCCAGTGCATTGACGAAGTCCTCCTTGTGCAGCGACTTCCACAACCGCTCGGCGCCGCGGCGAGCCAGCGAGTGTTCGACCGTCACCGTACCGCGCAGGCGTGCCACGTCATCGGCGGAGTAGTTGCGCTGGACGCCGGCCCAGCGGGGGTTGTTGTTCCAGTCCAGCGTGATCTGTTCGGCGGTGGGCAGGTTGGTCTTCATGGCGTGGCTCCGTGGCGAAAGGTGTCTGTGGGAGCGACTTCAGTCGCGATGCTCCTGTCGCGGCGGAAGCCGCTCCCACGGGGTTGGTCGCGCGGTCAGGCGAGTCGTTCGTAGGCGGGCAGGGTGAGGAAGTCGCCCAGCGTGTCGGCGTGGGTCATCGCGCCGAGCAGGGCGGCGGCATCGTCGGCGCGGTTGGCGCCGGGGTGATGGCTGCCGCGCAGGCGATGGGTGTGTGCGGCGACCGCATGGTCGAACAGGGCAAAATCGATCGGTGCGTGATCGGGGAATTCGAGATCTCCGTGGTCCAACCACTGCCACAGCTGCGCGCGGGCGATCTCGGCAGTGGCTGCGTCTTCCATCAGGTGATGGATCGGCACGCAGCCGAGGCCGTCCAGCCAGGCGGCGGTATAGCGCAGGCAGACCTCGACGTTGTTGTCGAAGCCGGCGCGGGTGATGGTGCCGTTCGGCGCGGCGAGCAGTTGTTCGCGGCTCGTCTGCACGTCGTTGCGCAACACGCTCAGCTGATTCGGTGCCGGCATGTACTCGTCGAAAATCTGCTGCGCCACCGGCACCAGCGCCGGGTGTGCCACCCAGGTGCCGTCATGGCCGGCCTGCACTTCGCGCAACTTGTCGGCGCGCACCTTGGCCAGCGCGGCTTCGTTTGCCGCCTCGTCGCCCTTGATCGGGATCTGCGCAGCCATGCCGCCCATCGCGAACGCACCGCGGCGATGGCAGGTCTGGATCAGCAGTTCGGAGTACGCCTTCAGGAACGGCGCGGTCATCTGCACCTGGCCGCGTTCCGGCAGCAGGCGGTCGCGATGGCCGCGCAGGGTTTTCAGGTACGAAAAAATGTAATCCCAGCGACCGCAGTTGAGGCCGACCACGCGGCGGCGCAGTGCGTGCAGTATTTCGTGCATCTGGAACGCCGCCGGCAGCGTTTCGATCAGCACGGTGGCCTTCATCGTGCCGACCGGCAGCTGCAACTCGTCCTCCGCCGCGGCCATTACCGCCTCCCACAGCGCGGCTTCCTCCATCGCTTCGAGCTTCGGCAGGTAGAAGTACGGGCCGCGGTCGCGGCTGTGCAACATGCGGGCGTTGTGGAACACGAACAGGCCGAAGTCCACCAGTGCGCCGGCCATCGGCTCGCCGTCCACGATGAAGAACTTGTCGTGCAGGTGCCAGCCGCGGGGACGCACCATCAGCACGGCCGGGTTGTCGTTGACGCGATAGCTTTTGCCCTCGGGCGAGCGGAATTCGATCGTGCCGTTCACGGCGTCGCGCAGGTTCACCTGGCCGTCGAGCTGGTTCGCGAAGGTCGGTGCCGAGGAATCCTCGAAGTCGGCCATGAACACCTTCGCGCCGGAGTTCAACGCGTTGATGAGCATCTTGCGCTCGACCGGGCCGGTGATCTCCACGCGGCGGTCGCGCAGCGCGGCCGGGATTGGCGCCACCGTCCAGTCGGACTCGCGGATCGCCCGCGTATCGGCGCGGAAATCCGGCAGGCCGCCGGCGTCGTACCCTGTCTGGCGTTCGCGCCGGGCCTGCAGCAGACGTCGCCGGGTGGCGTCGAATTGACGATGCAGCCGTGCCAGGAAAGCCAGCGCCGCGGGGCTCAGGATGCCTTCGTAGCCAGCGTGATCGGCATGCACCTCAAGGCTGCCGATACCGAGTTTTTCCTGCGGGACTGCCATGCGTTCGCTCCGTGTCGGGATGACTCGAAGCTAGACCGAAGATCGTATATTTGACAAAGCGAATGTTTCAATCATTACTATGAGCATAGTCAATGTAATATCCAACTACATGAAATAGCTCGATGAAAATCCCGGTTGGTGCGATGAACAAGCCCAAAAAACCGCGCCGCAGCACAACAAAAAAGCGCGATGCCGTTGAGCGCGCCGACGACGCGGGCGGCCGTTTCTATTACAAGGGCAATCGTCACAAGCAACTGCGGGCCTTCGTCAGCGTGGTGAAACTGGGTACGCTGACCCGTGCGGCCGAGGCGCTTTATCTGTCGCAGCCCACCATCAGCCTGCAGTTGCAGGCGCTGGAGCGGGAGCTGGGGGCAAGCCTGCTCGAACGTCGCCGCCGCCGCGTCAACCTCACCGATGCCGGCGAGGCACTTTACGAACTGGCGCGGCCGCTGGTCGAAGGCTGGGATACCCTGGATCGCGATTTCCAGGCGAAGGTGAAGGGTCTGCAAGCAGGCCGCCTCGTCATCGCCGCGGGCACTTCCACCATCCAGTACCTGCTACCCGATCTGGTGCGCCGCTACCGCGAACGCTTTCCGGCCGTGCAATTGCAATTGGCCAACGTCACCGGCAAGGATGGCCTGGCGCTGCTGCGCGCTGATGCCGCCGATTTCGCGGTCGGCTCGATGCTGGACGTGCCCAATGACATCGCCTGGGCGCCGCTGCGCCACTACGACCCGATGCTGATCATGCCGCTGGACCATCCGTTGGCGGCGCAGGAGAAGATTGCCCTGGAGGACATCTCGCCGTATGGCCTGATCCTGCCGCCGCAGCGTCTGTCCACGTATCGGCTGGTCGACCTGGTGTTCCAGCAGCGCCAGGTGCCATACCACGTGGCGATCGAGGTCGGCGGCTGGGACGTGATCAAGGAATACGTGGCGATGGGCATGGGCATCTCCATCGTCACCGGCATCTGCATCACCGAGGCCGACCACACACGACTGGCCGTGCGCAACATGAAACGGTATTTCCCGCAGCGCAGCTACGGCGTGGTGATGCGCAAGGGCAAGTTCCTGAGCGCCGAGGCACGCGCCTTCGTCGACCTGGTCCGCCCCGGCCTGCTGACACATCGCGACTACGACGATCCGGGGCATTCGCAGCGGTAGACGAACGAAGCGCGGTGCCGCAGGCACGGTCCATCCACAGCCCGATGCTCGGCTTGCGTTGCAGCAGGGCAAGCCGAGTTGCGCATGCGCCGCGTGCAGCGAGACGGATTGCGGCAGGAAGGCAAGGTAGAACAGCGCCACCTTCGGACTGAGCACGTTGGTGAGCGCGCATAGGCGAAAGGCGGCGGCAAAGCCGGTAGCGCGTCACGGCCGGCGCCTTGCCGGCTCAGCAGCATGCGCAGGCCAATCCAGACCGGATGAACCGGGAGTGATGGGGATCCTACACGTCGCGATGCTTGCCCTTGAACGACGCGTACCACGCGCGCAGACGGGCAATGTCCGCCTCCATGTCGGTGCTGGTGTCGAACAGCGGGCCGAGCTGGATGGTCTTGTCGGGGTAGTGGAAGGCGACCGGGAACACCGGCACGCCGGCATCGTGGGCGATGTGCCAGAAGCCGCTCTTCCAGCGGGCCACCGGCTTGCGCGTGCCTTCCGGCGCGATGCCGAGCCAGAAGGCATCGCGCTGGCGGAACTGGTCGGCCATCTGCTCGACCACGCCCTTGGCCGCGCCGCGGTCGATCGCCATGCCGCCGAGTCGACGCAGCAGGCCGCCGAGTGGCCCGCGGAACAGCTCCTGCTTGGCCATGAAGTGCACGTCGGCACCGATCGCAACCTTGATCAGCAGGCCCCACACGCCGTCCCACCAGGACGAATGCGGCGCGGCGATCAGCACCAGTTTCGCCGTATTCGGGAATTCACCTGAAAGACTCCAGCCGCACAGGCGCAGCACGCTGCGACAAATGCGGCGCTGCCAGCCGTCGCGCAGACGGGGCATCCGCTTCGGCAACTGGGTGGGAGTGAACAGATGCCGGCTCATTCGAGATCCGGCTTGCGCGAACGGTTCTGCTTGATCCGGCCACGCTGCTGCTTGCCGGCCAGCCGGCGTTCCTTGGAGGCGCGTGTCGGTCGGGTGGCGACGCGTTTCTTCGGTGGCAGCAGCACGCCATGGATCAGTTCGGCCAGCCGCTCGCGCACGTCGTCACGGTTGCGCGCCTGGTCGCGGAAGCGCCGGCCCTGGATCACCAGCACGCCCTCGGCGGTGAGCCGACGGTCGCGCCGGGCCAGCAATCGCGCACGAACCTCCTCGGGCAGCGATGGCGAGTTGAGGACGTCGAAACGCAGCTCCACCGCACTCTCGGTGCGGTTCACGTGCTGTCCGCCGGGGCCGTCGGCGCGCAGGAAGCGTTCGACCAGTTCGGATTCGGGCAGAGAGAGAGTGCGGCTGATCGTCAGCATGCGGGGAAGTGTAGGGGATGGCACGAATCCGTAGGAGCGGCTTCAGCCGCGATGCTCTCCGATCCATCAGTCAAAAGCATCGCGGCTGAAGCCGCTCCTGCATGGGAGTGACGTTTGGCAAGGTCCAGCCGAAGCGCTGAAGCAACCCGACATACGCATCGTCCAGCGGCGCCTCGACCTCCATCGCCGCGCCGGTCAGCGGATGGGCGAAACGCAGCCGCCACGCGTGCAGCAGCATCCGGTGGCAACCGAAGTGCTGCTTGTACAGCCGGTTGTGATCGCCGCGGCCGTGCTGGCAGTCGCCGATCACCGGGTGATGGATATGCGCCAGGTGCTTGCGGATCTGGCGGAAGCGGCCACTCGCCGGTTCGGCCAGCAGCAGGGCATAGCGTTGCTGCGGGTAGCGGCCCAGTTCGATCGGCACCTCGATCGTGGCCAGCTGGCGGTAGTGCGTGCGTGCCTCGCGGCGCGGGCCGGTTTCGCGCGAGCCGGGCAGCGGGTAATCGATCAGGCCTTCATCCGGGTCGGGCCAGCCGCGGACCACTACCAGATATTGCTTGTGCACCGATCGTCCCATGAACTGCTCGCCCAGCGCGGCGGCGACCTCCTTGCTGCGCGCGACCAGCAGCACGCCGCTGGTCGCGCGGTCGAGTCGATGCGCCAGGTACACGTTGTCGCCCACCTGCTCGCGCAGCAGATCAATCAGGAACTCCTCGGCGTTGCCGACCATCTTCGAGCGGTGCACGGCGAGGTTCGCGGGTTTGTTCACCGCGATCAGTGCGTCGTTCTGGTAGAGGATGTCGATCATTCGTGTCTGTCTGTCAGGCAATGGCGGCGCGGTCTGTGGGCGCGGCTTCAGCCGCGATGCCTCGCCCGGCAAGTCGAGCAAAAAGTATCGCGACTGAAGTCGCTCCCACCGTGGAGCGGGGCGGTCAGCGCGAGCGTGGCCAGCCGACCGCGAACGCGAGCAGGCCGGCGACGCCTGAGCATGCGGGTGGCCAGATGCCGTGCTGCGGTGCCAGCGTCCACAGCAGCACTGCCGCGATCAGCAGCGTGCTGCCGAGCAGGCTGCAGGCGATCAGCTTGTGCTGGCGACGCGCGCTGTCCAGTTGCAGCTTCAGGGCCAGTGGGTCGCTCGCCGTGCGCTGCTCGCCACGGCCGACCTGGCGCAGCGCGTCGCGTACCAGACCGGGGAATTGCGGAGCCTCGTGCAGCCATTCGGGAAGTCGTTTGCGCACTTCGCGCAGGGTGCGCAGCGGGCTGTAGCGCTCGCGCAGGATGCGCTTCAAGACGGGATGCGCCACTGCCCAGATGTCGATCTCCGGGTCGAGCATGCGGCCGACGCCTTCGATGTTGAGCAGGGTCTTCTGCAGCAGGATCAGTTGCGGCTGCAGGGTAAGCTCGAAGCGGCGGGCGGTCTGGAACAGCTTCACCACCAGCTCGGCCAGCGAGATCTGCGACAACGGGCGGGTGAAGTACGGCTCGCATACCGTGCGTACCGCGGCCTCCAGTTCGTCCAGTCGCACCTCGGCGGGCATCCAGCCGGCATCCACGTGCAGCTTGGCGATGCGCGCGTAGTCGCGTTCGAACAGCGCGATGAAATTCTGCGCCAGCCAGTACTGGTCGGCCTCGGGCAGCGAACCCATGATGCCGAAATCCAGCGCGATGAAGCGCGGCTCGCCGGTGCGCGAGGGATCGACCCAGATGTTGCCGGGGTGGGCGTCGGCGTGGAAGAAGTTGTCGCGAAACACCTGCTCGTAGAACACCCGCACGCCCTTGACGGCGAGCGCCTTGCGGTCGAGGCCGGCGGCATCGATCGCGGCGATGTCGTCCGAGCTGATGCCGTGCACGCGCTCCAGTGTCAGTACGCGCGCACTGGTCAGCTCCCAATGCACCGCCGGCACGTACAAGTCCACGCCGCTGGCGAAGTTGCGCTTGAGCAGGCTGGCACTGGCGCCTTCGCGCTGCAGGTCCAGCTCGTTTTCCAGCATCTTCTCGACTTCGGCGACCACGTCGAGCGGGCGGATCTTGTCGGCGTTCGGGTGCCAGCGCTGGGCCAGCTCGCCGAGCGAGCGCAGCAGCTTCACGTCGCGGGCGATCTGCGCGTCGATGCCTGGACGCAACACCTTCACCACCACCTCGCGGCCATCGTGCAGGGTGGCGGCATGCACTTGTGCGATCGACGCGGACGCCAGCGGTGTTTCGTCGAACCGGGCGTATAGACGGCCAATCGGTAGTTTCAATTCCTGCTCGACGATGGTGCGCGCCTCGCTGCCGGGGAACGGCGCGACCTGGTCCTGCAGCAGTGCGAGCTCGTCGGCGATATCGGCCGGTATCAGGTCGCGGCGGGTGGACAGCACCTGGCCGGCCTTGACGAAAATCGGCCCGAGTTCGGTCAGCGCATGACGCAGGCGCGCGCCGCGCGCCAGGCCAGTGATGTCGACGCGCGGACGCGCCACCAGCGGCCGCAGCAGTTTCAGCGGGCGGTACAGGTGGGCGGCGTCGACCAGTTCGTCGAGCCGGTACGCCAGCAGCACCGAAGCCACCCGCAACAGGCGCGGTACCACCTTCAGCGGCGTCACGCGGCGTTGCCTTGCACGCGCTGCCGCAGCCGTTGCACGCGCGATTCCAGCCGCTCGCTGCGTTCGCGCAGTTCGTCCACGCCGTCAAGAAAACCATCGACCTCGCCCGGCGCCATTGCCACGCGTACCTCGTCGCGTAGCCAGTCGGCGCCGTCCTCGGTGAGGTGACTGGCAGTGTCGCGGGCGTGGGCCAGGCCGTTGCGCACGGCCCGGGCCATGGGCACGCCGAGCACGTCGCCGAAGGTGCGGGCGAACGCTTCCTCGAAATCCGGGGCGAACTTGCCGGCGAGTTTCTCCAGTCGACGCGCCAGCTCGGCATCGCCGGCAATCTCCACCTTGCCCGGGGCGATGCCATCGTCGTCGCGGCGGAACATCATCGCCAGCAGGCTGCCGGGGGTGGCGGCGACGCGCAGCTGGCTCTCCTCTTGCGGCGGCCCCACGTGCAGGCTTGCGTCTTCGACGGTCACCGCCAGCGCGATTTCCGGGCCGCGCAGGTGCAGTTGCACGCTGCGGCCGTTCAACACGGCCAGCCGCTGCTGCGTGTCGGGATCGAGCGACAGGATGTGATTCAGCGCGGTTTCCAGTGCGCGGCCGGCGAGCTTGCGCAGCGGCTGCGGCAACCAGGAATTGGGGGTGGCGACGTTCATCAGGCAATTGTAGCCCGCCGGCCGGGATCAGACCTCTGCGGCGCCCGTGAAGCCGAGCTGGCGCCAGGCTTCGTAGACGGCCACGGCAACCGTGTTCGAGAGGTTGAGGCTGCGGCTGTCCGGGCGCATCGGCAGGCGCAAGCGTCGTTCGGCGGGAATCGACGCCAGCACGTCGCCCGGCAGCCCGGCGGTTTCGCAGCCGAACAGCAGCGCATCGCCGTCGGCGAAGCGGGCATCGACGTGGGCGACGCGGCCGCGTGTGGTGAAGGCGAACACGCGCGGCATGCCGATCGCGTCAAGGCAGCCGGCCAGGTCGTCATGCACCGCGACGCTGGCGTACTCGTGGTAGTCCAGGCCGGCGCGGCGCAGGCGTGCATCGTCGAGCTCGAAGCCGAGCGGCCGGATCAGATGCAGTGCGGCGCCGGTGTTCGCGCACAGGCGAATCACGTTGCCGGTGTTCGGCGGAATCTCGGGATTGAACAGGATGACGTGGAGCATCCGGCCATTATCGCGTGTCCGCGCGGTATTTCGTCGAATGCTCAGCCGCCGGTCTGCGGGCAGACCACGCCGTCCGGCGGGAGCGCGCAGCTGCTGGGAGCGGCCAGCAGGATCGCGCCGACGCTGTGGTTGGCCGCCAGCTGCACGGAGGCCGGGGTGGTCGTCACCATGGCGCCGAGGATCAGGCCGCAAACGGCCAGGCAGGCGATGAACAAGCCGCGCAACATCAAGGTTTCGAATTTCATGATCACGTCTCCGATGAAGGATGGAAAGTCCCTGTGATCCTCGGATAGCAAGCGGCGTGCCAGCCTCCGAAAAGGCCTTAAAACCGCGATTTTTAGCGGTCGGGTCGGCCATGGCGGGACGCATGCCGACTGTCCGCGGACAGTCGGCCGCCCGCTGCCGGACAGCCGGACATGACATGGGCGCGGCGGGCTCGCCCGTGCCGCAAGTCATTTGCGAGGCGCAGGGGGCGCCCGCTAGCCTGCGCGGACTCAATCGTGAAACAGGAGGTTCACCGTGACAAAGAAACCGCTCGCCCTGCTGGTCGCAGGCCTTCTTGCTTTCGGCGCGGGCAGCATCCCCGCGCTGGCAGCCCCGGCGCCATCGACCGCCACGGCCAAGAGCCAGATTCCGGATATCGCCTACACCCGCTTCACCCTGCCCAATGGACTGACCGTGGTGGTGCACGAGGACCACAAGGCGCCGGTAGTCGCCGTGAGCATCTGGTATCACATCGGCTCGGCCGACGAGCCCAAGGGCAAGACCGGTTTCGCGCATTTGTTCGAGCACCTGATGTTCTCCGGTTCGGAGAATCGCAAGGGCACCTATTTCGGCCCGTTCGAGAAGGCCGGAGCCACCGACATGAACGGCACCACCTGGTTCGACCGCACCAATTATTTCGAGACGGTACCGACCACGGCGCTGGACATGGCGTTGTGGATGGAGTCCGACCGCATGGGCCACCTGCTCGGCGCGATCGGGCAGAAGGAGCTGGATACCCAGCGTGGCGTGGTGCAGAACGAAAAGCGCCAGGGCGAAAACCGCCCGTACGGCCGTGTCGACGAAAACATCCTGGCGCACACCTACCCGGCCAACCATCCGTACCAGCACGACACGATCGGCTCGATGGCCGACTTGAACGCCGCCTCGCTCGGCGACGTGAAGCACTGGTTCAACAGCAATTACGGCGCCGCCAACACCACCCTGGTGCTGGCTGGCGACATCACCGTGGCGCAGGCGCGGGCCAAGGCCGCGAAGTATTTCGGCGACATTCCCGCCGGCCCGCCGGTGGCGCGCCAGCAGCCCTGGATCACGCCTCTGGCGACATCCACGCGCGGCGTGCAGCACGACCACGTGGCGCAGCCGCGCATCATCCGCACCTGGGTGGTACCGCAGTTGGGCAGTGACGCCGCCATCCAGCTCGACCTCGCCTCCACCGTGCTCGGCGGCGGCAAGACTTCGCGGCTGTACCAGCGCCTGGTCTACCAGGACAAGCTGGTCGATGACGTCTCCGCCAGCATCGGCGAGTTCGCGCTGGCCAGCCAGTTCCAGATCCAGGCCGACGTGAAACAGGGCGTGGACCCGGCCAAAGTCGAGGCGGTGATCAACGAGGAGCTGAAGAAATTCCTCACCAGCGGCCCGACCGCGGATGAACTGGAGCGGGCGAAGGTGACCAATCGTGCCGGCTTCGTGCGCGGGCTGGAGAAGGTCGGCGGGTTTGGCGGCAAGGCCGTGATCCTGGCCGAGGGCCAGGTCTATCGGGGCGACCCGGGCGCGTACAAGAAGGACCTGCAGCGTTCCGCCGATGCCACCGTCGCCAGCGTCAAGGCGGCGGCCGACAAGTGGCTGGAAAAGGGCGACTACCTGCTCACCGTATTGCCCGCCGGCAAGGGCTTCGACCCGGCGGCCGAGGATGCAAAGGCCGTAGCCCTGGGGGCGGCGCCGAACCGTCCGCAGCCGGTCATGCCCGCGGCGCGCGCCTACACCACGGGCAAGTCCGTGCTCGATCGCAGCACCGGCGTGCCGCAGGTGACCAGCTTCCCGGAGCTGAGCTTTCCGGAGCTCGAGCGCGGCAAGCTGGCCAACGGCATCGAGGTGATCCTGGCCGAGCGTCACACCATCCCGGTGACCCAGGTCGAGCTGTTGTTCGATTCGGGCTACGCCGCCGACCAGGGCCACAAGCTGGGCACCGCCAGCTTCACCGGCGCGATGATGAGCGAAAGCACGCGCGACCTGGATTCGGTCGAAGTGGCCAAGCGCCGGCAGCGGCTTGGCGCCATCATCGGCACCGGCTGTGACCTGGACGTTTGCGAGGCCTCGCTGGATGCGTTGAACGACCAGTTGCAACCTTCGCTGGCGCTGTTCGCCGACGTCGTGCGCAACCCCGCGTTCAAGGCGGCGGACATCGATCGCGTGCGCGGCCAGTGGCTGGCGGGCATCGCCCAGGAGAAGACCCAGCCGATGGGCCTGGCCCTGCGCACATTGCCACCCTTGCTGTACGGCAGCCATCATGCCTATGGCATTCCGTTCACCGGTTCGGGCAGCGAAGACGAGATCAAGGCGCTGACGGCGGCCGACCTGCGTGCGTTCCAGCACGACTGGCTGCGGCCGGACAACGTCAAGATCCTGGTCGCCGGCGACACCACGCTGGCGCAGATCATTCCGAAGTTGAACGCCGCCTTCGGCGACTGGAAGGCCCCGGCCAGCGCCATCCCGACCAAGAACATCGCCAAGGTCGCGGCACAGGCCAAACCGCGCGTGTTCCTGATCAACCGGGCCGATGCGCCGCAATCGCTGATCCTCGCCGGACTGCTCGCGCCGTCGACGCTGGCCGAGAACAACCTTGCCATCCTGACGGCCAACGGCGCGTTCGGCGGCACCTTCACCTCGCGCCTCAACATGAACCTGCGCGAGGACAAGCGCTGGGCTTACGGCGCGCAGAGCTTCCTGATGAACGCGCAGGGCCAGCGACCGTTCCTGTTCTATGCGCCGGTGCAGACCGACAAGACCGCGGAGTCGGCCGCCGAAGTGCTGAAGGAGGCGCGTGCGGTGATCGGCAAAAAGCCACTGACC
Source organism: Rhodanobacter sp. T12-5 (assembly GCF_008329435.1). GTDB lineage: Bacteria > Pseudomonadota > Gammaproteobacteria > Xanthomonadales > Rhodanobacteraceae > Rhodanobacter. Next base: position 108,450 of record NZ_NPKN01000001.1, read on the forward strand.
GCCGATGAGGTCGCCAAGATCAAGGACCAGCACATCCGTGCCTTGCCGGGCAGCTACGAAACCACCAGTGCGGTACTGAACGCGATCAGCGGCATCGTGCAGTACCACCGTCCGGACGACTACGTGCAGACGCTGAAGTCGCGCCTCGAAGCCGTCACCCCCGCCGCGGCCGAGACGGCGATCAAGGAAATCGTCAAGCCCGATGCGATGACCTGGGTGATCGTGGGCGACCTGAGCAAGATCGAGGCACCGGTGCGCGCGCTGAATCTTGGCGAGGTGCAGGTGATCGACGCCGACGGCAAACCGGCGAAGTAGGCCCTCGGGTGCAGCCAGCGTGCGTACAGCGTGCTGGCACATCCTCGCGTTAGGATGGAGGCCGGGCCGGCAACGCCCGGCCTTTTTCCTGTCACCTTCCAACGCATTGCCACGGAGTCATCATGCGCAAGACCCTGTTGTTACTCGTCCCCGTCCTTCTGCTCGGCGGCTGCAGCTGGGGGATCACCCTGGACAGTGCCGGCAAGGGCGTGCGCACGGCGTGGAACGGCGATGTCGCCGGCTGCCGCGACCTGGGCAAGGTCACCGTGTCGGTGATGGATCACGTCGGCCCGGTCGATCGCAACGACATCAAGGTGCGCGACGAGCTGGAAGTCATGGCCCGCAACGAAGCGGCCAAGATGCACGCAGATACCATCAAGCCACTGGCGGAACCCGCCGACGGCTCGCAGCCGTGGGGCGCCTACCAGTGCGGCGCCAGTCACCTGCCATCGACACCGCAGTCAACGGTGCCTTCTTCGCGGTCGGCGCCCGGCAGCACGCAGACGTTCCCGGTACACGGCGGCTGAGGTTGCGGCGCGGAAGCATGCAGATGGCGGCGTTGCCGCATGCGGGCAGGCGCGCCGTTAGGCGCATCCGCGCGGGTTTGCGATGATGGGCGCCGTCGTATCGCCGATGTCGCCATGAACAAGTTGATCAGCACACCCGGGCGCCTGGCGCGTCGCATGATGCCTTTTCGGCGCAGGCCGAAGACATCCGCTTCGCTGGACGGTTTGCCTTTTTTTGCCGTGCCGGCCGACGCCATCGCCATATTGTCCGATCCGGCGGCATTCCGGCGCGAGCTGCTGCGGCGCATTGCGTTGGCCAGCCGGCGCATCGTGATGGTCACGCTGTATCTGCAGGACGACGATGCCGGTCGGGAGGTGCTTGACGCGCTGTACGCGGCCAAGGCGCGCCAGCCGGCACTGCAGATAACGGTGTTCGTCGACTGGCACCGCGCGCAGCGCGGCCTGATCGGAAAACAGAAGAGTGCCGGCAACGCGGGAATGTATCGCGAGTACGCGCAGCGGCTCGGCCCCGGCGTCGACATCTACGGCGTGCCGGTGCAGAACCGCGAACTGTTCGGCGTGCTGCACCTGAAAGGTTTCGTGATCGATGACGCGGTGCTGTACAGCGGCGCCAGCCTCAACGATGTCTACCTGGCGCGGCATGGACGCTACCGACTCGATCGCTATCACCTGCTGCAACATCGCGGACTGGCCGATGCGATGGCGGCGTTCGTGGAGCGGCATCTCATCGGCAGCGATGCGGTGCGCCGGCTGAACGTGGCCGACGTGCCCTCCACGAAGGCGTTGCAACCGGCGATCCGCGATTTTCGTCAGGACCTGCAACGTGCCGCCTACCAGGTTCCAGACGACGTGCTGAACGATGGTGAGGTGGCGGTGACGCCACTGCTGGGATTTGGCCGCACCGGCAACGCACTCAACGAGGCGTTGCTGGACTTGCTGCGCAGCACGAGCCGGCAGCTGATCCTGTTGACACCGTATTTCAACCTGCCGCGGCCGGTGCGCGTCGTACTGGGCCAGTTGCTGCGACGTGGCTGCGTCATCGACATCATGGTCGGCGACAAGACCGCCAACGATTTCTACATTCCGCCGGGACAACCGTTCAAGACGATCGGCCTGCTGCCTTACCTCTACGAAAACAACCTGCGCCGCTTCGCGCGGGCGCATCGCCGCCACATCGACAGCGGCCAACTCAACCTGCACCTGTGGCGCGATGGCGACAACAGCTACCACCTGAAAGGGCTGTTCATCGACGACGACATCGCCGTGCTGACCGGCAACAACCTCAACCCGCGCGCGTGGGCGCTGGATCTGGAAAACGGCCTGGTGCTGCGCGACCCCGAGCGGCTGCTGCAGGCGAAACATCAGGCGGAGTGGACCGCGCTGAAGCGGCACGCCACGCGGCTCGCCGACTACCACGCAATCGAAAGCCCGCGAAGCTACCCGGTGGAAGTGCGCAGACTGCTGCGGCGCGTGAGCCGCACGCGGCTGGACCGGCTGTTCAACCGCCTGCTGTAGGAGTGGCGAGCCGACTCAGGCGCATGTCCAGCCAGTTCGCAACGTTCGGCCATTCTTCGGCCAGGATGCTGAAGCACACGGTGTCGCGCAAACTGCCGTCGGTGCGGCGTCGGTGGGCGCGCAGCACGCCTTCGCGCTGGGCGCCGAGGCGTTCGATCGCGCGCTGCGAATCCTCGTTCAACACGTCGGTGTGGAAGGCAACCGCCACGCAGCCAAGTGTCTCGAATGCGTGTTCCAGCAGCAGGCGTTTGCAGGCGGTGTTGAGATGGGTCTTCTGCCAGCGTTTGGCGTACCAGGTGTAGCCGATGGCGAGGCGCGGGACCGCGGCGTCGATTTCGTAGTAGCGGGTGCTGCCGACGATCTCGCCGCTGTGCTGCTCGCGGATGGCGAACGGCAACATGTGTCCCTCGGCCTGACCCTGCAGCGCCTTCTCGACGTAGCTGCGTGCCTGTCCCTGCGACGGCACGCTGGTGACGACGAGGTTCCACAGCTCGCCGTCGGCGGCGGCCGCTTCCAGTGCCGGCACATGCTTCAGGCTCAGCGGTTCCAGCGCGACGTGGTCGTCGTGCAGGCGGATCGGGGTGGCTGGGTTCATCGGAAGTCCGGGGCGGCGCGGGATTCAGGCGTCGAGGTCGGGGATCAGCTTGCTCTCGAGCCGCGCGATGTTGTCTTTCAGCAGCAGCTTGCGCTTCTTGAGCCGGGTCAGTTGCAGCTCGTCGCGGCCGATGGAGGTGGCCAGCTGATCGATCGCCGAATCAAGGTCGCGATGCTCCATCCGGAGCTCGGCGAGCAAATGAACGATTTCGGCGTGATCCTGAACCTGCATGGCAACAACGTCGGTTAGGGAAAGTTCCCTAGTCTAGCGCCGTTTGACATCGACGGAAGGTGAGCGGCCAGCCGCTACAATGGGGTTCTCTCCGTTCGATTGGCCGCCATGTCCGCCCAGCCCGAAGCCACCCGCACGCCTGCCGACGAGGCCGCCAGACTGGCCGCGCGCCTGCGCCGCCAGGTCGGCCAGGCGATCGGCGACTTCGGCATGATCGAGGCCGGCGACAAGGTGATGGTGTGCCTGTCCGGCGGCAAGGATTCGTACACCCTGCTCGACCTGCTGCTGCAACTGCAGGCGAAGGCGCCGGTCCGCTTCGAGCTGATCGCGGTGAACCTGGACCAGAAGCAGCCGGGCTACCCGGAACACGTGCTGCCGGATTACCTCGGCGCGCGCGGGGTGCCATTCCACATCATCGAACAGGACACCTACAGCACGGTGACCCGGGTGATCCCTGCCGGCAAGACGATGTGCAGCCTGTGCTCGCGGCTACGCCGCGGCGCACTGTACACGTGGGCGGCGGCCAACGGCGTCAGCAAGATCGCGCTCGGCCATCATCGCGACGACATCCTTGCCACGTTCTTCCTCAACATGTTCTACCAGGCGCAGCTGAAGGCGATGCCGCCGAAGCTGCGCTCGGACGATGGCCGCCACGTGGTGATCCGCCCGCTGGCGTATTGCCGCGAGAGCGACATCGCCGAGTACGCGGCGATGCGCGAGTTCCCGATCATTCCCTGCAACCTGTGCGGCTCGCAGGACAACCTGCAGCGCCAGGCGGTGCGGCGCATGCTGGCCGAGTGGGAACGCCAGCAGCCCGGCCGCAGCGAAAATATCTTCCGCGCGCTGACCCGCGTATCACCTTCGCATCTGGCCGACCGCCAGTTGTTCGATTTTCTCGGCGTGCAGAGCGCCTGGCCGGTCGCCGACGCAGCGGGTGAGACCGCCGCCACCCACGCTTGAGCCATTCATCCCTTTCACCTTCGAGTAACTGCCGTGTCCTACTTTGCATCCGTCGAAATGGCGCCTGGCGATCCGATCCTGGGCCTCACCGAAACCTACGTGGCCGATCCTCGGCCGGGCAAGATCAACCTCGGCGTGGGCATCTATGTCGACGAGCAGGGACGCATTCCGCTGCTGCCGACCGTGCATGAGGTGGAGCTGGCGCTGGCCGCCGCCGCGAAACCGCGCGGCTATCTGCCGATCGACGGACTGGCCGCGTACAACCGACTGACCCAGGAACTGGTGTTCGGCGCGCAGTCGCAGTTGCTGGCTGCCGGTCGCGTGGCGACCGCGCAAACCATCGGCGGCAGCGCGGCGCTGCGCGTGGCGGCCGATCTGCTGAAGCGGGTGGCTGGCGCGGGCGCGAAGATCGCGATCAGTCATCCGAGCTGGGGCAATCATCACGTGGTGTTCCGCACAGCCGGTTTCGAACTGCTGGACTATCGTTATTACGACGCCGCCACGCATGGTCTGGATTTCACCGGCATGCTGGAGGACCTGGGCAAGCTGGAACCGGGCACCGTCGTGCTGCTGCATGCGTGCTGCCACAACCCCACCGGCGTCGACCTGGAGGCGGCGCAGTGGCAGCAACTGATCGAACTGCTGAAGGAGCGGCGCCTGCTGCCGTTCATCGACATGGCCTACCAGGGTTTCGACAAGGGCACCGATGCCGATGCCACCGCGGTGCGCTTGCTGGAGGCTTCGGGAGTCGAGGCGTTCGTGGTCGTCAACTCGTACTCCAAGTCGTTCTCGCTGTACGGCGAGCGGGTCGGCGCGTTGTCGATGGTCGGCGCCGACCGGGACGAGGCCGCGCGGTTGCAGTCGAAGATCAAGCAGACCATCCGCACGATCTATTCCAGCCCGTCCACGCACGGCGCGGCACTGGTCGCCGGCGTGCTCGGCAGCACCGAGCTGCGCGCGCGCTGGGAGCAGGAGCTGGGTGGCATGCGCGGGCGAATCCACACGATGCGCGCCGGTTTCGTGGAGAAGCTGGCCGCGCTCGGCGCGCCCGACTTCGGCTTCATCAACAAGCAGGCCGGCATGTTCTCCTACTCCGGCCTGAGCAAGGCGCAGGTGCATCGGCTGCGCGACGAGCACGCGATCTACGCGCTCGACAGCGGGCGCATCTGCGTGGCGGCACTCAACCAGGACAACCTGGACACTGTGGCCTCGGCGGTGGCGGCAGTCTGCCGCTGAGTGTCCATCACCTCAATCACTTCGAGCCTTCACGAACCTCAGACGAACCCCCACCGTTCGTCCCCGGATCAAGTCCGGGGCAAGCTCTGAGCGTAGCGCGGCGAAGTCGAAGGACATCGCTGCGACAGCCTTCGACTTCGGCCTTCCAGGCCTACGCTCAGGGCGGATGGTGGGAGCTGAAATCTCGCCTACGGGCCTCACAAAATCCGGATACCGAATGTTCTTTCGCAACCTTACGCTGTTCCGCTTTTCCCCCGCCGTCGCCAAGGATCTCGACCGCCTCGACGAGGCGCTGGCCGAGCATCGCCTGCGCCCGTGCGGACCGCTGGAGATGTTCACCAAGGGTTTCGTGCCGCCGGTCGGGCGCGGTGAGAACGAGCCACTCACGCACGCGGTGAAACAGTGCACGCTGCTTACGGTCGGCGGCGAGGACAAGCTGCTGCCGGCCGCCGTGATCAACGACGAGTTGCATCGCAAGGTGCAGAAAATCGCCGAGGAAGAGGGCCGCAAGGTCGGCGGCCGCGAGCGCAAGCGGATCAAGGAGGATCTGCTGACCGAACTGCTGCCGCGCGCCTTCGTGCGCAATTCGCGCATGTCCGCCTATGTCGACAAGAAGAACGGCTGGCTGGTGCTGGACACCTCCAGCCGCAAGTCGGCCGAGAATGCGCTGAGCCAGATTCGCGAGGCACTGGGCAGCTTCCCGGCGGTGCCGCTGGCGCCCGAGGAAGGCCCGCGCGTGTTGATGACCGACTGGCTCTCCACCGGCAACCTGCCGGCCGGGCTGACCCTCGGCGACGAATGCGAACTGCGCGACCCGGCCACCGCCACCGGCGCGATCGCCCGCTGCCGCCGGCAGGACCTGGACGCCGAGGAGGTCAAGGAACACCTGCGCAACGGCAAGCAGGTATTCATGCTGGGTCTCACCTTCGACGACCGGATCAGCTTCGTGCTGGGCGAGGATTTGATCATCCGCAAGCTGAAGTTCCTCGACGTGGTGATGGACGAGCTGGGCGACAGCCAGCAGGACGCCCAGGCCGAGCTGGACGCCAGTTTCGCCCTGCTGACGCTGGAACTGGAGCGGCTGCTGGGCAAGCTGGAGGAATGGTTCGGCCTGCCGCGGCCGGCCGATAGCTGAACGAGAAATCCATTCCCGTTTCACCGACCGGCGCGCCATACTGGGCGTCCGGTCGCCTGTCGGCGTCCGGATTTCCCGATTGATCGGAACCGCCCGGCAAGAACAGGCAGGATCATGGCGCAGCATCTGGAAGGCGATTGGCTGGAACTGGCGACGATGGGCGGCAGCATCATCCGGGTGCAGAAGGCCGCCCATCCGCGCGCGCGCCGGCTGCGCCTTACCGTCACGCCCAAGGGTGCACGGGTGTCCTATCCGCAGGGCACCCATCCGGCCCAGGTCAGTGCCTTCCTGCGCAGCCACGCCGACTGGCTGGAGCAGAAGCTCGACGAGTTGAACCTGATCGCCAAGCCGCTGCCGCCGCTGCGGGTCGGCTATCCGTGCAGTTTTCCGCTGCGTGGCGAGCTGGTCGAGCTGGATTGGGCTGAAGGTACCTACCCGAAGATCGACGCGCATGCCGACGGGCTGACCCTGGTGATCCCGCGCCCGCATACCCGGGCACTGCCGATCGCCCGCGGCCTGCTTGCCTCGCACCTGGAATCGCTGATCCGTCGCGACGTCTCGCGCTGGCTGGCCGGCTACGTGCCGCAGCTGGGGCTGGCGCCGACGGCATTGAAGATCCGTCCGATGAAGAGCCTGTGGGGCAGCCTGGACACCCGCGACCGCATCAACCTGGACCTGGCGCTGGCGCTGGCGCCGCCGGCCGCACTGCGCTACGTGCTGGTGCACGAGCTGTGTCACCTGAAGGTGCGCAACCACTCGCCAAGATTCTGGAGCCAGGTGGAAAACCTGCTGCCGAGCTGGCGCGAGCAGCGTGACTGGCTGCGCGTGCACGGCGCGATCCTCAAGGCTGAACTGGACCGACTGATCGCCGATGTCGCCGATTGACGTGCTGTGGGAGCGACTTCAGTCGCGATGCTCTTGTCTCTGGTGAGGGAAGGGCATCGCGACTGAAGTCGCTCCCACAAAAAGCGGTGTTCTCGCCATTCAGCCCTTGCGCGGCTGCCGCACGTAGCGCGTGCCCAGCAGCACGTCCCACAGCGGCGTGGTGAGACCGAAATTGCTGTCCGGATGATAGTGATGGACGTGGTGCGCGCCAGCCCAGCGTCGCAGCAGCGGCTGCTTGAAGCGGACGTGGTGGATGATGAAGTGGCTGAGCCCGTAGATGATGTAGCCCAGCGTGATCGAGGCGGCCAGCATCAGCGCGAAGCCGACCGGCATGACCAGAGCGAACAGGCCCGCCAGTGCAAGCAGCACCACTGCCGGCAGGAAGAACGGCAGCGAGTCGTAGCCGAGCGGTTGCTCATGATGCGTGCGGTGCCCCTGCTCGAACAACGGCACCCGCGTGTGGAACATCCAGCGGTGAAAGAAATACTCGATGAAACTGAAGGCGAGCAGGCCCAGTCCGAACGCCAGCAGCGCGGACAGCGGACCACCGGCATGGTGTCGCCAGCCCTCGATCGCCAGCAGCAAGGCCAGGGCGGCATCCACGCCGACTTCGGCCCAGTAGTTCGTGCGCGTGGCGGACATGCGCACGATCGCATCCACGACAGTGCGTGGAAAACTTTGCTTCATCGGTTGTTGCATGGTTCCGTTTTTCATGCAGATGGACACCCCAGGCCATGGAGCAGGCCCGCATTCTCCCATGTTGTCATGCGCAATTCACAATGGCGTGGCAGGGCCGCACGGGTCCATTCAGCATCCCGTCGCGATCACCGCACGCATCGCGCGGCCGGGATTCAATGCGACAAGGCGAAGCCGGTGAGGATCTGCGCGGTCTGCTCGGGCTTTTCCAGCATCGGCATGTGGTTGCAGCCGCTGATGGTGCTGGTGCTGATCGCGCTGGCGGCAGTCAAGCCGTTGCGCAGGCTGTCCAGCGCAGAGATGTCGACGATCCGGTCGTCATGGCACCACAGGCCGAGCACCGGCATGGTCAGCTGGCCGAGTCGGTTCTGCACGGCAAGATATTGCGAGGGATCGCGCAGTTCGTCGAAGCCGCGTTCGATGAAGTCGTGATCGCGCTGGTTGCGTTCGACCAGCACGTCGACGAAGCGGCCGGGCAAGTCGAGCGGCTTTTCGAAGGCCATCGTGGTGGCGTGCACGAAGCCGGCGCGATCGTGGAACACGAACGGATCCTTGCCTGCCTCCACCTCGCGATCGAATGCGCTCGGCGTGCTCTTCAGGCCGGTCGCGTCGACCAGCGCCAGTTCGGCGACATGCTCGGGGTGTTCGCTGGCATAGACGCCGGCAATGGCGCCGCCCGTCGAATGGCCGACCAGCACGAAACGCTGCAAGCGCAAGGTCTGCACGAAGGTGTCCAGGCGCGCGGCCTGGGTGTCGATGTTGTAGCTGGCGGCAGGTACGCGCGACGACTCTCCCCAGCCGGGCAGGTCGGGGATGATCAGGTGAAAGTGCGGCGTCAGCAGCTTCGCCACCTTCAGCCAGATCTCCTTGTCCGCGGCGAAGCCGTGCAGCAACACGATGGTCGGGCCATCGCCGCCCTCGTAATAGACCCAGCGCGTGTCGCCCGCCTGCACCGAGTGCTTGTCCAGGTGCGCCGCCATTGCCTCGCGCTTCACGTTCGCCTGCAGCAGCCACTGCGGTGCGAACAGGTAGCTGCCGCCCAGCACGATCATCAGCAGTGCGACGAGCCAGGCGAGGAATTTCAGCCGGCGCAGCAGCATGCGCTTCCATAGCGGGGTGGTGGGGCTTGTCGATGGAGGCATGATGGTTTCTTGGTGAGGTCGTGGCATGAAACACTCCCTCCCCCTGCTCGGCAGGGGAGGGATCGCACCGGCTTGCCTAGTGCTTGTGTGCAGTTTTTGCCGAGGCAAAAACCGACTCCACCACCTGCTGCGTCAGCGGGTGGTAACCGGCCTTGGCCTTGGCGTAGACCTGCTCGGCATACGCCAGGCCTTCCGGTGTTTTCACGAAGGCCTTGTACAGCGGCGTGGTCAGGTAGAGCCGGCCGATCCGCGTCATGTGTTCGGCGGCGGCCGTCCAGACGGCCTTGTCGCCGGCGGCGATCGCGTGGCTGTACCAGCGCATGCCGATCTCCGCGTTCGGCGTGCCGGTGAGGTGCCATGCGGCGTCGAGCTGCTGCAGCTTGTCCAGCGGCGCGACGTCGGGCAGGCGGTCCAGGAAGTACATCCACTCCTGGGTGTTCCAGTCCTTGGCGTCGAGCTTCGTGGCGGCGAGCGAGCCGGCGAGGAAGTCCGTGCGTTCCCGGTCGATCGCGTTGAAGCGCGGCGAGTCAGGCAGCGGCGCATCCTTCGGAATGCCTTCGCCGTAGACCCAGGCCTTCACCTCGTCCCAGCTCATCTTGCCCGGATACTTCTCGATCAGGTTCGGCCTGAGGAAGGCGAGCATCTGCTCGGTGGTGATGCTCTGGAACGCGAAATGGTCGAAGTAACTCTTCAGGTATGCATCGAAATGTTCGCGGCCGTAGCGTTGTTCGAGCGTGCGCAGGAACCACGAGCCCTTGTCGTAGGCCACGTCGGACAGCGAATCGTCGGCGCCGACACCGCGCGGGTCCGGTGCCAGCTTCTGCGAGTTGGCCGGCATCTTGCCGATCTCCTTCTGCAGCGCGCGCGCGGACAGCAGCGCCTCCTCGTCGGCCAGCGACTTGCCGTACAACGCTTCGGTGATGCGGCCCTGCACGTAGGTGGTGATGCCCTCGTTGAGCCAGATGTCGCGCCACGACGCGGCGGTGATCAGGTTGCCCGACCAGGAATGCGCCAGCTCGTGCGAGATCACGCTGACCAGGCTCTTGTCGCCCACGATGATCGTCGGCGTGGCGAAGGTCATGTTCGGGTTTTCCATGCCGCCGAACGGGAACGACGGCGGCAGCACCAGGATGTCGTAGCGGCCCCAGCGGTACGGGCCGTACAACTTTTCCGTAGTGGCGATCATCTTCTCGGTGTCCTCGAACTCGTGCGCGGCCTTGCCGACCACCGAGGGTTCCGCGTAGACCGCCGAACGCGGGCCGGTTTCCTTCACCGCGATGTCGCCGGCAGCGATCGCCAGCAGATAGGACGGGATCGGATGCGGCTGGTCGAAGCTGAAGTCGCCGTTCAACGGATGCTTCGCGTCGTTGATCGCGCTCATCACCACGCGCACGTCCTTCGGTGCGGTGACGTGGGCGTCGTAGGTGAAGCGGATCGCCGGCGAATCCTGCAGCGGCACCCACGAGCGCGCATGGATCGACTCGGACTGCGAGAACATGAACGGCAGCTTCTTGTCCGCCGTCTGCGCCGGCGTGAGCCACTGCAGGCCGGACGCTTCGGGCGAGGTGGTATAGACGATGCGCACCTGCGCCGGGTGCTTCGGCGCGGCGATGGTCAGCTTGCTACCGAGTTCCTTGTCGCGCGGCGCAAGAATGTATTTCAGCGGCGTGGCCTTGCCGTCGGCGGCGAGCGCGTCGATCTTGGCGATCTTCAGGTCGCGCGTGTCCAGCACCAGCGAGGCGGCTTTCGGGCTCTTCCAGTCCAGCTTGAGCGTGGCCTGGCCATCGAGCCGGCGCTGCGGGAAGTCGATCTTCAGGTCGAGATCCAGATGGGTCACGACCACCTGGCCGGGCTGCGCGTAGGAGTGCGGGTCGGCGGCGTAGGCGGCCAGTGGCAGCATCAGCGTGCCGAAGGCGAGGGCGGGCAGAAGGCGCATGGACGATTCTCGGAGCGTAAAACCCCGAGTATGCCATTGCCGTCGTGGCGTACGCCCGTGACGAAAGCCGTGGGTCAGGGCAGTTCGTTCGACGAATGCGGGTCGATCGCGTAGGGATGCATTTGCGCCAGGAACCCTGGTTGCGCCTCGACCCGCGCGACCCAGGCGCGGAAATTCGGGTAAGCCTGCAGCGACAACCCGGCCTCTTCCGCGCGGCTGGCGTAGGCGAACAGCGCGATGTCGGCGATGCTGTAATCGTCACCGGCGATGAACGATCGCGTCGCCAGCTCGCTGTCCAGGATGCCCAGCGTGCGCGTGGCGGCCTGCCGCTTCGCCGCCACCAGCTCGGCCGGGCGCTGCGCCAGCTTGCCGGTCATCGTCCAGTGGCGCAGCGCGCCGATCACCGACTCCACCCGCTCCTGCTCGAAGCACAACCATTGCTGCACCTTGGCGCGGCCGAACGGACCGCCCGGCAGGTACGCCGTGCCGTCGGCGAGATACGCGAGGATCGCGTTCGACTCGGCCAGCACGCGGCCGTCATCGAGCCGGATCGCCGGCACGGTGCCGGTCGGGCTGATGCGCAGGTAGGTCTCGCTGCGGCCTTCGCCCTCGAAAATGCTGATGGGCACCGTGCGGTATGGCCGGTCCACATGCTGCAGCAACTGGCGGACTTTCCAGGCGTTCTGCGAGGGCAGGTAATCGAACAGGGTGAGCATGGGCGGCATTCCGCTGGATCAGGAATGCCGATGGTGGCGCGTGCCGCCATCGGGCGATATCCGTTTCTTGCGGCGGTGGACTGATCCCGTGGGAGCGGCTTCAGCCGCGATGCTTTTGCTCCAGCGAAAAGCATCGCGGCTGAAGCCGCTCCTGCAAAAAAAGCCGCAATGATGACGGGTGGCTCAGACGTAGCGGTCTGCCAGGCGGTCGGTGGCCTGCACCAGTTGGTCGACGATCGCCGGGTCGGCGGCGCTGTGGCCGGCCAGCACGATGTGCAGGTCCGCCTCCGGCCATGCCTGGCTCAGGTCGTACGCGCTCTTCACCGGGCAGATGATGTCGTAGCGGCCTTGCACGATGGTGGCGGGGATGTGCCGGATGCGATCGATGCCGTGCAGCAACTGGTCCGGTTCGAGGAAGATCGCGTGGCGGAAATAATGCGCTTCCATGACGGCCAGGCTGACCGCCTTGTGCGGATCCTCGAAGTCGCCGCCGCCGTCGGGGTCGTGCAGCAGCGTGGTGCTGCCGCCTTCCCAAGCGCTCCAGGCCTTCGCGGCGGCGATGCGTGTTGCTTCGTCGTTGCCGGTCAGGCGACGCCAGTAGGCGTCCAGCATCGAGCCGCGTTCTTCGGGCGGGATGAAATCGAGGAAGCGCGCCCAGCGTTCCGGGAAGATCTGCGCCGCGCCGCCGCCCACCTCGTTGAACCAGCGCAGCTCCGATGGCCGACCCAGGAAGATGCCGCGCAACACCAGCGCCAGCACGCGTTCGGGATGTGTCTGCGCATAGGCGAGCGCCAGCGTCGATCCCCACGAGCCGCCGAACACCACCCAGCGTTCGATGTCGAGCCGCTCGCGGATCGCCTCGATGTCGGCGACCAGATGCCATGTGGTGTTGTCGGTGAGTTCGGCGAACGGGGTGGATTGGCCGGCGCCGCGCTGGTCGAACAACACGATGCGGTAACGCGCCGGATCGAAGAAGCGCCGGTGGTACGCCGACAGGCCGGCACCGGGGCCGCCATGCAGGAAAATCACCGGCAAGCCATCGGGGTTGCCGCATTCCTCGACGTGCAGGGTGTGGATCGCGTCGACGGCGATGCGATGGGTCAGGTATGGCTCGATCTCGGGGTACAGCTGGCGCATGGGGGAAATCTCCGCAGAGAGAACAGGCTGCCTCTCCCCGTGAGCGGGAAGAGAGGTTTCAATCAGCCGAATTGCAGCGCGGCCGTGAGATCGCCCGGCGGCGGACCGCCGGCGGCGATCATCGCCTCGTCGCGCAGTTTCAGCCCGGGCAGTTTTTCGAGGCCGAAGCGACGGGTGAGGAAGCGCAGGATCGAGCCGGTGTCGTAGACGGTGTGGTCGACGAAGCCCTTCCTCGCGTGCGGCGACACCACCAGCGCGGGAATGCGCGTGCCGGGCCCCCAGCGATCGCCCTTGGGCGGGGCCACGTGATCCCACCAGCCACCGTTTTCGTCGACCGTGATCACCACCAGCATGTGCGGCCACTGTGGACTGTTCTGCAGCGCCTCGACCACCTGCGCCAGGTGGCGGTCACCGGCTTCCACGCTGGAATAACCGGCGTGCATGTTGAGGTCGCCCTGTGGTTTGTAGAACGACACCGCCGGCAGCGTGCCGGCTTCGATCGCGGCGATGAAATGGTTGCTGCCGGCGTCGGAACCGAGGCCACCGTCGCGCAGGTGCGCCGCACGTGCGGCGGTACCGGGTGCGAACTGGCGGAAGTAGTTCAGCGGCTGATGGTGCGCCTGGAAGTTCGGGCTGGTCGGTGGGCCGTTGTCGGGCTCTTCGCCGCCATGGCCTTGCAGCGCCGCTTCCCAGCCGCCGGCGTACCACGCCCAGTCGACGCCCTTGGCCGACAGCACGTCGCCGATCGTCAGGTGGGTTTGCGGCGGCAGCGTGTAGGCGTCGCTGGCGTCGGCCAGTGCGGGATCATGCGGATCGCGGGTAAAGCCGGGGGCATATGCCGGGCCCATCGTGTTGACCGCATGGAAGTCGGGAGTCAGCGTATCGGGCACGGCGAATTTCGCGCGGCCCTGCATCGCGCTGGCCGGCGAATCGTCGGCCAGCCGCGGGCGCGTGCCGGTGGGGTCGTCGCCTTCCAGTGCGGCGATGTGGAACTTCATCGGGCCCTGGTCCGCGTGCGGATAGAACGGCGGCTGCGCCGCCACCAGGTATTGGTGGTTGAGGAACGAACCGCCGAACGCGCCCATGAAGAAGTTGTCGCACAAGGTGTACCGGCGGGCCAGCTGCCACAGCTGCAGGTTCGCGGCGTTGTCGGTGTAATGGCCCATCACCAGCGCGCCGCTGTTGCCCCAGGCGACGAAGCCGTCGTTGCGACCGCCGTTGATCTGCAGCTGGTTCTCATAGAAGCGGTGCACCAGGTCGCGGGTGACCACCCCATGCGGCAGCGGCGTGCCGTCCGGCATGGCCAGGGCGAATGGGCGGTTCGGCAGGCCGATGATCGCCTTCTCGTCGATGTGATAGCTACGTTGCCCGATCATCTGCGTGCGCGGCACCAGGCCGCCCCAGATCGGCGGCAGCTGGGCGAGCACCGAGCCGTCGCGATCGCGTTGCAGATAGTCCTTCGGCTGCAGTAGATCCAGTGGCTGCGCCAGGCCGGGAAACCCGGCGAACAGGTTGTTGAAACTGCGGTTCTCGGCGTACAGCACCACCACCTGCTGGATGTGCTCGCGCAGCAGGGCATCGAGCGCCGCGTCGGGCAATGCGCTCGCGCCGATCGCGCCTGCGCGCGGGCCGGGCAGCGGGCGACAGCTGCCCAGGCCCAGCGCCGCACCGGCCGCCACGATGCCGCCGAGCAGACGCCGCCGTTCGGGATTGCGCGGCGCCTCGTCGTCGGCGCCGGGCGGCAGGTCGGTCGGTTTGTCGGTCATCGGCGTCGTCGTGGGCAGTCGGGAATCACGGGAATCAGGAGCGTGGGGCCGCCTCGTCGTAGAAGCGGGCCAGGTCCGCCTTGACCTGCTTCAGGGCGTCCACATCGAAATAGATCATATGCCCGGACGGATAGAAACCGTATTCGATGTTCTTGCTGATCGCCGGGTCCAGGCCGAGGTGGCCGAGGTCGAACTCGGTCGCGTAGAACGGCGTGGCCAGGTCGTAGTAGCCGTTGGCGGAGAACACCTTCAGGTGCGGGTTGTGGCGCATCGTCTCGGCCAGGTCGGTGCCGACGTACGGGCTGGACAGGAAGCCGTGGGAATCCTTGCGCTTCCAGTCCCAGCCGCGGTTGATCACGCCGTAGTTGTTGGGCAGGTAGGCGCGATCCTCGTCGAATTTCAACTGGGTGTCGGCGTACTGGTTGAACGCGGCCAGGTAGGCACCGGTGGCGGCGTCGCTGGCGGCATCGCCATCGGGCGTCTCGCCGGCGGCATCCGGATCGATGCCCTCGAAACGGCCGTCCAGACGGCCAACGGTACGACGCTGGTCACGCAACAGTTCCTTGCGGAAACGGCTGGGACCGATGCGCAGGTTGGCATCCTTGATGTAGCTCGGCGACAGGCCGATGTACTGACTGAGCTGGTTGGCGATGCGGTCGGCCTCGGCCGGCGTGATCGCGTCGCCCTTGGCCAGCGCGAGCGTGTAGTCGGTGCTGGCGAACTGGCGCACCTTGGCCAGGAAGCTGGCGATGTCGGCCGGCTTGTTGGGCACCTTGTCGTGGTACCAGGCGATCGCCGCCTCGCTGGGCAGGTTGACGATGTAGGCGTGGTCGACGCCGGTGCTGGCCCACACGTTGAAGTCGAGGATCGAGGACATCAGCACGATGCCGTTGAGCTCCATGCCCTGTTCCTGCAGCACCTTGGCCAGCACCGCCGAGCGGGTGGTGCCGTAGCTCTCGCCGAACAGGAACTTCGGCGAGTTCCAGCGATGGTTGTCGCCGACGTAGCGGGTGATGAACTTCGCGAACGCGGCGGCATCCTGGTCGACGCCGTAGTAGTCCTTGCCCTTGGCTGCGCCGACCAGTTGCGACCAGCCGGTGCCGGGCGCGTCGATGAAGACCAGGTCGGTCTTGTCGAGCAGGCTGTATTCGTTGGGCACGGTGTCGTAGGGCGGCGGCGGGATCGGCTGGTCGCCGCGGTTGGCGACCCTCACCGGACCGAACGATCCCATGTGCAGCCACATCGTGGAGGAGCCGGGGCCGCCGTTGTACATGAAGGTCACCGGCCGCTTGCCGGCCTTGCCGTCGTCGACCCCGCCTTTGTCGAGGGTGTACGCCACGTAGAACATGCTGACGGTTGGCTTGCCTTTGTCGTCCTTGATCAACAAGGTGCCGGCGGTGGCCTTGTAGGCGATCGCGCGGCCGTCGATGCGCACGCTGTGCTTGCTGACGACGCTGCGTTCGGGCGGGATCGGCAGCTCGTCCTTCTTGCTGTCCTTGTCCGCCTGCGCGGTCTTGGCAGCGTCCTTGGGGGTGTCGTCGTCGGCGTGGACGGGGCTGCCGATCACCAGCAACAAGGCGAGCGCGAACGGGGCGAGCAGGGGTGAGGTACGCATGTCGGTGGGCTCCGTGTCAGCGCTGCGGGGCAGCGTGGTCGTAGAACGTCGAGAGGTCGGTCTTGAGGTGATCCAGCGCCTCGGGGTTGAGATAGATCATGTGCCCGGACGGGTAGTAGACGAACTGCAGGTTGCCGCGCAATGACGGGTCCAGGTTCATGTGCGCCAGGTCGTACTCGGTGATGAAGAACGGCGTGGCGAAGTCGTAGTAGCCGTTGACCGAGAGCACCTTGAGGTTCGGGTTGGTACGCATCGCATGGGCCAGGTCACCGGCGACGTACGCCAGCGGCAGCGGCCGGCGCGAGTCGGGCGCCTTGTGTTTCCAGTCCCAGTTCTTGTTGATCTCGCCGTAGGTCGGGCGATAGTCCAGGTCGCTGTGATAGTTGAGCTGCTTGTCGAGGTAATCGTGGAACGCGCTGACGAAGGCGCCGCTGATGCCGGTGTCGGAGGGATCGTACTCGGGACGCTCGCCGGCCGCGTCGGGGTCGGTGCCGGTGAAGCGCGCGTCGTAGCGGCCGAGGATGAGGCGCTGGTCGCGCAGCAGTTCCTTGCGGAAGCGGCTCGGATTGACGCGCAGGTCGGCGTCCTTGATGTATTGCGCCGACAGGCCGGTATAGGCAGCCATCTGGGTGGCGATCGCGTCGACCTGGGCGGCCGGGAGGTTCTGTCCCTGCGCCAGCGCGGCGGCATACGGGCCGGACGCCCAGGCGCGTACCTGGTCGAGGAAGCCCTTCAGGTCGGCCGGCTTGTTCGGGATCTTGTCGTGGTACCACGCGGCAGCGGCGTAGCTGGGCAGGTAGCCGATCGAACTCTCGTCATAGCCGGGAATGCGGATGCCGTAGTTGAGGATCGAGGACATCAGGATCACGCCGTTGAACGCCATGCCCTTGTCCTGCAGCGCATCGACCAGCGCGGCGGAACGGGTGGTGCCGTAGCTTTCGCCGTACAGGAATTTCGGCGAGTTCCAGCGGTGGTTGACGCTGACATAGCGCTCGATGGCACGGGCGAATGCGGAGACGTCCTGGTCGACCCCCCAGAAATCCTTGCCGGTGGCCTTGCCGATGGGCCGCGAGTAACCGGCGCCGACCGCATCGACGAAGACCAGGTCGGTCTTGTCGAGCAGGCTGTCGTTGTTCGGCACCAACTGGTAGGGAGCCGGCCCGGTCGCAGCGGGGCTGGCGGTCTTGATCCGCATCGGCGCGAACGAACCCATGTGCAGCCACACGCTGGAGGAGCCGGGGCCGCCGTTGTACAGGAAGGTCACCGGCCGGTGGCTGGCGGCGGCGCCGTCCAGCGTATAGGCCACGTAGAACACGCTGGCCTGTGGCTGGTTCTTGTCGTCGCGGATGATCAGCGTGCCGGCGGTGGCGGTGTACTTGAGCGTGTGGCCGTTGATGCTGGCGCTGTGTTCGGTGCGTACGGTCTTTTCGGTGGCCGGCGGCTTGGCCTCGGCGGCATCGGCATGCTTGTCGGCCTTGCTGGCCGCCGGGGCCTTGTCGGCATGGACGGGAACCAGTGGTGCAAGCGCGAACGTGCCGGCCAGCAGCAGGGAAATCAGGTGACGCATGGGTAGCCCCTTTCGACGAACCAGTATCGGAGTATGCAGGCGCAGGCGCAGCCGCGACCGTGACAAAAGTACTGGACGGAATTTGGACGTCTAAATACGCGGGCGCATGCTGGCGTTCGGCAACGGCATCCCGGTTTCGCTCAATCGCGCGACATCGCGGTCGCCGCATTCCACATCGCGTGGGTCAGCGGGCGGTGCTCGTGCGGGGTTTGAAACACGATCTGGGTGGTGGTGCTGTTGCTGGCGCCGACCTTCAGTATGCGGTCGAGCACCGACTCCAGGTGGCTGATCGACATCGCCACCACGTGCAGCAGGGCCGAGTCCTCGCCGGCCAGACGACGGCATTCGAGCACTTCGGGGATGCCCTCGACCAGCGCGCCGATGCGCGCGCAGGTGATGCCGTCGCAGCGCAGCCGCACCATCGCGCTGATGCCGTAGCCGAGCCGCTTCGGGTTGATCGTGGCGCGGTAACCGGTGATCACGCCGGCCTCTTCCAGCCGTTTCACGCGCTCGGCTACCGCCGGCGCGGACAGGCGCACCTTGCGGCCGAGCTCGGCGTAGCCCAGGCGCGCGTCGCGTTGCAGCGCCTCCAGCAACTGCCAGTCCTTGCCGTCCAGTTCGGGTTGCTCGTGCACCTTCGATTCCAAGGCAGGATCACTCGTTGCTTGTTTCGATCGTCGGCGAAACATCATGAAGACGATGCGGTGCATTATTCACCGGCACGCGCGGCAAGACTAGGATGCGCACTTCCCCGCCTTGGAATCCGTCCCCATGGATACCGTTGAACGTCTCGATGGCCGCGCCCTGATCGCCATCGCGATTGCCCTGATCACCTGGTCGTCGGCGTATGCCGCGATTGCCTATGCATTGCCGTCGTTCACGCCCGGCGAGGTCGCGTGCGCGCGACTGCTGATCGGCTCGTTGTGTTTCGCCGTGCTGTTGATGGTGAAGCGGGTGCCGCTGCCGGCGCGGCGCGACTGGCCGTTGCTGGCCCTGCTCGGCGTGCTCGGCCTGACCGTGTACCACCTGTGCCTGAATTACGCCGAGACGCGGATCGCCAGCGGTACCGCTTCGATCCTGATTTCGCTGGTGCCGGCGGCGACGGCAGCCGTATCCGCGCTATGGATCGGCGAGCGGTTGACGCTGCGCACCTGGATCGGCCTGGCGATTGCGCTGGTCGGCACCGTGCTGGTGGTGCTGGCCAGCGGGCAGCGGGTGGAGGTCGATCCGAAGGCGTTGCTGGTGCTGGTTTGCGTGGCCGTGTCGGCGATCTTCTTCGTCGGCCAGAAGGCGCTGTTCGCGCGCAACAGCATGCTCGGCGTCACCGCGTTCGCGTTTTTCGCCGGCACATTGGCGGCGCTGCCGTTTGGCTGGCACCTGCCGCAGGCGCTCGCGCTGGCGCCATGGCCGCGCATCGGCGCGCTGCTGTGGCTGGGCATCGCGCCGACCTTCGTCGGTTATCTCGCCTGGAACATGGCGGTGAATCGCGCCTCGGCGTCGCGGGTCAGCAGCTTCATCTATCTGTCGCCGCCGATCGCATTGCTGATCGGCTGGCTGTGGCTGCACGAGGTGCCGAACGCGCTGATCCTGGTCGGCGGTGCGATCACCATCGGTGGCGTGGTGCTGGCGAACGCACGGCGGCGCGTCGCGCCAATATCGGTCGCACCGGTCGCACCGGTCGAGGCGTGCGAGCGATGCTGAAGGACGCGTGATGGATCATCTTTTCGACCTGGCACGGCAGGCCGCGCAGCTGGAACATTCCTGGCGGTCGAAGCGGCTGGCACGCGTCGGCGATGCCAACCTCAAGCTGATGCGCATGGATGCGCAAGCCTACCCCGAGGAAACGCATGCATGCGCGGAGGGTCTGCTGGTGCTCGATGGCGAATTGCACCTGGACGTGGCGGGCGACGTAGTCGCCGTGGCCGCGGGACAGCTTTACGTGGTGCCGGCCGGCGTGCCGCATGCGGTGCGGCCGGGCAGCACCGGAACCCTGCTGATCATCGACGGCTGAACGTGCTCAGTTGAGGCGGGTCAGCCGCAGCACCATGGGGTCATCGGCGTGGTCCAGCAGCAGACGTTGCACGCGGCCCTGCCATGCCTGCGCCAGTGCCGCGCGTTGCGAGGGCGTGGCGGTGGGGCTGAGCGCCGCACCCATCAACTCGCGCAGGTTGGCCGGTGCCGGCAGCGTGGTCAGGTCCAGCTCCACGCTGACCGCGATGCCGTTGTCGCGCCGACGGAACTGCACCGTCGAGGTGGTGCATGGTCGGTCCGAGAACGTCAGCAGCGACTGCCGCACGAAATGCCCGCCAATGCCATGGAAGCCGTTGTCGCCGGCGGCACCGGTGATCAGCGTGAGCACTTGTGCGATCACGCCGGTGACGCCTTCGTCGGCGGCCTGGGACATGTGCACGAGGACGTCGCCGCGCTCGGCGACCCGGTCCGGGTACAGCGCCCGCAGCGCGGCACGGGCCATCAGGTAGCTGCCGGCCACGGTGGGGCATGAGTGGCCGGCCAGCCGTACCGCATCGATGTAGCGGTATTCCAGCATGCCGTCGTCGGTGGCGCCGAGGAAAGCCGCCAGCGGATCGTGCAGTGTGATGCGTGGGGCCTGGTCGTAAAACGCGGGGTAGTTCACGAGCAGTCTCGACTCACTCGACCGGCAGGCCGCTGATGCCGAAGTCGATCACGATCGCGCCGGGATCGCGCTGGCGGTAGGTCACCGACAGGTGGTCGCCGAGGCGCTCGCGCAGCTGGGCGATCAGCGGGATCGGATCGTGGTCGTTGACGAAGCGCATCGTCTCGCCCGAACGCAGCACGCCGATCGCGCCGAAGATCGCCGAGTGGCGGAAGCGCCGCGCCACTCCACGCGCGTCGAAGGTGTGGACGTTCGGTTCGGTGGCGACTTCGATGGACATGTGCGGGGACTCGTGGCGAAAGATGATTCAAGATACGCCGCGCATCGCCAGCGGCCCATGATCTGGATCATTCGATCCGGATCAGCCGAACATCCAGCGCGTCAGCCCCGAGGATTGGCGTGATGTGCGTACCGTATCCGCATGCCCGGGCGTCGGGCGCCGGGGTGGATGGCGTTCGGGGTTGTCGGTGGCCGGCGACAGCAGCCAGCCGAAATCCAGCAGCGGGCGAACCAGTGGTGCGGCCCTGGTCAGCAGGCAAGCCAGCGCGGTGCCGCCGGTGATCGCGATGCCCAGACGCCATGCCGGCGGAAGTTGTTGCAGACTCGCCCACAAACCCCACGCCGTCGCGGCATTGATCAACAGGCCGTGCAGCAGATACACGGCAAGGCTTTGTCGCCCCATCGCGGTCAGCACGCTGGTCCGGCGCGGCACCAGCCGCAGCACCGCCCACACGCCGAACGCCGATGCGGTCAGCAGGCCGGCGCGTCGAAAGCCGCCCCACGCGCCGGGATAGGCAACGCTGCCATACAGCCAGACCGGATCGAGATCGCGGATCGACCATGCCAGTGCGGCCAGCAGGAGCAGGGCGACCACGGCGGCGATGCGCGGCCCGCGCAGGTCGTCGAGGCCGAAGCGATGACCGGCGATGAAGAACGGCAGGAAAACCAGGGTGCGCGACAGACTGAACGGATAGCCGATGTCACCGGCGTAGCCGGCCAGCAGCGCGATCGCGCTCGCGACCAGAAGTGGCCGGCCCAGCGCCAGCATCGGCGGCAGCATCACGCGCCAGCATGCAAGGCTGGCCAGGTACCAGAGCAGCCAGTACGGCACGGTGATGCGGTACGTGAACGCATCGTGCAGCAGCCACGCGTTCCAGGCCTGGTAGATCGCCTGGAACACCAGCAACGGAACGACCAGCGTGCACAGCCAGCGCAGTCCCTGGCGGGTGTCGAACCGGGCACGCGCGAGCGAGCCGGACAAGTAGACGAAAGCGGGAATGTGGAACAGGTAGATGAAGTGGTAGGCCGCCTTCAGCAACGGCGAGTGGCCGCGCAGCGCGCCCATGCCATGGCCGATCACGACCAGCGCGATGAGCACGAACCTGGCGTTGTCGACCTGCGGGTTTCTCGTGCGCAGGGCAGGTTGGTCGATGGCTTGTGGCGGAGACGAGATGCTCATGAAGGCCCTCTGCGCCGGCAAGGGAGGGCATCCGGTCATCGGCCGCGAAGATGGGTGCAAGGCCGGCGGTTGCACCGCGGCGGCGGTCGCTCGACTTCAGGCGAGCGACGAATTGCCGGAAAGAGGTTCGAGCTTGCGGGTCAGAGCTTGTATGCGCGGTGAATCGCCACGATGCCGTTGCTGAGATTGCGCACTTCGACGCGGCCGAAGCCGGCGCGTTCCATCATGCCCTTCAGGGTTTCCTGATCGGGATGCTTGCGGATCGATTCGACAAGGTACTGGTAGCTGTCGGCATCGCCGGCGAACAGCTGGCCAAGCCTGGGCAGGATCTTGAACGAATGGAAATCGTAAAGCTTGCTGAACAGCTCGCTGCGCACCTTGGAGAATTCCAGCACCAGCGCGCGGCCGCCGGGCTTGAGCACGCGGCAGATGTCGGCCAGCGCGGCGTCCTTGTCGGTGACGTTGCGCAAGCCGAACGCCATCGTCACCGCATCGAAACTGTTGTCGGGGAACGGCAGGCATTCGGCGTTGAGCTGGGCCCAGCGCAGGCCGGACACCAGGCCGCGGTCGGTCATGCGATCGCGCCCGACGCCGAGCATGGCGGCGTTGATGTCGCCGACCACCACCTCGCCTGATTCGCCCACTACGGGCTTGAGCAGCGCGGCGATGTCGCCGGTGCCGCCGGCCAGGTCCAGCACGCGGTCGCCGCGGCGCACGCCGCTGACCGCCACGAAGTGGCGCTTCCACAAGCGGTGGATGCCGAACGACATCAGGTCGTTCATCAGGTCGTAGCTGCGCGCGACCGAGGTGAACACCTCGCCGACCAGCTTCTGCTTGTCGCCGACCGGCACGTCGCGGAAGCCGAAGTGCGTGGTCGAATTCGCGGAGGTCTTGGGCTGCTCGTTCATGGAGGCAATGCTACAGGATCGAGTACCCGTCACGCTTCGCGATTCCCGGTGGGAGCGGCTTCAGCCGCGATGCTTCGGGCCGACCAGAGGCATCGGGGCTGAGCCCCCACAGGCTTTCACTGCAGCGTGGCTTTGCCGGCTTCCTTGTAGATCACGCCGTCCTTCATCACGAAGCTGACGTGCTGCATGATGGTGATGTCGTCCAGCGGATTGCCGGGCACGGCGATCACGTCGGCGCCGCGGCCGACCGCGATCCGGCCGAGCTGGTCCTGCTTGTGCAGCAGTTCGGCGGCGTGCGTGGTGGCGGCCTGCAGCACGAACATCGGCGGCATGCCGGCCTGCACCATGTACTCGAATTCCTTCGCGTTCTGGCCGTGCGGATAGACCGCCGCGTCGGTGCCGAAGGCGATCTTGACGCCGGCCTTGTAGGCGCGGCCGGCGGTCGCCTGGATGATCGGGCCGACTTCCTTCGCCTTGCGCGCAACCTGCGGCGGGTAGTAGCCGGGGGTGGCGGCCATCTGTTCGACGTACTTGCCGGCGATGATGGTGGGCACGTACCAGGTGCCGTGCTCCTTCATCAGCTTCATGTCTTCGGCGTTCATGAAGGTGCCGTGTTCGATCGAGTCGACACCGCCGATGATGGCGCGGCGGATCGCCTCGGCACCGTGCGCATGCGCGGCGACGGTGAAGCCGTAGTCGTGCGCGGCAGCGACGATCGCCTTGATTTCGTCGAGCGTCATCTGCGGGTTGTCCGCGCTGGCGCTTTCGTCGAGCACGCCGCCGGAGGGCATGATCTTGATCAGGTCGGCACCGTCCTTGTAGTGCTGGCGCACGGCTTTCCACGCATCCTGCGGACTGTTGATGATGCCGTCCTTCGGGCCGGGGTCGCCGGCCAGATCCATGCGGTAGCCGTCAGTGGGATCGGCATGGCCGCCGGTGGTTCCGATTGCCTTGCCGGCGGTGAAAATGCGCGGACCGGGCACGATGCCGGCATTGATCGCGTTGCGCAGCGCGATCGACTCGTTGTTGCCATCGGCAAGGTTGCGCACCGTGGTGAAGCCGGCCAGCAGCGTGCGGCGGGCGTAGACGGTGGAGCGGATCGCGTAGTCGGCGGTGTTCCAGTGGAACTGGTCGGCGTAGCCGGTCGGGCTGGTTTCGAAGGTGAGATGGGTGTGGCTGTCGATCAGGCCAGGCAGGCAGGTGGCGTCGGGCAGGTCGACGTACTGGAACGAGCCGCCGGCCCTGGCCGCGGCATCCTTGTACGGCGCGATGTCCACGCTGCCGGCGTGCAACTCCTTGATGCGGCCGGCGTCGACGATCACCGTGGTCTCGCCGAGCATCTTGCCCGCTGCCGTGTCGAGCAGGCGCGCGCAATGCAGCACGCTGACGTCGTGGCGGGCCGGTGCATCGGTGGCCAGGGCGGCGACGGGCAGCGACAAAGTCAGGGCGAGGGCAAGTACGCGACGAACAACCATCGGGAAGCTTCCGGCAGGGAGGTCGTTCATCATAGGCAGGCCCTGCCGCCAGCGTCACCCGTGACGTATGGCACGGGGCGGGAGTCACGCGAACGGTGTCGGCGGTCAGGGCGGCGGCGGGCCATCCGCATCGGCTGGCGCTGCCTCATGGGCATGCGCGTGTTGTTCGGCATCGACGTGGCGCCGGTGCAGGTCCGAACTGGAGGCGTCGGCCGGCAGGTGATCCGCGACGCATG
This sequence comes from Rhodanobacter sp. T12-5, assembly GCF_008329435.1. Lineage (GTDB taxonomy): Bacteria > Pseudomonadota > Gammaproteobacteria > Xanthomonadales > Rhodanobacteraceae > Rhodanobacter. The sequence continues at coordinate 133,137 of NZ_NPKN01000001.1, forward strand.
CGTCCGTGCCCGGGAGCTTCGCCGCTTCGCTCCCGCCGGTGAGCGCATCCGGCGCGTCGTCGCCGGCGGCGGATTCCTTGTCGCCGCCGCCGGGCGTGATCTTGAGGATCGAGTGACGCACTTCGCGCGACAGGATCACCCGGGCGTCGCGCACCATGCCTTCGAGCGCGGTGTCGTAATCGAGCTTGCCGGCCTCGTCGGTCCATACCACGCGACGCTCTCGCAACTTCTGGATGAAGCCGCGGAACAGCGCCTTGTCGAAGAATTCCGGCGCGGACAGCTCGTTGAGCAGGCTGAGCCGTTGCGCGGTCAATGTGCAGGCATTCTCCAATTCAGCGCCGGTCAGCGTGTGCGGACCGTTCTTGGCCAGCGCGGCGATGGTGATGTAGTAGCGCTCGAAGGCCTGGATCAGGCTGCGCGCGATCACCTTGAGCTGGAACGCGCTGTCTTCCTGGCCGGCGCTGCGCTCCAGCGTGCGACCGTCGTTGATCGATTCGAGCAGGCCGCGCTGGACGAAGAAATCGATGGTCGCCTGCATCTGTTCGACGAAGCCGTCGTCGTCCCACGGCAGGAACAGCTCGCCCTGGATGAATGGGTAGATGATCCGCCCCAGCCGCAGCACCGAGGCACGCGACATGCGCCGGTTGTTGAGGAAGCAGCACGCCACCCACGCGGCGGTGGCGGTGAGGTGCAGCACGTTGTTGCGGAAATAGCTGAGCAGTACCGCCTGCTCGCCGCTGGCGCTCAGTACGTCGCCGAGCGGATGCTGCACGCGCTGGATCCAGCCCATCTGCTCGCCATAGGCGATGATCGATGCCGGGTTCATCGGTGTCAGCGTAACGCGGTCCGAATACGGCAGTTCTTCCAGCAGCGCCTTGTCCAGATCGAGCTGGGCCAGCAGGTCGCTCTCGGCCATCGCGTGCTTCGGCGTGGCCAGCAGCGCCAGCGCGAGCAGGTTGATCGGATTGACGTCGGCGGCGCGGTTGATGTTGATGTTGATGCGTTCGGCCAGGTCGTCGACCATGCCGCGCAACCATTCCGGCTTGGCGTCCGGATCGGTGCTGGTGCTGCGCCAGTCGGCGCTGGCCGCATCCAGCAGCGGGTTCAGCTCGATCGGCTCGCCGAAGTTCAGGGCAACATGGCCGTAGTGCTGGCGCAGCACCTTCAAGCCGCGCAGCAGGCCGAACAGGGATTCCTTTTCCTTCGGCTTGCCGCTGAGCTCGCCGATGTAACTCTTGCCTTCCATCAGCTTTTCGTAGCCGATGTAGACCGGCTGGAACAGCACCGGCCGGCGTGGCGCGCGCAGGAACGCGCGCACGGTCATCGCCAGGATGCCGGTGCGCGGTGCCAGCAGGCGGCCGGTGCGCGAACGGGTGCCCTCGGTGAAGTATTCGATCGGTACGCCGCGGTCGATCAGCTGCGCCAGGTATTCCTTGAACACCACCGAATACAGCGGCGTGCCGGTGAAGCTGCGACGCATGAAGAACGCGCCGCCGCGCCGCAGTATCGGGCCGATCAACGGCAGGTCGAGATTCACGCCTGCGGCGATGTGCGGCACCACCACGCCGGAGACGTGCAACTGATAGCTCATCAGCAGGTAGTCGGCATGGCTGCGGTGGCTGGGCACGTAGACGACTTCGTAGCCGGGCGCGGCGGCGCGGGCCTTGTCGAAGTGGTGCATGGTGATGCCGTCGTACAGCTTGTTCCAGAAGTTCGACAGCAGGAACGACACCGAGCGCACCACCGGGTGCGAATAGTCGGCGGCGATCTCCAGCACCATCTTGTGCGCCTTGCGCCAGGCCTTGGCGTGGCTGATCTTTTCCTTGGCGGCGCTGGCGGCGATGGCCGCACGCACCGGTTCGGCGTTCAGCACCGCGTCGACCACGGTGCGTCGATGCGACAGATCCGGCCCGACCACCGCGGCGCGGATGCGGTGGAAGTGGGTGCGCAGGACCCGCGCGATCTTGCGTGCGAAGCGCTCAGGGGTGATCTGGCCCGATTCGTCCAGCACGCTGCGCAGCGACACCGGTGCGGAGAAGTGCACGACGGTGTCGCGTCCGTTCAGCAGCAGCGCCAGCAACCGGCGGAAGCGGCCGACCATCACCCAGTTTTCCGAGAACAGCACGCGAAACCAGCCGCTGTCGCGGGTCGGCGCGCGGCCGACGTAGATCGACACCGGCACGATCTGGATGTCGCGATCGGGCATGCCTTCGAGCGAACGCACCAGTTGCCGCAACGGCTCGTTCGGCGTGCGCTTGCGATTGCGGCCGAGCAGCCGGCCGTCGCGGCGAGCCAGCGCGAATACCGAACGCCGGCGGCGGGTGCCAGCCAGTGGCTGCATCGGGTTGGGCAGGCCGGCTTCGCGACAGGCGCGCTGCAGGATCAGCGCATCGGAGAAACCATCGCGCTCGATTACGTAGCAGACCGGCACGCCGGCCTGCAGCAAGGCGGCCGGTTCGGCCGGGTCGCGGCGGATGCGTACCCAGGGCTGCAGCAGCTGGCCGGCCAGATTGAACCACCAGGGCGCGCGTGAGCGGACGCTGGGGTTCGTGGTGGAATGAGTGGGCATCTGCCTATTCTAGCGTTTGCGGCGTTCAGTCTTTCGCCGCGCCGGCGGCGACTGCGGCACTGGTGCTGCTGGCTGGCGGCTGGCTCAACTGCTGGTGCGAGCGGCGCACGTTGGCCAGCATGTCTTCGTTGTACCAGCGGCCATCCTGCTGCACCAGCGTCGATTCGGCCGACAGCGGCTTGCCGAGCAGGGTGTAGTCGATCTTCACCACGGCGCGGCCGTCACTGCTGGAAACGGGGGTGAGCTTGATCGAATCGAACGTGTCGTCGAGCGACAGCCCGTAGATCGCCAGCAACTGCTTGAGGCCGATGTAGCCGGTCGAGTATTTGCCCATGGCGGCGTCGAAATCCATCGCGCGCAGCTGTTCCGGACTCTTCAGATCCAGCTTGCGCGCCGTCGCCACCGCCACGCCGATCGCCTGGCGGGCCTTGGCCTGGTCGAACCACGGTGCCTGCTGCGCCCACGGCGCGAGTACGTCGAGCACACCGCCGGCCTGGGCTTTCTGCGCATCGGTCAGCTTGGGATTCCGGGCGAGGCTGTTCTTCACCAGCGCCTCGCCTACGCCGATCAATACCGGTAGTTGGTCCGAGTACTTCTGTTCCATCGCAGCCAGCTTGGGTTGGAGCTTGGCGTACAGCTTGTTCTCCGCATCCGGCGCGGTGAATTCATGCACTTGTTCGTCGAATGTGGCGCGGTCTTCGGCGCTGACCGATGGGCGGTTCGGGTCGTGCCGGTTCCAGTCGGCGCGCATGTTGGCGTAGTCGGCCGGGGGCAGCGCGTGTTTCCAGAGACCGTTGAGGTCGCCGGCCTTGAGCAGCTCGACCGAACTCCGTATCGCCGCCTCGGGCGTGCTCCCGCCTGGCTGGGTCGGATCGTCCTTGCCATGGCAGGCGCTCAACAGCAACACGGCGAACAACGGCAACAAGGCGTGACGAAGGGAGGATGGACGCATGGGAAAGTTTCTCGTGCTGGGCGATGGCGGGGCGAAAGCACGCCGCATCGCCTGGGTGATCGCGCAGCGTAAGGGCCTCGGCAACATCGAAACAAGGGCGGGACCCAAGTTTTTGCGAGGCCGAAAAAGAAAACCCCGCGGGCTTGCGCCTCACGGGGAAATCCGGCGAAGCCGGAAGGAAATGGCCTTGCCTGCAGGATGTTGGTCAGCAGGTGTTGGCAGATGAAATATTACTTGTTCGTTAAAGTTAAGGCAACACCTTTGTTCTATGTCCTAACTTATTGTTTTGATTGAATGTCAATGATAGCGAAGTGCGTCGATCTTTTGCTGGCGCCGTATTTCGAGCGGCGCGCTCCAGTCATTGTTGAACAACGCCGGTTCCCACGAGCCGTAGGTCGTGTTCGGCAGCACGAACCAGCGCGAGCCAATCCAGCCCATATAAGGTGCGATGGCCTTGCGGCGGCCGGTGGCGTTGTTCGCCAGGACCGTCACGAAGTCGCCGATCTGGTCGCCGAACTGCATCAACACGCGATACTTGCGGCTGATCCGCTGGCGCCGGCAACCTTTCTCGGTGCCGATCTGCTCGCAGCCTTCGACAAACGTGCCCAGGCCGAGGAAGGCCTCCGGACCGGACACCGGCAGGCCGACCTTGCGCAGGTTCGCCAGAGTGGCCTGATCCAGATCCTTGGCGCGATTGGAGATGTAGATCACCGCGATGCCATGCTGGGCCGCGAACTGGGTGAACTCGACCGCGCCCGGCAGCGCCCGGGCGGCTTCCTCCTTGCACCAGGCCGCCCAATCGGCCTCGTTGTATTGGCCGCCGCTGCGGACCAGACGGGCCTGGTAGGGCGAGTTGTCCAGCACGGTTTCATCGATATCCAGCACCACCGCAGGCGGCAGGTCGTTGCCTGGTACGGCGCGGTCGTTCGTCGGCAGGGCGTTCCAGTTCCGATCCTTTGCTGCGGCCAGCAGGCGCGCCTGGGCGTCGCGATAGGTCTGCAGGTAGATCAGGTCGTGCTCGATCGCGGTCTGGCTCCATGCGACGGCGTTGAGGTTGTCGTCCGCGGCGGCACCCGGCGATGGCGGGGGAACGGTCGCCGCGGCAGCAGTCACCTCGGCGGGTCGGGAGGGCGTGCCGGCGCAACCGGCGAGCAGGGCTAACGCGAGCAAGCTCGTGGACAGGCGAAGTGACATGCAGAAATCCCGGACAAGATGAATCGAAACGATGGCCGGAGTTTACGACAGCGCAAAGACAGCGCCGGTGGGGCTGGTCGCCGGCGCCGGCCGTCTGACAGACTGGCGACCCCGCCGTCAAGGTTTCGCCCGCATGGATTCATCCCCGTTCATCCCGCGCGCATCCTCGCCGGCCATTCGCTACGTGAGTTACCTGCTGACGGCGGTGGCCTTGTGGCTGGTCATCGACATCCACCTGTTGCCGGCCCTGCTGGCCGGTTTGCTGGTCTACGAACTGGTGCAGGCGATGGCGCCGCTGCTCGGCAAGCGCATCTCCGGCGAGCGTGCGCGCGTCGTGGTGGTGGCCCTGCTCGGTGCGATCGTGGTGGGCCTGTTGCTCGCGCTGGTACTGGGCGCCATCAGCCTGTTTCGCAGTGAAATCGGTAATCCCGAACTGCTCTGGCAGCAGCAGTTGATGCCGCTGGTGGAAAAGGCGCGCGAACAGCTGCCGGCGATCCTGGTCAACAACCTGCCCGACAGCGTCAACGACCTGCGGGTGGGCACGATCGAACTGGCGCGCAAGCATGCCGGCACCCTGCAGGTGGCCGGCAAGGGCGCCGTACGGGGGTTCGTGCACATCATCATCGGCCTCGTGCTGGGGGCGATCGTCGCGCTCAGCCGCACTCGCCCGGCGCACCAGGTCGGACCGCTGGCCGCGGCGCTGGGCCTGCGCTGCGAGCGTCTGGCCGAAGCGTTCCACAGCATCGTGTTCGCGCAGATCAAGATCTCGCTGATCAATACCCTGTTCACCGCCATCTTCCTGCTCGGCGTGCTGCCGCTGCTGGGCATCCATGTACCCCTGTCCAAGACCTTGGTGGCGCTGACCTTCGTCGTCGGCCTGCTGCCGGTAGTTGGCAATCTGCTCTCCAACACCGCCGTCACCATCGCCGCCTTGTCGGTCTCGCTCGGCGTCGGTCTCGCTGCGCTCGGCTTTCTGGTGCTGATCCACAAGCTCGAATATTTCCTCAACGCGCGCATCGTCGGTGTCCAGATTCACGCCCGCGCCTGGGAGCTGCTGATCGCCATGTTGCTGATGGAGGCCGCTTTCGGTCTTCCCGGCGTGATCGCCGCACCTGTTTATTACGCGTACCTCAAAAGAGAGCTGGAAGTCGAAAACCTGATATGACAGCCAATCACGGCGCGATACGTACGGGTATGGCGTTGCAAGAACGTGCGATTAATGTGAAGAAATCGTTGCAAGCATTTTGCGGACCGTGTTAGAACTGACCCGGTCATGAATCGACCAGACCGGCAAGGACATGTGCTGGTTCACGCATCCCGGATGCGGGTTCGTGCCGATCGCCCAGCCATGGAAAGTGGCCGGTTCACAAAAAATTGCGAAAAACTCTGAGGGGAGTTCCCAGTGATCAAGTCAAAAATTGCAGTCGCCGTCGTGGCGGCGTTGGCGTTCGGCTATACCTCTGCGTACGCGCAGTCGGCCCCGACGGATGCGTCCCAGCAGAGCGCCGACCAGGCGCCGGACAGCACCAAGGTCAAGAAGCTCGAGGCGGTCACCGTGACCGGCTCGCTGATTCCGCAGACCGAGATCGAAACGGCCACGCCAACCATCACGATCACCGCGCAGGAAATGAAGGCCCGCGGCTTCACTACCGTCGCCGAGGCGCTGCAGCAGTCCTCGTTCGCCACGGGAAGCGTACAGGGGTCGGCGACTTCGGCATCGTTCACCCAGGGCGCGCAGACGCTCAGCATGTTCGGCCTGCCGGTGGGTTTCGTGAAATACCTCATCGACGGTCGTCCGATGGGCAACTTCCCGGGCCTGTACAACGGCAGCGATGCATTCAACAACCTCAGCGGCATTCCGATGGACATGGTCGAGCGCATCGACGTCCTTCCGGGCGGCCAGTCCTCCCTGTACGGTTCGGACGCGATCGCCGGCGTCATCAATATCATCCTGAAAAAGCATATCGACGCGCCGACCATCGACGTGCGTTATGGCTGGCACAAGGATGGCGGTGGTGCGACCCGTCGCATTAGCCTGGCCGACGGCTTCAGTGCCGGCAAATTCAACGCGTTGCTCGGCGTGCAGTTCGAGAAGACCCAGCCGATCTGGGGTACCGATCGCAGCCTGACCAGGCAGTTCTTCACCGAAGGAACCAGCGCACCGATCGCCTCACGCGACTATCTGGTCAACAGCGGCACCGGCGCAGGCTACCTGTTCCTCGATCCGGCCAACTGCAGCAATGTCACCGGCCAGTTCCACGGCACCGAGGCCAAGCAGCATCGAGCCGGCTCGGGCGACTACTGCGGCTCGTTCACCACCCCCGGCTACAAGACGATCACCAACGATGACAAGACCGCCAATCTCTACGCGCACACCACGTTTGACGTAAGCGACAACCTTCAGTTGTACGGCGACGTGTTGTACAACTACGAAGAGCAGAAGTACGCGGTCGGTTCCAACTACACCTGGTGGGGTACTTCGGTCGACTACGGCTACATCTACGATCCGAACCTGGATGACTTCGTGAACCTGCAGCGCGCGTTTTCCCCGGAAGACGTCGGTGGCAGCTATCGGTCGATCATGAACAAGCAGATCGAGAATTCCTATCTGGTCACGTTGGGCGGCAAAGGTACCTTCGGCCAGTCGAACTGGGATTACGACCTGGGGTTCTCGCATTCCGACGACAAGTTGCTGAACCATGATTTCCAGCGCTTCGCTGCCCCGATCGATGCGTATTTCGAATCGCATGTAATGGGCCCGCAGCTGCCGGGGCCGAACGGCGACGGTCTTGACCCGTATTACGGTGCCTACCCCATTTTCGCCCCGAACTATGCAGCGTTCTACCAGCCGATGTCGAAGGCCGACTTCGACAGTTTCACCGGTTTCACCGATACCCGCAGCAAAACGTGGGACAACATGGTCCGCGGCCAGCTGACCAACGCCTCGCTGTTCTCGGTGCCGGGCGGCGACGCCGGTATCGCGGTGGTGGTCGAAGGTGGCAATCAGGGTTGGGACTACACGCCCGATCCGCGTCTGCTCAACGGCGAAGTGTGGGGTACCACGTCCGTACAGGGTGGCGGTCACCGCTCACGCTTTGCGACCACGGCCGAATTGAAGGTACCTCTGCTGAGCCAGTTGACGCTGGATGCGTCCGGCCGTTATGACAGCTACAAGGTCGCCGGCGGCACGGTGAGCCACAAGACCTACAATCTGGCTCTCGAATACCGCCCGTTCGAATCGCTGTTGTTGCGCGGTCGTTACGGCACCGCTTTCAAGATCCCGACCCTGGCCGATGAATTCCAGGGCCTGAGCGGCTATTACAGCCAAGTTACCGACTATCTCAACTGCGGCCGTCTGGGCTTCAGCGGTGCCAATATCGACGCCTGCCCGAGCAAGTACAACGCCGTGCAGTTCTTCGGCCAGCAAGCCGGCAGCCCGACGCTGCAGCCGATCACCGCCAAGGTGTGGAGCTACGGCTTCGTGTGGGCACCGATGGCGCAGATGTCGTTCAGCGTGGATTACCTGCACTGGGACATCAACAACGAGGTCAACACGGAAAGTGCCGATGGCTTGTCGAATACCGAGTATCTGTGTGAAATCGGCACGCTCGACATGAACTCGCCGACCTGTCAGAACGCGTTCTCCAAGATCACCCGCGGCACCTCGACCAATCCGGCCTTGCTTGGCGACATCAAGCAGATCTATACCCCGAAAGTCAACGTGTCCAACGAGCAGGTCAATGCGATCACGGCCGACTTCGGCTATGCGCATGATATCGGCGCATTCGGCAAGTTGGCGTTCCACACCTCCTACAGCGACGTGCTCAAGCACACGGTGCAGTCGTACCCGAACGACCCGGTGGTGGATGTTCTGCGTAATCCGAACTGGAGCACGGACTTCAAGACCAAGCTCAACGCGTCGCTGACCTGGAGTCTGGACAAATGGAGTGTCACGGCTTATGGCAACCGTTATGGCCGGACGCCGAATTACTTGGCCAGCCAGGTTGGCAACTACACCGCCAAAGGTACCGGAAAGCTTCCTGCTTGGACCCTCTACAACGCCAGCGTGACCTATAACCCGGTACCCGCTCTTGGATTGTCCTTGCTGGTCAACAACCTGTTCAACAAGATGCCGCCGATGGACCACAGCTATCCCGGCAGTTCCAGCAATCCGTACAACAGCTCGAACTACAACGTTTACGGTCGTGCCATGTACATCGAGGCGAACTACAAGTTCGGCGTCAAGTAAGTACTTCAGCCTGACCTGAGTGACACGGAAAACGGCCCCGCTTCGGCGGGGTCGTTTTCTTTTGGCTGAGTGCATGGCATCCACGCTGCCTTTTCCGGCTTCCTGTAGGGCGGTGGGCAGAGATGACCTCAAGGCGACTGAGGCAGATACGTTAGGGCGTGAGCTTGATACCAGCGGCGATCAACAAATCCCGCAACGGCTTCAACTGCGACTCGTATTTCTTCCAGCGCCCCAGCGATCTGCGATTGATGCGTTCGCGAACCTGCACGGCACTGGCCGTGGCTACCGGTGCGGAGTTGTTCTCGAAACTCAGGCAGTCCTCATGCCACGACAGTCCGCAGAATTCCAGCAGACGACGCGAACTGGCTTCCTGCGAATCCACCAGCGTTTCGTAGTCCAGCACCAGGATGCGACCGGGAAGTACCCGTTGCCAATGTTTGATCAAACGGTCGAACAGGACGTAATACCTGCCGGTGTCGAGCAGGTCGAAGGAATAATCGAAATAGGCGGAATTCGGCGTGAAGAGCTGACGGAAGTTGCTCAGGCAGGTATCCATCGGATTGCGTCGCAGGCAGACGATCCTGGCATTTGGCAAGGCTCTGGCGATGTGTCCGGCATACAGGAAATTGTGCGGCAGCTTGTCGACGAAGCGCGGCTTCTGGCCAGTGGCGGGGCGGGTGCTGGAAAGATAGATCTCGCCTAGCCGGGCCCAGTCGATGTTGCAGGTGCGTTCGATGGTGTCGGCATCGACCAATGCAGGCGTGCGACTGCCGGACATCTGCTTGAGCGCCACGCCGAAGTTCATCAGTTCGCCCACGGACTTCACATCCGGATGACTGGAAATGATCCGCTCCACCAGCGTGGTGCCGGAGCGTGGCATGCCGATGATGAAGATCGGCTCCGCTGACGGATGGCCGTCTGTCGTGGCCACAGGTTCCGGAAAGCAGGTGGTGATGGCGGCAAACAATGCCTCATCACGTTCGATGCAGTAGTCGCGACGTGAGGCGCCCGCCGACTTGCCACGCACCAGATGATCGAACGATCTCGAATAGTCCGCGAGGTCTTCGTATTCCTTGGCAAGTGCCATGTTCAGGGACATCAATGCCTCGGTGTCCGGTGCATTGCGGTCGATCTTCTCCAGCAGAGATTCGAGTCGGTCGACATGATGATGAGCCGGCGTCTGCCGGCGCAGCTGCGCCAGCGTCAAATGGGACAGCCAGTGGCTGGGTTCCAGCGCGAGACAGGCCTCCAGTTCAACCTCCGCCGCATCAATCGCGCCGGCAGCAATCAGCGAGGTGGCCAGGTTGTATCGAAACGGTGCGTGCTGTGGCACCAGCGCTGCGGCCTCGCGAAACATTGTTGCCGCTGAATCGTAGTCGCGCAATTGGGTGTAGATCACACCCAAGGTGTCCAGTGTGGCCGGGTCGCCGGATGCCTGCGTCCGCGCGCGGTCCGCTGCCACTTTGGCCTCTTGGTTCCTGCCGACGCGGGCCAGCACCTTGGCGAAATGGGCGGCGAAGTCGGCCCGCTTCGGTTCCAGTGCAGTTGCCCTGCGCAGACATTCCACGGCAGGCGGGAAATCCCGCAACTCCATGCTCGCAATGCCAGCCATGTAAAGCACTCCAGCATGACGCGACGCCGTCGGCAGCAGTCGCTCGGCCAGCTCCCGGGCCTGCCGCCAAGCGCGCTGGTTGAAGGCGGTTGTCAGCTGCGCATAGAGTTCGGCTGGATCGGACATGAAACTCCAGGTCGTGACGTTGGTTGGGATGGCCGTCAGCGTTGCATCAGGCGGCGACCACTCGATTGCCGGGAGGGTCGGCGCGCGCGAAAACCCGGGTCATTGTACAGCGGCGAAACCGCTCACCCGCCGGCCAGCATCGCGGAGATTTCGCTTCATCCTCAGCGCGCAAGCGATCGTGGTCATGGCGTTTTGCTGCTGGCCGCTGTTGCGCCTGATGGGGCGCGATTACGATGCCGCCGTCACCGAGAGCGGCTTCGTCGGCTTCATGCTGGGCACGACGGCGAACGCCGTGGCGGTGATGAGTTCGCTGACCGAACGCTTCGGCCCCGCGCCGCGTGCCTTGGCGCCTTCCTCATCGACTTCACCAACGCCATCGTCATCACGATCTTCATCAATGGCTGGCGCTGAAGCGGAACGTCGGAGGACAAGCGCTCCGGTTCACGCGTCATGGCAGGCAGTTCAACTGCCCGCCAGCATCGCGGCGATTTTCGCCATGTGCGACTGCGCGGTCTCGCGGGTGACTTCCTTGTCCGCCTCCGGGTCCTTGCCTTGCCAGTGCAGGTCGTCCTGCGGCAGTTCGTGCAGGAAGCGGCTGGGCTGGTTGCGATGGATCTCGCCATAGCGTTTGGTTTGCGCCGACCACGACAGCGTCAGCAGTTCCTTGGCGCGGGTGATGCCGACGTACATCAGGCGGCGTTCCTCGTCGACACGGCCTTCGTCCAGCGCACCCTCGTGCGGCAGGGTGCCGTCCTCGCAGCCGACGATGAAGACGAAGCGGAACTCCAGGCCCTTGGCCGCGTGCAGGGTCATCATGCGCACGGCGTTGCCCGGTTCGTCGCGGTCGGCGTGGCTGAGCAGGGCCAGTTGCGAGGCGAGGTCGCCCGCGCTGTTGCCGCCCTTCTGCATGGCGCGAAACCAGTCGGCGAGTTCCTTCAGGTTGCCCAGCTTGCGCTCGCGTGCGCTGGCGTCGGGCGTGCTGGCCGCGATCTGCGCGGCGTAGCCGGTGCGTTTCAGGATCAGCTCGACCAGGTCGGCCGCGTTCTCGTGCAGCGACGCGCTGCGCAACTCATCGAGCAAATTCGCGAACGATGCCAGTGCGGCGGCCGGGCGTGGGGTGAGCTGGCGCAGCACGCCGTCGCTGCGGGTGGCGTCGAGCAGGGACGAGTGACGTGATTGCGCGATCTGGCCAAGCTTCTCCAGCGTGGTCGCGCCGATCTCGCGTTTCGGCACGTTGACCACGCGCAGGAATGCGGCGTCGTCGCTGGGGTTGGTCAGCAGGCGCAGGTAGCACAGCAGATCCTTCACCTCGGCACGGTCGAGGAAACTCAGCGCGCCGGTGAGGTGATACGGAATCCGTGCCAGGCGCAGCGCCTTCTCCAACGGCCGCGCCTGGAAGTTGCCGCGGTAGAGGATCGCCATGTCGTGCCAGCGCGCCTTGTGCTTCTCCGCCAGGGTGGTGGCGATCGCGGCGACGCGTTCGGCTTCGTGCTCGGCTTCCTTGCATTCCAGCACGCGGATTGGCAAGCCTTCCGGGTGCTCGCTCCACAGCTTCTTCTCGTGCAGGTGCGGGTTGTTGGCAATGAGCTGGTTGGCCGCGCGCAGGATGCGCTTGCCGCAGCGGTAGTTCTGTTCCAGCTTGATCACGCGCAAGGAGGGCCAGTCGCGGCCAAGCTGGTCGATGTTCTCGGGATTGGCGCCGCGCCAGGCGTAGATCGACTGGTCGTCGTCGCCGACGCAGGTGATCCCGCCGCGCTCGCCGGCCAGCACTTTCAGCAGGCGGTATTGCGCGTCGTTGGTGTCCTGGTATTCGTCCACCAGCAGATAGCGCAGGCGCTCGCGCCAGGCATCGCGGCATTCGGCGTCGGCTTCGAGGATGCGCAGCGGCAGCCGGATCAGGTCGTCGAAATCGACCGCATTGAACGCGGCCAGGCGCTGCTGGTACATGTCGTAGATGGTCGCCGCTTCCAGCTCGCGCGGACTGCGCGCGGCGGCGAGTGCTTCCTCCGGCGAAAGCCCGCCGTTCTTCGCGCGACTCAACAGGTTGCGGATGCCGAACAGCACGTCGTTCTTCGCGCCTTTCGGCGACAGCTCCTTGACGATGCCGGCGCTGTCGTCGGCATCCAGTACCGAGAAGCCGCGGCGCAGGCCGGCGCGGGCGTGTTCGATCTGCAGGAATTTCAGCCCCAGCGCGTGGAAGGTGCTGACCGTGAGCGCCGCGGCGTCTTCCGCACTGACCAGCTTGGACACGCGCTCGCGCATCTCCTTCGCCGCCTTGTTGGTGAAGGTGATCGCGGCGATCTTCGACGGTGCCAGCTTGCGGCGCTGGATCAGGTACGCGATCTTCTGGGTGATCACGCTGGTCTTGCCGGAGCCGGCACCGGCGAGCACCAGCAGCGGGCTGTCGCAATGTTCGACGGCGGCCAGTTGTTGCGGATTGAGCATGGATCGAAACAATGCGTGAGGCGGCGGCCGATGGTAACAGAGCTGCTTCAGGCGCCCGCCCGGTCTGCGTCATAATCAGCCGTTGGGGAGCCCGCCGACCTGGTGCGGCCAAAGGAAGGGAACATGCACGATCAGGACATGGCGACAGAGCAGTGCGACGTGGCGGTCATTGGCGGCGGCCCGGGGGGAAGCACGGCGGCGACGTTGCTGGCGCGGCGCGGCTACAAGGTGATCGCGCTGGAAAAGGCGCATCACCCGCGCTTCCACATCGGCGAATCCCTGTTGCCGATGAATCTGCCGGTGCTGGAGCGGCTCGGTGTGCTCGACAAGGTGCGCGCGATGGGGGTTTTCAAGGCGGCCGCGGATTTCGAGGCGGACAACGAGCGCGGCTACAACAACTTTGCGTTTGCCCGCGCGATCGGCAACAGCCCACCACATGCCTACCAGGTGTGGCGGCAGGATTTCGACAAGATGTTGTACGAGCATGCACGCGAATCCGGTGCGGACGCGCGCGAAGGACACGAGGTGGTGAAGGTCGAGCAGGCCGGCCCGCGCGAGACATGGCTCGACGTGCGTACCGACGACGGCCGCAGCTACCGCATCCAGGCGCGCTACGTGGTCGATGCCAGCGGCCGCGATGCGTTGCTGGCATCGAAGAACAAACTACGCCGCAAGAACGACAAGCACCAGAGCGCGGCGGTGTTCGGCCATTTCCGCGGCGCGGAACTGCGCACGGGCGAGGACGCCGGAAACATCAGCATCTACAACTTCGACTACGGCTGGATGTGGATGATCCCGCTGCCCAACGGCGTGATGAGCGTGGGCGCCGTGGCTCGGCCGGAGTACTTCAAGCAGCGCAAGGGCCGCGGCAACGTCGACTTTCTGACCGACACGCTGAAGCTGTGCCCGGCGTTGTGGAAGCGCCTGGCGCATGCCGAGCTGATCGATGGGGAGGTGCGCGTCACCGGCAACTATTCCTACGACTCGGCTCGCATGGGCGGCGTGGGCTGGATCCTGATCGGCGATGCGTTCGCGTTCCTCGATCCGGTGTTTTCCTCCGGCGTGTACCTGGCCACCAGCGGCGCGGAGAAGGCGGTCGAGGTGGTCGATGCCGCGCTGCGCGAGCCGAAGCGCGAGCTGGGCCTGCTGCGCAAGCTGGAGAAGCGCCAGCGCGCGGCGATGGCCCGCTTCTCGTTCTTCATCTACCGCTTCAACGGACCGGTGATGCAGACGATGTTCCGGTCGCCGCGCAACACCTGGCAACTGGAGCAGGGCGTGATCTCGATGCTCGCCGGCGACCTGTTCGACACGCCGCTGGTGCTGCGCAAATTGCGCCTGTTCAAGCTGGTCTACGCGGTCAACGTGCTGCGCGACTGGCGCCGCAGCCGCGTGGAACACAAGTACCGCCTGGCCCAGGCCCGCGCGCAGTTCACCGGCGGCAACACGCCGCTGGACAAGGCCTGACGTGCAGGAGCGCAACCCTGTGCGCGATGTCCTTCGGAAAAGCATCGCGCACAAGGTGCGCTCCTGCGGATAGCCGGTGTCCGCGCTACCATGCACGGTCACGACCCGAATCAGTTCCCATGGCCAAGCTTTATTTCTATTACTCGGCAATGAATGCCGGCAAGACCACCACGCTGCTGCAGAGTGCGTACAACTATCACGAGCGTGGCATGCGCACGCTGATTCTTACCCCGGCGCTGGACGATCGCTACGGCGAAGGCGTGGTCGCCTCGCGCATCGGCCTGAAAGCGAATGCACGGCGGTTCGGCGGTGGGGAAAACTTGCTGGCGCTGGTCCAGGCCGACATTGCCGCGCACGGACCGCTGCACTGCGTGTTCGTCGACGAGGCGCAGTTCCTGACCAAGGCGCAGGTGTGGCAAATCAGCGACGTGGTCGACAAGCTCAATATCCCGGTGCTGGCGTTCGGCCTGCGCACCGATTTTCGCGGGGAACTGTTCGAGGGCAGCCGTTATCTGCTGGCCTGGGCCGACAACCTGGAGGAGATCAAGACGATCTGCCACACCGGGCGCAAGGCGACCATGGTGGTGCGCGTGGATGAACACGGCCGTGCCGTCACCGAGGGCCCGCAGGTTGAGATCGGCGGCAACGACCGCTATGTCTCGGTGAGCCGCGCCGAGTTCAAGAAGATCAGCGAGGGCAGCGGTCGCATCGAATTGCAGCAGTCGGTGTTGCCGCTCGGCGAGAACCGCTGATCAAAAACCGCCGAGCTCGATTCACCCAAGGAATGTCATGAATCATCCGATCGCCATCCCCGCCTGGCAGCGCCCGCACTGGCAGCCCAGCGACGAGGAGATCCTGTTGCAGTTCTACGTGTTCGGCAAGTTCGATGCGGTACGCGTGCCTTCCGCCGATTACGGCAGCGCAGGCCTGCCGGTCGGCGTCGAGGCAGTCAGCCACTATCACAGCGCATTGCGCCAATGGGACGGCTACCCGCTGAAAGGCGCGACGGGCCGCATGTTCAAGGCCGATGCGCCGCAGGCATACCAGCGTGCCTTTGAAGCGCCCGAAGTGATGGTCGTGCGCGGCACGCTCAAGGACAGCCCGGCCACCGGCTACCTGCGCGACACCCTGGGCGTGCTGGCCGGCATGCTCGACATCGGAGGCAGCGTGATCCTCGACCCGCAGACCCTGAGTCTGCTCGACGCCGACGCGTGGCGCCGGAAATACCTGGTCCGCGACGGTGCGCCGATTCGCAACCACCTGCTGATCCTGCGCGACGGCGAATCCGTGCCGGATCGTTCGTGGATCCACACCCGCGGCATGCGCAAGTTCGGCCGCCCCGACATCAGCATCCGCCAGGTGCCGGACCGCGCCGTCGACCGCGCCGGTTTGCTGTGCGAGAAGCTGGTGGAGCTGGAAGCGCTCGGCGCGCACTTCAGCGATGGCCAGAGACTGGACATCGAGGGCGTGCCCAACGGCGTCGTGGTGCATCTGGGTGGCGGACTGGACGATGCGCGGTTCAACAACACCTACGTCGAGTTCGATTGGCCGGAGTGAGTGGCAGCCCCTGTGGGAGTGGCTTCAGCCCCGATGCTCTCCGATACGAAAGACAGAAGCATCGCGACTGAAGTCGCTCCCACAAGCCTGGCGATTCAACGCTGGCAGCGCGGGCACCAGAATGTCGAACGTTGGCCCAGGGTAACTTGCCGGATCGCCGTGCCACACACTTTGCATGGTTCTCCGGCCCGACCGTACACGTTCAATTCGCGGAAGAAATAGCCGGGCAGGCCGTCGGGGCTGATGAAGTCACGCAAGGTCGTGCCGCCGCGTTCGATCGCCCAGGCCAGGATGCGTTTCACTTCGCCGGCCAGCCGCGCATACCGCGCACGCGAGACCGCCCCTGCCGCACGGCGCGGATCGATGCCGGCGGCGAACAGCGCCTCGCTGGCGTAGATGTTGCCGACGCCGACGACGATCGCGTTGTCCATCAGGAACAGTTTCACGGCCGCCGTGCGGCCGCGCGACGTGTGCCACAGCAGGTCGCCGTCGAACGCATCGGTCAGCGGCTCGGGGCCGAGCTTGGCCAGCAGTTCGTGCGTGGTGCCCGGTGCCTGCCACAGCAGGCAGCCGAACCGGCGCGGATCGGTGAAGCGCAGGATGCGCGAGGCCTGGGCGCTCGTGGGTTCCAGTGCGATATCGACGTGATCATGCCTGCCCACCGGCGCATCCGGCGGCAGCACGCGCAGCACGCCGGACATGCCCAGATGCAGCAGTGCACTGCCGGCTCCGGTATGCAGCAGCAGGTATTTTGCGCGCCGTTCCACCGCATCGATGCGCTGGCCCGGCAGCAATTCGCTGACCTCGCGCGGGATCGGCCAGCGCAGATCGGGCCGACGCAGGATCACCCCGGTGACGCGCCGGCCGATCAGGTACGGTGCGATGCCGCGGCGGGTGGTTTCGACTTCGGGCAGTTCTGGCAAGGGTGGCGTCCGCGGATCAGTGCAGGTCGGTGGTCCGGGTGGCCGGCGAACGCGGCATGTAGCGTGCCGACACCAGCGCAATCTGCGGGCCAACGCGCACGTAGTGTTGTGGTCCGGTTACCGACAACTCGCCGAACTCCAGCGATTGGCCGTCCAGATCGAGCACGGCCCGCGGCGGCGCCAGGCCGATCTTCGACAGATCAAAATCACTGGCCGGCCGCCAGCTGAGCACGTGTGCCGCGGCCGTGTCGGTGAGGTCGCTGAGGCGGGCATCGTCGACGCGAGCCGGCGTGCCGTCGGTGCGCCACCAGTGGCCGTCGCGCTTTTCGTAGTGCAGGGGCGGTGCGCCCGGCAGGCTCAGCGCGATGTGGGTGATGCTCGCCGGATCGAGCGAGGTGAGCGGCGCGGTCCGGTTGCGTGCGTCGCGCTGCAACTGCCAGCCGGCGAGCCCCAGTAGCGCAATGACGGCGAGCAGCAGAACCACGCGTTGGCGGAGAGCGCGTTTCATCGCTCAGCGCCGCCGCCGGCGCCATGCGATCAGGCCGCCCGCAAGCAGCAACAGCAAGGGCAGTGCGATCAGGAAGCCGAAGCTCAATGCATTGAGCCCGGTCTGCGAAATGTCGAGCAGCCGATCCGGTGCGCCGCGTGGCGGCAGCTCGACCAGCTTGTCGTCGCCGAGCAACCAGTCGAAAACGCGCTCGCCCAGCGCGCGATTGCCGCCGTTGCCGAGGAAGGTGTTGGACAGGAAGTCGCCGTCGCCGATCACCACCACGCGCTGTTCGCTCTTGTCCGGGCTCGGCGACAGTCGGCTAAGCGCGAAGCCGAAGTCCAGCGGGCCTTTCAGTTCGCCGGCGTCGGCATTGAAGCGGATGTCGGAAGCCTTCGTGTTGTCGATCGGCTGGAACTCGGTCCAGCTCTGCGCCGTCGAACGCAGCAGCGGCGCGACCGCCCAGGCGGTCTGCGCCACCTGCGCCAAGGCCGACGCCTGCGGGAACAGCGTGGTCAGCGTGAAGCCGCGGGTGATCGCCTGCGGCGGATAGTCGCCCAGCGCAATCATGCGTGGATCGTGCAGGCCCAGTGCGCTGCCGGAGCCGTCGACCAGTACGCCGGGCAAGACACGCACGCCGAGTGCGGCAGCCAGCGGGGCGAGGCCGAGATCGTCGTTTGCCGGCTCGGTCAGCCATAGCAGGTTGCCGCCGTTCTGCACATAACCGACCAACGCCTGCACTGCGCCGGGCGCCAGCGTCATGGTGGGGCTGGCCAGCACCACCAGGTCGGTGTGTTCGGGCACCGCGGCGACCTGGGCAAAGTTCAGCGGCACTGCGCGCATGCCGCGCGATTCCAGCGAACCCATGAACGTGCCGACGTCGGCGTTGGCCTGCCCATCGGCCCGTCGCTCGCCGTCGCCGGTGACGAACGCGACGATGCGGTCGCTGCCGCGCACCAGCCGCTCCAGCGCATTGGTGAGGCTGCGTTCGGACAGTTCGTCCAGTCGCTGCTCGCGATCCTTGTAGTGCAGGATCAACGCACCGTCGACCGTGATGCCGAGCTCGCGCATCTTCGCCGGGTCGAGCTGCGGGTCGACGAAACGCAGCCCGAGGTCGGGCTTCACCGCCTGGTAGCGCTGCAGGAAGCCGGCGATGGTCTGGCGCAGGTTGCCCTGCGGATTGGCGTAGCTGACGACCTCGACCGGTCCGTCGAGTTTTGCCAGCACGGCGCGACTCTCCGCCGACAGGCTGGTGCGGCCATTCGCGGTCCAGTCGGCCCGATAGCCGTAGCGGGTGCTCAGGTAACCGATCGCGGCGAACGCCAGCAACAGCAGCGCGGCGAACAACCAGCCGTCCAGACGTCTGAAAAGATGACGCATCAGCCACGCTCCCTGTCGGCGCCCAGTCGCCGCGTGGCCAGTGCCAGCGCCAGCACGATCAGCAAAACGAACCACACGATGTCGGCGCTCGATACCAGTCCGCGCAGCAACGGCTGCAGGTGGGTGCTCATCGCCAGCCAGTTGATCGCGCCGCCGTTCATGCCGGCCATCTGCGCACCGAGGTTCACTTCCCACAGCGCCAGCGTGGCGATCAGTGCGCCGGCGGCAGCGATCGCCGGGTGCGAGGCAAAGCTCGAACAGGCCACGCCGATGGCGGCCAGTGCGGCCAGCATCAGCACCAGGCCCACGGTGGCGGAGGTGAGTTTGCCCCAATCCAGGTGGGTGGCGTGCGCCAATACCAGCGGCATGGTCAGGGTCAACGCCAGCCACAGCAGCAACCAGCCCAGCACCGCCAGATACTTGCCCAGCACGATGCGCGAGGCCGGCACGCCGGCGGCGAACAGCAGCGGCAGGGTGCCGTTGCGGCGTTCGCCGGCGATCACCGACATGCTCAGCAGCGGCACCACCAGGAACGCCAGCTGCGCCAACTGGCCGAGCAGCGGCACGGCGACCAGATCGGTGAAGCCGGGACCGTCCGGCAACGCCGCGCGCTGGATCTGTCCGGCCAGGAAACTGCCCAGCAACAGGGTGAAGTTCCAGCCCAGCCATCCCAGCGTCAGCGCCGCCAGCACCCAGGCCAGCGGGCGTACCAGCAATCGGCGCCATTCGAGCCGCGTCACAGCCAGGAGACTCATGCGGCCCGCGCCGGTTGATGGCTGCCGTTCATCGCGATCTCGAAGAAGGTTTTTTCCAGCGTCGCATGGTCGTCGGCGTGTACCGGGCCATCGTGCCGCAACGTACCTTCGTGCAGGATAGCCACGCGATCGCAGACCGCGGTGACCTCGGCCAGCAGGTGGGTGGACAGGATCACGGCAGTACCGGCGGCGGCCTGCTCGCGGATCAGCGCGCGCAAGCCGGCCACCTGCACCGGGTCGAGCGCATTGGCCGGTTCGTCCAGCACCAGCAGGGCCGGGCGATGCAGCAGCGCGCAGGCCAGCCCCAGCCGCTGGCGCTGGCCTTGCGACAGCACGCCGGCCAGGCGACGGGCCAGCGGTTGCAGCTCCAGCCGCTCGATGATCGCGCTGCGGGCCGCGCGCAAGGCGCTGCCGTTCAGGCCGCGCAGGCGGCCGTGTGCGTCGAGATGCTCGTTGACGGTGAGTTCGGCCCACACCGGCGCGCGTTCGGGCAGCCAGCCGATCAGCGTGCGCGCCAGTTCGGGATGCTCCAGGAAATCCTCGCCGTTCAGCCGGATACCACCACTGTCGGGCCGCAGCGCGCCGGCAATCATCGACAGCGTGGTCGATTTGCCGGCCCCGTTCACGCCGAGCAGGCCCATTACCTCCCCGCTGCGCAGGGCCAGGCTGAGGTCCTGCACGGCCTGGCGGCCGGCGCGGCGGCGGCTGAGCAGGTCCAGTTGCAGTACGGTCTTTGGTGAGGCTGGGGTGATCGATGTCATTGCGTGATTGTCACGGCGCCCCCACTGTTAAACAACAGGGCCGATGCAGGCTCGCGAATAACATCAGCTTGACGCCCGGCTCTTGACGGGCTGCTATGATTCGTGTCTTACACCATGCTGGCGGGTACGGAAACCCCTGATTTACACTGACTTACCCCTCACCCGGTGCCTTCCATGCTCGATGCAGTGCTCAATTTCCTGAACAACGGTCTTGCCCATGCAAGTTGGGGCCAGATCGCCGTTTACATGCTGATCGTGACCCAGCTCACCATCTTCACGGTGACGCTGTATCTGCATCGCAGCCAGACCCATCGCGGCGTGGATTTCCACCCGGTGCTGGCGCACTTCTTCCGTTTCTGGGGCTGGCTCACCACCGGCATGGTCACGCGCGAGTGGGTGGCGGTGCATCGCAAGCACCACGCGAAGGTCGAGACCGAGGAAGATCCGCACAGCCCGATGATCTACGGCATCAAGAAGGTGTTCTGGGACGGCGTCTCGCTGTACCGCGACGCCTGCGAGTCGAAGCAGGACATGGAGCAGTACGGCCGTGGCACCCCGGACGACTGGGTCGAACACAAGGTCTATGGCGCGCATCCGTACTGGGGCCCGACCCTGATGCTGTTCATCAGCATCGCACTGTTCGGCGTGATCGGCGCGGCGCTGTGGGCCGTGCAGATGATCTGGATCCCGTTCTGGGCCGCCGGCTTCGTCAACGGCATCGGCCACTGGGCCGGCTATCGCAATTTCGAGAGCGCCGACACCGCGCGCAACCTGATCCCGTGGGGTTTCTGGATCGGCGGTGAAGAGCTGCACAACAATCATCATGCGTTCCCCAGCTCGGCCAAGTTCGCGCTGCGCAAGTGGGAATTCGACATCGGTTGGGCGGCGATCTGCGGCCTGCGCGCGGTGGGTTTGGCCAAGGTGCTGCGCGTGGCCCCGTCGCTGGACGTGCGTCCGAACGTGCGCCTGCCCGACGCCGACACGCTTAAAGCCGTGCTCACCCACCGCTTCCAGGCGATGACCGACTACTACCGTGGCGTGATCCTGCCGACCATCGGCGACGAGGCGCAGCACGCTGGCGAAAGCCTGAAGTCGATGCCGCGGCGGATCCGTCTGGCCATGGCCGACGGTGGCCGCTGGCTGGACAGCGAAGGCCGCGAGCGCATGCAGGCCGTGCTGGCCAAGCGGCCGACCCTGGCGGTCGTGGTCGATTTCCGCAGCCGCCTCGCCGCCCTGATGGAGCAGCGCGGTGCCGAGCAGGCCTTGAAGGGTTTGCAGCAGTGGATCCACGAAGCCGAGGAAAGCGGTATCCGTGCCTTGCAGGATTTCGCCCAGCGGCTGAAGGGTTACACCGTGGCTGCGGCGGCCTGATCGCGCAGCCAGGTTTCACAAGATGACGTTCCAGCAAAGCCCGCCATCTGGCGGGTTTTGCTTTTGAGAGGTTCGATCGCGGGGAACCGATGACGTTGCGTGTGCTGCTGATCGGTGCCGCTGGTGTGTTCGGTTCGCGGATCGCTCGTCAACTGGCGGGTGACCCGCGGTTCCGTTTGACTATTGCAGGGCGGCAGCTGGCCGGCCTGCAGGCGTTGCGCGCGAGTATGGGCGATTCGGCATTCGGCCAAACAAAAAACCCGCCAAGGGGGCGGGTTTTCCTTGAGGCTTCATCGCTGTTGCTATGCAGTAGCAAGAGCAACAGCGATCCCTGCCTTCGCAGGGATGACCAAATGGCTAGCCACGCGCTGTGCGCGTGGGCCATTTGGTCACTTGATCTTGCCTTCCTTGTAGATCACGTGCTTGCGCACGACCGGATCGTATTTCTTGAATTCGAACTTTTCCGGCGTGTTCTTCTTGTTCTTCTGCGTGGTGTAGAAGTGGCCGGTGCCGGCCGAGGAGATCATGCGGATCTTGTCTTGGGTCTTGTTAGCCATGGTTTGATCCTCAGACCTTTTCGCCGCGGGCGCGCATGTCGGCAATCACGGCCTCGATGCCATTCTTGTCGATGGTGCGCAGGGCGTTGTTGGAAACGCGCAGCTTGATCCAGCGGTTCTCGCTGGCCACCCAGAAACGACGCTCATGCAGGTTCGGCAACCAGCGGCGACGGGTACGGTTGTTGGCATGCGAAACGTTGTTGCCGCTCTGCACACCCTTACCGGTGACTTGACATACACGGGCCATGACGACCTCCGTAATTATTTTCTGACACCCGTTGGCCAGGGTGTGATCGGCCCAGCGGCGCCATGCGCCACGCGATGCTGGAGGTTGTTGCAACGCATGATCGTGAGGTCCGTACCGCGTGGCGGACCGCCCGGATATACCGGGTCGACATAGGCGAGCCGCGTATTCTCGCAGAAAAACAAGGCTGTGCGCAATCTTGCTGACGCCGTTGGGGGTCCCGCGGCGTGCGCGCTGCGGGGATGTATGGAACAATTGAGCTCTTTTGACCGACAAAACTTGAGGGATTCCCGATGGCACAAGAGATCACCCACGACCAGGCCAACGGTCAGGCCATTCAGCCCCAGCTGGCGCTGCAGAAGATCTATGTGAAGGACGTTTCCTTCGAGGCGCCGAACGCGCCGCAGATCTTCCAGGAGATCGACGAGGCCGACCAGCCGCAGGTACAACTGAATCTGGGGCACACGGCCTCGGACCTGGGCAACAGCCTGTATGAAGTGGTGCTTACGCTGACCCTGACCTGCACGATCGGGTCGCGCACCGCGTATCTGGCCGAAGTGAAGCAGGCCGGCCTGTTCGGCGTCGCCGGCTTCAATGACGCCGATCATGCCGGCGTGATCGGCAGCTATTGTCCGAACCTGTTGTTCCCGTACGCCCGCCAGGTGATTTCTTCGCTGGTGCTGGAGGGTGGCTTTCCGCCGTTCCTGCTGCAGCCGATCAATTTCGATGCACTGTTCGCCGAACAGCAGCGTCGTGCGATGGGCGGCGACGGCGCCCCGGCCACGCTCAACAGCTGAGCCGAGGGCATGGCGGAACATCCGATGCTGACCGTTCTCGGGGCCGGCTCCTGGGGTACCGCGCTGGCGGCGCTGGCGGCGCGCAATGGCGTGCCGACCCGGTTGTGGGGCCGCGACCGCGCCGCGCTGGCGGCGATGGCGGCGAGCCATCGCAACGAGCGCTACCTGCCGCAGATCGAACTGCCGGCGGAGCTGGACTACGAAAGCGACCTGGCCACCGCCGTGCGCGGTGCCGACATCGTGTTGATCGTGGTGCCCAGCCACGCCTTTGCCGCGATGCTGGCCGAACTGGCGCCGCTGCTCGATGCCGGCACCGCGATCGCGTGGGCGACCAAGGGTTTCGAGCCGGGGACCGGGCGTTTCCTGCACGAGCTGGTCGCCGAACGGTTGCCGGGCCATGCCGCTGCCGTGATTACCGGTCCATCGTTCGCGCGCGAGGTGGCGACCGGCCTTCCCAGCGCCGTCACCGTGCACTCCGATGACGATGCGTTTGCGCAGCAACTGGCCAGCCTGCTGCATGCGCCCAACCTGCGGGCCTACTCCGGCGGCGACGTGCTCGGCGCCGAGCTCGGTGGCGCGATGAAGAACGTGCTGGCCGTCGCCACCGGTATCGCCGACGGCATGGAGTTGGGCCTGAACGCCCGCGCCGGCCTGATCACCCGCGGCATGAACGAGATGCTGCGCCTGGGCGTGGCGCTCGGTGCGCGGCCGGAGACCCTTATCGGCCTGTCCGGCCTAGGTGACCTTGTATTGACCTGTACCGGCGACCTCTCGCGCAATCGCCGGCTCGGCCTGGCGCTGGGGCAAGGCGTGGCGATCGACGAAGCCGTGCGGCGGATCGGCCAGGTGGTGGAGAGCATCTTTACCGCAGACGAGGTCATGCGACTGGCCGACAAGCATGGGCTGGACCTGCCCATCAGTGCCGGTGTGCGCGCTGTGCTGCATGGCGAAGTCACCCCGGTCGAGGCGCTCAAGGCCTTGATGGCGCGGGAGCAGAAGCCGGAATATCCGGGGGGCATGTTCGGCGCCCATTGAGCTGCGTGCTGCGCTGAACGCCAAGCGACACGCGATCGTGACAAACGGGCGAGCATCCGCCGCGAGGCCTGCTAAGCTCGATGTTTTGATATCGCCACGGATCGCATGCGGATGCAGCAACCGGACGAGAAACAGCGCGTTGCCGCTCCGTCCCCCGGCGACGACGAAGCCTTGCCGCTGGCATGGCGGCGGCTGCTGGCTGCCCCGAAACCTGCCGTCACCGACGATCACGGCGTGCTCGGTTTCTTCCTGGAAGTGATGCCCGAAGACGGCGCGGCGTTTGCCCGTCTCGACGTGGCACCGGTACTGCTGGCGATGGCCGAACACGGCCGCTACGCGCGCCCGGTACCGCTGGACAGCCGACATCTGGCGCAATCGCCGCTGCAGCCGCACGAACAACGCCTCGCCGCAACCCTGCTCGGCTTGCCGCAAACCGCGCGCAAAAGCCGCAACTACGCGCGTCTTGGTGGCCATGTCGGTGACACTTTGCTCGCCGAGATCCTCGATACCGCACCGTGCTTTCTCGGTGGCCTGGCCGGCCTGCGGCTTTCGCGCGGCAAGTCGCACCAGCTCAACTGGCATTGGCAGATGGAGCCGGACGGCAGCCAGCGCCTGCTGCCGTTGTTGCCGCACAGCCAGCGCCTCCTGCGCATCGACGCCTTGTGGTACCTCGATGCGGAGCGCGCTGCCGTCGGCCTGCTGGACGCCGCCGCCGAGGAAACCTCGTGGCTGGAGTTGCCGCCGCTCAAACACGAGCACGGCCGCCGGTTGTACAACCGCCTGCCGGGCAGTCGGGTGGCCACGCGCGTGCCGTTGCCGCAGGTGTTCGGCGAGGTACGCCGTTCCCAGCTGGCGCCCAAGCCGGTACTCACCTTGCACGCACTGACCCGCCACGCCCGGCTGGCTGCCGGTACGCCGCCGCTCGGCTATGCGCGGCTGGCCTTCGACTACGCCGGCGAACGATTGCCCGGCCGCGGCGGTGAGCCACTGGTGCGTCGCGTGCGCAACGATCAACTGGTCGAGATCACCCGCCGCCGCGCCGAGGAACTGGCCGCGATGGAGCAGCTCGAACGCTCCGGCCTCACCCCTGGCGTGGACACCGAAGGCCTGCCGTGGGACGTGGCCGAAACCCTGCCCGACGACGCCTGGCTGTTTCCCGGCACCGGTTACGCCGGTGCGCTGGAGGTCAATACGCCGGCACGCTGGCTGGCGCTGCGGCCAAAACTCGAAGCGGAGAATTTCCAGGTCGAATACGCACCGAGCTTTCCGTTCGAGGTGCTGGAAGGTCCGGTGCGCTGGTACGGCCACGCGGTGGAAGACAACGACGATCACGCGTTCGATCTGGAAATCGGCATCGAACTCGATGGCCAGCGGCACAACCTGTTGCCTGCCGTGGCGCAGGCGCTGGCCGAACATCAGTTGAACCTGAGCCCGGCGCCGAACGAGCCGGAAGATGCGGTGTGGTACGCGCCGGTCGATGCGCGCCGCCGCGTGCCAGTGCGCCTGAAGGAACTGCGCGGCCTGCTGGCACCGCTGGCCGAATACCTGGAAAAGCCGCGCAAGAAACTTCATCTGCCGCGCGTGCAGGCCGGGCGGCTGGAGGAACTCGTCGCGGCGATGCCCGGCGGCGGCACGCTGGAAGCCGCCGAGCCGCTGCTCGGTTTCGCCGCGCGCCTGCGCGATGCGGCCGAGCGTGCCAGCGACGCGGTGCCGGAAGGTCTGACAGTCGAGCTGCGGCCATACCAGCGCGAAGGCCTGCGCTGGTTGAATGCGCTTGCCGAAGCCGGCGTCGGCGGCGTGCTCGCCGATGACATGGGCCTGGGGAAAACGCTGCAGCTGATCACCCACCTCCTGGCGCTGAAGCAGGGCGGCGCACTGACCCAGCCGGCCCTGATCGTGGTGCCGACCAGCCTGATCCCGAACTGGCAATCGGAAATCGCACGCTTCGCGCCGATGCTGCAGGTGCTGACCCTGCATGGCCCGCAGCGTGCCGAGGAATTCGTCCAGCTCGGCGCGCAGGACATCGTGCTGACCAGTTACGCCTTGCTGCCGCGCGACGTGGTCGCGCTGCGCAAGCAACCCTTCGCGCTGATCGTGCTGGACGAGGCACAACAGGTGAAGAACCCGCGCACGCAGGCGCGCCGTGCCCTGCTCAGCCTGCGCACGCCGCGCTACGTCTGCCTCACCGGCACGCCGCTGGAAAACCATCTCGGCGAATTGTGGTCGCAGATCGACCTGGCCGTACCCGGCCTGCTCGGCGACGAAGGCGCGTTCCGCCGCTTCTACCGCGTGCCGATCGAAAAACAGCACGACGAGGAATGCCAGCAGCGGCTCAACCTTCGGCTCGCTCCCTTCATCCTGCGCCGGGCCAAGGCGCAGGTGGCAAAAGAACTGCCGCCGAAAACCGAGATCACGCGCCGCGTGGTGCTGGAAGGTCGCCAGCGCGAACTATACGAAGGCCTGCGCCTGTCGCTGGCCGAGGAACTGCGCGAAGTGATCGCCCAGCGCGGCATCGCCCACTCCGGCATCGTGGTGCTGGATGCATTATTGAAATTGCGGCAAGTCTGCTGCGACCCGCGCCTGGTAAAACTCGAAGCCGCCCGTGGCGTGCACGAGTCGGCCAAGTTCGAGCTGTTGATGGACATGCTGCCCGCGCTGCTCGACGAAGGCCGCAAGGTGCTGCTGTTCTCGCAGTTCACCGGCATGCTGAAACTGATCGCCGCCGAGCTCGACCGCCGCCGCATCCGCTACGTCACCCTCACCGGCGACACCCGCGACCGCGCCGAGCCGGTGCAGCGCTTCCAGAACGGCGAGGTGCCGCTGTTCCTGCTGTCGCTGAAAGCCGGCGGCGTGGGCTTGAACCTCACCGCCGCCGATACCGTGATCCACTACGATCCATGGTGGAACCCCGCCGCCGAAGCGCAGGCCAGCGACCGCGCGCACCGCATCGGCCAGGACAAGCCCGTCTTCGTGTTTCGCCTGATCACCTCGGGCACCGTGGAAGAACGCATCGAGGAACTGAAGGCCCGCAAGGCCGAACTTGCCGCCGCCGTACTCGAAGGCGGCGGCAGCCGCGAAAAGCTCAGCTTCGATCAGGTCGACCTGGATACCTTGCTCGCGCCGGGCTGAGTAGCCGGCCGCCGTCATGGCCGATCGCTGCGATCCGCGACGAATGGACGGCGAACAGCGTCAGCGCGGCGGCGGCACGCGCGTGCGCAGCAGGGCATCCACCGACTGCTGCCACTCCGGCGAGCCGGGCTGGGATTGCGGCGCTTCCTGGCCCAGCTTGCGCTGCACCGTCTGGTTCCATTCGGCTGAGCCGGGGTTCGGGCCGTCGTCGATGCCCAGCGTGTGGTCGACCCACGCATACCACTCGGCCGAGCCGAGTGTGGCATTGGCCGGCGCGGACTGGCCGGCCTCCGGTTGTGGTGGCTGCTGCTGCGGCGACGTCGGCGACGAAGGCGAGCAGGCGGCAAGCAGCAGGGCGAGAGGCAGGCTGGCGACGAGTCGGCGCATGGGCGGCTCCGTGAGCGGTTGACGAGGGCAGCCTAACCGCTCGATCCGAGCCGTGGATTAAATTTTCATGACGCCGACAACACCATTCAGGCGCATGAAGGCCCACTCAATCGCGTGCCGCGACTTCGTCGATGTGACGCAACAGATCGGCTGGGTCGTCGTACACGCGAAACGCGCCGGACTGCTGCAGTTCGGCCTGACCATAGCCGCCGGACAGTACACCGACACCGAGTGCGCGGGCACGTTGCGCGGCAAGCATGTCCCACACGCTGTCGCCGATCACCAGCGACTGCCGGATGTCCACGCCCAGGCGCGCGGCGGCGGCCAGGAACAGGTCCGGGTCAGGTTTGCCGTGGCGTACCTGGTCGCGCGTCACCACCGGTACCTTCGACGGATCGACGCCCAGCGCTTCCACATTGCGCGCCGCCGTCTGCATGCGCCCGCTGGTGGCGATCGCCCAAGGAATATCCTGTTCGGTGAGGTACGCCAGCAGCTCGCATGCGCCCGGCAACGGTCGCACCGACCCCTGCGTGTGCTGCCGATTGAACGCCTCGGCATGCCATGTGCGCAGGCGGTCCAGACGCTCCGCGGTGATTTCCAGCCCGGTCTCGCGCAACAGGATATTGGCGAACAGCCCGCCGCTCATGCCGATCTTGCGATGGATACGCCACACCGACAGCTCCACCCCTTCCCGATCCAGCGCCTCCTTCCATGCCAGCACGTGCTGGTAGACGCTGTCGACGAGGGTGCCGTCGAGGTCGAACAGGAGGGCGGTATCGCGGCGTGGCATCGGCGTTCTCCTGCGTGCGGATGATTCAACGGACAGCGATGATGAAGCATGCAGCGTGAGCGCCGTTCACCCGAAGGGTGGCGCGTGGCAATCGGTTGCACTCGACCTGAACGGGATGCGTCAGGCCGTCGTCCGCCCGGTTTGGCCTCAGCGTGGCGAAAGCAGCGATCTGCCCGACTCGAGCACCGCCAGCGCGGCGGCGCCGAGCAGGCCCGGCTCGGGATTCATGATCGCCTGGGTCGGTACCTTTTCCATGATGTCGCGGAAGCGACCCTTGGCCTCGAAGCGTTCGCGGAAACGACCGCGTTCCAGCCACGGCAGCAGGATCGGGATCAGTCCGCCGGTGAGGTAGACGCCGTCCCACGCTCCCAGTGTCAATACGAGGTCGCCGGCGACGCTGCCGAAGATGCCGGCGAAGGTCTCCACCGTGCGCGTGCACAGCGGGCAGCTGTCGTCCTTGGCGCGGGCGGTGATGTCCTCGGGCTTGAGGTCGTCAGCCTGGGCGCCGACGATGTGGCAGATCGCGTCGTACAGGTTCACCAGGCCCTGGCCGCAGATCAGCCGCTCGTTGGAGACGCGGCCGTACTTGTGGTTGAGGTAATCGAGGATGGCGATGTCTTCCGGCGTGTGCGCGGCGAAGCCGGCATGACCGCCTTCGGTCTGCAGCACGCTGCAGTGGCCGCCGCGCACCAGCAGGCCGCCGACGCCCAGGCCGGTGCCCGGCCCGACGATGGCGAAGGTCTGTTCGTCTTCGGCACCGATCACCGGCCGCGGCACCGTGCCCACGTCGACCAGATCGTCGCCCTGCAGCAGGGTCACGGCCATGCTCTGCGCGGCGAAATCGTTCACCAGGTGCACGTATTCCAGGTCGAGCGCGCTGGCCGTCTGGTGCGCGGAGATCGCCCACGGATTGTTGGTCACCTTGACCGTCTCGCCATCGACGATGCGGCCGGCGGCGGCCACGATGGCTCGGTGCACCTTCAGGCCGGTGTCGGCGAGATATTGCTTCGCGGTCGAGACCAGCGAATCGTGTTCGGCCACGCGGTAACGCCGGATGCTGTCGCCGAGCAGCGGTTTGTCACGCGCCGGATCGGCCACCCCGAAACGGACATTGGTGCCACCGAGATCGACGAGCAAGGTGGGGGCGCTGCTGGGCTGGCTCATGAAACTTCCTGACGGCGTGAAGCGACAAGCCTGCCGACGTCACGGCGGTTAGTCCAGTGTTTTGCTTACCGTACGGCACGGAATGCGCCGGGGCGGCCACCCGTGGGTGGCGGTCTGACCGTGGCAAAGTGTCCGGCGACGGCGGCTGCAGCATACAGCAGCGTAAAATGTCCGCCGTTGCCCCACGAGACTCCGCCATGAGCTTCCCCGCCACCCGCATGCGTCGCATGCGCCGCGATACCTTTTCCCGCGCACTGATGCGCGAGCACACCCTGCTGCCCAGTGACCTGATCATGGTCGCGTTCGTGATCGAGGGCGAAGGCCAGCGCGAGGCGGTGCCGTCGATGCCGGGCGTGGACCGGCTGTCGATCGACGAGCTGCTGAAGCTGGCCGGCGAGTGCGTGCGGCTGGGCATCCCGGCGCTGGCGCTGTTCCCCTCGCCCGGTGCCGACGTGAAATCACTCGACGCCGCCGAAGCGTGGAACCCCGACAACCTGATGCACCGCGCCACCCGCGCATTGAAGGCGAAGTATCCCGAGCTGGGCCTGATCGGCGATGTCGCACTCGACCCGTACACCACGCACGGCCAGGACGGCCTGATCGACGACACCGGCTACGTGATGAACGAGCCGACCGTCGAGGCGCTGATAAAAATGTCGCTGGCGCAAGCCGAAGCCGGCATGGATTTTGTGGCACCGTCGGACATGATGGACGGCCGCATCGGCTCCATCCGCGACGCGCTGGAAGACGCCGGCCACATCCACACCCGCATCCTCGCCTACTCGGCGAAATACGCCTCCGCATTCTACGGCCCGTTCCGCGACGCGGTGGGATCGTCGGCGAATCTCGGCAAGGGCGACAAGCACACCTACCAGATGGACGTCGCCAACAGCGACGAGGCCCTGCACGAAGTCGAGCTGGATATCGCCGAAGGCGCCGACGCGGTGATGGTGAAACCCGGTCTGCCGTATCTGGATATCGTGCGTCGGGTGAAGGACACCTTCGGCGTACCGACCTTCGTGTACCAGGTCAGCGGCGAGTACGCGATGCTGAAAGCGGCGTCGCAGAACGGCTGGCTGGACGAAAAGGCGGTGGTGCTGGAGTCGCTTACGTCGATGAAGCGGGCCGGTGCCGACGCCATCCTCACCTACTACGCCATCGCTGCAGCGCGCTGGTTGCGCGGGGAATAGCCGGGATCCTCGCGCGCCTGTAGCAGGGCAGGGCAGCTGCCTCCGGCGGTGCCGTACCTGCTCAGTCGGCCAGGCTCGACTGAGCCGTCACCGGCGCCTGGCTCGTCGCGACTTTCGATACGTTCGTGGGCGCGATGAGCATGGAGCCCAGGGTCAGCAGGCAGATCAGCAGGCAGGCGGTGAACAGGCTCTGCAGCATCAGGGTTTCGAATTTCATGGCGGTTCTCCTTGAGTGGGAATGAAGCTTTCAAGAGAGGTATGGCAAGCTGCGTGCCAACGCCTGTGGCTCCTGGAAAGCCGCATTCCTGCGCCATTCCTTCACTTGTTCGCGGCGGCGACCGACTGTCCGCGGACGGCACTGACGGCGTCCGGACACGCTACGGACAGCGGACAATTTCCCGCGATGCGGCTTGCGGCAGCATCAGTTCGCCAGCGGCTCGGCCAGCATGGGCCGGCGCACGCTCAGCGCCGTACCGGCAGCGGCCACGATGATCGTCGCGATGGCCAACCACTGCAGCGGGCTGAGCCGTTCGCCCAGCAATGCCACGCCGGCCATGGCCGCGATGGCCGGTTCCAGACTCAACAAGGTGCTGAACGTGCGTGCCGGCAACCGGGTGAGCGCGACCATCTCCAGCGAATAGGGCAGGGCCGAGCTGAGCACGGCCACGCCCAGCGCATACGGCAGCAGCGTCGGCGACAGCAGCGCGCTGCCGGCGTGGACGATACCGAACGGGATGGCAAGCAAAGCGCCGATCGACGTGCCCAGCGTCACCGCGTCCGCGCCGTAGGCCGCTCCGGCCTTTTTGCCCAGCACGATGTACAAGGCCCAACCCGCGCCGGCGGCCAGCGCGTACATCACGCCTGCCGGATCCAGGGCCTGCATCGATCCGCGTAGTGGCAGCAACAGGGCCAGCCCGGCCACCACCAGCGCGATCCAGATGAAGTCGAGCCAACGGCGCGAGCCGAACAGCGCCAACGCCAGCGGCCCGGTGAATTCCAGCGCCACGGCGATGCCCAGAGGGATCGTGCGCAACGACATGTAGAACACCAGGTTCATCGCCCCCATCGAGAGGCCGTATCCCCATAACGCGCGCCAGTCGCGCCGGCGCGTGTTCTCGCTGGTGCTGGACCGACGCCAGGGTCGCCGCCAGAGCAGCAGGATCAATGCACTGATGCCCAGCCGATAGGCGGTGGCCCCCTGCGCGCCAACCTGCGGGAACAGGTGCTTGGCCAGCGACGCGCCGCATTGGTAGGAGATCATGCTGATCAGCAGCATGCCGACCGCGAGCGCGACGGGGGCAACGGTGGAGCGTGGTGGCATGGGTGCGGCCGCAGCGGGAGAACAGTCCACTCATGATGCCCGTACACACACCATGCGGACCATCTCGTGATGGCCATTGCTGACAGGATCCGACAGCAGTGATCGGCACGAATCGGAAGGCTGCAAGAGCAGGCCGACAGGCCACTGTTGCGCAAGGGCAGGCGCCGCGCGGACGCGGGGTCGTCGCGTCCGCGACTGAGCCGCGTTCGGCAAGCGTGTCGCGATTCAGTAGGCGAACTCGCGGAACACCGGATCGACGCTGCCGTTCCAGGCACCGTGGAACAGTTCCAGCTTGCGCTCGGCGGGGGTCTGGTTGGCCTGCACGATCTCGATCATCGGTTCGAGGAAGATGCTTTCGTCGGCGCCGTTCTTGTTGAGTTTTGCGCGGCGCCTGAGGCCATGGCCGGCGATTTTCAGGGCTTCCTCGGCGAGGTC
Source organism: Rhodanobacter sp. T12-5 (assembly GCF_008329435.1). Taxonomy (GTDB): domain Bacteria; phylum Pseudomonadota; class Gammaproteobacteria; order Xanthomonadales; family Rhodanobacteraceae; genus Rhodanobacter. The sequence continues at coordinate 166,031 of NZ_NPKN01000001.1, forward strand.
GCGCACGCTGCCGTTGCGGAACGGCAACTTCAGCGCATGTTTCGGTACGCCGTCGCGCAGCGCGTGGCGCTCCTCGCGACTGAAGTCCTTGACCAGATCCCAGGCGGCGTCCAGTGCCTCGTCGTCATACAGCAGGCCGACCCAGAACGCGGGCAGCGCACACAGCCGATTCCACGGGCCGCCGTCGGCACCGCGCATCTCCAGGTACTGCTTCAGGCGTACCTCGGGGAAGGCGGTGGTGAGATGGTCGGCGAAGTCCGTCATGTTTGCCTTCACGCCCGGCAGCATCGGCAGTTCGCCAGCCATGAAGCGCTTGAAATCCTGCCCGGCCAGGTCGGTGTAGTGGCCATTCTGGTAGCTGAAGTACATCGGCACGTCGAGGATGTAATCGACGTAGCGCTCGTAGCCGAAACCGTCCTCGAACACGAAGTCGAGCATGCCGGTTCGGTGTGGGTCGGTGTCGGTCCAGATATGCGAGCGGTACGACAGATAGCCGTTTGGACGTCCTTCGGTGAACGGCGAGTCGGCGAACAGCGCGGTGGCGATCGGCTGCAGGGCGAGGCTGGTGCGGAACTTCTTCACCATGTCCGCCTGGCTGCCGAAGTCCAGGTTCACTTGCACCGTGCAGGTGCGCGTCATCATGTCCAGGCCGAGCGAGCCGACCTTGGGCATGTACTCGCGCATGATCTTGTAGCGGCCTTTCGGCATCCACGGCATCTCGTCGCGACGCCATTTCGGCTGGAAGCCCATGCCGAGGAAGCCCAGCCCCATGCCGTTGGCGACCGAGCGCACTTCTTCCAGGTGCGAGTTCACCTCGCAGCAGGTCTGGTGGATGGTTTCCAGCGGCGCGCCGGAGAGTTCGAGCTGGCCGGCCGGCTCGAGCGTGATCGACGCCTTGTCGCGCGACAGCGCCACGGGATTCTCGCCCTCGCGCGCCACGCTCCAGCCGTAGCGGGTGGCCAGCGTTTCCAGCAGCAGCTTGATGCCGCGGTCGCCCTCGAACGTGGGCGGACGCAGGTCGTCGGTGCGGAAGCCGAACTTCTCGTGCTCGGTGCCGATGCGCCAGGCTTCGCGCGGTTTTTCACCGGCAGCGAGGTAGTCGACCAGTTGTTGGCGATCCTGGATCGGGATGCTCTTGACGGCACTGGGTATGGACACGGGCAAAGCCTCGCAGGGGAAGCCGACACTATGGGGGCGGCGCAAGGCGACGAAAAGGGGGGTCGTGGGATGCGGGGTCGGTGGCTTATTGAAGCAGGGTTGGTTCGGTTCTGCTTTGAGCTGGATCAGGCTGGCGCGCAAAGCGAAACGGCGACCACCGGCCGCCGTTTCATTCCGGGTAGGGGTCGCCGTATCTTGCGACTCCTGGTTTCCCGCTTCTCAGCGCTTCATCGAATTGAAGAACTCGTCGTTGGACTTGGTGTTCTTCATCTTGTCGAGCATGAACTCCATCGCGGAAAGCTCGTCCATCGGATGCAGCAGCTTGCGCAGGATCCAGATCTTGGAAAGCATGTCCGGCTCGATCAGCAGATCCTCGCGGCGGGTGCCGGAGCGATTGATGTCGATGGCCGGATAAACGCGCTTTTCGGAGATGCGCCGGGACAGGTGCACTTCCATGTTGCCGGTACCCTTGAACTCCTCGTAGATCACCTCGTCCATCTTGCTGCCGGTTTCGGTCAGCGCGGTGGCGATGATGGTCAGCGAACCACCTTCTTCCACATTGCGGGCGGCGCCGAAGAAGCGCTTCGGGCGCTGCAGGGCGTTGGCGTCCACGCCGCCGGTAAGCACCTTGCCGGAGCTCGGGATCACGGTGTTGTAGGCACGCGCCAGGCGGGTGATCGAGTCGAGCAGGATGATCACGTCCTTCTTGTGCTCGACCAGGCGCTTGGCCCGCTCGATCACCATCTCGGCGACCTGCACGTGACGCACGGCCGGCTCGTCGAAGGTCGAGGAGATCACTTCGGCGCGCACGGTGCGGGCAATCTCGGTGACTTCCTCCGGACGCTCGTCGATCAGCAGCATGATCAGGTGCGCTTCGGGGTGGTTGTACTGGATCGCCTGGGCAATGTTCTGCAGCATCATCGTCTTGCCGGATTTCGGCTGCGAGACGATCAGGCCGCGCTGGCCCTTGCCGATCGGCGCGATGAGATCGAGGATGCGTCCGGTGATGTCCTCGCTCGACCCGTTGCCACGCTCCAGCTTGTAGGCCTTGCGCGGGAACAACGGGGTGAGGTTCTCGAACAGCATCTTGTTCTTGGACGCCTCCGGCGGATCGCCGTTGATCGTCTCGACCCGCAGCATGGCGAAATAGCGCTCGCCTTCCTTCGGGTGGCGCACGCGACCGGTGACGTAGTCGCCGGTGCGCAGGTTGAAACGGCGGATCTGGCTGGGCGACACGTAGATGTCGTCGGGGCCGGCCAGGTAGGACTCGTCGGCCGAGCGCATGAAGCCGAAGCCGTCCTGCAGGATTTCCAGCACGCCTTCGGCCCAGATGCCTCCGCCGGAGCGGGCGTGCGCCTTGAGCACGTTGAAGATCACGTCCTGCTTGCGCGCGCGGGCGACGCCTTCGTGCACGCCCAGCGACTCGGCGAATTCCAGCAGCTGGATCGCGTTCTTGCGCTTCAGTTCGGTGAGGTTGATGACGCGGTCGTTGCTGCCCGGATCGGCGTTGTCGTCGTCCACCGGCAGGCCGTTCGGGTTCGGCCGCGGATGGTTTTGCGGACGTCCCTGCTGCGGGTTCGGGTTGCCACCGCGCTCGTTGCGACGACGTCGACCACGGCCTTCGCGACCCTCGCGGCCGCCGTTGTTCTGGCCACCGCCCTGGTTCTGGCCCTGGTTCGGGTTCGATGCCGGGCCCGGGTTCTGGCCTTGCGGCTGATCCTGGTTCTGGCCGGACTGCGGCGCGGAGTCACGCGGCTCCTGAGGCGGGCGCGTTGTGGGCGGCTCGCTGGCCTGCGTCACTGGCAGGCTTGCCTGCACGGGTGCCGGCGCCGCCGGAGCGGGCGTCGGCGCGGCCGGGGCAGGCGCTGCCGGTTTGTCGGCACCGGCCGCCTTTTCGGCATTCGCCGCCGCAATGGCCGCTGCCGTACGACGCGGAGCGCGGGGTCGCGGCTCGGATCTGGCTTCGGCAACAGGCTTGGTATCGGCGCTTTTGGCGTCGGTCGGAATTTTGTTATCGGTATCGGACACGGGCAATCCTCGCAGGGCGCCGTTGAATTACAGGAGGGAGGGTGTGCGTCGCGCGGAAGGCGCAAGGGGACAGGACTGTCCCGACGGACGCACTGAATCTAGCACCCGCTGCGTATCGGCGTAAAGCCTCGTGAGCCGGCCGTACTCAGCCGGGCCGGCTCGATGCCGCGGGTTTGCAACGGATGGATCAGATGGCCTTGTCGATCATCTGGGTCAGCTGGCCCTTGCTGACGGCACCGATCTGGGTCGCTTCGACCTTGCCGTTCTTGAACACCATCAGGGTCGGGATGCCGCGCACGCCATAGGTTCGCGGGGTTTGCTGGTTCTGGTCGATGTTGACCTTGACGATGCGCAGCTTGCCTTCGTACTGCTGGGCCAGTTCGTCCAGCATCGGCGCGATGGCCTTGCACGGACCGCACCATTCCGCCCAGAAATCCAGCAGCACCGGGGTATCGGACTTGAGCACCTGTTGCTCGAAGGCGTCGTCGTTCACATGGGTAATCAGGTCGCTCACCGGGAATCTCCGTGGCTGGGGCGCAAAACTGCGGGGGTGAAAACAATGGGGTGGCAAACGCGGGAAAACAAGGAGATAGCGACTTGATCGCCCGTCATCAGCTACACTCAGGTGCCCATGAAGCGCGGGTTGCGCCGGACGAGGCCGTGCCGTGGCGGCATGTTCTCATTCCAGCGCAACTCCGGGCACGATTCAAGGGCGGCTTGCACAGCCGCCCGTCAGACCGCCGGCAAAAACGGCGTCGCACGCCGCGGCGCGACCTTGTTGACCCTGACATTGAGCCGCTTCGCTGCGCAACGCGCACCCGTCCTGCACCGCTTTCGCGCCGATCTTCGGGGCCTGTAGCGGGTGCAGCGCATCACGCCGCCGTCAGGCAAAGGTCAACCATCCGCATATGTCACAAACCGTCCTCACCGATACCTTTTTCACCAACTTCGATCTTCAACCGCTGCTGCAGCAGGGCCTGGACGACAGCGGCTTCACCCGCTGCACGCCGATCCAGGAAATGACCCTGCCGCTGGCGCTGGCCGGCCGCGACGTCGCCGGCCAGGCGCAGACCGGCACCGGCAAGACCTGCGCCTTCCTGGTCGCGCTGATGAATCGCCTGCTGACCACGCCGGCCGTGGCCGAGCGCAAGGACAGCGATCCGCGTGCGCTGATCATCGCGCCGACCCGCGAACTGGCGATCCAGATCGAGAAGGACGCCAAGGCGATCGGTCGCCACACCGGCCTGCGCGTGGCCCTCATCTATGGCGGCGTCGATTACGACAAGCAGCGCCAGCAGCTGAAGGATGGCTGCGACATCATCATCGCCACCCCTGGCCGCATGCTCGACTACCACAAGCAGGGCGTGTTCAATCTCAACAGCGTCGAGGTGATGGTGATCGACGAGGCCGACCGCATGTTCGACCTCGGCTTCATCAAGGACGTGCGCTTCATCTTCCGCAAGTTGCCGCCGCGCGAGCAGCGCCAGGTGCTGCTGTTCTCCGCCACGCTCTCCCATCGCGTGCTGGAGCTGGCCTACGAGCACATGCACGAGGCCGAGAAGCTGGTGGTGGAGAGCGACAACGTCACTGCCGACAAGGTGCGCCAGGTCGTCTACTTCCCGGCCAAGGAAGAGAAGATGCCGCTGCTGCTGAACCTGATCGACAAGCACAAGCCTTCGCGCAGCATCATTTTCGTCAATACCAAGGCCGCCGCCGAGCGCATCACCGAGCGCGTCAAGCGCCACGGCTGCCGCGTCGGCGCGATCTCCGGCGACGTGCCGCAGCTGAAGCGGCAGAAGCTGTTGCAGCGTTTCCAGGATGGCCAGCTCGACATCCTGGTGGCCACCGACGTGGCCGCGCGCGGCCTGCATATCCCCGCGGTCAGCCACGTGTTCAACTACGACCTGCCGCATGAAGCGGAGGATTACGTGCACCGCATCGGGCGCACCGCGCGCCTCGGCGCCGAGGGCGACGCGATCAGCTTCGCCTGCGACCTGTACGCGATGTCGCTGCCGGACATCGAGACCTATATCGGCCAGAGTATCCCGGTCGCGCAGATGGATCCGGAGCTGCTGGTGATGCCGAAGCCGCGCGCGGTCGATGCCGAGTTCGCCGCGAATGCCGCCGCCGACAGCGCCGCGTTCGGCGACGTGGTGCCGCCGCGTCCCGGCGAGAAGCCGCGCCGCACGGGTGGTTCCGGCGGCCGCAGCGGCGAGCGCAGCGGTTCGGGCCGCAGCAGTGCACGGCCGCCGCGTGAGCGCCGGCCGGTCGAGTCCGTCGCCGACAGTGCCGTCGTCGCTGCGGCCGAGCAGCCGGTTGCCGTCGCCGTGCACCACACCGAAACGGCCCCGGCTGCCAGTGGCGATGCCGCCACCGGCGAAGCCGCGCGCAAGCCGCGCCGTCGTCGTGGTGGGCGCAACCGTCGTCGCGAAGGTGCGCCGACCGACGGCGTCGAGAACGCCGGTCGCGGTACAGCCGTGGCCGAAGGCAACCGCGCCCCGCGCGGCGAGCGTCGTCCTCCGCGCGAGCGCAATGCGGTCGAGTCCTCGGGCAATACCCATAACCGGCCGTCGCGCCAGGTGGCCGTGACCAAGGCCGACCACGCGTCGCCGCAGAAGCCGGGCCTGTTCCGTCGGCTGACCAGGCTGTTCACCGGGCGATAAGCGCCAGTCGGGAAAGTGCGATCGCGCACTTTCGCGGCCGCCGGATCGGGCGCGTGGTGGCCCGATCCGCGTTGGCCCGTCCATGATCCGTTTGCCGGGTTCTGAACCCGCGGCGATCAACCGTCGCGGGAAGTCCGCATCTTCACGCCGGCTTCCCTTATCCTTGTCGCTGATACGACGGCACGCAGGCTCGGGGACTCTCGGTGATCCAGTTCGATCAAGTCAGCAAGCGCTACGAGGGCGGCCACGAAGCGCTCTCGCAACTCTCGTTCGAGGTGCCCAGCGGCGAGATGGCTTTCGTCACCGGGCATTCCGGTGCCGGCAAGAGCACCTTGCTCAAACTGCTGGGCCTGATCGAGCGGCCGTCGCATGGCGTGATCAACATGGATGGCAAGAGCCTGGCGAAGATCCGCCACAGCGGCATCCCGAAATGGCGCCGGCAGATCGGCATGGTGTTCCAGGATCATCGCCTGCTGATGGAGCGCACGGTGTTTGCCAACGTCGAGCTGCCGCTGGTCATCGGCGGCATCGCGCGCGCCGAACGTGCCCGCCGCGTGCGCGCGGCGCTGGAAAAGGTCGGGCTGCTTGCGTACGAGCGACAGTTGCCGGCCACCCTGTCCGCCGGCGAACAGCAACGCGTCGGTATCGCCCGCGCGATCGTGGCGCGGCCGATCCTGCTGATCGCCGACGAGCCGACGGGCAATCTCGATCCGCAGCTGGCAATGGAGATCATGGGCCTGTTCGCCGAGTTCCAGCAGGTCGGCACCACCGTGTTGATCGCCAGCCACGACCTGCCGCTGATCAAGCGCATGAAGAAGCGCGTGATCGTGCTCGACCACGGCCGACTGGTGGCCGATCTGTCGGCCCAGGAGGTTTTGTGAGCATGCCACCGGAAACCGTCCGCGCTTCAGCCGCCGATGCGCCGCCGCGCAATGGACACAGCCAGAGCCGGCGCCTGGCCAGCTGGCGTGAGCATCATGGCTGGAGCGCCGCGGCCAGCTTGCGCCGACTCGGCACGCGGCCGCTCGGCAGCCTGCTGACGATCGCCGTAATGGGGTTGGCGCTGGCCTTGCCGCTGGCGTTTTACCTGTTGTTGGGCAATGTGCAGAAGCTTGGCGATGCGCTGGGTCAGGGCCAGGCGATCAGCGTGTTCATGCAGCCGGGCCAGACCGCGCAACAGGCGCAGATGCTGGCAAGCCAGCTGGGCGATCGACCCGAGGTTGCCGCGGTCGTGGTGAAAACGCCACAGCAGGGCATGGAGGAACTGGCCGGGATGCAGGGTTTCTCCGGCGCCCTGAACACACTCGACGACAATCCGTTGCCGTATGTGCTGCAACTGCAGCCGCGATCCGGGACAAGCGCCGCTGCGCTGGCGCGCATGGTTGCCGACGTGCGCGCGATGCGCAGCGTTGACCTGGTGCAGGACAGCGGCAGCTGGCGGCAGCGGCTGGATGCATTGCTCGGCGTCGGCAACCGCGCCGTGCTGGTGCTTGCCTCGCTGCTGGCGCTGGCGGCCTTGCTGGTGGTCGGCAATACCGTGCGGGTCGACATCGCCAGCCGCAGCGAGGAGATCGGCGTGCTGCTGCTGGTCGGCGCCAGCAGTGCTTTCGTGCGCCGGCCGTATCTGTATGCCGGGATCTGGTATGGACTGTTCAGCGGCATTCTGGCGGCGTTGCTGGCGGTGCTGATCGAACTTGCGCTGGCCGCGCCGGTGGCGCAACTGAGTCGCGCTTATGATGGCAAGCTGCAGGTCGGCGGCTTGCCGCTGTGGTTGCTGCTGGCGGTGCCGCTGGCCGCGGCCGCGTTGGGTTGGCTGGGTGCGCGCGTGGTCAGTGCATGGCAATTGCGCAACGCGGCCTGATGAATCCGCAACCGGGTGACGCGAATCGCAGCGGCTGATGCGGTCGGTGCGCTATCTTCATGGAAGCGGTCGCAAGGGGTGCGGTCGCGATCTATTGGCCGGGAGCGCCACGGGGTGCGGTGGATGACAAAGGCATGAGTACAAATATCAGCAATCGTCTGGTCACCGAGGCGCCGCGCGTGCTGGTGGTCGACGGTTCGCGCGTGGTGCGGCAATTGATCGGCCGCGTACTGCAGGCCGAGTTGCCGGGCGTCGAGGTGGTCGGTTGCGGCAGCGGGGCCGAGGCGCAAAACGTGCTCGGCGAGGGCGTGTTCGATTTCATCACCATCGCGCTGCGCCTGCCGGACATGGACGGGCTGGAGTTGGCGAAGTTCGTGCGCGAATCGGCGCCGCAGATCTACGTGCCGATCGTGGTGGTCTCCGGCGACGTCGAGGATCGCCTGCACAAGCGCTCGCTGGGCGAGCATGTCACCGACTATTTCGACAAGGCGCTGGGTTTCCAGGCGCTGGCGGCGTTCATCCGTGGCTACGTCAGCCCGCAGGCGACCGCCGAAGGCACCGTGCTCTATGTCGAGGACAGCCGCGTGGTGGCGCTGGCAACCCGCCGCATGCTGGAGCGGATCGGCCTCACCGTGCGCCATGTGGTCAGCGTGGAAGACGCGCTGGCGATGCTGGAAACGGACCGCGCGCTCGGCTGGGTCGGCGCCGACGTGGTGCTGACCGACGTCAGCCTGAAAGGCGAATTGACCGGCGGCGACCTGCTCAAGCACATCCGCGGCGAATTCGGCTACGGCAAGGGCCGGTTGCCGGTGCTGGTGATGACCGGCGACGAAAATCCGGCCAACCAGGCGGCCCTGATCAGGGCCGGCGCCAACGACCTGGTCGAAAAGCCGGTCGAGGAGAAGCTGCTGGTGACCAAGCTGCTGTTCCAACTGCGCGTGGCGCGTCATCTACGTGAGCACGCGGCCGAGGCATGAGCGATGCGGCACGGATCAAGCTGGAGCCCTCGTGGAAGGCGCGCATCGGCGACTATCTGCAGCGCCCCGACATGCAGGCATTGGCGGCGTTCCTGCGCGCCGAAAAGCAGGCCGGCAAACACATCTATCCGCCCGGCCCGGAAATCTTCGCCGCCTTCGAGCACACCCCGTTCGACGCGGTGCGGGTGGTGGTCCTGGGCCAGGATCCGTACCACGGCCCCGGCCAGGCACACGGCCTGTGCTTCTCGGTGCGCCCCGGCGTACGGGTGCCGCCGTCGCTGGAGAACATCTTCAAGGAAATCCAGCGCGACCTCGGCATCCCGCGGCCCGACCACGGCTGCCTCACGCCATGGGCAGACCGCGGCGTGCTCCTGCTCAACAGCGTGCTGACGGTGGAAGAAGGTCGCGCCGGCACGCACCAGGGCAAGGGCTGGGAGGGCTTCACCGATGCGGCGATCGACGCGCTGAACCGCGAGCGCGAAGGCCTGGTGTTCCTGTTGTGGGGCTCCTACGCCCAGCGCAAGGGCCAGCTCATCGACACCAGCCGGCATTGCGTGCTCAGTTCGGTGCATCCATCGCCGCTGTCGGCCCACCGCGGCTTCATCGGCTGCGGGCACTTCTCCGCTGCCAACCGCTATCTCGAAAGCCGGCACCAGGCGCCGATCGACTGGTCGCTGCCGCCCCGGGCTGCATTGCAGGGCCGCTTCACGCCCGCTTGAATGTCGCTGCGGCAGCCTCATGTCGGTGCGATCCAGGCACTGGACAAGGGCTGCGAATATCTATACTATTTAGTTTATTAAAGCGCGGAACCAACCCGCGCTTTAGCACTCCAACTACCCGAGTGCTAAACTGTCACGTCATTGAAGGAGGTTCCATCCATGTCTCAAGCCTTGGTGACCGCCAACTTCCCGCTGCCCAGCGTCGTTGGCAGCCTGGATGCCTATATTTCTGCGGTCCACCGCATTCCCGTGCTGAGCTCGGAAGAAGAGCAGGCGCTGTCGCGCGACTACCTCGAAGACGCCAATCTGGCGGCGGCGAAGAAGCTGGTGATGTCGCACCTGCGCTTCGTGGTGCACGTGGCGCGCGGCTATTCCGGTTACGGCCTGCAGCTGGCCGACCTGATCCAGGAAGGCAACATCGGCCTGATGAAGGCGGTCAAGCGTTTCGACCCGGATCAGGGCGTGCGCCTGGTCAGCTTCGCGGTGCACTGGATCCGTGCCGAGATGCACGAGTTCATTCTGAAAAACTGGCGCATCGTGAAGGTCGCCACCACCAAGGCGCAGCGCAAGCTGTTCTTCAACCTGCGCAAGAGCAAGAAGCGCCTGGGCTGGATGAACGCGGCGGAAGTGAGCACGGTGGCGAAGGACCTGGGCGTGCCCGAGGCGACCGTGCGCGAGATGGAATCGCGCCTGTCCGGTCGCGATATCGGCTTCGAGGCACCGGCCGATGCCGATGACGATGCCAAGCCGGCACCGGCGGCGTTCCTGATCGACGATGGCGCCGATCCGTACGAGAACGTATCCGACGAGGACTACGCCGACAATCAGATGCAGACGCTGACCGATGCGTTGAGCCACCTCGACAAGCGCTCCCGCGACATCATCCAGCGCCGCTGGCTGGATGACGACAACAAGGCCACGCTGCAGGATCTGGCGGACGAGTACGGCGTTTCCGCCGAGCGCATCCGCCAGGTCGAGGCGAACGCGATGAAGAAGATGCGCGGCTTGTTCGCCACTGCATAATGTGAGTCCCTTACAAGAGCCGCGCATCCCCGTGCGGACTTTTTGGAACGAGCATCGACGGCCCCCACGTGGGGCCGTCTGCGTTACGGATCAGCGGCTGGCCGCGTCGTCGTCCGGCAAGTCGTCGCCGCTGACGATGCGCGCATGCCGCTGATGCGTGCAATACGCCCAGGCCCAGTCAAGCATCACCACCAGCCGGTTGCGGAAGCCGATCAGAAAGTAGATGTGGGCCAGCAGCCACACCACCCATGCGGGAAAGCCCGACAGCTTGAGCCTGCCGAATTGCGCCACCGCAGCCATCCGCCCGATGGTGGCCAGCGACCCGTCGTCGCGGTAACGAAACGGCTGCCGTTCGTCGCTGCCGCGCAGCCGCGCGCGGATCGTCGTGCCGACATGCCGGCCCATCTGTTTGGCTGCGGGCGCCACGCCGGGCACGGGCTTCCCATCGGCCTGTGCGATACCGGCGAGATCACCCACGACGAAGCTCTCCGGATGCCCCGGCAAGCTCAGGTCGTCCAATACCTGCACCCTTCCCGCAGGATCGAGCGCGGTACCGAGCAGGCCTCCGACCGGCGACGCCGCCACCCCGGCAGCCCACAAAACGGTGCGGGCAGACAATCGTCGTTCGCCCAGCTTCACGCCGTTTGCGTCGATGCCGGTGACGGCGACGCCGGTATGCACTTCCACCCCGAGCCGTTCAAGTTGCCGACGCGCCTTGTCCGACAGGGCCGGGTCGAATGCCGGCAGCAACCGCGGGCCGGCCTCGATCAGGCGCACCGTTGCGTGTCGCGGGTCACTGCGGCGGAATTCGCGTGACAAGGTATGCCGCGCCAGCTCGATCAGGGTACCGGCCAGCTCGACGCCAGTGGAACCGCCGCCGACCACCACGAAACTGAGCCAGGCCTGGCGGCGTGCCGGATCGGATTCGCGCTCGGCGTTCTCGAACGCCAGCAGGACGCGGCGCCGGATCAGGAACGCATCGTCCAGTGTCTTCAACCCTGGCGCGAAACGCTCCCACTCGTCGTGCCCGAAATAGGCGTGTGTGGCACCGGTGGCGACCACCAGGTAATCGTAGTCGAGTGCGCCGTGAGTGCACTGCACCCGGCGCGCCGTCAGGTCGATGCCGACCACTTCGTTCAACAATACGGTGAGGTTGCGCTGGCGGCGCAGGATCTGCCGCAGCGGCGCGGCGATCGACGGCGCGGCCAGACTCGCGGTGGCGACCTGATACAGCAGCGGCTGGAACAGATGGTGATTGCGTCGATCCACCAGGGTCACCTGCACCGCCGCGCCGGCCAGCCGTCGCGCCGCCGCCATGCCGCCAAAGCCGCCGCCGAGGATCACGACATGCGGCGGCTTGCAGGTGTCGGCGCCGGCGTTCATCAGCGCCGGGCGGTACCGGGCCGTTCCAGAGCCATCCCCTTGAGCACGTTCAGCGCCTGCGCCAGTGCGTAGTCGCTGGTGGCGAGCTTGCCGTCGGCGGCGCTGCCGTCGTCGTCGATGTCGCCTGCGGCGGCGTTTTCGTTGGCCAGGTGATGCGGTAGGTCGGCCTCCGAATTGATCAAGGCCGGGCCACGGTCGGCGGCGCTCGCGGTGAGGTCGGCCAGCGCGATGTCCGGCTTGATGCCTTCGGCCTGGATCGAGGTGCCTTTGGGCGTGTAGTAGCGCGCGGTGGTGATCTTCACCGCATGGTCGGCGTCCAGCGGCAGCACCGTCTGCACCACGCCCTTGCCGAACGTGCGCTGGCCCATGATCAGCGCGCGGCGATTGTCCTTCAGCGCGCCGGAGACGATCTCGGCGGCCGAAGCGGTGCCGTTGTTGGTCAGCACGATCATCGGCGCGCCGTCGAGCTGGTCGCCGGGGTGGGCGTTGAAGCTCATGTTGGCATCCTGCAGCCGGCCGCGGGTGGTGACGATGGTGCCCGAATCGAGGAAGTCGTCGCTGACCCCGACCGCCGCGGTAAGCAGGCCGCCCGGGTTGTTGCGCAGGTCCAGTACGGCACCTTTCTGTCCGCCATTCTTCTTGATCAGCTCACCCAGCTTGTGTTCCAGATCGGCTGCGGTGTCGTCCTGGAACTGGCTGATGCGCAGATAGGCGTAGCCGGGTTCCAGCTCGCGCACCTTGACGCTGCTGATCGAGATGTTCTCGCGCACCAGATGCAGATCGATCGGCTTGTCGCTGTGCTGGTGCACGATGGTCAGCGTGATCTTGCTGCCGGGTTTGCCGCGCAGCTGCTTGAACATGTCGTCGACGTTCTGCGGATCGATCAGGGTGCCGTTGATCTTGACGATGCTGTCGTTCGGCTTGATGCCGGCGCGTGACGCCGGGGTGTCGTCGATCGGCGAGACGATGCGCAGGCCACCGTCGACCTGCAGCACCTCGATGCCGAGACCGCTGTATTCGCCGGAAGTGTCCTCGCTGAGCTGGGCCAGGCCTTCCTTGTCCAGATATTCGCTGTGCGGATCGAGACCGCTGAGCATGCCGGTGATCGCCGCCTTCATCAGGGTCTTGTTGTCGACCTTCTCCACGTATGCCTGGCGTACCACCTCGTAGACCCGGCTGAAGTTGCGGATGTCGTCCAGATCCACCGGGTCGACGGAGCTGGCGCTGGCCGGTCCGGTGGCGCTGCTGGCGACGGCAGGCACGCCGACCGGCGGCGCGGCCACGCTGGTAGCCGCGGGTGGCGCGGCTTGCGCATGGCTTTGCGGTGCGCCCAGCAGCAGCGGTGCGGCCAGCAGCAGGGTGGTCAGGGCGGGGGTGGAAAGGCGCATGCGGGTGACTCCGTACAACGTGCGAGCATCGCGCGGGAGCGCGAAAGAAGTGTGGACAGTATCTACGACAACCGAAAACCAGGGTAATTCAGCGGCTTCATGTCGAAGCAGGCCATACGCCGCATGGCGATGAGGTCAACGGCGCTGGCTCAGCCAGCTGCGCGGATCGACCGGCTTGCCGTTCTTGCGCAATTCGAAATACGTACCGGTATTGATGCCGGTGGGTGCACTGGCGGTGCCGATCGCCTCGCCGGCCTCGACCTGGTCGCCGACACCGTGCAGCAGTGTCTCGTTGTTGCCGTACATGCTCATCCAGCCGTTGCCGTGGTTGATGATCAGCAGCATGCCGTAGCCGCGCAGGAAGCCGGCGTAGATCACCCGCCCGCGCGCGACCGCGTGGATCTCGCTGCCGCCACTGGCCTTGATCAGCACGCCGCTGCCGTAGCTGTTGACCACGCCGCTGGCCGGCCAGGGCAGGTTGCCGCGGATATTCGCGCTGGCGCTACCGACCTCGATCGGCGGCGGCGGCTTGTGCCCCGGGTGCCTCTTCGCAGTCGCTGCGCGCGCCGCAGCCTCACGGGCAGCGGCCTCGCGTGCCGCTTCGTCGATCGCCCGCTGCAGCTTGGCGAGCAGGTTGTCCAGCGATTGCGCGTCCTGTTTCATGGCTGCCAGCCGCTGCGCCTGGTCCTTGTACTGCGCGTTGGCCGCGCTCGCCAGCTTCTGTTGCGCCGCACGCTGTTGCGCCAGCGTCTTTGCCTGCTGCTCACGCTGTGCCCGGGCGGCTTGCAGCGCCTGCTGTTCGGCGGTGATCGCGTTCTCCAGCTCCTGCAACTTCGCCAGGTCGGCCATCAGCCGCTGCACGCGTTGCACGCGGTCCTGCTGGAAATATTTCGAGTACACCAGGGCGCGCGAGATGCGTGCCACGTCCTCGTCACCCAGCAGCAGGCGCAGATCCGAACCGTGGCCGAGCGCATAGGTGGCGCGCAGCAGGTCGGCGATCGCGGCGCGCTGGTTGTTCAGCGTTCGCTTCAGGTCGGTACGCTGCTGCTGCAGCTGGTCCAGTTGCTGTTGCTTGGCGGCCAGCTCGGCATCGGTCTGGCGTACCGCGCGCGCCGCGCTGGCCAGCGCGTTCGCCTGTTTTGCCAGCTCCGCGTTGGCGCTGTCGCGGCGCGCCGCGGTCTCGGCCTGCTCCTTCGCCAGTGCTTCCATCTTGCTGCGCAAGTCGGCCAGCCTCTGCTTCGCATCAGCCTGCTCGGTTCGACTCTTGCCCTCCTGATGCGCCTGTGCGGGCGGCATGGCCAGCGAAAGGACGAAGGTGATGGCGACCAGTATGGCGACGAACGGACGGGCGGGACGGGCGAGGTTGGGCATCGGACGATTATCACCGAGCCGGGCGGCGGGAGCGAGCGCCGTGCCCGGAACAGGGCGTTTCATGGCCACCCGTACGGATGACTCGTTTGCCGGATTGATTGGTCCGCGCGCGGCTGGCTGCCTGCATCGGAATCAAATGAACGTCTAGCCGTCCAAACAAACTTTTGACGCGCCGCAACAATTGTGCTTTAGTCGGGTCACACCACGTGTGCAGCCAGATGCTTCCGGCATCGCGGGCTTCGCGCGCCCAGCCATTCCATTCGCCGGGGAAACAAGATGGCGCAGCCAGGCATCACCACGTTGTACGACCCGGCTTTCGAGCACGACAGCTGCGGCTTCGGCCTGGTGGCGCAGATCGACGGGCGCGCCAGTGCCGCGCTGGTCGACACTGCGTTTGCCGCGCTGGCGAAACTCTCCCATCGCGGCGGCGTGAATGCCGACGGCATCAGCGGCGACGGTTGCGGCGTGCTGATCCATCGCCCGGCGGACTGGCTGCGCGCGCTCGCGGCAGCGGACGGCATCGTGCCGGGCGAACGCTTCGCGGCGGGGCTGGTGTTCCTCGATCCGGCCGGTGGCGAGGCGGCCGCGATCGAGTTCGAGCGGCATCTGGCCGAGGCCGGGCTGGCCCTGGCCGGCTGGCGCGACGTGGCGATCGATACCGAGGCTTGCGGCCCGCTGGCCAGCGCCACCTGTCCGCGCGTGCGCCAGGTGTTCGTGAATGCCGCAGCCGGGATGGACGACGACGCGTTCGAACGCGCGCTGTTCCGTGCGCGCCGGCGTGCCGAGACCGCGCTGGCCGGTGACCCGCAGTTCTACGTGGTGAGCCTGTCCGCCCAGGTGATCGGCTACAAGGCGATGGCTGCGCCGGGCCGCCTGCGCGAGGTGTTCGCGGACCTGCGGCATCCCGCGCTGACCAGCGACGCCGTGGTGTTCCACCAGCGCTTCTCCACCAACACCACGCCGCAGTGGCGGCTGGCGCAGCCGTTCCGGCTGCTCGCGCACAACGGCGAGATCAACACCATCCGCGGCAACCGGCGCTGGATGCAGGCGCGCGAGGCGGTACTGCGCTCGCCGCGGGTCGATCTCACCGACATCGGCCCGCTGGTGCGCCAGGACGGTTCCGATTCGGAAAGCCTCGACAACGCGCTGGAGGTGCTGCTGGCCGGCGGCCTCGACATGCTCACCGCGATGCGCGTGCTGGTGCCGCCGGCGTATGCGGCGCGCGAGGACCTGGACGAGGACCTCACCGGCTTCTACGAGTACTACGCGCTGCACAGCGAACCGTGGGACGGTCCGGCCGGGCTGGTGATGTGCGACGGCCACTACGCGGCGTGCACGCTCGACCGCAACGGCCTGCGCCCGGCACGCTGGGCGTTGTCCGACGACAACCACCTGATCGTCGCTTCCGAGGCCGGCCTGTGGGACGTGCCGCCGTCGCGCGTGGTGGCGAAGGGCCGGCTCGGGCCGGGCCAGATGCTGGCGGTGGATTTCGCCGGCAAGCGCCTGCTGCACGACGCCGACATCGACGCGATCAACAAGAGCCGCGCGCCGTTCCGCGACTGGCTGCGCGCCGGCGTCAGCTATCTCGAATCGGACCTGATCGATCCCAGCCTCGCCGCCGAGCCGCTGCCGGCCACGGTGCTGCGCCGCTACCAGAAGCTCTACGGCTTGAGCCGCGAGGAACGCGAGAGCGTGCTGAAAGTGCTCGCCGAAACCGAGGCCGAGGCCACCGGCGCGATGGGCGACGACACGCCGATGGCGGCGATGTCGCGCCAGGTGCGGCCGCTGTTCGACCGCTTCCGCGAAGGCTTCGCCCAGGTCACCAACCCGCCGATCGACCCGCTGCGCGAGCGGCTGGTGATGTCGCTGGTCACCCAGTTCGGCCGCGAAGGCAACTTGTTCGAGCTGTCGGCCGACAACGCGAAGCAGATCCTGCTGAACTCGCCGATCTGCTCGCAGCGCAAGCTGCGCCAGCTGCTGGCGCTGCCGCAGTTCATCAACGCCACCGTGCAGATCGACCTGTGCTACCCGCCCGAGGAAGGCCTGGAAGCGGCGCTGCGCCGGTTCTGCCGCGAGGCGGAGCAGGGCGTGCGCGCCGGCGCCGGCATGGTCTTCATCACCGACCGTTATCCGAACCGGGACACGCTGCCGGCGCACGCGCTGCTGGCGGTGGGCGCGATCCACGCACACCTGATCGAGACCGGCCTGCGCTGCCAGTGCAACCTGCTGGTGGAAACCGCCACCGCGCGCGATGCGCACCAGTTCGCCTGCCTGATCGGTTTCGGCGCCACCGCGATCTATCCGTGGCTGGCCTACCAGAGCCTGTTCGAGCTGGGCCGCGACGGCCATATCAAGCGCGGCGACGGCACGGCGCGCGAGATCGGCCGCAGCTACCGGCGCGGCATCCGCAAGGGCCTGCTGAAGATCCTGTCGAAGATGGGCATCTCCACCATCGCCGGCTACCGCGGCGCGCAGTTGTTCGAGATCGTGGGCCTGGCACCCGAAGTGGTGGCGCTGTGTTTTGCCGGCACACCGTCGCGGGTCGGCGGCGCCGGCTTCGCCGATCTCGAACACGACGCGCGCCTGCTCGCCGCCGAGGCGTGGAACGAGGCGCAGCCGCTGCGCGCCGGCGGCATCTACAAGTTCGTGCATGGCGGCGAATACCACATGTACAACCCCGACGTGGTGGACACGCTGCAGGCCGCCGTGCGCAGCGGCGCGATGGCCGACTACCGGCGTTACGCGCAGCACGTCGACGCGCGTCCGCCGTCCGCGCTGCGCGACCTGCTGCTGCCGCAGGCGGCCGGTGCCGCGATTGCGCTGGACGAAGTCGAACCGGTCGAGGCGATCCTGAAGCGTTTCGATTCGGCCGGCATGTCGCTCGGCGCGCTGTCGCCGGAAGCGCACGAGGCGCTGGCGATCGCGATGAACCGGCTCGGCGGCCGCAGCAATTCCGGCGAAGGCGGCGAAGACCCGGCGCGCTACGGCACCGAGAAGACCTCGAAGATCAAGCAGGTGTCGTCCGGCCGCTTCGGCGTCACCGCCGAATACCTGATCAACGCCGAGGTGCTGCAGATCAAGATCGCGCAGGGTGCCAAGCCCGGCGAGGGCGGCCAGCTGCCCGGCCACAAGGTGGACGCCACCATCGCGCGACTGCGCTACGCCAAACCCGGCATCGGCCTGATCTCGCCGCCGCCGCATCACGACATCTACTCGATCGAGGATCTCGCGCAGCTGATCCACGACCTGAAGGAAGTGAACCCGACCGCGCTGATCTCGGTGAAGCTGGTCTCGCACGCCGGCGTGGGCACCGTCGCCGCCGGCGTGGTCAAGGCCGGCGCGGACCTGATCACCATTTCCGGCCACGACGGCGGCACCGGCGCCAGTCCGCTCACCTCGATCAAGTACGCCGGCACGCCGTGGGAACTGGGCGTGGCCGAGGCGCAGCAGACCCTGCGTCGCAACGGCCTGCGCGGCCGCGTGCGGCTGCAGACCGACGGCGGCCTAAAGACCGGCCTCGACGTGATCAAGGCGGCGCTGCTCGGCGCCGAGAGTTTCGGTTTCGGCACCGGCCCGATGGTGGCGCTGGGCTGCAAGTACCTGCGCATCTGCCATCTCAACAACTGCGCCACCGGCATCGCCACGCAGAACGAGACGCTGCGCAAGGACCACTTCATCGGCCTGCCCGAGATGGTGATGAACTACTTCCGCTTCGTCGCCGAGGACGTGCGCGGCCATCTGGCGCAGCTGGGCGTGCGCAGCCTCGGCGAGCTGGTCGGCCGCAGCGACCTGCTGCGCCAGGCCGAAGGCAGCACGCCGGTGCAGAGGCAGCTCGACCTGTCGCGGCTGATCGCCAGCGACGGCCTGGGCGTCGACGTGGACAACGCCTGCACGCTGCCGCGCAACCCGCTGCGCGACGAGGCGGCGCTGGCCACGCGCATCGCCCGCGATGCCGCGCCGCTGGTCGAGCTGGGCAGTGGCGGCACGTTCCGCTACGCGATCGCGAATACCGATCGCGCGATCGGCGCGCGATTGTCCGGCGACGTCGCGCGGCGCTGGGGCGACCACGGCATGCCCGAACCGATCACCCTGCAGCTGGAAGGCAGTGCAGGGCAAAGCCTCGGCGCGTGGAACGCCGGCGGGGTGCAGATCGAACTCACCGGCGAGGCGAACGACGGCGTCGGCAAGGGCATGGCCGGCGGGCGCATCCTGGTGCGGCCGTCGCCGGAATCGCCATTCGCCAGCCAGGACGCGTCCATCCTCGGCAACACCTGCCTGTACGGCGCCACCGGCGGCGAGCTGTTCGCCGCGGGCCGCGCGGGTGAGCGCTTCGGCGTGCGCAACTCCGGCGCACTGGCGGTGATCGAGGGCGCCGGCGACCACTGCTGCGAATACATGACCGGCGGCGTGGTCGCCGTGCTCGGCGCCTGCGGCCTCAACTTCGGCGCCGGCATGACCGGCGGCTTCGCCTACGTGCTCGACCTCGAACGCAACTTCGTCGATTGCTACAACCACGAGCTGGTCGACATCGTGCGCATCTCGCCGGAAGGCATGGAGCACCACATGCAGCACCTGCGCGGACTGATCGCGCGCCACGCCGAACTCACCGGCAGCGCCTGGGGGCATCATCTCCTGGGCGATTTCCGCGGACTGCTGCAGCGCTTCTGGCTGGTCAAGCCGAAGGCGGCCAGCCTGACCGCATTGGCCGACGAATTGCGGAGGGCGGCATGAGGAAGAGCGAGGAAAGAGTGCAGAGGAGTGAGAGACGAGAGGGGACTGCCATGGTTTCGCTCTCTCTCACTCCTTACTCCTCATCACTCATTTCCGGCTTGATCCCATGAACGACAAACTCTTCCGTTTCCTGGATCTTCCCCGCCAGCCGCCGAAGGCAGTGCCGGTGGCGATCCGCGTGCTTGGCTACGGCGAGATCAGCGGCGACTTCGCGCCACCGGCGGCGACGGGCCAGGCCGAGCGCTGCCTCGACTGCGGCAACCCGTATTGCGAACACGCCTGCCCGGTGCACAACTACATCCCGGATTGGCTGAAGCTGGTGCAGGACGGACGTCTGTTCGAAGCCGCCACCCTGATGCACGAAACCAACCCGCTGCCGGAAATCTGCGGCCGCGTGTGTCCGCAGGATCGCCTGTGCGAAGGCGCCTGCACGCTGGAGCAGGGCGGCTTCGGCGCGGTGACGATCGGCAGCATCGAGCGCTCGATCACCGACGAGGCGTTCCGCCAGGGCTGGCGGCCGGATCTGTCCGGCGTGGTGGAAACCGGCCACCGCGTGGCGGTGGTCGGTGCCGGCCCGGCCGGCCTGTCCTGCGCGGACCGGCTGCGCCGTGCCGGCATCGCGGTGGACGTGTTCGACCGCCAGCGCGAGATCGGCGGCCTGCTCACCTTCGGCATCCCGCCGTTCAAGCTGGACAAGACGGTGATCCACACCCGCCGCGAAGTACTCGAAGGCATGGGCGTGCGCTTCCATCTCGACGTGGAGATCGGCCGCGACATCGCGTTCGAGCAACTGCTGGCCGACTACGACGCCGTGTTCCTCGGCACCGGCGCCTACACCTTCGTCGACGGCGAGTTGCCCGGGCGCGAACTCGACGGCGTGCACGACGCGCTGCCGTTCCTGGTCGCCAACGCGAACCGCCTGCTCGACGACCAGCCGGTGCCGCCCGCGCTCGACCTCAACGGCAAGCACGTCGTCGTACTCGGCGGCGGCGATACCGGCATGGATTGCAACCGCACTTCGATCCGGCTGGGTGCCGCCTCGGTGACCTGCGTGTACCGCCGCGACGAGGCCAGCATGCCGGGCTCGCGCCGCGAGGTGGGCTACAGCCGCGAGGAAGGCGTGGACTTCCTGTTCCATCGCCAGCCGCTTGCCTTGCTCGGCGAGCAGGGCAAGGTGCGCGGCGTGCGTCTGGTGCAAACCGAAGTGGGCATCGACACGCACGGCCGCGCACGGCTGCAGCACGTCGAAGGCAGCGAAACCGAACTGCGCGCCGACGTGGTGATCCAGGCGTTCGGTTTCCGCCCCAGCTCGCCGGCATGGTGCGCCGAGTACGGCATCGAACGGGATGCCAGTGGCCGCATCCGCGCCGGCGGCGCGAACCGGTTGCCGTTCCAGACCGGCCACCCGAAGATCTTCGCCGGCGGCGACAACATGCGCGGCGCTGACCTCGTCGTGCGTGCCGTGCACGACGGACGCGAGGCGGCGGCCTCGATCGCGCGGATGCTGAGCGAGCTTCCCCTAGAAGCAATGGCCTGTGTGGCGTAAGTTCTGCGCATGTGCCTGATCGCGTTCGCCTGGGATGTGCATCCACGCTGGCGCCTGCTGCTGGCGGGCAACCGCGACGAGTTCCATGCGCGGCCCAGTGCGGCGCTGGCGCGCTGGGACGATGCGCCGATCGTCGGCGGGCGCGACCTCGAGGCCGGTGGCACCTGGCTCGGCGTCACCAACGGCGGGCGCTGCTGCGTGGTGACGAATGTGCGCGACCCGCGCGATCCGCACCTCGGCGCCTCGCGCGGCCTGCTGGCCACCGATTATCTCCGTGGCGACGCCGATGCCGCCACGCATGCGCAGCAACTGCTGCGCACGGCCGCCGACTATCGCCCGTTCAACCTGCTCACCTTCGATGCGCGCGAGGCGTTCTATCTCGGCAACCGCCCGGAGCCGCGCGCGCAGGCGGTGACCCCCGGCGTGCACGGCCTGTCGAACGCCGACTTCAACACGCCGTGGCCGAAGACGCGCGCATTGATGCAGCGTTTGCAGCAGTGGATCGACGATGGCGGCAACATCGAATTTTCACCGCTGTTCAACGCCCTCGCCGACGAACGGGTGGCCGACGACGCGCAGTTGCCGGATACCGGTATCGGGCTGGAGCGCGAGCGCTGGCTGTCGTCGGCCTTCATCCGTGGCGGCGACTACGGCACCCGCGCCAGTACGGTGGTGGCGATCGATCGCCACGGCGGCGGCGTGGTTGCGGAGCGCCGGTTCGGCCCGCACGGCCGATACCTGGGCGAAGTCATGTTGCGGGTCATGTAGCTCGCGCCCGTCGCCTACGCACGGCCGCGGCCATCTCGCCTGCCCGCAACGGGTTTCACCGGCTAGCCTGTCCGGCGTATCCATGGACGGGAGAGATTCATGCGCATCAGCCTGCTGCTGCCGCTTGCGGCGATCGCGGCCTTCACAAGCCACGCGGTGCTGGCGGCGGATTGCCCCGGCTGGTCGCCGCTCCGCGCGAAGCAAGAGCTCAGGGCGCTGCACGACCGACTGGACGGCTGGAACCATGCCTATCGGGTGACCGGGCAATCGCCGGTCGACGACGCAGTCTACGATCAGGCACTGCAGCAGCTGGAGCGCTGGCGGCGCTGCTTTCCGGCGCAGGCACCGGCAGCGCTGGCACACCTGGCCGACGCCAGCGGCGAGACGCGTTCGCCGGTGGCACAAACCGGATTGGCCAAGCTGCCCGACGCCGCGGCGCTCGCCGCATGGATGCACGCACGCGGCGACCACGATCTTTGGGTGCAACCGAAGGCCGACGGCGTCGCCGTCACCTTGCTGTACATGGACGGCCAATTGCGCCAGGCGATCAGCCGTGGCGACGGCCTGCATGGCTCGGACTGGACCGACAAGGCGCGACGCATCGCGGCAATTCCCGCGCGCTTGCCAAATGCGCCGGCACGGGTGGTGCTGCAAGGCGAGATCTACTGGAAACTTCCCGGCCACGTGCAGGCCGACGACGGTGGTGCCAATGCGCGTTCGACCGTGGCCGGCGCCCTGGCGCGCGACACGCTGGATGCCGACACCGCCGCGCAGATCGGCCTGTTCGTATGGGATTGGCCCAGCGGCCCGGCCGACATGCCGGCGCGGCTGGCCGGACTGGCGGCCATGGGATTGCCCGACAGCGTGACCTATACGCATCCGGCGAAAACCCTGGCCGACGTGCAGCACTGGCGCGAACAGTGGTACCGCCATGCGATGCCGTTCGCCGCCGACGGGACGGTGCTGCGACAAGGTCATCGGCCGCCGGCATCGGACTGGGCCGCGGCACCGCCGGACTGGGCGGTGGCCTGGAAATATCCGGCGGCCTCGGCGCTGGCCGAAGTGCGCGCGGTGGATTTCACGGTCGGCCGCAGCGGCCGCATCACGCCGGTGCTGGAACTGGAGCCGGTGCAGCTGGACGACCATCGCGTGCAGCGGGTCAGCGTGGGTTCGCTCAAGCGCTGGCGCGAACTCGACATACGCCCCGGCGACCAGGTCGAGCTGGTGCTGGCCGGGCTGACCATTCCGCGGCTGCAGTCGGTGGTCTGGCGAGCGCAGCAACGCGTGCCGGTCATGCCGCCCGATCCACAGGCACACGGTCCCCTGAGTTGCTGGGAGGCCAGGCCCGGCTGCGAGCAGCAGTTCCGCGCGCGGCTGGTGTGGCTGGGTGGCAGGCACGGTCTGCAACTGGACGGTCTCGGTGCCGATACGTGGCAGGCCCTGATCGATGCGGGGCTGATCCATCATCTGCTGGACTGGATGAATCTCACGTCCGACCAACTGGCGGCCGTGCCTGGCCTCGGCGCGGGCCGCGCCGAGGCGCTGGCGCGCAGTTTTGCCGATGCGCGCGATCGCCCCTTCGCGCGCTGGCTGCAGGCGCTGGGTGTACCGGCCAGCGTCGCCGCCGGGTTGAGCGACTGGACTGCGTCCAGCACGCGTCGGACAAGCGACTGGCAGGTGCGCGATGGCATCGGCGCAGGCCGGGCGAACCAGTTGGTTGCCTTCTTTGACTGTCCTGCCGTGCGCGCCGAGGCTGCACGCCTGCACGCAGCCCGCGTGCAAGGCTTCTGAACTGCAAATCAATTGGCTTTCTTGGTGCGGGCACTGCCTGCCGGCTCTTCGCCGATGCATCTGGTCGGGGGCGGCCATGGGCCATGCGGCAAGACAGTATCCAACAAAGCCTGTGCGTCCCGTTCAAGGCGGGTGTTGCAACCGCTTTCAGCTCTTCAGTTCACCGTCGCGGTAGTACCAGCGGCCGCCTTCGCGCACGAAGCGGCTGGTCTCGTGCTGGCGTTGCGCGCGACCGCCGCCGAGGCGATAGCGCGCGACGAACTCCACGATGGCGTGGTCGTCGTCGACCAGTTGCTGGCGCCGTACCTCAAGCCCCAACCAGGTCGGCGGCGGCTGCTGCGCGGCCAGCCGCAACGAGGCCGGGCGGGTCTCGGCGTGCCAGCTGGACAGCAGGTAGTCCTCGCGCATGAGCACGTAGGCACTGTAGCGCGAGCGCATCAGTTGCTCGGCCGTGGCGGCGACGGCGCCGTCGTGCAGGGGGCCGCAGCATTCGGTGTAACCGGCAGGATTGCCGCATGGGCAAGGGGTCAGGGTGTCGATCGACTTCATGCCGCCTTTGTACCCGGTTCGGCGCGATCGTGCAGGTTCGCCGTGCGGGTGGTACTCAGCCGCGGAAGCGTCGCCACACGCGGCAGCGATTGTTGGCGGGCATCGCGATGTCGTCGAGCAGGCGGAACCCGGCAGCAAGTGCCAGTGTATCGATCGCTTCGGCGTCGCGGATCGCCATGTGCGCGCCGCGCGCCTTGAGCCATTCGTCGAACGCGGCATTGCTTTCGCTGCTGTAGCGACCCCGGTAGTTGAACGGGCCGTAGATGGTCAGGCGGGCGTCGTCGGTGGTGATCGCAGGCAGCCGCGCGAACAGCCGCTGCACCTCGGGCCAGGCCATGATGTGCAGGGTATTGGCGCTGAACACCGCGTCGTACGGACCGCTCGGCCAGCTGCCGCCGACGTCGAGTTCCAGCGGCGCCGGGGTATTCGGCAATGCCGCCTCGTCCAGCCATGCACGGATGCCGGGCAGGTTCTCTGCACGATCGGAGCTTTGCCAGATGAGCTGGGGCAGCGCCGCGGCGAAATGCACCGCGTGCTGCCCGGTGCCACTGCCGATCTCCAGCACATTCCGGCGATCGGAAAAATACTCGCGCAGCACGCCGAGGATCGGTTCGCGATTGCGCTCGCAAGAAGACGAGTGAGGTTTGACGGCCATGGTCAGGGCAACGGGAGTTGATCGCTTTCCGCATCGCGAGCGACTTCCGCTCGGCGAATCATCTGTTGAACTGCGGGAACCGTGTGCATCGGAACGAGGGTGACATCGGGGTGGTCGTGCGCAAAGACACGGAACACTTCATCCGCAAAGGCCTGGCCGATGCTGGTTACCGCTTCGAAGTCGAGTACCACGGTGCGGAATCGCTCTACCCGTTGCATCAGGCGCTTGGCTTGCGAGCGCGAGATCAGGTTCTCGTCGCCAACCTTGGCCAGCCTGACCGGGACGACCGTCTTGGCAAAGGTGTAATCGTCCGGTCCGCTGGAGTATTGATCAAAAACTTCCTTGGCTGTCCTGGTCGTGTCGGTCCTGATTTCCATCAGCACCGTCGTGCCATGGTGGACATGGCGCATGTCAATGTCGAAAAGCAGGTCGTCGCCCGCTCCATCGTCATGGTCGAAGACCAGATCGCCGGATGCGATCTGGAAACGGTCGAACATGCGCGAAGTGAAAAACACGCCTTCGCCGGAATGGCGCCTTGGATCGGTGGTCAACTTTCCCTTTGAAAGCTCAAGCAGTGCCAGCCGCTCGTCGGGAAGATCCAGCGCGCGAGTGATCTTGCGGAAAATTCCGACTCCATCGTCTGCCACCATCATGGCAATCTGGCGGTCGTTGCGATCCAGCAGGACCCTGAGGTGTTTCCCTTCGGAGTGATCGATGGCGTTGTTGACCATTTCGGTCAAGCCGTGGTGGCTGATGTCGACGATGTTCGCCGGCAGACCTTTCAGCAGTGGCGCGATATCACGTGCCCATACGCGGTCCTCGGCGAGACCGTGCAGCAGATGGCGAAAAGTGGCGCGGCGGGAGGTGCCGGGACGGTAGGTTGGTCGCGTTGTTCCGACCTTGGCCAGATAGCCCTCGCCGATCAGCGCGCGTGCGCGCGTGGCTACGGCGGCGCGGCTGAGCCCCAACGCGTCGGCGACGACGCGCACCAGGTCGTTGGGATGGCTCTGGACCTGGGCCAACAGCGAGGCATCAATTTCCGCGGAACGGCTGGGTCGGGCCATGAGAGCACCATAAAGTATGCGGTGCTTATTGGATAGTTATCTGACCCCATTGTAAAGTTATGAACGACTTCGCTCCTTCAGAACCAGCGGGGTGCGGCGTAGAGGGCGGAGCTGGCGTCAGACCGGATGGCCGCGCAATACGCGTGCGGGCAGCATCAGCAGGGCGCCGAGGAAGGCGAACACGGCAGTCACGGTGATGCCGACCAGGCGCAGCGGCAGCAACAGCAGCCATACGATCGGGTACAGCACCAGCGCCAGCAGCGCGAGCGGCCAGCAGAACACCAGCAGCAACAGCCAGAGCAGGAAACCGGTCATGCGTCGGGTCCTCGCGGGTGGGGGTACGGAAAACTCTAGCGCAGAACGGCACGCGTGCGCAGATGACTCACGACACCCCCGCAGCATCGGTTCATGCCATCGGATTGACGCCGATCAGCCACAGGTGCAGCCACAGCGCGAACACCGCCCAGGCCGCCACGCCGATCGCCACGGTCAGCACGTTGCCACGCAGCGTGCCGGCTGGATAGACCGTGCCGGCCGCGCGGTCGCGCCGGCGCGACGCAATGAACAGCACCACCGCCCACAGCAGGAACGCACCGAACAGCAGCACGTCGTGCAGCATGCCGGTGGCCAGCAGGTGACCGAACGCCCACACCTTCACCGCCAGCACCTGGGGATGGTGCAGCCGCGCCTTGAAGGCGTTGCGCGGCACCCGTGCCGCGACGAACAGCACGAAGGCGACCAGGGTGAACAGTGCGTTGAGGTGGCGCAGCCACAGCGGCGGCACGTACAGCAGCACCGGGTGCTGCCGCGCCAGGCCGAAGCCCCAGCAGATGAGCACGAAGCCGACGATCGCCACTACCGCATACAGCGCCTTCCAGCGCTTCAGGCCCAGTCGCGCGATCTGCCGCGTGCGCCAGCCGTCGGCGAAGATGCGCAGCGAGTGCATGCCAAGAAACAGGACGAGGCCAAGGATCAGCACGGGCATGGTCGAAGCTCCAGTGGAGACAGTGAGTGACAAGAATAGAGACGCGCAGCCCGACGCCATAGTGACAGTCGTCAGGCCACGGCTTCGACCCGCACGACCAGTGCCAGTGCGCCCGGATGCAAGGTCAGTGCCGCGGCACCGGAAGACGGTCGCCAGGCGTCGCCCGGACGCAGCGTGCCGTCGGCACAGTCGATCGTGCCGCGGGCGCCATACACCAGCACGGTGGCGGCGTCGGTCGTGTGCGGCCCCGCGTCCCGCCACGCCTCGATGCCGCCGCGCACGTGTCCGCGGCGCAGCATCAGGTTGAAATCGCGGGTGGGGCCGCCGGCCAGCGCCACGTCCACTTTCGCCTCGCCGGCAAACGCGAACGGCACGAACGGCGTGGTCAGCGCGTGCACGCGACCGTCGTCCAGCGTCATCGTGAAGCCGGCGCCGTCGAGCAGCACGATCTGGCGGTCGATGCCGGGGAACGAGGAGAACGGCGCGGCGCTGTCGACCTCGGCCACGCTCACCCGCCAGAGGAAACCGCCGCCGCCGGCCGCGGACGGCTGGACGGCTATTTCGCGGGTACGGCCCAGGCCGTTCTTCCATGACTGCGAAGGGCAGTCGGCCAGGCGGATGATCATGCGGTCCTCTCGATGACGCGCTGGAACGGCGGCAGCGCCTTCAGCATGCCGCTGCCGTAACGCTTGGTGACCACGCGGCGGTCCAGCAGCACGATGCGGCCGTGGTCGGTCTCGTTGCGGATCAGGCGGCCGCAGTACTGGGTGAGCAGGCGCGTGGCCTCGGGGATGCTGACCTCGATGAACGGGTTCCGACCACGCGATTCCAGCCATTCGGCGTAGGTCGCGCCGACCGGATCGGTCGGCACCGCGAACGGCAGCTGGGTGATCACCACGGTCTCGCAGAACTTGCCCGGCAGGTCGAGGCCTTCGCCGAACGAGGCGAGCCCGAACAGCGTGCTGCCCTTGCCGGCCTCGATGTCGGCGCAGTGTTCGGCGACCAGCTGCGACTTGCCCAGCGAACCCTGCGCGCGCACCTTGCGCACTTGTGCGATCGGCAGCTTCTGCAGCACGCGGTCGAGCTTCACGCGCGAGGTGAACAGCACCAGGTTGCCGGCGTCCCAGTCGAGGTTTGCCGCCAGCCATTCGCTGATCTCCTCGGCGTGCGCCTCGCGCGCATCCGGCAGAGTGCGCATCGCGGGGACTTCCAGCCGGGCCTGCGCGGCGAGGTCGAACGGCGAGGGCAGGCTCAAGGTCACCGCGTCATTGGGCAGGCCGACGGCGTCGGCGAAGCCGCGGAAGTTGCCGCCGGCGCTGAGCGTGGCCGAGGTCATCACCACGCCGCTGGCGTTGTTCCACAGCACGTTGCGCAGCAAACCCGCGGCGGACACCGCCGACGCATGGCAGACCAGTTGCTGGTCGGCGCCGAGGGTGACCCAGCGCGCCAGCGGCGGTGTGTTTTCCGGATCGTCGCTGGACCATGCGCGCCAGCAGCTGGCCTGCTTGCCGATGCGTTCCAGCGCGATGCCGAGTTCGCGCGACAGCGCTTCCTGGGTTGGCCCGCCGTCGGTCATTTCGACGACGGCCCGACGCACCGCACTGAGCCAGCGCTGCACGTCACCGGTGAGTACGTCCAGCACCCGTGCATGCTCCACCCACGCCTCGGGCAACTGGCCGAGCGAGCCGCGGTACATCGGCTCGGTCTCGGCCGGGTCGGGCAGCCAGCCGAGGCGGATCTCCTTTTCCAATTCCTCCAGCGTGTTGCTCAGTTCCTGCAGCTTTTCGTCGCCCTGGTCGAGGCCGAGCTTGCCCAGGCGCTCCTTGTCGGTCAGCGAATACGCCGCGTGCACCTGCCGGCCGAGCCGGCTCAGCTGGCGCACTGTGGCGGTCATGTAGACCTCCGCTGCACCGCGGTCGATCGCCTTGCCCGGCACGTGGTGGCCTTCGTCGAAGATGTACAGCGTCTCGTCAGGCCGCGGCAGGATCACCCCGCCCCATGCCTGAACGCCGCTGCCTTCATCCTCGCCCGGCATGGTGAGGTCGGCCAGCACCAGGTCCTGGTTCGCCACGATGATTTCGGCGTCATCCACTGCACGGCGCGCGGCGAAGAACGGGCAGATCATGAACTGTCCGCACTTGCGTCCGGTGCAGCCGCCAGCGCTGGTGGTGATCATCGGCCGCAGCAGGTCGCTGACCGGCTCCGGTGCGCTGTCCATGTCGCCGTTCCACTCGTTGTGGTCGAACGCCACGCGCAATTTCGACAGGGCATGCTTGTCGCGCGCCTGAGGTGGCTTGGTCCACAGCACCAGATCGGCGTCGAAGCCGGCCAGGCCCATCTGCGCGGTGTCGTTGATGCTGTTGGCCGCCATCAGCAGGTTGCGCGGGCACAGGTACCGACCGCGGCCCTTGGCCAGCGCCACCTTCGCCTCGATCCCGTTGAGTTGCAGGTAGAGCGGGATATCGCGCTGTACCAGCTGTTCCTGCAGCGCCACGGTGGCGGTGGCGATCAGCAGCTTCTTCTTCTGGAAACGCGCCACCTCGACGCCGGCGATCAGGTAGGCCATCGACTTGCCGGTGCCGGTCGGTGCCTCGATCACCGCCACGCCGCCGGTCTGGCCGAACGCCTTGGCCACCTCGGCGATCATCTTTCCCTGCGAGGCGCGCGCGCGAAAGCCCGGCAAGCCGTCCTTCAGGCGTGCATAGGCGGCGCGGATGGCGTCTTTGGTGGTATCGGCGAGCATGCTGCGGAGTCACAAGGCGACCGTTGATTCTAGCGGGACGGGATGATGAGCGCCCCGCGCTCAAGATTGCCGGTGTTGCGCCGATCTCCCTTGCTATGGAGCCTTGCATGGAGCCCGCCCGGTCCAATCGCCAGCGCACCATATGGCAATCTGTGGTAGATGTTTCACGCTTTCACGCTGGACGGCCTTGTGATGAGCCAATGCCTCGCTTTCGACGCGATGCCGCACAGTGAGGCGGCCCGACTGGCGTGGCTGACGCGGATGATCGAGACAACCACGCCGGACGAAGTGGGCGGGATGATCCGCGAGTTCGCGCTGACCCTTCCCGGATGCTGTGGTGCCACGTTGCTGTGCGCCGACGACGATGGGCGACTGCAGACGATGGCAGGGGCGCCGCCGTTGGCCGAAGAGGCAGCGCTCGCCGTCGTCGCCTTGCAAGCCGCGGACGGTCTGGGTTATTCGGTCGACCGTCGTCAGGCTGCCTTGCGGTTGCTGCAGCCCGAGCGTGTAGTGCTGCTGTTGAGCATGACCGCCGATGCGCCGCCAGGCCGCCTCGACCCGCTCGAACCATGCCTGCAACTGGCTGCGCATCATTTGCGACATGCTCTGCGGCTGTCCGATCTGCGCGACTCGCACGAGCAGTTGGAGCGCTCGGAAAACCTGCAGAGTGCACTGTTCGCCATTTCCGATCTGGCCGGGTCCGAACTGGACATGCCCGAGCTTCTGCGTGGCATCCATGCGATCGTCAGCACGCTGATGTACGCCGAAAATTTCTTCATCGTGCGCTATGACGCCGAGCGCGCCGCCATTCGTTTCCTGTACTACGCCGACGTGGTCGATCCTGAAGCGCCGGATACCGCGCTGGAGATCCCGCTGGAGACGCTGCGGAACACGCTGACCTGGTATTTGATCGCCCAGGGCAAGGCATTGATGGGCACCATCAATCAACTGCGACAGCGAGTCGACGGGCCGTTGATGCTGGTCGGCCCGGAAAGTTTCGATTGGCTGGGCGTACCGATGTTGCGCAATGGCCAGGTGCACGGCGCACTGGTGGTGCAGACCTACGACCAGGACATCGTCTTCACGCTGGAAGATCGTGCCCTGCTGGAGTTTGTCGGCAGCCACATCCTCACTGCGCTGGAACGCAAGCAGACCAAGGACGAGCTGGAGCAGCGCGTGCGCCTGCGCACGCAGGAGCTGGCCGAGGCCAATCAGGGGCTGCAGCAGGAAGTACTGGAACGCCAGCGTGCCGAGCAACTGCAGGCCGCCCTGTTCCACCTGGCCCAATTGGCCACCGCCGACATCGACGAGGACGAGTTCTACGTACGCGTACACGCCGTGGTGGGCGAGCTGCTTACGGCGGAAAACTTCTTCATTGCGCTGCTCTCCAGCGATGGCGAGTTGCTGGAGTTTCCCTACTACGTGGACGCCGGGGTCCGGCGCACCGCTCGCCGCGCGCTCGGCGCCGGCCTCAGCGAATACGTGCTGCGCCGCGGCCAATCGCTGATGTGCACCGAAGACGAGGTGAGGGCATTGGCCGACCGCGGCGAGGTTGCGATCGACCGCATTGGCCGACCGGCGAACTGCTGGCTCGGTGTGCCGTTGTTCGTCGGTGACGAGGTCATCGGCCTGGTGGTGGTGCAGAGCTATACCGAGGCGGTGGCATACAACGCGGCTGATCAGGAGCTGCTGAGCTTCGCCGCCCTGCAGATCGCCAACAGCATCTACCGGCGTCGTTCCGCGGCGTCGCTGCACAAGGCCAACGCGCTACTGGAACAGCGCGTGGAGGAGCGCACCCGGGAACTGCGCCAGCAGATCGCCCGTCGCGAGGAGATTCAGCAGCAGCTCAAGCACCAGGTCATGCACGACCCCCTCACCGGCCTGCCCAATCGCGGTTATCTGCGCGACCGACTGGATCGTGTGCTGGCGCTGATCGAACGCCAGCCGAGCCGCCGTTGCGCGTTGCTGTACCTGGATGTGGATCGCTTCAAGGTGATCAACGACAGCCTCGGCCACCTTGCCGGCGACGAATTCCTGAAAGCGATCGCCACGCGCCTGCAGCAATGCGTGCGCGAACCGGACGTGGTCGCGCGGCTGTCCGGCGACGAGTTCGCGATCCTGCTGGAAGACGTGGAAGTCCCCGCTGCCGCTACCAATGTGGCCCGCCGCGTGCTCGGGACGCTGGGCATGCCGTTGCAGATCGCCGGCAAGGAACTGGAGCCTTCCGTCAGCGTGGGTATCGCCTGCGGCGATGCCAGCTATCACAGCGCCGACGAACTGCTGCGCGATGCCGACATCGCGCTGTATCGCGCGAAGGAACTGGGGCGCAAGCGCTTTGCCGTATTCGACGAGACACTGGCCAAGAACATGATCGACGTGCTGACGCTCGAAAGCGAGTTGCGCCAGGCGCTGCAGCAAGGCCAGTTCGAGCCCTACTTTCAACCGGTCATACGGCTTGGCGATGGCCGGGTGGTGGGCTACGAGGCGCTGATACGCTGGAACCATCCGCAGCGCGGCGCGCTTCGGCCCGGCGAGTTCCTCCGGATCGCGCAGGACGGCGGCCACATCGAGACGATCGACTGGCGCCTGTTCGAACTGGCCTGCGAGAGGATCGCGCAACTGCCCGACGGGAATCTCTTCCTCACCCTCAACGTTTCGGCCCTGCATCTGCGCCATGCCAGCTTCGATCGCAACCTGCTGGCACTGCTCCAACGCACCGGGCTGTCGCCGACGCGGCTGGTGGTGGAAGTCACCGAAGGCTCATTGCTGGATGACCCCGAGCGTGTGCGCGCCACGCTCGAGCGCCTGCGCACGGTGGGCGTCGGCGCCGCGCTTGACGACTTCGGTACCGGCTATTCGTCGCTCAGCTACCTGCACTCGCTGCCGCTGCGGATCCTCAAGATCGATCGCGCTTTCGTCGATGAGCTGGACAAGTCCGGCAACACCAGCAGCACCACCGTGGTCGCGGCGATCCTGGCGCTGGCGCGCGCGCTCGACATCCAGGTGATCGCCGAAGGCATCGAAACCGAAGCCCAGCGCGAGGCGCTGATGGCGATGGGTTGCGAGCTGGGGCAAGGCTACCTGCTCGGCCGCCCCGCCCCGATCGAACATTGGGTCGCCGCTCAGGTCGACGAATCCTCCGACGCGCGCGCGAATCTCTCGGCTAGGCTGACGCGCTGAGCTGCCGCAGGGCCTGCTCGAACGCCTCCGGCGGTTGCCCACCGGAAATCAGGTGCTTGCCGTTGATGATGGTGGCCGGCACTGACTGGATGCCGTGCTCCTGATAGAACCGCTCCTGCGTGCGCACTTCGTCGGCATAGGCGTCGCTCGCCAGCACCTGCCGCGCCTGTTCGACGTCCAGACCGGACTCGGCGGCCAGCCGCAGCAGCGTGTCGTGCGCACTCACGTCTTCGCCGTCAGTGAAATACGCTCGCAGCAGTGCCTGCTTCAGCGCCAGGTGGCGGCCCTCCAGTTCCGCCCAGTGCAGCAGCCGATGCGCGTCGAACGTGTTGTAGATGCGGCTGCGCCGATCCATGTTGAAGGTGAAACCCAGTGCGGCGCCGCGTTCACGGATCACCTCGCGATTTGCCTCGATCTGCGCTGCCCCGCTGCCGTACTTGCGCATCAGGTGCTCGGTGGAATCCTCGCCCTCCGGCGGCATCTGCGGGTTCAGCTCGAACGGCTGGAAATGGATTTCCGCAGCGACCTCGCCCTGCAGATTGTGAAGCGCCTGCTGCAGCGCGGTCAGTCCGATTGCGCACCAGGGGCAGGAAACGTCGGAGACAAAGTCGATGCGCAGGGGAATGGGCGGGTTCTGGGTCGTCATGGAGATACCTTCTGGGAGGGGCAGGTCGAGCGAGCAGTGGCGAGCCTGACCTACATACGGCCATCAAGGCGCGCAATCAATGGCGGCCTGGCCGACCCGCAGATGCAGGTGAGCCTTGCATTTGCCGGTTGAGTGAGGCATTTCATCCTTGCGCTTGAATTGGCCCTTGCCGATCTTGCCTCGCGATATCCCGTGCCACCGCTTCGGCGATCTTGATGCCGTCCACCGCCGCGGAAAGAATGCCGCCCGCGTAGCCGGCACCCTCGCCGGCGGGGTACAGGCCGCGGGTGTTGAGGCTTTGCAGGCTGTCGTCGCGCTTGATCCGCACTGGCGAAGAGGTGCGTGTCTCGACACCGGTGAGGATCGCGTCATGCATGGCGTAACCGCGGATCTGGCGTTCGAACGCGGGCAATGCCTCGCGGATCGCGGCGATCGCGTAGTCGGGCAGGGCGCTGTCGAGGCTGCCCAGCGTCACGCCGGGTTTGTACGAGGGTTGCACGTCGCCGAATTCGCGTGACGCACGGCCGGCGAGAAAATCGCCGACCAGCTGCGCCGGGGCGCTGTAGTTTTCTCCGCCCAGCGCGTAGGCGTGGCTTTCCAGTGCACGTTGCAGCGCGATGCCGGCGAGCGGGCTGCCGCTGTTGTCGTAAGACACGAAATCGGATGGATCGATGCCGACCACCACCGCCGCGTTCGCGTTGCGTTCGTTGCGTGAGTACTGGCTCATGCCGTTGGTGACCACGCGGCCGGGCTCGCTGGTGGCGGCGACCACGGTGCCGCCGGGACACATGCAGAAGCTGTAGACCGTGCGGCCACCTTTGCCGTGATGCACCAGCTTGTAGTCGGCTGCGCCGAGGATCGGATGACCGGCCTGCGGCCCGAAGCGGGCGCGGTCGATCACCGACTGCGGGTGCTCGATGCGGAAGCCGATCGAGAACGGCTTGGCTTCGATGTAGACGCCGCGCGCGTGCAGCATCTCGAAGGTGTCGCGTGCGCTGTGGCCGAGCGCCAGTACCACGTGATCGGAACGCAGCTGTTCGCCGCTGGCCAGGGTGACGCCGCGCACGTGGCGTCCGCCGTCGCCATCGATGTCGATCAGCAGGTCGTCGACGCGCTGGCTGAAACGGATCTCGCCGCCCAGCGATTCGATCGTGGCACGCATGTTCTCCACCATCGAGACCAGCCGGAACGTGCCGATGTGCGGCTTGCTGACATAGAGGATCTCTTGCGGCGCGCCGGCCTTGACGAATTCGGTCAGCACCTTGCGGCCGTGATGCAGCGGATCGCGGATCTGGCTGTACAGCTTGCCGTCGGAAAACGTGCCGGCGCCACCCTCGCCGAACTGCACGTTGGATTCCGGATGCAGCTGGCGCTTGCGCCACAGATCCCAGGTGTCCTTCGTGCGCTCACGCACTTCCTTGCCGCGGTCGAGGATGATCGGGCGAAAGCCCATCTGCGCCAGGATCAGCCCGGCGAACAAGCCGCACGGGCCGAAGCCGATCACCAGCGGGCGGTGCCCCATGCGCGCCGGCGCCCGCGCGACGAAGTGGTAGTCGGTGTCGGGCGTGGGCTGGATGTGCGGGTCGTCGGCGAAGCGCTGCAGCAGCTCGGCTTCACGAGGGGTGTCGACATCCAGCGCGTAGATCAACGCGATCGCACCGCGCTTGCGCGCGTCGTGACTGCGCTTGGCGATCGTATATCCGGTCAGCGCGGCAGCCTCGATGCCCAGGCGCTGGAGGATCGCGTCGGTGAGTGCGGCCTCGGTATGGTCAAGCGGCAGCTTGAGGTCGGTCAGGCGCAACATGCGGGATCCGGGATTCCATCGACGTCGGGGAGGTTGTCCAGGCACGTTGCCGCAGTGCCAAGCCATTCATTGTCGATGCGATCGTGCGGCGGAACAAGGCGATCAGCGCGGCTTGCCACCAGCAGTGGCGGTGTTCCAGCAGGTGTCGGAGTTCCGACAGCTGACGCGGCGGGTCAGCTTCAGGCGGCAAGCAGGGTCAGAAACTGCTCACCCGTCGCCTGCGGGTGCAGCAGGATGAAGCGGGTGCGGGCGGCGCCGGAATGCTTGCGCGCGGCGGCAATGCACAGCTGGCCGTCCTCGCTGATCACCGCCAGTGGCGTGCTGCGGTGGCCGTCCCAGCGGCGGCGGCAGACCAGCCCGTGCTGAGGCCCGCCGGCGATGATGCATTCGATGATGGGTGTCATGGGATTCACTCGAAAGGTTGGGGAACCGTGGGGTCGAGTGTGATCTAGCAGGGTGCGGGCCAATAAAATCAGGCAAAAGTGTTGTGCGTCACAGTTTTTGGAATGCATGGGCGCGGGCTTTGCGCCGCAGTGCCCATCTTGGGGATCGGAACCCTGGCGGCGGCCGACATCGCCGCCGCCAGTGCGGCACGACTCAGGCGGCGCCGATGAAATCGGTCTTGCCGATCGTGGTGCCCGCCTCGCGCAGGATGTTGTATGCGGTGGTGCAGTGGAAGAACAGGTTCGGGATGAGGAAGTGCAGCAGGTAGCTCTGGCCGTCGAACGTCATTTCGCCGCTGCGCATCTTGAGCACGATCGTGCGGGTCTCGCTGCCGTCGATCTGTTCGGGCGTGAAGCCCTTGATGTACTCGACCGAGCGTTCGATGCGGCTGTAGGCCTGCTCCAGCGTGATCTCGTTGTCCTCGAACGTCGCCGGCTCCACGCCCGCGAGGCGGGCGGTGCCGCGGGTGGCCATGTCGCAGGCGATCTGGATCTGCTTGACCAGCGGCAGCATGTCGGTGATCAACCGCGTCTGCAGCAGGACTTCGTCGGTGACGTTCTTCGACTTGGCGTGTTCCTCGCCCTTCTTCAGCACGTGCGCGAGATTGCCGAGCGCGCGAACGAAGACGGGTACGGCGGCCTGATACATGGACAGTGTCATGGAGATTGCTCCGGTGGGGCGTGAGGAATCGGTTCGGGGGAAAACTCGCTGGATGCCAATGGCGCCTCGACGGCCGTATGGCGCATGACGCGCACGGCAATCAGCGCGGCGGCGAACAGCAGCAGCGCGGCCAGCACGAACGCGGCGCCGGGCAGATGCCGCACCGGTGCGTGATCGCTGATGAACAAGGCGAAAATGTTGGCGAACAACGCCGGCCCGAAGATGCCGGCGAGACTGGCCAGGCTGGTCAGCGCGCCCTGCAGGCGACCCTGCTCATGCGGATCGACCTGGTGCGTCATCATCGCCTGCGCCGGCGGTCCGGCCAGGCCGCCGAGACTGAGGAACGGGATGCCCAGCAGGAACAGCCAGCCGATCGAGGCGAAGCCGAAGAACACGTAACCGACGATGCACAGCGCGAGCCCGGCCAGGATCATCCGTCGCTCGCCCAGCTTCGGCATCAGCCGGCGCACCAGCACCGCCTGCACCAGCCCGCTGCACAGGCCGACCAGACCCAGCGTCAGGCCGACGGCCTGCGGCCCCCAGCCGTAGCGGTAGTCGGTGTACAGCACGTAGGTGGAATTGAGCGAGAACTGGGCCAGGTTGATCAGGAAAAACACGGCGGCCAGCCCGAACACCTGGGGATAGCGGCGCAGCAAGACCACCGCGCCGAACGGATTGGCGTGGCGCCAGTCGAAGCGCGCGCTGCGTCGTTCTTTCGGCAGCGATTCGGGCAACACGAACCAGCCATAGCAGAAATTGACCAGCGACAGCCCGGCCGCGATCCAGAACGGCAGGCGGATATGCAGGTCGCCCAGAAAGCCGCCCAGCGCCGGGCCGACGATGAAGCCGATGCCGAAGGCGGCGCCCAGCGTGCCGAACGCCGCGGCACGCTTCTCCTTCGGCACGATGTCGGCGATATACGCGTTGGCTGTGGAGAAACTCGCCGCGCAGATGCCCGACACGGCACGGCCGATGAACAGCAGCCACAGCACCGGCGCCAGCGCCATCACGATGAAGTCGATGCCCAGGCCGAGACTCGATATCAGGATCACCGTGCGCCGCCCGAAGCGGTCCGACAGCGCGCCCTGCACCGGCGAGAACACGAACTGCATCAGCATGAACAAGGCGCCGAACGTGCCCGACCAGACGGCTGCCTTGGAAATGCTGCCGCCGATCAATTCCACGATCAGATGGGGCAGCACCGGAATGATGATGCCGAACGCGAGCATGTCGAGCATCACGGTGACGAAGATGAAGACGAGCGCGGCGCGGCGTGCCGGCGGAACGGATGGCGGTGGCTGATTCATGGATGTGACGCGGCGTAGGGAGTTGCACGATAGCGGAACGGCGCCGGCGAGGCATCCGTCCCGTGCGGCGGATATGGATGGCCAAGGCCCGCGTCAGGGCGGCTCGGCTCGCACCGAGGCGCGATACCATGGGGCATCCCCTCGTCAAGGAATTGCCATGGTTCGACATCTGCTTCCCGTGTGCCTGCTGCTGGCCCTGGCCGGCTGCTCTTCGAGCCATGATCCGGCGTCGATCGCGCCCGAATCGAAAGAGGAGTTGGCGCCGGCGCCGGGCAATGTCGCCCCCGTCGCGGCCAGCAGTGCCACCAACGCCGTCGTGCAGCAGCACCTGGCCGACTACGCCACGGTGAAACTCACTGCCGACCTGTCGAAATTCAATGCGAAGCAGAAGCAGATGGTCGCGCTGCTGGTCGAGGCGGCCGACAGCATGAATGCGCTTTACTGGCAGCAGGCGTGGGGCGACAAGGATGCCTTGCTGCAGAAAATCAGCGACCCGGCCACGCGGCAGTTCGCCGAAATCAATTACGGCCCGTGGGATCGTCTCGACAACGACCAGCCATTCGTCGACGGCATCGGCGCGCGCCCACCGGGCGCGCAGTTCTACCCGGCCGACATGAGCAAGGCCGAGTTCGAGCAGTCCACGCTGAAGGACAAGACCTCGCTGTACACGCTGTTGCGTCGGGACGCCCAGGGCAAATTGGTCACCGTGCCGTATCACGAGGCGTACAAGGCGCAACTGGAGAAAGCCGCCGGCCTGCTGCGTGACGCAGCGAAGCTGGCGCAGGACGCCGGTTTCAGGAAATACCTCACGATGCGCGCCGATGCCTTGCTCAGCGACGACTACCAGGCCAGCGACTTCGCCTGGATGGCGATGAAGAAGAACCCGGTCGACATCGTGATCGGCCCGATCGAAACCTACGAGGACCAGTTGTACGGCTACAAGGCCAGCTACGAATCCTATGTCCTGATCAAGGACCAGGCTTGGAGTGCCAAGCTGGCCCGCTTCGCGAAATACCTGCCCGAACTGCAGCGCGGCCTGCCGGTGGCCGACAAGTACAAGGCGGAGAAGCCCGGTTCCGACGCTGATCTCAACGCCTACTTCGCGATCTACTACGGCGGCGATGCCAACGTCGGCGCCAAGACCATTGCGATCAATCTGCCCAACGACGAGCAGGTGCAGCTGAAGAAAGGCACGCGCCGGCTTCAGCTGGAAAACGTGATGCAGGCGAAGTTCGACAAGATCATGCTGCCGATCGCGAAGGAGCTGATCGCCGAGGACCAACAGCGCAACCTCACCTTCGACGCGTTCTTCCAGAACACCATGTTCCACGAAGTGGCGCATGGCCTCGGCATCAAGGAAACCCTCGACGGCAAAGGTACGGTGCGCAAGGCGCTGAAGGACCAGGCCTCCAGCTTCGAGGAAGGCAAGGCCGACATCCTCGGCCTGTACATGGTCAGCAAGCTGGCGGAGAAGGGCGAGCTGGACAAGTCGAAGCTGATGGACAACTACGTCACCTTCCTCGCCGGCATCCTGCGCTCGGTGCGCTTCGGCGCCAGCGACGCGCATGCCAAGGCGAACATGGTGCGCTTCAACTTCTTCAAGCAGCAGGGGGCGTTCAGCCGCGACGGGAAAACTGGCCGCTACCGCGTCGACTTCGACAAGATGACCGCGGCGATGAATGCGCTGTCGGCCAAGCTGCTGACCATCCAGGGCGACGGCGACTACGCTGCGGCGAAACAGCTCACCGACCAGATGGGTGCCGTCGACGCCCAGCTCGCCGGCGACCTGAAGCGGCTCGACCAGGCGCATATCCCGGTCGACATCCGTTTCGAGCAGGGTCTCGATGTGCTGGGGCTGAAGAAGCCCTGACGAGTACCTGCAGGAGCGAGCTCCTACGACGTCGAGGCGATGATCCAGTCTGCGACGGCTTGCGGGTGTTCAAGGTGCAGGTGGTGGTGGCCGGCCATGTGGCTGACCGTG
Organism: Rhodanobacter sp. T12-5; assembly: GCF_008329435.1. Lineage (GTDB taxonomy): Bacteria > Pseudomonadota > Gammaproteobacteria > Xanthomonadales > Rhodanobacteraceae > Rhodanobacter. Next base: position 205,456 of record NZ_NPKN01000001.1, read on the forward strand.
ATGTTCGCCACGCAATCGGCGCGCGCCTGCATCGGCGCGCTCGGCAAGTACGGCGTGGCGGGTTGCGCCAGCAGCAGCGCGGTGGGCGCGCTGATGCCGCCCAGCAGTGCATGCACCTGCGACTCGGCCAGGCGCACGGCGCTGGGGCGGGTCAGCCGAGGGTCGCTGCGCCAGCGCCAGCCACCTTTGGTTTCGATCAAGCCGCGTTCGACGATCGGTCGCGCCTGTGCGGCAGGCAGTCCGCTGGCGAGGCTGCGCGCACTGATCGCCTGTTCGACGTCGCGGAACAGCCGCAGCGGCTTGCCGTTGTCGCTGCGTGGGGCCAGCGCGTCCCGGAAGCGCTGCAATGTGTGCGTGCCATCGTCGCCGAGCGGGCCGAGGCCTTCGATCAGCAGCAGGTGTTCGATGCGTCCGGGCGCGGCGGCAGCGACCAGCGCGGCGATGCCGGCACCCAGGGAATGGCCGAGCAGGCTGCAACGACTCAATTGCAGCGAGTCGACGGCGGCGAGCGCGGCCTGTACGTAGTCGAGGTAGTGGTAGCTGGCGCCCGCGGGCAGGTGATTGGAATGGCCATGGCCGGGCAAGTCCAGCGCGATGACGTGGAATCGCGTGGCCAGCAGCGGCGCCAGTCGCGCAAAGCTGCCGGCGTTGTCGAGCCAGCCGTGCAAGGCCAGCAGCGGCGGCAGTGCTTCGTCGCCCCATGCCTGTGCGGCCAGGCCCGAGTGCGGCAGCGCCATGCGGCGCTCGGTCGGTGCGGTCACGCGGCGGATTCCGGCCAGCCCCGGACATGCTTCAACACCAGCGCGGCCAAGCTGTCGACCTGTTCGGCGCTGTCGTTGAGCGCGGGAATGTAGCGCAGCATGTCGCCACCGGCGGCGATGAAGAAGTCGCGGTTCTGCATCGCGATTTCCTCCAGCGTCTCCAGGCAATCGACCGCGAAACCGGGGCAGGCGACATCCAGTTTCTTCACGCCGTCGGCGGCGAGCTGGCGCACCGTCGCGTCGGTGTAGGGATGCAGCCAGCGTTCGCGACCCACGCGTGACTGGAAGCTGACGATGAGTTCGTCTTCGCCGAGCTGCAGCCGTTCGCGCAATCGCCGGGCGGTGTCCATGCAATGGTCGAGATACGGATCGCCCAGTTGCACGTAGCGCTCGGGAATGCCGTGGAACGACAGCAGCAGCTTGTCGCCGCGGCCGTTCGATGCCCACCACTTCTCGATGCTTGTCGCCAGTGCGTCGATGTGGCCGGGGTCGTCGTGGTAGTCGTTGATGATGCGCAGTTCAGGCGGCCAGCGCAGCGTCTTCAGCGTGTCCGCCACGGCGTCGATCACCGAGCCGCTGGAGGTCGCCGAATATTGCGGATACAACGGCAGCACCAGCAACCGCCGCACGCCCTCGCGCTGCAGCCGGTCGATCGCATGCGCGACCGATGGCTCGCCGTAACGCATCGCCAGCGCCACGCGCAGCTTGCCTGGTTGCTGCCGGTCCAGCTCGGCCTGCAAACCGGCGGCCAGCGCCTCGCTGCCGAAACGCAGCGGAGAGCCCTGATCGGTCCAGATTTTCGCGTAGGCATGTGCCGAACGTTTCGGCCGGACACGCAGGATCACGCCGTGCAGGATCAGCCACCACAACCAGCGCGGGTAGTCGATCACCCGGGAATCAGCGAGAAATTCGCCAAGATAGCGGCGCAGCGCCTTGGCCGTCGGCGCCGTCGGCGTGCCCAGGTTCACGAGCAGCACGGCTGCCTGAACGGGCTGAACGGACGGTGCGTCTGAATAGTCGGCAACGCCGGTATAGTGGTTGCTGCGTGGCATCGTGACAGCCGTGGTCATACAAGCCGTGGAGTCTGCCACAAGCGCGAGGCGCCGCGCTTTGCTTCGATCTTCCCGAACCCGACATCCCCCACCCAAGTGGAGCTGCCCATGTTGAAGACCCCACTGCATCGACTGCTGCTGATCGGCATGGCCCTGCTGCTGCCGGCGATGGCCGCGCAGGCCGAGGATCCGCCGCTGGTGCGCGCGACCAATGCGGTGCGTGTGCTCAGCGACATCATGCAGGCACCGGACAAGGCGATTCCGCAGGATCTGCTGCGCGATGCCAAGGCGATCGCGGTGATTCCCGACATGATCAAGGCCGGCTTCATCTTCGGTGGCCGCCGCGGCGAAGGCCTGATCTCGATCAAGAGTCCGGACGGCACCTGGTCCAACCCGAGCTTCATCACCATGACCGGCGGCAGCGTGGGTTTCCAGGCCGGGGTGTCGTCCACCGACGTGATTCTGGTATTTCGTACCCAGCGCGGCGTGGACTCGATCGTGAGCGGCAAGTTCACGCTCGGCGCCGATGCGTCTGCCGCGGCCGGTCCGGTCGGACGCACTGCCACGGCCGCCACCGATGGCCAGTTGAAGGCCGAGATCTATTCCTACTCGCGCACCCGCGGCCTGTTTGCCGGGGTCGCGCTGGATGGCTCGGCGCTGCGCATCGACTACGATGCGAATGCGGCGGTGTATGGCGCGGGCATCACGCCACGGCGGATTTTCGAGGGCGGCGTCAGCCATGTGCCGGCGCCGGTGGTTGATTTCCGCGATCGGCTTGAGGAGTACACTGCACGTTGATCGTGCGAGTACTTTCGGACCGCGCGCAAAGTCGTTCAGCCAGGTGGATTCAGAGGTCGATATGGGTTTTGACAGTGTGTGGCATTGGCTCATCCTGCTGGCGATCGTGCTGCTGGTTTTCGGCACCAAGAAGATCCGCAACCTCGGGCCGGACCTGGGCGCTGCCATTCGCGACTTCAAGAAGGGCCTCAGCGGCGACGACGAGGCCAAGCAGAAGGACGAGGAGGCCCGACGCAAGGAGGCCGAGCAGCTGCGTGCCGATCCGCCGCCGGCCGACAGCACTACCAAGCAGGGTCAGCGCGACTCCAGCGAAACCAAGTAGGCACGCGGCGGGCGGAGCGGGGCGATGATCGAGATCAGTCTCGGCAAAATGGTGCTGCTCGCCCTGATCGCGTTGATCGTGCTCGGCCCCGAGAAGCTGCCCGCCGCCGCGCGCACCGCCGGCGCCCTGATGCGGCGCGTGCGCAGTGGCTGGGACAATGTGCGTGCCGAGGTCGAGCGCGAACTGGAGATCGAGGAGATCAGGCGCACCGCGCGCGACGCCGCGGCCCGTGCGGAAGCCGTGCAGAACGAGTTGAAGGATGGCCTGACGAAGGTACATGAGCCCTTGGGCCAGGTGGTTGCCGAGGTCAAGGCGCCGGTGGCCGCGGAGTCCGCCCAAGCCCTCGAATCGACTGAAGTCCCTGAAGAACCGGGCGCCAGCATGCAGGCGGAATTGCCCTTGGGCGAGCCGCCCGAAAAACCTGCAGGAGGCTCCCCGCATGAGCATAACTGAGCCCGGTGGGCCGGAACCCGAAGTGGACGCGGACAATCTGCAGCAAGGTCTGTTTTCGCATCTGCTGGAGTTGCGCGCACGCCTGCTCAAGTCGGTGGCGGCCGTGGTGCTGGTGCTGGTGGCGCTGGTGCCGTTTGCAAACCGTCTCTATGCCGAACTGGCCGCGCCGCTGGTGGCGCGGTTGCCGCAGGGTGCGCACCTGATCGCGACCGAGGTCACGAGCCCGTTCATCACGCCGCTGAAACTGGCCTTTTATACGGCTCTTTTCATCTGCATGCCGGTGATCCTGTATCAGCTGTGGGCATTCGTCAGCCCGGGCCTGTACAAGCACGAGAAGCGACTGGCACGGCCGCTGCTGATCGCGGCGATGGCGCTGTTCTACGTCGGCTGTGCGTTCGCGTATTTCCTGGTGCTGCCGGCGGCATTCCGCTTCCTCACCGCGGTGACGCCCGAGGGCGTGGAGATGATGACCGACATCACCCACTATCTCGATTTCGTGATGCTGATGTTCTTTGCGTTCGGCCTGTGCTTCGAGGTGCCGGTGGCGGTGGTGGTGCTGGCCGCAGTCGGTGTGGTCGATCTGGACAAGCTGCGCAGCGCGCGTCGCTACGCCATCGTCGGCGCATTTGCGATCGCCGCGCTGATCACGCCGCCGGACATCACCTCGATGATGATGCTGGGCATTCCTATGTGCCTGCTGTACGAGCTGGGGATAATGGCGGTGCGCTGGCTGGTGAAGCCGGGTTCGTTGCGGACCGACGTGCGCTGAACGTGGCTCAGTAAAGGTCGATCGGATCGACATCCAGCGACCAGCGCACCCTTCGTGCGGACGGCAGTGCGGCCAGGGCCGACTGCCAGGTGCGCAGCATTCCGTGCAGCGAGCGGCGGTTGGCCGCCTCCAGCAGAAGTTGGCCGCGATGGCGGCCTGCCCGCAGCGGCATGGGCGCGGGCATCGGTCCGGCGATCTGCAGTTGATCGCCAGGCGGCAACGCCGCATGCGCGGCGGCGAGAAAGGCATCGACGTGTTCGCGCTGCGGCGCATCGGCGCGCAACAGGACCTGATGACTGTACGGAGGCAACTGGATCAGCTGACGCTCGGCCAGCAACTCGCGCGCCGCGGCGGCATAGCCATGCGCCAGCAGGCTGCGCAGCAGCGGGTGTTCCGGCTGGTGGGTCTGCAGCACCACGCGACCGGGTTTGCTTGAGCGCCCGGCGCGACCGGCCACCTGCACCACCAGTTGCGCCAGCCGTTCACCGGCGCGGAAATCCACGCTGTGCAAACCTTCGTCCACGCCGACGATCGCCACCAGGGTGAGGTTGGGCAGGTCGTGGCCCTTGGCCAGCATCTGGGTGCCGACCAGGATCGCCGGCTGGTCGTCCTTGAGCGTGTCGAGCAACTGTTCGAACGCGTCGCGGCGGCGGGTGGTTTCGCGGTCCACGCGCAGCACCGGGACCTGGGGGAATTGTGCAAGCAGTGCTTCTTCCAGCCGCTCTGTGCCCTGGCCCTGCGGCTTGAGATCGGTTCCGCCGCAACCGGGGCACGCCGCAGGGAGGCGCTGGCGATAGTCGCAGTGGTGGCAGATCAACTGGCGCCGGCCCGCGTGCAGGGTCAGCGGACGTTCGCAGCGCGGGCAGTCGGCATGCCAGCCGCAGCCGTGGCACAGCAGCACCGGCGCGTAGCCGCGGCGGTTGCGAAATACCAGCGCCTGCTCGCCGCGCGCCACCGTGTCCGCCACGGCGCCGAGCAACGCCGGCGACATGCCGTGCTCCAGCCGTTGCGCACGCATGTCGATGATCTGCACCTGCGGCGGGCGGATCGCGCCCGGGCGTGCGCGCAGATGCAGCGTGCGATAGCGGCCGGCTTCGGCATTCGCCAACGATTCCAGCGATGGCGTGCCGGAGCCCAGCAGCACCGGCACGCCCAACGCGCGGGCACGCACCAGGGCAAGGTCGCGGGCGTGGTAGCGGAAGCCTTCCTGCTGCTTGTAGGCCCCGTCATGTTCCTCGTCGACGATGATCAGGCCGGCCTGGGGCAGCGGTGTGAACACCGCCGAACGGGTACCCAGGATCACCCGCGCGCTACCGGCACGCGCGCGCAGCCACGCACGTGCGCGGTCGCCCTCGGACAGGCTGGAGTGCAGTACCTCGACGATCACCCCGAGCCGCTCGCGCAGGCGCTTCACGGTTTGCGGCGCGAGACCGATTTCCGGCACCAGCAGCAAGGCCTGTTTACCCTGAGCCAGCACCTGTTCGATCAGCGCCAGATAGACCTCGGTCTTGCCGCTCCCGGTGACGCCATCGAGCAGGAACGGCTGGTATCGGCCGAGACTGGCACCCACCGTGGCGACCGCCTGTTGCTGCTCGTCACTCAGCTGCGGCGCCAGCGATGAGGGAAGTGGACGATCCGGCGGTGGCCGTTCGCTGCGTTCGAGCAGGCCGGCCGTGGCAAGTCGACGCGCTGCGCCGCGCCAGCCCGGCTGACGCTCGGTCAGCTCCTGCGCGCTCAACGCACCGTCCGCTAGCAGGGCCAGCAAGGCCCCACTGCCGCCGCGGCGGCTGCCGGCATCGCGCGCGCTGTGACCGGCGCGAGTAAGCGACCAATATTCATCGCCAATGGCCGGCAGCGCCCTGGCCTCGCGCAGCGCCAACGGCAAGGCGTTGGCATAGGCCTCGCCGGGTGCGCCAAGCCAGTAGTCGGCTGCCCAGGCAAGCGACTGCATCAGTTCCCCGTCCAGCAGCGCCGTATCGTCGAGCAATTGAAGGGCCTGTTTCAGCCGGGCGCCACCGACCGCGGTTTCGGCCTCGACCGTCACCACCACACCGACCTGCTTGCTGCGGCCAAACGGCACGAGCACCCTGCAGCCCGGGCGCGCCTCGCCCACCGCGGGCGGCAGGTAGTCGAACAGGGTCAGCAAGGGGACCGGAAGGGCGACGCGTAGAACGACAGGCATGGTTACCTCGCGGCGGGCCAGTGTAACTGCGTCCGACGACGGCGAAGTCCGGGCAGGGACAGGGTTGCGCCTGTCTGCTGCCTGACTATCTGAGGAGTTGAGGGTAAGTGGCTATCTCCGCGGGCTTTTTGCGCTTATCCACAAGAGCTGTGGATAAGTCTGTGGATGCAGCGGGGAAAGGGCGCCCCAAGGCGCGCCGTGGCGCCTTTCACTACGGTCTGACGAGGTTTTGGTCACGCAAGAAAAGTCTTTTGATTCAATAGTCTGTAAATGTCGTTCGGCCGCGGGTCATGTAATTGACAAGTGCGCACCGATTGCCTTGACAGGTTCATGACGCTGTGCAAAACCCGCCACGGCGTGGGTTGTGAAGTGGCATCAGTGAGCCATGCCAAGCCCTGCTGCAATGGTCAGCGCAATGGCCAACAGCCAGAAATAGCACCATCCGATGCACCAGAATTTCAGCAGGGTCATCGGCCAGCCCTGCCGGTAGATCCGCTTTTGCATGATCAGCAGACACGTCGGAACCCACAGGATCAACAGCGCCTCTACCCAGCCCAGCGTGTAGCCGGCCCAGGCGGCGTACGGACGCAGCCAGGTCGACAGCATGCTGGTGAGGAGGATCAGCAGCAGACCGAGGAACATGAATGCGTGGCTGTGCAGCGCCACGATCAGGTGCTCCATGTACAGCCGCCGCCGGAACACGTAGAACAGCTTGAGCAGGCCAGCGAACACCGGGATCAGCACGAACATGGTGGCCGGCAGCGTGCCGAACACGCCGTTGATCATCCGCTGCTTCGCTTCGGCGCGGGCGGACGGGTCTTCGCTGTGTTTTACGGTGTCCCAGTTTTCCTGCATCCGGTGGCCCATCTCGGTCAGGCGAGCATTGACCACATCCGGCAACCAGCTGATATGAACCGGGGTCGATTGCCGCCGGACGGCCTTCCTCACGACATCGTTTTTGGTCGCGTGCCTGGATTTTGCCGCTGGGGCATCGGGCAGCGGCGCGGCGATTGACGCGGCCGGCATCGGGGCCGCACCGAGTTCGACCAACCGCCTGCTGGCTTTCTTGCGCAGATCCCGCGCGGAGACGTCGATCTGCTCCAACAGATTGGCTGGCAGTACCCCGGATTCGCGCGCGTCTTGCAGGTTGTCCAACTGGTCTTGCAAGGCCTCGCGTACTTCCGCGGGGTTGTCGGCCTTCTCGATCGCCTTGCTGTCGACGTTCACCAGCGGGAAGCCGTGCGCGCCGACCTTGTTGCTGACCTGATCGATTGCCAGATGGGCGACGAAAAACGAAAGCAGGCACAGCACGAACATCAGCCGGAACGGCGCGATGTAGCGCACCCGCCGGCCGGCGAAATACTCCAGGGTCAGGAAGCCCGGCTTCAGCAACAGCGGCGGCAGCGTATGCACGATTCGGCCGTCGATGTGCAGCACCGTCTCGACGGTTTCCTCGACCATGTGGTGCATCGGCTTCAGCACGCTGTGGATCGATTGTCCGCATTCGTGGCAGAACTCGCCCTGCATCGGCGCGCCGCAATTGGCGCAGTGCAATCCTTCGTGGCTGGTCAAGTGCTTCATCGCGGTTCCCGTCCGTTGCAGCGGGCGATCTTCGCACAGGGTGACGATCGGGCGGGCGTGACCTATGGCTCAGGTAGAATGTCCGGCCCTGGAGTCTGCTGTGCCCATGAAACCTTTCCGCCCAGAACGTGCGCACCTGTTGCACGAGGTGCGCGCCACCGTGCGTCTCGCGTTGCCGCTGATCGCGGCACAACTGGCGGCGGTCGGCAGCAACGTGATCGATGCGGTGCTGGCCGGGCACGTCGGCGCGCACGTGCTGGGCGCGGTGGCCGTGGGCGCCAGCATCTGGTCGCTGGCGATCGTCAGCGGCATCGGCATGATGATGGCGGTGCCGCCTTCGGTGGCACAGCTCGACGGCGCCGGTCGCAGGCACGAGGTCGGTGCGGTCTTTCGCCAGGCGTTGTGGCTGGCACTCGGCATGGGCGTCGTGTTGTGGTTCGCGGTACGCCACGCCGAGCCGTTGATCGAGTTGATCGGCGTGACGGCCAGCCTGCGTCACGACGTGCAACGTTTCCTGCTGGCGATCAGTTGGGGAGCACCGGCGCTGACTTGCTACTTCGCATTGCGCGGTTTGTCCGAAGGCCTGTCGCTGACTCGGCCGTCGATGTATTTCAGCCTGGGCGGGCTGGTGCTGCTGGTGCCGCTGGGCTACGTGCTGATGTTCGGCAAGCTGGGCATTCCGCCGCAGGGTGCGCATGGTTGCGGTGTGGCCACCGCGATCGTGCTGTGGATCGAAATGCTGGCGTTCGGCACGTATGTGATCTTTCGACGCAACTATCGCGGGTTTGGCCTGTTCGATCATTTCGAATGGCCCGACCCGCGGCGGATCGGCGAACTGGTGCACATCGGCCTGCCGATGGCGGTGACCCTGCTGGCCGAGGCCGGGCTGTTCGTGGCCACCGCGCTGATCATCGCCACCCTGGGCGAGGACGTGATCGCCAGCCATCAGGTGGCGATCAACATCGCCTCGCTGTTCTTCATGATCCCGCTCGGCCTGGCGATGGCGATCACCGTGCGGGTGGGCAATGCGGTGGGCCGTGGCGACGAGCGCGGCGTGCGCTACGCCGGCTTCTGCGGCATCGGCCTGACCCTGGCGACCCAGTTGCTGTCGGCCGGGCTGATGCTGGGCCTGCCGCATTTCATCGCGTCGCTGTACACGCACGATCCTAAGGTGATCGCGCTGGCCGCGCAGCTGATCGTACTGGCCGGGCTGTTCCAGTTTTCCGACGGCATCCAGGTCGCCGCCAACGGCGCGTTGCGGGGCCTCAAGGACACCCGCGTGCCGATGGCGATCACCCTGTTCGCCTACTGGATCATCGGCATGCCGGTGGGCTGGTGGCTGGCGTTCCACCACGGCATGGGCGCGCGTGGCATGTGGATGGGGTTGATCGCCGGCCTTTCGGTGGCGGCGGTGATGTTGTTCACCCGTTTCTGGCGCAGCGTGTTCAGGCAGCGCTGGCGTCATCCCGATGACCGCACCGGCCTGACCGGCTACGCTTGACCCATGACCATGGATACGCACGCATGACGCCACCGCTTCCGCCGCGCCGCAACGGTTTCCCGGCTTTCCTGCGCACGCTCGGGCGCGGCATCAACCTGGTCAGGCTGGTGATCATCAACCTGGTGTTCTTCAGCGTATTGTTCGTGCTGTTGCTGCTGGTGACGGCCGGCGTCGCCGGCAGCCGGATGGAACGTGCAGTGCAGAACGACAGCGTGCTGGTGCTCAAGCCGCAGGGCCAACTGGTCGAGCAGTACAGCATCGATCCGCTGCAGCGTGCGCTGGCCGGGCTGTCCGGCGACGAGCCGAAGCAGGTGCAGTTGCGGGATCTGGTCGGAGCGATCGATGCGGCGGCGAAGGACAAGCGGATCAGCCGCATCCTGCTGCTGCCGGACGAACTGCAGGGCGGCGGCTTTGCCGCGTTGCGCGAGGTCGGTGCGGCGCTGGACCGGTTTCGCGCCGCCGGCAAGCCGGTGATCGCGTGGGCGGTGAACCTGGATCAGGGCCAGTACTACCTTGCCGCGCACGCCGATCGAGTGCTGATCGATCCGCAGGGCGGCGTGATGATCACCGGTCTGGCCAACTATCGCCTGTTCTACAAGGACTTGCTGGACAAGCTTGGCGTCGACGTGCACCTGTTCCGTGTCGGCGAGTTCAAGAGTGCGGCCGAACCCTACATCCTCGACCACGCCTCGACCGAGGCGAAAGAGGCCGACAGCTACTGGATGAGCGGCATCTGGGACCGCTACCTGGACGAGACGGCCAAACTGCGCAAGCTCGAGCCGGCCACCTTGCGCGACGACATCGACAACCTGCCGCAACATATCGCCAGTACGCAGGGTGACCTGGCGCAGCTCGCGCTGAACGAGCACCTGGTCGACGGGCTGGCGACTCGCGCAGATTTGATCAGGATGATGCGCAGCGAGGGAATCCCGGCGGACCGCAAGGGCAACAGCTTTCGCCAGGTCGATCAGGAGCAGTATCTGGCCAGCGTGCCGCACGATATCCGGGCGTTCGAGCCGGGGGTGGCGATCGTGGTCGCCGAGGGCGAGATCGGCGGCGGCAAGCGGTCGCCCGGTTCGATCGGCGGCGAGTCCACCGCGGCACTGATCCGTGCCGCGCGCGAGGACAGCAAGACCAAGGCGCTGGTACTGCGGGTGAATTCTCCCGGTGGCGAAGTTTATGCGGCCGAACAGATCCGCCGCGAGATCGAGCTGACGCGCCGTGCCGGCATTCCGGTGGTGGCATCGATGGGCGACGTGGCGGCCAGCGGCGGCTACTGGATCTCGATGAACGCCAACCGCATCTTCGCCGAGCCGAACACCATCACCGGTTCGATCGGCATCTTCGGCATGTACTACACGATGCCTGCCACGCTGGCCAAGTTCGGCGTGCAGAGCGACGGCGTCGGCACCGGCCCGATGGCTGGTGCGTTCGACATCACCCGTCCGCTCGACCCGAAGGTCGGGGCGGTGATCCAGGCGATCATCAACAAGGGTTACCGCGACTTCGTCGGCAACGTGGCCAAGGCGCGGGGCAAGAGCTACGAGGCGATCGATGCGATTGCGCAGGGACGCGTGTGGACCGGCCAGCAGGCACTCGATCGTGGCCTGGTTGACCAGCTCGGCGGTCTGGATGCTGCGGTTGCCTATGCGGCCAGCCTGGCCAAACTGGGCAAGGGGTATCCGGTGCGTTATGTGGAGGCGCCCATCGGCGGCTTCGAGCGGTTCCTGATCGGTCTCAACAAGAGTGCCAGCGTGCGCGTGATGCAGTCCTGGGGTATCCGCCTGCCTGGCTGGTTCGCCCAACTGCCCGCGCTGGTGCCGGAGCTGCAGTTGCTGCGCAGTGCGAAGGCCGGCACTCCCAATGTTTACGCCGATTGCCTGTGCGCTCCGCGCTGAGCGCCGCAACTTCGCAGGGCTCCGCCGGCCGGTTTTCGCGGTATTGAATGACTACTGCGTTTGCGCGTCGATCTGCTTGCGTTGATCCTCGGCTTGCTTGTCGACGATTTTCTGCACGTCCTTGGCTCGTTGCTCGTCAGCCCTCAAGCCGTCGAACGGGGTGGCGACATCAGCCGCCTTTGCCTTCGGTTCCGGCGGCTTGCTGGAGCAGGCGCCCAAGGCGAGCACGCAGAGCAGGAGCGGCAACTTCTTCATGATGTTCTCGCGTGTGATTGAAGTGGCAGTGTCCCGCCGCGCCGGGACGCGGGCAAGCGGTGTGCCGCTATGCCTGCTGCAACGGACGTTTTAAGCTGCGCCCATGAACAGCCGCCCCGACGCCTGGCACCTGCATGGCCATACCGCCCTGATCACCGGTGCCAGCAAGGGCATCGGTCATGCCGTCGCACGGGAGTTGGCCGGCCTCGGCGCCAACCTGCTGCTGGTCGCACGCGACGAGGACTACCTTGAACAGGTGCGGGTGGAACTGGGTGACGACTTCCCCGATATCGACGTCCTGGCGTTTGGCGCGGACCTGACCGAGGCGGAGGAGCGCCTGGCGGTGTTCGACTGGATTGCCGATCTGGGTGTCCCGCTGTCGCTGCTGGTCAACAACGCTGGTGGCAACCAACCGGCGGCCACGCTGGACTACAGCCTCGACGAGGCACGCGCGATCTTCGAGCAGAATCTGTTCTCCGCGTTCGAAGTGAGCCGGCTGGCGCACCCGCAGCTGGCGCAGCATGCCAACGCGGCGATCGTCAACGTGGGTTCGGTGTCGGGGATCACGCACGTGCGCACTGGCTCGCCCTATGGCATGAGCAAGGCGGCGCTGCACCAGCTCACCCGCAATCTAGCGGCCGAATGGGCGGTGGATGGCATTCGGGTCAACGCGGTGGCGCCCTGGTACATCCGCACCCAGCGCTCGGAACCGGCCCTGGCCGACACCGACTATCTGGATGAAGTGCTCGAGCGCACGCCGCTGAAGCGGATCGGCGAGCCCGAGGAGGTCGCCGCCGCGATCGCCTTCCTGTGCTTGCCTGCGGCCAGCTACATCACCGGCCAGGTGCTGGCGGTGGATGGCGGATTCCTCAACTACGGTTTCTGAGGGCCTCAACCGGGTTGCTCAAAACTCGGCGACGTGGTCCTCGGCGGCGAAGCCCAGCGTCACCGCGCCTTCGCCCACGTTGACCATGCCGGTGATGCTCATCGGTGCTTCCATCAGCTCGACCCCGCATTCCTCGCACGCCTGACGCAGCTCGATATAGCCGGGCAGGTGCGAGAGTACGGCCAGATCGCCGCCGTAGCTCGCGCACACCATCGGAACCAGCAGGCCGGCACGAACCCGTTGCGCGGCATAACCGAAAAGCGCCTGCGCGCCTTGTTCGAACCCGCGCACCTTGCCTACGGGTCCGGTTTCGCCGCGAAAACAGCGCAGCAGCGGCTTGATGTCCAGTGCCGAGCCCAGCATCGCACTGAACAGGCTGACGCTGCGGTCGTTTTTCTTCTTCGCCCGCGCGCGCAGGTAGTACAAGTCGCGCGGCAACATGTAGCCGTAGGAGTGATTGGCTATGTGGGTCAGGCGCTCGCGGATCACGGCCGGCGTTTCGTCCGCCGCGATCAATCGGGCAGCTTCGTACACAGCCGGCGCGGCACCGGCAAAGATGTTCCGGGTGTCGATGACCCTCATCATGAACGGACCGGGTACGCCGGCCTGTTCGCGCACCTGACGGTAGTTTTTCAGGATCGCGAAGCTGGCGCGGTTGACGTTTTCGTTGATCGGGCTGCGCGTGGCGGTGATGGTCAGGCAGAACACGCAGTCCTGCTCCAGCACCAGCTTGTCGAGGAACAACTGCTGCACGCCTTCGACCGGACAGGGTTCGGTTTCCGCCGAATGACTGCGACTGCCCAGCCGCCGGTCGATGAAACGCTGGATTTCAGCCGGTTCGCGATCGTCCATGAAGACCTCATCGTCCACACGGACAGTGATGGGCATCACCGCGACGTCGTGCTGTTGCAGGAAGGTCTGCGAAAGATCGCAGGCCGCATCGATTGCCAGACCCATCCGCATTGCGTGACCCCCGTCATGAATGGCAAGCGAAACATAGCATGCGCGCCGCGGTGCGGTTGGGCGATCGGGACTGCGTCTGCCCATCCCGTCCAGCCGGGCATCCGCTTCGTCCGCGGCCGCTGAACCCACGCTGTTGGGTGGATTCCGAATGTACAAAATTTGTTGACAACACGTAAAGCAAGCATGATAAAGGCGACCGGAGACGGAAGCGCCAATTGTGCGGACGGGTCCAGGAAAGAAGCGCCGGGAGAAGCGTGCCGGCTGCAACCTGCCTGTCGAGACAGGTATGCGGCATGTTCACGTAGCGTTATTTGCCTGTTAGTATCAGGTCGGATCAAGCTCGTGGGTCTGGAGTTCACCGGTCTGGCAAATGCAGGCCAAGTCGCAGTTTTTGGGCAGAACCTTTTCTGACCCATGGCAATAATTAATCGGAGGGTGTTATGAAACTTGGGGTCACAAAACTTTCTTCGGCAGTTCGTCTGGCGCTTTCGCTGGGCGCTGTCATCGCGGTCGGCGCCTCGGGCACCGTATTCGCACAGGACACCGGCGCGCAGGACGCCGCCAACCAGCCGAGCCAGAAAAAGGCTTCGACCCTGGAGACGGTGGTTGTAACCGGTTCCCGCGTTCGTCGTGTCGACCTGGAAACGTCCAGCCCGGTGCTGACCATTGACCGCGCGCAGATCCAGGCCAGCGGCAAGCAGACCCTCGGCGACCTGGTCCAGCAGATCCCGGCGATCGCCGGTGCCGCGACCAACCCGAGCGTCAACAACGGCGGCGGCGACGGCGCCTCCACCGTGTCGCTGCGCGGTCTGGGTTCCAACCGTACCCTGATCCTGGTGAACGGTCACCGCGTGCTCAACAACGACATCAACACGATCCCGGCCAGCATGGTCGAGCGCATCGAAGTGCTGAAGGACGGTGCGTCCGCGACGTACGGCTCCGACGCGATCGGCGGCGTGGTCAACTTCATCCTGCGCAACGATTTCCAGGGTGCGCAGATCAGCGCCAACTATGGCGAGTCGGATCATTCCGACGGTGCCCAGCGCGGTTTCGCAGCCACCTTCGGTACCTCGTCGGACAAGGGCAACATCGTTGCCGGCATCGACTACAACAAGTTCGATGCGATCTCGTCGGCGAACCGCGACTACTCGAAGTACGCCACCTATCTGTACTCCGGCTCGGTCTTCAACGCCGGTTCCAGCCGCAACCCGAACGGCCGCGCGTTCCTTTCCGACGCGAACGGCGGCGGCACCGTGACGCTGGCGAATCCCGTTGCCGGCAAGACCACACGGGCTGACTATCGTCCGTACAACAAATTGACCGATGCCTACAACTACGCAGCGCACAACCTGATCCAGACCCCGCAGGAACGTACCAACGTCTTCGCGCTGGCCAACTACAACTTGACCGACAACGTGTCGGCCTATTTCGACGCGTTTTACAACAAGACCACGTCCAATGCTGCATTGGCCGCACTGCCGTTCGACGCGAACAGCGATGGTGTGACGATCTCGAAGGACAACTACTACAACCCGTTCGGCCAGGACTTCGGCCCGGGTACGGATGCCGCCGGCGCCCCCACCGCTTACAACTACGTGAGTCGCTTCACCAATCTGGGTCAGCGCGTTCTGCACTACTCGACCACCACCGGCCAGGTCGTGGCCGGTCTGAAGGGTAACTTCGGTGCCGACAGCAGCTGGCAGTGGTTCGGTGACCTCAACTACGGTCATCAGGGCACCCAGCAGCAGAGCCCGGGTTACGTGTATTACAACGGCCTGAAGCAGGCACTTGGTCCGTCCTTCCTGGATTCCGACGGCGTCGTGAAGTGCGGTTCGGCTGGCAATGTCATCGCCGGATGCACACCGGTCAACATCTTCAACCTGAACGATCCGGCGACCACCGCTGCGCTCAAGAACTTCGCCGCTGCGCCGTTCTATCACACCTTGCAGACCTCGCGTCGCGTTGAAGTTGGCGCCAACGGCAGCCTGTTCGACCTGCCGGCCGGTACCGCCCAGTTGGCCGTGGGCTTGTCGTACGACAAGGAATACCAGAATTACCAGGTCGACCTGATCGCGAAGACGCAGGGCCTCGACGGTACCTGCTTCATTTCGCAGGAGGCCTGTTCGACGCCGCTGAACGGCAGCTTCACCGACAAGGAAGCCTATTTCGAGTTGTTCGTGCCGGTACTCGCTGACCTGCCGATGGTCAAGTCGTTGAACGTGACGATCGGTTCGCGCTTCTCCAAGTACAACACCGCCGGCAGCAGCTGGAACCAGAAGTTCGGTGTGGAATGGCGCCCGATTGACGACCTGCTGTTGCGTGGTACGGTCGCTGGTGTGTTCCGCGCACCGAACATCAATGAGCTATACAACGGTGCCACCGGCAGCGCGCCACAGGTGACCGATCCCTGTCTCCACCTCTCCGCCGCTGAGCTTGCGCAGCATGCAGCCGCCTGCCAGTTCGTGCCGCCGGGCTTCGCTGGCAGTGGCAATTCGCAGACCACCGGCGTGATCTCCGGTTCCGTGGCTGCGGGATACAACTTGAAGCCGGAACACGGCAAGTCGTATGACTACGGTTTCGTCTACGACCCGAGTTTTGCTCCCGGCCTGTCGATCAGTGCCGATCTGTGGCGTGTAACCTTGGATGACACGATTACCCCGGTCGCCGCGCAGACCGTCCTCACCAGTTGCTTCCAAAATGAGTCCAGCCCGTTCTGCTCGCTGATCCATCGCAACGTCAGCGGCGATTTCTCCTTCATCAGTCAGCCGACCGTCAATCTGGGCAAGGTGAACACGAAGGGTATCGATGGCAGCATCAAGTACAAGATTCCGCACTTCGATATCGCTGGCCAGAACTGGGGCGACCTTACGGCCTCGCTGGATGCGACCTATCTGACCCGGTACGACAACGACACCGCGCCGGGCCAGCCGGGCGACGTTATCGTCCATATGGCGGGTCATTACAACAACCAGTATGGCAACTACACCCGCTGGCGCGGTCTGGGCCAGTTGAACTGGACCAACGGTCCGTGGAACGTCAACTACACCGTGCGTTATGTCGGTGCGGTGACCACAGGTTGGGCGGATCTGCGCGAGAACTCCTCTGCTGATATTGGCTTCAAGGGCGTGGAGTTGAAGTCTGATGCACAGATCTACAACAACCTCGCGTTCGGCTATAACCTCGCGGCTTACCACACCCGCCTGGATGTGGGCGTCAACAACCTGCTCGACAAGCAGCCGCCGTTGATGTACCAGAACAACGTGCTGAACGCGAACACCGACATCAACACGTACGAGCCGATCGGCCGCTACTTCTGGGGTCGCGTGACCGTGACGTTCTGATCCAGAACGCCCAGGTCGCTATAATCAACCGCGCGGTGCAAGCCGCGCGGTTTTTTTTGTCTTCATATTCAAGGGCATTGACAGCTTGGCCACGCAGCAGAGCGACATCGAACACATCATGCAGCTGTTGCACAGTGGACGTGCCGGCCAGGCCGAACAGTCGTGTCGTCATCTGCTCGATGGCCAGCCGGATGATGAAACCGCGCTCACCCTGTTGGGAATTGCCTTGCAGCAACAGGGGCTGCCACTCCGCGCCGCGGCGGTTCACGAGCGGCTCACCGTGTTTTACCCGGAGCAGGCCAACCACTGGATCAATCTGGGAAATGCGCTGCGTGAAGGCGGGCTCACGGCGCAGGCCGAGGAAGCATACGTGCTGGCCTTGCGGCTGGCACCCGAACATGCCGGTATCCACGCCAATCTTGGCCTGCTGTACAAGGAAATCGCCGACTATGCCAAGGCACGCCAACACCTGGCGCAGGCGGCGCGACAGCTGCCCGACGATCATGAGATCTGTATCTACGCGGCGATGGCCTGCTGCGAGTGCGCCGACAATGCGGAAGCAGCCCGGTTGGTGAGCGGGTGGCGCAACTGGCTGCCGCTCAGTGACGATCTGACCATCGATCTGGCGTGGATGTTCACCCAGATGGGCCGCATATCCGACGCCGAGCAGCTGCTTGGCGGCTCGATGCAGCTCGACGGTGCGCGCCCGCGAACGCTCGCGCGCATGGTGGGGCTGCTGGAAAGGGTCAATCGACTGGACGAAGCGGACGTGATCCTGGCCAGCCTGCCGGATCCAGCAACGTTGCGCGACCCGGTCGACCAGCTCGAGGTGATCAGCGCGATGGGTGTCATGGCGATGCGCGGTCGCGACCCGGCAGCGGCGCGGTCATTGCTTCAGCGCCTGATCGCGATGACCAAGGAAACCAACCAGCTCGGCAATCTGTACTTCTCGATGGCCAAGGCCTGCGATAAACAGGGCGACACTGCTGCCGCCATGGACGCCCTGGCCAAAGCGCACGCGGCGCAGATGGTCAAGGCTGCGCAACTGGTACCCGAACTGCTGTTGCCTGATGTGCAGCCGCTTTCGCCGGCGCTGATCCGCATGACACCAGCACAGGCTGCCGACTGGCCACCACCGTTGCGGTCGGCGGACGAGCCGCCCTCGCCGATTTTCGTGGTTGGCTTTCCGCGCTCCGGCACGACCATGCTCGAACAGATGCTGGACGCGCATCCCACGCTCGCCTCGATGGACGAACAGCCATTCCTGCAGGGCGTCACCGAGCGGGTGCTCGCGTTGGGGCTGCAATATCCGGAAGCGCTGGGCGAACTCGACCCTGCCACGTGCGCTGCGCTGCGGCGCCATTACTGGGAGCAGGTGAGTACGGTCGTCACGCTGCAGCCTGGTCAACGGCTGGTCGACAAGAACCCGCTGAACCTGCTGCATCTGCCATTGATCTGCCGGCTGTTCCCCGATGCGCCGATCATCCTGGCGCTGCGGCATCCCTGCGACGTGATCCTCAGCTGCTACATGCAGAACTTTCGTGCGGCGGGATTCCAGGTGTTGTGCTCGTCGCTGGAGCGGTTGGCGCGAGGCTACGTCAACGGCATGCAGTATTGGATCCACCACGAGCAACTGTTCAAGCCGCACGTGCTGCACTTGCGCTACGAAGATCTGCTGGACAATTTCGACGCCGAGGTGGAGCGCATCGGCGCCTTCATCGGCATCGATGATGCGCTGTCGCTGCGCAATTTCCACCAGCATGCGCAACAGAAGGGTTTCATCAGCACACCGAGCTACGCACAGGTCGTGCAACCGCCAAACAAATCAGCGGTAGGCCGCTGGCGCCGCTACGAGCAGGAGTTCGCACCCCTGCTTCCCATCCTGAAAGACGTCATGGAGCACTGGGGCTATGACCGTTGAACCATCGCCGGTGATCGCGTTGCCGGTAGCGGACGTACGCAGCTACGTGCAGACCTTCGATGGTGCGCTGCCGGCGGCTTTTTGCGAGCAGCTGATTGCCTCGTTCAAGCAGACCGCCGACCGGCACATCGTGCGCAGTCCCGGCTGGCGCGCCGGCCTCGACGCCAGTTCCTGGACCGAGCTCGATGTCTCGGCCCTGGCCGACGAAGCGTTCCTCGGCTACTTCTACAAGCAGATCGACGATTACCTTGCCGCTTACAACCAGCGCCTTGGCCTGAGCATCCCGGTGCCGCCTTCGCCGCAGATATCCCCGATGCGCATCAAACGCTACGTGGCCGGCAGTGGCGAGGCGTTTCAGCCGCATTTCGACGCGATCTACGAGGTGGCAAACCGCTATCTGGTGTTCCTGTGGTATCTCAACGACGTGGCGGAAGGTGGCGAAACGGAGTTCTGCGATCTGGGCATTACCGTACCGGCGCGCGCCGGCAAGCTGCTGATGTTTCCGCCGTATTGGATGTACCAGCACGCCGGCCGGCCACCGCTTTCGAACGACAAGTACATCCTTTCGCTGTACCTGCTGTTTCCACAAACGCGCTGACACGGACGCTGGCCCGGACGAGCGTGCATGGCGCGCTCGCCGACAACGATGACGGGAATCCCCTTGAACGACAACCTCGTCCCGCTATCCGCGGTTGCAATGGTCGGCGCGTCACAAGCCGACTGGGAGCCGTCCCGCGCCGAGCTGGCACGGGTGGACCAGTGGCTCGCCACGGCAATGGCGAGCGGGTCGCAGACAGCCTTGCGCATCCTGAACGACCATTTGCACTCGACCTCGGCGGACGCCTGGCTGGGCTACGGCCGCATCGTGCTGCAGCGTGGTTATCCATCGTTGGCTGCGGCCGTGCTCGAACGGGCGCTGGCCCATCAGCCGACATCAGTGGCGCTGCGCTACTGGTTCTCCCTTGCGTCGTGGCAGGCCGGCGATGCCGCAAACGCTGAAGCCGGCTTGCGACGGCTGCTGGCCGACAACACCACAGACGCCCGCGCTGCCATGCTCCTTGGCCAGGTGCTGCGTGGCCAAGGCAAGCTCAACGCAGCGGCAGGTGGGCTGGCCGAACGGGTGGAGGCAGTCCTCGGCAACACGCAGGGCGTGCTCGACTGGGCCCAGTTCATGCGCGAGTGCCAGCGCCAGGACCTGGCAGCCGAATTGTGCGAACGCGAGCAGGCGCGCGGCAACGCCGACCCGCGCCTGTCCGCGTTGATGGGCACTCTTGCGCAGGAGCTGGGTCGTTTCGAATCGGCGCGCAAGCACTATCTGGACGCGATCGCGCACGGCATCGACCAGAATCTGTGGTTCGTGCTTGCCAGCCTGGCCTCGATCGAACGTTACCGCGACCGCCAGCACCCGGACTTTGCGCTGTTCGAGAGCGGTATCCGCAATCCTGCACTGTCGCCGCGCGCGCGGGCGGGGGTCCTGTTCGCGCTGGGCAAGGCGTTTGACGACATCGGCGATTTCGCGTCGGCCGCGGGCGCCTGGCGTGAGGCCAACGAGCTGATGCGCCCGCTAGGGTCGTGGTCGCGAGGAACGTGGCAGGCATTCGTGGCGGCACGGATCGCCAGTGCGCCGATGCCGGTCAGTCGCGCCGTGGCGCGCGACAGCGTGCCGATCTTTGTGGTGGGTTTGCCGCGCACCGGTACCACCCTGGTGGCGGAGTTGCTGGGTCGTCACCCCGACATACGCAATCGCGGCGAGCTGCCCACGCTGGCTTACCTGGCCGAACGGCTGGCCGGGCTCGATGCAACGCAGCGGGCGGCGGCAGTGGACGATGCGGCTGCGATCTATCTGGCACACCTGCGGCGGGACGACGCCCCGACGCCCTGCTACATCGACAAGAATCCGCTCAATTTCCGCTACCTGGACACCATCGCGGCGCTGTTTCCCGACGCCCGCGTGATCTACTGCCGCCGCCAGGCGCGCGACACCGCGCTGTCGATCTGGAGCCAGTCGTTCGCCCATGACGACTATGGCTTCGCCGGAGACTTCCATGACATCGCCGCCATGGCGACCGGGTGTGGTGAATTGATGGCGCACTGGCAACGAAGTCTGTCGATTCCGATCATCACGATCGACTACGAGCAGGTCGCGGCAGATCCGGCAACGACGATCGCGCAACTGATTGCGCAGCTTGGGCTGACGCCGTTCGATCCGGCACAGGCGGACCATGGAAGCACGTCGGTGATAACGTCAGCCAGCCAATGGCAGGCCCGTCAACCGATCCACCAGCGTTCGGTCGAACGCTGGCGCAACTATGTCGATTACCTGCCCGAGTTGATCGAGCTGTTCCCGGAGTAGATCGCCTGCCGCAGTGCGCGGTTGATCAGATCGCGGCGTGGGCGTTGAAGTCGCCGATCGCCGCGACCAGGTCGGTCACTGCGGCCCGCTCGACTTCGCTCAGATCAGGGTTCCAGCTGTCCAGGATCAGCACCACTCGGGTCTCGTCGCTGCGATTCCACGCCTCATGCTCGAAGGTGTCGTCGAACGTGACGCACTGGTCGGGTTGCCACACATGGGTTTCCCCGCCCACGCGCAAGGCGCAGTCCGGCGGCACGATCAGCGGCAGGTGGGTGACCAGGCGGGTATTGGTGACCCCGCGGTGCGGCAGGATATGCGTACCCGGACGCAGCACCGAAAACAGCGTTTCCGGCGCGTGATCGCGGATGTGCACCAACGCTGCCTCTTCAAGCAGTGCCGCCGTTTGTGGGCAACTTGCGCAATGCGCGTCGAAGCGTTCGCCGTGGCGATAAAAGAAATAAGCGTCCCAGGCCGCGGCGCGATCGCCGGACGCTCGCAGATAGGCTTCGGCTTCTTCGGGCCGGCCCGATTGCAGAAAGGACTCGAGGTTCTGCTCGTCGGCGATGACGGCGCGCAGCTCTTCGCGGATCGAAGCAGCGCCGGCCTCCAGCGCCGCTTGCCATGGAAACCGTTCGCGCGGATAGAACGGCTGCGACGGGATGCCGGGAAAGTACAGGAACTTCGGTTGCTGACGGGGATCGGGCAGGTTCGCCGGTTGCTCATTGAGATAAATCGCGAGGCACTGATCCACGCGCGCCAGCTCGGAGCGGCCATAGCGCTCGCGCAATGGCTCGATGACCCGATCGAACACCTGGCGTCGGCCCGCGTCCACATAGTTCATGGCGCGCTTGACGGTCTGGCGCAATTCCGGCGCGGTCGAGGCATCGCTGAGCCAGCGTCCCTGAGCCTGCGCGGTGTTTATGGCGTTGAAGTACGCCAGCAGGGCCTCATGCGCCTCACCCAGCCGCTCCAGCGCGATGGCCAGGCGCAGGCGCGCCATGAACATGTTGGGTGCCAACTGCAGGCAGCGCCGCAGCGTCGCGACCGCGGCGGTGAGGTCGGCGCCGCTCAGCTGCACGGTGCCGAGCTGGTTCAATGTGGCTGGATCGTCCGGATTTGCCCGGTCGGCGGTCGCCAGCAACTCGACGGCTTTGGCGGTGTCGCCGCGAGACAGATACTCGCCAGCCAGAAAGCGCAGCGCTTCGATGTCGTCCGGCTTTGCCGCGAGCAGGCGCAGATAGGATTGTTCCGCCAGCAACAAGTCCCGATTGCGAAGATGCATGCGCGCCCTGTCGCGCAAGGTGGCCGGGCTGGTGCTTGACGCCTCATTCATCGCTGGATCCACACTCGAACGGACAGCCTTCAATTATAGGCCGATCGCCAAAGTGGCTCATGCCTGCGCCGGCCGAAAGAAACGCCCGCTGCGGGGCGCTTCGTGTGGGTGTCGCCGTGACTGCGGATCAATAGCGCGGGATGCTGGTGTCCACTTCGCGCGCCCAAGCATCCATGCCGCCCTCGACGTTGTGCACGTTGGTGAATCCGTGTGCGGCAAAGCGCTCTGCCATGGCGCGACTCGATACGCCGTGGTGGCAGATGAAGGCCAGCGGGGTATCTTTCGGCAGCGCGGCCAGGCTCTCGTAACCTTCGTCTTCCAGCACGCGCGCTTGTGCCAATGGCGCGGCCTGCGCGCGGCCGTGGGCCGGGCGCACGTCGATCAGGGTGATGTCGCCGGCGGCCAGTCGCTGCTGCAACTGCTGCACGCTGAGCGAGCCGATTTCCTGCGCGCCGGGAAACTTCAGGCTCAGGCCTTCGCCCTGCACGGTGGACACCCAGTCGATCACGATGCCTCTGGCGCGCTGCGCGCTGGCGGGGTCGAAATGCACTTCCAGACCATTTGCATGCGCAACGATGTCGCCCTCGCCAGCCGGCGCCAACTGGAACCCGGCGCTGTGGTCGGGGCCGATCTCCAGATGCAGCGCCACGCCTTGCGCATTCGCAGTGCCCTGGCGGATCGCCTCGGCGGCGGCGTCGGTGATGGTGATTTCCGGCGGCGTGCGATCCGGCGCGGCCACGCCGAACAAGGCATGCAGCTCACCGCTGCCGTACATCTGGCGGATGATGTCGGCACCGCCGACCAGCTCGCCTCCGACGTACAGCTGCGGAATCGTCGGCCAGTCGCCGTAGGCCTTGATGCCTTCGCGGATTTCGGGATCGTCCAGCACGTTGACCGTGTGATAGTCGGGCAACAGTTCGTTCAGTGTATTGGTGGCGGCGGCGGAGAAACCGCACATCGGCTGCCGGCGATCGCCCTTCATGAAAAGCACCACGCGGTGATCCTTGAGCAGGCTTTCGATACGTTCGCGGGTAGGGGCGTCGAGGGACATGAGGGAGCTCCAGCAGGTGGCAAGTCGAAAAGCACAATGATACGCCGTCCGATATGTCGTCGAAGCCGGCTGCGTTCAAGGCGGGCGCGCGTCAATGGCATCGAGGCATTCGCCGAACAGGCGCATGGCATCGTCCAGTTCGTCGACAGGCCGGGTGTCGACAGGCCGAGTACCGGACAACAGGCCGGCCACAACCGGCGATTGTGGTGCGGCGCGCAGCGAACCCGTTAAGTCGGGGCTAGCGCAACGCGGCGTCCGCCACCGGTGCAATCAGCTCGACCCACAACGCATATTGCGCAGCGGACGGGTGCAGGCCATCGTCCGCGAGCAGGTCCGGATGCCGGCGCGAGATGGCGGTGATGTCGACCCAATGCGCGCCGGCACGCGCGGTTTCGGCACGCGCGATGGCGTCGTAGACATCCAGTTCGTTGGCAACCTGCGTTGCGTCACGCCCTTGTTCGCGGGCGAAGCGGGTGACGCCCCAGTCGGGGATCGAGACCACCACCACGTGGGAGGCGCGACTGCCGGCCAGGCCGATCGCGCGGGCCAGCAAGCCGGCGAACTGCTCGCGGTAGTCATCGGCCGAGCGGCCCCGGTACTGGTTGTTCACGCCGATCTGCAGCGTGACCAGGTCGTACGGCGGCGTCAGCGTCGCCGCATCCATGCCCTGCGCCAGCTCGTCGGTGGTCCAGCCGGTGACGGCCACGATCTGCGGGTCACCGATCACCACGCCGGCCGCGCGCAGGCGCTGTACCAGCACCGCCGGCCAGCGTCGATCGGCGGCCACCGCTTCACCGATCGTGTAGGAATCGCCGAGGGCGAGATAGTGGAGCGACGGCGGAATGGCGTTCATGGACTGGCTCGTCTGGGTGGAACGGAGGCTGCGGCAACGGACCTCACGCGGCGACGCCGGCAGATTGCAGCGGCTGCTCGCTAGCCATCCGCGCCAACACCCGCTCGACCCGCACGAAGACCTCACGCAACTGCGCCGAAGACGGCAGCAGGGTCAAGCGGAAATGGCGACTGCGCGGCAAATTGAAGCTGCTGCCGGGGCCCACCAGCACCGACTCCTCTTCCAGCAGTCGCAGCGCGAATACCTCGTCGTCGAAGCTCGCAAACCGGTCGACACGCACCTGCGGGAAGGCGTACAGCGCGCCGTGCGGCGCCACCAGATCCAGGTAATCGCTGCCTGCCACGCCCCGCAGCACGGCATCGCGCGCATCGTGCAGGCGACCGCCGGGCGCGGTCAGCGCACCGATCGTGGGAGCATCCTGCAACGCCGGGGCCACCGCCCACTGCGCGGTCACGTTCGCGCACAGGCGCAGCGCGGCGAGCAGTTGCAGCGCGTCGCGATAGGCGCGGGTGTGCACGGGGTCGCCGGACAGGCTCATCCAGCCCACGCGGTAGCCACAGGCACGATGCACCTTGGACAGCCCGCCGAAGCTGAGGCACGGCAGGTCCGCGGCGATTTCGGCCAGCGGCTGGAAGGTGGCGCCGTCATACAGGATCTCGTCGTAGATCTCGTCGGCAAGCAACAGCAGTCGATGCCGTGCCGCGATCGCCACCAACTGCTGCAGCAGCGCCCGCGGGTACACCGCGCCGGTCGGATTGTTCGGATTGATCAGCACCAGGGCACGCGTGCGCGGGGTGATCAGCGACTCGATTTCCTGCGGGTCCGGGAAATGCGCGTTGGCGGCCAGGCAGCGGTAATAACGCGGCTGGCCGCCGTTGAGGATCGTGGCCGCGCTCCACAGCGGGTAATCCGGACTCGGCAGCAACACCTCGTCGCCCGGTTGCAACAGGGCGCGCAGGGACAGGTCGATCAGCTCGCTGACGCCGTTGCCGATGAAGATGCGCTCCGGTTCCACACCTTGTGCGCCGCGGCGGTGCTGCTGCGCGGCGATCGCCTCGCGGGCGATCTCCAGGCCTTGCTCGTGACCGTAGGCTTCGCTGTCGTGCAGATGGCTGGCGATCGCCTCGCGCAGATGCGCCGGCGCCTCGAAGCCGTAGCGACCGGGGTTGCCGATGTTGAGCTTGATGATGTCGAGGCCGGCGGCCTCCAGTTCGCGCGCGCGCCGGGTCAGCGCGCCGCGGATTTCATAGCGCACGTCCGCCAGGTGCGCACTGGGTATGATCGAAGCCAACGCCGGTATCCTTCTCAATGCCCGGATGTTCTCCTCCCTCGCGTGGGCAGGGAGGGCAACGGAGGGGGTGAATCGACAGGTCAACAGCCGGCGCCACCGCCGGCCGGCCGATGCTAGCAGCGTGATGCACTGCAGCGCGAGCGCAGGCCGGGGCGCATCGTGGTTCATCGGCGGACAACCCCCGGTCAGGGCATAATCGCCGAACCGTGCAGACAGACCTCCCCCATGAGTGATGCCGAAACGATCGAACGCCTGCGGCACATCGGCTGGCGCGGCGATGTATTGCCGGCAGCCGGCTTGCGCCTCGCGCGAGTGGTGGCCCAGCATCGCGCCGGCTACGAGCTGCACGATGGCGAGGCCCTGTTCGGCGCGCAGCCGGACGGGCGCTTCCTCAAGCGCGGCATCGACCCGGCGGAGCGGCCGGTAGTGGGCGATTTCGTTGAAGTGGCAAGCGGCACGCCGCCGCACATCGTCACGGTGGCGCCGCGACGCACGGTGATGTCGCGGGCGGCGGCCGGCGAACGCTACGAGCGCCAGCTGATCGCCAGCAATATCGATTACGTGCTGGTGCTGACCGGACTGGACGGCGATTTCAATCCGGCCCGCATCGAACGCTACCTGTCGCTGACCGAGGATTCCGGCGCGCAGCCGGTGGTGTTGCTGAGCAAGCTCGATACACGCGAAGACGCGGCCGATCAGATCGCCGCATTGCGCGAGCGGTTGCCGGATGCCACCCCGATCCACGCGCTCAACTGCAAGGACCCGGCCAGCGCGGCGCTGCTGGCGCAGTACCTGAAACCGGGCGACAGCGCCGTGCTGGTAGGTTCGTCCGGCGCGGGCAAATCCACGCTGACCAACACCTTGCTCGGCACGGCGACGATGGCCACCGCCGAAGTGCGCAGCCACGACAGCCGCGGCCGCCACACCACCACCCATCGCGCCCTGCTGCAACTGCCCAGCGGAGGCTGTCTGATCGACACCCCCGGCATGCGCGAGCTGAAACTCACCGGCGAGGAAAACCTCGACCTGTTCGCCGACATCGAGGCGCTCGCCGAGCAGTGCCGCTTCGCCGATTGCGGCCACGGCAGCGAGCCGGGTTGTGCGGTGCAGGTGGCACTGGACAGCGGCGAGCTGGCGCCTGGCCGCTGGCGCAATTACCTCAAGCTGCACGACGAGCGCGAGGAACAGGCCGCGACCCTGGAGGCGCGCCTGCGCCGGCAACGCGGCGGTCGCCCGATCGAACGGCCGCACGGGCATCGCGGGCAACGCGAGCGGGACTAGGAGCCGTGCGATGAACATCGCCGCCACGACCGGCAGCATTGCCCCCGAACTCCAGCGCTACGCCGCGCTCGACCAGCGCCTGCTCGCTGCGGTGCGCGGCATCCATGTCCTGCCCACGGTGGCATGGCCGGCCTCGCTGGAAAGCCGCATGATCGAGGCGTACAGCCGTGGCCAGTTCGCCCTGCCGCAAGTGAGCTATGTGCGGCCGGACCTGGGTGCGGCGCGGGCCGAGCTGGCGGCGATCGAGCACGCCGCCACCAGCGACGCGCAGGTCGACCCGCTGGGCGATTACCTGCAGCGCACCGCCGATTCCTGGCTGATGGCCGCCGAGATGCTGGAGGCGGTCGGCACCGTCGGCGTCACGGTGCCGTCGGTGGCGCTGTATGGACGTCCGGATGACCTGATCCCCGGCAGCACGCAGAGCAACCTCGATGCCGCGCGCTACTTCATCGCCCTGTCCGACGAACTGGGCGCGGACCTGCTCGCCGACGACAGCAGCACCGGCATCCCGGCGGACGTGCTGCGCATGGACCTGGCGGCCACGCTGGACGACTTCTTCGGCGCCGGCACGATCAGCGTGGAGGTGGATGCGGAGCTCACCGCCAAGGCCGCCGCCGGCGCCACCCGCATCCGACTGCGCGGCGGGGCCTGTTTCAGCGAATACGACCGTCATCAGTTGCTGGCGCACGAGGCGTTCGTGCACTCGCTGACCGCGCTCAATGGTCGCCGCCAGCCACTGCTGGCATCGCTGGCGCGCACGTCGCCGCGCGTCACCGCCACCCAGGAAGGCCTGGCGGTCTTCGCCGAACTGATGTCCGGGGCGATCGACATCACCCGGCTCAAGCGGATCAGCCTGCGCATCGTGGCGATCGACATGGCACTCAAGGGCGCGGATTTCGTCGAGGTCTACCGCTATTTCAGCGCCTGCGGGCAAAGCGTGCCGGACAGTTTCCACTCGGCGCAGCGGGTATTTCGCGGCGTGCCGCTGACCGGCGGCGCGGCATTCGCCAAAGACAATGTCTACCTGTCGGGCCTGCTCACCGTGCACACGTTTTTCCGCTGGGCGCTGAAGCAGCGGCGGATGGACCTGCTGCGCCACCTGTTTGCCGGCAAGCTGACCCTGCACGACGTGATCACCCTGCAGCCGCACTTCGCGTCGGGCGCGATCCTGCCGCCGCGCTGGTTGCCCCCATGGATGCAGCATGTCCATGGGCTGGCCGGCAAGCTGGCATTCTCGGTGTTCATCAACGGCATCCACATGAACCGGGTACAGGGCGACGAGCTGCTGTCGAGCGTCTAGCGGCTTCGACCTGCGTCGTTGCGTCGCAAGAACGGGCCGGTTCGACAGGCCCCGGTGCTAACATCGTGGACAGTCGGTCGCCGTCGCGGCCGGCGCCCCTTTCCGACAAAAAGCCTCCGATGAGCCTTCCCGAAGAACTGCGCCTCGCCGCACTCGAGTATCACCGCCTGCCGCGTCCCGGCAAGATCAAGGTCACCCCGACCACCTCGCTGCTGACCCAGCGCGACCTGTCGCTGGCCTATTCGCCCGGCGTTGCCGCGGCCTGCGATGCGATCGTGGAAGACCCGACCTCGGCGGCCGAGTACACCGCGCGCTCCAACCTGGTCGCGGTGATCACCAACGGCACCGCGGTGCTGGGCCTGGGCAACATCGGGCCGCTGGCGAGCAAGCCGGTGATGGAGGGCAAGGGCGTGCTGTTCCAGAAGTTCGCCGGCATCGACGTGTTCGACATCGAGATCGACGAGAACGACCCGGACAAGCTGGTCGACATCATCGCCAGCCTGGAACCCACCTTCGGCGGCATCAACCTGGAAGACATCAAGGCGCCGGAGTGCTTCATCGTCGAGCGCAAGCTGCGCGAGCGGATGAAGATCCCGGTGTTCCACGACGACCAGCACGGCACCTCGATCATCGTCGGCGCGGCGCTGATCAACGCGCTGGTGGTGGTCGGCAAGAAGATCGAGGACATCCGCGTGGCCACCACCGGCGCCGGTGCCGCGGGCATTTCCTGCCTCGACATGCTGGTGGCGTTGGGCGTGAAGCCGGAGCACATCCTGGCGTTCGACCGCCACGGCGTGCTGCACAGCGAGCGCACCGACCTCGACCCCGACAAGCAGCGTTACGCGCGCGACACGAAGGCACGCACGCTGGCCGAGATCGTCGAGGGCGCGGACGTGTTCCTCGGCCTGTCCGCCGGCGGCATCCTGAAGCCGGAGATGGTCGCCACGATGGCCGCGCGGCCGATCATCTTCGCGCTGGCCAACCCCAATCCGGAGATCACCCCGGAAGAGGCGAAGGCGGTGCGGCCGGACTGCATCATGGCCACCGGGCGTTCGGATTACCCGAACCAGGTCAACAACGCGCTGTGTTTCCCCTATCTGTTTCGCGGCGCGCTGGATGTCGGCGCCACGGTGATCAACGAGCCGATGAAGATCGCCTGCGTCAAGGCGATCGCGGCGCTGGCGCGGCGCGAGTCGTCCGACGTCAGCGCGCGCGCCTACGGCGGCAAGCCGCCGAGCTTCGGCCCGGAGTATCTGATTCCGCAACCGTTCGATCCGCGCCTGCTGCTGCAGCTGCCGCCGGCGGTGGCGCAGGCGGCGATGGACTCGGGCGTGGCGACGCGGCCGATGGCGGATTTCGCCGCCTACAACGACCAGCTGACCAGCTTCGTGTTCCGCACCGGCCTGCTGATGAAGCCGGTGTTCGAGCGCGCCAAGTCCGCGCCGTGCCGGCTGGTGTACGCCGAGGGTGAGGAGGAAACCGTGCTGCGCGCAGTGCAGGTGGTGGTCGACGAAGGCCTGGCGAAGCCCATCCTGATCGGCCGCCCGGAAGTGATCGAGAAGCGCATCAAGCGCGCCGGCCTCCGCATCAAGCCGGGCGTGGATGTCGAGATCTGCAACATCAACTGCGACCCGCGCTTCGACGATTACTGGCAGCACTACCACCGCTTGATGGAGCGTCGCGGCGTGACCCCGTCGATGGCCAAGGCAGTGATCCGCTCGCGCCCCACCGCGATCGCCTCGCTGATGGTCGAACGCGGCGAAGCGGACGCGCTGATCTGCGGTCTGGTCGGCCAGTACCAGGGCAAGCTGCGTTACATCCGCGACATCATCGGACTGGACGAAGGCGTGGTCGAGCCGTCGGCGATGGCCGCGGTCTCCACCGACAAGGGCACGTTCTTCTACCTCGATACCCACGTGCAGGACGATCCGTGCCCCGAGCAGATCGCCGAGGCGACCCTGCAGGCATCGATCCGTCTGAAGCTGTTCGGCATCGTGCCGAAGATCGCGCTGCTGTCTGGCGGCAACTTCGGCAGCCGCGACACCTGCGGCGCGAAGAAGATGCGCAAGGCGCTTGAGCTGATCCGCGCCCGCGCGCCGCGGCTGGAAGTGGAGGGCGAGATGCAGGCCGACGTGGCGCTGACCCCGGCGCTGCGCGAGAAGCTGTTCCCGAACTCGCGGCTGGAAGGCAAGGCGAACGTTTTCGTGTTCCCGAACCTGGACGCGGCCAACATCGCCTACAACATGACCCGGATGCTCAGCGACGGCGTGGTGATCGGGCCGATCCTGATGGGCGTGGCCAAGCCGGCGCACATCCTGATGCCGCAATCGACCGTGCGTCGGGTGGTCAACATGAGCGCGGTGGCCTGCGTCGAGGCGCAGATCCGCGCGGCGAATCGTCAACAGGGCTGACCAAAGGCCGGGAGCCTCGGCTTTTGCCTTCCCCGCGACAGCGGGGAGGCAGCCCCGCCGCGCACTGCTGTCCGGAACAGCCGCGCCTTGGCGCAGGGTGGGGAAACCCGTAGCCCGCCGCCCGGCTCGACCTTCCCGTTCGCCGTCCTTTTTCGTCCTGCCCACCCCGCCATTCTCTCCAGTTCCGTCATTCCTGCGAAGGCAGGAATCGCGTTGGCAAATGACGAAAGGCCATTCTGCATCCACCGCTCGATCGAAGTGGCAACGGGATGGCTTGCGGTGCGACTGAATTGCGATTCCTGCCTTCGCAGGAAGGACGACAGGAGGTTTCAGTATTTCGAAGTTGCACATGGCGGCCATTGAAAACGACCACACCATGCGCCTCCGCACGGCCGGCTGAATTGGCAGGCATCCGGCCCAACGGCTAGACTTGGACGTTGATTCCCGCCGCACTCCCCGGCGGCGGGCATTCCCCCTCAAGCTTGGCGCTGCAACGGTGCCGCGGAGAATCTTCATGGATCAGCTCGACGATATCCTCAACCAGGACATCGACCCCACCGAAACCAGGGAGTGGATGGACTCGCTCGACGCGGTGATCCATCACGACGGCACCGAACGCGCGCATTTCCTGCTGGAACGGATGGTCGACAGCACGCGCCGTTCTGGCGGTTATCTGCCGTTCGATCCGACGACCGAATACGTCAACACCATCGCACCGGCGAACGAGGCGAAGATGCCCGGCGACGCCGCGATGGAATGGCGCATCCGCTCGCTGATCCGCTGGAACGCGATGGCGATGGTGGTGCGCGCGAACCGCAAGCCGGGCGAGCTGGGCGGACACATCGCCAGCTTCGCCTCCAGCGCCACGTTGTACGACGTGGGTTTCAATCATTTCTGGCGCGCGCCAAGTGCCGACCACCCGGGCGACCTGATCCTGCACCAGGGCCACTCCAGCCCCGGCATCTACGCGCGCTCGTTCCTCGAAGGCCGCCTGGCCGAGGACCAGCTCGACCTGTTCCGCATGGAAGTGGTTGGCAAGGGTCGCGCGCTGTCCTCATACCCGCATCCGTGGCTGATGCCGGATTACTGGCAGGTGCCGACGGTGTCGATGGGGCTGGGCCCGATCCAGGCGATCTATCAGGCGCAGTTCTTCAAGTATCTGGAACACCGCGGGCTGATCCCCAAGAGCGACCGCAAGATCTGGTGCTTCATGGGCGACGGCGAGTGCGACGAGCCGGAGTCGCTCGGCGCGATCTCGCTGGCCGGCCGCGAAGGCCTGGACAACCTGATCTTCGTGATCAACTGCAACCTGCAGCGTCTGGACGGCCCGGTGCGCGGCAACGGCAAGATCATCCAGGAGCTGGAAGGCAGCTTCCGCGGCTCGGGCTGGAACGCGATCAAGCTGGTCTGGGGCAGCTACTGGGATCCGCTGCTGGCGCGCGACAGCAAGGGCGTGCTGCGCAAGCTGATGATGGAAACCGTCGACGGCGAATACCAGGCCTGCAAGGCGTTCGGCGGCGCGTACACGCGCGAGCATTTCTTCGGCAAATATCCGGAGACGCGCGAGATGGTCGCCAACCTGAGCGACGACGACATCTGGCGCTTGAACCGCGGTGGCCACGATCCGCACAAGGTCTATGCGGCGTATCACGCAGCGTCCAACACCAAGGGCATGCCCACGGTGATCCTGGCCAAGACGGTCAAGGGCTACGGCATGGGCGCGGCCGGCGAGTCGCAGAACCCGACCCACCAGCAGAAGAAGCTGGACGAGGAGTCGGTGCGGCATTTCCGCGACCGCTTCCAGATCCCGATCGCCGACGACAAGCTCAAGGACGTGCCGTACTACCATCCCGGCGTGGACTCGCCGGAAGTGCAGTACATGCTGGAGCGGCGCAAGGCGCTCGGCGGCTTTCTGCCGCAGCGCCGGCGCAAGGCCGAGGCGAAGCTGAAGACACCGGAGCTGGCCGCGTTCGAGCAGATCACCAAGGGCACCGGCGAGCGAGAGATCTCCACCACGATGGCGCTGGTGCGCGGCATCAACCTGCTGCTGCGCGACAAGCAGCTGGGCGAGCGCGTGGTACCGATCGTGGCTGACGAAGCGCGCACGTTCGGCATGGAAGGCATGTTCCGCCAGATCGGCATCTACGCGCCGTTCGGCCAGAAATACCGGCCGCAGGACTCCGACCAGCTGCTGTACTACCGCGAAGACCAGAAGGGCCAGGTGCTGCAGCAGGGCATCAGCGAGGCCGGCGGCATGGCTTCGTGGATGGCCGCGGCGACGAGTTACAGCATCAGCAACCAGGCGATGCTGCCGTTCTTCATCTACTACTCGATGTTCGGCTTCCAGCGCATCGGCGACCTGTGCTGGGCCGCAGGCGACATGCGCTCGCGCGGCTTCCTGGTCGGCGGCACCTCGGGCCGCACCACGCTCAACGGCGAAGGCCTGCAGCACGAGGATGGCCACTCGCACCTGATGGCCGGCGCGATCCCGAACGTGAAGTCGTACGACCCGACGTTCTCCTATGAGGTGGCGGTGATCCTGCAGGACGGCACGCGCCGGATGATGGCCGAGCAGGAGGACATCTACTACTACGTCACCGTGATGAACGAGAACTACGCGCACCCGGACATGCCGAAGGGTTGCGAGGAAGGAATCATCAAGGGCATGTACCTGTTCAAGGATGGCGGCAAGCCGAAGAAGGGCGAGCCGCGCGTGCAACTGCTCGGTTCCGGCACCATCCTGCGCGAGGTGATCGCGGCGGCCGAATTGCTGGAGAAGGACTTCGGCGTGAAGTCCGATATCTGGTCCTGCCCCAGCTTCATCGAGCTGCGCCGCGACGGTTTCGATGCCGAACGCTGGAACCGTCTGCATCCGGAAGCGGAGCAGCGCGTGCCCTACGTCACCGGCCTGCTCGACGGGTGCTCCGGCCCGGCGGTCGCCGCCACCGACTACGTGCGCGAGTACGCCGACCAGATCCGCGCGTTCCTGCCCGACGGCATGCGCTACACCGTGCTAGGCACCGACGGCTTCGGCCGCTCGGATACCCGCGCTCACCTGCGCGAGTTCTTCGAGGTGGATCGCTACTGGATCGCGCATGCCGCGCTGGCCGCACTGGCCAAGGACGGCAAGATGAATGCGAAGGACGTCAGCCGGGCGATCAAGGAATACAAGCTCGACCAGGACAAACCCAATCCGCTCACCGTCTGAACGATCTGGCCATCCAAATGAAGAGCCCGCCGATCGGCGGGCTCTTTCATGACAGAAGGACGCGCTTCAATCCTCGTCGTCGCTGCGAAACGCGCGGCGCAACAGCAGGAATGCCCCGATGGTGCCGGCGACGATCGCCACTGTGGCAGCCGGATGCCGGTTCACCTGACGGCGCAGCCGGCGGTAGTGATAGTTCGCCTCGTCGGCGAGATCTTCTGCGACATGGGAAAGCTGCCGGCCGTAGCTTTGGCTGCGCTTGCCAAGGCGTTCGTTGATGCGGCGGCGGCCGCGTTCCAACAGGCCCTGGGCACTGCTGGCTGCATCGTCGGCGTAGTGCCGCGCACGCTCGCCGGCGCGCTCGGCGGTGTCGCGAATATGACTTTCGATATCACGGTTACGCATGGCTTTCTCCTGAGCGTCTGGCCTTGCACGTTGCCAGTGCGCTCGTGATTGATGCGTAAACAGCGATCCGTTCCGTTCAGCCGAGCCGGTATTCGCCACCCTGTTGCAAGGCCTGCCGGTACGCCGGCCGCGCGTGGATACGCTGCAGGAAGGCGCACAGCCGCGGGTAATGTTCGTCCAGCCCGCCGCGCGCGGCGAATGCCTCCAGCGGGAAGCTCATCTGGATGTCGGCGACACTGAAGCCCTCGCCACCGAACCACTCGCTCTTGCCCAGCTCGCCTTCCAGATAATCCAGATGAAGCTTCAGCTGCGGATCGACGAAGCTGCGTTGCACCTTGCGCGCGATGGCTTTGGCCATCGGTTTCATGAAGAACGGTGCCGGTGCGTTTTCGACCCTGCGAAACACCAGCTTCAGCAGCAGCGGCGGCATCGCCGAGCCTTCGGCGTAGTGCAGCCAGTAATTGCAGCGCAGCCGTTCCGGCGTGCCATGCGCGGGAATCAGCGTGCCTGCGCCGTAGCGGTCGGCAAGGTATTCAACGATCGCGCCGGACTCTGCCAGGGTGAGTTCACCGTCGGTCACCACCGGCGACTTGCCCAGCGGATGGATCGCGCGCAGCGCGGGCGGTGCCAGCATGGTTTTCGGATCGCGCCGATAGTGCTTGAGCTCATATGGCAGGCCGAGTTCTTCCAGCAGCCACAGAATGCGCTGCGAGCGCGAGTTGTTGAGATGATGGACGATGATCATCCGGCCATCAGAGCGGATCGCCCGCCCGCCCGCAAGCACCTGTATGACGTGGCCGGGTATTTCAGGACCACCGGACAGGAGCAGAGTCTCCTGCGGCGACTTTCGGGCGGCGCTCATCCTTCCGCTATGCTTGCCGCGATTTTCACCACTGGCAAGACCGATGCCCTCCCGCCTCCCCGAACCCGGTGCCGACGAACGCGCACACTCCGATCACCTGCTGCAGTTGTTGCGCGAGCTGATCGCTTCCCATGGACCGATGCCGTTCTCGCAATACATGGAGCGCTGCCTGTACGCACCGGGGCTCGGCTACTACAGCGCCGGTCGCACCAAATTCGGTGCCGCCGGTGATTTCGTCACCGCACCGGAGCTGGGCGACTTGTTCGCCGGCTGCGTGATCAACGCGGTGCAGCCGGTGCTGGCGATGCTTGGCGACGAGGCGGACTTCCTCGAACTGGGTGGTGGCAGCGGCGCGTTTGCCGAAGCCGCGCTGAAGGCATTGGCCGAGAGCGGCACGTTGCCGCGGCATTACCTGATCCTGGAGCCCAGCGCCGACCTCCGCGAGCGTCAACGCGAACGTCTGTCGGCCAACCTTCCGGCGGAACTCCGCGCGCGCGTGCAGTGGCTGGACCGTCCACCCGAGCAGGACTGGCGCGGCGTGCTGTTCGCCAATGAGGTGGTCGACGCGTTGCCTGCCACGCGCTTCGCGATGCGCCAGGGCGAGGTGTACGAGGAGTACGTGGTACTGGACGGCGAAGGACGGCTGATGCGCGTCGATCGCCCAGCCGACGCGCTGGTGTCCGGTGCCGTGCGCCACGTCG
This sequence comes from Rhodanobacter sp. T12-5, assembly GCF_008329435.1. Lineage (GTDB taxonomy): Bacteria > Pseudomonadota > Gammaproteobacteria > Xanthomonadales > Rhodanobacteraceae > Rhodanobacter. Next base: position 241,185 of record NZ_NPKN01000001.1, read on the forward strand.
AGCGCGACCTCGGCACGGAGTTCGTCGATGGCTACCGCTCGGAAATTCTGCCGCAGCTGCCGTACTGGATCCAGGCGGTGGCCGGGGCGCTGACGGCGGGCCTGATGCTGTTCATCGACTACGGTTACGTGCGCCGCGAGTACTACCTGCCCGAGCGCGACGACGGCACCTTGATGGCGCACTACCGTCACCACGCGCACAACGACCCGCTGTACCTGCCCGGCTTGAACGACCTCACCGCCTCGGTCGATTTCACCGCATTGGCCGAGGCCGCCAACAGCGCCGGTTTCGGCGTGGCGGCGTATCTGCCGCAGGCGCAGTTCCTGATCGGCGCCGGCCTGCAGGATGTGTTCGAAAGCCGGCACGCCGACGCCGCCGACGAGCATCAGCGCTATCGCCTTTCGCAACAGGTCAAGCGGTTGATGCTGCCCGATCAGATGGGCGAACGATTCCAGGCGATGTTGCTGGCCCGCGGCCTCGATGCGCTGCCGCTGCCGGCCGAGCTGATGGCCGCCGATCAGGGCGGCCGATTGTAGGAGCCCGTTACAGCGCGGCGCTGCTGGCGGGTGCCGGTGTCGAGCTGCTCGTTGCAGGTGCGTCCGCGGGCGCCGGCAACGGTTCCACCGGTGTCGAGTCGGCCGGTCGATGTGCCAGCCCGCCGCGTCGGAACAGCTCGCTGGCCACCTGGTAATACGCGATCGCCTGATCGATCTGGCCCTGATCCTGCGGCTTGATCGGGGTGGCATCGCCGGTGGCGTAATCCGGTTTCATCTGCTCCAGCTTGCGCTGCGGCTCCAGCACGGTGAGCGCATCGCCTTGCAGGTAACCGAGCTTCTCGTAGGTGGCCGGAAACGCGCGTTCGCGACCGGGCTCGAGCTGGAACAGGTCGTAGCCGAAGAAGCGCGAGCGATAGCTGAAGTTGAGCAGGCCGAGCAGGGTCGGTGCGATGTCTACCTGGCCCATCAGGCGATCCACCCGCTGCGGCTGGATGTGCTTCGGCGCGTAGATCCACAGCGGGATGTGGTAGCGATTGATCGGCACGCTGGTCTTGCCGGCGCTGGCGGCGCAATGGTCGGCGGTGATCACGAAGACGGTGTCGTCGAAATACGACTTCGCCCGGGCGCGCCGGATGAAGTCGCCGATCGACCAGTCGGTGTACGCCACCGCGCCGGCACGGGTGTATTGGGGCTGCTTCACGCGACCTTCCGGGAAGGTGTACGGCCGATGATTCGACGTCGTCATGATGTGCAGGAAGAACGGCTTGCCCTCGGCATGGATCTCGTCCATCTGCTTCAACGCCAGCGTGTAGAGATCCTCGTCGGCCACGCCCCAGACGTTCTCGCTATGGATCGTGGCGCCCTTGGGAATGTCGCGCCGGTCGACCGTGCGGTAGCCGTTGTGGCTGAAGAAATAGTTCATGTTGTCGAACTGGCCGTAGCCGCCGTAGACGAAGTCCGACTGGTAGCCGCGATCGTTGAAGATGTCGGCCAGTGAGAACAGGTTTTCGTTGTTGTGCTCTTTCAGCAGCGAGTCGCCTGGCGTCGGCGGCACCGACAGCGACAGTGCTTCCAGCCCACGCACGGTACGCGTGCCGTTCGCGTAGAGCTTGTCGAAAAACAGGCTCTGGTCGACCAGTGAATCCAGGTAAGGCGTGATGTTCTCCTTGTTGCCGAACGTGCCCAGGTAGTCGCCGGACAGGCTCTCCACGCTGATCAGCACCACGTTGAGGTGCTTCTCCGCGCCGGTGTGGCGGATCGCGCGGGTCAGGTCCTGCGGATCGTTGCTGAGATAGGTGGCGTCCGGTGTCTTCAGGCCCTCGCGCACGAGGCCGTATGCCTGCGCGTCGGGCAGTGTGCGATAGAACTTCGCGTAGTCGAGGTGGCTGCTGCGGAACGCATTGAAGAACTGGTAGATGCCGTTGCCGGCAAGCTCGTTGACGTAGTTGTTGCCGGTGCGATCCTTCATGCTGCCGTTTACCGCGGCGACGGAAACCACCGTCAGCAGCAGCCACACCAGCACCACCTTGCCGCGCTGCCAGAAGCGGCTGCCGTTGTCGCGCGCGCGCAGGCCGCGCCGGCCGATTGCGAATATCACCAAGGCGCCGACCACCAGCAGGGCCAGCCAGCGGCCGATCGGGTACGACTCGCGGATGTTGCCGATCACCTCGTTGGTGTAGACGAGGTAGTCCACCGCGATGAAATTGAAGCGCACGCTGAACTCGTTCCAGAACACCAGCTCGGATGCCGCCACGAACAGCAGCCCGTACAGCAGCAGCAGGGCAAAGCCGTACAGCGCCCACTGGCCGGCACGCGAGGTATAGGTGAACGCCGCCAGCGGCAGCACGAACAGAAACGGCAGGATCGCCGGCCAGGTGGTCTTCAGCGTGGCGTGGTACATCAGGTGCAGCACGCCCAGGCAGATCAGGCAGGCCAGCACCATGGCGATGGCGAACAGCAGCCAGCGGAACAGGCCCGGGACGCGCCCGGATCGCGTCGGCACGATCCACAGGAACAGCACCAGCGGCCACGCCACGTAGATGTACGTGATCAGGTCGTAGCCCAGGCCCACGCCGAACGCGTACAACAGGTTCAGCGGCGTATGCGGCACCTCGTGGCCGGACATGACCAGCAGCACCACCCGCGTGACGAACGAGATCGCCAGGAAGACGATGGCCAGCCAGGCCAGCGGGCGAAAGCGTTGGCGCAACGGGGAGGGCGGGGTGAATTCGCTCGACACGGGCAACTCCAGCAGGGCGTGATTTCGATTGGCGCCCGATGCGGGCGACAAGGGTTCGATGCTTTATACCGTGGATCAGCTTCGCCGACGGTTACTTTTCAGTGCGCCGATCGCGTCGATCCGGGCCGCTTCCATCGCCTTGCCGATCGCAGGACCGGTCAGGCCACGGGCGACAAAGTCGGCGGCATTGACCGCCGCCGCCGTGGCGCGAGCCTCGTGCAGATACGTCGCCTGCGGGTAGTCGTCGCTTTCATGGCCGAGCCGGCCGCGCTTGTCGGCCTCGCAGGCCAGCAGAAACGCATCCAGTCGCGCCGGCCGGCGCAGCGCGTCCAGCCCGCTCAGCAACTTCAGCACGGTGGCGGGCCTCAGCTCGAGCGCGCGATGCGCATTCAGGTGCTCGTGGCACACCAGCTCGGCCAGTGCGGCGTGTTCGGCCGGCACCTTCAGGCGTGCGCACAGCGCGCGCAACGGCGCCACGCCGCGATGCTCGTGATCGACATGGCGCGGCAGCTCATCGGCCGGCGTCAGTGCCTTGCCGAGGTCGTGCATCAGCGCGCAAAAGCCGACCAGGTCGTCGCCCGGCGCGAGCTTCGCCGCCGCGTCCAGCACCATTTCCATATGCACGCCGGTGTCGATCTCCGGGTGGAACTCCGCTCGCTGCGGCACGCCGTACAGCGCATCGATCTCGGGAAACAGCACACGCAACGCGCCGGCCTCGCGCAACACGCGCAGGAACGCGGAGGGCTGTGGCTCGCCAAGTGCCTTGCGCGTTTCCGCCCACACGCGCTCGGGCACAAGGTGATCGACCTCGCCATCGCGCACCATCTGCTGCATCAGCGCCATCGTCTCCGGAGCCACGGTGAAGCCGAGCGGCGCGAACCGCGCGGCAAACCGCGCCACCCGCAACACCCGCACCGGATCCTCGACAAACGCTGGCGACACATGCCGCAACACGCGCGCCTCGATATCGCGCACGCCGTGATACGGATCGGTCAGCGCGCCATGCTCGTCCTGCGCGATCGCATTGATGGTCAGGTCGCGTCGCGCCAGGTCCTGCTCCAGCGTCACCGTCGCGTCCGCCTGAAACACGAAGCCGTGATAGCCGTGCCCGCTCTTGCGCTCGGTCCGCGCCAGCGCATATTCCTCACCGCTCTGCGGATGCAGGAACACCGGGAAATCCTTGCCCACCGGCTTGTAACCCAGCGCCAGCAATTCCTCCGGAAGCGCCCCGACCACCACGTGATCGTGGTCGACTACCGGCCGATCCAGCAATTTGTCGCGGACCGCGCCGCCGACGAGATAGGTTTGCATACGGGGATTCTGCCACGCGGGAGCGCCACGCCGGCAGAAGCGGATGGGAAGTCGGGATGGGAGGCATCCGCCCCGGGTTTGGTTTTCGAGCTATCCGCGACAGCTGCGCTACCAGTTCGGCTGGTACCCATCGAAGGCGAGGCCTTCGACGACATGGATGCCGACGGAAGGAAGGGTGACCAACAAGTCGGGGTTATCCGTGCGGTTGGTCAGCAGATGGGTGCCGTCGCCTGACCATGCAACCGGTTGCCACCCGATAAGATGTTCCACGGGGGTGTTGGAGAACGCATGCGTAACCGGGTCCAGGTTCGAACCATCGCGGTTGATGACATGGACATCCGTTTCGGAAAAGGCGCAGCGAAACCCGGTTGGGTGAGCGCCACCTCGGCACCGTCCGGGGACATCATCAATTCGGTGGAAGGACCATGGGGAAGCAGCATGGTCACCTGGACGGTGACGATCCCTCACCCACGTGACGGAGTGCGGATGGCCGCTTCGAGCGTCCCCGCAAGGTGCACCCTGCCCGGCAGGGTGCACAGTTGGGAATCGCAGTACCTCTGAAGACCGGCTCAGCGCGTTCTTACAAGGCGAGGGCGAACTTGACCATGACCTGGCCTGCCTTGTAGCTGTCGTTGAACTGATAGTCGTAGGTGCCCTCGAGCGACCAGCGGTTGCTGCCGGCGAGCAGGAGACCGGCGCCGAGGTCGGCAAGATTCCGTCCCGTCTTCACGCCGACGGCGGTGAATGACGGGCCGCCAGAGGCAAACGCCGCGGTCTGGTCCATGCTTCCGCCGTTGAACGAATGCAGCCAGTTGGCATGCACTTCGGGCCGCACGGTCAGGCCGTCCGGGCTGACCAGATCGCGCGCGAGTTTCACGCCCAGACCGGACTGCACGAAGTCGTGTTTCTGCGCGGCAATGTCGAGATTCATGGCATTGCCGCCGAACTCGCGGTAGCCGGGAATCTTCAAGCGGGTGTACTGCAGTGTGGCGGTTGGCGTGATTACGCTGCGCCCGTCACCGACATGGAAGTGGTAGCCGGTGGCAGCGAACGCGGTGTACTGATGGCCGCTGTATTCGGCACGCGCGGTCTCGTTGACGCCCGGAAACGAGACTGAGCGCGAGCTCGAATAATCGTCAAGCCCATAAACCAGAGCGGCGTTGACGAACCACCGGCCCGGCGCATAGCCCAGATAGGCGGTCGCCTGGGAGGAGCGGATGTTGCCGCGGCTTGCCGAGTCGAGGCCGTCGAGGGTGGAGCGGGCATGGCGGATACCGAAACCGGCGGTGACCGCCTGGCCGAGCGGAATGTCCAGACCGAGTGCGACACCGTACGCGTTGTCGGTGTAGCCCTCGTACCCCTCGCTGCCGCGCTGCGTGCCGGCAAGGCCGAACGTGCCGCCCCACAGCTGGGGCTTGCGCTTGTCGCCGTCGCATGTGGCATCTTCCGGGCGCTGCGTGTTGCGTTCGTCGGGCTGGTCATTCTGGCCGCAGGGCTGGATGGCCTGCATGTGCGCGGCCCACAGTCCCTGGAACTGCTGAACGACGCGGTAGCTCGCCTGCGGCGAGGCGAGGCTGGCCGTACCCGGCTGCAGCTGTGCCAGCGCATCGGCGACGGCGGTGGCGTCCGGCAACACCGTGATGGCGGTCAGCAGCGGCGCAGTTGCGGGCGTCAACGGCAGCGCGTCGATAATCGGCGCGATGATCGGGGCGGTCGGGTTGCCTACCGGGGCCACCACGTCCGCCAGCGGAATCTGCGTCGCGATGATCTGCACCAGGCCATTGGTGGTGGGTGCGGCGGAGAACAGGTAGCGCGTGGTATTGCTGGTGGCCGTGACGGTGCTGCCGCTGGTGCCGCTGGTCGCGTCGACGATATTGAACTGGCTGCCGACCGCGATCGGGCCGGTGACGGTAACGTGGACCTGCAGGGCGTTGCCGATGCTGGCGGCGCCGACCGGTACGATCTTGCCGTAGACCGACGGGCTGAAGATCGTGGTGTTGATGGTTCCCGCCACCGGGATCGCGAAAGCGCCGGCCACGTTGAGGGTATTGGTATCGAGGGACCAGGCCGCGGCATTGGCCTGGCCGGTGATCAGCGCATTGCCGCCGACCACGTTGATCTGCCTGAGCCCGCTGGCGGCACCCACGGCGCCATCCAGGATGCTGTTGCCCTGCAGCGTCAGCGTGCCGGTGCCGGCGCCCGCCGAGTTGGTGATCGCAGCCTTGACGGTCTGTCCCTCGCCGACGTTGATGGTGCCGTCACCGGCGAAGTCCATCGTCGATCCCGTGTTGCTGGTAAAGCCGCCGTTGAAATTGACGACGCCGGTGCCGGCCACCGAGAACGTCGTCGAGTAGACCGGCCCGTTGAAGGTGACCGTGTTGGCATTGGTGCCGGCGGCGATGTCGAGGAAGGTGGCGCCCGTGGCGCCCACGAATCCGGTGACGGTCGAACTGCTGTTGAACAGGATGCTCGCCGTATTGGCAGCGTCGGTGGTGATCGCGCCTCCGGCATCGTTGCCTGTATTGATGTCCTGATGGCCGACGGTGAGCAAGCCCGGACCCTGCGTGTCGACGCCGCTGGCTACGCCAACCGGGTTGACCACGCCAGGCAGTACGACGACTTCGCGGGCCACGCTCAGTGGCAGCCAGGCGACCATGGCTGAGCCGAGGAGGGGAATAAGGAGGGTTTTTTTCAAGGGGGTGTCCTGCAGGATTGGCGAACGAAGCTCGCGGCGGTGCTTGGCCCGCTGGGTCAGCAGGTGCTCGGAAACGTTCGTCAGTCCCCGTTTGGCGTATCACCCCGGGAGTAAACGTGTGGGACGGGAATAAACGATGTCCACGGCGGGTGAGCCCGCGCAGACGGTGCTGAGGTGCTCGATGGCCAACCGGTGGCCACGATGCATGCAGCCGGTAGTGCGGCCACGAGCGCCTTGTATGGGGGTGGGAACTTCAGAGGCAGCCGGGTCTGACGTGCTGCCATTGCCGCATCATTTCGCGAGAAATACTGAAGCCCTCGCCCGTAGTGGGCACGTGGCGGCGTGACGGGAGTGTGTAGGGCGTCCTCGGCGGGCCTGCAAAATCCCGTGTCGTTCATGTAAATGGCGATACGGAAGATCGTCCCGGAGGCAGGCGTCGCGGCGCCGCGATTTCGTGGCGTGGCATTCTGGATGAGCGGCTCCCTTTTGGGCCGCGAGCCCTGCGGCGTCGCCGCGCCGCGCTCCGGAGAGTCGAGAGTATCGGTTCGGGGGTGATCGAGTCCTTCCTGCCCTGCCGCTCAGTGCAGGCCCACGGTGCCTTTCATCGCGGCAAAGATCTTCGCGGTGTCGTAGCCGATGCCGTTCTTGAAGACCAGCGGCATGTTTTCGATGGCGGTGGGGTCTTTCAGCGGATCGCCGTCGATCACCACGATGTCGGCGCGCTTGCCCACCGCCAGCGTGCCGATGTTGCGGTCGCGGCCGAGGTAGGTCGCGCCGTTGAGGGTGGCGATCCGGATCGCCTGTTCGAAGCTGAAGCCGTTTTCGACCAGCAGTTCGATCTCGCGCTTGGCCGAGTAACCGGGGATGACGCCGCCGTAGCCGGTCGGGTCGGTGCCGGCCAGCAGAACGCCGCCGGCGTCGACGAACTGTTTCTCGAGGCCGGCCAGTTTCGGGTACAGCACGGCCTGGTCGGGGTTGGGCGTCGCCTGGATCCGTGCCCAGGTTTTCTCGTACTGAGCGCGCACTTCGGGGAGCAGCAGATCGAGTGCGGCCGGCGGTGCCTTCGGGCGGCCGGCGACGAAGGTCTCGAACACGGTCAGGGTGGAGGTCAGCGCGACGTGCTTGTCGACCAGCAGCCTGATCAGCGATTTCAGTTCGGGCGAGGCCGGATCCAGCGTGGCGAGCGAGTGGTTGACCGCGGCGCCGGGGCAGACGTCCGGCTGCTTGTCCTTGACGAAATCCGAGGCGGCGAAGAAGCCGTGCTCCAGGTTGTCGATGCCCAGGTCGGCCGCTTCGCGGTAGGTCACCGAGCACAGGTGCGCGGTCACCTTGCGCGCGCGCTTGTGCGCCACGTCGATGACGCGCCTGAGTTCGTCGCGGGTGATGTTGATGTAGGCCTTGTACGAGGTCACCCCTTCGTCGGCCCAGTAGTTGACGGTGCGCTCGGCATCGTTGGCGTCGGCCAGCACATGCACACCGGCGATCGGCAGGCCGGGTCCGTTGAGGTACGGCCCGGTGACATCGATGTCGGGGCCGACCAGCTTGCCGCTGGCGATGTCCTTGCGCAGGTTGAGGTCGGCGTACGGCATCATCGTTCCGGCCGTGCGCATTTTGGTGGTGCCGCCGGCCAGGTACAGCGGCGGGAAGCTCACCACCATCTCGGTATAGGCGTTGCTGCCGGTCGGATAGAACAGGTGCTCGTGCATCATCACGAAGCCGGGCAGCAAGGTCTTGCCGCGGGCATCGATCACGGTGGCGCCAGCAGGAACCTTGGTCCGCGGTGCATCGCCGAGCGCGATGATGCGGCCCTTGTCGACGACCAGGGTCTGGTCGTGGGCCGGCTTGCCGCCGCTGCCGTCGACCACGGTTGCATGGGTGAAGGCGATCACCGGTTGCGCGTAGGCAACGTAGTTGTCGGCGGCGCGCGTGCTGGTGGCGAACACGCAGGTGAGGAACGCTGCGATCAACGCGATGGCGTGCTTCATGGCGAATCCCCTGGCTTGGCGATAGGTGCTTTCAATGGCGTGTCTGTGATGAGAACAGGGCATCAGCGTCGCAATGAACGCGCCGCGGCCAGCCGGCGCTGCCGCGGCGATTCGTCGAGCAGGCGCGGCAGCCATGGCGAGAACGGTTGCGGCACGATGCCGAGCGCGGCATAACCGTCGACCTTGCCGACCGAGTCGGTGCGCAGCGAGCGGAAGTTGTCCAGCGAGAATGGCTTGCCGGGCAGCAGCTCGGCGAACTGTGCCTGCAGGCGGCCGAGGCTGTCGGGCAGTTCGATGATCGGCGTGTGCCGGCCGCTGGCGGCGCGGATCTTGCGCACGATCTCGCCCAGCGTGAGGACTTCGGGGCCATACAGTTCGAAGCTGCGTTGCCGGCCGAGCGCCGGCGTGTTCACGCAGCGGGCGATGGCCTCGGCCACGTCGCCGACCCAGGTCGGCGCCAGCCGCGAGCTCGCACGCGCCAGCGGCAGCACCGGCATGCTGCGCAGCAGTTTGGCGAAGCGGCTGACCAGGCCATCGCCTTCGCCGAACATCACGCTGGGCTGGTACAGCGTCCAGTCCAGCGCCGACTCGCGTACATGCTCCTCCATTTCGCCGCGCGATTTCAGGTATTGCGACAGGCCCTGGCCGGCCTTCAGTGCGCTCATCTGGTGCAGCCGGGCGACGCCGGTGGCGCGGCAGGCCTCGATCAGCTTGTCGGGCAGTTCGACGTGCACGTGCTGGAAGGTCTGCTGGCGCTTCGGATTGAGGATGCCGACCAGGTTGATCACCGCGTCGGCGCCGCGGAGTTCACGCCGCAGGCTGGCCGGATCGTGCACGTCGGCGGTATGCACGTGCACGTTCGGCAGGACGCCCAGCGCGCGTTTCTGTTCGCGGTTGCGGCTGAGCAGCACGATGTGGTGGCCGTCGGCGACCAGTCGCGGCAGCAAGTGGCTGCCGAGGAAACCGGTGCCGCCGAGGATGACGAGTTGCTGTGCTGCCATGCGGATGAGTCCTTGGGTGAAGCAGGGTTGGGTGAAGCAGAGGTCAGGGCGAGATGCCGGGTGCGTGGGTGGCGACGGCCGGGTCGGTGGCGGGGCAAGTGATCGAACGGCGCGAGGTGTCGGCATCCGGACCTCCATGCGGCTGTCCGATCGGTCCCATGCGGGTGGCCAGCGGCACGGCGGTGCCGTGCAGGCGCCAGTCGTAGATCACGCTGAAGGCCATCACCCGGGCCACGTACTCTCGGGTTTCCTTGAACGGTATGGTGGCGACGAACAGGTCCGGCGTGAGCGTGCCGCGTGCGGCGAGCCACTGGTCGACCCGGTTCGGGCCGGCGTTGTAGGCGGCGCTGGCCAGCCACGGTGAGCCATCGAAGCGCTCGGCCAGATGGGCGAGGTAGCGCGTGCCCAGCGCGATGTTGATGGCCGGGTCGTACAGCGTGTCGCCGCCTCCCCAGTTCAGGCCATTGCGTTTGGCCACCAACGCGCCGGTGCCGGGCACCAGCTGCATCAGGCCGCGGGCATCGGCGCCGGAGTGGGCGTCGCTCATCCAGGCACTTTCGGCGCGCAGGATGCCGTAGGCCCAGGCCGGGTCGACGCCGGCCTGTTCGGCCTGCGGCACCAGGCCGTCCTGGCTGGCCAGCGGGAAGCGCAGTTTGTACAGCCGCAGCGCGTCACCGCTGCTGAGGGTGAACACCGCGCGGTCGTACCAGCCGCGCTTGTTGGCGAGGTCGGCGGCGACGCGCACGGTGGCTTCGTCGGCGCTTTGCAAGGCCCGGGTCCACTCGCGACGGGCCAGCTTCGGCAGGTCGACCGCATATAACTCCAGCGCGCGCCGCAGGCCGGGCATGGCCAGCAGGCTCTGCTCGCGCTGCGGATCGTCGGCCAGGGTCAGCGGGCAGATCGCATAGGGCTGATCGAGCTTGTCGGCGGCGAGGAAGCCGAAGAACGTGGCCTGGCTGGCCTGGCTGTCGAACAGCTGCTGCGCTTCCTCGCCGCGGCCCAGCGCGGCCAGGGCGCGGGCGCGGAAGTATTGCCATTCGCCATCCTGCTGCTGGCTGGCCGGCATCGCGTCGATGCCGGCCAGCACCGCGCTCCAGTTCTGCCGGGCCAGCGCCACCCGCACCCGCCATTCGCGCGAGGCGTCGGTCTGTACCGCCGCAGGCAGTGCGATCAGTCGGGCCAGTGCGTGGTCGTCGAAATCGGTGGCGTGGAACAACGCCAGCGCGTAGAGGATCCGATTGCGTTGCCGCTCGCTGAAGCTGAAGCGCGATTGCAGTTGCTGCCATGCGGCGTCGGCACGGTCGGACTGGCGTCGCGCCAGTCGGCTCAGGGCCAGCGTGACCGCCTGGGTATGGCGCGGGGTATCGGCCCACTGCGCCGCGGCCGCCAGCGCCGCCGCCGGATCGCGCAAGGCCAACGCCAGCTGCAGCGCGGCGGCGTTGTCGTCCAGTGGCAGCCAGGCGGCCAGGCTGGCGACGGTACCTGACTGGCCGGCGTCGAGGGCGCGGTCGATCCGGTTCCACACCCGCGCCGTGTCCAGCAGGCCCTGATCGTGCGCGGCCTGCAGCACGGGGTCGCACGTCGAGGGCAGGTTCGGCTTGGCCCACAGCGCGGCCAGGTCCTTGTCGAAATCGAGCTTGTCGCCACGGGCCAGCCGCGCCTGCAGCGCATCGCAGCTCAGCGTGTCGCCGAGGCCGGGCTGATACATCGCCAGAAAATCGTTCCAGTCCTGCCGGCGCGCCAGCTCCCGCAGGAAGGCGCTGCGCAGGTCGGCGGCGGGAATCCAGCCGGCGTACTGACGCAGGTAGGCTTCCACGCTGGCGCGGTCGACCTGCTGGATATCGTGTTCCAGCGCGGCCGCCGGCAGGTAGGGATACAGCGGGTAATCGTGCAGTCCGGCAGCGAGCTGACGCCAGCCGTCGCCGCCTTGTTGCGCGGCGGCGTAGGCCTGTTTGAAGGTTGCGCGCTGTGCGGCGTCGGGTTCGCCGGCCTGTGCGATCGTGGCGGTCAGCAGCCAACCGGTGACCAGCAGCCAGGCCAACCCGGCACGCCGCGGTGGGACGGAAACAGACATGAGCACTCCTGCGGTGAATCTGTCGCCAGTGTAGTGGATGGCCCGGACGGGCTTGTTGCGAATCGGTGAGCGCGCATCTGCCTGCTAAGCTGATGCGCTTCGTCCGCAGCTTCTGCATCCACGGGATCGGCATGTCGTCAGCACCTTCGCCTGTTTTTTTCCGAACCGGGTTGGCGTGGCTGGTGCTGGTGGCGGCGGCCATCGCCGGCGCGTACTGGTGGTGGGCAATCGGCCGGCCGGTGGCTTTGCCGGACGCGCCGTCGGAGCGAATCGCCTGCGTCTCGTACGCGCCGTTCCGCGAGGTCGGCGAAACGCCACTGGATCCGAAGGCCTTCATCAGCCCCGAACGCATCGACGCGGACCTGCGCGCGTTGTCGCAGCGCTTCGACTGCGTGCGCACCTATTCGCAGGGGCAGGGCCTGAGTGCGGTGCCGCGGATTGCCGGGCGGTACGGCATGAAGGTCCTGCTGGGGATCTGGCTGGGCGGCGATGCGGAGGCCAACGCACAGCAGGTGCGCCTCGGCATCGCCACCGCAAACGCGTATCCGCAGGTGCTGCGTGGGGTGATCGTCGGCAACGAGGTGCTGTTGCGCGGTGAGCTGTCGGCACCGCAATTGGCCGTCTATCTGCGCGAGGTGCGCGCCGCGGTCACCGTGCCGGTGAGCTATGCCGATGTATGGGAATTCTGGCTGCGCCATCCCGAGCTGGCGCGGTCGGTGGACTTCCTGACGATCCATATCCTGCCGTATTGGGAGGACAGGCCGGTATCGCCGCAGCGCGCGGTGCAGCACGTCGCCGCCGTCTACGCGAAGGTGCAGCAGGCGTTTCCCGGCCGGCGCGTGATGATCGGCGAGACCGGCTGGCCGAGCGCCGGGCGGCCGCGTCACGCCGCCAGCGCCAGCGTGGTGAACGAGGCGCGCTATCTGCGCGAGTTCCTGCGATACGCGGCCACGGTGCACATGCCGTACAACGTGATCGAGGCGTTCGACCAGCCGTGGAAACGCGCGCAGGAGGGCACCGCCGGCGGCTACTGGGGCATTTTCGATGCGCAGGCGCGGCCGAAGTTTCCGATGCAGGGACCGGTGACCGAGTCACCGCGCTGGTGGGCGGGCTGGCTCGCCGGTGCGCTCGGCGCCGGCTTGTTCGCGCTGGCCGGGGCGTGGCGGCGGCGCTGGCATGGCTGGCGCGGCTGGGCCACGTTGGGGCTGGCCGGGATCGCCAGTGGCTGCGCACTGGCCTGGCAATTCCGGCAGATGCTGTTCGCCTGTCGTGGCGGCTGGGAGTGGACGGTTTCGTTCGCCGCCTGTGTGCTGGCCTTGTTCACGGCACTGCGGCTGGCACGCTGGATCGCGCTGCGGCTCGGCACGAGTGCACCGCTGGCCGCGTCGGCTGGCTGGTGGCGGTCGGCCTGGTTGTTCGGCCTGGCGTTTTACGGGCTGCTGCTGGTCTTCGACGGCCGCTATCGGGATTTCCCGCTGGGCCTGTTCATGCTGCCATGTGTCGGCCATGCACTGGTCGGCTGGTTGTCCGATCGGCGCGCGGTGGCGATGCCCTTGCTGGAGGAGCGTTTCCTCGCCGCATGGTTGCCCGTGCTGGCGGCGACCGTGGTGGTGCAGGAGGCCGGCCTCACGCCGGTCGTCTGGCTATGGTTGGGGCTGAATCTGCTGCTTGCGTTGCCGGTCATGTTCGATTGGCGCGACGCGCGTCGCCTGCACGCGTAGCAGGCGCAGGCTGCCCAACAGCAGCGCGAGCGCGCCGGCTTCGACGCAGTACAGTTCCAGCGCGAAGACGCCGAGCGCTGCCGCCAGCCAGGCCACCCACGTGCGTTTCCACAGCAGGGCCAGCGCGGTCGCGACCAGCGCCGCGATGCCGTAGACGTTGTGCAGGAAGCCCAGCACCAGTGCCTGGCGCCAATCGCACCACCAGGGGGCTTGGCCGCCGCCGCACTGTTGCCCGATCGCGCTGGATTCGATCAGGCCGTAGCGCAGCCATGCCGCCGCCAGCGCCACGGCCAGCAGCAACAGCCAGGGCCACGCCAGGCGCCATCGTTTCGACGTCATCCCGGTACACCGCGCGACGGCTCGCCGCCGACGTGTGCCGGCAGCCGGATCTCCGCCGCCAGCGGCAGGTGGTCGGAGAACGCCTGCGGCAGCGCCCACATCTTGTCCAGCTGGATCGCCGGCGAGGTCAGGATGTGATCCAGCGCCCGGCGCGGCTTCCAACTGGGAAAGGTCGGCATGGATTGCGCCGGCGGCTGCAGGCTGCACTTGGCGAACAGGTGGAGCATCTCCAGGCTGTCGGGCTCGGTGTTGAGATCGCCCATCAGCACCGCATGCGGAAAATCCTGCAGCAGTTCGGCAATGAAGCCAAGCTGGCGCGCACGCGCCGGGGCGCTGAGCGACAGGTGCGCGATCATCACCGCGAGCGCGTTGTCGCCTTCGCCGAATTGCGCAAGCAGGGCGCCGCGTCCGGGAATTCGGCTCGGCAGTGGGTAATCCATGACCGAATGCGGCTCCAGCCGGCTGATCAGGCCGTTGGCGGAATGTGCCAGCCGCGCCATTGCACGGTTCGGCTGATGGCTCCAGAACGGCATGCCGGCGGTTTCGGCAAGGTAGCGGGTCTGGTTGAGAAAGCCCGAGCGCAGGCTGCCGGCATCGGCCTCCTGCAGGCCGATCACGTCGAACTGCGGCAGTACCTCGGCCAGCCGGTCGAGGTTGTCCATCTTGCTGCGTCCCGGCAACACCGCGTTGATGCTGCGGGTGAAGTACTCGCTGTATCGAGCGACGCTGGCGCCGGCCAGGATGTTGCAGCTGAGCAGGCGCAGATGGCGCTCGGCGGGAACGGCTTGTGGTGTGGCGGCGCGGCTCATCGCAACACAGTACACGGGAAAGGATTACAGACGGTCATCGACGCGGATTCGGCAGCGGATACAGATGCACAGCATGATCCGCCGGACGTGAACATCCCGCCAGCCGCGGGATGACCGGCCGGTTTATTTGTGGTTGCTCAGCTCGCGTTTGGCCAGCCACAGCGCTACCGCCGCCAACTCGTCCTGCGTCTTGACGTTGGTGATGCGGTATTTGCCGTCGACCACGATGGACGGCGTGCCGTCCACCTGCCATTTGCTGACAAGCGCAAAGTCGCTCTTGAGCTTGGCGGTGACCTCATCGGAAGTGGCGATGCGCATGAACTTCGCGCGGTCGACGCCTTCGCGGGCATAGAAGTCGGCCAGTTCATCCATCGAATTGATCGGATAGTGCTGGGCGAACTTGGCGACAAACAGTTGCAGGTGGGTGCGGTCGACCACACCGAGCTGCTTGGCCGCGTAATAGGCCCGTGCAAACGGTATCCACGAACTGTTGAACGCGGCCGGCACCAGCTTGAATACCACGCCGGCCGGCAGCTCCTTGCGCAGCTTTTCGGCCATCGGCGCGAAATGCGCGCAATGGATGCAGTCGTAGGAAAACACCTCGACCACTTCCACCTTGCCCTCGCTGCTGTAGCGCTGGTGAGGGCCGGGCAAGGTCACGTATTCGCTGCCCTCGGTGTACGGCGGCGGCGTGCCGGACTGTGCGGTGCACGCGCTGGTCAGCAGCAGTCCGCCGACCAGGGCCGCGACGCGCAATCGGGTCATTCGCTTGAACATGGGCTTTCTCTGTCGCGTGGGCGGCGGTGGCCGCGGTGGTGTCAATCCGGCCGGCTGGGGGATTTCACTTGCCGGCCGCTTCCTTGGCCACCAGCCACTGGGTCAGTTCGACCGATTGCGCGTAACCGCCGGCGGAAGCCGTGGTGAAGCGGTACTTGCCGTTGACGATCATGGTCGGCGTGCTGTCGACGCCGTAGGCCTTCATCAGGTCGTCGGCGCGCTTCATCTTGGTGTTGACGGTGAACGAGTTGGCGATGCCGACAAACTCCTTCGGGTCGACGCCGTACTTCGCGTAGAACTTCGCCAGGTCCTCGATCGTGGGCCAGGCCGCCTTGGGCTTCGGCTTGCCGGTATCGAGATTGTAGGTGGCGGTCTCGCCGGTTTTCCAGGTCGCATCGAACAACGCGTCATGCGTCTTTCCGACGACGCCCAGCGCCTGCGCCGCGTAGAACGCGCGCTGGTACACCGGCCAGTTCTCGTCAGGACGGAACGACGCGGCCAGGTAGTTCATCACCGCGTCGGGCGGCAGGCTCCTGGCGATCTGGTCGACCGTGGAGTGGAAGGCGTTGCAGGCCGGGCAAGCGTAGGAGAACACCTCGGTCACTTCGATCTTGCCGGGGTGACTGGTCGGTTGCGCCGGTTCGATCAGGAAATAGTTCTTGCCTTCGACCCACTTGCCGTTGTCGACGAACGGCGTCGCCGGTGCCGATTCGGCTGTCGCTGGCGCAGTCGCGCTGGCGTCGGTGCCGGTCGCGGCGGCCGTGCTGGCTGCGGCCGGTGCCGTAGTGCTGGCGCTGTTTGCGGGCGCGGCCGGAACGTTGCTGCTGGCCGACGTCGCCGCCGCTGGCGGGGCCGCATTGGAGTTGCCGTTGTTGTCATGGCTGCAGGCGGCAAGCGCGAGCAGGGCGGCACACAGGAACGGCAGACGCTTCAACATGGCAGACCTCGGAAAGATGACACGTGGACCGGATGACGCCGAAACCGACAGCGCCGACCCGAGGGCCGGCGCTGGAGACCGATCAGGGCGTGGCGGTTGCCGGCTGGCTGTCGGCACTGTGCAGGCCTTCGATGTAGCTGGCCAGCGCGGCGATGTCGTCGGCATCCAGCTTCTTGGCGATCGCCGGCATGATTTGCGAATGCGCGTCGTCGCCCCAGGTGGTGCCGTCATGCCAGGACTTCAGCGTGGCTTCGATGTACTGCGCATGCTGGCTGGTCAGCTGCGGGTACATCGCGCCCGGATTGCCGCGGCCGTCGATGCTGTGGCAGGCCATGCAGGCGGGAATGTCGCGCTTGGCGTCACCCTGGCGGAACAGTGTCTGGCCGTGCTCGACCAAGGCCTGGTCGGCCACGCCCGGCAGCGGCGTCTTGCTGGCGAAGTAGGCGCCGACGTCGTGCATGTCCTGCTCGGACAGCGGCGTGGCCATGCCCATCATGATCGGGTTCTGCCGCTTGCCGGATTTGAAATTGGTCAACTGGCGAACGATGTACTGCTCGCTCTGGCCGGCCAGTTTCGGGTATTGCGCGTCGCTGGAGTTGCCGTCCATGCCATGGCAGGCGCCGCAGACAGCGGCCTTGGCCTGGCCGGCGGTGGCATCACCCGGCTTGACGGCGACTGCAACCGTGGCGGCCGCCGGTGCAGCCGTAGCGGCACTGGCCGGCGCCGTCGCAGCAGCGGCAGGTGCGTCGGTCTTCGGCTTGGCATCCTGGGCCATCAGCGCACTGGCAGACAGTGCAAACACGAGGGCAACGGCGGCCCCGAGAACAGTGGGCCGAAAACCAGCGGACCGAAAACTCATACACTTGACTCCCGAGAGACTTGCAAACACTGCCAGGACGATTGCAGCCACACGGCCCGCAACAGGCAGAAACCGCAGAATTATCCCTGTGCCACCCCAGCTTGGTCAAACCATGTCGAATCCGCTACAAGGCGCGCAGTTCATGCTGGCCGCCCATCGCATCAGCCAGCTTCCCGCCGATCAGGGCGCCGAGGTGGCGTTTGCCGGCCGCTCCAACGCCGGCAAGTCCAGCGCGCTGAATGCATTGACCAACCACAAGGGGCTGGCGCGTACCTCCAAGACCCCGGGCCGTACCCAGCAGATGGTTGCCTTCAGCCTGCCGCCGTACAGGGATGTGCCAGTGTCGCGGGCGCAGGACGCGCAGGAGCGAGCGCCGACTTCGGTCGAGGGCCAGTCCGCCGCCGATCTGCGGCTGATCGACCTGCCGGGCTACGGCTACGCCAAGGTGCCGCTGGAGATGCGCGAACACTGGAAGCTGGAGATCGACGCCTACCTGCACCAGCGCCGCAGCCTGCGCGGACTGGTCCTGATCGTCGATATCCGCCATCCGTTGAAAGAGTTCGACCGGATGATGCTGGAGTTCTGCTTCGCCACCCAGCTGCCATGCCATGTGTTGCTGACCAAGGCCGACAAGCTGTCGCGCGGCCAGGCCACGCAGGCGCTTGCGGCGCTGCGCAAACAGTTTGCCGCCGAAGGGCTGCATGCCACCGCTCAGATTTTCTCGTCTTCCGCCGGTACCGGCGTCGAGGAAGCTCGGCAAGCGGTAGTGAACCTGCTGCATCAGTCGCGCGAACGCTGACGGCTTCTGTAGGAGCGACTTCAGTCGCGATGCCTTGTATCCACCAGCAGAAGCATCGCGACTGAAGTCGCTCCTACAAAATCAAATCAGGTCGGGTCAGCTGTGCACGGCGTCCATGAACACGGCGCACAGCGCCTGCATGCCGGCGCGGTCTTCTTCATCGAAGCGGTCGGTGACCGGGCTGTCGACATCCCACACGCCGAGCAGGCTGCCGTCGGACTTGACCAGCGGGACCACGATTTCCGATTGCGAGGCGGCATCGCAGGCGATATGGCCATCGAACGCGTTGACGTCGCGCACCAGCTGGGTCTGGCGGGTCTGCGCCGCGGTGCCGCAGACGCCGCGGCCAAGGGCGATGCGGATGCACGCCGGCTTGCCCTGGAACGGGCCGACCACCAGTTCGGTGCCGTCGTACAGGTAGAAGCCGGCCCAGTTAAGTTGCGGCAGGCTGTGATAGATCAACGCGCCGAAGTTCGCCGCGTTTGCGATCAGGTCGCGCTCGCCGGCGAGCAGGCCGCGCGCGTGCTGCAGCAAGTCCTCGTAGTGCTCGCGTTTGCTGGCGTAGGTGTGCGACGCAAGTTCGAACATGGCAATGGGTCCGTGCGTAAAACGCCTATTATGCGCCGGGCTTCTCTGCCGAATCTTCAGGAACTGTATTCGAATGTCCGATCCCACCCGCGCCGTGTTCATCGCCGGAACCGATACCGGCATCGGAAAGACGCATGCCGCGTGCACGTTGTTGCATGCATTGCGCGCGGCGGGCTATAGCGCCTGCGGCATGAAGCCGGTCGCCAGCGGTTGCGTGGAAACCGTCGACGGCCTGCGCAATGACGATGCGCTGGCCTTGCAGGCGGCCAGCAGCGCGCCGCCGGCGTATGCGCTGGTCAATCCGGTGGCGTTGCGCGATCCGTTGTCGCCGCACCTCGCCGCCGCGCATGACGGCGTGCGGGTCTCGCTCGCGCCGATGCGTGCTGCATTCGAGCAGTTGCGCGCCGGACACCAGCGCGTGGTAGTCGAGGGCGTCGGCGGTTGGCTGGTGCCGCTGGCACCGGGCTTGTTCGCGGCGGATATCGCCAAGCAGTGGCAATTGCCGGTGATCCTGGTGGTTGGCTTGCGCCTGGGTTGCCTCAACCACGCGTTGCTCAGCGCGCGGGCGATCGTGGCCGATGGCTGCGATCTGCTCGGCTGGATTGGCAACCGCGTCGACCCATCCATGGATGCGGTGGAAGAGAACCTGGCCACGCTGCGCGACCTGTTGCCGGCGCCGTGTCTGGGCGTGTTGCCGTACGGACTGGCGCCGGCCGCCGCGGCGAGCCATCTGGCGGCGGCCGTGGATTGAGCTTCACATCCGGCGTGCTTGAATGGAACTCTACCCCAGCGCCGGAGGCAACATGGCCCGCAACCATTACTACCTGTCGATTGCCGACCTGGCTCATGCCAGCGGCGACGATCCACGCTTTGCTTTTGACGGCGCCGGCCCCGATGACTTCGCCGCGGCCCTGCAGCAGGCGTTGCGTCAGGACGACCTGTTCCAGCGCTGGCGCGCCGCGCAGCCGGATCCGGACGCGGTCGATTCGAGCCTGGGTGCCACCGATGCGGCGGCGCAGGTAATCGCAAGGGTCGTCGACCTGCATACCGAGGTCGACCTGCTTACGGAACTGCCGATGAGCGTGGTGCGCCACCGGCTATACCTGCTGATCGGATCGGCGTGGCAGTTGCGCGACCTGCGCGCGGCCTGAGCCGCATTCCCCAGGCCGGGTGCGCGTGTTTGGAAAGTGGCGCCGGTGTCGGTAGAGTCGGCGGTTCGACTTTCCGTGTCCGGCAACGGGCGCACCACTTGGGGAAATCAGATGTTTCGTCTCCGCATGATTGTGATAGCCACCACGATAGGCCTGGCCGCCTGCTCGCAGCAGCCGAACAACGCCGAAAAGACTCCCGCGCCGACCACCTCGGTGGCGCCGGCGACCGCCGGCAGCACTGCCGCCGTTGCCGACATCGCCAGCAACCCGTTCTACGCGGCCAGCACGTTGCCGTTCCAGACCACGCCGTTCGACAAGATCACCGATGCCGACTACGCGCCGGCGTTCGACGAAGGCATGAAGCAGCACCTGGCCGAGATCCAGAAGATCGCGAACAACCCGGATGCGCCGACCTTCGAAAATACGTTCGTCGCCATGGAGAAATCCGGCGCGATGCTGCATCGCGTGATGGCCGCCTTCGGCGCCGTCACCGGTGCCAACACGGACGACACGCTGCAGAAGGTGCAGGAAACCGTGGCGCCGAAGCTGGCCGCACACGAGGATGCGATCTATCTCGACGGCAAGCTGTTCAAGCGCGTCGAGACGATCTACAACCAGCGCGACACGCTCAAGCTCGATCCGGAATCGAAGCGCCTGGTCGAGGTGGTCTACAGGAACTTCGTGCATGCCGGCGCCAAGCTGTCCGATGCCGACAAGGCGAAGCTGAAAGACCTCAACAAGGAAGAGTCGACGCTGAGCGCGGCATTCACCAACAAGTTGCTGGCCGCGACCAAGGACGCTGCCGTGGTCATCGACGACAAGGCCAAGCTGGCCGGCTTGTCCGATGCCGAGATTGCCGCCGCGGCGCAGGCCGCCAAGGATCGCAAGCTCGACGGCAAGTACGTGCTGACCCTGCAGAACACCACCCAGCAGCCCGAGCTGCAGGACCTGGACAACCGCGACACCCGCAAGGCGCTGTTCGAGGCCTCGTGGAACCGTGCCGAACATGGCGACGCGAACGACACCCGCAAGACCATCGAGCGCATCGCGCAGATCCGCGCGGAGCAGGCCAAGCTGCTCGGCTATCCGAACTACGCGGCATGGAAGCTGGACGACCAGATGGCGAAGACGCCGGAAACGGCGATGGCCTTCATGGACAAGCTGGCCCCGGCTGCGGTGGCGCGCGCGAAGCGCGAAGCGGGCGACATTCAGGCGCAGATCGACAAGGACCAGAAAGCGCTCAAGCAGCCCAGCTTCAAGCTGGAGCCGTGGGACTGGAACTACTACGCCGAGCAGGTGCGCAAGGCCAAGTACGATCTCGACGAGAACCAGATCAAGCCGTATTTCGAACTGGACAACGTGCTGCAGAACGGCGTGTTCTACGCCGCCAATCAGCTGTACGGGCTGACCTTCAAGGAGCGCCACGACATCCCGGTGTACCAGCCGGACGTGCGCGTGTTCGAAGTGTTCGACAAGGACGGCACCTCGATGGCGCTGTTCTATTGCGATTATTTCAAGCGCGACAACAAGGGCGGCGGCGCCTGGATGAGCAACCTGGTCGACCAGTCCAAGCTGCTCGGCACCAAGCCGGTGATCTACAACGTCGCCAACTTCGCCAAGCCGGCGGCGGGCCAGCCGGCGCTGCTGTCGTTCGACGACGTGACCACGATGTTCCACGAGTTCGGTCATGCCCTGCACGGCATGTTCGCCGACTCGCAGTATCCGACCCTGTCCGGCACCAGCACCGCGCGTGACTTCGTCGAGTTCCCGTCGCAGTTCAACGAGCATTGGGCAACCAACCCGAAGGTGTTCGCCAACTACGCGAAGAACTACAAGACCGGCGCGCCGATGCCGCAGGCTCTGGTCGACAAGATGAAGAAGGCCGGCAAGTTCAACTCCGGCTACAACATGACCGAGTTGGTGGCCGCCGCGTTGCTCGACATGAACTGGCACATGCTCGGTGCCGACGCACCGCTGCAGGACGCCGACCAGTTCGAGGCGGCCGCGCTGAAGAAGGATCACATCGACCTCAGCTACGTGCCGCCGCGCTACCGTTCGAGCTACTTCCAGCACATCTGGGGCAACGGCTACGCGGCCGGCTACTACGCCTATCTGTGGACCGAGATGCTGGCCGACGACGCCTTCATCGGCTTCAAGGAGCATGGCGGCATGACCCGCGAGAACGGCGACCGCTTCCGCGCAATGGTGCTGTCGCGCGGCAACACCGAGGAGCTGGCGAAGATGTACAAGGACTGGCGCGGCAAGGATCCGAGCATCGAGCCGATGCTGGAGAACCGCGGTTTGAAGGATGGCTCGAAGAACTAAGCGAGCCACGTTCCACGTCGCAGAACAGGCCCGCCATGTGCGGGCCTGTTCGTTTCTGCTCCCTGCGCGAACGCATCGTCCGCACGTGGATCGGTGGCGTGGAATAATCGAGACTCCCCGACCGGAGTCGTTCGCGCTTGGACAGCCACCATTACCTGCAGACCGCGCTGGTGTTCCTGCTCGCCACGGTGATCGCGGTGCCGTTGACCAAACGCTTCCGGCTTGGCTCGGTACTGGGCTACCTGCTGGCCGGGGTGGTGATCGGGCCGCAGTTGCTGGGGCTGGTCGGCGACACCGCGGGCGTGAGCACGATTTCCGAGTTCGGCATTGTCTTGATGCTGTTCGTGATCGGCCTGGAGTTGTCGCCGCAGCGGCTGTGGGTGATGCGCCGTTCGGTATTCGGCACCGGCCTGCTGCAGGTGCTGGCCAGCAGCGTGGTGATTGCGCTCGTCGCTTATTTCCTGTTCGGCCTCACCGGCAAGGCGGCGACGATCGTCGGTGGCAGTCTGGCGTTGTCGTCGACCGCTTTCGGCCTGCAGATCCTCGCCGAACGCAAGGAGGCGGGATCGGCCTATGGACGCCAGGCGTTTGCCATCCTGTTGTTCCAGGACCTGGCGGCGATCCCGCTGATCGCGATGGTGCCTCTGCTGGCGGCGTCCTCGGCCAGGCACGGCGTGGACCTGGCCGGTACCTTGCGCACGATCGGCGTGATCGTCGCGGTGGTGGTCGGTGGTCGCTACCTGTTGCGCCCGGTGTTCCGTTTCGTGGCGAAGGCGGATGCGGTCGAGGTTTCCACCGCCACCGCGCTGTTGGTGGTGATGGGGACGGCATGGTTGATGGAACTGGCCGGCGTGTCGTCCACGCTCGGGGCGTTCCTCGCCGGTGTGCTGCTGGCCGATTCGGAATACCGGCACGAGCTGGAATCCCATCTCGAACCGTTCAAGGGTCTGCTGCTCGGCCTGTTCTTCATCAGCGTCGGCATGACGATGGATTTGTCGTTGCTGCTGCACCAGCCGCTGCGCGTGCTGGCCCTGGTGATGGGGCTGCTGCTGTTGAAGGGCATGCTGCTTTGGCCACTGGGTCGCCTGGTCGGCGGGCTCGATCGCGCCGAGGCGCTGCGCCTGGCGGTGTTGCTTGCCTGCGGCGGCGAGTTTGCGTTCGTGGTGTTGAAGCTGGCGCGGGAGCAGCAATTGCTCAGCGGCCCGCAACACAACCAGCTGGTGCTGGCGATCTCGCTGTCGATGGCGCTGACGCCGTTGCTGGTCGCCGTGCTGGCGCACCTGCTCGGCGCGAAGGCGAAAAAGCCGACACGCGCCTACGACACCATCGACACGCACGCGCCGCGGGTGATCATCGCCGGCTACGGTCGCATGGGCCAGATCATCGCCCGCGTGCTGCGCGCGCAAGGCGTGCCGTTCGTGGCGCTGGATCACTCGGTCGAGCAGCTCGACCTGGTGCAGCGTTTCGGCAACGTCACCGACATCTTCTACGGCGATCCGGCGCGGCCGGAGTTGCTGCGTGCCGCGCAGGCGGACAAGGCCGAGGTGTTCGTGCTGGCCAGCGACGATCCCGAATCGAGCCTGCGCGTGGCGCGGGTCGTGCGCCGGCAATACCCGCATCTGAAAATCGTCGCGCGTGCGCGCAATCGCCAGCACGTATGGCGCCTGATGGATCTGGGCATCGACGAGCCGGTGCGCGAGACGTTGTATTCGAGCCTGAAGATGACGCGCAAGGCGCTGGAGGCATTGGGTCTGAGCGCGCAGGAGGCAACCGACCAGGTGGAACGTTTCCGGCGTCAGGACGCGGAGCTGATCAAGGCGCAATACCTGGTCTACGACGACGAAACCAAGCTGGTGCAGACCACGCGCGAGGCGCTTGCGGACCTGGCAAGACTGTTCGAGGCCGATGCATCGCCGGAGGCCGCGCGCGCGCGGGAGCGCGATGCGGGAACCCCGCTGAGCGAGGAAGAATGAGGTCCTGAAGCCGGCGCCCGTCGCCGGCGCCGGTATGCGCGAATCAGTCGGCCGGTTGCGCCGGCTGGCGCAGGGTCTGCCGCACACTCGGAATGGCGCTGCTGCGTGCGGCCAGCTCGTGGGCGATGTCGATATAGCCCAGTTGCCGCGCGACCTCCGCTGCGGTGCGGCCGAACGCGTCGGCGGCGTTGCGGTCGGCACCACGCGTCAGCAGCACGCGCGCCGGTGGCAGCAGCGCATGCATGGCGCAGGCGTGCAGCGCCGTGACGCCGCGCTGATCGGCATGCCCGGCCCGGGCGCCGGCGTCCAGCAGCAATGGCACCAGCGCACCGATGTGGGTGGCGTCGCATTCGCTGCCCGGGCGTAGCTGTGCGCCCAGCAGCAACAGCAGCGGGGTCTTGCCCTCGCTGTCGGCCAGGTTGATGTCGGCGCCGCGCTTGAGCAGGCCGTCGAACAGGCGGCGCGCGCGCAGGCTGTCGTTGTGTTCGAAGCCGAATTGCGCGGCGGCGTGCAGCGCGCTGCGGGCGCTCGCGTCGACGGCATTGACGTCGGCTCCGGCGTCGAGCAGGCGCTCGAGAATTTCCGGGTAACCCATCGCCGCGGCCACCATCAACGCGGTGGCGTCGTTCGGCAGGCGCTGGTCGACGGCAATGCCACGTTGCAGCAGCAGTTCGACCAGTGCTTCGCGCCGCGCCGCGACCGCGGCTGCCAGCGGAGTCACTCCGCTGCGTGCCGCCATCGACGGATCGGCGCCGGCTTCGAGCAGGTGCGCGGCACATTCGCGATGCCCGGCACCGCAGGCGCGCAGCAGGGCGGTTGCACCCTGGTCGTCGCGGGTGTCGACCGCGAAGCCGAGTTCGAGCAGGCGTTGCACGGTAGCCAGCGCGCCGACCGCGGCCGCAGCAGGCAGGTCGCTGGCGCGCAGCGGGCGATGCGGACGCGGCCAGTCGCGCCAATCCAGCCAGCGCTCGACGGCCGGATGCTCCAGGGCCAGCCCCAACGGCGTTTCGCCGTTCGCATCGGTAGCCTCGGGATTGGCGCCATGGGCGATCAAGGCGCGTACCAGCGGCAGCGCCTGCGCGCCATGTTCGAGTGCGGCAAACAACGGCGTGCGGCCTTCGCGGTCGCGCGTGTTCGGATCGCAGCCACGGGCCAGCAGGGCTTGCAGCAACTCCGGCTGCGCGTGGACCACCGCCAGGTGCAGTGGCGTGCGTTCGCGCGCGTCGGAGCCGAACGGATCGGCGCCACGTTCGAGCAGGTTCAGCGCCAGCGCGGTGCCTTGGGCGGCGCTGCCCAGACGTGTCAGCGCCTGGGCCAGCAGGCCGGCGCCAGCCGGGCTTGCGCCAGCCTGCAGCAGATCGTCCAGTGCTTCGGTCGAGTTCGGCAACTGCTGCAGCAAGGCATCGAACAGGCGTCGACCGAGCGGCGGCGGTGGCGGCGACTCGCCCGTTTCGGCATCGTCGACCCGCGGTGCTTCCAGTCGCGCCTCGGCATCGAGGCCGTGGTCGAGCAGCCAGCGGCGGCCAGCGGCCAGCCCCGGTGTCGCCAGGTCCAGATACAGCTGCGCCAGCTGCGATTGCGGCCACTCGCGCACGCGGTCGCCAAAACCCGACACGATCGCCCAGTGGCCGAAGCGCAACGCATCCAGCAGGTGCGCCGGGGTGTCGGCGTCCACGGCCAGCACGTCCTGGCTGAGGCTGGCCGGCAGCGGCGTGTCGGGATCCAGCAGCGCGACCAGATCCCAGCGGCCGGCACCGGCGGCGTGATCGAGCGCGCTGCGGCCATCGCTGCCGGGAGTCTTCGGCTCGGCACCGAGCGACAGCAGCGCGCGCACGGTTTCGCCTTTCGCATGCGGCGACTGGCAGGCCAGGGTCAGCGCGTCGCGACCATGGTGGTCGCGCGCGCGCGCATCGGGCTGCGCCTCGGCCAGCAGCTGCACGATGCCGCAGGCACCCGCGCGGGCGGCTTCCATCAGCGCGGTGCTGCCGTTCTGATCGGCCAAGTTGACGTCGGCGCCGGCCGCACACAGCGCGCGCGCGATCTGTTCGTGGCCTTCGGCGGCGGCGCTCAGCAACGCATGCCGGTGGCGCGCATCGACCGCGTTGACTGCGGCACGATGCTTGAGCAGCAGCTTGACCCCGGCGACATCGTCATCGGCGATGCCGGCGGCGGCGACCAGGGCCGGCTCGCCATCGGCAGGCGCCGGCTTGGCACCATGTTCCAGCAGGAACTTTGCCAGCGGCCAGTTGGCGGCGCGGCAGGCGGTGGTCAGCGGACTGACGCCGGCCTTGTTGAGTGCATTGATCGGGGCCGACGCGTCCAGCAACATCGCCGCGACGCCGGCATCGACGCTCAGCACCGCACCATGCAGCGCGGTGTTGCCTTCGGCATCGACGACCAGTGGGCTGGCGCCGTTGGCGAGCAGGGTCAGCACGGCCTCGGCGCGACCGTGCCAGCTGTCGCGGGTGGCCGCGAGCAAGGGGGTGATGCCGCCGCTGGCACGGTTCACGTCGGCGCCCCTGGCGATCAGTGCGCGCAACAGCCGGGTATCGGGCAGCAACGCCGCCAGCATCAGCACCGGACGCTGGTCGCGATCGTCGGCGCCCGGCGTGGTGTCGGGATCGGCACCCGCGTCGACCAGTGCCAGCGCACGTTCGATGTCGCCCTGGCGAGTGGCCGCCAACAAGGCTTCGGCCTGTTCGCGAGTGCCGGGGGTACGCTCCTGCTCGCTCAAGGGAACGATCGCCGCGGCCGGGCCGGGAGCGGTCGCCGGATTCCGGGCGGATTGCTTGTGCTTGCCATGGCGTTCGCACAGCAGCGCCCGCAGCGTCCGGTTGGCAATGACCAGGCAACCCAGCGGCAGCAGCACGACGCCGTAAATCGCCAGCGCGGCGATGCGCGGCTCGGAGGGAAGCACGCCGTACAGTCCGGTCAGTGCTATCGCGCCGAAGGCCAGCACCAGCAACGCCAACGCCGATGGCAGGAAGTGGCTGAAGAAGCGCTCTTCACGCGACAGATGACGACTGAATGCGATGCAGCGCAACGTGGCGGTGAAAATCCACGAGCCATCGCGCTGCCCGGGATAGGCATCGTCCCAGACGAACACCAATCCGAATGCAGGCCACAGTCGCCACAGCGCCGCCAGCGCCAGTACCAGCGCGGCTGCCAGGATCAGCGCGGCGCTGAGGCTTGGCGCCTGGCTCAACTGCAGCATCGGCCACGCGACCAGCACGAACACCAGCACCGTATAGCCGGTGAACATCACCAGGTGCGCGGCGCCGCGGCGCAAGACGGTTCGACCGAAGCGCGGTTCTGGATCGAAACCGATCGCGTGACAGATCGCGGCCATGGTCAGCGCATTGGCCAGCAGCAGCGGAATCAGGGTCAGCGGATGGCTGGCCAGCCCGGCGGCGGAGACGGCGAGCAGGCCGGGAATGAACCAGGCAAGGGCTTGCAGGAAAGGCGGTCGGCGGCGCGATTTGGGCTGGGTCATGTCGGCAGTATAGAAATCGTTGGATGTGCAGGCGGTAACCAAGTGTTAACCGGCGCTCGATTCACTCATCACGATCGTCCTGCGGCGAATGCGTGTAAGGGAGTTGGTTGGCGGCAGCGAGGGTCTCCTGCGGCGGCAGTTGCAGGTGCCAGCCCTGCGTGCTCAGATGGTCGAGTACCTGTGCGGTGTCCTCGACCGGCAACCTGCGCTGCTCGTCCAGGTGCACCTCCATCACGAAACGCAGCTCGCCCAGCAGCAGCATGAGCGACTCGGGCAGTACGTCGAACGCATCTCGCCGTGCCAGCCACACGTAGCTGTCGACCTTGCGCAGGCTGGCGTATACGAAACACTGCATGACAACTCCTGCCAAAGAAACGGAGAGGGCACCGAAAGCGCCCGCGCTGAGGGATCGCTCAGGGTAGCAGCGCGGCAGGCGACCTGCCCGCCGTTTATGGAGCCGCGAATCGGACGGCAGGTCGGCGATGGCCGAACGGCGTCAGCTGCATTTCATTTGTTAGCTGAATGTTGCGACTGCACTTGCAACGCCCCGTACTAGCGGGCAGAGTGCGGCACAGGGGCTTCAAACGCGCGTATGAATTCGGGGTTTGTCGCCGCACCTCATTTAATTCCGAGTCGCACCACAGATAAGCAGGAGCAAGCGATGCACAAGTCTTTCCGTTCCTTCCCGGGCGCTGCCCGTCCGCTCGCGTTGGCCGTGTTGAGTGTGGCTGTTGTCGGCGCGCTCGTGCCGGGTCTTGCCAGCGCCAGTGCCTTCCAGCTCAAGGAAAACAGTGCCATGGGGCTGGGCCGTGCGTATGCCGGCTCCGCCACGGCGGGTGGCGATGTCTCGGTGGTGACGAACAATCCAGCCGCGATGAGCGACCTCAAGGGCACCTACCTGCAGGCTGACGTCACCGGCATCAATTTCAGCACCAAGTTCCACGGCAGCGCGCATGATGCGCTGGGCCGCCCGATCAGCGGCGGCAACGGCGGCGACGCCGGTACCACCTTGCCGGTGCCGGCGCTGTTCTTCGCCACCCAGGTCAGCGACCGCGTGCATGTCGGTGCGGGTTTCTCGGTGCCGTTCGGTTTCCAGACCGAATACGACAAGAACTGGGTCGGTCGCTATAACGCGATCAAGTCCAAGTTCGAGTCGCTCGATGCGACCTTGTCCGGTTCGTTCGACGTCACCGACAGCTTCAGCCTCGGTGCCAGCGTCATCGCGCAAAGGACCAGTGCCGAGCTGACCAATGCGATCAACTTCAACATGGTCGGCCTGGGCCTGATCCAGCAGGCTGCAGCGGCTGGCCAGCTCGATCCGGCGACGGCGCAGGCGCTGGCAGCGCAGGTCGGTGCGGTGGTGCCGCCGGGTTCGGACGGCTATGCCCGCATCACCGGTGACGACTGGGCCTATGGCTGGCAGCTCGGTGCGTACTGGAAGCTGACCACGCAGGACAAGCTGGCTTTCAACTACCGTTCCAAGATCGATCACACACTTCATGGCACGGCCAACTTCCAGGTACCAGCGAATGTCGCCGCCCTGCTGTCCAATCCGGCCGTGGCCCCGCTGCTCGGCGGCGGCACGCCGTTCACGCACACCAATGGCACAGCCGGCTTCACTACCCCGGCCACGGCCAGCCTAAGCTACTGGCATCAGGCCGAGAAGTTCGGCATCGGCGCGGACGTGGCGTGGACCAAGTGGGACGTGTTCAAGCAGCTGAAGGTGACCTACGACAACCCGGCGCAGCCGGCCAGCGAGCAAGACTTCAACTGGAAAAACAGCTGGTATGTCTCGGTTGGCGGCGACTACTACGTCAACGACAAGGTCACCCTGCGTGCAGGCGTGGCGCTGGATACCACGCCGACATCGGACAGCCTGCGTGATCCGCGCGTGCCTGACGAAACGCGCAAGCTCGCCACCGTCGGCATCGGCTACACCGCCAGCGAGCATTTCCAGATCAACGCCTCATACGCGCACATCTTCGTCAACAAGGCGCGCATCAATGGTTCGGTCAGCGCCACCGGCGACGTCCTGACCGGCTACTCGGACGACTATGGCAACCTGCTGAGCCTGTCGGCGGTGTACAAGTTCTGACGTCTTGACGCCAGCGCGACGTTTGTTGAAATGGACGTCCAAAACAAAAACCTTCCCGTTCGCGGGGAGGTTTTTTTTCGAGTCTCGTAAAGTGAACCTCGAAATCCCCAAGCAAAAAATGGATATTCGAGATCCCGTGAAGTGATCGGCCGTGAAGTGATCAGCCGCGCCGCAGCAGCAGGTCGACCATTCGTCTGAAACGGCCGCCGTAGGGCGGGTTGAGCAGGCCGGCACCGTTCAGCCGTGCCTGGCGGAACACCGGCTTCATGTGCGAGAACGTGCGGAAGCCCGCCTCGCCGTGATAACCGCCCATGCCTGAGGCGCCGACGCCGCCGAACGGCAGGCCATGCTGGGCGATGTGGTACAGCGTGTCGTTGACGCTGACGCCGCCGGCTGTGGTGTTCGCCAGCACCTTGTCGACCAAAGTCCGATTCTGCTCGAACAGATACAACGCCAGCGGGTGCGGACGCGCGGCCACCCAGGCAATCGCTTCGTCCAATGAATCGTAGGGAAGCAGCGGCAGCAGCGGGCCGAAGATCTCCTCGCGCATCACCGCCATGTCGCCGGTGACGGCGCTGAGCAATTGCGGTGGCAGCAATCGGCGCGCCGGATCGTCAGCGGCCTCGCTCAGGGGATGGAGCTGGGCGCCAGCTGCCAGCGCATGGTCACGCAGGCCGACCAGGCGTTCGTACTGGCGGTCGGAAACGATGCTCGCGTATTGCCTGTTCTGCTGCAGCTGTGGATACATCGCCGCCGTCACACGGCTGGCCTTGTCGATGAAATCCTGCATGCGTGCGCGCGGCAGCAGCACATAGTCCGGCGCAATGCAGGTCTGCCCGGCGTTGACCAGTTTGCCGAACATGATGCGTTCCACCGCATGTTCGAAGCGCGCGCCCGGGCCGATGATCGCGGGCGACTTGCCGCCCAGCTCCAGCGTCACCGGCGTGAGGTTGGCGGCGGCCGCACGCATCACGTGATGGCCTACCGCGGTGGAGCCGGTGAACAGCAGATGGTCGAACGGCAGCGTCGAAAACGCCTGCGCCACTCCGGCGTCGCCGGTCACCACCACGATTTCGTCTGGGGAGAAGCTGCGCGCGACCTGTTCGGCGAACAGCGCCGAGAAGCGCGGCGTGTACTCGCTCATCTTCAGCATCACGCGATTGCCCGCGGCCAACGCATCGACCAGCGGGCCCACGGCCAGGTAGAGCGGATAGTTCCACGGCACGATGATGCCGACCACGCCGCGCGGCTGCGGCATGAGTTCATTGCGCGCAGGCAGGAACGCCAGCCCGGCGAACGAACGCCGCGGATGCATCCAGCGTCGGCCATGGCGCAGGGCATGACGGATGGCGGACAGGCTGGGAAACACTTCCAGCAGATCGGTCTCTTCGACCGGTCGTTGGCCGAAATCGGCGCTGATCGCCGCGGCAAACGCGCCGCGCTGTTCGCGCAGCATGGTTTCCAGCGCATGCAGTCGGCCGGCGCGGATCGCCCAGGATGGCATCGGGTCCGCCGCCTGGGCAGAGCGCAGTCGCTGCAGGATGCCGGTGAGGCCGGTGTCGTCGGAATTCTCGGTGGTGGGGGTTTCGTGCGGCATGCCATCGTCCAGGCAAAGGATGCCTGCAGTATGCCGAACATCCGTCGGACCGACATCCGTGTGCCGCGCGACTGCCGCAGGCGGTTCGCGAGGCTGCCGGGGCGGAAGCGTGACTGCGCCTCCGCCCCCGCCCCTTATTCGCCGATCGTCAGCAGCGAGGCGTTGCCGCCGGCGGCGGTGGTGTTGATGGTGAGCGTGCGCTCGCCGGCGAAGCGCAGCAGGTAGTGTGGGCCGCCGGCCTTGGGGCCGGTGCCGGACAGGCGTTCGCCACCGAACGGCTGCACCCCGACCACCGCACCAATCTGGTTGCGGTTGACGTAGCAGTTGCCGACGCGGGCGTGGCTGGCGATGTAGTCGACGGTGTCGTCGATGCGGCTGTGGATGCCGAGAGTGAGGCCGTAGCCGGTGGCGTTGATCTGGTCCACGACCTGCGCCAGCTCGCTGCCCTTCCAGCGGATCACGTGCAGCACCGGGCCGAAGATTTCGCGGGTCAGAGTGGCGAGTGAGGGGATTTCGTAGGCGCGCGGGGCGAAGAAGGTGCCGTGCGCGGTGGTCGCCGGATCGAGCGCGACCTCGCCGATCTTCTTCGCCTCCTTGTCCATGCGCGCGGCGTGGTCGACGAGGATCTTCAGGGCGTCCTCGTCGATCACCGGGCCCACGTCGGTGGACAGCTGGCCCGGGTCGCCAACCTTCAGCTCGGCCATCGCGCCGGTGAGCATGGCGCAGACCTTGTCGGCGATGTCCTCCTGCACGAACAGCACGCGCGCGGCCGAGCAACGCTGGCCGGCGGACTGGAACGCCGAGGCGATCACGTCCTTGACGATCTGCTCGGGCAGGGCGGAGGAGTCGGCGATCATGGCGTTCTGGCCGCCGGTTTCGGCGATCAGCGCGGCGATCGGGGCGTTGCGCGCGGCGAGCGCGCGGTTGATCGCCCAGGCGGTGTCGGTGGAACCGGTGAAGGCGACGCCGGCCACGCGCGGGTCCCTGGTCAACGCGGCACCGACGACGGCACCGTCGCCGGGCAGGTACTGCAGCACGTCGAGCGGGATGCCGGCCTCGTGCAGCAGCTTGATCGCGGCGTGGCCGATCAGCGAGGTCTGCTCGGCCGGCTTGGCGATCACGCTGTTGCCGGCAGCCAGTGCGGCGCTGATCTGGCCCATGAAAATCGCCAGCGGGAAGTTCCACGGGCTGATGCAGACGAACACGCCGCGGCCGGTGAGCAACAGTTGATTGGTTTCGCCGGTGGGCCCGGGCAACTGCTCCGGCTGGCCGAACAGGCGGCGCGCCATGGTCGCGTAGTAGCGCAGGAAATCGGCGGCCTCGCGGATCTCGGCGATCGCGTCGGGCAGGCTCTTGCCGGCTTCGCGCACGCACAACGCGATGAATTCGCCGCGGCGCGCTTCGAGCTGCTCGGCGGCGTGTTCGAGGATGGCTGCGCGACTGGCTGCGGGGAGGCGATCCCAGTTCGGCTGGGCGGCGACGGCGTTGGCCAGTGCCTTATCGACAGTGGCGCTGTCGGCGCTGACGTAGCTGCCCACGTTTTGGCGGCGATCGGCGGGATTGCTCACCTGCACGGTCGGGCCGCTGGCGTTCGCGCCCGGCACCAGCGGGGTGGCGGTCCACGGGCCCGCGTTCGCATTGACTGCGTCGGCCATGGTTTTCAGTTCGTTGTCGTTGGAGAAGTTGATACCCATGGAGTTCTTCCGGAGTTCGCCATACAGATTGACCGGCAGCGGGATGCGCGGGTGCGGGATGGATGCGAAGCCGCGCACGGTTTCGCACGGGTCGGCGACCAGCTCGCGCACCGGCAATGTCTCGTCGACGACGCGGTTGACGAAGCTGGTGTTGGCACCGTTCTCGAGCAGGCGGCGCACCAGGTACGGCAGCAGGTCTTCGTGGGTGCCGACCGGCGCATACACGCGACACGGTACGTTCAAGTTCTGCGGACCGATCACCTCGGCGTACAGGTCGGTGCCCATGCCGTGCAGGCGCTGGTATTCGAACGGGCGGCCGCGCGCGACGTGATGCACGGCGGCGATGGTGTGCGCGTTGTGGGTTGCGAACTGCGGATAGATCAGCTCGCTGCCGGCGTCGAACAGCTTGCGCGCGCAGGCGAGGTAGGACACGTCGGTGTTCGGCTTGCGCGTGTACACCGGGTAGCCGGCCAGGCCGGTCTCCTGCGCGCGCTTGATCTCGGCGTCCCAGTAGGCGCCCTTGACCAGGCGTACGTACCAGCGACGATTTGCCGCACGCGCGGTCTCGATCAGCCAGTCGATCACGAACGGGGTGCGCTTGGCGTACGCCTGCACCACGATGCCCAGGCCGTTCCAGCCCTCGAGCGACGGATGTGCGAAGACGTCGCCGATGATGTCCAGCGACAGTTCCAGCCGATCGGCTTCCTCGGCGTCGACCGACAGCGCGATGCCGTGTTTCATCGCCAGCTGCGACAGTTCCAGCAGCTTCTCGGTGAGCTGGCGGCGGGCCAGTTCGCGCTTCATCACTTCGTAGCGCGGATGCAGCGCCGACAGCTTCACCGAGATCGACGGCGCGTCGGTGTGGTTGGCGAACGGGCCGCGCGCGCCGATCGCGGCGATCGCGCGGCGGTAGTCTTCCTGGTAGCGCTCGGCGGTTTCGCCGGTCAGCGCGGACTCGCCCAGCATGTCATAGGAATAGCGGTATATCGCGTATTCCTTCTTCGCGCAGCGGTCCAGCGCTTCGCCGATGCTGCGGCCCATCACGAACTGGTGGCCCATGATGCGCATCGCCTGGCGCACCGCGAGGCGGATCGCCGGTTCGCCGGCGCGGCCGACCAGTCGCTTCAATGCACCGGTGAAGTCGTGGCGGGTGTCTTCGGCCAGGTTCACCAGATGGCCGGTGAGCATCAGGCCCCAGGTCGAGGCGTTGACGAACAGCGATTCGCTCTGGCCCAGGTGCTTCTTCCAGTTTGCCTCGCCGAGCTTGTCGCGAATCAGCTTGTCGGCGGTGGCCTTGTCCGGGATGCGCAGCAGCGCCTCGGCCACGCACATCAGCAAGACGCCCTCTTCGGACGAAAGGTCGTACTGGCGCATGAAGGATTCGACGGCGCTCTGGTCTTTCGAGCGCGCACGCACGCGCGAGACCAGGCCGGCGGCGACGTCGATCACCTGCTCGCGTTCGACCGGCGGCAGGGTGGCCTGGGCGAGAAGGTCGTTGACGGCTTCAGTCTCGTCGCGCAGCCAGGCGGCGGTGATGCGCGCGCGCGCGGGCGTGCTGTCGACGGGGAGTTCGGGGCTGAGAATGGGCTGGGTCACGGGCACATCGCGAAAGATCCGCCGCTGCGGAGGAGAGCGCGGGATTGTACGCTGGACGCTGCGGATTGGGGCGGGGCGGCGACCCGGATGCGTTGCTGCCGTGCGCTTCGTGGCGCTTCGCGGGATGGTTCGGCAGCCTGCCTTGCGGACTTGATCCAGGTCAGCCGGGTGCGACAATCTTGCCCGCCGCGTCGCCGCGGCCTATCATTCCGCTGTTCCAGGCACGCCGGATCCCCATGATCGTGCTTCGACCAGCTACCGCCGGCTTGCCGCGCGTGACGATGTGGCTCAAGCCCAATCGCACGCTCAGCCGACGCGGTCTGCGTCGATTGATCATGATTCTGGTGGCGCTGGTGCTGATGACGGCTGGACTGGGTGCATGGCAGGGGAATGTGTTCGCTCCGCTGTTTGCCCTGGTTGAATCCGCCGCCGTGGCCATCGCCTTGAGCGTGGCCTGGCGGGCCGGCGATCGCAGCGAACGCATCACCCTCGACGCTTCGTCGCTGGAGGTGCAGTCGTTGCCGGGCCGGCGCCGCATGCGTTTCCAGTCGTACTGGGTGCGCGTGCTGCTGGAGCCGGGCAACGGGCGTCAGCGCCTGCTGCTGTCGTCGCACGGGCGCGAGCTGGAGATCGGCGCTTTCCTGGCGGAACAGGAACGCGTCGAGCTGTCGAGAAAACTCATGGTGTTGCTGGCCGATTTCAACCAGCTGCGCAAGTAGGTTCAACAAAGGTGCAAGACATGACATCTGGCGGCATCAGGCGATCACTCATGGCAGCGGCGGCTTTCGCCCTTGCGTCGTTCGGCAGCGTGGCCCTGGCCGCTCCCGGTCCGTGGCAGCTGAACATGGAACGCGGCGCGAGCACCTGGTCACCGGTGCCATACCACCTGAACAACATCTCGCTCGCCGTCTGCACCGTGATCGGCGTGCTGGTGTTCGGCGCGATGTTCATCGCGATGTTCCGCTTCCGCAAATCGCGCGGCGCGGTGGCAGAGAAGTGGTCGCACAACACCATGGTGGAAGTGGTCTGGACCACCATCCCGGTGTTGATCCTGATCACCCTGGCCTATCTGGCCACCGGCGGCCTCACCACCTGGGCCGACACCACCGGGTCGCAGATGACGGTCAAGGTCACCGGCTACCAGTGGAAGTGGCGCTACGACTACGTCGACTACATGGGCAAGTCGATCGACAAGGTCGGCTTCATGTCCAAGCTCGATTCGCAGAGCAACCAGACCCGCCAGCTCGGTTCGGGCATGGACCCGTTTGCGGTCAAGGTCGGCGACGAAAATACCTACCTGCTGAATGTCGACAAGCCGCTGGTGGTGCCGGTCGACACCAAGATCCGCTTCGTGATCACCAGCGGCGACGTGATCCACTCCTGGTGGGTGCCGGCGACCGGCTGGAAGATCGACGCGATCCCCGGAATCATCAATGCCGCGTGGGCGAACTTCACCACGCCGGGCACCTATCGCGGCCAGTGCGCCGAGCTCTGCGGCCAGGATCACGGCTTCATGCCGATCGTGGTGGTGGTGAAGTCCAAGGCCGATTTCGCCGCGTGGCTGGCCGGACAGGAGGCGAAGTCCGCTGCACCCGCCGCGGCACCGGCGCCGGCGGCGGCCTCCACTGCCGCCGCACCGCAAGCCACTGCCCAGGTCGTCGCCGTTCCGGCCCACGGCAGCAAGGGCTGAGCTTTTCGTCGCCCGCGCTTCCCACACATTTTTTTCGCAGTCGCATTCAATATTTCAGGTTAGAGGTGCAAGGCCATGTCCTACGCAGCCACCCATGATCAGCACGACGATCACCACGGCGCGCCGAAAGGTTTCTTCCAGCGCTGGTGCATGTCCACCAATCACAAGGACATCGGCACGCTGTACCTCGTCTTCGCGCTGACGATGTTCTTCATCGGCGGCAGCTTTGCGATGCTGATCCGCGCCGAGCTGTTCAAGCCAGGCCTGCAGCTGATGGAGCCGTACTTCTTCAACCAGCTGACCACGATGCACGCGCTGGTGATGATCTTCGGCGCGATCATGCCGGCCTTCGTCGGCCTCGGTAACTGGATGATCCCGCTGATGGTCGGCGCGCCGGACATGGCGTTGCCGCGCATGAACAACCTGTCGTTCTGGATCCTGCCGTTCGCCTTCATTCTGCTGTTGTCCACCCTGTTCCTGCCGGGTGGCGGCCCGTCCGGCGGCTGGACCATGTATCCGCCGCTGTCGCTGCAGAGCGATTCGCTGGCCTACGTGGTGTTCGCGATCCACCTGATGGGCATCAGCTCGATCATGGGCGCGATCAACATCATCGCCACCATCCTCAACATGCGCGCGCCCGGCATGGATCTGCTGAAGATGCCGGTGTTCGTGTGGAGCTGGCTGATCACCGCCTTCCTGCTGATCGCCGTGATGCCGGTGCTGGCTGGTGCAGTGACGATGCTGCTGACCGACAAGTACTTCGGCACCA
Source organism: Rhodanobacter sp. T12-5 (assembly GCF_008329435.1). Taxonomy (GTDB): domain Bacteria; phylum Pseudomonadota; class Gammaproteobacteria; order Xanthomonadales; family Rhodanobacteraceae; genus Rhodanobacter. Next base: position 278,199 of record NZ_NPKN01000001.1, read on the forward strand.
ACTTCTTCAACCCGGGCGGCGGCGGCGACCCGGTGCTGTACCAGCACATCTTCTGGTTCTTCGGCCATCCCGAGGTCTACATCATGATCCTGCCGGCATTCGGGATCATCTCGGAAATCGTGCCGACCTTCGCGCGCAAGCCGATCTTCGGCTACAAGGCGATGGTGTTCGCGATCGCCTGCATCGCGTTCCTGTCGTTCATCGTGTGGGCGCACCACATGTTCGCGGTGGGCCTGCCGCTGGGCGCCGAAATCTTCTTCATGTACGCCACCATGCTGATCTCGGTGCCGACCGGCGTGAAGGTGTTCAACTGGGTCGCCACCATGTGGGGCGGTTCGATGACGTTCGAGACGCCGATGCTGTTCGCGATCGCGTTCATCATCCTGTTCACCATCGGTGGCTTCTCCGGCCTGATGCTGGCGCTGGTGCCGGCCGACTTCCAGTATCACGACACCTATTTCGTGGTGGCGCATTTCCACTACGTGCTGGTGACCGGTGCGCTGTTCGCGATCATCGGTGCCGCCTACTACTGGCTGCCGAAGTGGACCGGCAACATGTACAGCGAGTTCTGGGGCAAGGTGCATTTCTGGAACAGCGTGATCTGGGTCAACGTGCTGTTCTTCCCGCAGCACTTCCTGGGCCTGGCGGGCATGCCGCGCCGCATCCCCGACTACAACGTAGCGTTCGCCAACTTCAACATGATCAGCTCGATCGGCGGCTTCCTGTTCGGCGCCACCCAGCTGATCTTCATCGGCGTGCTGATCCACTGCGTGTTCTTCTCCAAGAAGAAGGCCACCGACCGCGTGTGGGAAGGCGCCAAGGGCCTGGAGTGGACGGTGCCGTCGCCGGCGCCGCACCACACCTTCGAGGTGCCGCCGGTGATCCACGACGACGAGCTGGCACACGGTCACGTGAACGACTGATCCATCCACGGCATCGCCCGGCCATGACCGGCCGGAGCGATGCAGCGAGCAGGGCGACATGATGCAATCGACAGCGGATCACACCATGGGCGGACACGGCGACGATCGCCGCAGGGGCGTGCGACGGACAGTGACGGTGCTGGTCGTGATCGTGCTGTTCTTCTTCCTGATCTCGTTCCTGCAGATACTGCTGATGAAATAGTCGTATCGCGGGTTGCCACACGTTTTTTTCGACCGGTCAGGTTGGCATCGATCGGCATGCAGTTCCCCGGGCAACATGACGGGGCAAAAGTCATCAAGAGAAATCCACGGGGTTACACCATGGGTCAGCAGCACGACGCTTACTTTGTTCCGGCCAAGAGCTACTGGCCTTTCGTGGCCGCAGTGGTCATGTTCACCACCGTGTTCGGCGCCGCGCACTGGCTGAATGCCGAGCCCGGCGAATCCGGTTTCGGCAAGACCGTGCTGACCGTCGGCGTGATCGGCGTGCTGGCGATGTTCTTCGGCTGGTTTCGCTCGGTGATCCACGAGTCGATGGGCGGCAACTACAACCACCAGGTCGACACCTCGTTCCGCATGGGCATGATGTGGTTCATCTTCTCCGAGGTGATGTTCTTCGGCGCGTTCTTCGGTGCGCTGTTCTACATCCGCATGTTCTCGGTGCCGTGGCTTGGCGGCCATGGTCACGGCACGCTGACCCACCAGTTCCTGTGGAGCGACTACGCTGCATCCTGGGGTGCCAGCGCCGGCAATGGCCCGGAACATATCGGTGGTGCCTTCAGCACCGTGCCGGCATGGGGCCTGCCGCTGCTGAATACGCTGATCCTGCTTACCTCGAGCGTCACCGTGACGATTGCGCATCATGCGTTGCGCGCCGGCCATCGCGGCAAGATCCTGTTGTTCCTGGGACTGACCGTGCTGCTGGGCGCGACCTTCCTGTACTTCCAGGCACACGAGTACATGGAGGCCTACAAGGAGCTCAACCTGACCCTGCACAGCGGCGTCTACGGCTCGACCTTCTTCCTGCTGACCGGGTTCCACGGCCTGCACGTGACGCTCGGTACGATCATGTTGGCGGTGATCTGGCTGCGCGTGCTGAAGGGGCATTTCAACAAGGAACACCATTTCGGCTTCGAGGCGGTGGCGTGGTACTGGCACTTCGTCGACGTGGTCTGGCTCGGCCTGTTCATGTTCGTTTACATTCTTTGACGCGACGTCCGTTTCGCGAAGGGCAAAAAGCCGGCCATCGGGCAACCGCTCCTGCGTTGCCTCAACTCGGGCATCCATGCCCTCGCCATGGCCGGACTCTTCACAAGAGCCGCGACTCACGGACATCTCGATGCGATTCACAACAAAAAGCCCGCCAATGGCGGGCTTTTTGTTCTTTGGCACACCTGTTTCGGACGTCAGTGGCGCCATCTGTTGCGCCGCGCGATTTGTCGCGGCGGGAGCAGCGTGTCGGCGCAGCCGTTACAATTACTGGCCGACGTCGTGCGGGTGCAGCCAACCCATCCAGATGCCGAGCGCAACCATGCCGATCAGCAGCAGCGACAAGCCGATGCGACGGGTCAAGGCCCACACCGTGCGCTTGTCGTCGTCCTTGTCGGTCATCATGAAGTACAGCGCCTGGCCGAGGCTGAAAATCACCACCAGCAGCAACGCCACCAGCGCATATTTATAGACGGTTTCCACGTGATTGATCCGAACCATTTCGACAGGGGCAGTATAGCGGCCGGTGGCAGGCACTCCGCGTGAGCGGATTTCGCCGTCCATCGTGGTGGGCCTTGCTGCTGACGGTGGCCGGAGCCTTGCTGTTCATACGTTTGGGCGTCTGGCAGCTGCATCGCGCCGACTTCAAGGAAGCACTTCTGCGGCGGTATGCCGCATCGGTCTCGGCACCGCTGCAGGACTTCGCCAAGGTGGCCGAGGCGCCGCCGGCCGATGGTTTTCCGCGGGTACGGGTGCGCGGCCACTATCTCGCCGACCGCCTGTACCTGCTGGACAACCCGAAGCATGACGGACGCGGCGGTGTGGAGGTGTTCGCTCCCTTCGCGCTGCACGGCCAATCGCAGTTGCTGCTGGTCGACCTTGGCTTCCTGCCCGGCAACGGCAATGGCAAGACACCGCAACTGCCGCCGCTGCCGACCGCCGAGGTCAGCCTGCAAGGTTTGTACGTGCCGCCGCCGCCGGTGGGTTTCGAGATGGGCGGCGATGCGCTGTCGCGACAGACCCGCTGGCCGAAAAACAGCATCTTCATGGATCCGGCGGAAATCGCCCGCGATCTCGGTCGCCCGCTGTATCCGCGGCTGCTGGCGCTGGACGCCGACCCGGCCTCGATCTACGTGCGCGTGCACACCCTCGATTTTTCCTCGATGCCGCCGGCGCGGCACCGCGCGTATGCGTTCCAGTGGTTCACCTTCGCGCTCGCTGCGGTGGTGATCCTGCTGGTGCTGCATCGCAAGCGCAAGCCGCGCAAATCCTGATTCCACGAACCCGATGACCTCCGATGAAAGAAGTTGATCCCGCCGCCCTGCGCAAAAGCCGAAGGTTCCTGCTGCTGATCGCGCTGGTGTTTGCCGCGCCGATGATCGTCGCCGGCCTGCTCTCCTGGAGTGGGTGGCAGCCCGGTACCAAGGGCAACGGCGAGCCGATTCTGCCGCAGCGCAATTTCGTCGACGAGAAGCTGCAGGTGCGTCTGGATGACGGCACATTGTGGCCGTGGCGCGACAGCGAACCGCGGCTCACCCTGATCGCCCTGGCTGGTCCGGACTGCGCCGCACGGTGTTTCGAGACGCTGACCGGCATCGCCAAGGCACGGCTCATGCTCAATCGCAATCAGTCGCGCCTGCGCCTGCTCTATCTCGGCGCGCCACCGGTCGATCCGGGTCGGCGCGCGGCAATGAATACGTACTGGACGCTCGGTCGTGATGTCGAAGGCAAACTGGCAGCCTATGTGCCGACCACGCCGGACACCGTCAGTGTCGTGCTGGTGGAATCCAACGGCACCGCGCTGTCGCTGTACCCGGCAGGCTTCGACGGTCCCGGACTGTTGCGGGACATGGTGAAGGTGATCAAGTGATGTCGGCACGCTCCCTGAAAATCCTGCGCTGGCTGTCCCTGTTCGCGGCATTGTTCGCGTTCGGGCTGGTGATGTTCGGCGCGTTCGTGCGGCTGTCCAACGCGGGCCTGTCCTGCCCGGACTGGCCGACCTGCTATGGCCAGGTGACCTGGCCGCAACACGCACAGGCGGTGGCGCATGCCGACGCGGCCTTTCCGGGTCGCCCGTACGAGGCGCACAAGGCATGGCGCGAGCAGGTGCATCGCTTCCTCGCCGGCACGCTCGGCGTGATGGTGCTGCTGCTGGCACTGTTGGCTAGTTGGCGCAAGCCCCGCGCTCGGCTGGCGGTGATCGTCGGCGCGGTGTTTGCCGCGATCGGTGTGGGTTTGTACATGCGCGGCGAGCACCAGTGGTCGTCGCTGCTGGCGGTATTTGCGATCGCGCTGCCGCTGTTCGCGGCAGTGCGGCTGCCGCGGCCGGGTGCGTGGAGAATCAGCGTGCTGGCGCTGGCGGTGATCATCTTCCAGGCGATGCTCGGCATGTGGACGGTCACCTTGCTGCTCAAGCCGGTGGTGGTGACGGGGCACCTGCTCGGCGGCATGACCACGTTCGCCTTGCTCGCCTATGCAGCACTGCGTTTCGCCGGCGTGGGCGCGGCGGACAACCGTCTTGCCGACCTGCGCCGGCTGGTGACGGTCGGTCTGGTGCTGTTGTTCTGCCAGATCGCGCTGGGCGGCTGGACCTCGGCCAACTACGCGGCACTGGCTTGCGGCTATGGCCCGGGTTCGTTTCCGCAGTGCCTGAACCAGTGGGCACCGCCGACCGATTTCCACCAGGGCTTCGTGCTGTGGCGCGGTATCGGCGTCAATTACGAAGGCGGCGTGCTCGACATGGCCGCGCGCACCGCGATCCAGATCGTGCATCGGCTCGGCGCGCTGGTGGTGTTCTGCTATCTGGGCTGGTTGGCGACCCGGCTGGCGCGACGCGGGCTGCGCCTGTACGCGGTGGCGATCGCATTGGCGTTGGTGAGCCAGGTGCTGCTTGGTATCAGCAACGTGTACTTCGGGCTGCCGCTGGCGGTGGCGACCGCGCACAATGGCGTGGCGGCCTTGCTGCTGTTCACCTTGCTGGCCACGCTGGCGCGCACGCAGCCGCGGCATGACGAATCGATGTTCCTGTCGTTGGGGCGACGTTGAAATGAATCTGATCCATGAGTATCTGCAGCTGACCAAGCCGCGCGTCGTCGCGCTGCTGGTGTTCTGCGCGGTGATCGGCATGTTCCTGGCGGTGCCGGGCATTCCGCCGTGGCGTGCGCTGGTGTTCGGCACGCTCGGCATCTGGATGGCCTCCGGTTCGGCCGCCGCGTTCAACCACCTGATCGACGAGCGCATCGACAAGCTGATGGCGCGTACCGCGCGGCGTCCGCTGGCAACCGGCTCGCTGACCCCTCGCCAGGTGCTGGTGTTCGCGGTACTGCTGGGGATCGCCTCGATGCTGGTGCTGGCGTTGCTGGTCAATCCGCTGACTGCGCTGCTCACCTTCGGCGGCCTGATCGGTTACGCGCTGGTGTACACCGCCTACCTGAAACGGGCGACGCCGCAGAACATCGTGATCGGTGGCCTCGCCGGCGCGATTCCGCCGGTGCTGGGCTGGACTGCGGTGACCGGTGCGCTGCATCCGTTCGCGTTGCAGCTGTGCCTGATCATCTTCGTGTGGACGCCGCCGCATTTCTGGGCGTTGGCGATCTTCCGCCGCGACGATTACGCGCGAGCGCAGGTGCCGATGCTGCCGGTCACCCACGGCATCGTCTATACCCGCTGGCAGGTGCTGTTCTACACCGTGCTGCTGGTACTGGTGACGCTGCTGCCGGCCATGACCGGCATGAGCGGGCTGATCTATCTCGGCGGCGCGATCGTGCTCGACATCGGCTTCCTGTATTACGCCGTACGGATGCTGAATCCGCCGGACGAGCTGTTCCCGATGAAGGTGTTCAAGTACTCCATCATCTATCTGATGGCGTTGTTCGCGTTCCTGCTGGCCGACCACTGGCTGGTCGCGCCGATCGTGCGGAACGGGTTCATGCTGCAGTCGCCGGTCTGAACCGCCGCGGCGGCGGCACGTAGAAACTTTCGCTTGCGCAAGCGTTGACACTTGCGCGGCGCAGCACGACAATGCGCGCGCCCTCCGGCGCGCTGCGCCGGCAGGCTTCCTGTCCTGACTAACCAAGGCATATGGACGTTTACCCTAGTCGCAACGTCGACACCCGCTCGCTTCGGGTGCCGGCACAGCAAAACAAGCAAAACGCCTGCGGCGACCGCCTGCGGTCGGCTGGTGCTTTCCTGATCTAGGGAAAGTCCGGCCCACCCCTGACGACGCCTCCGGCGTCGTTACGAGGAGATGGGCCGATGAAGCTCCTTCGCGAATTTTTCCGCCTGCGTGCCGCAGGCATGCGTGCCGTACTGGGTCGCGGCGCTGCCGCGTCGCCGGTATTCCATGTGACCGTACCCGCACCGCTGCAACGTGGGGCCGATGAGGCTGCCGTGGTAGTCGAACTCCCGCGTGCGGCCAACTCCGGCCCGATGACGGCACGGCGTGAGCCGGCCTCGTTTTTGAAAGCGCCGCGGCATCGCCGGCTGGGTTCCGGCCGCGGATGATCGTCATCGTCCGACGCAAGGGCTGGCCTCCCCCAGATCGGAGCGACCTCCGGGCATGGGCCGCACCAGCGGCCGCACAGCGCGGTGTGGCGGCGGACTGACCCGCCTGCGCTTCGCGGCATTCGGCATCCGATATACAGAAGCGCAGCATGAACAAGAACTCCAATCCGTCCGCCGGCAAGGTGGCAGGCAAGGTCGCCCCGAAGAGCGTGCCGATGGTCGTGGTGCAGCAGGCATTGCGCGATGCCGCCGCCGTGCTGGCCACGCTGGAGAGCACGCCGCAAGGCCTCGACGAAATCCAGATCGGCGCGCGGCTGCATCGCGACGGGCCGAACGAGGTGTCGCGCGAGAAACCGCCGCACTGGTCGCTGCAGCTGCTGCGCGCCTTCAAGAACCCGTTCATCGTGGTGTTGCTGGTGCTGGCCGGCGTGCAGTTGTTCACCGACCGCAGCGACCTGACCGGGCCGGTGATCATCGCGGTGATGGTCGGCATCAGCGTGGTGCTGAGCTTCACCCAGGAGTTCCGTTCATCGCGTGCCGCCGAGAAGCTCAAGGCGATGGTGCGCAATACCGCCACGGTGACGCGGCGCGCCTCCGACGGCCACAGCGAGCAAATCGAAGTGCCGGTGGTCGAGCTGGTCGTCGGCGACATCGTGCATTTGGGTGCGGGCGACATGGTGCCGGCCGACCTGCGCCTGCTCAGCGCCAAGGACCTGTTCATAAGCCAGGCGATCCTTACCGGCGAATCGCTGCCGGTGGAGAAGTCCGCGCCCGTCGCGGGAGCCGAAGCTGGCATCCGCGGCGATCCGCTGGAGTTGCCAGGCATCTGCTACATGGGCACCAACGTGGTCAGCGGCAGCGCCGTCGCGGTGGTGCTGGCGACCGGTGCACGCAGCTACCTCGGTTCACTGGCGCACAGCATGAGCGGCCAGCGCGTGCAGACCAGTTTCGACCGCGGCATCCGTTCGGTGAGCTGGCTGCTGATCCGTTTCATGGCGGTGATGGTGCCGGTGGTGTTCCTGATCAACGGGCTGGACAAGCACAACTGGACCGAGGCGTTCCTGTTCGCGCTGTCGATCGCGGTGGGGCTGACCCCGGAAATGCTGCCGCTTATCGTCACTGCCAACCTGTCCAAGGGTGCGCTGGCGATGTCACGGCGCAAGGTCGTGGTGAAGCGGCTCAACGCGATCCAGAACTTCGGCGCGATGGACGTGCTGTGCACCGACAAGACCGGCACGCTGACGCTGGACCGGATCGTGCTGGAACGCCACCTCGACCTCGATGGCGAGGAGTCCGACGAGGCGCTGGAATACGGCTACCTCAACAGCCGCTTCCAGACCGGCCTGAAGAACCTGATGGACAAGGCGGTGCTGGCGCACCGCGACCTGGAGGCGGCGGCGATGCGCTACCGCGTGGTCGACGAGATCCCGTTCGACTTCCAGCGCCGGCGCATGTCGGTGGTGGTGGCCGACGGTGGCGGCGAGCACCTGCTGATCTGCAAGGGTGCGGTCGAGGAGATGCTGTCGATCTGCGCATTCGCACAGACCGGCGACGTGATCGAGCCGATGACCGACGCGCGTCGTCGTGAGATCAAGGCGATGACCCACGGCCTCAACGAGGACGGCCTGCGCGTGCTGGTGGTGGCGGTACGGCGGCAGCCGGCGCACGCGCATGCCTATGGCGTGGCCGACGAGGACGGCTTGATCGCGGTCGGCTGCCTGGCCTTCCTCGACCCGCCGAAAGACTCCGCCGCCACCGCGATCCGCGCTCTGCACCAGCACGGCGTCCAGGTGAAGGTGGTTACCGGCGACAACGAGGCGGTGACCCGCAAGATTTGCCGCGAGGTCGGGCTCGATGTCGCCGAATCGGTGCAGGGCCGCGACATCGAGGCACTCGATGACGTCGCACTGGATGCGCTGGTGGCGCGCGTCACAGTGTTCGCCAAGATGTCGCCGCTGCAGAAGGCTCGTGTGGTGCGTTCGTTGCAGCGCCTGGGCCACACGGTGGGCTTCCTCGGCGACGGCATCAACGATGCGCCGGCACTGCACGACGCCGATGTCGGCATCTCGGTGGACAGCGCCACCGACATCGCCAAGGAGTCGGCCGACATCATCCTGCTGGAGAAAAACCTGATGGTGCTGGAGGAGGGCGTGCTGGAAGGCCGCGTCACCTTCGGCAACATCATGAAGTACATCAAGATGACGGCCAGTTCGAACTTCGGCAACGTGTTCAGCGTGCTGGTGGCCAGTGCGTTCCTGCCGTTCCTGCCCATGCTGCCGCTGCAGATCCTGGTGCAGAACCTGCTGTACGACATTTCGCAGCTGTCGATCCCGTTCGACCGCATGGACGAGGAATACCTGAGCCGCCCGCGCAAGTGGGATGCTGGCGACATCGGCCGCTTCATGGTTTGGATCGGCCCGGTCAGCTCGATCTTCGACATCACCACGTTCTGGCTGATGTGGCACTACTTCGGTGCGAATTCGCCGGCACACCAGTCGCTGTTCCAGTCAGGCTGGTTCATCGAAGGCCTGTTGTCGCAGACCCTGATCGTGCACATGATCCGCACCCGGCGCATCCCGTTTCTGCAGAGCGTGGCGTCCGCGCCGGTGCTGGGACTGACCGTCGCGATCATCGTGGTCGGCATGCTGATCCCGTTCAGCGCGATCGGCGCGAAGATCGGCATGTCGCCGCTGCCGCCAATGTACTTCGCATGGCTGGCGCTGACCTTGGTCAGTTACTGCGTGTTGACCCAGCTGATGAAACTGATCTACATCCGCCGCTACGGCCGCTGGCTGTAACGCCGCCGGCTCTTGTGGGATCGGCTTCAGCCGCGATGGCCTGCAGCGAAGTGCATCAAGAGCATCGCGACTGAAGTCGCTCCCACATTCAATCGGCCTCGTGGCGATCTTCGGTATCCGTGCCGTTGCCAAGTGCCGCATATCTGCGCGCCACCACCGCGCACACCATCAATTGCAGCTGATGAAAAATCATCAACGGCAGCACCAGCGCGCCGAGGCCGCCGAGCTGGCCGGCGAACAGGATCTTCGCCATCGGGATGCCGCTGGCCATGCTCTTCTTGGAGCCGCAGAAGACAATCGTGATTTCATCCTCGCGCGAAAAACCGAGCCGGCGCGCGGCCCAGGTCAGCGTGGGCATCACCAGCGCCAGCAGCAGTGCGCACATCGCCAGCGTGGACAGCAGTGCCGGGATCGGCGTATCACGCCACAATCCCTCGACCACCGCGGCACTGAAGGCGGTGTACACCACCAAGAGGATCGTGCCCTGGTCGGTAAAGCCGAGCACCGGCTTGTGCCGGTCGACCCAGCCGCCGATCCAGCGCCGCGCGACATGCCCGAGCACGAACGGCAGCAGCAGCTGCAGCACGATGTCCAGCACGCCGTGCCATGACGTGCCGCCGCCACGGCTGGCCAGCAGCAGGCCTACCAGCAGTGGCGTCAGCACGATGCCGATGAGGTTCGACATCGACGCGCTGACCACCGCGGCGGACACGTTGCCGCCGGCGATCGAGGTGAATGCGATCGACGATTGCACCGTCGACGGCAGCGTGCACACGAACAACACGCCGAGATAAAGCTCAGGCGTCAGCCATGCATGCCCGAGCGGCCGCAATGCGAGCCCCAGCAGTGGAAACAGCACAAAGGTGCCGGCAAATACAGTCAGGTGCAGCCGCCAGTGGATCAGGCCTCGCATGATCGCCGCGCGCGGCAGCTTGGCACCGTGCAGGAAGAACAGCAGCGCGATCGCACCATCGGTGAATACGTCGAACACTCGTGCCGTCTCGCCCCGGCACGGCAGCAGCGAAGCCAGCAGCACGGTGGCGAGCAGGGCGAGGGTGAAGTTGTCGGGACGATGGCGAAGCAGGGGCATCGGGGTCGGGCAGCTGGAGTGGCGATCAGTGTAACCGCGCGATCGAGTCACTCATGCGGCGAGGTGGCCTTGCGAACGGTACCTGCGGCGCCACGAATTTCCACCGTGATCAACTCTCTTCGAACCGCACTGGTCGCACTACTGCAAGAAGGTCCGGCTGGCGCTCAACTACAGGGGCTGGCATGGCGTGCCGTCGAGATCGACGCGTTCCGCAGGGACCGGCTGCGCTCGCAGCCGTTGCCTTGCGCCGCGGCAAGGCAGGGTGTGCCGTGGCGGCTGCCCCGGTGTTCTGACTTCAGTCCAGCCCGCAGCGGGCGCGGCGTCGATGCCGCCACCACGACACCAGCACCACCAGCACGAGCAGACCGACCAGCACCCACAGGCTGCTCTGGCCGCGGTGCATCCATTTCATCAGCCACTCGTGGTTGTCCGCGCCGAAGAAGCCGAGGTAAACCCAGAACGGCACGCTGATCAGCGCGGCCAGCGTATCGATCAACAGAAAGCGCAGGAACGACACCCGATGGGTGGTGCCGGCGGTGAGGTAGACGGTGGTCCGCATGCCGGGCAGGAAGCGCGCGAAGAACAGCATGCGGTTGCCGTAGCGGTCGAATTTTTCCTGCACCTTGGCGTAGCGCTCCGGGGTCAGCACGCGCGCCACGAACCGCCATTGCAGGATGCGCGCGCCGTAGTGGTGGCCGAGCATGAAGATCGCCGCATCGCCCAGCAGTACGCCGAACATCGTCAGCGCGAACATCGCATGCACGTTGGCATAGCCGAGCCCGGCGATCACGCCGCCGGCGACCAGGGTGATGTCTTCCGGCAGCGGCAGGCCGGCACCGCAGATCATCAGCGCGATGAACACGGCGACGTAGCCGTTCTCGGCAAAGATGGTGATCAGGTGTTGCAACAGATCCATCGCTATCCCTGCATCTCGTGCGAAACCGACATCGCTGCCGTCGGGCCTGCTCCAACAGACGGGTTGCGGCCCATTGCCTGCGGGCCCGGCAGCGGCGGCATGGCGGTCATGCCGGCGTCACCGACGGACGTGCACGAGCGGCCAGCAGTTCGCGCAATTCCGCTTTCTCGGCACTGTCCAGCTTGCCGTCGCGGCTCTTCGCGGTGAGTGCGTCGCGGCGTTGGGTGATCGCCTGATCCTCCATTCGCGCCAGCGCATCGAAGAACTCGATGCGCTGCGCCTCGGGCTCGCCCACCGACATCGCCGCCATCAGTTTCTGCAGCGAGGGATATTCCGGCCGTTCGGCAAAATGCTCCACCAGCATCGCGGAGTTGATGCCCGGACGCGCGCGCGCGAGGTCGAGCAGCTCAGCCAGCAAGCCCACGCCGGGCTTGTCCAGGCGCAGGAAACGGTAGGGTTTCTCCACCTGATCGGCCACGCCCGGCTGCGCCAGCAGCAACGAGATCGCGCTGCGCACCAGACTGCGCTGCACCGCCGTGGGCCGCTGCATGGCGCGATGGCTGGCCGGATCGGCCTGCAGCATCGCGCGCGCGCCGCTGCGCTTTTCCAGTTCCTGCGCCATCAGGTCGCGGAACGCGCCGTCGGGCAGTTTCGCGATCAGCGGGCGGGCGCGTTCGGCCAGTCGGGCGCGGCCATCGAGGCTGGCCATGTCGACATCGTGCGACAGCTCGTTGAAGAAATAGTCGGACAGCGGCATCGCTTCCCTGATGCGCTTTTCGAAACCGTCCCTGCCTTCCTTGCGCACGAGCGAATCCGGATCTTCGCCGTCGGGCAGGAACAGGAAATACGCCTGGCGGCCGTCGCGCAGCCGCGGCAGCGCCGACTCCAGCGCCTTCCAGGCGGCGGCGCGGCCGGCGCGGTCGCCGTCGAAACAGAACACCACGTCGGGTGCGGCGCGGAACAGCACCTCGGTGTGCTCCGGCGTGGTCGCCGTGCCCAGCGTGGCCACCGCGATCGGCAGCCCGGCCTGGTGCAGGGCGATCACGTCCATGTAGCCCTCGACCACCACGATGCGGACGAGGTTCTGGTTGGCCTGCTTCACCTGCCACAGCGCAAACAGCTCGCGGCCCTTGTGAAACAACGGGGTCTCCGGTGAGTTGAGGTATTTCGGCGATTGCTCCGAACTCAACACCCGTCCGCCGAACGCGATCACGCGACCGCGGCGATCGAGGATCGGGAACATCAGCCGCTCGCGGAAGCGGTCGTACTTGTGGCCTTTCTCGTTGCTGGCGACCATGCCGGCTTCGTTCAGCAATTCCATCCGGCGCGGCGTGTTGCCGAGCGACTTGATCACGCCGTCGTAGCCTGCCGGTGCCCAGCCGAGGCGGAAGCGCCTGATGGTCTCCGCATCGAGCCCGCGCTTCCTGCAATAGGCCTGGGCGTCGGCGTTGCGCGGCAGCTCGCCTTCGTACCAGCCGGCTGCGGCATCCAGCAACGCGTACAGGTCGGTCTTGTCCTCGCGGGGCGCGGCTTCGCGACCGCCCTCGCGCGGCACGGTCATGCCGACCGTCTGCGCCAGCTCCTCGACCGCATCGGGAAACTCCAGCCGGTCGTAGTCCATCAGGAACTTGATGGCGCTGCCGTGCACGCCGCAGCCGAAGCAGTGGAAGAACTGCTTGGCCGGGCTGACGTAGAACGACGGCGAACGTTCGTTGTGGAACGGGCAGCACGCGGTCCACTCGCGCCCGGCCTTCTTCAACGGCACGCGCCGCTCGATCACGTCGACGATGTCGACGCGGGCAAGCAGTTCATCGATGAAGCTGTCGGGGATCAGGCCACGCATAAGTGACCTAGTTTAGTCGGTTGCCGCCGGGGTGGCTTGGCCCATGGCCACGTCGGCGACAACGCCACCAAGGTTGTCCGGCGACAATATCTCCATATTTCGGCGAAATCCGGCCATCGTCGGCTCGAGCCGGGTCGACTCTAGGCAATTCGTGGTGGCCTGCGTCGGTCAGAGCACAAGGTGGAAGACGCCGATCACGGCCAGCAGCGCCAGCACGAACAGGATCACGAAGCACACGAACAGCACTTTGGCGATGGTGGCGGTAGCGCCGGACACGCCGCCGAATCCGAGCCAGCCGGTGATCAATGAGACGATGGCGAAAATGATGGCCCACTTCAGCATGTGTTTCTCCCGCGGCGATGGTCACTCGCACGGATGTCGGCCCGGCGAGTCGTGAGCGTTTTGTAGCGAAACGTGCGTGAAAGCGGTGCATTGCCGCTGTGATGCGCTTTCGAGACCGTCCACCCTGCCCACGATCGATACACCCTGCGGTGCGGGGCGCGCCTTGGCAACACTCCCTCGTCGCCGGGCCTGTAGCCTCAACCGGCCAGACGCGCCTTGATCTTGCCCGAGACCACGCCCATGTCGGCGCGGCCGGCGGCTTTTTCCTTCACTGCGGCCACCACCTTGCCCATGTCGCGTGGCGAGCTGGCGCCGGTGTCGGCGATCGCGGCGGTGATCAGGGCATCGATCTCCGCCTCGTCGAGCTTGCTGGGCAGGTAGGTCTCGATCACCACCATTTCGGCGCGCTCGATCGCGGACAGGTCGTCGCGGCCCGCGGCGTCGAACTGGCTGACCGAGTCCTTGCGCTGCTTCATCATCTTCTCGAGTGTGGTCAGCACCTGTACGTCGTCCAGCTCGATCCGCTCGTCTACTTCGCGCTGCTTGATCGCTGCCAGCATCAACCGGATCACGCCCAGCCGGTGCTTGTCGCCGCCGCGCATGGCGGTCTTCATGTCTTCGGTGAGCTGCTGCTTGAGGGTCATGGCGTGGGCCTCGGGAAGTGGGTTATCGATTCTACGGAAACGACAAAGCCGGCGTTGCCCTTCGGGACAACACCGGCCAAGTCGATTCTGCTGTGCTTGCGGTGGCTGCGAGAACCCGCGCCTACCGTGTTTCACATGATCCGCCGCGACGGCGGATCGGGAAACTCAGTACAGACGGACCTTGCGCGAAACGTCGCGCGACAAACGGCGCAGGTGACGCTTCACGGCGGCAGCGCGCTTGCGCTTGCGCTCCTGGGTCGGCTTCTCGTAGAACTCGCGCTTGCGCGTTTCGGCCAGGACGCCGGCCTTCTCGCAGGTACGCTTGAAACGACGCAGTGCGATCTCGAACGGCTCGTTCTCGCGAACTTTTACGTTGGGCATGGAAACTCCGGGTGGTAATCTGCCTGCTCTTGCAGGACAGTGGAATGTGGTGAGCCGGGAATTATACCGTGCACGATGAAGAATTTTCAAAGGCCGAGCCAATGAAGCCGATTCTTGGCATCGAGAGCTCCTGTGACGAGACCGGCGTGGCCCTGCTGCGCTGGGAGCCGGAAGCGCCTGGCCGCGGCCTGCTGGCGCACACCTTGTACAGCCAGATCAGGCTGCACGCCGATTATGGCGGCGTGGTGCCCGAGCTGGCCAGCCGCGACCACGTGCGCAAGCTGGTGCCGCTGATTCGCGAGGCGCTGGCCCAGGCCGGACTCACCGTGCAGGACCTGGGTGGGGTGGCCTATACCGCCGGTCCCGGCCTGGTCGGCGCCTTGCTGGTGGGCGCGTCGCTGGGTCGCGCGCTGGCCTGGGCGCTGGGTGTGCCGGCGATCGGCGTGCATCACATGGAAGGTCACCTGCTGGCGCCGCTGCTGGAGGAAAACCCGCCGGAGCCGCCATTCGTGGCCTTGCTGGTGTCCGGCGGCCATTCGCTGCTGGTCGAGGTCAAGGCGATCGGCCAGTACGCGATTCTTGGCGACACGCTGGACGACGCTGCGGGCGAGGCCTTCGACAAGACTGCCAAGATGATGGGCCTGCCGTATCCCGGCGGCCCGGCGCTGGCGAAACTGGCCGAGCAGGGGCGTGCCGGCGCGTTCCGCTTCTCCCGGCCTATGACCGACCGGCCGGGGCTGGATTTCAGCTTCTCCGGCCTGAAGACCCAGGTGCTGCTGGCCTGGCAAAAGTCGGATCAGAGCGACCAGACCCGCGCCGACATCGCCCGCGCGTTCGAGGAGGCTATCGTCGACACGCTGATCATCAAGTGCCGCCGTGCCCTTGAGGCCAGTGGCGCGCAGCGGTTGGTGATCGCCGGTGGCGTCGGTGCCAACCGAAGATTGCGCAGCGAACTGGCCAAGGCCGGCGAGAAGGACGGCTTCCGGGTGTATTTCCCGCGACTGGATTTCTGCACCGACAATGGCGCAATGATCGCGCTGGCCGGCGCGATCCGCCTGGCCAACGGCCAGCACCAGGACGAAACCGTGCAGGTGCGCCCGCGCTGGGATCTGCAGGCCCTGCCGGCCGCGTAGCGGGCCGCTATTGTGGGAGCGGCTTCAGCCGCGATGCTTTTGGGCCAACCGGAAAAACATCGCGGCTGAAGCCGCTCCCACGGAAAAGCGGGGAGTCACCACTGCGTGTGGCCGGGCAGCAGACCCTTCAATTCCGCGTCGGTGAGGTTGCGCCACTGCCCGACTTTCAGGTGCGCCAGCTTTACGTTGTCGATGCGCACGCGGCGCAACTGGGTCACGCGGTAGCCGAACGCGGCGGCCATCAGGCGGATCTGCCGGTTCAGTCCCTGGGTCAGCACGATCGAGAAGCCGAACTTCGCGATGCGGCGGGTGCGGCAGGGTTTCGTCATCTGGTTGTGGATGCGCACACCCTTGGCCATGCCGGCCAGGAATTCGTCGGTGACCGCCTTGTTCACGCCGACCAGGTATTCCTTCTCGTGGTGGTTTTCCACGCGCAGGATCTCGTTGACGATGTCGCCGTTGCTGGTCAGCAGGATCAGTCCTTCGGAATCCTTGTCCAGTCGACCGATCGGGAAGATCCGTTGCGGGTGGTCGATGAAGTCGACGATGTTGCCGTCCACGCTCTGGTCGGTGGTGCAGGTGATGCCGACCGGCTTGTTCAGCGCGATGTAGATGGCCTTCTTCGCCGCCGGCGTGGCGGCGAGGATGCGCGCCTTGACGATCTCGCCGTCGACGCGTACCTCGTCGCCATCCAGCGCCTTCGCGCCGGTGGTGACCACTTCGCCGTTGATGCTGACGCGGCCGGCCAGCAGCAGCTCGTCCGCCTCGCGGCGCGAGCACAGGCCGGTTTCGCTGATGTATTTGTTGACGCGCATAGGGCAGGAATGAGTGGAGAGGAGTGAGGAATGAGTGGCGGTTGGCGGCTTTTACTCATTGCTCACTCCTCTCCACTCGTTTCTGCTCTCAGGAGCGCAACCCGACGCCCCGTTTGAGCAACTGCAGCGCCACGATCGACAGCGCGACCACGAACCCGATCATCACCACGAACGCCACGCCGACATTCACGTCGCTGATGCCGAGTACGCCGAAGCGGAACGCGTTGACCATGTAAAGGATCGGGTTGGCGCGCGAGATCGCCTGCCACGGCTCGCCCAACATGTTGACCGAATAGAACACGCCGCCAAGGTAGGTCAGCGGGGTCAGGATGAAGGTCGGCACCAGCGCGATGTCGTCG
The DNA here is from genome assembly GCF_008329435.1 of Rhodanobacter sp. T12-5. Lineage (GTDB taxonomy): Bacteria > Pseudomonadota > Gammaproteobacteria > Xanthomonadales > Rhodanobacteraceae > Rhodanobacter. The sequence goes on from NZ_NPKN01000001.1 coordinate 295,155, forward strand.
AACTTCTTCGCATAGACCGCGTTGACGAAGCCGGCCAGCGAGAAGATCGTGGCGCCGAGCAGCACCGAGGCGAACGTGATCAGCGGATGCATCACGTGCAGGCTGGTGAAGAACAGTGCGATCAGCAGTACCAGGATGCCCACGACGAGCCCGCGCGCCACCGCACCGGCCACGTAGCCGAGCAGGATCACCCAGTTCGGCATCGGCGATACCAGCATCTCCTCCACCGCGCGGCTGAACTTGGCGCCGAAGAACGAACTGGAGATGTTGCCGTAGCTGTTGGTGATGATGCTCATCATCACCAGGCCCGGCACGATGTACTGCATGTAGGTGAACCCGCCCGCGATGTTGCCGATGCGGCTGCCGATCAGCTTGCCGAAAATCACGAAGTACAGCGTCATGGTGATTGCGGGCGGAATCAGCGTCTGCGTCCAGATGCGCATGATGCGTGCGATTTCGCGACGGACGAGCGTGTTGAGGGCGACCAGGTTGGCGGCGGCGTTGCTCATGCGGCCTGCTCCTGCGGGCTGCCGTTGCGGCCGCCTTCCACCAGTCGCACGAACAGCTCCTCCAGCCGGTTGGTCTTGTTGCGCATCGAAGTCACCGTGATGCCGTGCGCGGACAGCGCCGCGAACAGCGAATTGAGGTCGTGCGAGCGGGCCATTTCGGCCTCCAGCGTGTGGTCGTCGCGGCGGCGCAGGCCGACGTTGGGCAGCGTCGGCAACTCGGTCGGCATCGACGCCACGTCCAGCATGAAGGTTTCCACGTCCAGCGTCGCCAGCAGGCGCTTCATGCTGGTGTTCTCGATGATGGTGCCGTGGTCGATGATCGCGATGTTGCGGCACAGCGACTCGGCTTCCTCCAGGTAATGCGTGGTCAGGATCACCGTGGTGCCGGCCGCGTTGATGGCGCTGACGAACTGCCACATCGAGCGGCGGATCTCGATGTCGACGCCGGCGGTGGGCTCGTCCAGGATCAGCAGCTTCGGCTCGTTCATCATCGCGCGGGCGATCATCAGTCGCCGTTTCATGCCGCCGGACAGCGTGCGCGCCTGCATCTGCGCCTTGTCCCACAGGCGCAGTTCCTTCAGGTATTTCTCCGCGCGCTCGATGGCTATTTTCCGCGGAATGCCATAGAAGCCCGCCTCGTTCACGCAGATGTCGAACGGCTTCTCGAACTGGTTGAAGTTGATCTCCTGCGGCACCAGGCCGATCAGCCGCATCGCCGCGCTGCGATCCTTGTTGACCGACACCCCGAACACTCGCGCGTCGCCGGAAGTGGAGTTCACCAGCGAGGACAGTATGCCGATCAGGGTGGACTTGCCGGCACCGTTGGGGCCGAGCAGGGCGAAGAAGTCGCCGGGCTGCACGGTCAGGCTGATGCCTTTCAGCGCTTCGACGCCGTTGCCGTAGGTTTTGCGCAGATTGTCGACGACAAGTGCGGGGGCCGTATCTAGGGACTGCGGGGACATGGGCTGCACCGAGGGGATTAGCCCCTTATTATAGCGGGCTACCCCAGCCCGTCTGGCCGCGCCAGCCGCACGCACCGTTTCGGAAACCTTCATGGCCGACCATTTCCAGCTCCGTCTCGTCGACAGTTACATGCTCGCCCCGGCGGTGCGCCACCTCGTGTTCGAGCGCGCCGACGGCCAGCCGCTTGCCTTCCAGCCAGGCCAGTTCCTGCAGGTGCACTTCCACTACGACGACGGCACCGCGACCAAGCGCAGCTATTCGGTGGCTACCATCGGCGATGGCAGCTCGCCGGTGCGGCGCATCGAGATCGCGGTGAGTTACGTCGAAGGCGGCGCCGCCACCAAACTCCTTGGCGAACTGCCCGAGGGCGGCGTGATCGACGCCAGCGGCCCGTACGGCCGCTTCTGCCTGCAGGACACCGACACCCATCCGCGCTACCTGCTGCTGGCCACAGGCACCGGCGTCACCCCGTACCGCGCCATGCTGCCGCAGATCGAGAAACTGCTGGCGAAGGGTGACCGCCAGGTGGTGCTGTTGTACGGCGCCCGCAGCGAGGCCGAACTGCTCTACGGCGAAGAGTTCGAGGCGTTCGCGAAAACCCATCCCGGCTTCCTGTTCCACGGCTGCCTCAGCCGCGAAGCTCGCGCAGTGCCGCGCCCCACCGACCGCAGCGGCCACGTGCAGAACGTGCTGGCCGAACTCGGCCCGCAAGCCGACCGCGACATCGCGTACCTGTGCGGCAACCCGAACATGGTCGACGCGGCGTTCACGGCGCTGAAGGAGTTCGGTTTGCCGGTGTCGCAGATCCGGCGGGAGAAGTACATCTCCTCGCGTTGATCAAGGTTGGCGCCCGCGCGCCGATATGACATCTGACTCGCACCGTGCCATCGGGACGAGCCCTGGGCGGTGACATCGTGAACGATTCGCCTCACGCGCGGCTCACGGTCCGGGTGGGTAAATCACCGCAGCGACAGGTGGTTGCGGCGAAGTCGGGCCCGGAGCGTCACTTGATTGTGACGCGCGTCACATTTTGCGACACAGGCCTGTCCTGAGCGGTAAAGCTCGGGCGAAGCCGGCCGTAAGCCACTCAGGGAACCCCGCAAAGGCCGGGGTCACCTCAAGAGGTGAACGGTATGGCTCGTCCGCTCGGCACCAGAATTTCCGGTTGCGTATTGATCGCGCTGGCCATGCTCGCGAGCATGCCGAGCGCGAACGCGGCAACCGGCCGCATCGTGTTTTCGGGTGCTGTCGTGGAGCCCACCTGTTCCACCGAAAGTGCCTCTGACCCTATGGCGAGCCATTTGCAGGCGGTGGATGGACTTGCGCCGGGTCGTTCGACCTGCGGCCAGACGCCCACCGACCCAGGCCGCTCTTATTCGCACACGGTGGTCAGTCTCGACGCGGCGGTCATAGCGAACGACCGGCTGCTCGAGTACTTCGCCGGCTATGCAAATGTCGAGGGCGAGGTACGGGCGAAGTTGGTCGTGCGTACCTACGAATAACTGCGAAAGGCTTTGCGCGAAGCAAGCCACCGCGCCTTTTGACAAGAGACCAAGGTCGCTACTGGTATGAGAGCGTGAATGTTGCGGTGGCAGTGAGCTGACCTGCGCTCACCGTGCTTCCGGTCTGGTAGTACTGGGCGAAGTAATTCACCGAGAGTGCGCCATCCGGTGTAGCTCCAATGGTTTTGGCGACACCGAATTGCACGGGTGTCACCCCCGACGAGTCCAGCAACTGCACACCGACGCCGCCGCTGCCACCGCTCGATGGCGCGATGACGCCGGCCTTGCCGGCAACCGGTGTGGCCGTGTCCAGGGTGATGCGTACCACGGCACCGCTGGAGCAGCTCAGCCCGATCTGGAAAGGCTTGGTGCCCGCGACCGAATCCACGCCGCTGAAGGTCTGGCTGGTTACCGTGGGCAAGGTCACGAGGATGTTGCTGGTGGTCACTTGGCAGGCGGGTGCTGTGAACGTCAAGGTATTGGCCAAATTGATTACCGCGTCGATGATGTAATTGTTGTCCGTGCCTGCCTTGAACTTGGACAGTGAACCCTGCAGGGAGCTGCCATCGGTGATGGGACCTGTCTTCACCAGTTCGATCGTGACCGCATCCTCCTCCTGCCAGGACTTGTTCCCCAAGTCCAGGTAAGGGTACGCATGGATGTAGCTGCCATTCTGCATAACTCGATACCCCACGCCGGGGGTGCCGGTGGGGAAAAGATCCGTATTGGCTGGCAGGTTGGCTTCGGAGGGAGCCACCAGACCCCAGCCATTTCCGTTGCCATTGCAGCTGAAACGGACATAGCCACTGACCCCTGTCGGCACCGAGGTATAGAGCACGCTGCCCGCAGGAATGCTCGGATCGTTGACGATAGTCGTCGGCACGGATACCGAGTACGTACCCGTTGAGCTGGGCCAGCTGAAGCTGCAACCGGCTGCATATACCTGGCCCGGCACCAGCCCCAGCAACAACAGCATCATCCACAGCCAGTTGGCGCGCATCATGTTCCACTCCTGGCAACCTGCGTATCGCGTGACGGTTCGCAGGTGACTTCTATCTGTTCGAACTTCGTCTTGTCTTGCGCTTTTTTCAGTTGGTAGGGGAGCGAGCAGGTGCGGGTCACGTCCTGATCCTGCCACTGCACGCTGAGGCGGTCGCTCGCGTGCTGCAGGCGTACCATGATCCGCCCGGCCTGGCCCACCACGCCTATCGCGTGGCCTTGCTCGTCCGTCACTTCCGCGCCGAACGGCAAGGTCTTGCCGTCGGGGAGATGCGTCTGGATCAACACGAAGTGGCCACTTTCGCTCTTGAATTTCACCATCACCACGGCGCCGGCACGCGGTGCCACTTGGGCGCTGGTGCTGTCGAGTTGTACGTCCAGCGAGAGGCCGGTGGGGTCGATGTTGATGGTGTTGAGGATGTAGGGGGTGACGTAGGGCACGAGTGCGTAGCCGGCGCGGTCGATGCGCACGCCGGCCGCATTGCCGACGCGTGCGCCTGCGGCGTCCGGCGCCGCCACGATGGCCACGGTGTCGCCCAGCGGCAGGCCGAACGTGATGCCGCCCGGGTGCGCAACGACACCACCGGCGACGCTCAGCGACGATTGCGAGTAGCCGCTGCCCGCGCCGAAGCCCGCATTGATCTGCACATGCGCGCCACGGTAGCCCGCGTTGACGCTGCCGGTGCTGCCCGCGCTGCCGGTGCCTGTGTCTCCGCTGTCATGCGTGGCCGTGGCACCGTAGTTGAAGCGGTCGTCGACGCCGGCAGTGCCGCTGAGCGTGGCCTGCTCCTGCATGCCCCCGTGGCTGTCGCGAGCGAGTCCGCCGGTGAGCAGGGGCTGGTGCGAACCGCTGCCCAGCGGAATCGTGACATTCGCCATGTAGCGGTTGTCGCTGCGCCCGAACAAATCGCGCTCGCGGCTGGCGGAGAGGTTGTAGTTCACCCGGCCGAACGAATTGTTGTAACCGACCTGGAACTGCGTGTCGGTACCGCCGCGGTTCCAGTAGTCGCGAGCCGAGCCGCTGACATACAACGAGCCGCCGCGAGCGCCCAACTGCTGGCTCAGGGTCAGGCTGAAGTTGTTGCGCTGTCGGTCCACGCCCGTGGATATCACCTGGTCGCGAAAATCGTTGCCGGCCAATGCCGCCTGCTGTTCCGGTGTGAGCAGGTCGGATATCGGAATGCCATTGATCGTCAGCGGTCGCGCCGGGCCGCTGGCAAACACGGGCAGGCCGCGACGCGCGTAGTCGCGCGCCCGCACGGCGTCGCCCAGGGTGAGGTAGCCGCTGGTGGAATAGCGATACGCAGCCACGGTCAGCGATGTGCCGGTCTGCGGCAGCGTCTTGCTGTAGCTCAGGCGCACGCTCTGGCCGGACATGGTGTCGATGCCCGGAATGCGCGTGTGCGCGGCGGTGACGTCCATGGCGAAGGCGCCGTAACGCGTGTTCAGTGCACTGCCCAGCAACAGCGCCGCGTAGCCTTGCGAACCGGTGGCGCCGGCGTAGCCGGTCAGCATGTTGGTGAAGCCGCGCTGCACGGTGGCCTGCATCACGTCCGGCTTGTGCTTGATCGACTCGTCGCGGATCTGGCCAGCGGCCACGCTGAAACGGGTGACGCCCGGACGCAGCAGCTGCGGCACGCTGGCGTAAGGCACCGAGAACGTATGCACGCGGCCGCTCGCTTCGGTCACGGTGACTTCGAAGTCACCGCCATAACCGGTGGCGTAGAGGTCATCGATGGTGAAGGGGCCGGGCGCGACGGTGGTCTGGTAGATCAGCATGCCGTTCTGGCTGACGGTCACCTTGGCGTTGCTGTCGGCGACACCACGCACCGTGGGCGCATAGCCGCGCAGCGACTGCGGCAGCATGCGGTCATCGGTGGCAAGCTGCACGCCGCGCAGGCCGATGCTGTCGAAGATCTCGCCGCTGGTCCAGGAGTCGCCCAATGTCAGCTGTGCGCGAATGGATGGCAAATCGCGCTGCGCGTAGGTGGCGATGTTCTGCCAGCGATGGGTGGAAGGTGCGCCGCCGATGCCCGACTGCCAGTTCAGCGAGGAGTTGTGGCGGATGTGCCAGCGCCCCAGGTTCAGTCCGGCATTCAGTCCGAGATACGCCGAGGTCTGCGCCAGGCCCTGGCTGCTGGTGCGGTAGCTGTTGAAGTTGTAGTTGAGCAGGCCGGCGTTGACGCCGGAATCCCAGTACTTCGGGTCGACGTAGCCGCGTGCCATCAACCCCAGATAGGCCTGCGGCACGCTGGTGTCCAGCCGCAGATCGGACATCTCGAAATTCATGCTGGCGCCGGGAATCACGCTGGCCATGTCGACGCAGACGTTGGCGTCGGTCAGATCGGCGGTGGTCTGCGCCGGCAGATCGACCGGGTGCAGGCCCAGTTTGTCGAGCAGCGTCCGGGTCACGCAGGGCGTCGCGCTGGCATCGGCCGAGGGTGCGGCAAAGCGCACGTCGCTTCGGCCGACCGGGCCGTCGTTGAGATAGATGTCGACGCTGTACGTGCCCGAAGGCACGAAGTTGCCGCGCTCGAAGCGCGACAGGTCGGTGGTGTTCTGCCCCGCACCGGAAAGCATGCTGCGGTCGAAGCTGGCATCCATGGCGTCACCTGCCGGAGCGCTGGCGTCCGCGCTCGGGCCAGCGGCCGCTGCGGCGGCCGCGTGGCCACCCGAGCCGCACAGCGCCAGGCCGATCAGCGCCGACAACAACGGCCGACGGGCTGCGAGCCCGCGCGAAGCCGTCATCGAAGCGCTGGCGCGGGCCGGGTTCACGGAGAAATCGTGCCCTTGTAAGGTGTGGCCGCACCGAAATCGTTGATCGTGGTGTAGTCGACAACGCTACCTGCCGCCGCTGCGTGATCCAGGTTCTTGATCGGCAGGCGCAGTGTCGACAGCGGCGCCACCATGCCGCTGTCCGATGCATATGCCGTGCTGTCGACGCTCAGCGAGAGCTTGCTGAAAGTGATGTAGTACGGCGTGGGGTTGTGTGCCTCCAGCGCGTAGCCGCTGCCGTCCGCGACCGCCTTCCAGGTGATCTGCTGCGCCGCGATGGTCGGTTCGCCGGCGAGGTTGGCCGGGCGAAAGAAAAGCTTCAGCCGCGAACGCACGGCGAATTGCAACGTGTTCCGCTCCTCGCCCGGTTTTGCCGTGGGCTTGGGTGGAATCTCCAGCACGTTCAGCCAGAACAGCGACTCGCGGTCCGTCGGCAACGGCTGGCCGGTATAGATGATGCGCAGGCTCTGGCCCTTGCCCGCATTCATGCGCACCAGCGGCGGCGTGATCAGGAACGGCACCTTGGCACTATCGGGGGTGGAGGCGGGGTTGCCGCTGTCGATCCATGCCTCGACCAGGGCCGGCTGGCTGCCGTCGTTGCTCAGGCGCACCGTGACCTCGCCATTGGCGGCCGGAAACACCACGCGGGTGCCGGCGATCACGACACTGGCGTTGGCGGCGCCGGTCGCGGCGCAAAGCCCGATCAGGGCTGAGCCCAAGGCGCAGAGCAGGCTTTTCATCGAGGTATTCCGTAGCGGATCGAAGGTGTGACACCGTGTCCGGCGAACGCGCTGCAGCCTGGATCGCTGGCTGCAGCGCGTCGATGCTTCACTTACAGGTAAGTCAGCGTGAAGCCGACAGAGGTCTGGACCAGACCGGCCGTGGCCGCTCCGCCGACCGCGACATACCGGGCCTTGAGCGAAGTGGTACCGGTGCCGCTCGACAGTGCGATCACGGGGGCATTGGTGTTGTCGCTGGTATTGATCACGGCGTTCGCACTGTTCAGCAGTTGCACCATGACGTTGGTGGCGCTGCCGGTGTTCTTGAGGTAGCCGGTGGTGCTGTCGATGTTCGTGCCGTTGAACACCATCGTTGCGCTGATGGCGTTGGTATCGCAGGCGGACAGGCCGATGGAGAACGGGGTGCTGCCCGCTGTCGTACCAGGCGTTGCCAGTGCTCCGGTCATGACGGACGGCAGGACCACGGCAGCTCCGCCGTTGACGTTGACGGTGCAGGTGTCGGCAAGCACCGTGCCCTTGATGGTGATGGTGCCGCTGGCAGGAGCAGCCTGGGCGGTCGGAGCGAAAGCGACGGCGGCCATGACGGCAACCAGCGCGGTGGAGAGCAGAGTCTTCTTCATTCGGTTTTCCTCGTGAGTAAATAGATACGACTGCAGCGCTGCGCCCTGCACGGGATGCAGGCTTTCAGCAAGGTTTTGACGCAACCGGTGGGCTTCTTCGGCGAAGCCCGATCCCCCCGGACGAAACACGGACCGCGAAAAATCCGCCGCGGCTTAAGTACCCTGAAGCAACCGCCATGCCAATATTCGTCGACCGACGGAACGCCTGTTCCAGGCGGCCTTTACTGACCATCAACGAAAATTTGACGTATATGTCAGCTTCCGCTCACAAATTATGTCACTCAAAGTGCGAACTGCGTCACTTAATTTAACAAATTATCATCAACTTGTGAGATTGGCTCATGTGATTTGTGACAAAATGTCAAGTTTACTTGACATCAATCATTCCGTCCGAATGACATGCATGCTTGACATTCAGGCTTCGGCGAGGAGACGAACATGCACAAGGTTGACTGCTCGATCCTGCGGCATCGCCGGCCCTGTTCCGACCTTGTTGAGCCTGCTGGCGAAAGAGCTGTTCTGGCAGGGCCGAAGTGGCCATCGGAGCGCCGGCGGGCTCGACCGGCCGTTGCAGGCAGGTGGTCTGAGCGTGGCGGGGCGCCAGTTGCCCGCTGGTCAGGAGTCACCACGTCATGAATAACCGTGTGCGCGAACTGCGCAACGAGCGCGGCTGGTCGCAGGCCGATCTGGCCGCGCAGCTGAACGTATCGCGACAAACCATCAATGCCATCGAGACAGGCAGGTACGATCCCGGTTTGCCACTGGCATTCAGGATCGCGACGTTGTTTGGCCGTCCGATCGAATCGATATTCGTACCCGGCGAGGTAGATGCATGACGACGAGTGGGCGAATCGCGACCTTCATGGCGATCCTCGTGGCGACGGTCATGGGGTTTCTGGCGTGGAGCCAACCCCATGCCGGCAAATCGGACGACGCACTGGTCGCCGCGCCCGCGGACAACGGCAAGCCGGGAGAGCGGACCTGGAAGCTGGGTTCGGTCACGCTGACCGCATGCGACCTGGCGCAGCCGAACAGCGGGCTGAGCACGGCGGCCTGGTGCAGCGATTTTCCGGTGCCGGAGAACCGCGCCGATCCGCACAGCCGCACGATCAAGTTGAAGCTGGCGGTGTTGCGTTCGCGCGCCCAGGTGGCGAGCCAGGACATGCTGGTGTTTCTTGCCGGCGGTCCCGGCCAGGCGGCAACCGACTCGGCCGGCACGGTGGCGGCAACGCTGAAGCCGCTGCTGGCGCATCGTCACGTGCTGCTGCTGGACCAGCGCGGCACGGGCGGCTCGAATGCACTCGACTGCAAGGAGCCTGACGAGGCGGCCGCGCCCGGCGACAGCACGTTCGATGCCGCCAAATTGCGGGCCGCCGCAGCTGTCTGCCTGCATGAACTGGCCGGTCACGCCGATCCACGCTACTACACCACCACCATCGCGGCGCAGGATCTGGAGGACGTGCGCAAGGCGCTCGGATCGCCCCAGCTCGACCTGCTCGGGGTGTCATATGGCACCCGGATGGCGCAGCAATACCTGCGGCGTTTCCCGCAGGCGGTGCGCAGCGTGGTGTTGGACAGCGTGGTGCCGAACACGGCCGTCCTTGGCGAGGATTTCGCGCGTAACCTGGACGATGCGCTGAAGGCACAGTTTGCCCGCTGCACCGCCGTGCCGGCCTGCAAGAAGCAGTTCGGCGACCCGGATCAGACCCTGTATCAGCTGCGCGACGCGCTGCGCGCGAATCCGCACGAAGTCAGCTTCCGCGATCCGCAGAGCTACCAGACGGTGAAGCGGGTACTGAACGAGGATGCGCTCGCCAGCGTGGTGCGGATGTTCGCGTACACACCGGCCACCGCGGCGCTGTTGCCGTTGTCGATCGACGCGGCCGCTCACGGCGACGTCGGGCCGTTGCTGGGTCAGGCGAAGATCCTGTCCGGCGAGCTGTCCGAGTTGATGGGCAGTGGCATGCAGTACTCGGTGATCTGCAGTGAGGATGCGGACCTGCTGACGCCGCGTCCGCAGGATGCCGGCACCATACTGGGCACGCGCATGATCGACTCGCTCAAGGCGGTTTGCTCGGTGTGGCCCAAGGGCATTCGCCCGGCGGACTTCCATCAGCCGCTGAAGACCGACAAGCCGGTGCTGCTGCTGGCCGGCCAGTACGATCCAGTGACGCCTCCGCGCTATGCCGAGACGGTGGCGAAGGGCCTGCCCAACGCGCGCGTGCTGGTTCTCAAGGGGCAGGCGCACAGCGTCATGGCAGCTGGCTGCACGCCTCAGCTGATCCAGCGCTTCGTCGAGCAACTCGATCCGAAGACGCTGGACGCCAACTGCCTGGACCGGCTGCAACCGACGCCGATCTTCATCGACTTCAACGGTTCAACCCCTTAAGGAGCCGCGCCATGATCGAAGCAAGGGGGTTGTACAAGGCATTCGGTGCGGTGAAGGCCGTCGACGGCGTCAGCTTCACGGCTCGCGATGGCGAAATCACCGGCCTGCTCGGCCCCAACGGCGCCGGCAAGACCACCGCGTTGCGCATGCTCTACACGCTGATGACACCCGATCGCGGACAGGTGCTGGTGGACGGCATCGACGCGGTGATCGACCCGCTCGGCGTGCGTCGCCAGCTCGGCGTGTTGCCGGACGCGCGCGGGCTGTACAAGCGTCTGACCGCGCGCGAAAACATCGATTATTTCGCGCGGCTGCATGGGCTGCCGGAGGATCTGTTGAAGAACCGCCGCGACGCGCTGATCGCGGCGCTGGAGATGGACGACATCGCCGACCGCCGTACCGAGGGCTTCTCGCAGGGCCAGCGGGTGAAAACCGCGATCGCCCGCGCGCTGGTGCACGACCCGCGCAATGTGATCCTCGACGAACCGACCAATGGCCTCGACGTGATGGCCACGCGAGCACTGCGCCAGTTCATGTTGCGGCTGAAGGGCGAAGGCCGTTGCGTGCTTTTTTCCAGCCATATCATGCAGGAGGTGGCTGCGCTGTGTGATCGCATCGTGGTGATCGCGAACGGCCGCGTGGTCGCCGACGAATCGCCGGATGCGCTGCGCGCGCAGACCGGCGAGGCCAACCTGGAAGATGCATTCGTGAAGATCATCGGCACCGATGAGGGGCTGGCCGCATGAATACGGTGAACAAGTCGCCGCGTCGCAGCGCATTCCTCACCGTGTTCCTGAAGGAGGTGAAGGAAAACCTGCGCGACCGGCGCACCCTGATGAGCGCGTTCCTGACCGGCCCGCTGCTGGGGCCGATCCTGCTGGTGCTGCTGCTCAACGTCACCCTCAACCGCGAGCTGGAAAAGGCCGAGAAGCCGCTGCCGGTGCCGGTGATCGGTGCCGAGTACGCGCCGAACCTGGTCGATGCCCTGAAGGTCGGCGGTGTGGTGCCGGGTGCAGCGGTGGCCGATCCCGCGCAAGCCGTGCGCAAGCAGGAGGCCGACGTCGTGCTGCGCATCGCCTCCGATTACGGCAGGGCCTGGCGCAAGGGCGAGCCGGTACAGGTCGAACTGTTCTACGACTCGTCGCAGCGTGATGCGAATACTTCGGTGGAACGGGTGACCCGCCTGGTCGAAAGCTATGCGCGACAACAGGGCGCAATGCGGCTGGTCGCGCGCGGGATGTCGCCCGGGACGGCCTGGCCGCTGCAGGTGGCCAGGCGCGACCAGGCCACGCCGCAATCTCGCGCCGTGCTGCTGTTCGCGATGCTGCCGTATTTCTTCGTGATCACCATCTTCATGGGCGGCATGTACCTGGCGATCGACCTCACCGCGGGCGAGCGCGAGCGGCAGTCGCTGGAACCGCTGTTCGCCAACCCGGTGGCGCGCTGGAAGATCCTGTGCGGCAAACTGGCGGCGATCTGCGTGTTCTCGATCGTCAGCCTGCTGATCACTCTGCTGGCGTTCGCCGTGGTCGGGCAGTTTATTCCCGCCGAGAAGATCGGCATGGAACTGGATCTGGGTGCGCACTTCGCCGCGTACGTGCTGCTGCTGATGCTGCCACTGGTACTGCTGCTGGCTGCGCTGCAGTCGATGGTGGCGGCGTTCGCGAAAAGCTATCGCGAGGCGCAGACCTACATCTCGCTGCTGATGCTGGTGCCGATCATCCCCAGCGCGGTGCTGTCATTCATGCCGGTCAAGGCGCAGGCGTGGATGTATGCGGTGCCGCTGCTGGGCCAGAACCTCGGCATCATGCAGCTGCTGCGCGGCGACGGCGTCACCGGCGAGCAACTCGTCCTGTGTCTGGCCGGCAGTCTGGCGGCGGCGCTACTCGCGGTGCTGGCGACGATCCAGCTGTACCGTTCGGAGAAGCTGGCGATTTCCGTCTAGCCCCGAAGGAACCTGCGCGAACTCCGACTGCCGCGCGACCCTGAAAAGGCAGGCGAAAACCGGCGAGGCTCAGCGCGGCGGCGCGGTGAGCTCGCGGGCGTTGAGGTGGCCATCGCGATTGCGGTCGAGCTTGTGGAACTGGCGGCGCAGGTTGTCCTGGAAGTCGGTCAGCGTGATCGGCCGGCCGCGATGGCCGGGCAGCTCCCCGGTTTCGAGAATGCCGTCGCCGTTGCTGTCCACGCTGCGGAAGCTCCGATCCATGTACGCCAGGTATTCGGCCTCGCTGACCCGGCCGTCGCCATCGCCGTCGAACATCTGCAGGTATTCCGAACGCGTTTCCTGCGCCAGCACGGCCGACGCCGCCAGCAGCAGCGCCAGCGTGGCGGCCAGCCGCACGTTCAGCGGGTGCCGCCGTGGATGCCGATGAACTGCAGGAACTCCGCGCGGGTGCGCGCATCGTCGCGGAAGGTGCCAAGCATCTGGCTGGTCACCATGGACACGCCGCGCTTGTGCACGCCGCGGGTGGTCATGCATTCGTGGCTGGCGTCGATTACCACCGCCACGCCGGCCGGCTGCAGGGTTTCCTGGATGCACTGGGCGATCTGCGCGGTGAGTTTCTCCTGCACCTGGAAGCGGCGCGCAAAGCCGTCCACCACGCGGGCCAGCTTGCTGATGCCGACAACGCGGTTGGTCGGCAGATAGCCGACGTGGGCGCGCCCGATGATCGGCGCCATGTGGTGCTCGCAGTGGCTCTCGAACTCGATGTCGCGCAGCACCACCATCTCGTCATAGCCGTTCACCTCCTTGAAGGTGCGGCGCAGGTAGTCGCCCGGATCGGATTCGTAGCCGGAGAACCAGTCGCGATACGCCTTGACCACCCGCTTGGGCGTGTCGAGCAGACCCTCTCTCGCCGGATCTTCGCCGGCCCAGCGCAGCAGCGTGCGCACGGCCTCTTCGGCTTGTTCCTGGCTGACGTCTTTCGGATGGGGCTGGTCGCTCATGCGGATGCCTTCGATATGCGGAAACGCCAGTTTAGCGGCCGCGTCAAATCGCGTCTGCGTGACAGCGGATCCTTGCGCTGGCCGGCGCGGGGCGCGCGTCTGCAGGTCGCGTTGACAGGACATGATGTAATGTATAACGTACATTACGTCCTGTGGAGCAGACATCATGCCTCGATCCCTGCGTTACGCCGTCCTGATCCCGCTGTCGATTCTCGCGTTCTACCTGCTGTTCGTGCTGCCTGACATCGACCTGGGCTGGCCTGGCGGACTGGCCATGCTCGCCGGGGCCTGGCTCGTCTGGTACCTGCTCTGGGCGACGATGCAGGAGTCTGCCGCGGCGGCGAGAACCAGCGAGCTTGCCGTGCCGGTGTCGCCGGGCGAGCAGCGCGCGTGGATCGGGCTGATCTTCACCGCGGCGATCCTTCTCTACTATGCGCTGCGCGGTTCGCAGATGGTGGCCGCCGACGGCACGATGGCGCCGGAAGCCTCGGCCATCGGCAAGCACGTCGGCATGCTCGTCGTCGTCTGGCTGGTGGTGATGCGCGTGCTGCGCAAGCGCTGGCGCGATACCGTGGAAGAGGACGAGCGCGACCGCGGCATTCGGGCGCGCGCCAACAGCTGGGCGCGCATCGGGTTGTCGGTGTTCGTGCTCGGCATCGCGGTGATGTTCGCGTTCTCGCCGCTCGATCACCTCGCATGGGCCCGGCCGATGGCGGTGTCCAACCTGATGATGACCGGCCTGATCGCGTCGAGCCTGCTCGAATACGCCGTGACCGGCGTGGCCTACTGGCGCGACCGGCGCGGATCATGACCGGCACGCCGATCGACAACACGATCCGCAAGCTGCGCTTCGAGCACGGCGAGATGACCCAGCAGGCGCTGGCCGATGCCTGCGGCATCACGCGGCAGACCGTGATCGCGCTGGAGGCGGGCAAGTACGCGCCGTCGCTGGAGCTGGCGTTTCGGATTGCGCACGCGTTCGGCGTGGGCGTGGAGGATGTGTTTCGGTGGAAGCGCTGACGCTCAGTCGACACTGGCGATGTCGGAGCCGATCCCATCGTCCCCGGGCGACGGCCCCGCGAGATCCAGCGAATCGGAAGTGTCCATGGAGTCGTCGCTTGCGTCGCCCGCAGAGAGCCTTCCGGGCATTCCCTTCCTGGGCTTGATGCCGAGTCCTCGCAGATTTTCTGCCTGGCGAACCAGACCCCGGCTTGGATCGTTCAGCGCCTTCTCCGCTTCCTGGGCCGCCGCCGTGGCCTTGGCCAGGCTGTCGTTGATGGCCACGATATGTTCGGCAAATTTCCTCGCCGCGTCGTACATTTGTGTGCCGCGCTTGACGATCTTCTCCATGTTGCGCGTGGTCTTCTCCAGGCGCCAGATGTACTCGATCGTGCGCAATACCGTGAAGAGCGTATTGGGAGAAACAAGCGCGATATGACGTTCCAGCGCGTATTGGGCCAGCTCCGGCTCTGCTTCGCTGGCAAGCATGAGCGCGCTTTCGATGGGAACAAACAACAGCGTGAAATCCACGCTTCTGAGGTTGTACAGCTTGGGGTAGTTTTTGTCCGACAGATCCTTGATGTGCCGCTTGACGGAATCGCAATGTTCTTTCAGCGCCTGCGTGCGCCCATCCTCGTCTTGGGCCGCTCCATAGCGCTCGTAGGCCACCAATGACACTTTGGAGTCGATGATGATGGCGCGATCTTGCGGCAGATCCAGAACCACGTCGGGAACCAGCCTTGCGCTGGATCCCTCTTCGCGGTGACTGGCCTGCGCGCGGAAGTTCACGCCTTCGCGCAGCCCGGCAAGTTCGAGCAGCTTCAGCAGAACCTGTTCGCCCCAGATGCCCCGGGTCTTGCTTTCGCCACGCAGGGCGTCTGTCAGTGACTGAGCCCTGGCGCCGATGTCATGGTTGAGTTCGGTGAGATGGCGGATCTGCGCAATCAATCCTTCGCGCGCAGTCAGGTCGGCTTCACGCGATTGCTCCACTTTCGACTTGAAGTCCTTGAGCGTTTCGCTGAAGGGAAGGAGCAGCGACGTCAATGTTTCCTTTTGCTGCTCTCCAAGTTTCGCGCCCTTTTCCTCCAGCAGCGTGCCTGCCAGCAGCTTGAATTCACTGGCCATGGCCTCCTTGGTGTCGTTCAACAACTTGCTTGTTTCGATCTCGCGCAGTTTGGCCGACTCAACTTGTTGCTCCAAACGGGCATGGCTCTCGGCCAATGCCGACCTCTTGACGCCAAGCTCCTCATGGCTTCGGTTCAGCGCATCGAACCGCATCTGGATGTCCGCGTATTGTCTGTTGCTTGCCTCTATCTGGCTTGCGATCCCCGCGATGGTTTCGCGCTTTGCCGCGAGATCGCTGCTGGCGTCACGTAATTGCTGTTCCAGTGCCGGAACACGATGAGCGTCGACCTCGACCCGTGCAAGGCGAGCGGATAAATCATCCTTTTCCCGCCGCAGCGCATCTTCGATGTTTGAAAATCGGACCTTGAATACCAGGTAGGCAACGACCGCGCCGGCCATCAGGCCGATGACGAAGGCTGAAGCAGCCAAAGTAAAAACGATGCTCAGTGGCATGAAGTCAATGTTTCCGACAGTGATTCGGCTCAGTGTACGTTGAGCGGCACGGAACGTTTTCCAGGGCCGATGCATCCAGTGTACGTCGAGCCGTCTCACCGGCTGCGCCTGGATTTCACCTGACCGCCGCTCGGGCGGTGCATGATGGGCCAATCCGTTGGCCCGGGAGACAAGTTATGGAACATGTCCACGATTACCTGATCATCGGTGCCGGCATGGCTGCCGATGCGGCGGCCAAGGCGATCCATGAAGTGGATGCCGGGGCGGATATCGGCATTGTCGGCGACGAGCCGCATCCGCCTTACCAGCGGCCGCCGCTGTCGAAGGCGTTGTGGAAGGGCGACAAGTCGCCGGCCGACATCGACCTGGCCACCGCGCAAAGCGGCGCGACCTTGCACCTGGGCCGCCGCATCGAATCGCTGGACCGGGTGGCGCGCATCGCGCGCGATGACCACGGCGATACCTACCGCTATCGCCGGCTGCTGCTGGCCACCGGTGCGACCCCGCGGCGGCTGCCGTTCGACGGCGGCGAGCGGGTGATCCATTTCCGCACGCTGGACGATTACCAGGCGCTGCGCCGCTATGCCAAACCCGGTGCCTACATCGCCGTGGTCGGCGGCGGCTTCATTGGCAGCGAGCTGGCGGCGTCGTTGAGCAGCGTGGGTTGCAAGGTGACGATGCTGTTTCCCGGCCCGGCGATCGGTGCCGGGCGTTATCCGGACGGACTGACCAGCTACCTCGACGACTACTACCGCAGCCACGGCGTGGACGTGCGCAGTGGCATCAAGGTGATCGGCGGCAGCAAGACCGACGGCGGCGTGGAACTGGAACTGTCCGATGGCGAGGTGTTGCGGGTGGAAGCGGTGGTGGCCGGCCTCGGCGTGACGCCCGACACCGCGCTGGCCGAGCAGGCCGGACTCACGGTCGACAATGGCATCGTGGTCGACGCCCATCTGCGCAGCAGCGATGCGGACATCTGGGCCGCCGGCGACGTGGCCAACTTCCACAGCCCGGCACTGGGCCGGCGCCTGCGAGTGGAACATGAGGACGCGGCGGTCGGCATGGGCCGGCTCGCCGGCCGCGCGATGGCCGGCGTCGAGGAGGCGTACACCACGCTGCCGTTCTTCTATTCCGACCTGTTCGATCTCGGCTATGAAGCGGTCGGCCTGCTGGATACGCGACTGAAGGTGGTCGAGGACTGGCGCGAGCCGAACCGCGAAGGCGTGGTGTATTACCTCGAAGCCGGCCGCGTGCGCGGCGTGCTGCTGTGGAATACGTGGGATCAGGTCGAAGCCGCGCGCGCATTGATCGCCGAACCCGGCCCGTTCGATGCCGATTCCTTGCGCGGACGGCTGCCGCGCAAGGGCTGATTGCCCACTGTAGGAACCCGCTCGCGGGCGATGCTCCTGCTCTGATGCAGGGAAGCAGGAGCATCGCCCGCGAGCGGGCTCCTACAAAGTCGTGGAGCTTCCGCGCGTTGCCGCGCGCAGGCGCCAGCGCAGGAATCGCAGCGTACGTTGCTCCAGCTGACGTGGATGCGTGGCGGCGTTGGCGGGAATCGCACGCGCCAGGCTACCGTCCTGCCAACCCTCGATGATCTGCGGATGGATATACGAGGCACGGCACACTACCGGCGTATTGCCGAGAATCGCGGCGACTTGCTTGATTGCGGCAGCGAGGACGGCGCGGCGGGCGCGTTCGCCGCCTTGTTTCGGCAGTGGCGTGCATGCCAGCGCGCCAGCGGCCTGCACGGTGCCGCCCCAGGTGCGGAAGTCCTTGGCGCTGAAGTCTTCGCCACAGGCGTCGCGCAGGTAGGCGTTGACCTCGCCGGAGTCGATCGGCTGGCGCCGGCCGTCGTCATCCAGATACTGGAACAGGCGCTGGCCCGGCAGCTGCTGCATGCGGTGCACGATGCGGGCCAGACGTTTGTCGCTCAGTTCCACTTCATGCTCCTGCCCGCTCTTGCCGCGGAAGGCGAAGCGCAACCGGTCGCGCTCGGCGCGCACGTGGCGTGAGCGCAGGGTGGTGAGTCCATAACTGCCGTTGGCGCGTGTGTAACTCTCGTTGCCGATGCGGATCAGGGTGTCGTCGAGCAGGCGCACGAGCAGGGCCAGGACCTTTTCGCGCGGCAGGCCGGGCCGCGCGAGATCGCGGCGCACCCGGCGTCGCAGCGCCGGCAGGACGTCGCCGAACGCCAGTACCCGATCGAACTTGCCATGATCGCGCAGCTGGCGCCAATGCGCGTGGTAGCGGTACTGCTTGCGTCCGCGCGCGTCGCGGCCAGTGGCCTGAAGATGGCCACGCGGATTGGCGCAGATCCATACGTCGGCATACGCCGGCGGGATCGCCAGCGCGCGGATGCGCTGCAGTTCGTCGGGGTCGCTGATGGGTTTCCCGTCGACGCTGCGATAGCCGAAACCCTTGCCGTGCCGCCGCCGTCGGATGCCCGGTTGCGCGTCGGTGACATACACCAGGCCGACGGCACGCGCCTCGCGCCGCAGCTCGGGGTCGATCTCGCTCGGCGTGCTGACCATGCTGCGCAGTGTGCGCAGCAGCGGTCAATTCGGCGTGAGCCGAGCGGCGACCGCTGCGCAGCGGATCAATCCACGCGGCAGAACACCGCTTTCAGATAGCGGCCTTCCGGCACGTCGGTGCGGAACGGATGGTCGGCGCCGGCGCCGCGCACTTCCAGCACCTGGATCTCGCGGCCGGCGTTGAGCGCGACCCGGCGCAGCATTTCCAGGAATTCGCTTTCACCGACCAGGCCGGTGCACGAGCAGGTCAGCAGCAGGCCGCCCGGCGGAATGATGTCCAGCGCCATGCGGTTCATCGCGAAGTACTTCTTCAGCGCGTCCATCACCTTGCTGCGGTCGCGGGTGAGCTTGGCCGGATCGAGGATCACCGCGTCGTAGCGTTCGCCGCGCGCCACTGCGGCGCGCACCCAGTCGAAGATGTCGGACTGCTCGAACGTCACGGCCACGTTGTTGGCCGCGGCGTTGGCGCGGGCGACGTCGAGGATGCCCGCGTCGAGATCCACGCCGACCGCTTCGCGCGCGCCGGCTGCCATCGCGTGCACGGCGAAACCGCCGGCGTTGCAGCACAGGTCGAGCACGCGGCGACCCCTGGCCAGTTCGGCGAAGCGCTTGCGGTTGTCGCGCTGGTCGGCAAAGAAGCCGGTCTTGTGGCCCGAGCCCGGCGCGGCATGGAAGCGCAGGCCGTGCTCGTGCACCTCGAACGCGGCCGGCACGTCGGGGCTGCGGCAGTCGAACGATTCCTGCTTCTGCACGTGCGACTCGGCGAACCAGTACAGCTGCGCGCCGGGGAAATGGGCAAGCAGCGCGGCGTGGATCGCTTCGCGGAAACGCCACATGCCGGCGGCGAAATACTCGATCACCAGGATGTCGGCATAGCGGTCGACGATCAGGCCCGAAAGGTCATCGCCTTCGCTGTGCACCACGCGCCAGGCATCGCTGACGTTGTCGAGCTGCAACCAGTCGCGGCGCAGTTGCACCGCGCGGGCGATGCGTGCGGCGATCCAGTCGGCATCGATGCCGGCGTCGGGATGCGTGTCGAGCAGGCGCAATGCGATGCGCGCATGGCCGTTCCAGAACGCGCGACCGACGAAGCGCCCCTTCGCATCCTGCACCTCGACCACGCTGCCCGGCGGCAACTTCGATTCCGGCTTGTAGATCTGTGCCGACCACACCCACGGATGGCCGGGGTTGCGGTCGGATTTGAGGCGGATGACGGGCAGCGCGACGGGAGTATTCATCCCGCCATGATAGCTGGTGGCCCTTCCCCAACCTTCTTCCGCGTTGCCGGGCGTCAGCGCAGGCGCAGCACCAGCCACGACAGCAGGGCCAGCAGGTTGATGCCGAGCCGTGGCACCGACGGGCCGGCCACTGCCAGCACGAAACCCTGGCTGCCAAGGTGCCAGTCGATGCCCAGCCGCGGCGCGGCCTGCAACGTGGCGAACACGTTCACGAAGGCACCGCAATGCAGCGCGTAGCTGAAGACCGGCAGCGCGATCAGCGGCAGTTGCAGCAATTGCGCCCAGCGCGACATGCGCACGCCGTGTTCGCTGCCGGCGATCAACTGCACGCCAGCTGCCAGCACGAACCCGTACAACGCCAGGCCGATCAGCGCGATCAGGCTGTCGTGCGCACCGAACGGCAACAGTCGATGCAGCATCGCCGCAAGACCATACAAGCCGCCGGCGATTTCGAGGACGCCGATCAGGCGGAACAGGGTGGTGCGCATGTGGAACTCCGTGGGGGAATGACGTGAATGGCAAAGGTGACTTCTGTGGGAGCGACTTCAGTCGCGACAGGCGTGCCGGTAAAGCATCGCGACTGAATCGCTCCTACGGTTGATGAGGGAACTATTCAAGCTCGTCGGCCAGTTCATGCAAATCGGCCAGATGCTGTTCCCACCAGCGCGATTCGGCGGCGAACGGGAATGCGGCGGGAAATGCCGGGTCGTGCCAGCGTGCGGCGATCCAGCCGGCGTAGTGCAACTGGCGCATGCCGCGCAGGGCCGGGATCAGCATCAATTCGGCGTCATCGAAATCGCGAAACTGCCGATAGCCCTCGAGCACGGCGTCCATCGCGCGCTCGTCGCTGGCGAGCATCCACAGATCCTGCACGGCCGGCCCCGTACGGGCGTCGTCGAAGTCGACGAAATGCGGGCCGGCGTCGGTCCACAGCAGGTTGCCGGGGTGGCAGTCGCCATGCAGGCGCAGTTGTCGCAGCGGGCCGATTGCCTGCATGCGTGCGTCGATGGCGGCATCCAGCCGTGTTGCCGCAGCGTGGTAGTTCGTATGCAACGAGGCGGGCAGCAGCGACGAGTCGAGTACCGCCTGCATCGGCTGTCGCACCATCGTGTCGCGATCGAGTCTGCCGCGATGGGCGAACGGCGCGCGCGCACCGACCACGTGCATGCGTGCGATCAGTCGGCCCAGCCACTGCAGTTGATCGAGCGCTTCCAGCTCGGGCGCGCGGCCGCCGCGGCGCGGGGTCAGGGCGTAGCGGAAGCCGCCGTGATGCAGCAACGTGTGGCCATCGAAGACGAGTGGCGCGACGACTGGCAGCTCCGCGTCGGCCAGCTCCTGCGCGAAGGCGTGCTCCTCGGCGATCGCCGCGTCGCTCCAGCGACCGGGTCGGTAGAACTTCGCGATCACCGGCTGCGTCCGCTCCGCTCCGACCTGTTCCAGCCCCACCTGCCACACGCGGTTCTCGTAACTGTTCAGGGCGAGCAGGCGGCCATCCGGCCACAAGCCGCAGGCAGCGACCGCGTCGAGCACGAGATCGGGCGTGAGGTCGGCGTAAGGCGAGTTCGCCGTCATGAAACGAGGCGCCCTTTGCGGCCGGGCGAGGGGGTCGAGGTGAGGCGAGGCCGTTCGCGGGAAGGCATGATCAACGCAGGTTCACGACGCGCGAGGCGATCACCGCCATGGTGATGCGCGAGATGCACACCAGTGCGCCGTCCTCGTTCTCGATGCGGATCTCCCATACCTGGGTGGTGCGGCCGAGGTGCAACACCCGGGCGGTGCCGGTGACGATGCCGCTGCGCACGCCACGCAGATGGTTGGCGTTGATGTCCAGGCCCACGGCCGCTTCCTTCTCCGGATCGAGCGTGAGCATGGCGGCGGTGCTGCCAAGGGTCTCGGCCAGCACCACCGAGGCGCCGCCATGCAGCAGGCCGTACGGCTGGTGGGTACGATGGTCGACCGGCATGGTGCCGGCCAGCCAATCGTCGCCGACCGCGGTGATGCGGATGCCCAGCGTCTCCATCATGGTGTTGGCGCTCCAGCCGTTGAGGCGCGCCAGGTCGGTCGGTTGTTTCCAGATACTCATGATTGATTCCTGCAGGGCGACCCCGCATTGTTGTCCGCTGCGATCACCGCGACAATGTGCCTGGTGCATACCGTCACTCTCAAATCTTCCGGCCGCCGGTTCTCGGTGGCGCCTGGCGAAACCGTGCTGGAAGCGGCGCAGCGTGCCGGCGTGGCGCTGCCTTATTCGTGTCGTGCGGGAGTTTGCGGCAGTTGCAAGGCGACCTTGCTGCAGGGGGCATGCGAGTATCCGCGCAATCCGCCACTGGCCTTGAGCGCCAGTGCGCTGGCGCAGCATGCGGTGCTGCTGTGTCAGGCGGTGCCGACCAGTGACTTGCTGCTGGAGGCGCGCGAAGTGACCTCGGTGGAGGACATCGCACGGCGCCAGCTCGGCATGGTGGTGACGGAGAAGTGGCGGCTGGCGACGGACGTGATCGGGCTGCGCCTGCTGCCGGCCCACGGCGAGCGCCGGCTCAACCGGCTGCCGGGCCAGTATCTGGATGTGCTGCTGGATGACGGCAAGCGCCGGCCGTTCTCGGTCGCCAATGGCCCGCAGGCCGACGGCATGATCGAATTGCACGTGCGCCACGTCGCCGGCGGCGGCTTCACGTCGTGGGTCAACGATACCCTGGCGATCGGCGATCACCTGCGCATCGAAGGCCCGCTGGGCACCTTCGTGCCGCGCGAGGATTCCGAGCGGCCGATGATCTTCATGGCGGGGGGCACCGGCTTCGCGCCGGTCAAGGCGATCGTCGAACACTTCATCGCACTGGGTACGCGCCGGCCGATGGAGGTGTATTGGGGCGCGCGCACGATGGCGAATCTGTACCTGCGCCCGCTGGCCGAGCACTGGGCGCGCGAGCTGCCGAACCTGCGGTTCCACCCGGTGGTGTCCGATCCTGAACATGCCGTCGGGGAGCAGGCGACGGGTCTGCGCATGGGGCTGGTGCATGAGGCGGTGCTGGCGGACTGCCCCGATCTGTCCGGCCACGATCTGTACATGAGCGGGCCGCCGGCGATGGTCGATGCCGCGCATCCGCTGTTCCTCGCCGCCGGCCTGCCGGAGGAACGGCTGTACTACGACTCGTTCGAATACGCGCCGGACGTGCTGGCGCAGATCATCGCCGGGCGCGCAGGCATCCATGATGCGAGAAGTGAGTGAGTGAAGAGGAGTGAGGGCTCAGAGAAGAGCCAAGCGACGCGCGCCTTTCTCTAACTCCTCACTCCTCTTCACTCGTTTCTGCTACTTGTTGCCTTTGGCAACGGGCAACTGAGCCGCATGCCACGCGAGCACGCCGCCGCCCAGCGTATGGACCTTGACGAAGCCGGCCTTGACCAGTCGCTGCGCGGCCTTGACCGAGTTGCCGCGACCGTCCTTGTCCATCACCACCACCGGCAATTCCTTCGCCTTGGCCAGATCCTTCTTCTCCGGATCGAACTGGCTCATGGCCACCTGCCTGGCGCCGGGTACGTGCATCTTCTCGAAATCGGCGATCGACGAGAGGTCGATCAGCAGTGGGTTTTCGCGGTTGATCAGCGCGGTCAGTCCGGCCGGGGTCAGCTCCCTGACCTTGCTGAAAAGCGTGCTGATCTGCATGACGATCAGTGCCAGCAGCAAGATCACGAACAGCGCCGACAAGGCCACGTGATGGCCGATGAATTCGGGGAGTTTGTGCAGGAAATCGTTCATCGTCAGTCCACTTCGCGCGCCGGGCGCGCCGCTCAGGGTAAACCGGCGATTATACGGGCATGCCGCGATCGGCATGCGGCATCCTGTTTCAATCCTGGGTGATGTCCGGCAGGCCGCTGGTCAGCCACCAGTGCTTGGACTTTTCGTCGTAGCGCCAGGTCTGGTGGTCGACGATGGTGCGTTCGGCCTGGGTGTGGATGTTGATCACGCTGATCTGTGCGGTTTGCTGCGCACCCAATTCACCGTCCGGCACCGGGCCGGCACCATCGTCGTATTCGCTCACACGCACCTGCTGGTAGCGCGCCAGGTCCAGCCGGCTCAGCGGATGGGCGCTGCGGATGGCCGGGTCGATGAACTGCGTTGCGCTCTGGAAATTGCCCCAGCGCAACGTGCTGCCGTAGGCTTTGAGCGTGGTGGTCAGCGTGTTGCTGCGCGTCTGGGTGGCGCAGCCGGCAAGCAGCAGCACGGACAGAGTGGACAGTGCGGCGAGATGGTTCAGGATGCGGCGCATGGTGGGTCCTCCCCCGGTGAATACCCGGCCATTCTGCCTCAATCGACTGTTGGCGGTTCAGCCCCGGCGTTTGGCGACGTAGCGTGCGGTGAGCGTGCTGGCAGGCTTGCCGTCATCGCCATGCACCACGCAGTCGACACTGATGCGGGCCTTGTTGCGTGCAGCCAGCGTACTGAAAAAGGTGGCCCATTCGGCGTCGGGGGGCAGTCGCGCGTCGCTGCGAAAATCACCCCACAACGGCGCGAGATAGCGCACGCTGGATTCGGCCACGAACACGTCGCAGTCGATGCCGCGCCGGCGCAGCGCCAATTCCACCAGTGCCCAGCCGCTCAGCGTCATCAGGCTGACCAGGCTGCCGCCGAATGCGCAGCCCTTGTCGTTGACGTTCGGCGCCAGCGGCGCGCTCAGACTGAGCATGTCGTCGTCGCAGTGGGCCAGTTGCAGGTCCATCGCGTGGGCCAGCGGAATTTCGTCGCGGATGAACTGGATCAGCTGCCGCGCCTGCGCGGCGGCGTGGTCGGTCGTGGTCACGTGATCGGGTCCTTGGGGAGAGAGGGACCGCCCAGTGTAGGGCGGCCGCTACACTGGAGCCATCGCAGTGGCCGGATACGGTGTGCAAATGCGGCGAGAGGTTCCCGTGGACAGCGAACACTTGCGCGGCCGGATCGTGGTGATCACCCGTCCCGCGGGTACGGCGGCGTCATTGGCGCGGCACGTGCGCGCGCTCGGCGGCGTGCCCCTGCTGCTGCCCGGGCTGGCCCTGCGTGGCGCGGCGAATGAAGCTGCTGCGCGCGCCGGCTTGCAGGCGGCACTGGCCGATGAGTTGGTGGTCTTCACCAGTCCGGCGGCCGCGCGCCATGCCGCTGCGTTGACGTCGTTGCAGACGAAAGCGATGGTGCTTGCGGTGGGGCAGGGCACGGCCAATGCGCTGCGCCGGTTCGGTATCGACGCGCCGTTGGCACCGTCGCGGCAGGATAGTGAAGGCCTGCTCGCGCATGCCGCGCTGCAGGATCTGCAGGGGCGCCAGGTCGCCTTGATCGGTGCCCCCGGCGGCCGCGGTGTCTTGCGCGAACAGCTCGCCGCGCGAGGTGCGCAGCTGCGCGAAGTGCATGTGTACCGACGGGTGCCGCCACGGCTGGACCGTCGCCACATCGATGCACTGCTGCGGTTGCCCGACTCGGCGCGCGTGCTGCTGTCCAGTGCGGAGGCACTGCAGAACCTGCAGCAGTTGTTGCCTGCGCCGGCGTGGGCGCGGTTGCGTGCGGCGACTGCGGTGGTCAGCAGCGAGCGTCTGGCCGTTGCTGCCCGCGCCGCCGGTTTTGTCCGCATCGTGCTGGCCGGCTCGGCGCTGTCGGCCGATCTGCTCGATGCTGCACGGCGCGCACGCTGAAGTCTTCACGAGTTCGTGCTACGAACGCGGGCGTATGGGCTGCTAGCATGCGCGCATGAGCAACGCAGACAAGCCGAACGAGCCCGCCGCGCCCGAGGGCGCCCATCCTGATCCCGCGCTGGTCGATCCGTTGCCGGCACGGGCGCCACGACCCGCGGCGGCGCGGCCGGCACCGCGCACGCGCGGTGGCAGCCTTGCGCTGGCCCTCCTGCTGTCGCTGATTGCGCTCGCGGCGTCCGGCTACGTCGGCTGGCGCCAATGGCAGCAGGAGCAAGGTCGTGCCGCCGACAGTGCGGGCGTGAGCAACCTGCAGCAGCGGGTGGGCACGCTGGAAACCACGCTGGCCACGCTCGGCGACCAGCGCAGCAGCCTGAACCAGCGGCTGGACGATGCCGCCCAGGTCAATCGCTCGCTGCGCGAGGAACTGCTTGGCCAGGGCGAACGCACGCGCCAGCTCGAAGATGCCGTGGCCAAGCTCGCGGAAAAAAGCCTGTCCGGTCACGACGCGATGTTGCTGGACGAAACCGAATCGCTGCTGCGCATGGGCGCCGAGCGCTACACGCTGTTCCACGACGCGCAAGGTGCCGCCGCCGCTTACGCGCTGGCCGACCAGACGCTGGCCGCCGTCAACGACGGTGCATTCGGCGGCTTGCGCCAAAGTATCAACGCCGAACGCGAAGCACTGGCGAAGAGCCAGCCGGCCAGCCAGGCCAGCGCGCTGCAGCAACTGACCGCACTGCGCGGCGAACTGGCCATGCTGCCGTTGAAGCCGATCGATGCGCCGGAGGCTGCCGCGACGCAGGATGTCTGGTCGCGCATCGGTCACGCGCTGGCCGGCGTGATCAGCGTCAAGCGCGACAATGGTGCGCCGCTGGCGGTCGCGGACGCGCGTTTCGCGCGGGAGCTTGCCGCACTCGACCTGGCGCAGGCGCAGGCCGCGCTGCTGGCCTACGACAGCAAAGCCTATCTGGCGGCGCTGCAGCGGGTGGACGCCAGCCTGTCGAGCCAGTTCGACGGCAGCGCACCGTCGGTGCGGCAAGCGCGTGACACGCTCAGGCAACTGGCCAGCCAGCTGCCGGCGAACGCACCGGTGCAACTCGGTGCCGCCCTGGCCGAGCTGCGCAACTTGCGCGCGGTGCATGCATTGAGCCCGGCTGCGACCAGTTCGGTCCCCGCACCGGCGCACGCCGGCAGTGCCGCGACGGGTGGAGTCCGGCCATGAGGGTCTGGCGCTGGGTCTTGCTGCTGGTGGTCATTGCCGCACTGGCCGCGTTCGGCTGGCACTGGGTAGCCGAAGATCCGGGTTACGTGCTGCTGCGCCTGCGCGGTTGGCGGGTGGAAACCACGGTGGTCGCGGCGATCCTGATCCTGCTGCTGGCGTGGGCGGTGCTCACCGCATTGTGGCGTCTGGCGCGCTGGCCGTTCGGTGCGTTCTCGCGGCGGCATCGGCGGCTGAGCCAACAGCGTCTGGGCGAAGGCCTGGTGGCGCTGATCGAAGGTCGCCACGGCGACGCCGAGCGCGACCTCAATCGCGCGTCGCGACTGGACAGCCTGCGCGGCCCGGCCCTGCTGGCCTCGGCCGAAGCAGCCTCGCGCCGCGGCGAGCACGGCCGCGCGCTGGAGGCGCTGGATCAGGCCGCGCAATCCTCACCCCAGGCCGCGCGGGTCCTGCGTGCCCGCGTGCTGCGCCGCGAAGGCAAATCGGCCGAAGCGCTGGCGCTGCTGGTCCCCGAGTCGGACAAGGGCACGCTGACCCCGGGCGGCTGGCGCGAGCTGGTGCTGGCGGCGTTGGCCAACGGCGACTTGCGGCGCGCACGTGCCGCGCTCGACCCGCTGCAGAAAAGTGGCGCACTCGGCGGCCGCGCCTATGCCGCGCTGGAAGCGCAGGTGCTGGTCGCCACCATCAACGCCACGGCAGACGGAGCTGCGCTCAATACCCTGTGGTCGCAACTGCCCAAAACACAACGCCGCGTGCCGGTCGTGATCGATGCCTATGCACGCCGCGCGGCATCGTTCGGGCTGACCCTGCCGGCGATGGACGAGGTCGAGTCCGCGTTGCGCCGCGAATGGTCGCCGCTGCTGGTCGAGACTTACGGGAGCCTGGCCGGCGACGACATCGAAGCGCGCCTGCGCCGCGCCGAAGGCTGGCTGGACGCGCATCCGAACGACGCCAGCCTGCTGCTCACGCTCGGGCGCATGTGCGTGCGGCTGAAATTGTGGGGCAAGGCGCGCCAGCACCTGCAGCGCTCGCTGGCGCTGGCACCGGGCGCTGCCGCGTGGGAAGCCCTCGGCGACACGTTCGCCGGGCAGGACGATGCAGCGCAGGCACAACGCTGTTACCGCAATGCGCTGGCGTTCGCCCGCGGCGACGCGGTCGCGCCGCTGGCGCAGGCGGCCCATCCTTCGCAGCCCGATACGCACCCGATCGCGATCGAGGAGCGCGACCGGCACGGCGTGCCCCGGTTGCCGGACTAGATGCGCGCAGAGCACTCGTAGCGATCGACTTCGAAGGGTCCAATCCGAACAGCCGTCGTGACCGAAGTCGCCCCCCACCGGACGGGCGAGTGACTCAGCTTTGCGCGAATGCATCCCTGGTGAGGTTTTCCGGCGCACCGTCGGTGCACACCACGTCGTCCTCGATGCGGATGCCGCCGTACTGGCTGAAGTGGTTCACCTTGGCCCAGTCGATGTCGGCGGCGGCCGGCTTGTCGCGCAGTTCGGCCAGCAGCATGTCGATGAAGTACAGGCCGGGTTCGATCGTGACCACCATGCCCGGTTCCAGTACGCGGGTCATGCGCAGATACGGGTGGCCGTCCGGACGCGCGATGCTGCCGCCGCGCTCGCTCTGCTGGAAGCCGGCGACGTCGTGCACCTGCAGGCCGATCGGATGGCCCAGACCGTGCGGGAAGAAGGCGCCGGTCACGCCGGATTCGACGGCGCTCTCCGCACTCATGCGGATGAAGCCATGCTCGCGCAGCACGCCGGCCAATACGAGGTGGGCGTGGATGTGCAGATCGGAGTAGCTCTGCCCGGCGCGCACCTTCGCCACGAAGCCTTGCTGCGCAGCGTCGACGCTGTCGATCAATGCCTGGAACTCGGGCGCATGCGATGCGGCGTAGGTACGCGTGATGTCGCTGGCGTAACCGGCGGCGCTGGCGCCGGCATCGATCAGGAACGATCGAGGGTGCGCGGGCGGCGTGCGATCGAAGTTCGTGTAGTGCAGCACGGCACCGTGTTCGTTCAAGGCGACGATGCTGGCGTAGGGCAGCTCCGCATCGGTCTGGCGTGCGCTGGCGAGGTAGGCCATGTGGATGTCGAACTCGCTTTCGCCCGCGCGGAACGCCGCTTCGGCGGCGCGATGCGCGCGCGTGCCGATGCGGCTGGCTTCGCGCATCAGTGCCAGTTCGTACGGCGTCTTGCAGCTGCGGTACCAGTGCAGGTAATCGAGCACGTCTTGCGGATTGTTCGCCCTGGTGTCATCAGTCTCGACGCCATCGACGGCGGGACAGTCGGTGGCGATCACCGCGCGATGACCGGCGGGCAGGGCGGCCATCGCATCGGCGGCGCTGCGCACGATGGTGACGTCGAAGTGTTCGACCCAGTAGCCGTGCGGTGCCTGCGGCACCACGTGCCAGTAATCGCGCGGCTGCACGAAGATCAGCCTCGGCTTGCTGCCCGGGGTGTAGGCGATCCAACTGCCCGGCGCGTCGGTCAGCGGCAACCAGTGCTTGAAATGCGGGTTGACCACGAACGGGTAGTCCTGGTCGTCCATGAACTTGCGCGGCGGCGCGCCGGCGGCGATCAGCAGATGATCGAAGCCGCCCAGTGCGAGCGCCTGGTCGGCGCGCTCGCGCACGGTGGCCAGGTGTTGCGGATACAGCGAGGCGAATGGATCTTGCATGGGGACTCCTGCAGTGGCGGGCCGACCGGGAAGTCCGTCCGTCTGCACGCGCCGTGGCGACGGGCCGCAAGCGGATGCTTGTGTGCAGGGCCGGAACAGGTCGTGATGAACGGGGAAGGGGAGCAGACGCCCATGATGCCGCGCGGGCGCCGGCACTGCAAAAAACGAGGCGTCAGGCCTGGCTCAGCCAGTTGTCCAGCCGCGCGGCATCGGCGTCGGTGATGGCCACGATCCGGTAGCCGGCCCAGATCTGCCCCGAGCTGGCCGCCGCTTCGTGCCATTGCTCCTGGATACCTATCTCGATCGGCTGCGACTCGGTCAGCAGCCGGCCCGAACCAGGCAGGCTCATGCTGACCTGGTAGATCGCCTCGCTGCGTGGTGCCTGCGCGATGATCAGCAACATGCCGGTGCTGGACAGGTTGCCCAGATGACCGATCGGCTGGCCGCTGATCGTATCGGTCACGACGGCGTTGACGCCGGCACGCTTGCGCTCGGCGCGGCGCTGGTTGGGGGTGTTCATCGGCGCGCGGCCTCCGGCGGGGTGGGGCGTGGCTCGGTCGACTGGCGCAGGCTGCCGGTGAGGCTGCGCCAGGCGCGATCGAGCAGGCTGCCGGACTGGACCGGCACTTCGCACACGCGGCCGCTGGCCACTTCATGGGCCAGCTGGGCCAGGGTCATTTCCTCGCCGCGCTGGCCACGCCGGCTGACCATCAGGCAACGCCCGGACATCGGCGAATACCAGGCCAGCTTGCGTCGGACGATTTGCCCGGTGGTCGGGTCGATGAATTCGAACCAGCTGCCGAATGGCACCTGGCGCAGGTGCTGTTCGATGCGGCGCTCGCGCGGACTGGGTTCCGGAGCCTGCGCCGCCACCACGGCCGGACGAACCGCCGCCGGCTCGGGCGGGGCGGATTGCTGTTGTTCGCCCAGCCGCTGATGGTGTTTCAGGCGCACTGCCAGGTCGGTGGCGCTGGGCAGTTCCACGGCGGGATCGGGCGTGCCCGCGCCGAGCAGCCGCTGCGCCACCTGCACCGCTTCCTCGGCATGCATGCCGATTTGCTGCAGGCCAGCCTCCACCTCGACCTGCAGCTGCAGCCGGTCGCTCACCGGCAGACGGCCGAGCAACTGGTCGGTGATCGCCAGTTGGGCGCGGAACGGGTCGCTGTCCTCGCCATGCCGCAGCAGGGTCAGTGCGAGCACGTCGGACCAGGCGCGATCTAGCAGGGCGCGCAGCAGGCCGCGCGGGGGCGATTGGGCGAAGCGCTCGGCCATCAGCTCGCCGGCGCGGTGACGCGCCTGGTCCAGCCGTTCGCGACCTTGTGCTGCTTCCACGTGGCGTCGTTCGGCGGCTTGCGCCTTGCGCGTGAGCAGGCCGAGATGGTGTTCGATGTCGGCCAGCAGGGTGGTGTACAGGCCGGCGCTGGGCGGTTCCTGGTTGGCGCGGCTGACCAGTTGTTCGAGTTTGTTCGCCAGCGGTCGATTGCTTTCGTCGTCGCTGCCGTCGAGCCAGTCGTTTGCGGCGGCGGTCACCGTGTCCAGCAGCCGGCGCGCCGGGTGTTCGCGTTTCTCGAAGAAGTCATGGTCGGCCACCGCCATGCGCAGCACCGGCAGTTGCAGGTCGCTGAGCAGGCCCTGGGCGTTGCCGCCGTGCTGCAGTTGCTGCCCGACCTGCTCGAACAGCCTTGCGACCAGTTCAACGGTGTCGCCCTGTTCGCCGCTCAGTTGGGTCGGTGGCGCGCCTGCGGGTTTGCCGAGGTTGAGCTGGGTCAGCAATTCTTCGCGCAGGCGCGCTGCGCTGCGCAGTTCCTTGCTGGCGTGGTCGGTGACCTGGGCGAGATGCTGTTGCAGGGCACCGAGCGCGGTCTGCAATTCATCGGCACTGGCGGCGCGTGCGTGCGGTTGGCCGGGCGTGCTGGCGGTGTCGGTGCGTTGCCGGGCCAGCAGGTCGCGCAGGGATTCGAGCACCTCGATGGAGCCGCCGGGCGAGCTGCCTGCGCTGGCCGGCGCAGGCGCCGGATCGGCGGCTGCGGCAGTACTCGTCGGGGCCACGTCGGTTGCGGCCGAGCGGGTGCGCTTGGTGGTGCGGCGAGGTACCGGCAGGCTGCGCAGATGCGGAAGGATCCCGTCGGCCAGCAACTGCGCGTTGAGGACGTCGTACAGCGGACCCAGCGCCTGGATGACCCACTGGTCGAAACCCTGCAACAACAACAGGAAATGCTTCAGTGGCAGCTCGAGGGCGGTACTGGCCTGGTGGAACGCCCGTGTCAATGCGAGCGGCCCCAGCGGCAGCGCCTCCCCTTCCAGTGGCGGCATCGCCACCAGCACGGCCATGCGGTAACCCAGCTCATGCAATACGTTGCTGTGACGTGCATCGCCGCGCGCGCCCAGTTGTTCCAGCGCCATGTCCAGCTCCTGCTCGACCGGATCGAGCAGCTCCAGTGAGGTCCATGCCTTGCTGGCGACGGGTTCGACAGGCTTGACGGGCGGTCGGTCGAGATTGCCCAGCGCCACGCCGAGCTGGGCGATGAAGCGCTCCTCGAGCATGGCGCGATCCTGCAGCACGCGCTGACGGCTGGCGAAATAATCCTGCTGTTCGGCGGGCCGGTGCGCGCGTTCGGCCAGGGCGAACAATTGCCGTTCGAACTCGCCCAGGCATCGTCGCAAGGGTTCATGCAGTCCGTCGACGCATTGTGCATGGCATGCCTCAAGCAGCCGCTGCGTGCGTGCCGGCCAACGTCCGCTCGCGAGGCGGGCGTGATGGGACGCCAGCGAGTGGCGTCGATCCTGTCCGACATCCATGCAAAAGCACCTGATCTTGATATTCCCCGGAGCGGCAAGTCTATGCTGGTTGCCGCGGCTGCGCCATCGACCGGGCGACGACTTTCAAGCGAGGAAACCACCGATCACATCGTTGAGGAAACGTTGCCCCAGCGCGGTGGTGTGCAGTCGTTGCGGATCGTCGTGCAGCCAGCCGCGCTGACGGGCGGCGGCGAGGGCCGCCGCGATGCGCTGGGGCGGCAGCCCGGTGCGTTCGGCGAACGCGGCCATCGGCACGCCGTCGATCAGGCGCAGCGTATTGAGCATGTACTCGAACGGCAGCTCGTCCGCACCGACCACGTTGTCGCCGCCGATCCGGGCAGGGCCACCGCTGGCCTCGAGGTAAGCGCGTGGATGGCGGGTTTTCCAGCGCCGGTGCACCTGGCCGCTGACGGCGTCGCTGAGCTTGCCGTGCGCGCCGGCACCGATGCCGAGGTAGTCGCCGAACTGCCAGTAGTTGAGGTTGTGCACGCAGCGCCGGCCCGGTTGCGCATAGGCGGAGATTTCGTACTGGCCGTAGCCGGCGGCGGCGAGGCGCGCTTCGCAGGCTTCCTGCATCGCCCAGGCGTGATCGTCGTCGGGCAGCGGCGGCGGATTGGCGGCGAAGGCGGTGTTCGGTTCCAGCGTGAGCTGATAGTGCGAGATGTGCGCGGGGGCCAGCGCGACCGCGCGTTCCACGTCGGCGAGCGCGCCGTCGAGCGTTTGCTGCGGCAGCGCGTACATCAGGTCGAGGTTGATGTTTTCGTAACCGGCGTCCTGCGCGGATTTCACTGCGGCCTCGGCCTCATTGGCCGAGTGGATGCGGCCGAGCCGACGCAGCTTGTCGTCGTCGAAGCTTTGCACGCCGAACGAGATGCGGTTGACGCCGGCTTTCAAATAGCCGTCGAAACGGCCGTGTTCGACGGTGCCGGGATTGGTTTCCAGGGTGACTTCGGCGTCGGCCTGCAGTGGCAGGCGTTCGCGCACGCCGTCGAGCAGGCGCGCGATCAGCTCCGCCGAGAACAGGCTGGGCGTGCCCCCGCCAAAGAAGATGCTGACGATCGGGCGGCCTTCGAGCGTGGCGGCGAAGTCGGCGCGATCGGCGTCGAGATCGGCCAGCAGGTGGTCGATGTAGTCGGCGTAGGGCGGCGGTTCGCTGCGCAGGCCGTGCGAGTTGAAATCGCAGTACGGGCATTTCTTCACGCACCACGGCATGTGGATGTACAGCGACAGCGGTGGCGCGATCAGGCTCATGCGTGGCGAAGTTCGCGCAGCCGTTCGTGCAGCAGCGCCAGCGCCTGGCCGCGGTGGCTGAGGCGGTTCTTCAGCGTGTCGTCCATCTCGGCGACGCTCTGTGTGTAGCCTTCAGGCAGGAATACCGGGTTGTAACCGAAGCCGCCGGTGCCGCGGCCCTCGGTGAGGATGCGGCCGTGCCAGCGCGCTTCGGCGATCAGCGGCGCGGGATCGTCCGGGTGTTGCAGCAGCACCAGCACGCAGATGAAGAACGCGCCGCGCCGTGGCGTCGGCACGCCGTCGAGTTCGCACAGCAGTCTGGCGTTGTTCGCCGCGGCGTCGCCGTGGCCACCGCTGTAGCGCGCCGAGTACAGACCCGGTGCACCGTCGAGATGATCCACGCACAGGCCGGAGTCGTCGGCCAGCGCGGGCAGGCCGCTGGCTTGCGCGGCATGACGCGCCTTGATCAGGGCGTTCTCGACGAAGGTCAGGCCGGTTTCGTCGGCGTCGGTGATGCCGAGGCTGGCCTGGGGCACGACTTCGAGGCCGCTGTCGGCGAGCAGTGCGCCGAATTCCTTCAGCTTGCCGGGATTGCTGCTGGCGAGGACGATGCGCGACATGTTGATGCGGGTCTCCTGAACTTCGTTGCCCTCTCCCGCCGGCGGGAGGGGACGATTGCCGCGCTGCGCGCGACAGCGTTATTTGGTTGAAGCGGCCAGTGCCGTGCGCTGCGCGGTCACCAGCTCGCCGATGCCTTTCTCGGCCAGCGCCAGCAGCGCATCCATCTCGCCGCGGCGGAACGCATGGCCTTCGGCGGTGCCCTGCACCTCGATGAAGCCGCCGCCGTCGTTCATCACCACGTTCATGTCGGTGTCGCAATCCGAATCCTCGGCGTAGTCGAGGTCGAGCACCGGCTGGCCCTTGTAGATGCCTACCGAGACTGCAGCGATCGCGCCCACCACCGGGTTGCGCTTGAGGTTCTCGCGCTTCATCAGCAGGTTCACTGCGTCGACCAGGGCCACGTAGGCGCCGGTGATCGCCGCGGTGCGGGTGCCACCGTCGGCTTGCAATACGTCGCAGTCGAGCGTGATCACGCGCTCGCCCAGCGCCTGGCGATTGACGCAGGCGCGCAGGCTGCGGCCGATCAAACGCTGGATTTCCATGGTGCGCCCGCCCTGGCCACCGCGCGCGGCTTCGCGCTGGGTGCGGGTGTTGGTGGCGCGCGGCAGCATGCCGTATTCGGCGGTGATCCAGCCTTCGCCCTTGCCGCGCAGCCAGGCCGGCGCGCGATCCTCGATGCTGGCGGTGCACAGTACGCGGGTGTCGCCGAAGCTGACCAGCACCGAGCCTTCGGCGTGGCGGGTGTAGTGGCGTTCGATGGTGACGGTACGCAGCTGGTCGCTGGCGCGGCCACTGGGGCGGGTGACGGAATTCATGGGGAGTGGCCGGATTGGGCAAGGTTGGACCGGAGAGTTTACCATTGCGTCCTTTCCCCACGTCCGGATGGCCGACGATGATCCGCAGCATGACGGCTTACGCCAGTGCCGAAACCACCGGGCCATCCGGCACGCTCAGTTGCGAGCTGCGCACGGTCAATCATCGTTATCTGGAGTTGAGCCCGCGGCTGCCGGATGACTTGCGCGCGTTCGAATCGCAGTTGCGCGAGCGGGTGGCGGCGAAGTTGTCGCGCGGCAAGCTCGATCTCACCGTGCGGCGCACCGGCGATGCGCGCAGCGAGTCGCTGCAGGTCAACAGCGGATTGCTGTCGCGCCTGTCCGAGTTGAACCTCGACATGGCCGCACTGTTCCCCGGCTTGCAGGTGCAGTTCACCGAACTGCTGCGCTTTCCCGGCGTGATGCAGCAGGCCGAGGTCGATCCCGAGGCACAACAGGCGGCCTTGTTCGACGTGCTCGATCGCGCGCTGGACGCGCTCACCGCCACCCGCGAGCGCGAGGGCGCGAAACTGGGCGAGATCCTGCGCGACAAGCTGGATGGCATCGAGCGCGTGGTCGCCGACGTGCGCGGCTGGATGCCGGAAATCCGCGCCGCGCTGCGCGCACGGCTGGAGACGAGGCTGGCCGACTTGAAGCAGCCGGTCGAGCCGGGCCGTCTGGAACAGGAGCTGGTGCTGCAGATCACCCGCACCGACGTCGACGAGGAACTGGACCGGCTCAGCACCCACATCGCCGAGACGCGCCGCGTGCTGGGCCTGAAGGAACCGGTCGGCCGTCGGCTGGATTTCCTGATGCAGGAGTTCAACCGCGAGGCGAACACGCTCGGTTCCAAGTCGGTCGACGCGCGCAGCACCAACGCCGCGGTGGAGCTGAAGGTACTGATCGAGCAGATGCGCGAACAGGTGCAGAACATCGAATGAACATTTACGGCGAGTCCCGCACCTTCACCCCGACCCTCCTCCACCCGCAAGGGGACTCCCTGCGGTCGCCACGGGGGCGAGGGGGCAAGAGCGCTGCGCAAGCTTATGAGTATTGAGGCGGGCACGCTGTTCGTGGTGGCGGCACCCTCGGGTGCCGGCAAGTCCACTTTGGTGAACGCACTGCTCGAACGCGAAAGTGCGATCTCGCTGTCGGTGTCGCACACCACGCGGCCGCCGCGGCCGGGCGAGCAGTACGGGCGGCATTACTACTTCGTCGAGCGTGGCGAGTTCGAGCGCGAGATCGCCGAGGGCATCTTCCTCGAACACGCCGAGGTGCACGGCAATCTGTATGGCACCTCGCGCACCACGGTGCAGGAGTTGCTGGCGCAGGGGCGCGACGTGCTGCTGGAGATCGACTGGCAGGGTGCCGAGCAGATCCGCCGCAGCAAGCCGGACTGTGTCAGCGTGTTCATCCTGCCGCCATCGCGGGCGGAACTGGAACGGCGCCTGCGCGGGCGCGGCTCGGACAGTGCCGAGGTGATCGAGCGCCGGCTGCGCAATTCGCGCGGCGAGATCGCCCATGCGCACGAGTTCGACTACATCCTGGTCAACGACGTGTTCGACGAGGCGTTGGCCGATCTGCAGGCGATCGTGCGGGCGGTGCGTCTGCGCAGCGCGCTGCAGTGGCAACGGCACGAGGCGCTGATCAACGAGCTGCTGGCGCCTGCGGCCGAGTGAACCCGATGGCCTGTGCAATGGTCTTGGAATGATGCTTCAGCTACCTTGTCCGCTTTCCCGCCGTATTTGCCGCTCATGACCGAACCCGTTCGCACCACGCTTGACGACCCCGCCCTGGTGCGGGTCCGTGGCCTGACCACGGTGCTCAACGGCAAGACGATCTTCGATGCGCTGGACATGGACATCCCGCGCGGCAAGATCACCGCGATCATGGGCCCCAGCGGCACCGGCAAGACCACCTTGCTCAAGCACATCACCGGGCAGATGCGCGCCGATGCCGGCAGCATTCATGTGAACGGCGACAACGTGGCCGAACTGTCGCGCGAGCAGTTGTACAAGCTGCGCGAAGGCATCGGCTACCTGTTCCAGAACTCGGCCCTGCTGACCGATTTCGACGTGTTCGAGAACGTGGCGTTCCCGTTGCGCCAGCACACCAGGTTGCCGGAGGTGCTGATTCGCAACCTGGTGCTGCTGAAGTTGCAGGCGGTCGGTTTGCGCGGTGCCGCGCAACTGATGCCGAACGAACTGTCCGGCGGCATGGCACGGCGCGTGGCGCTGGCGCGTGCGATCGTGTTCGACCCGATGCTCATCCTGTACGACGAACCGTTCGTGGGGCTCGATCCGGTGGCGCTGAACCAGGTGCTGAAACTTATCCGCACGCTCAACCAGACGCTCGGGATCACCAGTGTGCTGGTGGCGCACGAACTGGAGGCGATCAAGCAGGTCGCCGACCACGTATTCCTGATCGCCAACGGCAAGGTGGTGGCGCAAGGTGACCCGAAGACGATTGCCAGCGACGGTTCACCGTGGACGCGCCAGTTCTTCGGCGGAGAGGCGGACGGTCCGGTGCCGTTCCAGTATCCGGCCGGCGATTACGCCGAGGCATTGGGTTTTGCCGGAGCGGCGAAATGACCGTGCGCGAGCCGCAACGCAACAACGTGGTGAGCCAGTCGCTGGCGCAGATCGGCGCTTGCGGACTGTTCCTGCTGACCCTGCTGGCGGCGATCCCGCGCAGCTTCCGCTACGCGCGCGAGACGATCCGCCAGCTGTGGTTCGTCGGCGCGATGAGCCTGACCATCATCATGGTCTGCGGCCTGTTCGTGGGCATGGTGTTGATGCTGCAGCTGTACCACGTGCTGTCGATCTTCGGCGGCACCTCGGCCAGCGGCATGGTGGTGGCGTTGTCGGTGTACCGCGAGCTGGGGCCGGTGGTTACCGCGCTGCTGTTCGCCGGGCGCGCCGGCACCTCGATCACCGCCGAGATCGGCCTGATGCGTGCCACCGACCAGATCGACGCGATGGAAATGATGGCGGTCGACCCGATCGCCTATGTCGCCACGCCGCGCTTCCTCGCCGGGCTGATCGCGATGCCGCTGCTGTGCTGCGTGTTCTGCGCGATGGCGATCTTCGGCGGCCACCTGGTCGGCGTGACCTGGCTCGGCATCGACAACGGCACGTTCTGGTCGAACATGACCGCCCAGGTGGACGTGCACACGGACATCGTCAATGGCGTGCTGCTGAAGAGCCTGGCATTCGGCGCGGTGGTGTCGCTCATCGCGGTGTTCCAGGGTTTCACCACGCCGCCGACCAGCGAGGGCGTGGCGTACGCCACCACCCGTACCGTGGTCGCCTCGTCGATCGCGATCCTGGCGCTGGACTTCGTGCTTACCGCTTTCTTGATGTGACTGTCATGACCCATCGTTTCCCGAGGATTTTGCCGTGAGCCAACAGAGAAGTTCGTACGCCGTCGGCACCGGCCTGTTCATCGTGCTCGGCTTTGCCGCGCTGGCCTACCTTGCTACCCAGACCAGTTCGGTGGCGAACGTGCACCAGGGCGACAGCTATACGGTCCAGGCGCAGTTCACCAACATCGGCCAGCTGAAGGAGCGCGCACCGGTGAAGATCGCCGGCGTGCGCGTAGGTCAGGTTCAATCGATCACGCTGCAACCCGGCCACGACGTGGCCGACGTGAAACTGTCGATCGACAAGAGTTACGACCACATTCCGCAGGATTCGGTGGCGACCATCTTCACCAGCGGCCTGCTCGGCGATCAGTACGTGGGCATTCAGTACGGCACCGCGAAGCAGGCCGTGGCTGCAGGCGGCACGCTGGCGCGGACCAAGTCCACCGAGCCGCTGGAAGAAATGCTGGGCAAGTTCTTCGGCGCCGGCAGCGTGGTCGACAATGTCGGCGGCAGTTACTCGGTGAAGGCCAGCTTCACCAACGTCGGTTCGCTTTCGGCCGGCGCGCCGGTGAAGATGGCCGGCGTGGTGATCGGCAGCGTGCAGTCGGTGCATGCCGACCCGGTCAAGCTCAATGCCGAGGTCGTGTTGTCGATCGACAAGCGCTATGACGCGATTCCCGACGATTCGGCCGCCGCGGTGTTCACCAGCGGTTTGATCGGCACTCAGTATGTTGCGATCCAGCCGGGCGGCTCGCCCGACGTGCTCAAGGACGGCGACGAGATGATCCTGACCCAGTCCGCGATGCAACTGGAGGACCTGATCGGCAAGTTCCTGGTCAATGGTTCGCCCGGTGACAAGAAGGATGCCGGCAACGGCAAATAGCCCCGATATCCCCACCGGCTCGCCGAGCCGGTTTTCTGAAGGAGTTTTTCATGTTGCGCAGATTGGCCCTTGCCACCGCTCTCGCGTTCGGCACCATCATCGCTGCCCCGGCGTTTGCCCAGGACGCGTCGGCAGCTTCCGCCACGCGGCAGACTCCGGCACAGGTCGTGCAGACGATAGCCGACCAGTTGGCCACGGCGATCGAGGGGCATCGTGACGAACTGAAGCACGATCAGGAAAAGCTGATCAAGGTCATCGATGGCGTGTTCCTGCCCCACTTCGATCTGGACTATGCCTCGATCCTGGTGCTCGGCCAGCACGCGCGCGAGGCCACCCCGGAACAGCGCGAACGGTTCGCCAACGCGTTCTACAACTCGATCACCCATCGTTACGCCGAAGGCCTGCTCAACTACACCCGTGGCCGGGTCAAGGTGCTGCCGTTCAAGGGCGACCTCAACGACAAGCGCACGGTGGTACGCACCCAGGTGGTGCTGGACGATGGCAAGCTGGTGTCGATCGACTACGCCTTCCGCAAGAGTCGCAGTGGCGACTGGAAAGCCTATGACGTGATCATCGAGGGCATCTCGTACGTCACCAACTACCGCAACCAGGTGGATGCGGAAATCCGCAAGGTCGGCATCGAGAAGTTGATCACCAACCTCGAAACCCAGGGCTCGAAGGCGCTGGAGACGATGGCCAAGGACAACAAGGACAAACCGTGACCGACATGGGCGCGCCAGGCTTTCGACTGGATTCCGCCGCGCCCGGCACCCTGGGCGTGCACGGCGACTTGAGCTTCGACACCGCGGCGGCGGCTTGGCAGGCGATCGAGTCGGCGTTGGCAGGGGACGGGACCGTGAACCGGCTCGACCTGGCCGGTGTGAGCCACAACGACAGTGCCGGCCTCGCCTGCGTGCTGGCGGTCATCGCCGAGGCCACCCGCCGCGGACGAGTGCTCCAGGCTGTGCACGTCCCGGCGGGGATGCAGGCGCTGGCGCAGGTGTGCGAGGTCGATTCCCTGATGGGCTGATCGAGTCGAAGCGATGTGGAATGAAAAAGGGCCGCCAGGCCCTTTTTCTTGGATCGACGGTCAGGTTTTTCTACGGCTGCCCGCCGTGGCCCGGGTGCTTCTTTTCCCACTTGTGTTGCTGGTCGAGCAACTCCTCGGGGTCGAAATTCTTTTCGTCCAGTCCCTGCATTTGCTGGATGACATCGAGCGGCGGATTGCCGTCGTAGATCTTGTACAGCCGCTGCTGCCGGTACGCATCGCGGATGAACACGTACGGATCGTAGGCAGACTGCAGGAAGCCTTCCGCGTCGATCGCCCGCGAGCGGATGGTCACCAGGTAAATCGCCTGCGGCAGGAACTGCAGGCCGTTGTAATGATGGTTGTTGGCATACAGTGTCAACGGGTCGAAGAAATAGCTGTCGACCGGGCGTTGCCAGATGTCGCGGGCCGTGGTCGGGCCCAGCAACGGCAGCACCAGATAGTCGCCTTCCGGCGCGCCCCAGCGTGCCAGGGTGATGCCAAAGTCGTTGTCTTCCAGCGGCAGGCCGAGCTGGCTTGCCGGGTCGAAGAAGCCGCCGACGCCAAGCGTCAGGTTGATCAGGAATCGACTGGTACTCTGCAGCGCCTGCTTCGGGCGTGCCTGCAGCAGGTCGTTGGCGACCGTGATCGGCATGCGGATATTGGTGAAGAAATCGCTGAATGAACGGCGTACCGGCGGGTTGGTCACCTTGCGGTAGCCCAGCGCCACCGGGCGGATCACCGCCTTGTCCACGGCGTCGTTGAATTTGTAGGCGCCGCGGTTGTATTTCTCCAGCGGATCGTCGGTGCGTGGCTTGGCAATGGCGCAGCCGGCGAGCAGCGCGATCGCGAACACGGTCAGCCAGCGGCTCAATGAGGTGGAGCGGAATGGGGGCATCGGGCAGGAGATCGCAGCAGGGGATGGTATAAGTGTACTGTCTGGTTTTATATCTTGCACGGCTTTCGGCCTGCTTTCGCGGCCAAGCGAACCGCTCCTCACCCAGCCCGCCATGATACGCGCTCGCCGCATTGCCAGCAAAGCACCTGCTCATCTACACTGTCAGACCAGATAAGTCATTTTATTCTTTGAGGATTTCGCATGGCACGCATTACCGTGGAGGACTGCCTCGAGGTGGTCGACAACCGCTTCGAGCTGGTGCTGATGGCAACCAAGCGCGCGCGCCAGCTGGAAAAAGGTGCCGAGCCCGCAGTCAATCCCGACCATGACAAGCCGACCGTGCTGGCACTGCGCGAGATCGCCGCCCGCCGCATCGACCAGGCCACGATCGACCAGATCGACAAGGCCGAGCGCGAGCGCGCCGAGCGCGAGGCGCTCGAGTGGGCCGCCGCGGAGGTCGACGACGACCTTTCCAAGGGCGGCGACGATTGATGGATGGCGGCTGCTGTAGAACGCGCGTCCGCCACACCGGGCAATCCGGTGTGATGGCTGGCGCACGTCCGGCAGTCGCTTGCTGTTGCGGTGGGGTGGGCGCCTGACTCGGCGCTGGCACCGATGACTGTGGCCACGCATTACGCTCCGGTCGACCTGTCCGCGTTGCCGCCGTATGTGCTGGCACTGAAAGAACGCATCGCCTATCTGCCCGACGATCAGGTCGAGCGCGTATTGCGCGCCTTTCTCGTCGGAGCGCAGGCCCATGCCGGACAGGAGCGCAAGAGCGGCGAGCCGTACATCACCCATCCGGTGGCGGTGGCCGGCATTCTGGCCGAACTGGGGCTGGATGCCGAGACGATCATCGCGGCGATCCTGCACGACACCCTGGAAGACACCGAGCTCAGCCGCGACGCCCTGGGTGCCGAGTTCGGCGACGTGGTGGCCGAACTGGTCGACGGTGTCACCAAGCTGGACAAGATGCGTTTCGGCACTCGCCAGGAAGCCGATGCGGAAAGCTTCCGCAAGATGCTGCTGGCGATGGCGCGCGACATTCGCGTGATCCTGATCAAGCTGGCCGACCGCCTGCACAACATGCGTACGCTGGGGGCCAAGGATGCCGGTTCGCGCCGTCGTATCGCGCGCGAAACGCTGGAGATCTTCGCCCCGATCGCGCAACGGCTTGGCATGAACAAGTTCAAGGCGGAGCTGCAGGATCTGGGTTTCCGTGCGTTGTATCC
Organism: Rhodanobacter sp. T12-5; assembly: GCF_008329435.1. Lineage (GTDB taxonomy): Bacteria > Pseudomonadota > Gammaproteobacteria > Xanthomonadales > Rhodanobacteraceae > Rhodanobacter. Next base: position 337,366 of record NZ_NPKN01000001.1, read on the forward strand.
GGATCGCTACCGGGTGATCAGCGAGCGTATCCGTGCAGCGATCGGCAATCGCCGCGAGGCGATGGGCAAGATCGAGGCCGCACTGTCCACGCGGCTGGCCGCCGATCATCTGCCGGCCCATGTCGTCGGACGGATCAAGTCGCCGTGGAGCATCTATTCGAAGATGCGCGGCGAGCACAAGAGTTTCGCCCAACTGATGGACGTCTACGGTTTTCGCGTCGTCGTCGACAGCGCGATGAGCTGCTACATGGCGCTCGGCGTCGTGCACGCGCTGTACAAGCCGGTCGACAAGCGCTTCAAGGACTTCATCGCCATTCCCAAGGCGAACGGCTACCAGTCGCTGCACACCGTGCTGCTGGGGCCGTTCGGCGCACCGATCGAAGTGCAGATCCGCACGGCCGAAATGGACTCGGTCGCCGAACGCGGCGTCGCCGCACACTGGGCCTACAAGACCGACAGCGGCCCGGCCAACAGCGCACAGGCGCGGGCGCGCGAATGGCTGTCCTCGCTGGTCGACAGCTCGGCGGCCACCGTCTCGTCGTCGGAATTCATCGAGAACGTCAAGATCGACCTGTTTCCCGATGAGGTCTACCTGTTCACGCCACGCGGCGACATCCTGTCGCTGCCGCGCAACGCCACTGCACTGGATTTCGCCTACGCCGTGCACACCGATGTCGGCGATCACGCGGTGGCGGCGCGGGTCGACAAGAAACTGCTGCCGCTGCGCGCCCGGCTGGAATCGGGTCAGCTGGTCGAAATCATCACCGCGCCGTCCGCCGTGCCGAACCCGGCATGGCTGGAGGTGGTGGTCACCGGCAAGGCGCGCGCCGCGATCCGGCAGTACCTGAAACATCTGCAGCACGAAGACGCCGTCGATTTTGGCCATCGCATGCTCGATCGTGCGCTGGACGCGCAGGGCAGCAGCCTGGACGGCATTCCGCCGGCGGTGCTGGAGCGGTTCCTGGAGACCTCCAAGCTGAAGCGGCTGGAAGAGCTGTTGTCCGACATTGCGTTGGGCAACCGCATGCCCGACGTGGTCGCCAGCCAGCTGCTGGCGTCGCGCGGGAAGCGGGCCGGCGATGCGCCACAGCCGTCCCCGCACGCGCACGAGAAGATCCGCATCACCGGCGCCGAGCGCGGCGTGCTCAGTTTCGCCAATTGCTGCCACCCGTTGCCCGGCGACGACATCATCGGCTACCTGTCCTCCGGCAAGGGCATCGTGGTCCATCGCGAGGAATGCCCGAACGTGGTGGAGCTGCGCAAGTCACCGGAGCGCTGCGTGGCGATCGAGTGGGATCGCGACGTGCAAGGCGACTACCGCGCCGAACTTCGCATCGAAGTCATCAACCGCCCCGGCGTGCTTGCCACCGTGGCCGCCGCGATCGCCGCCGCCGATTCGAACATCGAGAACGTGGAATACGTCGAGCGCGACGCCGCCGCCGCGACCCTGCTGTTCGCCATGGAAGTGAAAAACCGCAAGCATCTCGCCGACGTGATCCGCCGAGTGCGCCGCACCGGCGTGGTCAGCGGGGCGCATCGCTATCCTTTGTAAGCCGGGAATCCGGGAATGGTTCGAGGCGGCCAGCTACGGAAGTTGGCGTCGTGCCGATTGGACGATAGTCTCCGATTCCCGATTCCCGATTCCCGATTCCCGATTCCCGATTTCCAAGGAAACCCCATGCCCCTCAGCATCATCTCCACCGAAAAGGCTCCGGCCGCGATTGGTCCTTATTCGCAGGCCGTGCGCGCCGGCAACACGGTCTACTTCTCCGGGCAGATTCCGCTGGATCCGGCCACGGGCGCGCTGATCGATGGCGACATTGCCGCGCAGACCCGCCGTGTATTCGACAACCTCGGCGCGGTCGCGGCGGCAGCGGGCGGCTCGCTGGCGCAGATTGTGCGCGTCGGCATCTACGTCACCGACCTGGCGAACTTTGCCGCCGTGAATGCCGTGATGGCCGAATACTTCCAGCAGCCGTATCCGGCACGCTCCACCATCGAGGTATCCGGCTTGCCGAAGGCGGCCCAGGTCGAAGTCGACGCGGTGATGGTATTGCCGTAATCGGGGCAGGCTGATCTTCATGCGCGGTCCGCGCCGACAGATATTGTCGGCTGCTGACTTACGACGACAGACGGTGCTCGGTTAGGCTTGCAGGTCATGGCCACCCGCACTGCCCGTCCTGCTTCCATCGTCGGCACCGATCCGGGCACCACTCCCGTCAGCGCGTTGCCCGGTGTCGGCCCGGCACTGGTCGCCTTGCTGGCCCGCCTCGGGCTGGAGCGCGTGCAGGACCTGTGGTTCCACCTGCCGCTGCGTTACGAAGACAAGACCCGCGTCACCGCCATCGCCGATCTGCGCGTGGGTGAACGGGCGCAGGTCGAAGGCGTGGTCGAGGCGGTCGAACGTGGTTTCCGCTATCGCCCGCAATTGAAGGTCGCGATCGGCGATGCCAGCGGGCAGGCCCTGCTGTTGCGCTTCTTCCATTTCAATCGGGCGCAGGCCGAGCAACTGCGGCCGGGTACGCGGCTGCTCTGCTACGGCGAGGCGCGTCATGGTGCGCAGGGCCTGGAGATGGTGCATCCGAACTACCAGCGCCTGAGTGGGGATGAAGCAGCCAAGGTCGACGAACTGCTCAGCCCGGTCTATCCGACCACCGAGGGATTGGGTTCGAAGCGGCTGGCCGGGGTGATCGGCAAGGCGCTGGCGCTGTTGCCACCGGCGACACAGCTGGAATTGATTCCGCCCGAGCTGTGCGCCGAGCACGGACTCACTTCGCTGCGCGACGCATTGCTGTACGTGCACCGGCCGCCGCCCGACGCCCATCTCGGCCAGCTGTTGCTGGGGCGGCATCCGGCGCAGCAGCGGCTGGCGTTCGAGGAATTGTTGACCCAGCACCTGAGCCTGAAACGCATGCGCGCCGCGGTGCGGCGCCGGCACGCGCCGAAGCTGGGCGGTGATGGTGTGTTGCGTGGTCGGTTGCTGACGGGGCTGCCGTTCCGGCTGACCGCGGCACAGCAGCGGGTCAGCACCGAGGTCGCGCGCGACCTGTCCAAGGCCAAGCCGATGCTGCGACTGGTGCAGGGTGATGTCGGCAGCGGCAAGACGGTGGTCGCGGCGCTGGCCGCGCTGGCTGCGATGGAGTCGGGCCATCAGGTCGCCCTGATGGCGCCGACCGAATTGCTGGCCGAACAGCACCTGCACAATTTCCGGCACTGGCTGCAGCCGCTCGGCATCGAAGTGGAATGGCTGGCCGGCAAGGTCACCGGCAAGGCGCGCAAGCAGGCGCTGGAGCGGGTGGCGGCCGGTGCACCGGTGGTGATCGGTACACACGCGTTGATGCAGGAAGGCGTGGCATTCGCGCAGCTCGGCCTGGTCATCGTCGACGAGCAGCACCGCTTCGGCGTGCAGCAGAGGTTGGCACTGCGCGACAAGGGCAAGGACGGCGAACTGGTGCCGCATCAACTGGTGCTGACCGCCACGCCGATCCCGCGCACGCTGGCGATGAGCGCATATGCCGATCTCGATGTTTCCTCGATCGACGAACTGCCACCCGGCCGCACGCCGGTGCAGACCATCGCGATCTCGAACGCGCGGCGGGCCGAGGTGATCGATCGCATCCACGCCGCCTGCACCGAGGGGCGCCAGGTGTACTGGGTGTGCACGCTGATCGAGGAATCCGAGCAACTGCGGGCGCAAGCCGCGGAAGTGGCGCATGCCGAGTTGTCCGCCGCGCTGGCCGGATTCAAGGTCGGCCTGATCCACGGCCGCATGAAGCCGAAGGAAAAGCAGGCGGTGATGGACGCGTTCAAGGCTGGCGAACTGGCCGTGCTGGTGGCGACGACGGTGATCGAGGTGGGCGTGGACGTGCCCAACGCCAGCCTGATGGTGATCGAGAACAGCGAGCGGCTCGGCCTGGCTCAACTGCACCAGCTGCGTGGCCGGGTGGGTCGTGGTGCGGTGGCGTCCAACTGCGTGCTGTTGTACCAGCCGCCGCTGGGCCAGCTGGCGCGCGAGCGGCTGCAGGTGATGCGCGAGACCAACGACGGTTTTCGCATCGCCGAGAAGGATCTCGAGCTGCGCGGTCCGGGCGAAGTGCTTGGCACCCGTCAGACCGGCCAGCTCAGTTTCCGCATCGCCGACCTCACCCGCGACGCGCACCTGCTGCCCGCGGTGCAGCAGGTCGGCGAACACATGCTGGTGAAGCATCCGCGGCAGACCGAACAGCTGATCGAGCGCTGGATCGGCGGGGCCGCGCGGTTCGTGCATGCGTGAAGCGGGGAACGGGAAACGGGAAACGGGAGTGATGTCGTGAAGCTTCGCTTTTGTTCCCTGTTCCCCATTCCCCGTTCCCTTTAAGCTAACCCGTTTCCGGCCCTTCCAGTTCATGACCCAGCCGCAACTCCTGATTGATACCGACCCCGGCGTCGACGACGCGCTGGCGATCCTGATGGCTTACGCCCACGCGGATATTGCCGGGCTCAGCATTGCCGCAGGCAATGTCGGTCTCGCTCATACCGTACGCAATGCGCGCACCTTGGTCGATCTGGTCGGCGCGGCCACGCCGGTGTTCGCCGGCTGTGCCACGCCCCTGGTGCGGGCGCCCGACGAAGATGCCGCGTTCGTGCACGGCCAGGACGGTTTCGGCGATGTCGGCTTTGCCGAGCCTGCCGCCATGCTGGCGGACGAGGCGGCCGCGCTGGCCCTGTTGCGGCTGACCCGTGAACGACCGGGCGAACTGACCTTGGTGGCGCTGGGGCCATTGACGAATCTGGCACTGGCATTGCGGCTCGATCCGAGCCTGCCCGGGCGGGTACCTCGCCTGGTGGTCATGGGTGGCGCCGTCACTGGCCACGGCAATACCGGCAGGGTGCCGGCGGAATTCAACATCGGCTTCGATCCGGAGGCGGCGCACGTGGTGTTCGAGGCGTTCCCCGCGTTCGACCTGGTCGATTGGGAAGCCACCTTGCGGCATGCGTTCGATGACGCCGAATTCGATGGCTGGCTGGCGGCCGGCGACCGGCGCGCGGACTTTTTCCGCAGGATCGTGGCCACGGCGCGCCGCTACAACGCGAAACATGACCGCCACGGGCTGGTGGCCGCCGATGCGCTGGCGATGGCAGTGGCACTCGATCCGTCCATCGTGACCCGCAGCGAGACCAGGGCGGTGGCCGTGGAGCTGGACGGACGGCTGACCCGTGGCGCCACCGTGGTCGACTGGAAGGCGCGACTGGGCCGACCGGCGCAGGCGAACATCGTGCTGGAAGTGGATCAGATGCGTTTTGCCGCGATGGTACGGCGTGCGCTGGGCGTGCCGGGCTGATCGGCGCGCAGCTGCCCTGGCTGGCTGCCGGGTGGTCGCGGCTTGCGGCCAGGGTCGCATTCTCGTTACAATGCCGCTCTTTTCACCACCGCTTTAGAGCCTGTCATGAAGCCTGATATCCATCCGAACAACAAGCCGGTGGTATTCCAGGACCTGTCGTCCGACTTCGCGTTCCTGACCAAGTCGACCATGTCCAGCAAGGAAACCATCAAGTGGGAAGACGGCAATGAGTACCCGCTGATCAAGGTGGATATCTCCAGCCATTCGCACCCGTTCTACACCGGCAAGCAGAAGTCGCTGGACGTCGGCGGTCGCGTCGACAAGTTCCGCCGCCGCTACGCGGGTTCCGTCAAGGAATAAGCGGGAACGGCAGCCATCGCTTTCGCGAGCGCTGCATGGATCCGATTCAAGGCACGGGGCGAGCGCAGGCTTGCCCCGTGCTTTTTCTCGTTCCGGTTTCGGCCATCCGCCATCGAATGCAAGTGAGGCCTTGTGCGATAATGGTGGGTAAGCCGACGTCAACGCGTCCGTCGCATCGCATGTTTTCCCCGGCACGCGATGCCAGGTAATTCCCTCGCCGGACGGCGCCGTCATCGCGGTTGCCGTCGGCGGTGACCCACATGAAGGAGGTTTCCGTGTCCGATCCCAAGATCGTCAAGTTGCTGGATGAGTCGAGCAACCGCAGCAGCGAACTGCCGCTGGTCAGCGGTACGCTCGGCCCGGCGTGCATCGACATTGGCACGCTGTACAAGGACACCGGCCACTTCACCTACGATCCCGGTTTCGGCAGCACCGCCAGCACCAAGAGCGCGATCACCTACATCGATGGCGACAAGGGCGTGTTGCTGTACCGCGGCTACCCGATCGAGCAGCTTGCGGAGAATTCCAGCTTCCTCGAAGTGGCCTACCTGCTGCTCAACGGCGAGTTGCCGAAGCCGGCGGAGTTCGCCTCGTTCGAGCACGATGTTTCGCATCACACGATGATGCACGAGTCGTTGAAGAACTTCTTCCAGGGCTTCCATCACGACGCGCATCCCATGGCGATGCTGGCCGCGGCGGTCGCCTCGCTGTCGGCGTTCTACCACGACGACCTGAGTGTGGACGATCCGGCCGATCGCAAGCTCGCCGCCATCCGCCTGATCGCCAAGATGCCGACGATCGCCGCGGCCTGCTATCGCTACTCGGTGGGCTGGCCGTTGCGCTATCCGCGCAACAACCTTGAATACGTCGACCGCTTCCTGCACATGATGTTCGAGGTGCCGAGCGAGCCGCTGCAGATGAATCCGGTCGCGGCCAAGGCGCTCGACCTGCTGTTCATCCTGCACGCGGACCACGAGCAGAACGCGTCGACCTCGACCGTGCGGCTGGTCGGTTCGACCGGCGCCAATCCCTATGCATCGATCGCCGCCGGCATCACCGCGCTGTGGGGTCCGGCGCACGGAGGCGCCAACGAGGCGGTGCTCAAGCAATTGGAAGAAATCGGCACGCCGGACAATGTCGAGTCGGCGATCCTGCGCGCCAAGGACAAGAACGACAGCTTCCGCCTGATGGGCTTCGGCCATCGCGTGTACAAGAATTTCGACCCGCGCGCCAAGATCATCCGCGAAATGTGCCACAAGGTACTGGCCGAGCTGGGTGTCAACGACCCGCTGCTGGACGTGGCGATGAAACTGGAGGAGGCAGCGCTGAAGGACGATTACTTCGTCGAGCGCAAGCTGTATCCGAACGTGGATTTCTACTCCGGCATCATCTACAAGGCGCTCGGCATCCCGACCGAGATGTTCACCGTGATGTTCGCCATCGCGCGCACCTCCGGCTGGATCGCACACTGGATCGAGCAGCATGAAACCCCCGGATCGCGGATCGGTCGCCCGCGCCAGGTCTATACCGGCGCGGATGTGCGCGACTACGTGCCGACCGCCAGGCGCTGATCGTCGGCTTTCGCCGGGACAAACAGGAACGCCCCGGTTTCGACCGGGGCGTTTTTTCATGGAGCGGGCATTCGCTTCAGCGCAACGTCGCGCTCAGCCGTTGCTCGAAACCTTCGTCGGCATCTTCGTCCAGCAGGCTCTGCACCTGTGCCATCGAGGCGCGCCGCATCGGTCGGTCATCGGTGCGGTCCAGCGGCGCCTGGCGCAACGCGTCGCGCGGCAGCACGGTGAGGTCGAACGGCAGCTTGTCGGCGGCGAACAGCAGTACCGGGTATTCGGGCTGTTCGTCACGGCCGTAGCGCAACCGGCGTACCTGGGTTTCGATCGGCACGCCGTTTTCGCGCAGGTACAGCACGACCGCTTCCGGATCGTCGCTGTAAACGTGCAGGCAGACGGCCGAATGCGCATCGGCGGTGCCCTCGAGCACCGCGCCGACCAGTCGCGGTTCGAACGCGGCGAGAAAACGCATGGCGTCGACCGCGGCCTCGCGCCGCTGCCGCAGCAGTTGTGGCTGACTGTCGGCGAGAAACAGTCGCTGGTGTTCGCGCAGCGCCTGCTCGATCTCCAGGTTGCGCGGCAAGGCCTGCGTCTCGAGAATGCCGAGCCGCTCGGCCGCCTTCAGCTTGGCATGATGGAAGTCGCGGATGCCGTGCTCGCTCATCAGTCGGGCGGCTTCCTGGGCGATGCGCTGGCGATTGCGCTGCAGTCGATCGTGGGCGTGAATGCGGTGGTGTTCGCCTCGGGACATGGCGCGCTCCTCATCGTTCGATGGACAGCGCCCCGCATGTTGGCGGGGCGATCCGTGGTTCAGAAGATGTCATAGGCGTGTTGCTGATCCTGCTCCTTCTTCTGTGCTGCCTGGCTGCGCAGGCGATCGATGTCCTCGACCTTGAACATTTCGTCCATTCCATCCGGGTCGTCCGCGGACGTAGGCAGGCCGCTCTGGCGGTTGATCCTTACCGTACTGATTCCCGGCGGCATCGGCAACGCGTTCAGCGGCAGGCCCTTGAGGGCGTTGCCCATGAATTCCATCCAGATCGGCAAGGCCGCCTTGGCGCCGAACTCGCCACGGCCCAACGAGCTGTAGTCGTCGAAGCCGACCCATACGGCGGTCGACAGGTCGCCGTTGAAACCGACGAACCAGGCATCGCGGTGGTCGTTGGTGGAACCCGTCTTGCCGGCCAGGTCGGCACGGTCCAGTGCGCGCGCGGCCGAGCCGGTGCCCCGTAGGATGACGTCCTTCATCAACGACGTGATGAGGTAATCGTTGCGCGCCTCAAGCACCCGTGGCGCGAGCACCGGGGGATGCGTACTGTCGGCATGCACGTCGGCGGGCAGCACCGCCTCGCCGACGCCATCGACGCTGCTGGATTCCGCCGGCGGGCCTTCCGTGCCGACCAGGTTGTTGGCGGGGGTGAGGTTCATGTCGGCTGGTGGCGGGCCGGGCGGGCGCGTATCGAGCAGGCGCTCCTGGCAGTTGCGGCAGGCGCGCGCGGGGTTCGCCACGTACACCGGCTTGCCGTTGCGGTCGTCGATCTCGTGGATGAAATATGGCGTTACCAGATAACCGCCATTGGCAAAGACCGCATAACCCCGGGCCATGCTCATCGGCGACACCGAAGCGGTGCCCAGCGCCATCGACAGGTTGGCCGGAATCGCATCGGGCGAAAAGCCGAAGCGGGTGGCATATTCGCGCATGTAGCGCACGCCGATGGCATCGAGCAGACGTATCGAGACCAGGTTCTTCGATTGCACCAGCGCCTCGCGCAGGCGCATCGGGCCGGCGAACTTTCCGTCGTCGTTGGCCGGGGTCCAGATGCCGTTCGGCTTCGATGGGTCGGGCAGGGCCAGCGGTGCGTCGTTGATGATCGATGCCGGCGTGAAACCTCGATCGAATGCGCCCGAATACAGGTAAGGCTTGAAGCTGGAACCCGGTTGGCGCGCGGCCATCACCGCACGATTGAACTTGCTGCGCACGAAGTTGAAGCCGCCCACCAGTGCCTGGATCGAACCGTCTTCCGGGTTGATCGAAGTCAGCGCCGATTGCGCCGCCGGGATCTGCGCAAGCTGCCAGTCGCCCTTGTCGTCGCGCGAAAGGCGGATGATGTCGCCGCGCTTGAGTACGCTGTCGACCTTGGTCGGGGCGGCGCCGACGCGGTCGTCGTTGATGTGGGGGCGCGCCCACGCGACCGCTGCCAGGTCGAGGATCACGCTCTCGTGGCTGGGCAGGTAAACCGTTGCTTGCTTCGCGTCGCTGGCGGTGACCAGGCCCGGCTGCATGCCCGAGATGATGCCGTAGCTGGAAAGCAGGTTGTCGAACTCGCTCTCGCCTGCGTTCGCAGGCAGGTCCTGGTGGGCTTCCGGCCCGCGCCAGCCATGCCGATGATCGTAGGCAACCAGCCCGTCGCGGAGAGCTTCCACCGCCGCCTGTTGACGCCCGCTCTGTACGGTGGTCCGGACTACGTAGCCTTCCGTCAGCGCGTCGTTGCCGAAACGGTCGAGTACCTGCCGGCGCACCATCTCGGCCAGGTACGGCGCATCCACCTCGATCGGCTGTTCATGCGGATAGGCGTGATTCGGCTCGGCGATCGCCTGTTCGTACACGGCCTTGGTGATGTAATCGTGCCGCAGCATCTCGCTCAGCACCCAGTTGCGCCGGGCGATCGCGCGCTTCGGGCTGTTGATCGGGTTGACCGCCGAGGGCAACTGGAAGGTCGAGGCGATCAACGCGCACTCGGCCACGGTCAGCTGGTCGAGCGTCTTTCCGTAGTAGTACTCCGCCGCTGCGCCCACCCCGTAGGAGCGGTGACCGAGGAACATCTTGTTGAGATAGAGCTCGAGGATCTGGTCCTTGGTGAGTTCGTGCTCGATGCGCAAGGCAATGAATATCTCGGTGATCTTGCGCGAATACAGTTTTTCCGGGCTGAGGAAGAAGTTTCGCGCCACTTGCTGGGTGATGGTCGAGCCGCCCGAACCCTTGTCGCCGCCGGTCACGATGACATGCCAGGCGGCGCGGGCGATGCCGTGCCAGTCCACGCCCGGATGGTGATAGAAGTCCGCATCTTCCGCGGACAGCACCGCGTGCTTGAGGCGGTCAGGCACGTTCTCGATGTCCACCGGGATGCGCCGCGTCTCGCCGAAACTCGCGATCAGCTTGCCGTCGGCGCTCAACACGCGCAGCGGCACCTGCATGTGATAGTCCTTGAGAACCGCTACCGAGGGGAGTCTTGGTGCTATCAGCCAATACGCCACGCCAACCGCGATAACTGCCAGGAGCAAACCGGAAAAGGCCAGGACGAGCGCCCAGCGCAACAAACGCTTGAAAATTTGCATGGTATGGGAGATAGCGAGACCTGAGTCAAAACATCACAGAGTATAGATGTAGCAGTATTTGTCACATGATGCAGGCCGATCACAAGCAAGGGATGCGCCAGACAAGACATGTTCGTGAATGTGGTGGACATCACGCCAATTACTTGAGAAAGTTCCCGTAGACCGTTGCCATTGCGTCAATTTTTCGATTTAATGCCATTGCGCATCCCGCCAGGATTCTGGTCGGGCGCCAGGGGCAAGGGGGAAACACCGTGGGGCTCTTTACACCCAAGAAGCCGGCGCTGATTGGTGTCGACATCAGTTCGACCGCCGTCAAGCTGCTGCAGCTAAGCCAGGCCGGCGGTCGCTATCGCGTGGAGCATTACGCGGTCGAACCGTTGCCGCCCAATGCCGTGGTCGAAAAAAACATTGTCGAGGTCGAGGCGGTAGGCGACGCGATACGCCGCGCGCTGGCGCGATCGGGCTCGAAACTCAAGCACGCATCTGCGGCGGTGGCCGGGTCGGCGGTGATCACCCGCATCATCCCCATGGCGAGCGAGCTTTCCGACGACGATCTGGAAGGTCAGATCCAGGTCGAGGCGAACCAGTACATCCCCTATCCGATCGATGAAGTCAGCCTCGATTACGAGGTGCTCGGCCCGGTTCGCGACAACCCCGACATGAACAACGTGCTGCTGGCTGCCTCGCGCACCGAGAACGTCGACATGCGCGTGGCGGCACTTGACCTCGGCGGCCTCACCGCCAGTGTCATGGATGTCGAGGCGTTCGCCATGGAAAACGCGTTCGCGATGCTTGCCGACCAGCTCAATGTCGGGCGCGATGCGCTGGTGGCGGTAGTCGACATCGGTGCCACCATGACCACCCTGTCGGTGCTGCGCAACCAGCGCACGATCTACTCCCGCGAGCAGGTCTTCGGCGGCAAGCAGCTGACTGACGAGATCATGCGCCGGTTCGGGCTTTCCTACGAGGAGGCCGGGCGCGCCAAGCGCAAGGGTGGCCTGCCGGAATCCTACGAGACCGAGGCGCTGGAACCGTTCAAGGAGTCGCTGATCCAGCAGATCAGCCGGCTCCTGCAGTTCTTCTTCGCGGGCAGTGAATACAGCAAGGTGGACCAGGTGGTGCTGGCCGGCGGTTGCGCCTCGATCGAGGGGCTGGGTCCGATGCTGGAAGAGCAATTGGGCGTGCCTTGCGTCGTCGCCAATCCACTCGCCCGCATGTCGCTTTCGCCACGGGTACAGGCGCAGTCGCTGGCGCAGGACGCACCTGCGCTGATGATCGCGGTCGGCCTCGCCCTGAGGAGTTTCGACTGATGGCACACGTCAACCTGCTTCCGTGGCGCGCCGAGCGGCGCAAACAGCGTGAGCGCGAGTTTTACATGCAGCTCGTCGCCGCCTTCGTGGCGGCGCTGGGCGTCATGCTGTTGTGGATGTTCTGGATGAACCAGCGCATCGACAACCAGACCGAGCGCAATTCGTACCTGCAGACCGAGATCGCGCAGCTCGACGTGCGCATCACCAAGATCAAGGACCTGGAAAAAGTCCGCGAGCATCTGCTGGCCCGCAAGCAGATCATCGAGCAACTGCAGGCGGATCGATCCCAGATGGTGCATTTGTTCGACGAGCTGGTGCGTACGATTCCCTCCAGCGCCCGTCTCAGCGGCCTCAAGCAGGACGGCCAGTCGATGTCGCTCGATGGCGTGGCGCAGTCCAACGCCAGCGTCGCCGAGTACATGCGCAATATCGAAGCCTCGCCGTGGATGGGGCACGCCGACTTGCGCAAGACCGAAAACAGCCACAACTCCACCCGGATGCCGTACACCTTCGGCCTGAACGTGACGCTGCGTCGGCCGAAGACGGACGAAGTCGACGCCGACAAGGCGGTGGACCTGCCAGCAGGCAGCAGCTCCAGTTCGGCGGTTGCTGCGCCCGCTTCCGTCACGACGGCACCCGCCGCGCCGGAAGCCAAGCCGGTGAGTGCGCCCGCTGCCAAGGGAGGGGCCGGATCATGAGTTTCCTCGACGATATCCGCAACCTCGATCGCAACAACGTCGGCGGCTGGACGCAGTCGGTCAAGGTGTTCTTCACCGTGCTGCTGTTCGCGTTGGTGCTGCTGCTCGGGTGGTACTTCTTCGTCAGCGACCAGCAGGACAACCTCACCTCGCTGGCCAACAAGGAAGTCAGTCTCAAGCAGGATTTTTCGACCAAGCAGGCCAAGGCGGTCAACCTGGAAGCGTTGCAGCAGCAGCTCGACGAGATGCAGGACATGCTCCGCCAGTTGCTGCGCCAGCTTCCAAGCAAGACCGAAATGCCCGAACTGCTGATCGACATTTCGCAGACGGCGCTGTCGGCAGGCCTCGAAACGGAGTTGTTCGAACCGGGTCCGGAGACGCCGAAAGACTTCTACGCGGAAAAGCCCATCAAGCTGCGGATGACCGGCACCTACCACCAGTTCGGCACCTTCATCAGCGGCGTGGCTTCGCTCCCCAGGGTGGTCATCCTGACTCTGCACGATGTTTCGCTGACACCGGCGGCGCCGACCAACGGCAGTTCTTCGGGCGGCAAGCTCATCTTGCAGGGCACGGTGAAAACCTACCGTTATCTGGATGACGAAGAGAGCGCCGCAGCGACGAAGAACGCCACCGGGGGGCAGAAATGAACAGGATTGCTGCCATCAAGTCGGCCCGGGTGATTCGCGTGTTGCTGATGCTGGGTGTCGCACTGGTCCTGGGCGGATGCACCAAGGGCATGTCCGACCTGCGCAGCTGGGTCGCGCAGGAAAAAGCCAAAAAGGGAGCGCCGATCGAGCCGCTTCCCGTGATCAAGACGTTCGAGACATTCAAGTACGACGATCAGAACAGGCGTGATCCGTTCAGTCCGAGCACGGCCGAACTGCAGACCAACAGCGCCACCAATGGCCCCCGGCCGGATGCCAATCGCGCCAAGCAACCGCTGGAGATGTTTGCCCTGGACAGTCTGAAAATGGTGGGCACGGTGGGGAGCGGCGCGGGCATGGAAGTGCTGATCAAGGATCCGGGTGGCGTGATTCATCGTGTACACGTCAATGAATACATGGGTCAGAACTACGGGCACGTCACGGCGATCAGCGAGGACCACATAGACCTGGTCGAGCTGGTATCCAACGGTAATGGCGGCTGGATGGAACGTCCGGCCAGCATCGCGCTCGACGCGAATAGGTAGACAGGGGCTGATGCAATGACCAACCAAATCCAATCCGTCCGGGGCCGTGTCATGCGCCATGCGAGCCGTTACATGTTGATGGGCCTGCTGATTGCCGGTGCCACCTGGGCCAGCGCCGCGATGGCCGCCAGCACGACGCTGAAGAACATCAGCTATGACGCGCTGCCAGGCGGCAGCGTCGAGCTGCACATGGATTTCGCCGGCGGGCCGGTGCCGCAACCGAAAATCTTCACTACGGGCACTCCCCCGCGCATTGCGGTGGACTTTGCCGATACCGACAATGCCGCTGCGCGTCACCTGGATATAGGCAAGGGTTCGACCTCCGGTGTATCCGCGGTGGCAGCCGGTGGCCGTACCCGCGTGGTGGTCGAGCTGATGCGGGACTCGACCTACCGGTCACGCATCGAAGGCAACAGCTTGATCCTCACCGTCAATAACGGTACCGCGGATCAGTCCGTCACCACGGCAGCCACCATTGATCCTTCCAAGGCGCTGCCTTCGAGTTCCGATGGCCCGGCCATCTCGAATATCGACTTCCGGCGCGGACCCAATGGCGAGGGCCGCGTGCTGATCAATTTCAGCGGTAGCGGCGCCAATGCCCAGATGACCCGTCAGGGCGACAAGATTCATGTTCGCATCGATCACGCCAACTTGCCGGCCAATCTTGCCCAGCGCCTGGACACGCTGGACTTCGCCACCCCGGTGCAGTCGATCGTTACCCACGCCGGCATGGGCGGCGGCGCCGACCTCGAGATCGCTGTCAAGGGCAACGTCGAAACTTCGGCCTACCAGACCGCTGACCAGTACGTCGTCGAGGTGGCGCCGAAGAAGGCCGAAGCCAAGGACGACAAGCTGGCCAAGATCGGCAAGGAGCCGAGCTACAGCGGCAACCGCGTCACTTTCAACTTCCAGGACATCCCGGTTCGCTCGGCACTGCAACTGATCGCCGACATTTCCAAACTCAACCTCGTCGCATCGGACAGTGTCGGCGGCAGCGTCACCCTGCGGCTGGTCAATGTGCCCTGGGACCAGGCGCTGGACGTGATCCTTCGCGCCAAGAGCCTGGACAAGCGTCGCAACGGCAACGTGATCTGGATCGCACCGCAATCGGAACTGGCGAAATACGAGCAGGACATCGCCGACGCCAAGATCAAGGCGCAGGACACCGCCGAGCTGGTGACCGACTACGTGCCGATCAGCTATGGCAAGGCGGCGGACATCGCCAAATTGCTGACGACGGGAAGCATGCAGGGCACGGGTGGCGGCTCCAGCAGCAGCAACGCCCCGCGGGGTTTCCTTTCGACCCGCGGCAGCGTGTCCTTCGACGAGCGCACCAACACGCTGCTGATCAACGACACGCCGGACAAGATCAAGCAGCTGCGCGATCTGATCGCCGTACTCGACAAGCCGGTGCAGCAGGTGCTGATCGAGTCGCGCATCGTCGTGGCCACCGACGATTTCACCCGCGAACTCGGTGCGAAGTGGGGCATTTCGGGTCGCCAGACCAACAGCAACAACATCATTACCACGGGGCCGACGGGTGATGGTGCGCTGAATTACGCCGTCGACAGCCATAATCAGGCGGTCAAGTACAACAACGCGTTGAGCGACTATGCCGCCAACGGCGGTACCGGTCCGCAGCCGCATCCGGGATCGGTCACGTTGCCGGGAGGGTTCAACGTCAACCTGCCCGCCGTCGGCGGCAGCAGCCTGGGCCTGGCCATCCTCGGTGCGAACTACGCGCTTGACCTGGAACTCTCCGCAGCGCAGACCGAAGGCCGCGGCGAAGTGATCTCCAGCCCGCGTGTCATCACCGCCAACCAGCAGGAAGCCGTCATTCGCCAGGGTCAGGAAATCGGCTACGTCACCTTCCAGAACAGCGGCGGCTCGGCTCCCGGCAGCGGCACCGCCACGGTGCAGTTCAAGGACGCCGTGCTGGAACTGAAAGTGACCCCGACGATCACCGCCGACAACCGCGTCTACCTGGCGATCAACGTCAAGAAGGATGCGCTGGCGGGCTATGTCGACGCCCCGGGCAGCGGCAAGATCCCGACCATCGACACGCGCGAGATCAACACCTCGGTGCTGGTCGACAACGGGCAGACGGTAGTGCTGGGTGGCATCTACGAAGTCAACAAGTCCAACACGATAAGCAAGGTGCCTGGTCTGGGCGACATCCCCGGCATTGGCGTGTTGTTCCGCAATACCGTGCGCTCGAATACCAAGGCCGAGTTGCTGATCTTCGTGACGCCACGCATTCTCAGCGATACGCTGCAGTAAATCCTTCGCGACGAGAAAGACCAGAGGCGGCTTCGGCCGCCTCTCTCTTTTCTGCTCCGCCGCGGAGCGCGTCGCCGATAAAACTTCTGGCGCCGACTGCGGTCTGTAGCACGTCAAGCGATCTGCCGGCGCTGCCAGCGCGTGCGGTCGCGTCTGTGTCACGTCGAGAACGGAAACCGCTCATGGATATGCCCGAAACCGCGCTGCCAACCCGCCTGCAGCAATCCTTCATGCAACTTCGCGACGATCTGCAGCAATGCATCATCGGCCAGCCGCATCTGATTGAATGTCTGCTGGTGGCATTGCTGGCCGACGGTCATCTGTTGGTCGAGGGCGCACCAGGCTTGGCCAAGACCACGGCGGTGAAGGCACTGGCGGCGCGGATCGAGGCGGATTTCCACCGCGTGCAGTTCACTCCCGACCTGCTGCCGGCCGACCTCACCGGTACTGACGTGTTCCGGCCGCAGTCGGGAAGTTTCGAATTCGAACGTGGCCCGCTGTTCCACAACATCGTCCTGGCCGACGAGATCAACCGCGCGCCGGCGAAGGTGCAGTCGGCACTGCTGGAGGCGATGGCCGAGCAGCAGATCACCGTGGGCCGCAGCACGTGGCAGCTGCCCGAATTGTTCATGGTGATGGCGACACAGAATCCGATCGAACAGGAAGGCACGTTCACTCTGCCGGAGGCGCAGCTCGACCGTTTTCTGATGCACGTGACCATCGGTTATCCCGATGCGGTCGCCGAGCTGGCGATACTCAAGCTGGCGCGCGTACAGGCCAGCCGCCGCGCCCATCCGGTAGTCGCGCCGCCGGCCCTGCTGAGCCAGGCCGACGTATTCTCCGCGCGTGACGCGGCCATGGCGGTGCACATGGCGCCGGCGCTGGAGGAGTACCTCACCCAGCTGGTGCTCGCCACCCGCGATGCCGGCCGATACGGAGCGGAGCTGAAGCGCTGGATCGCCTGGGGCGGCAGCCCGCGCGCGACCATCGCGCTGGATCGGTGCGCGCGGGCGCAGGCGTGGTTGGCCGGACGCGATTACGTGTTGCCCGAGGATGTGCACGGGATCGCACACGAAGTACTGCGCCACCGTGTGCTGCTCAGCTACGAGGCGGAGGCTGAGGGCGTGCGGCCGGATCAGGTGATCGACCGCCTGCTGGATCTCGTGCCGCTGCCGTGAATGTCGCAGATACACATCCTGTCGACGGCGATGGCCGCAGCCAGGTCTCATTGGCCGAGCTGATCGCGCTGCGTGCGCGGGTCGGTCGCGCGCGCATGGCACCGCTGCTGAGTCGCGCCATGCGCAACGGGCAGCAGTCCAGCCGTCTATACGGCCGCGGCATGGACTATGCCGAATCCCGTGTCTACCAGGCCGGCGACGACGTGCGCCGGCTCGACTGGCGGCTGACGGCACGCAGCGGCAAGCTGCATACCAAGTTGTTCCAGGAGGATCGCGAGGGCTGCCTGCTGATCCTGCTCGACACGCATGCCAGCATGCGCTTCGGTACGCGGGTGCGCTTCAAGTCGGTGCAGGCGGCGCGCGCGGCGGCGGCCGCAGCCTGGTATGCGGTGCGCGCCGGCGAGCGGGTCGGGGTGATGGCGTTCGGGCATGCAGAGCAATTGCTGCGGCCGAAGGCCGGCCCGCGCGGAGCGCTGGCGGCTTGCGGTGCATTGGCCGACTGGGATGCGCAGTCCGTGTCCGGCAAGGTCGAGCCGCTGTCCACCGCGCTGGCGCGTGCCAGCCGCGTACTGCACGGTGCCAGCCGTGTGCTGTTGATCAGCGATGGCTTCAGCTGCGATGCAATGGCCCGGCAAAGCCTGCTCGACCTTGGCCGGCATGCTGGCGTCAGCGTGCTGGTGGTGGCCGATGCGCTGGAGCTGCGACCGGCACCTGCAGGGCGCTATCCACTGGAACATGCCGGCCAGCGTCGCGAAGTGCTGCTACATTCCGATCGACAACGTCTGGATTTCCAGCGCGCCCTGGGCGCCGGTCCGGCCCGACTGGGCGAACTGGCTGGCTCGTTGGGTCTGCGCAGCTGCAGCATCGACACCGTGGCCGATCCGTTCGATGCCGTCAGCGGCCTGTTCGGCGGTGCGAGGTCGGCCCGATGATGGCGGTGACAGCTCCGTCCTCGGCTGCGTCGCCGGGTCCGAATCTGCGCGATATCCATCTGCCGCCGCAGCCGTCCTGGTGGCCGCCGGCACCGGGATGGTGGTTGCTGGCGGTGCTGTCGCTGGCGCTGTTGCTGCTCGGGGTTTGGTGGTGGAATCGGCGCCGGCGCGTGCTGCGCCAGCGGCAACAGGTACTGTCGGAACTCGACCGGCTCGTGCTGCAACACCGGCAGGATGGCGATCACGCCACGCTGGCAAGTGGCATGCACCAATTGCTGCGTCGTGTGGCACGTCGTCACGTCGCACAGGCCGCGCATCAGCGTGGTGAGGCGTGGCGCCAGACGCTGGCGCGCGTTCCGGTGGACGCATCGACGCTGCAGCACCTGATGGCGCTGGATCAACTTATGTATCGTCCGCCGGCTTCTTTCGACGATGCCGACGCGGTCGCGGCAGCGGCGCGGCAGTGGCTGCGGCTGGCGCTGAAGCCGGCGAGCTGGAAACCGGCAATCGCGGAGCACGCGGATGCCTGACTTCATCTGGCCATGGGTCGTCGTGCTGTTGCCATTGCCGTGGTTGCTGCGCCGCTGGCTGCGCCCGGCAGCGCCCGGGCAGGCGCTGCATCTGCCGCAACCGGGCCTGACGCTGGCCACGGTTGCCGGTCGCCGCATGACGGGCATGACGCCTTGGCTGCTGGCGCTGGCGTGGCTTTGCCTGCTCGCCGCGGCGGCGCGGCCGCAATGGGTCGGGCCGCCGCAGGCGCAGCAACGCAGTGGACGCGCATTGATGCTGGCGGTCGATTTGTCCGGCAGCATGCGCACCGAGGACATGCAGCTGGCGGGCCAGCCGGTCGACCGCTTCGGCGCCGTCGAGGCGATTGCCGGCGACTTCATCAGCCGCCGCAGCGGTGACGAAATGGGACTGATCCTGTTCGGCAGTCAGGCCTTCCTGGTGACGCCGCTGACCTACGACCTGTCGGCCGTGCGCGCACAGTTGCAGGGTGCCGCGGTGGGGCTGGCCGGCACCGAGACGGCGATCGGCGATGCCATTGCGGTGGCGGTGAAGCGCCTGGCGGCGCTGCCCGAGCAGGCGCGCGTGCTGGTGCTGCTCACCGACGGCGTCAACAACGCCGGCAGCATTGCGCCGCGCGAGGCGGCGCGCGCAGCGAAGGCTGCCGGCGTGAGGATCTACACCATAGGCATCGGTGCCACCCGGATGCGCATTCCGGGATTCTTCGGCAGCCAGCTGGTCAATCCTTCGGCCGATCTGGATGCCGGCATGCTCACCGACATTGCCACGCAGACCGGCGGCCGCTTTTTCCGCGCCACCGACAGCAGCGAGCTGGCCGATGCCTATCGTGCCATCGACGCGCTGGAGCCGATGCCCCAGCAAGGCCCGACCCTGCGCCCTCGCCATGAACTGTTCCGTTGGCCGTTGCTGACCGCGATCTTG
The DNA here is from genome assembly GCF_008329435.1 of Rhodanobacter sp. T12-5. Classification (GTDB taxonomy): domain Bacteria; phylum Pseudomonadota; class Gammaproteobacteria; order Xanthomonadales; family Rhodanobacteraceae; genus Rhodanobacter. The sequence continues at coordinate 356,987 of NZ_NPKN01000001.1, forward strand.
TTGCTGCTGCTGGCGATCGTGCCGCGCCGGTTCGGTCGTGTACGGGAGCCGGTCGCATGAGCGAGCTGTTGCAACAGTTTCATTTCCTGCGGCCGTGGTGGCTCGCCGCGTTGCTTGCATTGCCGCTGCTCGGCTGGTTGGGCATGCGTCGCAACGTGGCGCAGCTGGAACTGTCGCGACTGGTCGACGCCGAACTGTTGCCGCATCTGCTGCAAGGGCGCGTCGCCAACCGCAGCCTCCCGGTATGGCTGTTTGCGCTGGGCTGGATGCTGGCCGCGCTGGCCTTGGCGGGTCCGACATGGAGCCGCGTCGAGCAGCCGCTGTATGCGAGCCGCGCGGCGCAAGTGGTGGCCATCTCCCTGTCGCAACACATGCTGGCGCGTGACGTGGCGCCGAGCCGGCTCGATCGCGCGCGCTACAAGGCGCGCGATCTGCTGGCGAGCAATCGCGATGGACTGAATGCATTGATCGGGTACGCCGGCGAGGCGTTCGTGGTGGCGCCCCTGACCTCCGACGCCAGCAGCCTCGGCGACCTGCTCGATGCGATGGCGCCCGACACCATGCCGCTGGATGGCGACAACGCAGCCGCGGCGATCGAGCGCGGCGTGGCGCTGATCCACGACGCCAAGGCCAGTGGCGGTTCGCTGGTATTGATTACCGATCAGGCCAATGCCGCCGCCGATGCGGCCGCACGCAAGGCGAATGCCGCCGGCGTGCGGGTATCGGTGCTCGGCGTGGGCACGCCGCAGGGCGGCCCGGTGCCGCTGCCCGAAGGCGGCTTCCTGCACGATGCGCAAGGCCACATCAGTCTCGCCCGTCGCGACGATGCCGCGCTCGGCGCGCTGGCTGCCGCCGGCGGCGGCCGCTACGTCGCGATGACGGCGGATCATCGCGACGTCGATGCACTGCATGCCCAACTGCGCACCGCGCCGGCCACGGCGGCGGCCGGGCAGGTCGGCGATGAATGGCAGGATCGCGGGCCATGGCTGGTGCTGCCGCTGCTGCTGATCGTCGCGCTGGCGTTCCGTCGCGGCTGGTTGTTGCTGCTGCCGCTGATCGTATTGCCGCTGTTGCCGACGACGGCTGTGGCAACGACATGGTCCGACCTGTGGCAGCGCCCCGACCAGCAAGCGGCGCAAGCGTTGAAACAGGGCCAGGCAAAACAGGCACAGCAGCTTGCGCGCGATCCGGCGTGGCGTGGCGCGGCGGCGTATCGCGCTGGCGACTACGCTGCCGCGGCGCAGGCGTTGCGACAGGCGCCCGGTGGCGACGCCGCCTACAACCTCGGCAACACGCTGGCCCGCCAGGGCGAGTATCGGCAGGCGATCGCCGCTTACGACGATGCGCTGAAACTCGATCCGGCCAATGCCGACGCGAAGGCCAACCGGAAGGCAGTCGAGGACTGGCTGAAGCAGAAAAACAAGCAACAGTCGCCGGATCAGAAGAAGCATGAAGGTCACGGTGGCGGCAAGAACCAGTCGTCGCCGGGTGATCAGGGCAAGCCGGATTCGGCGCAGAAGAAATCTGCGCAGGACGAATCCGGATCATCCGGCCCGAAGGGTCCGGACGGCAAGTCGCCGCCACCGGAACGGTCCGGCAAGGACGGTTCCGGGCAAGGCAAGGCGGAAACCCCGCCAGCACAGACCGCGCAGCAACAGGCTGCACAAAAGGCGCAGGCGGAGCAGGCACAACAGGCGCTGAAAAAGCAGATGGATCAGGCCCTGGCCGGAAAACAGAAACCCGCCGACAGCACGCCGCCGCATCAACTCGGTGCGGTGGACGCAGATGACCCCCAATCGAAGTTGCCGGCGGACCTGCAGCATGCATTGCAGCGGGTGCCGGACGATCCGGGAGCGCTGTTGCGGCGCAAGTTCCAACTGGAATACCAGCAGCGCCACGGCGGCGCGCCACTAGAGGATGGACAGCCGTGATGTTTCGACGATTCGTGGGGGTGTGGTTGCTGGCGACCCTGCTGTTGCCGGCACTGGTCCATGCGGCCGATGTGCAGGCAACGCTGGACCGCAGCAGCGTGCAACTGGGCGAAACCGTCACCTTGAACCTGCGCGTCGAAGGCGCCGGCGGGCGGGTGACCATGCCGGATCTTGCCGGGCTGGGCCAGGATTTCAGCATCCTCGGCACTTCGCAAAACCGCAGCATCAGCGTCGTCAACGGCACGACAAGCTCGACCCTGACTTTCGGTATCGCGCTGCGCCCGACGCGTGTCGGCAGCTTGACGATTCCGGCGTTGAACGTGGCCGGAAGCCAGACCCGGCCACTGCAACTGCAGGTAACCGCGCCCGATCCGGCGGCTGCGGCTGCGGTCGGCCAGGACGTTTTCATGGAGGCCCGGGTCGAGCCCGCGCATGGCTATGTCGGGCAGCAATTCAGCTATGTGGTGCGGCTGTACTACGCCACCAGCATCAGCAGCGGTTCGCTTGGCGCACCGCAGGTCGATGGGGTCGAGGTGAGTCGGGTCGGCGACGACCTGAATTACGACGGCCAGCGTGGCGGGCGCTCCTATCACGTGCTTGAACGGCGTTATGCACTGGTGCCCCGGCACGCCGGACATTTCGACATCCCTGCGCTCGGATTCCAGGGCGAGGCGATCGATCCCACCGACCCGAACAGCTTCTTCGGCGCCAGCACGCCGATTTCGGCGAGCGCGCCGGCGGTATCGATCGAGGTGCAGGCGACGCCGGCCGATTGGGGCAAGAGCGCATGGCTGCCTGCGCGCCAGTTGAGTCTGAGCCTGGATGGTTGGCCGGGCGCGAATGAACAGGTGAGGGTGGGCAAGCCGTTGAACCTGACCATGACCCTGCAGGCCACCGGGCTGCCGTTCGAGGCATTGCCGGCATTGAGCCTGCCGGCACTGGACGGCGCCACCGTGTATCCGGACAAGCCGGTCACCGGCACGCACAATGATGGCCCGTGGGTCGTCGGTCGACGCCAGCAGGCGTTTGCGGTCGTGCCCGAGCGAGCCGGGACGCTGACCTTGCCCGCGATCACCGTGAAATGGTGGAACGTGCTGACCGACAAGATGGAAGTGGCGCAGATCCCTGCCCGCAGCGTGACGGTGTTGCCGGCGGTCGGTGCAACAGACGTCCAGACGTCCATACCCGCGGGCAGCGCAAGCGCAAGCGCCATCGCCGCGGCGAAACCCGCTGTCGTGACGCCGGCCTCCTCGTCGTCCGTGCCGTGGCGCTGGATCGCCCTGGGCAGTGTCGGCCTGTGGTTGCTCAGCGTGGCGGGGTGGTGGTTGTGGCGGCGCCGTGCGCGCACGCCGCGGGCAGTCCTGCCGGTGGCGCAGGCGTCAGCGTCAGCGTCGGTGCGCAGCTGCCGGCTGGCTTTTCTCGCCGCGGCGCATGGCAACGATGCGGCGGCACAAGTGCGCAGCCTGCTGGCCTGGGCGCGGATGGAACGGCCAGCGATCCAGCATCTGGGCGAACTGGCGTCGGCGCTGGACGATGCGTCGCAGCGCGCGGCGATCGCCGCCCTGCAGCAACGCCACTACGCCAGCGCACCGCCGACCGACAGCAGCGCCAACCTGGCGGAGGCATTCAAGCGCGGCTTCGTCTGGCGTGCTGCCGATGCGCCCGGCGGCGATTCGGCGTTGCCGCCGCTGTACCCGTTCAAGCTGCACGATTGACTTCTGCACGCTCCGTTCGCGGCGCATGCGCGACCTCGCCACTCCGTTCGCGCTGCGCGCAGTTCGCATGGCGAACGAAGTCGAAGCGCCAACCCAACCCGCTGCGGCTCATGTCGTTGGCGAACGGGAAGGTCCAACGGCATCGAGCGCGTCCTGGAAAATCGCATGCATGTCGCCGCTGAAACAGCAGAGCGTCACCTCGATAGCCTCATTGCCGGCCAGCTCATCGCGCAAGGTGGCGATGGCCACGCCAGCCGCCTGCGCGGCGGGATAACCGTAGACGCCGCAGCTGATCGCCGGGAATGCGATCGTGTGCAATCGATGTTCCCGCAGCAGGCGCAGCGCGTTGCGATAGCAACACGCCAGCAACCGTGCCTCGCCTGCGGTGCCGCCGTGCCAGACCGGGCCCACCGTGTGGATCACGTGGCGCGCGGGCAGCCCGAAGCCGGGCGTGATGCGCGCCTCGCCTGCCGGGCAGCGCACGCCCGACGCGGATTCCGGTAGTGCCCGGCAAGCCTCCAGCAAGGCCGGCCCGGCCGCGCGATGGATCGCGCCATCCACGCCGCCGCCGCCGAGCAGGCTCGGGTTGGCCGCGTTGACGATCGCGTCCAGGCCCAGCGAGGTAATGTCGGCAGCGATGATCTTCAGGGGCATGGCTTCGGAGAGGATGGCGGCTTATGCTTCAGGCAGGTATTTGGGTGTGATCGGGCGGCGACGAACCATGGCGAAAACGGAAGACATTTCCTTCGGCTATCTGCTCAGCGACGTGACCTTGCTGTTCCGCAAGCACTTCGACCGGCGTGCGGTGAAGTTCGGCCTGACCCGGGCGCAATGGCGTGCGACCAAGATGTTGTACCACCGCGAAGGTTTGCGGCAAACCGAGCTGGCCGACTTCCTGGAAATGGAACCGATCGCGGTGGGTCGGGTGATCGATCGGCTGCAGGCCGCCGGCTTCGTCGAGCGCCGGCCCGATCCGAAGGATCGGCGTGCCTGGCGCCTGCATACCACCGAGCAAGCGCGGGTGATCGTGGGCGACATGGAGCTGATCGCGCGCGACTTGCGCAAGGACGCCACCCGCGGCATCGAGCCTGGCGAACTGGAACAGGCGCTGGCGGTGATCACCCGGATCAAGGACAACCTGCTCGCGCTGGAACAGGTCGACGCCGGCCTGCCCTGAACGGCTCGCGGCACGAGCCTTACCAGTGCCATTGGTCGGGGTCATTCGGTCAGGCATTCGCGGCATAGTGGCTGCTTTCGGTCGCCACAAGGTCAACCCCGACCCGGCGGCCGCGTTGTTACCCGTTTGATGCCCGCCTGGCCCACGCCTCCCCGACCACCCAGGCTCACCCGTCGCCATGTTCCGCTTGTGGCGCGAAGTTCGAGAATCGTTCGCGCATGTCCTGGAAAAAATTCGCCCTGATCGCAGCCGTCCTGTTGGCGGTGGCGCTCGCACTGCATCTTGGACGCCGTGCGGCGCACGGTGCGGACCCTTCCGTCGCCGCCGCACCGGTGCCGGTGCAGGTTGCCGCTGCCACGCAGGGCGATATCGAACTTTCCCTGAAGCTGGTCGGCCGGGTCGAGGCGTGGTCGACGGTGACGCTGCGGGCGCGGGTATCCGGCCAGCTCGAGTCGCTGTCGTTCAAGCCGGGTACGCTGGTGCGCAAGGGCAGCGTGCTGGCGCAGATCGATCCGCGGCTGCTCAAGGCCCAGCTGGACCAGGCGCGCGGCAGCGTGGCGCGCGACCGCGCACAGTTGCAGAAGGCGCAGGCCGACCAGCAACGCTACGCCGACATGCTTTCCCGCGGTTTCGTTTCCAAGGCCGACTACGACCTGTACAAGGCCAATCTTGCCGTGGCCAGGGCCACCCTGCAGAGCGATCTGGCTGGCCAGGAGCTGGCGCAGACCCAGCTCGACTACGCGCAGATCGTCGCGCCGTTCGACGGCATCACCGGTGCGCCGCTGGTGTATCCGGGCGCGCAGATCAGCGCCGACAGCACCGACATCGTGGTGCTCAACCAGGTCGAGCCGGTGCGCGTCGCGTTCAACATCCCCGAAGACAGCCTGCCGGCCGTGCGCGCCGCGCAGCAAAAAGGTGCGCTCGACGTGCAGGTCGCGATCTCCGGCGATCACGCCGCACCGCTGACCGGTGCGCTGGAGTTCATCGACAATGCGGTCGATGCCAGCACCGGCACCATCGTGCTGAAGGCGCGTTTCGACAACGCCGATCACCGGCTCACGCCGGGCCAGTTCGTGCAGGTGACGTTGCCGACCACGCGGCTGGTGGACGTGGTGAGCGTGCCGGTGCATGCGCTGCAGAGTTCGACCAATGGCAGCTTCGTGTTCGTGCTCGGCGCCGATGGCAAGGTGCAGCAGCGCACCGTCGTCACCGGACCGACCAGTGGCGGACGCACTGTGATCGACAAGGGACTCAAACCCGGTGAAAAGGTGGTGACCGAAGGTCAGATGCTGCTGGTCGACGGCAGCTCCGCCACGGTCAAACAGGCTCTGCCATGAACATCCCCGAGCTCTGCATCCGCCGGCCGGTGATGACCACGCTGCTGATGACGGCGTTGCTGGTGTTCGGCATCGTCGCCTATCCGCAGCTGCCGGTGAACGAGTTGCCGAACGTCGATTTCCCCACCATCAGCATCAGCGCCAACCTGCCCGGTGCGTCGCCGGAGACGATGGCCTCGGCCGTGGCCACGCCGCTGGAAGGCAAACTGTCGACGATCGCCGGGATCAGCGCGATGAGCTCGACCAGCGCCCTGGGTTCCACCTCGATCACGTTGACTTTCGAGCTCGATCGCAACATCGACGCGGCCGCGCAGGACGTGCAGTCGGCGATTTCCTCGGCGCTGCGTCAGTTGCCCAAGGAGATGACCACGCCGCCGACCTTCCGCAAGGTCAATCCGGCCGATGCGGCGATCCTGTACCTGGCGATGAGCTCGTCGACGATGCCGCTGACCCAGGTCGACGAATACGCCGAGACCGAACTGGCCCAGCAACTGTCGATGGTCGATGGGGTGGCGCAGGTGAGCGTGTACGGCTCGCAGAAATATGCGGTACGGGTCAGCGTCGATCCGGACCGGCTCGCCGCCGCCGGCATCGGCATCGACCAGGTGCAGAACGCGATCGCCGATGCCAATGTCAACCAGTCCACCGGATCGCTGTATGGCCAGCGCCAGCAACTGCCGATCCGCAGCGACGGCCAGTTGCTGCGCGCGGCGGCGTACAACGACGTGGTGGTGGCGTATCGCAACGGCGCGCCGGTGCACGTGCGCGACATCGGCGTGGCACGCGACAGCGTGCAGGACGACCAGAGGGCCAGCTCGTACAACGGCACCCGCGCGATCGTGCTGGCGATCCAGCGCCAGCCCGGCGCGAATACGGTGGCCACGGTCGATCGGATCAAGGCCGTGCTGCCGAGTTTCCGTGCCGGCCTGCCGCGCTCGGTGAAGCTGGAAACGCTGTATGACCGCTCGCAGTCGATCCGCGCCTCGGTCGACGACGTGCAGTTCACCCTGCTGCTGGCCGGCGCACTGGTCGTGTTCGTGATCTACCTGTTCCTGGGCAGCCTTTCCGCCACGCTGATTCCGGCGGTGGCCTTGCCGATCTCGGTGCTCGGCACGTTCGGCGTGATGTATGCGCTCGGCTACAGTCTCGACAATTTGTCGCTGCTGGCACTGACCCTGTCGGTCGGTTTCGTGGTCGACGACGCGATCGTGATGCTGGAAAACATCGTGCGCCACATGGAAGAAGGCGTGCCGCCGTACGAGGCGGCGTTGCAGGGTGCCGGCGAGATCGGCTTCACCATCTTTTCGATGACGCTGTCGCTGATCGCGGTGTTCATCCCGGTGATGTTCATGGGCGGCATCGTCGGCCGGCTGTTCCACGAGTTCGCGATCGTGATCAGCGTGGCAATCCTGATTTCCGGCATCGTGGCGATCACGTTGACACCGATGTTGTGCAGCCGCTTCGTCAAGGCGCATGGCGACGAAAAGAAGAATTGGCTGGTCGGCAGTTTCGACCGTGGCTTCAGCGCCGTGCAACGCGGTTATGCAGGCAGCCTGCGCTGGTGCATGGACCGGCCGCGGGTGGTGCTGGCCGCGTTCGGCCTGAGCCTGCTGGCCACCGCGTTGCTGTTCTACGTCGCCCCGAAGGACTTCATTCCGGCCGGCGACAACGGCACCTTGCACGTCAACACGGAAGGGCCGGAGGATATTTCGTTCGACGGCATGCTGTCGCGGCAGCAACGGCTGGTAGACATCGTGGCCAAGGATCCGAATGTCGCCGGTTACATGTCCAGCATCGGCGCCGGCGGCTCGCGCAACACGGTCAACAACGGTTCGATCCTGCTGCTGCTGAAGCCGGCCGACCAGCGCAAGCTGGACATCGACGGGGTCATCGATGAGTTGCGCAAGAAGCTGGCCGGGGTGACCGGCATCCGCGCCTATATCCAGAACACGCCGGCGATCCGCATCGGCGGGCGCCAGTCTAAGGCGCAGTACCAGTACACGCTGCAGTCGATCGACATGCCTGCGTTGTACGACTGGAGCGGCAAGGTCACCCGCGCATTTTCCGCGTTGCCCGGCTTCGAGGACGTCACCAACGATCTCGATCTCAACAGCCCCTCGATCGTGGTCAAGGTCGATCGCGCCAAGCTGGCGCCGCTCGGGCTCACCATGGCCCAGGTGCAGACCGCGCTGGGCATCGGCTTCGGCGAAAACCAGGTCTCCACCATCTACGGTTCGGCCACCCAGTACTGGGTGATCCTGCAGGTCGAGCGCAAGCTGCAGGATGACCCGTCGGTGCTGTCGCAGCTCTACGTCACCTCGAACAGCGGCACCCTGGTGCCGCTCAGCGCGGTAGCCAGTTTCAGTCGCGAACCGCAGGCACTCACCGTGAATCACCAGGGCCAGTTGCCGGCGGTGACGGTGTCGTTCAATCTCGCGAAAGACGTCAGCCTCAGCGATGCGGTCGCCAGGATCGACGGTGCGATGCAGAAGATGGGTCTGCCGGCCACCATCAGCGGCAGCGTGCAGGGCACCGCGCAGGCGTTCCAGCAGTCCATGCAGGGCATGGGCATGCTTTTGCTTCTGGCGGTGTTCGTGATCTACCTCGTGCTGGGCATCTTGTATGAGAGTTTCATCCATCCGCTGACGATCCTGTCCGGCCTGCCGGCGGCAGCGGTCGGTGCGTTGCTGACCCTGGTGATCTTCCACGCCTCGCTGGACCTGTTCGCCTTCGTCGGCATCGTGATGCTGATCGGCATCGTCAAGAAGAACGCGATCATGCTGATCGACTTCGCGCTGGAGCGGCAACGCGAGGAGGGCATGGCGCCGGCGCAGGCGATCTTCGAAGCCTGCCGCGTGCGCTTCCGTCCGATCATGATGACCAGCATGGCGGCGATGGCCGGCACGCTGCCGATCGCGCTGAGCATCGGTGCGGGTGCCGAAGTGCGTCGCTCGCTGGGCCTGGCGGTGGTCGGCGGCCTGGTGTTCTCGCAGGTGCTCACGCTGTACCTGACGCCGGTGATCTACATCTACATGGACCAGCTGCAGCAGCGCTTCGCGCACAAGTCCCGCCCCGGCGCCAGGGCACTCCCGGATAGCAGGCCCTGAGGCGTTCTTGTCGCATAATCCGCGGATGAAGATGTCCCGGACGGAGCTCCGCCTGACCACGACTGGAACGCCGCCGCTGTTCGCGGTGCTGCCCGCCGGCCTGTTCGCCCCGCTGGCCGCCGCCAATCGCGAGCGCTACTGGGAATTGTTGTACCGGCTGTTCGAGCAGTTTTTCGGCCCGGACGCGCCGCTGCCGCCGAGCATCGGCTTCCAGCGCCGCGAGATCACTGCCGCTCTCGAAAACTATCTGCTCACCGACGATCCCTGGGAAAGCGAAGAGGGCGACGTGCCCGGTGCCTCGCTCATCGACCGCGCCAACGCCATCCACGAACGCTTCCGCTCCACCGGCTGGCTGCGCCAGGAACGCGTCGGCGCGCGCGAGATGGTCTCGATGACGCCGGCGGTGTCGCAGTTCCTCTCCACCCTGGTGGAGTTCGCCGAGCACGGCCCGACCTTCGTCTCGGCCAAGGTGCGTTCGATCGAGCTGCAGCTGCAGCAGGTGATCGAGGGCAAGGCCTTCGGCGACGCGCTGGACGAAGCGGCCGACCAGGCGCGCCGGCTGCTGGTTTCGCTGTCGTCGATGAGTTTGAAGGTGCGTGACCTGATGCCGGAGCTGAGCCGCGCGGAGACCACCGCGCAGTTCGCGCGGCAATGGTTCGAACACTACGTCTCCAGTTTCTTCGTCGGCGACTACGCCGACCTGCACAAGGCCGACCATCCGCTGGCGCGGCGCAGCGCGATCCTCTCGATGGCGCAGCAGATCGAGGGCACTGCGTTGCGCGAGACGATGCTCGGCTGGTACCGCGAACACCTCACCGGCGGCGACCTCGAGCGCGCGGAGCTGCGCATGCAGCGCAGCCTGCGCCGGCTGTACGAACTGGAACGCATCGACGAATACCTCGGCCGCCTGGACGAGGACATCCGCCAGGCCAACCGGCGCGCGCTGGCCTTCCTCGATTACCGCCTGCGCGCGCCGGACAAGCTCGACGTGCTGCTGCGCCGCGCCTGCCGCGGCGTGCTGCAGGCGCCGGAAGACGCGCTGCGCCTGCCGGTGGCGCCCGGCCCGCTGATGGACGATGCGCAACTGCGCCCGCCGCGGCGCAAGCCGCAGCCGATCCCGCGCAGCGCCAACGCCATGCAGCAGCCGACGCCCGAACAACTGGCGCGGCTGAGCCTGCTGCGACGGATGAAACGCGCGCGGCTGGTCAACGCCGAGGACATGGCGCGCTACGTCGGCCGCCACCTGCCGCCCGACGGCAGCGTGGATTCCGCGCAGCTGGCGATCGCGTCCATCGAGGACCTGCGCGCCTACCAGACCCTGCTTACCCTGGCCCTGCGCAGCCACCGCATCGGCGGCCTGCGTCGCGACGATCCGCTGGCGCGCCTGCTGCGCGGCTTCCGCGTCGAGCTGCTCGACGCCGGCGAGCCGGGCGACAACGGCTACCTGCGCGCGCCGCGCTTCGCCGTGCACCGATCGAAGAGAACCGCATGAAACGCAGCTGGAACACCCTCAGCCAGATGTCCAACGGCGTCTACGCCGTGCAGGACTTCGAGCGCGCCGCCTACCGCCTCGTCACCGAGCAGGTGCTCTACGCCAGCGACCGCGGCGCGCGCATGGCCTATCACCTGATCGAGGACCACTTCGACGACTACCTCGCCGCGCTGGCGCCGCTGGGCATCCGGCTGGAACGCAACGCGCACTACCGCTACGTGGTGGCGATGCCCGCGCACGGCGAAGGCACCCCGGTCACGCTGGAGGAGACCTTGCTGCTGCTGGTGCTGCGCCAGCGTTACGACGAGGCCGCGCGGCAGGGACAGATCGAGGACCAGGGCGAAGTGGTGGTGGAGCTGCCCGAGCTGCAGGAGGCCTACCAGGCGCTGGCCGGGCGGGCGATGCCCGACGTCGGCACGCTGCGCACGCTGGCGCGCACGCTCAAGCGCTGGGGCGTGTGCCGGCTGGTCGAGTCCGAGCGCGACGACCCGCAGCCGTTCCACCTGCGCGCGCGCCCGGCCATCGTCGAGGTCGTCGGCGAACAGTGGCTGCAGCGGCTGGACCAGCACAACCGCGACGACGATGAAGCCGACGACGACAGCGACGAAGCACAGTCCACGGAGGACGATGATGCAGCTGCTTGAGCGCGTGCACCTGGTGCAGTTCTTCCTGTTCGAGGCGCAGACCCTGACGCTGGACGCCACCAGCGCGATCATCGCGCCCAACGGCGCCGGCAAGAGCGCGCTGCTGGACGCCTTGCAGATCGTGCTGCTCGGCGGCGACCGCAGCCGCATCCGCTTCAACGCGCAGGCCGGCGGCAGCGCCCGCGCGCGCAGCATCCGCGACTACTGCCTGGGCGTCTACCGCAGTGGCGACGAGGGCCGCAAGCGGCGTACCGCCACCACCTACATCACCCTCGTGTTCCGCGACCAGGACAGCGGCGTGCCGCTGACCGCCGGCATCGCGCTGGGCGCTTCGGCAGACGAACCGGAACACCGTATCTACGGCCAATACATGCTGCCCGGCGTGGCGCTGGAACTGGACGACCACCTGGAGCGCAGCAAGGGCAGGGAGTTGCCGCTGGAATGGACCGCCTTCCGCGAACTGATCCTGCGCCGCTGCCGCGACGCCGGCAGCAAGCCCGAGCTGCATCCGACCAGCGAGCGTTTCGTCAAGGACCTGCTGTTCCGCCTGCGCGCCGCGCCCAGCGCCCATCCGGACCTCAACGCCTACCGCAAGGCGTTCCAGAACGCACTGAACCTGCAGCGCGTCGAGGACGTCGACCTGTTCGTGCGCACCCTGGTCGCCGAGGACCGCCCCACCGACATCGCCCGCTTCCGCGCTCTGCTGGAAACCTTCCGCCAGCTCAAGGAAAAGATCGAGCAGGTGGTGCAGCGCATCGGCGCCGCCGAAGGCGTCGAACAGCAATACGGCAGGATCGCCGCACAGGCGGTGCGCGCGGCCTCGTATCGCGCGCTGGCCGCCGAGTACGCGCGCGACCTGCTGGCCGAACAATCCGACCAGGCCGAGCAGGCCTGCCAACAGGCCGGCGACACGCTGGCCGCCACCCGGCGCGCCCTGCGGGAAGCCAACCTCGAACAGCAATCGGCCGAAGAGGCGCACGCGCAGGCCAACGCGCGCCTGCAGGGCAGCCAGGGCTACGGCGAGCAGGCGCAGTTCGACGAACTGGCGGCACGCGATCGCGCCCGGCTGGCGCAGGTGAAGAAGGAACTGCTGCGCGAGATCGGCTTCGTCCGCGACCAGTTCGCGGAGATCCGCAAGCTGGGCCTGCCCACCGTGGATGCCGGCACCCTGGCCAACGCACAGGCCGCATGGAGCGACTGGTACGCCACGCTCGCGGCACTCCCCAACGACGCCGGGCTGCCGTGGGAAGCCGAGTCAATGCACGCGCAGGCGCGCCAGGCATTGCTGGCGGCCAAGCCCTTGATTGGCGCCGTGGACGGCCACGCCCGTGCACGCTATGCCGCCCTCGAGGAAGCGCAGGGTCGCCTGGATGCCGCACGCCAGAACCAGAAGCGCCTCGCCGCCGGCCAGGCCGAACTGCACCCGGACGCGGTGCGCCTGATGAGCTACCTGCGCGACGAAGGCATCGACGCGCAACCGGTCTGCGACCTGGTGCGGGTGAAGGACCCGGCCTGGCAACCGGTGATCGAGGCCTACCTGCGCAGCAACGTCGAGGCCTTGCTGGTTCCCGCCGCCGACGAGGAGCGCGCGGCGAAGCTGTACCGCTCGCTGCAGGGCGGGCGCTCGGTCTACGGCGTCAAGCTGGCGCTTTCCAGCCAGGCGCGCAGCGGCCGCGGCGCCGAACGGCCGGCCGGCGACAGCGTGGCCGCGCTGCTGGACGGCGACAACGCCGATGCGCTGGCCTTCCTGCGCCGCCAGCTGGGCGAGCTGCGCTGCGTGGAAACGGAAGCCGAGCTGATCCGCAGCCGTCAGGGCATGACCCGTGACGGCCTGCTCGCCAAGGGTGGCAGCATCGAGCGCCTGCGCCTGCCGGCCACCTCCGATCTCAAGATCGGTGCCACCGACAGCCGTGCGCGCCAGCGCGTGCTGCGCGAGGAGATCGAAGCGGCCGAGCGCGACGTGCGCCAGCTGAAGCCGGAACTCGATCGCGCCGAAACCTGCCAGCGTGGCCTGGCGCGGCTGGCCGATCCCGACGAGGCGGCGCAGTCGCTGCACGACCGCGTGCTGGAGCATCGCCAGGTCGAACACCGTTACCGCGCGGCGATGGACAACCGCCAGGCCACGCTCGATCCCGACCTGCTGCGCCTGGGCGAGCAGGTGCGCGAACTGCACGAGCGCATGCTGGAATGGCGCAAGCAGGCCAATCGCCTGATCGGCGAGCAGGCACTGGCCGCGCGCGCCGTGGATGACGCGAAGAGGCTGCTCGAAGGCCTGCGCGCGCAGGAGGACATCGTCGCCCGCCGCGCGGTGGAGGCGTTCGCCGATCCGGATGTGGACAACCACCGCGTCGAGCGCCAGCGCGACGAACTGGACCTGAAGTTTCCCACCCTGGAAGAGCGCGGCAAGCGCTGCGAGGATCGTGCCCGGGACAGCGATGCCCAACTGGCGAAACTGCTGCCCGAAGCCTGGAGCGCGCTGTCGCAGTACGCCAGGAACCATGGCGTGAGCGTGGATTTCGCGCCCGACCAGTGGCGCCCGGCGCGCATGCTGCTGCAGAAGGAACTGACTTACCTGCGCGACACCGAGCTGGCCAACTACCAGGGCGAGGCCGACCAGGCCTACACGACGGCGGTGGAAACCTTCCGCGCCAACGTCGCGTCCGCGCTGTACGACAACTTCAGCAAGCTCAAGTACCAGATCCACACGCTCAACCGCACACTGCGCAGCAGCCCCGCGTTCTCCAACAACGAGCGCTACCAGTTCCACTACGAGGTCGCGCCGGAGTACCGCGAGCTGCACCGCTTCATCCAGCGCGTGGCCGATGTGGGCGGCGAAGACAACCTGTTCGGCAGCGCCGGCGAAGTGCCGACGGCCTTCCGCGAGCTGATCGAGGACAACGCCGCTGCCCGCACCGCAGCCTCGCCGCTGGACGACTACCGCCGCTTCTTCCGCTTCGAGGTGCAGATCCGCCAGGACGAACGCATCATCGGCACGCTCAGCGAGCGCATGCGCTCGGGTTCCGGCGGCGAGCATCGCGCGCCGCTGTACGTGATCGCCGGCGCCGCGCTGGCCGCGGCCTACGGCAAGAGCGAGGCGCATCCCGGCGGCATCGGCCTGATCCTGCTCGACGAATTCGGCGACAAGATCGACGCGCAGAACGCTCGCGCCACCGTCGATTATCTGCGCTCGCTCGGCCTGCAGCTGATCCTGGCCGCGCCGGACACCGCGCAAGGCACGCTTTCCGGCGTGCTGGAAAGCTACATCGAGCTGTTCCGCGACGGCGACCTGCTGCAGGCCGAGCGCATCGAGGTGAAGCAGGCCGCCCGCGAGCTGTTGCTCAGCGACCAGTTCGACCTGCATCCCGAATTGCTGGCCGAAGAGGCCGCCCGCATCGCCCGCGAGCAGGCGGCCACGTGAGTGCCTTGCGGCAGGTGCTGGACCGCCTGCTGCGCCGCGCCGAAAGCGCGCGCCTGCGCGGCGCCGACGAGCACGTCTCGCTGCCGATGATCAGTACTGCCGAGTATGCGTCGCTGCGTTCGCTGGACGAGCTGGAGCGTTTCCACGCCGAAGTCACCCTGGCCGAACGCGCAGGCGCGGTGACTGTGCGGCGCGAAGGCCGCAGCGGCGACGGCTCGCGGCTGCTGCGCCTGGGCGTGGCCGATCTTCCCGCACTGGCGCGCCACCTCGACGTGCCGTTGCTGGACGAACAGGTGGCCGAGGCCATGCAGAAGCTCGACGCATGGACCTTGCGCTTCCCGGCCGTCGTCGACGTGATCGAGGCCTGGCGCCACGGCCGCAAGGTGCGCGGCTGCGGCGCCGAGGCGGCCACCGAACTCGCACTCGCCGCCACGGCAGTAGCCGCACGCGCGGACGATGCCGGCCACGAGCGCATCCTGCGCCGCGAAAGCGTGCGCCTGTTCGGCGACAGCAAGCAACTGGAGAAACTCACGCCGTGGCTGGAAATCCTGGTGACCGGCGAACTGACCGCCACCGGCCTCTCGCGGGAAGAGGTGTGGTCGGCCATCGGCCTGCGCCGCGAACCGCAGCCGATGCTGCTGGCCGGCAGCGGTTCGGTGGAACTGGCCGTCGCCACGCTGCCGCTGGTGCGCCCTTACCTGGGCCTGCCGGTCGAGTCGGTGCGCGCGGTCGCGACGCCGGCGCGCTGCCTGCTGAGTATCGAGAACCTCGCCAGCTTCCACGACGCGGCAAGCGCGGCGCAAGCCGAATCGGTGCTGCTGATCTATACCGGTGGCATGCCGTCGCCGGCCTGGCGTGCCGCCTATGCGCGCATCCTTTCCCAGCTGCCGCCAACGTTGTCGATCCACCACTGGGGCGACATCGACGAAGGCGGCTTCCGCATCGCCGCGGTGCTGGCGGCCACCGCACAGTCCGCCGGTCACCGCCTGTTGCCGTGGATGATGTCGCCGGCCGAGCTCCCGCCGGACGTCGTGAAGCAGGCGAAAACCCCGACGAGCTCGGCACAGTCCGCCATGTTGCGCTGGGCCGAACGTTGCGGCTGGAGCGAGCTGGCCGTGCAACTGCGGCAGCGGCCGATCCAGCTGGAGCAGGAATCGCTGGACCCCGCGTTGCCTGATTGAGCCCGGGCATCCCGAAAAATCCGGCGCGTCGCCGCTGTCGATCGTTGCTTCGCAGCGCAGTGTGCAATCTTGCGTTAGGGTGATCGCGTCACTCGAGGAGAAGCGCCATGTCACGCATCACGACGTTCGCACTCGCCATCCTGTTCGTCCTGGCGAGCGCCAGTTGCACGACCCGCGCCACCGAGCCAGGCGAGCTCGACGCCGCAGCGCTGCGGGCCTGGGCCAGCCAGCCGTGGGACAAGGCCGCGCGGATGCACACCACGGTGAGCGTGGGCAGCTATCGCGGCGTACCGGTGGTCGCCGAACATCCCTGCGCGGACGTGTGCCCGCAATACACGTTGCGCATCATCCACTACCAACTGCCGCCGGATGCATCGTGTGCCAGCGCAGGTGGCGTGGAGAAGCAGGTGCTGGTGCCGATCGCGATCACCGTGCGATCGAAGACGTTCTGCGTGCCGGAGCCGCTGGTGGCGTCGGGGGCGTACTACTCGAAGTGACCGCGAGCGGCGGACGGTATCCGCTCTACGCACCCCATCGGGGGCAAGCGTTCAGGCCTGCTCTTGTGGGAGCGGCTTCAGCCGCGATGCTTTTTGAAAGAGCTTCGCGGCTGAAGCCGCTCCTACAAGTCGCGTTCACCTCGGCTTCGTAGTGCGGCCACCGCCCGCACGCCAGAACCCATCATTCGCCAGCGCCGTCTTTCGCGAAGGCGCCCGGTGCCGAGCCGAAATCGCCATTGGCCTGCGCCGCCATGTACGAGAACGCGGCGTATACCGCCACGTTCTGCGCCAGTTCGGCCGGGTCGATCTTGTCCAGCGTGTCGTTGGCGGTGTGGTGCCAGTCGAAGTACTTCGTGCCGTCCTGGGTCAACGACAGCGCGGCCATGCCCTTGCCGTGCATCTGCGACAGGTCCGAACCGCCGCCGCCGGGGTGGGTGGTGTCGTAGGCCACGCCGATCGGCTCCAGCACCTTCGCGATCTGGCCGATCGCATCGCGCGCCTCGGGCTTGACGCTCGCGCTCATGCGCCAGACCTTGCCGGCGCCAAAATCGGATTCGGTGCCGAGCTGGAACTTCGTCACCTCAGCGGCGTGCTTCTCGGCGTACGCGCGGCCGCCCCACAGGCCCATCTCCTCGTTGGCGAAGGCGATCACCCGGATCGTGCGGTCCGGCCGTTGCGGCAGGTCCTTGATGAGCTTGCCCGCTGCCATCGCGATGGCCACGCCGGCGGCATCATCGATTGCGCCGGTGCCCGGGTCCCATGAGTCCAGGTGGCCGCCGATGGCGACGACCTGGTCGGGATGCTTGCGGCCGGTGATTTCGCCGATCACGTTGGCGCCGGTGTACTCACCCTCGATGCCGCAATCGAGATCGAGCCGGACCGTCACCGGCTTGCCGTAGGCGAGCACGCGTTCGAGCTGGTCGGCATCGAGGTTGGACACCGCGGCGGCGGGGATTCCCTTGGCCGGGTCGTGGAAGCCGGTCACACCGGTGTTCGGCGTGCGGCTGTGCGGATCGGTGCCGGCGGTGCGCAGCAGGTAACCGACCGCGCCCTTGGCCTGCGCGACCACCGGGCCCTGCACGCGGATCGGCGAGCCGACGCCGTAATCGTGGCCGTCCTTGTAGCGCTGCATGCGATAGTCGACGAACACGATCTTGCCCTTGACCGTGGCCGGGTCGGCCGCCTTGAGTGCATCGAGGCTGTCGAACTTCACGACCTGCGCGGTGAGTCCGCCCCGGGGCGTGCCCGGCGAATAGCCCAGTGCGGTCAGCACCATCGACTGCGGGAACGGCGCCACGATTGCGCCGTGTTCGCTGCGGCGCACCCATTTCGGATAGGTGACCGGCTCGGTGTAAACCTTGTCGAACCCCAGTGCCTTGAACTTGGCGACCGCCCAGTCCACGCCGCGCTGGTCGGCCTCGCTGCCGGCCAGGCGCGGCCCGACCTCGGTGGTGAGCGAGGTGACGATACGGTAGCCGGTATCGTCGTGCATCGCCTTGTCGCGCAATTGTTCAGCCGTCTTTACGGCCGCGGCGGGAATCGTGGTGGTAGCGGCGCTGGCGATACCGCAGGCGAGCAGCAGGCTGGCAGCGAGCAGGGTGGGGGGAAGACGGCGCATCGGGGACTCCGCTGGGGTAAACCCCGATTATGGCGCGGCGCGCGGGAAGCGCTCAGGTCGAAAGTCACGGTGCCGGCTTTTGTGGGAGCGGCTTCAGCTGCGACGCTCTTTCGCGAGAAGCGGCAAAAAAGCGTGGCGGCTGAAGCCGCTCCCACGGGTCGCGCTGGCTATTGCCTGTTCTTCAGCAGGTCGCGGATCTCGGTCAGCAGGGCCACGTCGGCCGGCGTGGCGGCGGCTTCCTCCTGCTTGTGGCTGAGCCGGTTGATTCCCTTGATCACCAGGAAAATCGCGAACGCGATGATGAGAAACTGGATCAGCGTATTGATGAAGGCGCCATACTGGATCGCCACTTCGGCGATCTTGTGGGCCGGATCGGTGGCGTCGGCCGGGCGCAGCACCCATTTCAGGTCGCTGAAGTCGATGCCGCCGGTGAGCCAGCCAATCGGCGGCATGATGATCTGGTCGACCAGCGAGGTGACGATCTTGCCGAACGCGCCACCGATGACGACGCCGACGGCCAGGTCGATGACATTGCCGCGCATCGCGAAAGCCTTGAATTCGCCGAGCATGCTCATGGTGCTGGTACTCCTTCAGTTGAGCCGGATGGCGGACACGACTGTACTGCGCGGCTGCGCCATCGCACAGTGACGCGTCCCCACGGCAACTCAGACGATGCGGCCATCCAGCTCGGCAACGCCGGTCAGTTCGGCGTGAAAGCGATCGCCGCGTTGCAAAGCCGCCACGCCGGCCGGCGTGCCGGTGAAGATCAGGTCGCCGGCTTTCAGCTCGAACAACCTCGACAAGGCGGCGATGATGTGCGGCACGTCATGCACCATCTCGCCCAGGGTGGTCTGCTGGCGCAATTCGCCGTTCACGTGCAGCCGCAGCGCGGTGCCGGCGTCCAGTGCCATCCCGGTGGCCTGGCGCAACGCGGAAACCGGCGCGGAGTGATCGAACCCCTTGGCGACATCCCACGGATGCGCTTTGGCCTTTGCCTGCGCCTGCAGGTCGCGTCGGGTCAGGTCCAGCCCCACGCCGTAACCCCAGACCAGCGCGGCGCCCTGTTCCGGCGTGAGGTCGCGGCCACCGGCTCCCAGCGCCACCACCATCTCCACTTCATGATGCAGATCGCCGGTGGCCTGCGGGTACGGAACGTCCGCCCCGTCGCCGACCACCGCATCGGCCGGCTTGCAGAAAAACATCGGCGCGGCCGTATCCACGCTGGCCCCCATTTCGCGCGCGTGCTCGGCGTAGTTGCGGCCGATGCAGAACACCCGGCGGATCGGGAAGCGCTGGTCGCTGCCGATGATCGGCAGGCTCGGGATGACGGGAACGGCGATGATGTAGTTCATGCCGGCAAGCGTAGCAAAGCCCCGGCGTCCAGGGGCAACAAGGCTGACCCGGGGTGTTGCGCCGCGGAGGGTCGGGAACGTGTCGATTCCGTGTGGCCCCGTTCGTCGATACCCGGTGGCGATGATTCCGGTGCCATGGCGGGTGACAGCTGTCACCGTCGATGGTTGATGCTGTGTCATGGCGGGCCGCCGGCATGTCGTTCATGCTAGCCGCCTGGAAGGCCGAAACGGGAATGGATGTGGATAACGCCCAACTACTGAAAGAACTGCGGATCGAACGTCACCAGCGCGAAGATCATGGCCGGGGTCCGGGGCGTTGGCCGTGGATAGCCGGTGGCGCCATCGCCTTGCTGGTACTGCTGGCTGGCGCTGGCTGGATGCTGCTCGGCCATCGTGCGGTAGCCGTGCAGACCGCGACCGCGGTGACACCCACGTCCGATGGCGAAGCCGGCGCCGTGCTGCAGGCGACGGGTTATGTCACGGCGCGGCGGCAGGCCACGGTATCGGCGCAGATCACCGGCACGCTGACCGCGGTGCTGATCGAGGAGGGCGATCACGTCACGCAGGGCCAGGTGCTGGCGCGGCTGGACGACAGCGGCTACAAGGCCAACCTGGCGGCGGCGAAGGCGCAGGCCGATGCCGCGCATGCGCAGGTCGCGCAGTATCGGGCGCAGCTGGCCCAGAGTATCCACGACGCAGCGCGACTGCAGTCGCTGGTCGCCCGCGGTCTGGTGTCGAAGCAGAGTGCCGAACAGGCGCAGACCCAGGTCGACAGTCTGCGCGCCCAGCTCAGTGCGCAGCTGCAGCAGGCCAGGTCGGCCGACGCCCAGGCCAACGTGGCGAAAGTGAACTTCGACTACACCGTGGTGCGCGCGCCGTTCAGTGGCGTGGTCACCACCAAGGATGCCCAGGTCGGCGAGATCATTTCGCCGCTGTCCGCCGGCGGCGGCTTCACCCGCACCGGCGTGGGCACCATCGTGGACATGGCTTCGCTGGAAGTCGACGTCGACGTCAACGAGGCCTACATCGGCCGGGTCAAGCCGGGCATGCCGGCCGAGGCCGTGCTGGACGCGTATCCGGACTGGAGCATTCCCGCCCACGTGGTCGCGATCGTGCCGACCGCCGATCGCGGCAAGGCGACGATCAAGGTGCGCGTGGCGCTGGAGAAGAAGAACGATGCCCGGATCGTGCCCGACATGGGCGTGCGGGTGTCGTTCCTGGAACAGAAGCCGAAGGCTGCGAGCGAGGCGCCGCAGGGCGTACTGGTGCCGGCCGCGGCGATCGTGCAGCGCGATGGCCGCAGCATGGTGTTCGTGGTCGACGGCAACGTGGCGCACCAGCGCACGGTGAGTCCGGCGGCACAGGCCTATGGCGAGTTGCGCTTGCTGCCGGCCGCGGTGAAGCCGGGCGACAGCGTGGTGGTATCGCCGCCGGCCGAACTGCACGACGGTTCGGACGTCCAGACCAAGAAGCCTTAGTTCCATCTTTCCTGTGGGAGCGGCTTCAGCCGCGACAGCTCTTCGAAGAAGCATCGCGACTGAAGTCGCTCCCGCAAAAACCAGCAGCTATCGGAGTATTGCCATGGGCACGCTGATCGAAATCAAGGACCTTGCCAAGACCTACGAGCGCGGCAAGCAGAAAGTCGAAGTGCTGCACCACGTCAACCTGGATATCGCCGAGGGCGATTTCCTGGCGCTGATGGGGCCATCCGGCTCCGGCAAGACCACCCTGCTCAACCTCATCGGCGGGCTCGACACGCCGAGCGCCGGCAGCATCAGCGTGGGAGGCCAGCGCATCGATCAGTTGAGCGGCGGCGCACTGGCCAAATGGCGTGCATCGAATGTCGGTTTCATCTTCCAGTTCTACAACCTGATGCCGATGTTGTCGGCGCAGCGCAATGTCGAGCTGCCGCTGCTGCTGACCAGGTTGTCGGCGACGCATCGCAGGAAGAACGCTTCGATCGCGTTGCAGCTGGTCGGCCTGGCCGATCGCGCCAGCCACAAGCCGAGCGAGCTGTCCGGTGGCCAGCAGCAGCGCGTGGCGATCGCCCGCGCGATCGTTTCCGATCCGGCGCTGCTGGTCTGCGACGAGCCGACCGGCGACCTCGACCGCCAGTCCGCCGAAGACGTGCTCGGCCTGCTGCAGCAGCTCAATCGCGACCACGGCAAGACCATCGTGATGGTCACCCACGATCCGAAGGCGGCCGAATACGCCAGTCATACGCTGCATCTGGACAAGGGCGCCCTGGTCGAGCAGGCCACGGCCTGAGGAGGCAGTCATGAAATACCTTCATCTGATCTGGGCCGCCCTGTTCCGGCGCAAGACCCGCACGATACTCACGCTGGTGTCGATCATCGCCGCGTTCCTGCTGTTCGGCATGCTCGACGCGGTGCGTACCTCGTTCGACCAGGCGGGCAAGAGCGCCAACGGCGCCGAGCGCCTGCAGACCGGCTCGAAACTGTCCTTCATCCAGACCTTGCCGTCGTCGCTGGAGCTGCCGATCGGCAAGGTGGCGGGCGTCAAGGCGGTGGCGTTCGCGAACTGGTTCGGCGGTGCCTATCAGGATCCGCACAACCAGATCTTCAGCTTCGCGGTGAGTCCGAACTACCTCGACCTGTATCCGGAAATCGAGGTGAGCGCGGAGCAGCGCAAGGCCTACGACGACACCCGCACCGGCGTGCTGGTCGGCGAGGCGCTGGCGCAGAAGTACCACTGGAAGGTCGGCGACAAGCTGCCACTGCAATCCACCATTTTCCCGACCCACGACGGCACCAAGAACTGGAGCTTCGACATCGTCGGCATCATGCATCCGAAGGACAAGAACAGCGGTGGCATGTTCGACCAGCTGATCCTGTTGCACTGGAAATATTTCGACGACAGCACGCCGTACAACCGTGGCTCGGTGGGCTGGTACGTCAGTCGCGTCGCCGACGTGAACCAGGCCGACCGCGTGGCCAAGGCGATCGATGCGATCTCGGCCAATTCCGACCATGAGACGCGTACCCAGACCGAGCAGGCTGCCGCGGCGAACTGGATCAAGCAGCTCGCCGACATCGGCCTCATCGTGGGATCGATCATGGGCGCGGTGTTCTTCACCCTGATGCTGCTGTCGGGCAACACGATGATGCAGGCGGTACGCGAACGGACGTCCGAACTGGCCGTGCTCAAGACGATCGGCTTTTCCAGCCGCAGCGTGCTGTGCATGGTATTGGCCGAATCGGTGTTGCTGCTGCTGATCGGCGGAGTACTGGGGCTGGGCATCGCCACGGTGCTGATTCCCGGCGTCGGCGCCCGGGCCGGGTTGGCCTTGCCGGCGGTGGGAGCGGCCAACTGGGCGCTCGGCATCGGCCTGATGGTGCTGATCGGCCTGGTGGTCGGCCTGCTGCCGGCATTGCGCGCCATGCGCCTGAATATCGTCGATGCACTGGCCGGACGCTGAGGATCACGAAATGAACAGACTCAAGAATTTCATGCTTGGCCTGGGCCTGATGGTGATCCTGGTCGTCGCGCTGGCGATCTGGGTCAAGCTGTCGTGGCCCGGCGCGCTGATCGCCGCGGTGCTGTTCGCGACCTGGATGGCGGTCACCCGATTGGGTCGCCAGGCCGCGTCGGTGACCAGCGTGGGCGTGAGTACCTTGCGCCAGCGGCTGGGCTCGTCCTCGGTGATCGTGATCGGCATCGCCGGCGTGGTCGGCGTGCTGGTCGCGCTGCTGGCGATGGGCGAGGGCTACAGCGAAACCCTGCGCAAGACCGGCAACACCGATACCGCGATCGTGATGCGCGGCGCCTCGGCGTCGGAGGTGATGTCGGTACTCGAGCGCGACAGCGTGGTGGTGATCCCGCAGGTTGCCGGGATCGCCCGCGATGCGCAGGGCAAGCCGATTGCTTCGCCCGAATTGGTGGTCGCTGCGAATCTGCAGCTCAAGGGCGGCACTCCCGACGACGTCGGCAGCGTGCAACTGCGCGGCATCGGCGACGAGGCATGGACGGTGCGACCGAACGTCAGGCTGGTCGCGGGACGCAAGTTCAAACCCGGCATGCATGAGCTGCTGGTGGGGCAGGGCGCGCAACGCGAGTTCGACGGATTGCAGGTGGGCCGGCAGATCAAGCTGGGCAGCCAGAGCTGGACCGTGGTGGGCGCCTTCGCCTCCGGCGACGCGCTGGATTCCGAACTGTGGGCCGACGCGAACGTGGTCGCCGACGCCTATCGTCGCGGCGGCAGCCGCAACTCGGTGACCGTGAAGCTCACCAGCCCGCAGGCGTTCGATGCCTTCAAGGCAAGGCTCGAAGCCGACCCGCGATTGAAGGTCGACGTCAGCACCACCCTCGATTATTTCAGCAAGCAATCCGAAGGCACCTCGAAGATGATCAAGGGCATCGGCATCACGGTCGGACTGATCATGGCCATCGGTGCGATCTTCGGTGCGCTCAACTGCATGTTTGCCGCCGTTGCCGCACGTGCGCGCGAGATCGCCACGTTGCGCGCGATCGGTTTTCGCGGCACGCCGGTGGTGGTGGCGATCATGCTGGAAACGATGCTGCTGGCCCTGCTCGGCGGTTTGCTCGGAGGTCTGCTGGCGTGGCTGATCTTCAACGGCTATACCGCCTCGACCCTGGCCGCCGGCTCCGTCGGCAAACTCAGTTTCGAGTTCAGCGTGACCCCGGCATTGTTGTGGAGCGGCCTCAAATGGGCGCTGGCGATCGGCTTCATCGGCGGCCTGTTTCCCGCCGTGCGTGCGGCACGGCTGCCGGTGACCACGGCGTTGCGCGAACTGTAGGAGCGAGGAGTGAGTGGAGAGGAGTGATGAGAGAGAGCAATGCCTTGCGCTGATTGGCCTTCCTCTCACGTCTCCTTCCTCTCTCCCCGCTCCTACGGCATGACCGGCGGCACGTAGGTCAGCGTCATCCCGAGCAGCCACAGCATGCCCAGTACCAGCGGTACGTGCACCACCAGTTGCATGAAGGTATAGCCGACCACGTCGCGCGCCTTCAGTCCCAGCACGCCGAGCAGCGGCAGCATCCAGAACGGGTTGATCAGGTTCGGCAGCGCCTCGGCCGCGTTGTATACCTGCACTGCCCAGCCCAGGTGCACGTGCAGGTCGTTCGCCGCCTGCATCACGTACGGCGCCTCGACCAGCCACTTGCCGCCGCCGGATGGCACGAAGAAGCCGAGTACTGCCGAATAAGCGCCCATCACGGCGGGGAAACTTTCGGTACCGGCGACGTGCACGAACAGGTTCGACAAGCGATGCGCCAGCGTCACGCCGCCGGCACCGGGCACCTGGGTGAGCAAGGCAGCGATACCGCCATACAGCGGGAACTGGATCAGCACGCCGGAGGTGCTGGGCACCGCGCGGCTGACGGCGTCGAGGAAACTGCGTGGGCGCCAGTGCAGCAGGATGCCCAGGGTGAGAAACAGGAAGTTGTAGGTGTTGAGGTTGGCGATCGCGGTGACCGCCGGCTTGCTGGCGAATTCGTGGCCGAGCCAGCCCAGTCCGAGCAGACCGATCGCCAACGACAGCAGCGGACTGTATTCCAGCCATTCGCCCGGCCGCGTGCGTGGCGGCAGCGCCGGCGTCGAGGTTTCGCCCACGTCGAAATCCTTTGAAGTGCGCGCATTCGCATCCGACGGCGCGGTGGTCCAGCAGATCAGCAGCGACACCACGATCAGCACGGCGGTCAGCACGATCGACTGCCACAGGAAGATGGTCTGGCTGAAAGGCAGCACCCCAGTGATCGCCAGCAGCCCCGGCGGCATGCTGGCCGGGTTCGCCTGCAACTGCGCGGCGGACGACGACAGGCCCATCGCCCAGATCGCGCCGAGGCCGAGATAGGCCGCCGCGCCGGCTGCGCGGTAGTCCATGCGCAGATCGTCGCGCCGCGCCAGTGCGCGCACCAGCAGTCCGCCGAAGACCAGCGAGAAACCCCAGCTGAGCAGCGACGCCAGCATGCTGACCAGGGCGATGTAGACGATCGCGCCACGCCCCGTGCGCGGTGCCCGCGCCAGCACGTCGATGAAGCGGGCCACCACTGGCGCCGTCGCCAGCACATAGCCACCGATCACCACGAACGCCATCTGCATGGTGAACGGGATCAGGCTCCAGAAGCCGTCGCCGAACGCGCTCACCGCAGCCGTGGGCGTGGCGCCGAACGCGAACGCCGCCAGCGCGACCACCACCACGCCGAGCGCGGCGAACACCCAGGCATCGGGAAACCAGCGCTCCGCCCAGGCTGCGCTGCGCAAGGCGGCGCGCGCCATCCATCCGTCCTGCGATGCGTTCATGCGGTTCTCCGTCGGTGGTCGCGACATCGTCGCGCCACGGCGGTCGCACCTGCAAGCCGACCAAGGTCGAACAGCGATGGGCGGGCCGCTTTTCTGTAGGAGCGGCTTCAGCCGCGATGCTCCTTGATCAAAGGCATCGCGACTGAAGTCGCTCCCACGCCAGGAGGTGGTTCTTACGCAGCTTTCGGCTTCTGCTTCGCCAGCGTGATCACCGCCACGCCGAACAGGATGATCGCCATGCCGGCGAGGTCGTACGGGCCGACATGTTCGCCAGCCAGCAGCACCCCGAACAGCACGGCCACCGGAGGATTCACATAGGCGTAGCTGGTGGCCAGCGCCGGTCGCGCGTGCTTGAGCACGTACAGGTACGCGCTGAACGCAACGATCGAACCGAATACGGCCAGATAGGCCACTGCCAGCGTGGCGCGCGTCGTGGGATGTGAAGGCAGGTGTTCGCCGCTGGCAAAACCGACCAGCAGCAACGCGACGCTGGCGCACAGCATTTGCGCGGCCGTGTTCATCGGACCGGGCGGCATTTCCCGGCGCCGGCTCCAGGCCGATCCGAATGCCCAGCACATGGCTGCGACCAGCAACGCCAGCGCGCCAAGCCGCGAACCGGACAGGCTGCTTCCGAGGTTCAACACGATGACGCCGGCGAAACCGATCGCCAGGCCGACCCCCTCGCGCCGGTTCGGCCACTCGCCATACATGCCGGAGAACAACGCCGCGAACAGCGGCATGCTGGCCACCGCCACGGCGGCGATGCCCGAACTCACCCGCTCCTCGGCGAAGCACACCAGGCCGTTGCCGAAGCCCAGCAACAGCACGCCGGTGAACGCGGCGTTGCGCCATTGCAGCAGGGTCGGCGACGCCATCCCGCGCCAGCGCAGGAAGCCATACAGCGCCACACCGGCGCACAGGAAACGCACGCCGGCCAGCAGGAACGGCGGATAGCTTTCCAGCGCAAAGCGGATGCCGAGGTAGGTCGAGCCCCAGATCACATACAGCGCGATCAGCGCCAGCGGTATCAGCAAACGAGGATCGGTGAAGCTGCGCGACGTTTCAGTTGCGCAGTCGGCAGAGATGTCGGCCATGGGGGAAGGTCGTGTGGGGAGCGCGCATTATCCGCGCGTTGCCCGTAGAAACGCACCCCCGGACCTGACTCCGGGAAGCGTCGTGCAGATTGCTCAATGCGTGACGGGGCGGCCCTGACGGATCACCACGAAGTCGCCTTCCAGCACGGCCGGCTTGTGCGCGGCATCCACCTCGGCGGCGGTCGTCGGCGCGCGGCCATGCTTCCACTGGCGCAACGCCAGCAGCACCGCGCCGCCGACCAGCAATACGCCAGCCACCAGCAGTCCGAACATCAGCAACACACCCACCAGCACCACCCCGAGCAGCAACGAGAAGGCACGTACCAGCGGATGGCGGGAACGACGCAGGGAAGGCATGGAAAAGTACATGTGTTAAAAATCCGTGTGGTAAAATCAACGACTTACGCGACAACCATGGGGCCATCCGGTCCGCGAGGCAAGTGCCGATGGATACAGTTTGTCCCCCTTCATCCCTGCCGGAGCAGGTGTTGTGCCGGCTGGATGAAATTCCCGATGGCGGTGCCACTGCCGTCGACGCCAAGCTGGCCGATGGCGACGCGAGCGTGATCGTGTTGCGCCACGGCGAGCAGGTGCGCGGCTATCTCAACGTCTGCCCGCACGCGGGGCGCCGGCTGGATTATGCGCCGGGAAAATTCTTGCTGAAGAACGACACGCTGATTTGCGCCGTGCACGGCGCCACCTTCGATCGCGCCGACGGGATGTGCGTGGCCGGTCCGTGCCGCGGCGAACACCTGCGGACGGTGGCTGTGCAGGTGAACACCGGGTGGGTGCACCTCTCGCCTGATCCGAGCCCTTTGGAAAGCGACTCCTGAGCCGTCTGCCGGCGACATCGGAGCGCTGGCGACGATGCCCGGCTACAAGCGACCGTCGACAGAGCCAGCGGGAAGCAGGCTCTTGATGTCGAACACGGCGCAATGCTCGCGGCCGTAATGGCGCAGCCCGGCGTCGCCGAGATCGAGGAAGTCCCGATGGGCGACGGCCAGCACGATGGCGTCGTAGGTGCGCGGCGCGGGCTGTTCGATGGTCCGGATGCCCAGCCTCTGGCGCGCCTCCTCCGCATCGGCCCAGGGATCGTGCACATCCACCCGGGCATGCGCGGATTCGAGCTCGCGCACGATGTCGACCACGCGGGTGTTGCGCAGGTCCGGGCAGTTTTCCTTGAAGGTCAGGCCGAGCACGAGGATGCGCGAGCCGATGACGTGGATGCGCTTGTTGGCCATCAGGCGGATCACCTGGTGCGCGACGTACAGCCCCATGCGGCTGTTGATGCGCCTTGCGGCGAGGATCAGTTCGGGGTGATAGCCGAGCACCGTGGCCTTGTGCGTGAGGTAATACGGGTCCACGCCGATGCAGTGGCCACCGACCAGCCCGGGCTTGAACGGCAGGAAGTTCCACTTGGTGGCCGCCGCATCGAGCACGTCCTGGGTGTCGATGCCCATCGTATTGAAAATCATCGCCAGCTCGTTCACCAGTGCGATGTTGACGTCGCGCTGGGTGTTCTCGATGACCTTGGCCGCCTCGGCCACCTTGATGCTGGGTGCCTTGTGCGTGCCGGCCGTGATGATGCGCCGGTACAGCGCGTCGACGAATTCGGCCACCTCGGGCGTCGAGCCGGAGGTGATCTTGATGATCGTGGGCAACCGGCGTTGCTTGTCGCCGGGGTTGATCCGTTCGGGGCTGTAGCCGCAGTGGAAATCGTGGTTGAAGCGCAGGCCCGACTCCCGCTCCAGCACCGGCACGCAGATTTCCTCGGTGGTACCGGGATAGACGGTGGATTCGTAGATCACCACATCGCCGCGCTTGAGTACCTTGCCGATACTCGCGCTGGCGCTTTCCAGCGGGCTCAGGTCGGGCCGGTTGGCCTCGTCGACGGGCGTGGGTACGGTGACGATGAAGACGTTGCAGTCGGCGATGGCTTGCGCATCGGTGGTGAAACTCAGGCGGGTCGCTGCAGCAAATTCCGCCGCCGGGGTCTCAAGCGTGTGGTCGCGGCCCTGGCTCAGCTCCGCGACGCGGCTGGCGCTGGTGTCGAAGCCGATGGTATCGAGCTGCTTGCCGAACTCCACCGCGAGCGGCAGTCCGACATAGCCAAGCCCGACGATGGCAATCCTGGGTTCGTTCAAGTGCTGGCCTCGTGTCCGGCTGGGTCCGTGCGTCATGCGGCGCGCGGTTCAGCGGTGAAAATAGCAGCGATGCGGGTGGCTGTCGCTTGCATGCGGGTGAATGCCTGGCCATGGCGCGGAATAAGCCCATACAAAACAGTCATGACTCCACGGCGGCAAGGTCGCTAGTATCATCAGCAAGATCACCGGAAACGAGATGACGGACATCGACACCCTGGCCCCGGCTTCGCATCTGAAGCGTCTGGAAGCGGAAAGCATTCACATCCTGCGCGAAGTGGCGGCGGAGTTTGCCAATCCGGTGATGCTGTATTCCATCGGCAAGGATTCCTCGGTGCTGCTGCACCTGCTGCAGAAGGCGTTCTATCCCGCACCGCCGCCGATCCCGCTGCTGCACGTGGATACAACGTGGAAGTTTCGCGAGATGATCGCGTTCCGCGACCGCCGCGCGCGCGAGACCGGCTGCCGACTCATCGTGCACATCAACCAGGATGGCGTGGCGCAGGGCATCGGCCCGTTCAGCCATGGCGCCACCGTGCACACCGACGTGATGAAGACGCAGGCGCTGAAGCAGGCGCTGGACAAGTACAAGTTCGATGCCGCCATCGGTGGCGCGCGCCGTGACGAGGAGAAGTCGCGGGCGAAGGAGCGCGTGTTCTCGTTCCGCAATGCGCAGCACCGCTGGGATCCCAAGTCGCAGCGGCCCGAGTTGTGGGATCTCTACAACGCGCGAATCCACAAGGGCGAGAGCGTGCGCGCGTTTCCGATCTCGAACTGGACCGAGCTGGACATCTGGCTGTACATCTATCGCGAGAACATCGAGGTGCCATCGCTGTACTTGGCGGCCGAACGGCCGGTGGTGGAACGCGAGGGCGCGCTGATCATGGTCGACGACGAGCGCATGCCGCTGTTGCCGGGCGAGGTGCCGCAGATGCGCAAGGTGCGCTTCCGCACCTTGGGCTGCTATCCGCTGACCGGTGCGATCGAGTCCGAGGCCGATACGCTGCCGGCGGTGATCCAGGAAATGCTGGTGGCACGCACGTCCGAACGGCAGGGACGCGTGATCGATCACGATCCGTCGGCGTCGATGGAGAAGAAGAAGCAAGAGGGTTATTTCTGATGGATCGCGTTGCCGTGACTGCCAGCCGTTTCATCCGGACCGCGTACGATTCGTCCATCCGCCGCCGGGTCGTCATTCGCCCGGAGCGCGGCGCTGCCGGCGCGAAGTCGAAGGGCATCAGCCGATCGGAGGCCGCGTGAATCGCATCGACGCCGGCGCGGCCATCGACGCCTACCTGCAGCAGCACGAAACCAAGAGCCTGCTGCGTTTCATCACCTGCGGCAGCGTGGACGATGGCAAGAGCACGTTGCTGGGCCGACTGCTGTACGACACCAAGCTGCTGTTCGATGACCAGCTTGCCGCGCTGGAAGGCGACAGTCGGCGCCATGGCACGCAGAACGGCGAGCTGGATTTCGCGCTCCTGGTCGACGGCTTGTCGGCCGAGCGGGAACAGGGCATCACCATCGATGTGGCCTATCGTTTCTTCAGTACCGACCGGCGCAAGTTCATCGTCGCCGACTGCCCGGGCCACGAGCAGTACACGCGCAACATGGCGACCGGCGCGTCCACGGCGGAGCTGGCCGTGGTGCTGGTCGACGCACGCAAGGGCTTGCTGACGCAGACGCGGCGGCACACCTGGATCTGCGCATTGCTGGGCATCCGCCATGTGCTGCTGGCGGTGAACAAGATGGACCTGGTCGAGTATGCCGAGGAGGTGTTCCGGCCGATCGAAAGCGCCTACCGCGAGCTGGCCGGGCAGATGGGCATCGGCCAGGTCACCGCGATTCCGCTGTCGGCGTTGCGCGGCGAGAACATCAGTTGCCGCTCGTCGCGGATGGATTGGTACGAGGGCCCCAGCCTGCTGGAACACCTGGAGACGGTGCAGATCGTGCGTCCGTCCAGCGACTTGGGCTTCCGCATGCCGGTGCAGTGGGTGTGCCGGCCGGACCAGGGCTTTCGCGGCTATGCCGGCCAGGTCGCCGCCGGCGCGCTCTCACGTGGCGACGAGGTGGTGGTGCTGCCGGCCGGCGTGCGTTCGCGGGTGGCACGCATCGTGACGGCCGATGGCGACCTGGACTGCGCACGCGTCGGCGACGCGGTCACGTTGACGCTCGACGACGAACGCGACATCAGCCGCGGCGACATCATCGCCGCGACGGCGCAGCCGCCGCAGGTCGCCGACCAGTTTGCCGCCAACCTGTTGTGGATGGGCGAAAGCCCGCTGCTGCCGGGGCGGCCGTACTGGCTGAAGATCGGCACGCGTACCGTCACGGCGCAGGTCACCGAAATCAAGCACAAGGTCGACGTCAACACGCAGGAAAAGCAGGCGGCCAAGCGGTTGCTGCTCAACGAGGTGGCGTACTGCAATATCAGCCTCGACCAGCCGATCGCGTTCGAGCCGTACGAGCATTGCCACGAGTTGGGCGGCTTCATCCTGATCGATCGCCAGAGCTTCGCCACGATCGGTGCCGGCACGCTGGCGTTTGCATTGCGTCGCGCCGACAACATCCACTGGCAGCATCTCGATGTCGATCGCGCCGCGCGCGCGGCGATCAAGGGCCAGACGCCGGCCTGCCTGTGGTTCACCGGCCTGTCCGGTTCCGGCAAGTCGACCATCGCCAACCTGGTCGAAAAGCGCCTGCACGCGATGGGTTATCACACCTACATGCTGGACGGCGACAACGTGCGCCATGGCCTCAATCGCGATCTCGGTTTCACCGACGAGGACCGCGTGGAGAACATCCGCCGCGTGGCGGAGGTCGCGCGCCTGATGACCGACGCAGGGCTGATCGTGCTGGTGTCCTTCATCAGCCCGTTCCGCAGCGAGCGGCGCATGGCGCGCGCCTTGTTCGACGCCGGCGAGTTCCGCGAGGTCTTCGTCGACACGCCGCTGGAGATCTGCGAGCGACGCGACGCCAAAGGCCTGTACGCCAAGGCCCGCGCAGGCGACATCAAGAACTTCACCGGCATCGATTCGCCGTACGAGCCGCCGGAAGCCCCGGAGTTGCACCTGCAAACCACCACCGCCAGCGCGGACGCCATGGCACAACGCGTCGTCGAGAGCTTGCTGGACTGAGCCGCCGACACCGTGCGGCCGATGCCGCGTCGATCAACGGAACATCAGGTTGATCGCGAGCAAGGTGACCACCAGCACCAGCAGCGTCAGCGGCGCACCCACGCGCAGGAAATCCTTGCCCTTGTAGCCGCCGGGGCCGGTGACCATCATCAGCGCCGGATGGCCGGAGCTGAGCAGGAAGGTGTTGGAGGAGGACACCGCCACGATCAGCGCGTAGGCGGACGGGTTGCCGCCGGTGGCCACGGCCACGCTGATCGCGATCGGCACCATCATCACGGTGGCGCCCACGTTGGACATCACCTGCGAGAACAACAACGTGAGGATGCCCAGGCACGCCTGCAGCACCCACGGCGAGGCACCGCCCAGATGCGCCAGCATGCCCTGGGCAATCCACGCGGCGGTGCCGGTGGCATCCATCGACCAGCCCAGCGGGATCAGGCAGGCGGTGACGAAGATGGTTTTCCAGTTGATCGCCTTGTAAGCCTCGTCCATGTTCAGCACGCCGGTCAGCAGCATGCCGATCGCACCGGTCATCATCGCCACCGACAGGTCGAGGTTGGTGAACAGCGCCAGGCACTTGGCCATCACGAAGAAGCCGACCGCCTGCCAGATCTTGCCGGGGCGCTGCTCGTCCTTGGGGATGTCGGTGACGACGACCAGATCCTTGTCTTCCGAGGCCAGCGCCAGGTCGCGCCAGTTGCTGTGCAGCACCAGCGTGTCGCCGGCGCGCAGGCCGACTGCGCGCACGTCGTCGCGGAAGACCTGGTCGCCGCGGGTCACCGCCAGCACCGAGATGCCGAACCGCTTGCGCAGGCGCAGCTCGCCGACGGTCTGCTTGATGAAGCGCGAGCTGGGCGGGATCACCACCTCGGAAATGCCGGCGCGGGTCGGGTTGAACAGCTCGCCGAGCTGGCGCATGCGCGTGGACAAGCGGCACAGCTGGTTGTTGGCGAAGCGGGCCAGCTGTTCGCGCGGGCCGAGCACGCCCAGCACCGAGCCGACCCAGATCACGTGATCCGCCGGCGGCGCCATGCGCGCGTCATTGCCGCTCTTGATCGCCAGGATCAGCGGCGCCTCGTACAACTGCTCCGCTTCGCCGATGCTCATGCCGACCAACGGGCTCTCCGCAGTGACGGTGAGCTCGGCGGTCTCGCCGCCGATACCGTAGGTCTCGGCGAAGTAGCTCTCGGTGCGGCCCGGGGTCACCTTCAGCCGTTCGTCCTCGTGACCGGGCAGCAGCTTGCGGCCGAAGAAGTAGAAATACGCCACGCCGAGCAGGGCCAGCGACAGGCCGATCGGAGTCACGCTGAACAGGCCGAATTTCGGGATGGTATGCGCGCCCGGCGGCAGGTTCACGTTGGCGCTGGCGATCAGGTCGTTCAGCACGATCAGTGGCGAGTTCGCGATCAGCGTGGTGTTGGTCGCGGTGAGGATGCAGAACGCCATCGGCAGCAGCAGTCGCGACAACGGCACGCCGGTACGCGCGGACAGTCGGCTGCTGACCGGGATCATCAGCGCGGCCAGGGCCTGGCTGGGAATCACCGCGCTGAACAGGCTGGCGACCAGGTTGATCACCACGCCGAGCCGCGATTCCGCGCCGCGCGCCATGCGCATCACGAAGTTGGCGGTGAGGTTGAGCACGCCGGCGCGGTCGAGCCCCTCGCCCATGATCATGATCGCCATGATCGCGATCACCGCGTTGCCGGCGAAGCCGTTGAACACGCGGTCGGACGGGATCAGCCCGGTCAGCCCGATCACCACCACCACCAGCAACGCCACCATGTCGGCGCGGATCCACTCCAGCACCAGCATCAGCATGGTGAAGCCCACCAGCCCGAGTACCAGAATCATGTCGGGGGTGAGCGAGAGTCCCACTAGCCGGCGCCCCGGCAGTGCAGCTGGCAATCATGGATACGGCGGGGCAGTGGAAGCTTCACGCTGCGGCGATTCGTCCCTGGGCGGATGAGCGCGAGTATAAGCGGGCTGATGCGGTTGCTGGTGAACCCCGGGCCAAGAGCGACACCTTGCTGGAGGAACTTCCTCCTCTCGTGGGGCGGGCATTGTCCGGCCCACGAAGAAGCCCGGCTCACCGGGGAGCATGCGCCGCGGCAGGAGGTCATCAAACCCTGCGATACAACAAATCCCAAACCCCATGCCCCAGCTTCAACCCGCGCCGCTCGAAGTGCGTCTCGATGCGCCAATCGGGTTTCTCGGCATACTGGCCGGGACCGAGCTGGTTGCGCCACGCAGGGGCGGCTTCCATCACCTCGAGCATGTGCCCGGCGTAGGGCTGCCAGTCGGTGGCAAGGTGCAGCAGGCCATCGGGCGCCATGCGCGAGGCGAGCAGGGCGGCAAACTCGGGCTGGATCAGACGGCGCTTGTTGTGGCGTTTCTTGTGCCATGGGTCGGGAAACCAGATGCGTACCTCGGCCAGGCTGCCCGGCGCGATCTCGTGCTCCAGCACTTCCACCGCGTCGTGCCTGTACACCCGCACGTTGCCGGCGCCGCGCGCGGCCAGCGCGTTCATCAGCCGGCCCACGCCGGGCCCGTGTACTTCGACGCCGATGAAGTCGCGCACCTGGTCGTGTTCGCTGGCCCAGGCCAGCGCTTCGCCATTGCCGAAACCGATTTCGAGCACCAGCGGCGCTTGCCGACCGAAGTTCGTCGCGAAGTCATGCGGCGTGCCGCGGTAGTCGATGCCGTAGCGTGACCACAGCGTGTCGAACGCGCGCTGCTGCGCTGGCGTCATGCGACCTTCGCGCAGCACGAAACTGCGGATGCGGCGCATGTAGGCGGAGGCGGTCTCGTCGTGGATTTCGGTCATGGTGGGAACGCAATGGCGATCCGGCCATTGTAGCGAGACACGCATGCCGATGCCGGCCATCCCGCACCGGGATGGCCGTGCACGAGGGCTCGATCAGTGCTGCCGATCGTTCGCTTTCACGGGGTGATCGGCTCGTTCCGATGAGCGCTCCCGCGTCCTTTGCGACTGGGGCGTTTCGGCGCGCGGTGCGGGCGCGGCACGCTGCGCAGGCTGGTAGTTCCGCATCGACTCGGCCCGCACTGGAGCAGGCATCGGGCGTGGCTGCGCGCGGACAGGTTGCCGCGCGAAACTGTCGACCCGCTCGACTCGTGGCTCGAATCGTGGCTCGATGTTGCGGCGTGCGGGCATCGGCTCGTTGCGCACGGCGCGCATCGTTTCGACGCGTTCGAAGCGTGCAGCGTTGGCTGGCATGGGACGGCCGGCGGACAGCGGGCGATCGACTGGCGTGGCGCGCCGAACCGGCTGTACCGGCGGCAGGCCGCGCCCGTTCGGGCGGATGTCGTTTTCATCGCCACGGGAGATCACGCTCAAGCCCGGTCGCGGCATCGCGTCTCGTGACTCCCTTATCGGCATGCGCGCCCGCTGTTCGAGGTGCCCGGGCAGCGGCGCATCGGACGCGGGCCGATGCGCAAAGCGCGTGGACGGCAGTTCGCCTTGGCGTGACCCGATCGCATTGTCCCGACGCATCGTCTGCGACCTGCCTGCCGCCACTTCCGGCGCGGGCGCAAGCCGACCTGCCGGCGTGATCCGCGCCGGCGGCGACAGTGGTCGGCCGGCGGCCACCCGATCGCTGCCGTCGTGGTCGACACGGGACAGGCCGGCATCCTGGCGGACACCGCGCGGATTCAGCAGGCGAACGTTGGAGGCTTGCCTGCCGATGCGGCGCGCTGAGTCCAGGTTGCTGGCGGAGCCGGGGCGCACCAGCGTGGCCGGATCATGGCGGGCCACCACATCCGGGCGAAATCCTTCGGCCGGTCGGGCGTGCGTGCGCGGGTTGCGGATGTTGTCCGCCACGGGGCGCAGGGCGGCGCCACGCGGCGATACTTTGGCGTCGGCCAGCTTGCGCGGATCGATCCGCAGCAGATCGCGCTGCACATGCCGCCCGCTGGCGAAGGCGCGGCCCGGCACGACCGTGAATCCACGCGGCGCATCGCGGTTGACGTAATGCTCGTCGGGCTCGGGCCTGCCGGCGCGGTAGTGCTCGTAATGCCGGCGGATATCGTCGTCGTTGCGACGATCGCGTCCGCGACCGTCGCGCCCATCGTCGCGGTTGATCCGGACGTAATAGTTGCGGCCGCAGTGGTACCAAGGGTTGTAGATTTCGCCCGGGCCGAGCGGGAACCAGCCGACCGGGGCGCCGCCGATGCCGACCGACCAGCCGCCGCCGCCGACAAAGGCCACCAGTGCCGGGGCGTAGATCGCACGCACGTCACGCGGCCCCGGGATCCAGCCCCAGCCACGGCGCGTATGGGCCCAGCGGCCATAGTGATAGGGCGCGTAACCCCATGGCGAGTCGTCCACCCAGGTCCAGCCCCAAGGCGCGATGTAGGCCCAGTGGCCATCACGATACGGCGCCCAGTCGTTGCCGACCCGGCTCGGATACCACACCGCGCCGTAGTCGCTGGTTTCCTGCCAGTCGCCGTACTGGTCCAGGTCCTGATAGCCGACCACATCGTCGGACACGTACCGGCGGCTGATCGATTGCGCGTAGCGACGATCGCGCGAGTCGCACCATGCGTCGAATGCGTCGCCGCCGCCGATCTCGCTGATCGCCACCGCGCCGAGGCGGGAATCGGCGAAGCGATAGCTGCGACCGGAGTTGATCGTGCGCTGTGCGTTGTCTTCGCCGTAAACGACGGCGCTGCCGCTGAAGGCGGTGACCTGGGTGCCGTCGTCGTCGATGTCGACCCGGAACGTGCCGGGTTGATCGAGCACCAGCGCCACGGTCGGGGTGTCGATCTCGTAGCTCTGGCCTGGCTCCAGTTGGCGCACCGTGAGGTTCAGCGTGCCCCGGGTCAGTTCGAGCTGGGCGATCTGGTCGTTCAGGTCGAGCACGCCCAGGTCGGTCTGGCCGTCGATGCGCAGCGTGCCGCCGCCCAATTCCAGTTCCGCGCGCGCGTCATGGCCGGTGGACAGGCGGTCGCCGGTGGTCAGCGGGCGATTGACGTCGGCGTCGCTCCAGTCGGTCGCGCCAGCCGGCAGGAAACCGAGGTCGCCGGCAACGTAAGACAGCCGCGCCACCCGGCTTGGCGGATCGGCGCGGTCGTCATCGGCGGCGGATTGCGCCTGGGCCAAGCCGGCGAACAGGAACAACATCGCGATGGCCAGCCATCGCCAATGACGGCGCCACATGGCCGACAATTCGACATACCTGGGCATGATGTTCTCCATGAGTGGCACAAGGCCGCGGGACTTTCATTGGCTACCGGCACTGGAACGCGCATTGTCGGACAGGCGATGACAGTTGGCCGGATTATGCGACCGGTACCGTTCAGCGGGCATTGGGGCGTCCGGCTCGGCAGAAGGAACGGTCCGGCGGCGACGCTCCCGTGCGCGCAGCGAACGGTCGAGCCTGTGGATCATCGAAGCGCTGCCGCCGCCGGCCAAGCGTGCCGGCGAAGGGCCAGCTTTCCAACCGCGCGAATCCCGGGTTACCATCCGCCGGTCAACGCGGGTGTAGCTCAATGGTAGAGCTGTAGCTTCCCAAGCTACTGACGAGGGTTCGATTCCCTTCACCCGCTCCACCTCCCGCCGCATCCGAGCTATTCCGAACCCTTCATGGTCGATCTGATCACACTCGGCTGGCGGGAGCGGCTGGCGTTGCCGGAGCTGGGCATCGGCATGCTCAAGGCCAAGCTCGATACCGGCGCGCGCAGCAGTTCGCTGCACGTCGACACGCTGGAAGAATTCCAGCGCGACGGCGCGACCTGGCTGCGTTTCACCATGCACGTCGGCCGACGTCAGCCGCTGCATGTGGCTTGCGAGGCCCCCGCCCTGGATCGACGCGCCGTCACCGATACCGGTGGGCGACGCACCGAACGCTGGTTCATCCGCAGTGAAATCCAGCTGGCCGGCCAGCACTTCAGTGTTGACATCAATTTGACCGATCGCCGGCACATGCTGTTTCCCCTGTTGCTCGGCCGCAGCGCGCTGAACGGGCGTTTTGCGGTGGATCCGGCACGCTCCTACACCCAGCCCCGCCCGCCGTTGGCGACCATCGACCCACCGTGACGACCACTGTATGAAAATTGCGATCCTGTCGCGCAATACCCGCCTGTATTCGACCAAGCGACTGGTCGAGGCGGCACGCGTGCGCGGCCACGTGGTGCGCGTGCTCGATCCGCTGCGTTGCTACGTGCGCATCGCACCAGGAGCGGTGGCGATCCGCTACAAGGGCAAGGAGGTGCGCGATATCGACGCGGTGATCCCGCGCATAGGCACCAGCAGCACGTTCTACGGCACGGCGGTGCTGCGCCAGCTGGAAATGATGGGCGTCTATACGCCCAATCCCTCCGATGCGGTATTGCGAGCCCGCGACAAGCTGCGCTGTCTGCAGATGCTCGCCGCCCAGGGCATCGACATGCCGGTCACCGTGTTCGGCGACAACCCGGACGACACCGCCGACGTGCTGGCCCTGCTGGGCGACCCGCCGCACGTGATCAAGCTCAACGAGGGCAGCCAGGGTACCGGCGTGGTGCTGGCCGAGAAGCGCAGCGCCTCGCAAAGCGTGATCGAGGCATTTCGCGGGCTGTACGCGAATTTCCTGGTGCAGGAGTTCATCGGCGAGGCCAAGGGCAGCGACCTGCGCTGCTTCGTGGTCGGCAAGAAGGTGGTCGCTGCGATGCAGCGCGATTCCAGCCCTGGCGAGTTCCGCGCCAACCTGCATCGTGGCGGCAGCGCCAAAGCCGCCGTGTTGAGCGCGGACGAGAAACGCATCGCCGTGCGCGCCGCCGCGGCACTAGGCCTGGGTATCGCCGGAGTCGACCTGCTGCGCTCCAACCGGGGCCCGCTGTTGCTCGAAGTGAATGCCTCGCCCGGCCTGGAAGGGATCGAGGAAGCTACTGGCGTCGACGTGGCCGGCGCGATCATTGACCTGCTCGAAGCGCAGGCGCGCGAAGCCGCTGCCGTTGCGCGGACGAGGCGCGTCGCGCTGCGAAAAGCATAGGAAGTCGCGGCCGGAGCCATGGTCGTGTCATACGACGGATATAGTACGAAAGTCGTCGTTGAAAATGATCGAATCCGGGCGTACCCTCTGAAATTGTTCGATTCCGTACGGAGATTCCCGGAAGCCAATGGCTTGGAAGGTTCCCTGTGAAGATCGCCCCGCCGGGGCGGCAACGGAAGCGCGGAGGGCGAGCACATGAAGATGCACATCTGGCTGGCTGGCATGGTGCTGGGCTTGGCGCTGTTTCCATGGGGGGCGGCTTGCGCCAGCAAGGCGCAGCCTGTGGTCAAGGCCGACACCAAGGCCGATTTCAGCGCGGTAGTCGCCGCCGTGAAAAAGGAAATGGTGCCCGGCGGGCGCTATGAGTTCGTCACCAGTTCGGAGCGGCAGATCATCGACGCCAGCCTGGGCGAGATGCAGTCGTTGTTCGACAGGTTCGAGACCGTCGCGGAGATGGACAAGGACGCGAAGTTCCAGCTGTATGTCGACCAGGAGAACGTGAACGCGATCCTGACCCATCGCGATGACCGGCGGCTGATTTGCAAGTCCGAGCGCCCGATGGGATCGTTGCTGCCCAAGCGTACTTGCCGGACCTATGGCGAGATGGAGCGTGGCCGCCAGTACGCGCAGGAGGAAATGATCCGGCGCGCGCGCCCCGGATTCGTTAGCGGCGAAGCCAATCCCAGCATGAAGTACGGTATGCCGCTGACCCCGCGTCATTGAGCTTTGGTCGTGCTACGAAAGCTATAGTACGAATACCTTCGTTGACACGCCGGCAAGCATGGCCGTAGGATTGGCGCAGGGGGTCGTGCGTCAGGTGTCCTGTGTCGGGGTGCAGCACGATCTGCGGAGAGCTGTAGCATGAAATTCAAATTCTGGCTGATCGGCATGGCCGTGGGCATGACCTTGTTGCCTCTGGGCGCCGTTTACGCCTACAAGACCGAAGTGATCGTGAAGGCCGAGAACAAGGACGACTTCAGCGCGATGGTCGCTGCCGTGCATCAGCAAATGGCCGCCGGTGGCCGTTATGAATTCGTCGACAGCAGCGAACGGAACGATGTGAACGTCAAGTTCGGCGACATGCAGTCGTTGTTCGACAAGTACAGCACGGTCGACCAGATGGACGCGGATGCGAAGGCCCGGCTGTTTCAGGACCAGGAGACCATCAACGCAATCCTGACCCGTCGCGATGACAAGCGGCTGGTGTGCAAATCAGAGCGCCCGATCGGCTCGTTGCTGCCCAAGCGCACTTGCCGCACCTATGGCGACATCGAAAGGGACCGCCAGAAGAGCGAGCAGTTCATGCAGCAACAGGCGCGTCCCGGCCTGACTCCCGGCGGCCATTGACGGTTGCGTGGCATCGGATGATTCTCCGGGAGGCTGGAAAGGCCTCTTGGAGGGCTACCATGCCGGCCAGCGCGGAAACGGCAAGTCGAGGTGATCAGGGAGGTATCGCGTCGACAGCCTGCACGAACAGCCTGCTGCGGGATGAGAAATCGACATGAAAGAACGATCCACCGGCATACCCAGGCCGACCGAGGCCGAGCTGCAGATCATGCACGTGCTGTGGTCGCGCGGTGCATGCACGGTGCGCGAAGTGCATGATGTGCTCCACCTTGGCGACGGTAGCGGTTACACCACCGCACTGAAAATGCTGCAGGTGATGCACGCCAAGGGACTGGTGCAACGCGACGATTCGCAGCGCGCGCATGTCTATCGTGCGGCGGTGAGCAAGGAGCGCACCCAGAAGCGCTTCCTGGTGGATCTGGTGCAACGCGTGTTCGATGGCTCGTCCTCGCAGCTGGTACTGCATGCGCTGGGCAGCCAGCGCACCAGTCGCGAGGAGCTTCGCGCCATTCGCAGCCTGCTGAACAAGCTCGACAAGGACGCGCCGTAATGGACATGCTGCCGATACTGCTTGCAGGCACGCGGGTGATCGGCTGGACGCTGCTGCATTTCTTCTGGCAGGCCACCTTGCTGGGCTTGGTCTACGCCGCGGTGCGGATGTTTCTGCCGCGTGGCGAGGCGCGCTATCGCTTTGGCATGGCCATGCTGGTCGCACTGGCGCTGTGCCCGTTGCTGACGGCGTGGCGCCTGCTGGACACGGCACCGTCCGTCATCCAGGCAGCGACCGGCGTGGCGACGTCATCACTCATCGTCGACGGTGCCGCCGCGGATCCTGCATGGACCTGGGGCAGCTGGCTGGACGCCGTCCTGCCGTGGCTGGTGCTGGCCTGGTCGAGCGGCGTGCTGTTGCTGTCGCTGCGTGCATGGCGGCAGTGGCAGCGGCTGAAGGTGCTGGTACGCATGGCCGACCTGTTGCCGGCGTGGCAGGATCGGGTCGCCGACATGGCACGTCGTTTCGGGCTGCGCCGGCGCGTCACCGTCCTGTGCAGCAAGGTCATCGCCACGCCGGCGCTGGTCGGCTGGATCCGGCCGGTGATCCTGTTGCCGATGGCGGTCGCATGCAATTTTCCGACGGCCCAGATCGAATTGATCCTCGCCCACGAGTTGGCGCATTTGCGGCGCTGGGATCCGCTCGCCAACCTGTTCCAGGTGGTCATGGAGACGTTGTATTTCCATCATCCGGTAGTGCACTGGATTTCGCGTGACGTGCGCAACGAGCGCGAGATCTGCTGCGACGAGCTCGCGCTGTCGGTGAGCGGCGGCAGCCGCCATGTGTTCGTGACGGCGCTGGCCCAGCTTGGCGAACTGCGCGAGCGGCACGGCTCGCTGCTGCTGGCCGCCAACGGCGGGGTGCTGCTTGACCGCGTGCAGCATCTGGTGGTGCCGGCGCACGAGGCGGCGCGCGTGCGCACGTCGGCCCGTTTCGTTGCGGTCCTGCTCGGCGCAGCCCTGGTGCTCTTCACCTTGCGGGTCGAGTGGAAGCAGGCTGCCTTGCAGCGAGCCCTTGCCGAATCCATCCTGCAGTTGCAGCCGGCATTGACGCCACCCTGGCTGGCGCTCGCCGCCTCGCGCATAACCTGGCAGTTGCCTGATCTGGCACCGTTGCATGCGACGGTGGCACGGCCGCGATTCGCAATGCCCACGACGACGGCAACAGAGCCGCTGCCACCGATCGACGCGCCCGCCACGCTGTCACCGGCGTCCTTGCAGGTTTCCGACCTGACACCGGCTCGCCAGCCCTCCCTGCACATGAGCGGATCGATCGCTCCCACCGCGGCGCTGGCGACCGCCATGCCGACACCGATCCGCATCCGCCAGCCGATTTATCCGCGCAATGCGCTCCTGCGGGGTATCGAAGGGCAGGTCGTGGTCGAGTTCGGGCTTGCCGCCGATGGCAGCGTGCAGGACATGCGCGTGATCCGCGCCCAGCCGGCGGGCGTATTCGACCAGTCGGCGATCCAGGCCATGCGCAGTTGGAAATACGCGTTGCCCGCTGGCATGTCGACGCACGCGCGCTATCGTCAGACGATGGCATTCATGATGAATGCGGCCACCGCGGCGAGTGCTTCTTCGAACGCATACACGGGTGACGAAATTCACGCAAAAGCCGATTGCGAGATCGTTACCGGTACGCACATCTGCCGCTGGCCCGATGACATGGGGTCGCGCGTGACGGTCGCTCGCAACGTTATCGGACAGTGAAGGGGGCAGGGCCAACGTAGGCTCGCGCAGCCGGTTTCATGGCGGGATGAGTGCCGATTAACTCCATCGTAACCCCCCATCGCCTATAACTTGCCTACCGTTATTTGCGTGGATCCCCAGTCTTCCGGGGTCCGATGAAGGCAGGTGATGGTATCGGGGCAGTAGTTTGTTTGGGCCCGGGTGGGCGACGCCGAGTCGCGCATCTGGGCCTTTTTCTTGCCTGTGCAGAACCCGTTCAGTTTCCCGGTGCGGCCGGCGCGCCGCGTTCACACAAGATTGTTAAGCTTGCAACTCCAGCCGGCCCGTGCGCCGGCTGCGCAGGAGTGACACATGCGCGTATTGGTGATCGAAGACAACAGCGATATCGCGACCAACATCGGCGATTATCTGGAGGACCGCGGCAACGTGGTCGATTTTGCGGGTGACGGCGTGACCGGCCTGCATCTGGCCGTGGTGCATGATTTCGATGTGATCGTGCTCGATCTCACGCTGCCCGGCATGGACGGCCTGGAAGTGGCGCGCAAGCTGCGCCACGAGGCGCACAAGCAAACACCGATCCTGATGCTGACCGCGCGCGACGCGCTGGAGCAGAAGCTGACCGGCTTCGAATCCGGCGCCGACGACTACATGACCAAGCCGTTCGCGCTGCAGGAACTGGCCGCGCGGCTGGAAGTGCTGGCGCGCCGTGGCAAGGGCCCGCAGAGCCGCGTGCTGAAGGTGGCCGACCTCACCTTCAACCTCGACACGCTCACGGTGAACCGCGAGGGCAAGTCGATCCAGTTGAACCCGATCGGCCTGAAGCTGCTGCAGGCGCTGATGGAAGCCAGCCCGTCTGTGGTCACCCGACAGGACCTGGAACAACGCGTGTGGGGTGAGGAACTGCCAGACAGCGACTCGCTGCGCGTGCATATCCACGGCTTGCGTGCGGCGATCGACAAACCGTTCGAGAAGCCGCTGATCCACACGCGGCACGGCATTGGCTATCGGATGGTCGAGCCGGATGCAGTCCAGGCGTAAGCTTCGCTTTCGATTGATCGTCTCCTTCACGCTGTTCGGCTTCGGCCTCAGCGCGTTG
The DNA here is from genome assembly GCF_008329435.1 of Rhodanobacter sp. T12-5. Taxonomy (GTDB): domain Bacteria; phylum Pseudomonadota; class Gammaproteobacteria; order Xanthomonadales; family Rhodanobacteraceae; genus Rhodanobacter. The sequence continues at coordinate 400,784 of NZ_NPKN01000001.1, forward strand.
TTTGCCGTGGCCGCGTTGAATATCCGGGCCAAGGTGGAGGACCAACTGGTCACTGCGAGCCTGCAGGACGAGGTCGACAACCTCAACGCACAGGTCCGTGCCGATCCCACCCAAATCCCGCACTTCAATATCGTCAAGGCGTGGACGTGGAGCGATCGCACGATCTACAAGGCTCCGCTGAACTGGCAGCAGTTGTCGACCGGCGTTCACGACATCAGCGAGACCGACGCGAACGGCGAGACCAAGCGCTACAAGCTGGCAGTGCGGCGACAAGGCGGGGTGATCAGTTTCCTGCGCTACGATGTCTCGCGCGACGAGTTGGGCAAGCAGCAACTGCTGATCAGCGTTATCGGCGCCGTATTCCTGTTCGGCCTGCTCTCGCTGGTGTTGGGCCTGTGGCTGTCGCGCAAGGTGCTCAAGCCGGTCAGCGAGCTGGCCAATCGGCTGCGCGATTTCCGCAAGGCGGGCAAGGCCGAACCGCTGGCGCCGCATTTCGCCGACGACGAGGTGGGCGAATTGGCGCATGCGCTGGATGAATATTCCGCGCGGCTCACCGCGATGGTCGAACGCGACCGCGAGTTCAACTCCGACGTCAGCCACGAGTTGCGCACGCCGCTGGCGGTGATCGCCAGCACCACCGAATTGCTGCAGGGTTCGCCCGACCTCACCGAGAAACTGAGCGAGCGGCTGAAGCGTATCGAGCGTGCCTCGCGCCAGGCCACCGAGCTGATCGAGGCGCTGCTGCTGCTGTCGCGCGCCGAGCGGCGCGGCCCGACCCGCGGCGAAACCACCGACGTGGGCAAGGTTGCCGCCGACGTCATCGAAAGCCAGCGCCCGCAGATGCGTGGCAAGCCGTTGACCATCGATCTCGCGGTGGGCGAAGCGGTCACCGTCAACGCACCGGCCTCGGTGCTTTCGGTGGCGCTGACCAACCTGATCAGCAACGCTATCAAGTACACGCTCGAAGGCAGCGTGCGGGTCGAGGTAGGTGCCGACCGCATCGAAGTGATCGACACCGGCCCCGGGATCAAGCCCGAAGACGCCGAGCGGCTGTTCCAGCGCGGCGTGCGCGGCGAAGGCGTCGGCGGCAGCGGCGCCGGCCTCGGCTTGGCGATCGTGCGTCGGCTGTGCGAACTCTACGGCTGGGACGTCTCGATGCGCCCGCGCAGCGATACCAACGGCGCCATCGCCAGCATCAAGTTCTAGCGGCAAAAGTGAGCGGTGCAGCGAGGAGTGGAAAAAGAGAGATAGCTTGGCTCGCGCGTCATCTGCCCAACAAAACGCCCCGTCATGCGGGGCGTTTTTGTGTTGGCAATAGTGACTTGGACGGCAAGGCATGCGACTGAACCAACGGTTCGGGCGCCAGCGCAGTAGTGGTGTGAGCAGGCGCCGCTTGCGCTCTCTTTTCCCACTCCTCGCTGCACCACTCACTTCTGCCTTCAGACCTGCTCCAGCCAGCCCCACTTGTCGTGGGTGCGGCCTTCGAACAGGCCGAAGAACAATTCCTGCAGGCGCAAAGTCACGCGACCGGCCCTGCCGGTGCCGACCTGCTTGCCGTCGACCGAGCGGATCGGGGTGATCTCGGCGGCAGTGCCGCACATGAGCAGCTCGTCGGCGAGGTACAGGTATTCGCGCGGAATATCGCGCTCGACCACTTCGATGCCGTCTTCGCGGGCAAGTGTCTTGAGCGTGTCGCGGGTAATGCCGGCGAGGATGGAGGCACTGGCCGGAGTGGTGTGCAGCACGCCGTCGAACACCAGGAACAGGTTCTCGCCCGCACCTTCGCTGAGCAGGCCGGTCGAAGCCAGCGCGATGCCTTCGCCGAAGCCGAGCCGGCGCGCCTCGCGCGCGATCAGCTGGCCGGAGAGGTAGTTGCCGCCAGCCTTGGCGCCGGCGGGAATGGTGTTCGGCGCGAACCGCTGCCAGCTCGACACGCAGGCGTCGATGCCGTTCTGCAGCGCCTCCGGTCCGAGATACGGACCCATCGGCCACGCCGCCACGGCGACGTCGATCGGCGTTTCGGCGGACAGGCCGAAACCGCCCAGACCGCGGTACGCGAGGGGACGCAGATAAGCGGCGCCGAGCTCGTTCTTCTTGATCACGTCGCGGCAGGCCTTGGCCAGATCGTCGGCGGAGTACGGCAGCACCATGTCGTAGATCTTGGCCGACTGGTACAGCCGGTTGAGATGGTCGGTGAGCCGGAAAATCGCGGCGCCATCCGGCGTGGCGTAGCTGCGGATGCCCTCGAACACCGACGAGCCGTAATGCAGCGCGTGCGACATCACATGGGTGGTCGCTTCGGCCCAGGGCTTGAGGCTGCCGTTCTGCCAGATCCAGTCGGGGTATTGCTGCGCCATGTCGGTTCTCCAAAAGGGGACCGCCCATGATAGCTGGTGAGCGTCAGGCCCACGTCAATCCGCCCTTACCCGGCGTTGCGCAGCCACAGGCAGCCGGCCTGACGCACGATGCGGAACCGCAGCTCCCGTGGGTTGCCGCTGCCGTCGTTGCCGCCGGTATGCAGCACCAACTGGTCGCCTGCCGATGGCGCATCATGCGCGTCGGCTTCCGCGAACGGGTCGTCGGTGCTGGCATTTTGCGCCGGCGCGCTGACGTTCGGAATGTCCACGTCCAGCAACGGCTGTTTCATCAGCTCGGCCAGCGAGCGGATGTCCGCGATCGCCGCGCCGCGGCCGTAACCGTCCCACAACATCAGGCCAGCCAGGCGGTTGGCGTCGCGACTGGCGAACGCTTCGATCACGCTCTGGCGCAGCTCATCGGGCGTCGCCGCGCACAGGATCGGCGGCGCGGCCAGCGGCGCGGCGTCCTGCGTGGAGGCGGCATTCCGGTCGACCGGGGTGGCCTGCAGCGCGGCGCAGGGCTGGTCGGTGAACACCGCCCCGCCGTTCGCGCCGATGCAGCGATGGATTTCCGTCTGCGCCGCGGCAGGCGCGGCACAGGCGAGCAGGATCAGGCAAAGCAGGGTGGCCCATCGGCGCATCGCATCAGCATACCTGCCGCGCGAATCAGAAAAGTTGCTGCAGCACCGCCTGCGTGGCGCGGGTCCGGTTCAACGTGTAGAAGTGCAGGCCCGGCGCGCCGCCGTCGAGCAGGCGCCGGCACAGTTGCGCCACCACTTCGGCACCCAGCGCGCGCACCGAATCGGCATCGTCGCCGTGTGCCTGCATGCGCTTGGCGATCCAGCGCGGGATCTCCGCGCCGCACATGTCGGAGAAGCGCTTCAGCTGGCTGTAGTTCGCGATCGGCATGATGCCCGGCACGATCGGCACGTTGACGCCGAGCCGGCGAACGTCTTCGACGAAGCGGAAATACGCATCGGGGTTGAAGAAATACTGGGTGATCGCGCCGTTCGCGCCCGCGTCGACCTTGGCCTTGAAATGCTGCAGGTCGCGCAGCGCGTCGTCGGCCTGCGGATGGGTTTCCGGGTACGCCGCCACCTCGATGTGGAAGTGGTCGCCGCAGTGCTCGCGGATGAAACTCACCAGTTCGGCGGCGTAGCGGAAATCGCCCGCGGTGGCCATGCCCGAGGGCATGTCGCCGCGCAGCGCCACGATGCGCCGGTAGCCTGCCGCGCGGTAGCCGTCCAGCAGTTCGGCGATCTCCGCCCGGGTGCCGCCCATGCAGGAGAGATGCGGCGCCACGCTGAGGCCGTGCTGGGTGTGCAGGCGCGCCACGGTGTCGCCGGTATAGCTGAGCGTGGAACCGCCGGCACCGAAGGTGACCGAGGCGTATTCCGGCCGGTGCGCCTTCAGCGCCTGCGCGGCACGATCGAGTTGCGCGCGCTGCTCATCGGTCTTGGGCGGAAAGAATTCGAAGCTGATTGCCGGCATCGCGGGGGTTCCCGGTGGACGATGCCCGTGAGTATATATCTCCAATTCGCGATGAAGCGATATATATTCCGGATCCTGGAATTGACGCAGCGTATCCGGGGACCTGCCTTGACCTTCCGCTCAGCTCGCAGAGACCAGCCTGAGTCCGATAACGCCTGCCAAAATGAGGCCAATGCAGAGCAACCGCATCGGTGCGGCCGAGTCGCCCAACAGCAGCATTCCAAGAGTCACGGTGCCGGCCGCACCGATACCGGTCCAGACCGCGTAGGCAGTCCCGACCGGCAGGGTGCGCAGCGAGAACGAAAGAAGGAGGACGCTCGACAGGCCGGTGGCGATCGTGAACAGTGCAGGCATCAATCGCGTGAAACCTTCTGACCACTTCATGCCGAAGGCGAATGCGATTTCGAAAATGCCGGCAATAGTGAGGAGTAGCCATGCCATGGTGATGGGTCCGTTGGTGGATTCATCCGGGCCTGGCGGCCGGCATCGTTGGTGGGCAAGTACCAGCTCAGGCCGTGGCGGCGGGAGGCGTGCGGAACGCGATGCCGAATCGATTGAAGGCGTTCATCAGACCGATTGCATAGGTCAGATCGGCCAGTTCCTTGTCGCTGAATTCGGCGGCAGCGGCGTCGTAGTCCGCGTCGGAAACCCCGGTTTCAGCGACGCGCGTGACGGTTTCCGCCCAGGCGAGCGCGGTGCGTTCGCGGGTACTGAATGCGTCACCCGCGCCGCGCCACACCGGTACCAGTACGAGCTTGTGCACGGCGATGCCCTGCTTGAGCAGATCCCGGGAATGCATATCGATGCAATAGGCACAGCCATTGATTTGCGAAACCCGCAGATACACGAGATTGACCAGCTCTTGTGGCAGGCCGCATTTCAGAAGGGAGACATATACGCCGCCGAAAGCCTTGTAACCGTCGGGCGATACCTTGGCGTAGTCGATGCGATTGTTCATGAGGGGTCCTTGTGCCGTGCTGGTTGAGGGACCCCATCGTGTTGCATCTTGGCCTATGTCAGAAGGCCCATGATTGATCTTTGTTTGTGGGCCATAGATCTCGGGTTTCAGTCCCCGGGAGCCTCGGCCAGATCAGAGCAGGCGCAGGATTCGCTGCGCGAAATTCTCGGCGGTTTCTCGGGAGTCGATATTCGTGAAGTTGAGGAGCAGGGCCGAGGGTCCGCCGCCGCCCATCACGCAATCCCTCAACGCTTCTGCACGCATGCCCTGTTCCCTCATGCGCCGGGCCAGTTGGCGATCCGATCGCGTGCCCCGCAGTCGCATTACCAGGTGCATGCCACCCGGTTGCGGATCAATCCGCATGTACCTCCCCAGCACGCTTTCCAAGCCAGCGGCAGTTGCATCGCGACGTTCAGCATAGAGCTTGCGCATGCGCTGGATATGGCGCGCGAAGTGCCCTTCCTTCATGAAAGCCGTAACGATCGCTTGCGTAAGCTGGGGGCCATCCGTGGCAAAGGCTTCGCTGACCTGTTCGAATCGCTCGACCTGGGCCTCCGGCACGACAAGGTAGGCAAGCCGGATACCCGGAAAAAGCACCTTGCTGAACGTGCCTGCATAGAGCACTCGCCCGTCGCGATCCAGACTCTTCAATGCGGGCAGGGGGCGGCTGACATAGCGGTATTCGCCGTCGTAATCGTCCTCGATGATCCACGCGTCGTTTCGTGCCGCCCAGTCCAGCAGTGCCAGGCGCCGGGGCAATGACAGGGTCACACACAGCGGGCTCTGGTGCGCCGGCGTGACCACCGCTGCGCGTGCTCGCGGCGCCGCACGGACGCCATCGGAAATCACCATGCCGTCCCCATCCACAGGGAGCGGAACGGCGGTCATGCACATTTGTTCCAGCATTTTCCGCGTGTGCGGGTACCCCGGGTCTTCAAGCCAGACCCGATCTCCTCGCTTCAGCACGGCATGGCCGATCAACGTCATCGTGTGGCGGTAGCCCGAGGTCACGAATACCTGGTATGGAGAGCAACTGATCCCGCGCGAGACATTGAGATAGGCGGCGATTTCGGTACGCAGTTCCTGCAAGCCGCATGCAGGCGGGTAGGCCATGTCGGAAGGCTGCATGGCACGTACGCATCGCGCGCCCAGGCGTGCCCATATCTTTCGGGGAAAGGCATCCAGCGCCGGCAGGCCCATCTGGAACGGCAGAATCGAATCCGGGCGAAAGCTGGCGGCAGCCATGCCTCTCACGGGTGAAGGCTTCGTGCCGGCAACCGGTGGTTGCGGCCTGAGGTCCGGCGTCACGATGGTTCCGGCTTGGCCGCGCGCCTGGATATAGCCCTCCGCCGCCAGCAACGAATAAGCCGTCTCGATGGTGCCTCTGGCCAAGCCCAGCTCCTGGGCCAGCGCACGTGCCGAGGGAATGCGCTCGCCCGGCTTCAACAGTCCACTGGCGATGGCGTGGCGAAACCGCTTGTAGATCTGGCGATAGAAAGGTTCCGCCGCCGTCGGATCCACCGGTGATATGGGGCTGGTCTTCGCGACGCTCATGGACTGGTCGGTATCGCCGTTGATCTGTAGTGATAGTACCACCCGACTAGCCGACAGCTCGGTCGGATGCGACCACCCAGGCCAGATCATGGACCATTCGCAATGTCTATTTATGGACCTTCGGTATAGAGCATGGGATTTGTAGGATGAACCCTCTGCCGCGCTTTCTGACGGGTGGGTGATGAAAATTCTGCATGTAAGCTGCAGCCCTCGCGGGCATGCATCGGAGAGCCATCGGCTCGCCCGCAAGATTGTCGGATACCTGCTGGAGGGCGATCCGAACGCGGAGGTGGTGGACAGGGTTGTCGCGGGCGGCGGTATTCCGCCGGTGGATGAGGATTACGCGACTTCACAACAGGCGGCCGAAGACGTATCCCGGGAAGGCTCTGCCCGCGTGTCCGACGAACTGATTGGGGAACTGGAAAGCGCGGATGTCCTGGTCATAGGAACGCCCATGCACAACTACACCGTGCCCTCCGCTTTGAAGCTGTGGATAGACCATATTGCCCGCGTCCGTCGAACGTTCAATGTGGGTCCGGAAGGAAAGACGGCCCTGCTGCGTGACCGCCAGGTCTTCGTCGCCGTGGCCTCGGGCGGGAGGTTTTCCGGAGAACGCGCGCGTCAGCCCGACTTCCTCACACCGTATCTCACCGCGATCCTGGGCATGATCGGCCTGCATGACCCGACCTTCTTCTCGATCCAGGGAACAGCCTTTGGTCCCGAAGCCGTAGCGGAGGCCAGGGGGCGGACGGATCGGGCGTTGCAGGAGTATTTTTCGCGGTACACCGTGGCCACGCGACAGCACGCGGATGGGTGAGCCGATGACCGATCGGACGAAAAAAAACGGGCACCTTTCGGTGCCCGTTCGATTCACCAGAAGCAATGTTGATCAGTACCGGTAATGCTCCGGCTTGTACGGGCCTTCCACCGGCACGCCGAGGTAACCGGCCTGCTCGGCGGTCAGCGTGGTCAGCTTCACGCCGATCTTTTCCAGGTGCAGACGCGCGACTTCCTCGTCCAGCTTCTTGGGCAGGATGTAGACCTTGTTCTCGTACTTGTCCTTGTTCGCCCACAGGTCGATCTGCGCCAGGGTCTGGTTGGAGAACGAGTTGGACATCACGAAGCTCGGGTGGCCGGTGGCGCAGCCGAGATTCACCAGGCGACCCTCGGCGAGCAGGAACAACGCGTGGCCGTCGGCGAACACGTACTTGTCCACCTGCGGCTTGATGTTGATCTTCTCCACGCCGGCCATCGCATTCAGCGCGTCGACCTGGATCTCGTTGTCGAAGTGGCCGATGTTGCAGACGATGGCCTGGTCCTTCATCGACTTCAGGTGATCGAGGGTGAGCACGTCCTTGTTGCCGGTGGTGGTGACGTAGATGTCGCCCCGACCCAGGGTCGATTCGACCGTGTTGACCTCGAAGCCTTCCATTGCCGCCTGCAGCGCGTTGATCGGATCGATCTCGGTGACGACGACGCGCGAGCCGTAGGCACGCAGCGAATGCGCGCAGCCCTTGCCGACGTCGCCGTAGCCGCAGACCACGGCCACCTTGCCGGCCAGCATCACGTCCATCGCACGCTTCAGGCCATCGGCCAGCGATTCGCGGCAGCCGTACAGGTTGTCGAACTTGCTCTTGGTGACCGAGTCGTTGACGTTGATCGCGGGGATCAGCAACGACTTCGCCTCGGCCAGCTGGTACAGGCGGTGCACGCCGGTAGTGGTCTCCTCGGAGACGCCCTTCCAGTCCTTCACCACGGTGTGCCAGTAGCCCGGGCGCTCGGCATGCACGCGCTTGAGCAGGTTCTTGATCACCTGTTCCTCGTGCGAGGACGCCTTCTCGTCGACCCACTTCGAGCCGTTCTCCAGCTCGTAGCCCTTGTGGATCAGCAGCGTCACGTCGCCGCCGTCGTCGACCACCAGCTGGGGCCCAAGGAAACCGCCCTTGCCGTCGGGGAAGCTCAGCGCGTCCAGGGTGCAGTCCCAGTATTCCTCCAGCGTCTCGCCCTTCCAGGCGAACACCGGCGTGCCGGTCGCGGCGATCGCGGCGGCGGCGTGGTCCTGGGTCGAGAAGATGTTGCACGAGGCCCAGCGCACGTCGGCGCCGATGTCCTTCAGCGTCTCGATCAGCACGGCGGTCTGGATCGTCATGTGCAGCGAGCCGGTCACGCGCACGCCCTTCAGCGGCAACGTGGCGGCGTGCTTCTTGCGGATCGACATCAGGCCCGGCATCTCGTGCTCGGCGATGTCCAGTTCCTTGCGGCCCCAGTCGGCCAGCGAGAGGTCGCGGATCTTGTAGTCGTGGGTGTTTTCTTTGAGTGCGGCGTTCACGGGTATCTCCAGTTGATGCGTGGCTCCTTCGAGAAGTCCGGCCATGGATGGCCGGTCTGCCGCGAAGGGACTCGCGTACTGAGCGCCGTTGTGGAACGTGCCGCGCCGAGCCTGGCCGGTTTCTGACCACGGATGGACCCGCAGTCGAACGGTCGCAGCGCCCCTCGGCGGGCAGTACAAGCCCGATATTGTAGCGGGAGATGCCGATGGATGCCTCCAGTGCCCCGATTCGGTAGGCTGGCCGTTCACCCGCCACGTCCCAGCACCGGAGTCAACGCATGGATGAGAGCCGCGAACCCGAGTTCCTGCCGCCCGACGGCCCGCTGCGCGAGGACGTCAGCCGGCTCGGCGCGATGGTCGGTCGGATGCTGGCCGAGCAGGGCGGCGCAGGGTTCTTCGAGCGGGTCGAGCAGGTGCGCATCGCCGCGATCCGGCGCCGCCGGGAAGGCGCCCTGGTGGACGAACTTGCCGATTCGCTGGCCGGGCTCGATGCGAAAGACGCCGAAGCGCTGGCGCGCGCCTTCGCAGCTTATTTCCAGGCGGTGAACACGGCCGAGCAGGTGCATCGCATCCGTCGTCGCCGCGACTACCAGCGTGAGGGCAGCGCACCGCAGCCGGAGTCGCTGCTCGACGTGCTGGGCCAGCTCAAGCAGCAGGGTGTCGGCGCGGACGAATTGCTGGGCTGGCTCGACCGGCTGTGGATCGAGCCGGTGTTCACCGCCCATCCGACCGAAGCAGTGCGCCGCTCGTTGCTGGAAAAGGAGCAGGCGATCGTGCGCTCGCTGATCGACGGCTTCGACCAGAACCGCACGCCGCAGGAGCGCAAGGAGGACGACGACCGCATCTACATGGCACTGTCCTCGGGCTGGCAGACCGCCGAGGCCTCGCCGGTGCGGCCCACCGTGCAGGACGAGCATCATCACGTCGGCTTCTACCTGGCCAACCCGATCTACCGCATCGTGCCTGCGCTGTTCGAAGCACTGGCCGACGCGTTGCAGACGGTCTACGGCGTGGCGGCGAAATTGCCGCAACTGCTCGGCTTCGCCACCTGGGTCGGCGGCGACATGGACGGCAATCCGAACGTCGGCGCGCAGACCATCGCCGCCAGCCTGTCCACGCAACGCGCCCACGTGATCGAACACTACATGGCCGACGTGGCCGCATTGGCGCGCCTGCTCAGCCAGACCGAAGGCCGCGTGACCGTCGATCCGGCCCTGCAGCGGCGTCTCGACGACTATCGCGCACGTTTTCCAGCAGCTGCGGAACGCGTGCGACCGCGCCACGCCGACATGCCGTATCGCGGCCTGCTCACCGTGATCGGTGCGCGTCTGGAAGCGACCCTGCAGAACGATCATTCGGAAGGCTATACGTCCGCGACGGAATTGCTCGACGATCTGCAACTGATCACCACCAGCCTGGTCGATCATCGCGGCCTGCACGCCGGTGCCTACGCGGTGCAGCGGCTGATCCGCCGCGTGCGCACGTTCGGCCTGCATCTGGCCCGGCTCGACGTGCGGCAGGATTCGCGCGTGCATGACGATGCGCTGGCGGCACTGCTGGACAACCCTTCATGGCCGCAGCTCGTGGCCGAAGAGCGAACCGGCCAGCTGCGCGAGTACGCCAGCGGCAAGTCGCTTTTCCCGATCAGCCACGCCGACGTGGTCACTTCGCTCTACGACGTGTTCGCCACCCTGGGCGATGCCAGACGCCGCTACGGCAAGGATGCGGTCGGCCTGTACATCATCAGCATGGCGCGCTCGGCTGCCGACGTGCTGGCGGTGCTGGCGTTGGCACGTTACGGCGGACTGGTCGAAAACGACAACGTGCCACTCAACATCGCGCCGCTGTTCGAAACCGTCGACGACCTGAAAAATGCGCCGGCGACATTGCGCGCGCTGCTCGACGACCCGGTCTACCGGCAGCACCTGGCCGCCCGCGGCAAACAGCAATGGGTGATGCTCGGCTACTCCGACAGCGGCAAGGACGGCGGTACGCTGGCCTCGCGCTGGGGCCTGCAGCGTGCGCAGGTGGAATTGCTGGAGGTGGCGAAGGAGGCCGGCATCCAGCTGGCGTTCTTCCACGGCCGCGGCGGCTCGGCCAGCCGCGGCGGTGCGCGCATCACGCCGGCGTTGATGTCCTCGCCGCGCGGCGCGGTGGCCGGAGTGCTGCGGGTGACCGAGCAGGGTGAGGTGATCCATCGCAAATACGGCATCCGCGCGCTGGCGTTGCGCCACCTGGAGCAGACCGTCGGTGCCGTGTTGCGTGCGTCGTTGCGTCCGCGCGAGACCGAACCGCGCGAGGAGCGCTGGCGCGAACGGATGAATGCACTGTCGGCGATCAGCCGGCAGAGTTACCGCGCCTTCGTCGAGCACGAGCGCTTCGTCGACTACTTTCGCAGCGCCACGCCGATCGATGTGATCGAGCAGATGACCCTGGGTTCGCGCCCGGCCAGCCGCCGCAGCATGCGCGGCGTGCACGACCTGCGCGCGATCCCGTGGGTATTCGCGTGGACCCAGTGCCGCTCGATCCTGCCCGGTTGGTACGGTCTGGGCAGCGCTCTGGAGCAGGGCGTGCAGGAGTTCGGCGAAGCTGCACTGGGCGAGATGGCGCGCGACTGGCCGTTTTTCGCCAATCTGCTCGACGACGTGGAAATGGTGCTGGCCAAGTGCGACCTCGACATCGCCGAGGCGTTCTCGAAACTGTCCGGACCGCTGCACGAGGAATTCTTCGGCCTGATCCGCGACGAATTCGCCCGCACCCGCCACTGGCTGCTGCAACTCAAGGGCAGCGACGCGCTGCTGCAGGGCGATCCGCGCCTGGCCGCCTCGATCCGCCTGCGCAACCCCTACGTCGATCCGATGAGCCTGCTCCAGGTCGACCTGTTGCAGCGCTGGCGCAAAAACGAGCGCCATGACGACAGCTTGCTGCAGGCGCTGGTCGCCTGCGTCAACGGCGTGTCGCAAGGCCTGCAGAACACCGGCTGATCCATTCGTCGCTTCAAGAGCATCGCGACTGAAGTCGCTCCCACAGAAACTGCCTACTCGCACGCACCTGTGGGAGCGGCTTCAGCCGCGATGCTCTGCAAATGTACGAGTCCGGACACGGCTGTCCGGATGCAGACGCTGGCGCTTCGTCGCGGCTCTTTCGGATGCATGGAAAACAGTCACTTGCGCGCTTGGCACGGGCATTGCTCTGTCAGCCTCATGGATATTGCCAACCCCCTCATCAAACAGCGCAAGCGTCGCCGCCGCCTGATCCTGCTCGGCGGTGGCGCACTGCTGGTGGTGGCCGGCATCCTCGGCGTGCTTGGCCTCGGGCCGGCGTTGCCGGATGCCGATCGCTCCAGCCTGTGGATCGATGCCGTGCAAAGTGGCGACATGCTCAGCGAGATACGCGCGCCGGGCACCCTGGTGCCGCGCGACAGCCGCTGGCTGGCGGCCGCCACCGCCGCTCAGGTCGAGAAGATCCTGCTGTGGCCCGGTGCCCAGGTCGAGCCCGATACCCCGCTGCTGCGGTTGTCCAATCCCGAGGTCGAGGATGCGCTGCGCAATGCGCAGGCACAGTTGGCCGCAGCGGTCGCCGACGTCGCTGCCAAGCGCGCGGACATGCAGTCGCAACTGCTTGATCATCGCGCCGCCGAGGCGCAGGCGCAGTCCGACTACGCCTCGGCCAAGATCAAGGCCGATGCAGACACGGCCGCCATCCGGCTGCAGGTGATCCCGCGCGTGCAGTACGAGCAGGGGCAGATCGCGCTGAAGCAGTTATTGCAGCGCGTGAGCATCGAGCAGCAGCGCGTGGCCGCGTTTGCCGGCAACATGCAGGCGCAGATCGATGCTGCGCAGGCCCGCGTGCAGCAGCAACGCAGCAACCTGCAGCTGCGCCAGCGCCAGGCCGATGCGTTGCAGGTCAGGGCCGGCATCGCCGGCGTGTTGCAGGAAGTGGCGGTGCAGGAAGGTGCGCAGGTGGCTGAAGGTGCCAACCTCGCGCGGGTAGCGCGCCTGGATGTGTTGCGCGCGCGTCTGCAGGTGCCCGAAGTGCAGGCCAAGGACGTGGCGATCGGCATGCCGGTCAGCGTGGACACGCACAACGGCCTGATCGACGGCAAGGTCCAGCGCGTCGACCCGGCCGTGCGCAACGGCAGCGTGCAGGTCGACGTCGATCTCGCCGGCAAATTGCCGCCGGGTGCGCGCCCCGATCTCTCCGTCGATGGACGCATCCGCATCGCGCGACTGCAGAACGTCCTGTCGGTGGGCCGCCCCGCGCTGGCGCATGCCGACGGCGACCTCAGCCTGTTCCGCCTCGACCCGTCCGGCGACACCGCGACCCGCGTGCCGGTGCGTATCGGCGTGGCCTCGGTCGATCGCGTGCAGGTGTTGCGCGGATTGAAAGCCGGCGATCGGGTGATCCTGTCCGATACCAGCCAGTGGGACAAATATGATCGGATCAAGCTGAAATGAAATATCCGCTTGCCGCTTCGACACCGGCGCGCCATGTGGGAGCGACTCCAGTCGCGATGCCCTCGCGCCATCCGCCGTATCAGGGCATCGCGGCTGAAGCCGCTCCCACACGACCTCGAACATTTTTCCGGAGCAACCCATGAACGATCCGACCAATGTCATCGCCCTCGGCGGCATCCGCAAGGTGTTCCAGGCCGATGAGGTGGAAACCCACGCACTGAGCGACGTGCACCTGGACATCCGCCGCGGCGAGTACGTCTCCATCTCCGGTCCGTCCGGTTGCGGCAAGACCACCTTGTTGTCGATCCTCGGCCTGCTCGATACCGCCAGCGCCGGCAGCTACGTGCTGAACGGTCACGACGTGGCTGTACTCAACGCGGCCGAACGCGCGCGCATCCGCAACGCGGAGATAGGCTTCATCTTCCAGGCGTTCAACCTGATCGGCGACTTGAGCGTGCAGGAGAACGTCGAACTGCCGCTGACCTATCGCAGCGGTATCGGCACCGCCGAACGGCGCGAGCGCGTGCAGGAGTCGTTGGAACGCGTCGGCATGGCGCATCGCATGCGCCATTACCCGGCGCAGCTTTCCGGCGGCCAGCAGCAGCGCGTGGCGGTGGCGCGCGCCCTGGTCGGCCGACCGGCGATCCTGCTCGCCGACGAGCCGACCGGCAACCTCGACTCGCGCAACGGCGAAGCGGTGATGGCCCTGCTCGACGAACTGCACAAGGGCGGCGCCACCCTCTGCATGGTCACCCACGACGTGCGCTACGCCGAACTCGCCCAGCGCAAGATCCGCCTGTTCGACGGCCGCGTGGTCGACGAGGAAACCTACGAGCGCCTGCGCCACGAAGACGAGCAACGCCTGGACGCGCTGATCGGCCAGCGCGTGGAGACCGGCGTGTGAACATCTGGCTGACCGAAATCTGGCGCAGCTGGCGCGCCTGCCTGCGCCGCCCCGGCTTCGTGCTGCTGGCCACCGGCGTGCTGGCGCTGGGCATCGGCGCCAGCGTGGCGGTGGCCACGCTGATCCAGAACACCTTGTGGCGACCGTTGCCGGTGCCGCAGGCGTCGCGGCTGGTGGTGTTGGGCGGGTTGCACGACAACGGCCATCCGGGTGGCATCTCGCCGCACGAATACCAGTACCTGGACCAGCTCGATGGCGTGACTTCGCTGGGACTGGAGCGGCCGGGATCGACGGTGAACGTCGCCGGCGCCGGTGCGCCGGCGCAGGTGCCGGTGATCTACATGGATCGGCACATGCTGCCCACGCTGGGCCTGCAGCCGATGCTGGGGCGCAACTTCGACACGCGGGAGGATCGCCCGAATGGACCGGCGGCAGTGATCCTCGGGTATGGCTTCTGGCAGCGCAGCTACGGCGGCGACGCCCACGTCATCGGCCGCAGCCTGCAGGTGGAGGGCACGCCGCGCACCATCGTCGGCGTGCTGTCGGCGGACTTCAACACGGTGCTGGGGCCGGGCGACGTGATGCTGCCGACGGCGCTGCCGGTGGGGAGCCACGACTACAACCACAACGGCACCGTGGCAATCGCGCGGCTGGCACCCGGTGCCGACATCGCCGCCGTGTCGGCGCAGACCGATGCACGCGAGCGCGCGATGTATCGAGACATGGGCATGGGCGGCAACTGGAAGAAGCCGCGTTTCGGTGCCGGTAACCTGGCCTCGACCATGCAGCAGGATGCGCGGCCGATACTGCTGATGTTCCTGGTCAGCGCACTGCTGGTATTGCTGATCGCGCTGGTCAACCTGACCAACCTGATGCTGCTGCGCGCCTTGTCGAGCAACCACGACGCCGCGGTGCGCAGCGCGCTGGGCGCACCCTTGCTGCGATTGATGCTGCCTGCGTTGGGCGAAGGGCTGCTGATCGGCGGTTGCGGCGCGCTGGCGGGCATGGCACTGGCGTTGGCGGGCCTGGCCTTGTTGCAGCGCTTCATCCCCGCCGAATGGCTGTGGGGTGGTCACGTGGATATCGGCGCAAGCGCATGGGCGCTGGCCTTCGCGGTGGGTTTGCTGGGCGCGTTGCTGGCGGCGGTGCTGGCACTGTGGCGCAGCCGCAGCTCGACCACCGTGGATGAGTTGCGCGAAGGCGGACGCAGCGGGATCGGCATGCGCAGTGGCCGGCTGGGCCGGATGCTGGTGGTGGCGCAGGTGGCGTTGGCGGCGATCCTTCTGTGCACCGCCGGCACGTTCATGCATGCGCTTTACGATGCGTCGCAGCTGCACTTGGGGTTTGCCGGCGACAACGTCCTCACTTTCGAGCTGGCACCGGTGAAGGCCGATTACCCGGATGTCGCTTCGGTGGAGAACCTGTCAGAGCGGCTGGTGCAACGGCTGCGCGCGATACCCGGTGTGACCGATGCCGCGGTGACGACCAATCTGCCCACCAGCGATGGCATGTTGGGGCAGCTCCAGACAAACCCGCATACGCCGGACGGCAAGCAGTTCGTGGCGCAGGACCACGGTATCGGGCCTGGTTTCCTCAAGCTGTTCTCGATCCCCTTACGCGAGGGGCGCGACTTCACGCGTGACGACCTGGCCGGCAACGAACGGGTCGCCATCGTCAGCCAGGATCTGGCCGACACCTATTACGGTGGTCACGCGGTGGGCAAGGTGATCAACGTGCCTCGTACCGACGATTCGGTGTACCCGGCGCGTATCGTCGGCGTGGTGGGCAGCACCTGGCAGAAGGGCCCACTTCACCCGTTGCAACCGGTGTTCTACGTGCCGTTGGCGCAGCTGCCGGAGCCGGTCATGGTGCTCTTCCGCAATCTCGAGCCGCTGCGCTTCGCGCTGCGTGGCCACGGCAACCCGATGGACTGGCAGGCGGGTGTGCGCGAGGCACTGGCGGAGATCGCACCGGAGCAACCGATCGCCCACCTGCGCAGCATGAACAGCATCGTGAGCCAGACCACCGCGACCGTGCGGCTCAGCCTGTGGCTGGTCGGCGTATTCGCCACGCTGGCGTTGTTGTTGGCCGTGGCGGGCTTGTACGCGGTGATGGCGGTTGCGGTGGCGGCGCGCGAGCGCGAGTTCGGCGTGCGTGCGGCGCTGGGGGCGCGGCCGTCGCGGCTGATGCAACTGGTGCTGCGCGGCGGCCTGATCCAGATCGTGCTGGGTCTGGCGATCGGCGTGGGCATCGCGGTGGGCATCGCACGTGCGTTGTCCACGTTGGTGATGGCGTTCCTCGGACGCAGCAGCGTGTTCGATTCGGCGGCAACGGGTGGGGTGTGCGTGGTGCTGGCGGCTGCGGGTTTGCTGGCCTGTCTGTTGCCGGCGTTGCGCGCCGGTCGTGTGCAGCCGATGCATGCCTTGCGAGGGGAAGGATGATGATCGTGCGCGAATTTCGCGAGGCGTGGGGCCGGTTGGCGCGACGTCCGGGCTACGCCACGTTGTCGGTGGCGGTGCTGGGTGTGGGGCTGGGCGTGGTGCTGTTCCTGTTCAGCCTGGTCAACACGATGATCCTGCAGCCGCTGCCGTTTCCGCAGGCGCAGCGATTGATGGCCGTCGGCGAGACCTCCTCGAACGGCTACGGTATGTGGGCCATCGACAGCGATCAGTACCTGCTGCTGAAGGGCCATCTGCGTGGCGTGGATGCGGCCGGTGCGTATGTGGATACCGGGTTCAATCTCGGTCATGGCAGTGGTGCGACCTATGAACGCGGTGCCAACCTCACCGCTTCGATGATGCAGTTGCTTGGCGTGAAGCCGATCCTCGGGCGGGGCTTCACCGCGGCGGACGATGCGCCAGGCGCGCCATCGGTGGTGCTGCTCGGTGAAACGCTGTGGCGGCACGACTTCCACGCCGATCCGCAGATCCTCGGTCGTGCCGTGCGGGTGGACGACCAGTGGGCGACCGTGGTCGGCGTGCTGCCGGCGGATTTCGGTTTCCCCCAGGACAGCCGGCTGTGGATGCCGCTGCCGCTGGAACAGGGCAGGCACCGCAGGATATGGGAAGTGGCCCGGCTGGCACCGTCGTCGAGCCTGCGCCAGGCCCGTGCAGAACTGGCAACTTGGGAAGCTGCGATGCAGCGGGCGCTGCCCACCGGCCAACGCGCGCGGGCGCTGGCGATCAAGCCCCTGTCGACCAGCTTCATTCCCGAAGACGAGCGTGGCTGGGTCTGGTTGATGTTCGGCGCGGCGGCGCTGGTGTTGCTGCTGGCATGCGTCAACGTGGCCAACCTGCAATTGGTGCAGACGATGAACCGGCGTCGCGAACTGGCTCTGCGCAGCGCGCTGGGGAGCAGTCGCATGCGTCTGATGGCTGGCGCACTGGCCGAAAGCCTGCTTCTGAGCGTGGCCGCGCTGGCCGTGGCGTTGCCGATCGTGCACTTCGGCAATCGCTGGCTGGTGGGCGTGTTTGTCGCCAACGGCGACCCGCCGAACCTGTTCTTCCGTTTCGGCATCCAGGGCTGGGTGCTGCCGTTCGCGCTGCTGGTCGCGATGACGACCACGGCGGTGGCTGGCCTGATTCCGGCATGGCGGGCTTCGCGCGTCGATCTGCAGGATGCCTTGCGCGATGGCAGCAAGGGCTCCGGTGGCGGCTTTGCGAAAGTGGCCAAGGCATTGGTGATTGCCGAAATTGCGCTGACCGTGGTGCTGCTCGTCGGTGCCGGCACCTTCGTGCGCGCGCTGGGTGGCCTGCTGGCACAGCGCTCGGTCGGTGCCACGCATGCCACGCAGATCCTCACTGCCTACGTGGCCTTGCCGGCCGTGCCGTACGCCAGCGACGCCCAGCGCATCCGCTTCTTCGAGACCGTCGTCGAGCGCCTGCGCCAGGATCCGGATGTGATCGATGCCACGGCGTCGAACACGATACCCAGCGCCTTGCTCGGCAGCCACGAGTTCGTCTCGCTGCCGGGTCAGCCGCAGCCGGCCGACGGCTGGCCGGTGGTGCAGATGGGTATCGTCGATCCGCATTTCCTGGATACCTACGGTGTGCGATTGCGCGAAGGGCGCTTCTTCGATGCGCGCGATCGCGCGGACAGCCGGCAAGTGGTGGTCATCGACGCCAAGATGGCAGCTTCGTTCTGGCCCGGGGGCGATGTGCTGAACCGCAAGCTCGTGCTGTACCCGGGCAGGCCAGGCGCCGAGACGGTGACGGTCATCGGCGTGATCGAGCCACTGCAACTCGATGGTGCGCTCGAGAAAGTGTTGCCCGGCCTGCTGATGCCGTTGCAACAGGCGGCCGGAGCCACGCCGCTGAAGTCGATGCGGCTGGCGATGCGCACCCACGCCGGCGCGGCGGCCCATGTCCGGCAACTCACGTCGGTGGTGCATGGAGTCGATCCCCAGGCGGCAGTCACCGCGGTCCACACGCAGGCCCGCGCGATGACGATGGCGCGACTGAACCTGATGATCCTGACCGAACTGTTCGGCGCGCTGGGGCTGATCGCGCTGCTGCTGGCGGCGGCCGGCCTGTACGGCGTGCTTTCGTTCTCGGTGACCCAGCGCACCCGCGAGATCGGCATCCGTCGCGCGATCGGTGCCGGCCATGGCGCGATCCTGCGCGATGCCGGCCGGCAACTGGGTTGGCAGCTCGGCATCGGGTTGTTCATCGGGTTCGGCCTGGCGCTGCCATGGTCGCGGCTGCTGGCCGATCCGAACCTGCATACGCGCGCCCACGACCCGGTGGTGTTCGTGCCGGTGCTGCTGGTGGTGGTCGGTGCGGCCGTGCTGGCCGCGCTGGTGCCGCTGGCGCGCGCGCTGCGCGTCGATCCGGCGATTGCCTTGCGCCACGAGTAGGAGCCCGCTCGCGGGCGATGCTCTGGCTTCCGGTGAAAGCATCGCCCGCGAGCGGGCTCCTACTATGCTGCGATGGTTGCATCGACCGACGGAACAACATGACGCGCGAATCGAACCCCACCGTGCTATTGGCCGACGACCAGCCCGACGTGCGCGAGGCACTGCGCCTGCTGCTGAAATCCGAGGGCATCGCCACCGTCGGCGTGGACGGGCCGGCGGCGGCGCTGGAGGCGGCGCGTCGGCGCGATTTCGGTTGCGCGCTGATCGACCTCAACTACACCCGCGATACCACTTCCGGTGCCGAAGGCCTGGCTCTGCTGGACGCACTGCGCCAGCACGCGCCGGAACTGCCGGTGGTGGTGATGACGGCGTGGGGCAACGTGCCGCTGGTGGTGGATGCATTGCGCCGCGGCGCCGGCGACTTCATCGAGAAGCCGTGGGACAACGCGCGCCTGCTCAGCATCGTGCGCAACCAGATCGCTTTGGGCGAAGGCGCGCGGCGGCAGCGGCGGCTGGAGGCGGAGAACGCGCTGCTGCGTGGCGGCAGCGAGGCGCTGATCGCCGAGTCGCCGGCGATGCGGCGCGTGATGGAGCTGGTGGCGCGGGTCGCGCCCAGCGACGCCAACGTGCTGGTGCTGGGCGAGAACGGCACCGGCAAGGGCGTCATCGCGCAGCAGCTGCATGCGCAGTCGCGTCGTGCGACGCGCGCACTGGTCAAGGTCAACATGGGCGGCATTGCCGAGAACGTGTTCGAGTCGGAGATGTTCGGCCATGTGCGCGGCGCGTACACCGACGCGAAGAGCGAGCGCATCGGCCGCTTCGAGCTGGCCGACGGCGGCACGCTGTTTCTCGATGAAGTAGGCAATGTGCCCATATCGCAGCAGCCCAAGCTGCTGCGCGTGCTGGAGGATGGCGAGTTCGAACGGCTCGGTTCGTCGCGCACGCAGAGCAGCGACGTGCGGCTGGTCTCGGCGACCAATGCCGATCTCGCCGTCGAAGTGGAGGCAGGTCGCTTCCGCAAGGATCTGCTGTACCGATTGAATACGCTGGAAATCCGACTGCCGCCATTGCGCGAGCGCAGCGCCGACATCCTGCCGCTGGCGCGCAGCTTCCTGGAGCGCAGCGCGACGCGTTACGGTCGCAGCGGTTTGCGGCTGGCGCCGTCGGCCGAGCGTGCGCTGCTGGCGTGGCGGTGGCCGGGCAATGTGCGCGAGCTGGGTCATTTGATGGAGCGCGCCGCGCTGCTGGCCGAACATGACCTGGTCAGCGACTCGGCGCTGGCATTCGGCCCCGGCTCGGCGAGGGCGGACTCCGCGCAAGGCATCGACGGCATGACCATCGACCAGGCCGAGGCGCATCTGGTGCGAAGCGCGCTGGAACGCCACGACGGCAACCTGCAGCATGCCGCCGACGCGCTCGGCATCACCCGGCAGACCTTGTATCGGCGCATGGAAAAGCACGGGCTGCGCGATCCCTCGACCGACGATGCCGACTGATTCCACCCGCCGCCGCGGCTACATGCCCGCGTTCGAGCGGCGCGTGCTGCTGGGCAGTTGGCTGGTGGCCGTGCCGGCGCTGCTTGGTGTGGCCGTGCTGTTGCTGGTCGGCGTGCCCGAGCGTGCGCTGTGCTGGCTGCTGGTCATCGTGGTCGTCGTGGCCACCGCATTGATCGCGCGCTGGCAACATCGTCGCGTGGTGTATCCGCTGTACACCCTGGCCGGTTTGCTGGAAGCCCTGCGCGAGGGCGACTACAGCATGCGCGGCGTGCAGGGCGGCGTGCTCGGCGATGCGATCTACGACATCAACGCGCTGGCCGACCGGCTGCAGAAGGAGCGCCTGCAATTCGAGGATTCCGCGCGCCTGCTCGGCAAGACGCTGGCTGCGCTGGACAGCGCGGTGCTGGTGTTCGATCACGATGCACGGTTGCGCCTGCTCAATCCTGCCGCGCAGCGCCTGCTTGCCGACGAGCGCCATGCGCTGATCGGTTGCCGCGCCGACGAGCTGGCGCTCGACGTGCTGCTGGCCGCGCCGTCTGCACAGGTCGTCAGGCATACGTTCCCCGGCCGCAGCGGCCGCTTCGACATCCGCCACGCGCCGCTGCGCAACGAAGGCCGCAGCGGCCGGTTGCTGGTGATCAACGACGTCGGCCGCGTGCTGCGCGAGGAAGAGCGGCAGGCCTGGCAGCGCCTGCTGCGCGTGCTCGGTCACGAGGTCAACAATTCGCTGGCCTCGATCCACTCGCTGGCCGGTACCCTGGCCACCGTGATCGCACGCGAGCCGCTGGCTGACGACTGGCGCGAGGATGCGCACGGCGGCCTTCAGGTGATCGGCAATCGCGCCGAATCGCTGTCGCGTTTCCTCGCCGGCTACAGCCGACTCGCCGCGTTGCCGCCACCGCAGAAACGCGAGCTCGACCTGGCCGTGCTGGTGCCGGCGGTGGCGCGGCTGGAGCAGCGCATGGCCGTGCAGGTGGAAGCCGGCGCACCGCTGCTCGTGCAGGCCGATCCCGACCAGTTGGAGCAGGCGCTGATCAACCTGCTGCGCAACGCCGTCGAAGCGAGCCTGCCAAGCCGTGGCCAGGTGCTGATGCGCTGGCGCAGCGAAGGCGAGCGCGCACTGATCGAGATCGTCGATGACGGCCCCGGCCTGCCCGGCAGCGACAACCTGTTCGTGCCGTTCTTCACCACCAAGCCCGGCGGCTCCGGCATCGGCCTGGCCCTTGTGCGGCAGATCGCCGAGGCGCACGAAGGCGGCGTCAGCCTGACCGCCCGCGATAACAGGGGCGGTGCCATCGCCCAACTGTGGCTACCGCTGCTGCTCTCGTAGGAGCCCGCTGGCGGGCGATGCTTCTCTCGTGGGTATCGGAAAGGCATCGCCCGCCAGCGGGCTCCTACGACAACAGCGGCTGTGCATCTGGATCGAGCCAGATGGCGTTCCAGTAGGGGTAATCCAGTGCACTCCTCGCGAGCCCGGCGCGTATCGGATTGGCGACGATGTATCGCGCGGCCTGTCGGACATCTTCGTCAGCGCGCAACGCGTGGTCGTGGAAACCGCGGTCCCAGACTCGTTGGTGTACCTCGGACGATGCGTTGAGCGTGCGTGTGAGATTTCCCTTGAAGCGATTCATGGCCCGGGCGAGTGACTCGTTGCCTAGCTGCAGCAAGCCATGCCAGTGATCGGGCATCAGCACCCACGCCAGCAGGCCGGCGTCGCCCCACGTAGATGCCGAGTGGATCACCCCGCTGGCGATCCGTGCGCGCATAGGATCCGCGAACAGGCGCTGGCGGCGATACGTCGTGGTGGTCAGCAGGTAGACCTGTCCGGGGATCGAGACGCGCCCCTGACGCAAGGCGCGGCGACCGATGGCGGGAAATTCAGGCATGCGCAAAGGTTGCCTGCATCCGTATCTCGCAAGCATCGTCCGACATCACTCACCCAGGCCAGCCCCCGACCTCACATCGCGTAGGAGCCCGCTGGCGGGCGATGCTCTTGCCGTCAGTTGCGTCGGTAGGAGCCCGCTGGCGGGCGATGCTCTTATGCTCTTGCCTTCGGTAGATGTAAGAGCAGGAGCATCGCCCGCCAGCGGGCTCCTACGGGGTGGCGGCAATCTGCGATTGCAACGCGGCAATGCGTTCGTGACGTGACAGCTTTTTCCAGGCGATCTCCAGTCGCAAGGCGGTGCCGTGGTCGGCGACCCAGACCCAGCCAAGCAGTTGACGCGGCGGGTTGGAGCGGGTGAAGCGCGCGCCCTTGCCGGCGAGGTGTTTCGCGTAGCGTTGTTCGGGGTCGCGGGCGATGCCGGTGTAGACGCGGCCGTCGGCGCATTCGAGCAGGTAGACGGCCCACGCGTCGGCGTCGGGCGCTTCGCTCATGCGCTCAAGCCCATTCGATCAGGCCCTCGGCGTCGCAGACCTGCTTCCATGACGGGCGCGATTTCAGTCGCGTGGCCAGCGCCGCCAGATGTGGCCACTCGGTGGCGGGGCGCGGCATGTTGCGCGACCAGCGCATCAGCATCAGCGCGTAGAGATCGACCAGGCTGAAGTTGTCGCCCAGCATGTGCGGGCCGTGCGCGGCCAGGTGGGCGTCGATGTGCGACCAGCATTTTTCGATGCCGGCGCGGGCGGCCTGCTTGATCGTGTCGGCACCTTCCGGCAGATGGTCGCCGGGGTAGAACCACTGCCGGAACAGCGGTTGCAGCGAGTTGGCCAGGTAGAACATCCACTGCAGGAAGTCGGCGCGTCGTGCGCTGCCGGGGGCCGGTGCCAGCGCCGCCTCGGGGTGCCGTTCGGTCAGCAGCAGTGCCAGCGCCGCCGCTTCGCCATGCGGCACGCCGTCGATCACCAGGGTCGGTACGACCCCGTTCGGGTTCAGTGCGAGATACGCCGCGCTGCGCTGTTGGCCGGCGTCGATGTCGATCCGCTCCAGCGTATGTGGTGCGCCGATTTCGAGCAGGGCCAGATGCACCAGCAGGTTGGCAGAGCCGGGAGCGTAGTAGAGCGTGTACATGGCGATCATCCGCAAAGGGCAATCCGCGAATGATACGCCGGGAGGAAGGGCGGGAAGTGAGTGGAGAGGAGTGAGAAGCGAGAGAAAGTACGGTAGCGCGAGGTCTCTGCTCTGGACTCACTTCTCATTCTTCTCCACTCACTCCTGCTTCGCTCAGCCGTCCAGTTCAGCCCAGCGCGCGTACGCCGCGTCGAGTTCGGCTTGCAAGGCCACCAATGCCTCGTTGGCGGTGACGATCGCGGCACTGTCCTGCTGGAAGAAGGCCGGCTCGTTCATCGCGGCGGTGCGAGCGGCGATGTCGCCTTCCAGTTGCTCGATGCGCCTGGGCAGTTGTTCCAGCTCGTGCTGCTCCTTGAAGCTGCGCTTGCGCTTCGGCGCAGCCGGTGTGGCGGGCGCCGGAGTTTGCGCGGCGGGCTTTCCAGTCGTGGCCGTGCTGCGCGGAGCCGGCCGCTGGCGCAACCAGTCCGTATAGCCGCCCACGTACTCGCCGATCTGCCCATTCCCCTCCAGCACCAGCGTGCTGGACACCACGTTGTCGAGAAAGGCGCGGTCGTGCGAGACCAGCAGCAGGGTGCCCTGGTAGTCGGTCAGCAGTTCTTCCAGCAGCTCCAGCGTCTCGACGTCGAGGTCGTTGGTCGGTTCATCCATCACCAATAAGTTCGACGGCTGCGCGAACAGCTTGGCCAGCAACAGGCGGTTGCGTTCGCCGCCGGAGAGGCGGGTGATCGGCGCGCGCGCGCGTTCTGGCGAGAACAGGAAGTCCTGCAGGTAGCCGATGATGTGCTTGCGCTGGCCGTTGAGTTCGATGTATTCGCGGCCTTCGGCCACGTTGTCCAGTGCGTTGAGCTGGTCGTTGAGCTGCAGCCGGTGCTGGTCGAAGTAGGCGATCTGGATGCCGGTGCCCAGCTCGGCGGTGCCGCGCAGCGGAGTCAGTTCGCCCAGCATGATCTTCAGCAGGGTGCTCTTGCCGGCGCCGTTGGGGCCGATGATGCCGATGCGGTCGCCGCGCATGATCGTGGTGGAAAGATCGTCGATCAGCACGCGCCCGCCGTAGGCCTGATGCACGTGCTGCAGATCGATCACCTTCTTGCCCGAGGCCTGCGCGTTCGCCGCATTCATCTTGACGTTGCCGCTCAGGTTGCGCCGCTCGGCGCGCTCGTTGCGCAGCGCCTTCAGCGCGCGCACGCGGCCCTCGTTGCGGGTGCGCCGGGCCTTGATGCCCTGGCGGATCCACACTTCCTCCTGCGCCAGCTTCTTGTCGAACAGCGCATTCGCCTGCGCCTCGGCGTGCAGGCGTTCCTCGCGTCGGCGCAGGTAGTTGTCGTAGTCGCCCGGCCAGTCGGTGAGCGCGCCGCGGTCGATCTCGACAATGCGGGTGGCCAGCGCACGCAGGAAGCTGCGGTCATGGGTGACGAACAGGATGCTGCCGGCGAACTGCTTGAGGAAGGTTTCCAGCCAGCCGATCGCCTCGATGTCGAGGTGGTTGGTCGGCTCGTCCAGCAGCAGCACGTCGGGCTTGCGCACAAGCGCCTGGGCCAGCAGCACGCGGCGCTTCATGCCGCCGGACAGCGCGGCGAAGTCGGTGTCGCCGGGGAGCTCCAGCTGGGTCAGCACGTCGCTGACGCGGCGGTCCAGGTCCCAGCCATGCTGCGCCTCGATGAGATGCTGCACGTCGCCCAACGCGTCGAAATTGCCCTCGGCCAGCAGGTGGTGATAGCGCGCCAGCAGGCGGCCGAGATCGCCCAGTCCCTCGGCGACCACGTCGAACACGCTGCCGGCGGTGCCCTGCGGCACCTCCTGCGCCATCCGCGCCACCACGATGCCGTTCTGCACGCGCACCTCGCCGTCATCGGCATGCAGCTCGCCGGCGATCAGCTTCATCAGGGTGGATTTGCCTTCGCCGTTGCGACCGACGATGCAGACACGCTCGTTCGCCTCGATCGACAGATCGACATGTTCGAGCAGGAGTGGGCCGCCGATGCTGAAGTCGACGCGTTGCAATTGGATAAGGGACATCCGCCCATTGTAGCTGGTGCCGCGGGTATCGCTGCGTCTGGAGTCCGCTTCGCAAGGCGGGTGAAAAACAAAACGGGCCGCACTAGGCGGCCCGTTTCGCTTGCAGCGTCGTGACGCCGGCTTACTTCAGCTTGGCGTCCTTGCGCAGCGCCTCGGCGCGGTCGGTCTTTTCCCACGAGAACGTGGTGAAGGCGTTGCCGTTGGCGTCCTTCACCAGCTGCGGGGTGCGGCCGAAGTGGCCGTAGCTGGCGGTCTGCTGGTACATCGGGTGGATCAGGTCGAGCATCTGCAGGATGCCGTACGGGCGCAGGTCGAAGTGCTTGCGGATCAGCTTCTCGATCTTCTCGTCGCTGATCTTGCCGGTGCCGAAGGTGGTGACCGAGATCGAGGTCGGGTGGGCCACGCCGATCGCGTAGCTCACCTGCACTTCGCAGCGGTCGGCGATGCCGGCAGCGACGATGTTCTTGGCCACGTAACGCGCCGCGTAGGCGGCCGAACGGTCGACCTTGGACGGATCCTTGCCCGAGAACGCACCGCCGCCGTGACGGGCCCAGCCGCCGTAGGTGTCGACGATGATCTTGCGACCGGTCAGGCCGCAATCGCCCACAGGGCCGCCGATCTCGAACTTGCCGGTCGGGTTGATGTGGAATTTGGTGCCCTTGTGCAGCCACTTGGCCGGCAGCACCGGCTTGAGGATGTACTCGCGCACGGCCTCGATCAGGTCCTTCTGCTTGATGCCCGGGTCATGCTGGGTCGACAGCACCACCGCGTCGATCGCGGTGGCGACGCCGTTCTCGTAGCGCAGGGTGACCTGGCTCTTGGCGTCCGGGCGCAGCCACGGCAGCGGCGAGTTCTTCTGCTTGCGTACCTTGGCCTGCTGCTCGACCAGGCGATGCGAGAAGTGGATCGCCGCCGGCATGAAGGTCTTGGTTTCGTTGGTGGCGTAGCCGAACATCAGACCCTGGTCGCCCGCGCCCTGTTCTTCCGGGTTCTTGCGATCGACGCCGCGGTTGATGTCGGGCGACTGCTTGCCGATCAGGTTCAGCACGCCGCAGGTCTCGCCGTCGAAACCGACTTCGCTGGAGTCGTAGCCGATGTCGACGATCACCTTGCGGGTCAGCGCCTCCAGGTCGATCCACGCGCTGGTGGTGACTTCGCCGGCGACGATCGCCACGCCGGTCTTGACCATGGTTTCGCAGGCCACGCGGGCGCGCGGATCCTGCACGAGGATCGCGTCGAGCACGGCGTCGGAGATCTGGTCGGCGACCTTGTCCGGATGGCCTTCGGAGACCGATTCGGAGGTGAACAGGTAGTTGGACATCGCGGTTTATATCCTTTCGTTCGGATAGAGAGATAAAAGAAGTCGGACATGATACATCGCCGTCCCCGGTTTTGCAGCCCGCCTGGATTCCGGCACCTGCCGGATTAGGCGCGTGTTCAGCCGTCTGGACGGCTGCATGGGCCGAAGCATCCTGCGTTCACAATACTTCGCAGCGGTTGCGGCCGCCGTGTTTGGCCTGGTACAGCGCGCGGTCGGCGCGCTCGAAAGCGCTCTCCGGCGTGTCGTCGGCACGCAAGACGGTGAGGCCGCACGAAAGCGTGATCCGCACAGGCCGCTGCTGGCCACGGAAGCCGATGCTCTCGATGCAGTTGCGCAGCACCTCGGCGATCTCGCGGCCGGCTTCCCCGCCGGTGTTCGGCAGCACCGCCACGAATTCCTCGCCGCCGTAGCGCGCCAGCATGTCGTTCGGGCGCAACACGGCTTTCAGCTGTTCGGCCACGATGCGTAGCGCGCGATCGCCGGCGGCATGGCCGAAGTTGTCGTTGATGTACTTGAAGCGGTCGATGTCCAGCACCAGCAGGCAGGATTCGGCGCCGCCACGGGCCCGTTCCAGGCACGCCCTGGCCATGTGCCGCTCGAACACGAGGCGATTGGCGAGACCGGTCAACGGATCGGTCGAGGCGAGCTCGTGCTCCTGGCGCAAGTTCGCCTCCATCGTCCGTGCCGAATGCTCCAGTTCGCGGATGCGCTGGTTCATCTGGTCGGAACGGGCCTGCCAGTCACGCTCGCGCGCGTCCTCGCGCTCGCGGAAGCTTTTCAGGTATGCGGCGATCGTGCCGAGCCGCGCGTGCACCGCCTGATGCAGTGCATGCACTCCCTGCGCCTGCTCCATCTGGCTGCCGAGGGCGGCGATCTCGCCGGTCAGGTTTCGATCCAGTTCCTGTCGAGAGTCGCTGCCTTCGCGGTGGTCGGCCTGTTCGCTGCCGAGGTACCGGGCCAGTTCCTCCAGTTGCTGGTTAACGAGGGTCAACAGTCGCTCGGCGGCGGCCCGGTGCTCGCCGAGTTGGCCAAGGTACCGGTTGACCAGGTCGGCCAGCGCCTGCGCCTGCGACGCCAATGCGGAGTCGTCTTCGGCGGCGGCGATGGCATCGCGGATGCTGTTCAATTGGGGCGCCGACGCGTCATCCAGGCGCAGCTGTTCGATCAGCATCAGCAGCATCCGGGCCGCCGGCGTCGCTGCTGCCGGCATCTCCGTCGTCAGGGTCAATGCCTGTGGTGTCGGCTGGGGCGATTCGTCGAGCGACCTGGCCGCCCTGGTCAGCTTGTCCAGCAGGGTTTCCAGCGACTCTTTGTCAAGCGGTTCCCGCAACTGTTGCCGCAGCTCGGCCAGGACGCTGTCCAGGGCCGCCGTGCGACCGTCAGCGGCGTTGCTCAGGCATGTCGAAAGGCGACGCAGCAACGCGTCGATCAATGCCCAGCGCCGCTCGGCGCGCTTGAGTCGTTCGACCGCTTCTTGCCGGGATCTCAGTGCCTCGTGGATATCCATGGACGTTCGTTTGCCTTCGATGCTTCGATGTTACGTGACGCGATTTTCCGGGCGCACTCACCCGTTGGGAGGGTCAGGCGGCAGCGCGCACCTCGTCGAGACCGGCGAAGTAGTCGCGGGTCAGCTGCAACTGCTCGGCGGCGCTCTCCGCACGGTTTGCCACGTGGCGAAATGCCGCGTTTTGCGGCCGATCCTTCGCATACCAGCCCAGGTGTTTGCGCGCGATGCGCACGCCGGCCTGTTCGCCGTAGAACGCGTACAGCTGCTCAAGATGGCCCAGCAGGATGGCCGCGACCTCGGCCGGCGCCGGCTCGGGCAGCAGTTCGCCGGTGGCCAGGTAATGCGCAATCTCGCGGAAAATCCACGGACGGCCCTGCGCGCCCCGGCCGATCATCAACGCATCGGCGCCGGTCAGCTCGAGCACGTGGCGCGCCTGCTGCGGCGTGGCAACGTCGCCATTGGCCAGCACCGGGATGCGGACGGCGGCCTTCACTGCGGCGATGGTGGCGTACTCGGCGTCGCCTTCGTACTTGTCGGCGCGGGTGCGGCCATGCACGGCGAGCGCGGCGATACCGTTGTCCTCCGCGATGCGCGCGATGGACAGCGCATTGCGGTTGTCGCGATTCCAGCCGGTGCGGATCTTCAGCGTCACCGGCACCTCGACCGCGTCGACCACCGCCTTGACGATGCGCGCCACCAGCGGTTCGTCCTGCAGCAGCGCCGAGCCGGACCACACGTTGCATACCTTCTTCGCCGGGCAGCCCATGTTGATGTCGATGATCTGCGCACCGTTGGCGACGTTGAAGCGCGCCGCCTCGGCCAGCATCGCCGGGTCGTAGCCGGCGATCTGCACGCTGACCGGTTCGGGTTCGCCATCGTGATCCATCCGCCGCAGCGACTTGCGCGTATGCCACAGCCGCGGATCGGCGTTGGTCATTTCCGACACGGCCAAGCCCGCGCCCAGCCGCTTGCACAGCAGCCGGAAGGGCTTGTCGGTGACGCCCGCCATCGGGGCGAGCACCACAGGCGGGTCGATGAGGTAGGGGCCGATGCGCATCCGCCCATTGTAGCCGGCCGGGCCGCGGCGGGCCCGGCGGCGTCAATGCGTCGGCAGAACCTGCAGTGGCCGTAGCTGGTGTTTGTGCCTGAACAGCGGCACGAACAGCAGCGCCATGATCAGCGAGTAGGCGGCGAAGGCCAGCCAGATGCCATGCCAGTCCTTGCAGATGGCGACGGTGTCGTTGCAGGTCCGGTCGGTGAAGAAATGGTCGATCGCGAAGCCGGCGATCAGGCTACCGAGCACGGCACCGACGCCGTTGGTCATCAGCATGAACAGGCCCTGCGCGCTGGCGCGGATCTTCGGGTCGGCCTGGCTCTCCACGAACAGCGAGCCGGAGATATTGAAGAAGTCGAACGCCATGCCGTAGATGATGCACGACAGCACGATCATCCACAGGCCATCGGCCGGGTTGCCGAAGCCGAACAGGGCGAAGCGCAGCACCCAGGCCAGCATGCTCATGGTCATCACCGCCTTGATCCCGAAGCGCTTCAGGAAGAACGGAATGGTCAGGATGAAGGCGGTCTCGGAGAACTGCGAAATCGAAATGATGATGGCCGAGTAGCGGACCGTGAGCAGGTCCTTGTAGGCCGGGATCTTGGCGAAGTCCCTGAGGAAAGTGTCGCCATAGGCGTTGGTCAGTTGCAGCGCGGCACCGAGCAGCATGGCGAAGATGAAGAACACCGCCATGTTGCGATCCTTGAACAGCACGAACGAGGTCAGCCCGAGGCGATCGGCCAGGCCGCGGCTGTGCGTGGCGTCCAGTTGCGGCGGGCACCTGGGCAGGGTGAACGCATACAGGCCCAGCAGCAGCGACGCGGCGGCGGCCACGTGGAACTGGGCCGCGGAGGACTCGAAGCCGAGCAGGCTCACCGTCCAGGTGGCGGCGATGAAGCCGATCGTGCCCCACACGCGGATCGGCGGATACACGGTGACCACGTCGAAGCCTTCCCGCTTCAGCGCGTTGTAGGCCACCGCGATCGACAGCGAGATCGTCGGCATGTAGAAGATCATGTTGAGCAGCATGACCCAGAACATCAGGTGCGGATTGTCGACCAGCGGCACCATGAACAACACGATCGCGCCGGCGATCTGGAACAGGCCATAAAGGCGTTCGGCGTTGATCCACTTGTCGGCGATGATGCCGGCCAGCGACGGCATGAACAGCGAGGCGATGCCCATCGTCGAGAAAATCGCGCCGAAATTGGTGCCCGACCAGTGCTGGGTATGGAACCACCAGGTGCCGATGGTCAGCAGCCAGGCCCCCCAGATGTAGAACTGCAGGAAGTTCATCACGATCAGGCGCAACTTCAGATTCACGGGCAGGTATCCGGCATGTGTGTCCCCCTGACGCAGCCGAGGGAACCGCCCCGTGGCCACCAGCCGAGGCAGGTTAGAGGAAGCCGCGGGGAACCGGCAAGGCGCGCCGAAGCGCAGGGTCAAGCCACCGTGTGCAGCGCATCGGCCACGAGTTCGCGCAACACCGGCAGCAACTCCGCCTCGAACCACGCATTGCGCACCAGCCACAACCGGTTGCGTGGACTCGGGTGCGGCAGCGGCAGATGGCCGCGGGCAAGCTGTTCGCGCCACGCCTGCACCGTATCGGTGAGCCGGGTGCCGCGTGCCACGCCGAGCAAGCCGGCCTGCGCGTACTGGCCGATCACCAGGGTGAGCTTCACCTGTTTCAGCAGTGGCAGCAGGCGCGGATGCCAGGCCGGCGCGCACTCCGGCCGCGGCGGCAGGTCGCCACCCTTGCCGCTGCCGGGAAAGCAGAAACCCATTGGCACGATCGCGACACGGCTGGCGTCGTAGAACGTGTCGCGATCGATCCCCAGCCATTCGCGCAAACGCTCGCCGCTGACATCGTTGAACGGAATGCCGGTGTCATGCACCTTGCGCCCCGGTGCCTGGCTGACGATCAGCAGCCGCGAGGTCGCCGATGCCTGCAGCACCGGTCGCGGGCCATGCGGCAGGTGCGCTTCGCAGATTCGACAGGCGCGAATATCTCCGAGCAGTCGATCAAGCGTAACGGGCATGGCTACAAGCACCTCGCCGGCAAGGGTTTCGGGTTGCGAGCGACGTTGACTGTTCGCTGCGCGTGGCGATGATGAGGTTGCGCATTCGCATCATTTGAGTGGCGGCGGCATCACAACTACGTAGCTGCGTCGCCTTAGCAAAAACCATATCGCACCCAGTGGAAACGCCACCGAAAGCGTCCACGGGCCGTAGGGCGAGGCAAAGGCGGAGGCGCCAAACAGCAGAAAACTGATCGGCTGCACGCTGAAAGCGCCGGTGGTCCAGTTGAATCCGACAGTCACGAAACCGAACAGGATGAAAAGAATCCATGGCCATTTCCTGCCCCGCATAGGAGTGCGCAAACACATCACCAATGCGTATAGGCAAAGCAGCGGTATCACGCAGGCCAGCCCCAGAAAAACATAGTGCAGCGGACTTTTGCCGCGAAGGGTGAAAGCGTTGGTCTGTTCCAGCGATTGCTTCATCCGGTAAACGTGCAGGCCCTCAATGATGCGTTGATCACCATCGGTGGAGACAGTCATCTCCGCCAAAGCCCAGGCTGAATCGAATTGATACTCAAAGGTGAGCATCACACGCGACTCGCCATTCGCAATCATCTTGCGGAAGCCAACGGTCTTGACTGAACGCGGCGCACCTGCAGGAAAGTAGCCGGCGAGCTTGGCCAGTTGCGTGTCGATGTCGGCGGTTCTGAGTTTGGCGGCCAGGTGATCCCTGGTCGAGTCCAGATGGCCCAGCCGCAGGTCGTCCAGCGTGGACCGGGCAAACTTCACATCGGCGCTCGGAGCAAGGCGGTCGATCATGCCTTGCTGGCTGCATGCGCTCGCCAACAGGCACAGCAGTGCGATCAGAACGAACTTCATGCTTCTCATCCATTCCCCCTGGAGAATATTAAGAGTCAAGGCAGAAGTTTGCCCGGATTGAGAATCCCGTCCGGATCGAACGCCGCCTTGACGTTGCGCATCAGCCCCAGCGTGGAGGGCTCCAGTGCCAGCGGCATGAACTCGCGCTTGAGCATGCCGATGCCGTGCTCGCCCGACAGCGTGCCGTCCAGCGATATCACCAGCGCAAACAGTTCGGCCAGGCAGGCATGCGCACGCTCGCGCTCGGCCTCGTCGCGCGGCAGCAGGTTCACGTGCAGGTTGCCGTTGCCGGCGTGGCCGAAGCTGACGATCAGCACGTCGTGCTTCGTCGACAGCTGCCTGATGCCGTCGACCAGGGCGGGCAGGTGGCTGACCGGCACCACCACGTCCTCGTTGATCTTGTTCGGCGAGATCGTGCGTTGCGCCGGCGACAGCGCCTTGCGCGCGGACCACAGGGCGCGCGTTTCCTCTGCCGTCTCGGCAACCCGCAAATCGTCGAGCCCGTCGCCGCGCGCTGCCGCAGACACGGCGTCGACTGCCGCGTCCAGCGTGGCCGGTTCGCCATCCACCTCGATCATCAGCATCGCGCCGGCCAGCGGAATGTTGTCGCCGCCGTGCGCATGCGCGAGCTTCAGCGCCACGTCGTCGATGAACTCCAGCGCGCACGGCGTCACCGGCTGCGCCATGATCCGCGCCACCGCCCGTGCAGCCGCGCCGACATCCTTGTAAGTCGCGCGCAGCGTGCGCACGGCCGATGCCTTCGGCGTCAGTTTCAAGGTGGCTTCCGTGATCAGCGCCAGCGTACCTTCCGAGCCGATCAGCAAACGGGTCAGGTCGTAGCCGGTCGCGCCCTTGCTGGTGTACGTGCCGCAGCGGAAGCCTTCGCCGGTGCCGGAGACTGCGCGCAGGCCCAGCGTGTTTTCGCGCGGCGTGCCGTATTTCACCGCGCGCGGCCCGGCCGAATTGCAGGCCAGGTTCCCGCCGATGCTGCACCACGGCGCCGACGACGGATCGGGCGGCCAGAAGAATCCATGCGGTGCCAGCGCCTGCTGCAGGTCGGCGTTCAACACGCCGGGCTCGACCACGGCAAGGCGATTGTCCGGATCGATGCGCACGATGCGGTTCATCCGCTCGAAGCTCGCCACCACGCCGCCGTCCACCGGTACCGTGGCGCCGGTGGTATTGCTGCCACGCCCGCGCGCGATCACGGGTACCCGATGCGCGCGACACGCCTGTACCAGCGCCTCGACCTGGGTGTGCGAAGTCGGAAACACCACCGCATCCGGCAACGCCTGCCGGCGTGAGTTGTCGTACGAATAGGCGATCCGCTCGGCCTCGCCGACGGCGAACGCGTCTGCCGGGAAGGCGGTGCGAAGACGGTCGAGCAGGGCGGGTGGCAGCGGCATTCGCCCAGTTTAACGCCGAACTCGCGATGGGCCGGCTGGACGGGGACGAGCTTGAAGCGGGAACGCGCTCTGGCGTGTTTCCGCGCTCGCCGGGCTCACTTCATCAGCTTGTCCAGGATCCGCGTGAGCCACGCGCGCTCCTCGACATCGAGTTTCGCCAGCACCTCGCGCTCGCGCACGCGCGCCATCGGCGCGACCTCGTCGTGCATCGCCCAGCCTTTCGCGCTGAGGCTCAGTACCGAGCGACGCTTGTCGTTGTCGTGGATTGCCCGGTCGACCCGGCCGGCCTCGACCAACCGCGCCAGCGCGCGACTGACCGCCACCTTGTCCATCGCCGTGCGTTCGGCCACTTCGCGCGCGGACAGTCCCTCGAACCGCGCCAGCACCGCCATCACCCGCCATTCGGTCATCGAGATGTCGTAGCGGCTCTGGTAGTCGTCGGCGATCGCCTGGCTGATCGTGTTGGACAGGATCGACAGCCGGTACGGCAGGAAATGTTCCAGTTGCAGGGGGGCATGCTCGGCAGTTGCGGAGGCTGGACGGCGCTTGGCGGGCATTGCGGCGATGATCCTTGCAAATGGTTTCACATGTAACTATAACGTGTGATTACCACCGATGATGGCACGCTCTTGTGCTGCCATCGTGCACCGACAATCAGGAGAGCGCCATGAACGCCCAGCCGAACCTTGGCATGCAGGTCACCACATTCGACAACCCGATGGGGATCGACGGTTTCGAATTCGTCGAGTTTGCCGCGCCGGCCGGCCGCGGCATCGAGCTGCATGAGCTGTTCAAGCGGATGGGTTTCAGCGCCGTGCTGAAGCACAAGTCTCGCCCGATTACCGTGTACCGGCAGAACGGCGTGAATTTCCTGATCAACGAGGACCCGGATTCCTTCGCTGCGGACTTCGCCAAGGCGCACGGTCCCAGTGCCTGCGGCTTCGCCATCCGCTTCCGCAAGCCCGGCGTGCAGGTGCTGCAATCCGTCCTCGACAACGGCGGCGAGAAGATCGAGCACAAGGAAGCCAGCAAGGCGGTGAACGCGGCCGTGATCAAAGGCATCGGCGACTGCATGCTGTACCTGGTCGATCGCTACGGCGACCTGGGCAGCATCTACGACGCCGACTACGAGGCGATCGAAGGCGCCGACCAGAACCCGGCCGGCTTCGGTCTCACCTTCATCGACCACCTCACCCACAACCTGCATTTCGGCAACATGCAGAAGTGGTCGGACTACTACGAGCGCCTGTTCAACTTCCGCGAGATCCGCTATTTCGACATCAAGGGCGCCAAGACCGGCCTCGTCTCCAAGGCGATGACCGCGCCGGACGGCATCGTGCGCATCCCGCTGAACGAGTCGAACGATCCGAAAAGCCAGATCAACGAATACCTCGATGCCTACCACGGCGAAGGCATCCAGCACATCGCCTGCTTCACCGACGACATCTACGGCACGGTGGAGAAGATGCGCGAGGCCGGCGTGGAATTCCTCGACACGCCCGACGCGTATTTCGAAGTGATCGACGAACGCGTGCCGAACCACGGCGAGGACGTGGCACGGTTGGCGAAGAACAAGATCCTGATCGATGCCGATCTTGAAACCAGACAACGCAAGCTACTGCAGATCTTCACCCAGAACGCGATCGGTCCGATCTTCTTCGAGATCATCCAGCGCAAGGGCAACGAGGGCTTCGGCGAGGGCAACTTCCAGGCGCTGTTCGAGAGCATCGAGCGGGATCAGATGAAGCGCGGGTTCCTGTAAATTCTTGAAGCCCCTCTCCCATCGGGAGAGGGGTTGGGGTGAGGGTTCGGAGATGCCGGAAACAATCAAGCCACCGCTACCCACCACAACGCGCCAACACGCGCGGGACTTGCGCCAGAGTGGAACGGATGCCGAACGCAAACTCTGGTATCAATTGCGTGCCGGGCGGTTGAACGGACTGAAATTCCGTCGCCAACATCCCATCCCCCCATACATCGTCGATTTCTACTGCGCGTCGCGAAAGTTGGTGATCGAGCTTGATGGCTCACAACACAACGAGGAAGTGGATCGCGAGCGCGCCCGGTTTCTCGAAGCGCAGGGTTTGAGAATCCTGCGCTATTGGGACAACGAAGTTCTTCAACAAATGGAAGTAGTGCTGGAGGCGATTTTGGATATCGCCGACAGCCGAACCCTCACCCCAACCCCTCTCCCGGCGGGAGAGGGGCTTCAAGAGCCCAGGGCGTGCACATGTCTGCGATGATCAGCGACGGTTACCAATCCGGCTTCGGCAACGAGTTCGCCAGCGAGGCCATTCCCGGCACCCTGCCGCAGGGCCAGAACTCGCCCCAACGCGTGGCCCATGGCCTCTACGCCGAACAGCTCTCCGGCACCGCGTTCACCGCGCCGCGCCACGGCAACCGGCGCAGCTGGCTGTACCGGATCCGTCCAGCCGCCGTGCACCAGCCGTTCCAGCCGCTGGCGCATGCCACCTTCCACAATCGTTTCGACGAGGCACCGGCCACGCCGAACCAGTTGCGCTGGGATCCGCTGCCGCTGCCGGAAAAGCCGACCGACTTCGTCGACGGACTGGTCACGCTGGCCGGCAATGGCGGGCCAGCGGAGCAGGCCGGCGTGGGTATCCACGTCTATACGGCCAATCGTTCGATGCAGGGCCGCTTCTTCTATGACGCCGACGGCGAGCTGCTGATCGTGCCCCAGCAGGGCCGGCTGCGGCTGGCCACCGAGCTGGGCCTGATCGAGCTGGAACCGCAGGAGATCGCGGTGATCCCGCGCGGAGTGCGCTTCCGCGTCGATCTGCCCGACGGTGAGGCGCGTGGCTATGTCTGCGAGAACTTCGGCGCGCTGCTGCGCCTGCCCGATCTCGGTCCGATCGGCTCGAACTGCCTGGCCAATGCGCGCGATTTCCTCATCCCTCACGCGGCCTATGAAGACGTCGATGGCGCCTTCGAGTTGGTGGCGAAATTCCAGGGCGCGCTGTGGTCGGCGAAGATCGATCACTCGCCGCTGGACGTGGTCGGTTGGCACGGCAACTACGCACCGTACAAGTACGACCTGCGCCGCTTCAACACGATCGGCTCGATCAGCTACGACCACCCTGATCCATCGATCTTCACCGTGCTGACTTCGCCCAGCGACACCGCGGGTACGGCGAACATGGATTTCGCGATCTTCCCGCCGCGCTGGCTGGTGGCGCAGCACACGTTCCGGCCGCCGTGGTTCCATCGCAACGTGGCCAGCGAGTTCATGGGCCTGATCACCGGCGTATACGACGCCAAGGCCGAGGGCTTCGTGCCCGGCGGCGCGTCGCTGCACAATTGCATGAGCGGGCACGGTCCGGACGCGGCCACGTTCGAGAAAGCCTCGAAAGCGGATCTGTCGAAGGCGGACGTGATTGGCGGCACCATGGCCTTCATGTTCGAGACGCGCAAGGTGATCCGTCCTACCCGGCAAGCCCTGGCCGCGCCGCAGTTGCAGGGCAACTACCACGAATGCTGGCAGGGCATCGCGAAGCATTTCGACCCGGGAAGCAAGGCTTGAGTCGCCTCTGGCCGATCGCTGCCGTCGCCTTGGCGCTTGCCGGCTGCAGCGGTGCCTATCAACCGACGGCGGCGCCGCCGGCAACTGCCCATGCACCGGTCGCTTCACCATCCCAGCCTCCGCCGGCCGCAACGATGGCCGCGAACACGCCGGCGCGTTACGACGGTTACGGCGACATGCGTTTCGGCATGGACGAGGCGGCATTCGGCCAAGCCTGGGGCGGCGAGCTGAAGGGTGCGCCGGGGCAGGATTCGAGCTGCTTCCACAAGACGCCGAAATGGGCGAAGCAATCGGCGGAAGTCGCCTTCATGTTCGAGGGTGGCCGCTTCGTGCGCTACGACGTCGGCACCGCGAAGGACACCGCGCCCGGCGGCGGCAAGGTTGGCATGAGCGAGGTACAGATCCGCACGCTGTACGGCGCCCGCGTCGAGGCACAGCCGCACAAGTACGTCGATGGCGCAAAATACCTGCGCATTGCCGCGCCGCAAGGCGATGGCGTGCTGGTGTTCGAGACCGACGCACAGGGCACCATGACGCGGTGGCACGTGGGTGTGCCGCCGCAGGTCGATTACGTTGAAGGTTGTAGTTAGTTACCTCGGAGTATTCAATGAAACTCGCAAGTCTCAAGGAAGGCGGCCGCGACGGCACGCTGATCGTGGTCAGTCGCGACCTCACCCGCGCGGTGAAGGCGAGCGCCATTGCACCGACGCTGCAGGCCGCGCTGGACGACTGGTCGAACGCGGCGCCGCGGCTCAATGCGCTGTCGGATGAATTGAACGCCGGCCATGCCGGCGATGCCTTCGCACTGGACATGCACGCGCTGGCCTCACCGCTTCCACGTGCATATGAATTCGTCGATGGCTCGGCCTACCTGCCGCACGTCGAGCGCGTGCGCCGCGCCCGCGGCGCCGAGGTGCCGAAGTCGTTCTACACCGACCCGCTGATGTACCAGGCGACCAGCGCCGGCTTCCTCGGCCCGCGCGATCCGGTAGTGGTGCCGAGCGAGGATTTCGGCATCGACCTGGAAGCCGAAGTGGTGGTGGTCACCGACGACGTGCCGATGGCAGCGACACCGGCGCAGGCCTCCGGGCACATCCAGCTGGTCGGCCTGATCAACGACGTCAGCCTGCGCGGGCTGATCCCCGGTGAACTGGCCAAGGGTTTCGGCTTCCTGCAGTCGAAGCCGCGCTCGGCGCTGTCGCCGGTGCTGGTGACGCCGGACGAACTGGGCGACGCCTGGCAGGGCGACAAGCTGCACCTGCCGATGCGCACCTGGCTGAACGGCGCGTGGTTCGGCGAGGCCGAATGCGGCGTAGACATGCAGTTCAGCTTCGCCGAACTGGTCGCCCACGTGGCCAAGACCCGTCCGCTGACTGCCGGCACCATCGTCGGCTCCGGCACCATCGCCAACGAGGACACTGGCAAGGGCGCCTCGTGCCTGGCCGAGCAGCGCACAGTGGAAACCCTGCGCGACGGGCAGCCGTCGACGCCGTTCATGAAATTCGGCGACAGCCTGAAGATCGACATCACCGACGCCGCCGGCGCCTCGATCTTCGGCTCGATCGAACAGCGGATCGAACCGCTGAAGCGCTGAGCAGCGGGGCGCGGCCCTGTGGGAGCGACTTCAGTCGCGATGCCCTTGCTTTGAAACTCCAGGGCAAAGAGCCTCGCGACTGAAGTCGCTCCCTCAGATCTGTGGCATCCGGCGCATCTGCGGCGGGTTGTCGCCATGGAGCGGCAATTGATCCGGATCAAGGCGCGCCAACGGCGGCGAGGACAGACTCGCCCCATGGCCACTCCCTTAGCTCCTCCCGAATTCGATTCCGCGCTGATCGCCCGCTACGACGTGGCAGGTCCACGCTACACCAGCTATCCGACGGCGCCGCAATTCACCGCCGATTTCGACGAGACGGCGTTGCGCGCGGCGATCCGGACGTCCAACGAGGAGCCGATTCCCCGGCCATTGTCGCTGTACGTGCATGTGCCGTTCTGCATGAGTCCATGCTTCTACTGCGGCTGCAACCGGGTGATCACCCGCGACGTGGGCCAGGCCGATCGCTATCTCGAGCGGCTCTACCGCGAGATCGAAATGATCGCGCCGCTGTTCGACCGCGACCGGCCGGTGCGCCAGCTCCACTTCGGTGGCGGTACGCCGAATTTTCTGGACGCCCCGCGCATGCGCGAGTTGATGGAGTCGCTCGCGCGCCATTTCAGTTTCAGCCACGAGACGGATCGCGAGTACGGCATCGAGATCGACCCGCGCTTTGCCGATGGCGACTACGTGCGCGGCCTGGGCGAGCTGGGTTTCAACCGCATCTCGGTCGGCATCCAGGATTTCGATCCGGCGGTGCAGCAGGCGGTCAACCGGATCCAGAGTTTCGAGCAGACCCGCGAGGTGATCGATGCGGCCCGCGTTGGGCGCTTCCGTTCGGCCAGCGTCGACCTGATCTACGGCCTGCCGCTGCAGACGATCGACGGCTTCAGCCGCACGCTGGACCAGGTGGTGGCGCTGGGGCCGGATCGGGTCGCCGTCTACGGTTACGCGCACCTGCCGGAGATGTTCAAGGCGCAGCGACAGATCGAAGCGGCCGAGTTGCCCGATGCGGCTACCCGGCTGGCGCTTTTTGGTTGCGCGCTGGAGAAGCTGAGCGCGGCCGGCTATGTCTATATCGGCATGGATCATTTCGCCCGCGCCGACGACGAACTGGCGCAGGCGCAACGCAGCGGCACGCTGCAGCGCAATTTCCAAGGCTATTCGACGCACGGCGACTGCGACATCGTCGGCCTCGGCGTCAGCGCGATCGGCCGCATCGGCGACAGCTACAGCCAGAACGCACGCGACCTGATCGGCTACTACGCGGCGCTGGATGCCGGTCGCCTGCCGGTGACGCGCGGTCTGCAACTGGACGAGGACGACCTCATCCGGCGCAGCCTGATCAACGAGCTGATGTGCCACGGCGAGCTGGATAAACAACTCTTCGGTGCGCATCACCGGCTGCTGTTCGACGAATATTTCGTGCGCGAGCGGCAGCGGATGGCGCCGCTGGTGACCGACGGACTGGTGCAGGAAGACGCGCGGATGCTGCGGGTGACCTCGCGGGGTCGGTTGCTGTTGCGTATCATCGCCATGTGCTTCGACGCCTACCTGGGCGACGCGGCGCAAGCTCCGCGATATTCGCGCGTGATATGACCCTTGCAGCCCCCACCGGCAGTCCATCACATCATGCAATCCAAGCACATGGCAGGTCGCCTGCCCGAGCCGCCCAACCCGATCGCCGACGACGGTGACGAGACGCGTTTCTGTGGCACCTGCGCGTTCTCCAGTGCCTGCATCGCGGCCGGCTACGACAAACCCGAACTGGTCGAGTTGCAGTGCCTGGTGGAGCACGTCGGGCCCTTTCGGGCGGGCGAGCACATCTTCCGCACCGGCGACCCGTTCCGCGCGATCTTTGCCGTGCGCGGTGGCACCGTCAAAACCCGCATGGTCGACAAGGAGGGCCGCGAGCAGGTGCTCGGTTTCTACCTGCCGGGCGAGGTGATCGGCCTCAACGCGATCTACCCGGAGCACTTTCCATGCGACGCAGTGGCGCTGGATACGACGTTCTTCTGTCGCTTCTCGTTCCCGGCGATGAGCGCGCTGGCCTCGCGCGTGCCGGCGGTGCAGCAGCACCTGTTCCGCATGTTGAGCAAGGAGCTCGGCACCGCCAGCCTGCTGGCCGGAGACCACAGCGCCGACGAGCGCGTTGCCGCGTTCCTGATGGACCTGGCCAGCCGTTACGCCGCGCGCGGCTTTTCCGCCACCCGTTTCCACCTCAGCATGTCGCGCGGCGACATCGCGAACTACCTGCGCCTGGCCGCCGAGACGGTCAGCCGCGTATTCAGCCGCTTCCGCAGCCAGAAGCTCATCGAGATAGAAGGCCGCGAGTTGCAGATCGTCGATCCCAAGGGCCTGCGCGTGATCGGTCAGGGGCTGCTGCCGGAGTGAGCTGCTGCGCGGCGGCTGGATACGGCAACGCGCCCACCTGCCGCTAGTGCCGCATCAATACCGGGATGCACGACTCCTCGAGCACGTGCCGGGTGGCGCCGCCAAAAAATCGCTCGTGCGTCGGCGATTGGCCGTAGGCGCCCATTACGAGCAGGTCGACCTGTCCATCGGCGGCCTGCTTCAGCAGGAGATCGCCGGCGAGGTCGGACGAGGCGCGGATGTATTGCGGTCGTGCGGTGATGTGGTGACGCAGCAGATAGACGAACGGATCGAAGTGCGGCAGGCGGCCGTCCGCATGGCGCGATCCGCGCACGCCGCCATCAATCAGCGTCACCTGACTGGCCTTCCTGAGAAACGGCATGGCGGCATGCATCGCGCGGATCGATTCGAGGCTTCCGTTGCAGCCGATCACGATCCGCTCGAAGCTGATTTCCCGGCTCCATCGCGGCGGCAGGACAAGGCATGCCAGCTGGCAACCAAGGATCGCCTCGCCGAGTACGTCGAACAGCCCGGACGGCGCCACCATGTCGCGCTCGATCACCGCCAGGTCATGCCAGGCACCAAGCTGCCGCAGCGTCTGGGCCATGCCCACGCCGCTGGTGGTCCATGTCGCCGCGTTCACGCCGGATTGCCGCGCGAAAGAGCCAAACGCGGCAAAGGCGTCGATGTCATCGGCACGCGGCTCCGCCAGCAGGCCGAGGACGGTGGGGCCACCTTCGCTGTCGCGCAGCATTCGCACCGACGGCTCGACGAAACATCCGGTCAGGTTGCCGCCCCAGCGAGCCGCGATGGCCGTGCCCACGGTGGCGGCCGGACTCCACGGATCGGTCGAGGTCACCAGCGCGAGTACGTCGCCCGGGCAAGCGAATGGCGTCGCCGGGTCGACAGCGGGGTCGGTGAGGCCGGCATCGTGTTCTTGTGAATGCATGGGCATGACGGTATTCCGGTCGGCGCGGCAACGATCAGAGATCCAGCGTGTGGATGACCTGGCTCGAATCGTCCGGATCACGGCGGCGATGGAAGCCCAGGTAGTTGGCCAGATCGCGCATCGCCTCGTTGTCGGCGGCATCGAGCGAGGTCATCACCTTGAAGCCGTTTCTGCGGGCGAGGTCGATCAGATGCCGCATCAGGAGCACGCCGAGTCCGCGCTGGCGCCAGTCGTCGGCCACGGTGACCGCGCATTCGCAATGGCCTTGTTCGCTGGTGGCGCTGTAGCGGCTGACGCCGACTTCGCGCAGCTTTCCGTCGTCGTGCGCCAATGCGACGAATGCCATTCGCTGGTCGTAGTCGACATCCATCAGCTGGTTGACCAGATCCGGGCCGGCCTCCTTGAATCCGCCAAGAAACCGGAACCGGCGCGAGTCGGGTGACAGTCGGTGGATGAAGTCTTCCTCGCGTTCGCGATCCTCCGGCCGCAGTGGCCGGATGAGTACGGGCGTGCCGTCGGCGAGGGATTCGATCCAGTGGGTACCGCTCAGCTTGTCGACATGGAGGTTGGCGCTGTCAGGGATTGTTTGCGGGGAGAAGGTATTGGACATGGCGTTGTTCCCGATGCGGATGGCCGTGCGGTCCGTGCCTGGCAGGCGAGCAGGCGATTTCGCTTCCTGCACGATGCATTTTTACGCCGCGGTAGGCCCCTCCAGTTGACCTCCGTCAATTGATGGTCGGGTTGTCGTTGCCGATGCCGGCAGGCACAGCTCGCCGAGCGCGCAGGACACTGCCCCGCAACTGGTTCCGGTCAGGAACGTTGGTCGCTCGCAGGGTTTGGAGAGGGCTCTTCGCGAACCGGGCAGGTGAGTTCGTCTGGCCGCCCCGTAGCGCGGCAGGGCGAAATTTCAGCGTGTATTTGACCGGGATCAAGTCGCGCGCGGATGTTTCATCGCACGCTCTCCCCGCATGGACCGGAGCGGCGCGCGATCGCGTCGAGCCGGCAGTTGCCAACCCCTTTTCTTCAGAGATTGCCATGGACTGGAAAAACACCACCGACCGTTACGGCTCGTTGTCGATCGGCATGCACTGGCTGATGCTTTTGTTGCTGGTCGCCGTGTATGCCTGCATCGAATTGCGCGGCTTCTATCCGCGCGGCAGCGACCTGCGCGAGGGCCTGAAGACCTGGCATTTCATGCTGGGCCTTGGCGTGTTTGCGCTGGTCTTCGTGCGGTTGGCGATCCGCTTCGCGGCGGGGGCGACGCCGCCGATCCGGCCGGCGCCACCGGTGTGGCAGGACCGCCTGGCCGGGCTGATGCACCTGGCGCTGTACCTCTTCCTGATCGCGATGCCGCTGCTCGGCTGGCTTGCCCTCAGCGCTACCGGCAAGCCGGTTCCGTTCTTCGGCCTGCAGTTGCCGGCGCTAGTGGGGGCGGACAAGGCGCTCGCCGATTCGCTGAAAGAGATTCACGAAACCATCGGCACGGTCGGCTACTACCTGGTCGGCCTGCACGCGGCGGCCGCGCTGTTCCACCACTACGGGATGCGCGACAACACCTTGTCGCGCATGCTGCCGGGATGGCTCAGTCGATCTTGACCGGCTCGTTGTGCCGGATGAGTCTGGCGGCACGCGGTCGGCTACTCGCCCGTGGCAGAGCGCGGCAGACTCACGGCGGTGCAACGGCGCCGACCACCGCGCGTGCGGTTCGGCACTTCAGGTACGGCGAGGTGTTCAGCCAGTTCGGATCGGGATAGAACGAGAAAACGTATTGGCCGCTTTTCAAGGCATCGATCAGCGGTCGGGCGACCGCATTGCGTACGGCCGGGCAACCCCAGCTGCGGCCGATCCGCCCCTGTCCGCTGGCGGCGGCAGTGCTGACATAGGAAGCGCCGTGGATCACCAGTGCACGTTCGCGGGCGTGATCGTTGACACCCGGCTCGAGTCCATCCATGCGCAGCGAATAGCCATTGTGGCCGACGTACGTGCCACTGGTCCGGAACAGGCCGAGGCTGGATTCCAGGCTGCCTGCCTGATTGGAGAATCTTCGGGCGAAGTTTTCGCCCGTGTTGCGCCCATGCGCCACCAGCTCATGGAACAGCAGCTTGCGCGAGACCAGGTCGAACACCCACAGGCGCGGCTCGGTGGATGGCAGCGAGTAATCAATCACCGCCAAGCGATCGGCTGGTGCCTGCCCCTGGGCGGCAGCGCATTCGGTGGCGGCCAGCGCCAGCTCGATGACCTGCACGTTGGCATGCGGGGCCAACTTGCCCAGCGCCTGCGCCAGCGAATCGTCGGCCGCATGCGCGGGAGCGAAGCCGCCGACAAGCAGCGGCGCCGTGACGACAATGTGGCGCAGGAA
The DNA here is from genome assembly GCF_008329435.1 of Rhodanobacter sp. T12-5. GTDB lineage: Bacteria > Pseudomonadota > Gammaproteobacteria > Xanthomonadales > Rhodanobacteraceae > Rhodanobacter. The sequence continues at coordinate 445,212 of NZ_NPKN01000001.1, forward strand.
TCGGATCATCGGGTGAATCTGTCTGCCGGCCGGGCGTGAATCGCCGATCCTAGCAGCGCCCCGTTAAGCGCCTGTTCGTGATGGATCGTCGCCGCCATGGCAAGAGACGGCTCGATTTGCCGTGAAGGAAGCGTCGCGTTGCTTTTCGCTTGTGGAGGAGGTCTCTCGTGCAGCCGCCGGCCCGCTGTCTGACTGGTATGCCATCGTGTCACCATGGACGCCACGCATCGACCGTCGATACGGCTCAGCATGAATGATCGAACCAGGCAAAAAGGAGCGCGATTTCCAGCGTTTTTGCTGGCCGTTTTCGTGATCGTGGTGGTGGCCCTTGGCGTCGCACCCCGGTATCGCCAAGACTGGGCGATGGAGAATGTGCTGGTGCTGCTGGCGCTGCCCTTGTTGATGTTGGGCTTTCGCCGCCTGCGGTTGTCCAATGCCAGCTATGCGGCATTGTTCGTATTCTTGCTGTTGCACGAGGTCGGCGCGCACTACACCTACTCCGAAGTGCCTTGGGATCGCTGGTTTTCCGCGTTGTCCGGATTTTCGCTGAACGACGCATTGGGCGTTTCGCGCAATCACTTCGACCGCGCCATCCATTTCTCGTACGGCCTGCTGGTGACCCCGGCCGTAGTGGAGCTGGCAGCGGCGCGCACGTCGCCTCGTGGTGCCTGGCGCTGGATTGTGCCGATCAGCCTGATGACAGCCAGTTCGGCGTTGTATGAATTGTTCGAATGGGGCGCAGCCGTGTGGTTCGGTGGGGACCTGGGTGTCGCCTACCTGGGCACCCAGGGCGATCCATGGGACGCCCAGCAAGACATGTTCCTCGCCTTGCTCGGCAGCGTGGCCGCTGTCGCCGTGCTTGCCGCCGTGGCTGGCTGTCGCCGACGCGATCCGCGTGAAGGCGTTCGTCATTGAGCCGGTGCCCGGAATGCCGCGCTACTTGCCGCGGGCAGCTCAGCTACGGCGCCTTCATTTCCCCCACGTGACGAACATCATCACGGCCGCCGTTGCCATCGCCGCCGTGGCCAGCCAGCCGAAAATCTTCAGCGGCCACGGCATGGTGAATTTGCCCATGACCTTGCGCCGCGAGCCCATCAGCATCATCACGATCATCAGCGGTACGGCAGTCACGCCGTTGATCACCGCGCTCCAGTACAACGCCTTGATCGGATCGAGCGGGGTCAGGTTCAGCGCGATGCCGGCGAAACTGGCGACGATCAACACACCATAGAAAAACCTGGCGTTTTGCGGCTTGTACTCCAGCCCGCTGCGCTGGCCGGAAGCGCCGGCGACAGCGTAGGCGGTGGCACCGGCCAGCACCGGCACGGCGAGCAGGCCGGTACCGATGATGCCGGCGGCAAACAGCGCGAATGCCAGGTCGCCAGCCAGCGGCCGCAATGCTGCGGCCGCTTCGGCTGAAGTCTGGACGTCGACCTTGCCGTGCGCGTGCAGCACGACGGCAGTGGTGAGAATGATGAAGAAGGAGATCAGGTTGGAGAAGATCATGCCGACCGTGGTGTCGATGCCGATGCGACGCAAGGCGCTGGGTGCCTGCTTTGGCGCTCGGCGCAAGGGCTTGCGGCGATTGCTCGACTCCATTTCCTCGACCTCTTGTGCTGCCTGCCAGCAGAACAGATAGGGGCTGATGGTGGTGCCGAGCAGCGCGACCAGGCCGACGGCGTACGACGCGTTCCACGTGATGGGCGGCAGCACCAGGCTCTTGAGCACAGCCAGCCACGGCACGTCGATCACCAGCACGGTGGCCACGTAGGCGAACAGGCTGAGGGTGAGCAGCTTGAGGATCGGGGCATAGCGGGTGAACGGGATGAACACTTGCAGCACCAGCGACAGCAGGGCGAAACCCGCGGCATAGATCAGCGCCGGCCCGCCAACGAGCAGTTTCAGCGCGGCACCCATGGCGCCGATGTCAGCCGCCAGGTTGATGACGTTGGCGATCACGAGGGAGGCCGTCAGCGCGTATACCAGCGGGTGGGGATAGTGCTTGCGCATGCCGTCCAGCAAACCGTGGCCGGTGACGCGGCCGATGCCGGCGCTGACCGCCTGTATCGCGATCATCAACGGCATGGTCACCAGGATGCACCACAGCATGCCGTAACCGAACGCGGCGCCTACCTGCGAGTAGGTGGCAATGCCGCTGGGGTCGTCGTCCGCCGCACCCGTGACCAGACCCGCGCTAAGGTTGGCCCACAACGGCTTTTCGACGCCGCCGTCTTCGGTGTTCTTGCGGTCGACCATGGGTGCTTCCGGCAAGGTGGTATCTGGTGTGCGGCTTTACGCGGAGCCGGATGCGCAGGAATTTCCCCGTCGCTGACGCGTTGCCCCCGGGGTGCGGTGCCGAGGTGAACCTCGCCCATGCATCGGTAGGGCTGCCGCTCGCGCCGAGGTGTTGCTCAACGGCAAACCAGCACTGGCACGTCGCCGTTGAGGATCACCTTGTGTGTCTCGCTGCCCAGCAGCAGCCGGTCGAAGCCGCGCCAGCCGTGCGAGGCCATCACGATCAGGTCGCACTGGTGCTTGCGGGCAGCGTCGACGATGGCGGAGTAGGGACGCGTATCGGACTCGCTGCCGCTTTCGCAAGCGACGCCGGCAGCCGCCGCGCGCTGGCGCACATCGGCCAGGTAGCGTTCGGCGTTGGCGCTGGCTTCCTTGGTGTATTCGGGTTCGACCAGGATGAACTCGGCGAAATAGGCGGAGGCGGGCAACGGGACGATCACGTGGAACGCATACACGCGGGCTCCCAGCTTGGCGGCCAGTTCGAGGCCGATGTCGACAGCGTGCAGGGACAGTTCGGAACCGTCGGTGGGCAGCAGGATGTGCTTGAACATGGCGAACTCCTCTATTTTCTCGATGATCAGCGGCAGGTATAACCACCATCAATGACCAGCTCGCTGCCGGTCACGAACTTCGACTCGTCGGAAGCGAGGTAGACCACGCCCCAGGCGATATCGTCCGGTTCGCCCATGTGGCCGAGCGGATGCAGCGCCCCGACCTCGCGCCGGTGCTGTTCGGGGTCGCCGCCCATCGTGGCGATGTGCTGCTCCACCAGCGGCGTCCAGATGAAGCCGGGGTGGATCGAGTTGACCCGGATGCGGTCGGCTGCATAGATCAACGCGTCGGTCTTGCTCATCAGCCGCACCGCGCCCTTGGACGCATGGTAGGGCGGCAGGTCGGGCGCGCCGACCAGGCCGTAGATCGACGACAGGTTGATGATGCTGCCGCCGCCGGCCGCGCGCAGCGGCGCGATCGCATGCTTGGTGCAAAAGAACACGCCTTTCACGTTGACCGCCTGCACCCGGTCCCACTCGGCTTCGGTGAGCTCGTGCGTAGGCTTGTTCGCCCCGGCGATGCCGGCGTTGTTGACCAGGACGTCCAGCCGTCCAAATGCCGCCACGGTACCGGCGATTGCGGCCGCCACCTCGGCCTCCACCGATACGTCGGCATGGATATAGCGCGCGTTGGCGCCAAGCTGTTCGGCCAGTTTCCGGCCGGTGTCGTCATGCAGGTCGACGATGGCCACTCGTGCGCCGGACTCGATCATGCGGGCGACGCAGGCGGCGCCGATGCCCACCGCGCCGCCGGTCACCAATGCCACCTTGCCGCTGAGCCTGCCCATGCTCGTGCCTCCCGTATGGATGGGTGCAGCGTGCGCGACGCGGCGTGGACCGGTGTTGACCGGGATCAATTGAACGCCATGTTGGGTCGCCGATCGGGCAGGCGTTGCTGCGGGACTGATGGACGACGCAGATCGGCAGAGGAAAGGGACGGTCCGCGGCGCGGGCCGCCCTTTCGGTTCGCGACTAGCTCACTTGCCGGCCGCCTTGTAGGACAGCTCCGCGTTGTAGCTGTCCACGTGCGCCGAACTGTCCTGGATGGAATCACGGATGGTCTGGCGCAGCGCATCCGCATCCGCCTTGCCGTAAACGCCCTCGACCATCTTCCACAAGCCCGGGTTCATCTCCTTGCCGAGATCCGCCCAGTTGCTGCCCGGGCTGACCAGCAGGAAATCCGGCGAACCCTCGCCACCCTCGACGACTTCGTTCAACATGGAGTGGCCAGCCCACTTGCTCTTCTCCGCGGCAACATAGATCTTCCTGGCCGCATCCTTGAACGCCTCGCGGTGGCCGGGTTTCAGCTTGAAGTAGGTGACCTCGATCAAGGCGGGCACGCCGAGCCTGCCTGCCGGCATGTTCCTGAGTTCCGGATCGCCCTGCATGAAGACGCTGGTCTCGCCTTTCAGGTGCGGATTCACTTGCGCCTTGAACGTGGCGTCGCAGGCCTTGCCGGCCTCGTGCATCGCATCGAAGCTGGCCCATGTCAGCGGGTCGGTAACGTAGGAGTAGCTGTACACGTCGCCGGTCTCGTGCGCCCAGCTCGTCCACGTGTACTTGAACCCATGCTCGGCCAGACATTGGTTGTAGCTCTTCATGCCCGTCTCGTAGGCTTGTTGATCCGCCGGAGCCACCGTGTCGGTGTAATCACGGACGATGTTCGCCGTGTCCTTTTCGGCTGCCTGGACGCCGCCGATGCACAGCAGCGCGATCACGGGTACCAGCCATACAGTCATGCGTTTCATGAATGCCTCCCTCGGGGCGGCCGCCCCGATTGTGGTGGGTCATGGAATCCCCCAGGCGCTTCGCGACCCGGCAAAGCGCGCCGAGCATACGCCAGCACGTGTGGTGCGAATCTGACGACGCGCCGGCCGCTTGCCGCCGCGCGGGTTGCCGCGGGCCGCGACCTGGCATGCCAGCTACCTCGCCGCGTTGTCTGCCGGCTGATTTCCGCGCCGCGCCGGCTGCTGTCCTCGAGCCGCCAAGGCCCACCGCGGCCTTTCTGCTGCCCCGCGAGCGTGACTGCCGTCAGTGCGTGACCCAGATCATGGGCACGGCTTTCCCTGACCTGCCACCATGACGAATCATTCTCATTCGAGTTGGCTGCCATCATGGCTGAACCTTCGTCTTCCGCTTCCGCGACCAGGCCCGCCACGTTCGCCGAGCTCCCGGCCTTGCTCGCCTCGGCGCCCCATCGACTGCTGTTTCTGGCCGGCTCCATCGCCGTGTTGCTCAGCATGGCCTGGTGGGCGGTGGAGCTGACGTGGATGCGGTTCGGGCTGGGTGGCTGGCCCCAGCCGACGATCACGCCGGCGTATGCGCACGGCATGCTGATCCAGTACGGCATGTTCCCGCTTTTCATGTTCGGCTTTCTCCTGACGGTGTTCCCGCGCTGGTTGAACCGGCCGGCGTTGCCTCGTTCGCGTTATGTGCCGGTGGCCGGCTGCGTGTTCGGCGGCTATGTACTGGCGAATGTGGGGCTGCTGAATATGCCGTGGCTGCTGAAGCTGGGTTTTCTGGTGATGCTGATCGGCTACCTGATCGGCTTGTACACGCTGGCGTCGGTGCTGCGGGCATCGCGCGACCGCAACGATCACGCGCGTTCGTGCGTGCTGGGTATCGCGCTGGGCACGCTTGGCCTGATCGCCTTCATCGCTTTCCTGTTCGGCGCACCGGACGATTGCGCCCAACTGGCGGTGCGGATCGGTACCTTCGGCTTGCTGCTGCCGATCTTCTTTTCCGTGACGCACCGGATGCTGCCGTTCTTCAGCGGCAACGTGATCAAGGGTTATGTGGTGATCCGCCCACGCTGGAGCCTGCCGGTGGTGTGGGCGCTGCTGCTGGCGCACTTGCTGCTGGACTGGCGCGGCGCGCTGGGCTGGCTGTGGCTGGCCGACATTCCGCTGGCGCTGGTATTCGCCTGGCATGCGCTGGCGTGGCAACCGTGGAAGGCGATGCGGCCCGGCGTGCTGGCCGTGCTGCACCTGTCCTTTGCGTGGCTGCCGGTGGCCTTCGCATTGTATGCCGTGCAGGACGTGATCTATGCCCGCAGCGGCGAGCTGCTGTTCTTCCGCGCGCCGCTGCATGCGCTGGCGATCGGCTACTTCGGCTCGATGCTGGTGGCGATGGTGACGCGCGTGACCCAGGGTCACTCGGGCCGGCCGATGCAGATGGGCGCGGTGCCATGGGTGTGTTTCGCGCTGCTGCAGCTGGTGGCGCTGGTGCGCATCCGCGCCGAGTTCGGCGGCGACGTCTACCTGTGGCTGGTGATCGCCGCGTACGGCTGGCTGCTGGCGTTCCTGCCGTGGGTATTGCGCTCGGCATGGATCTACCTGACACCGCGCGTGGACGGCAAGCCGGGCTGAAGCGGGGCGAGTCTCGGGCTGTGGCAGGGTGACGCAGCGAGGCCTCGAATCATTCCCGTTTGACCCAGGTCAAACACGACATACTGCGTTCCCATAGGCTGGCAGCCGAACCCAGGGAGAACGTTGATGACGCGTCCGCACCTTTACCTCGCCGCCGCCGCGATGCTTGCGCTGGTGGCATGTTCCGGCAAACCTTCTGCCTCGTCCGGCCCGGCCGCGATGGCAGCCACACCCACTCCCAGTACCTCCGTCGCCTCCGAGCGCGGCGACTTCGGCCCGCCGCAGGGCGAGCCGATCCACGCCGTGCTGACCAGTCCGCCGCACGTGCCGCCACCGATCCATCGCAACTACCCGGCCAAGGTCATCGTGGAACTGGAGGTGATCGAAAAGGAAATGCCGATTTCCGAGGGCGTGAGCTACACGTTCTGGACCTTCGGCGGCACCGTGCCGGGCAGCTTCATCCGCGTGCGCCAGGGCGACACGGTGGAGTTCCACCTGAAGAACAACCCCAACGACAAGATGCCGCACAACATCGACCTGCACGGCGTGACCGGTCCGGGTGGTGGTGCGGCGTCCAGCTTCACTGCGCCGGGGCACGAGTCGCAGTTCACCTTCAAGGCGCTCAACCAGGGCATCTACGTCTACCACTGCGCCACCGCGCCGGTCGGCATGCACATCGCCAACGGGATGTACGGGCTGATCCTGGTCGAGCCGCCGGAGGGCCTGAGCCCGGTCGATCACGAGTACTACGTGATGCAGGGCGACTTCTACACCACCGGGAAGTATCGCGAGAAGGGCCATCAGCCGTTCGACATGGAGAAGGCGATCGACGAGCGTCCGACCTATGTGTTGTTCAACGGCAAGGAAGGCTCGATCACCGGCGACAACGCGCTGACCGCCAAGACCAACCAGAAGGTGCGCCTGTTCGTGGGCAACGGCGGCCCGAACCTGATCTCCAGCTTCCACGTGATCGGCGAGATCTTCGACAAGGTGCAGCCCGAGGGCGGCACGGTGGCGCAACACAATGTGCAGACCACGCTGATCCCCTCCGGCGGTGCCGCGATCGTGGAGTTCCGCACCGACGTGCCGGGCAGCTACGTGCTGGTCGACCACTCGATCTTCCGCGCGTTCAACAAGGGCGCGCTGGGCATCCTGAAAGTGGACGGCTCGGAGAACAAGTCGGTCTACTCGGGCAAGGAGGTGGACTCGGTCTACCTGGGTGACCGCGCCGGCAGCAACCTGCAGGCCGTGACCACCGCCGCCACGGCGCATGCCGCCGGTACGCTGACCAAGGAAGACCAGATCGCCGCGGGCAAGCAACTGTTCGCCGGCACCTGCTCGGTCTGCCACCAGGCCAACGGCGAGGGCCTGCCGAACGTGTTCCCGCCGCTGGCGAAGTCGGATCTCCTCGCGGCCGATCCGAAGCGCGCCATGACCATCGTGACGCACGGCCTGACCGGCAAGGTCACCGTCAACGGTCACGAATACGATTCGGTGATGCCACCGATGTCGCAGCTGACCGACGACGAGGTGTCCAACATCCTGACCTATGTGCTGAACAGCTGGGGCAACCCGGGTGGCCAGTTCAGCAAGGATGAGGTGGCCAAGGCACGCGCGGCTGCAGCGTCGGCACCGGCAGCGGAGCACTGAGATGCGTGCTCTGGCACTGGCCTGCCTGGGCCTGCTGCTGGCGCTTCCGGCAGCGGCGGCGGAATACGCCGCCCTGCCGGGAGGCACGTTCACCAGCGTGCTGCCGGCGGATGGCAAGGCGGCGCCGGCGCAGGTCGCGCCGTTCCGCCTGCGCACCGAGCTGGTCACCAATGCCGAGTTCCTGGCCTTCGTGAAAGCGCATCCCGCATGGCGGCGCGACAAGGTGGCGCGCATCCTTGCCGATGCGCGTTACCTCACGCAGTGGGCCAGCGCCGATACGCTGGGTGACGAAGTGCTGCCGCGCCAGCCGGTGACGCGGGTCAGCTGGTTTGCCGCGCAGGCCTATTGCGAAAGCGAGCGGGCGCGCCTGCCGAGCTGGTACGAGTGGGAGTTCGCGGCAGCGGCCGATGCCACCCGCCGCGATGCACGCGCCGACCCGGCCTGGCGCGAAAGCATCCTGGGCTGGTACTCGCGGCCATCCACCACGGCCTTGCCGCAGATCGGCGGTGCCGCCAACATCTACGGCGTGCGCGACATCAATGGCCTGGTGTGGGAGTGGGTCGACGACTTCAACGCCTTGATGGTCGCCAGCGACAGCCGCGATCAGGGCGATCCGGATCTGCTGAAATTCTGCGGTGCCGGCGCACTCAGCATGCAGGACAAGGAAAACTACGCGGTGCTGATGCGCATCGCGATGCTGTCCGCGCTGAAGGCCGCCGACACCACCAACAACATGGGCTTCCGCTGCGCGAAGTCCGATTGAGGAAACGCCATGAAACGCCTGCTGTCTTTTGTCGCGATGCTCCTGCTGCTGGGCGGCAGCGTCCAGGCGGCGCAGCCGCTGCCGGGTGATTCGGTGTACCAGCTGCCGGTGCAACTCACCGGCCAGGACGGCCAGTCGCAGATGCTGTCGGCACGTCGTGGCCGGCCACAGCTGGTGACGATGTTCTATACCTCGTGCAAGATGGTCTGCCCGCTGATCATCGACAGCCTGCGGCTGACCCGCAACGCACTGGACCCGTCGATCCGCTCGCAGATCGACCTGCTCGCGGTGAGTTTCGACCCGGCCAGGGACGACGTCGCCACCCTGCGCAGCTACGCCGACAAGCGCAAGCTGGATCCACGCTTCTGGACCCTGGCCCGCGCCGAGCCGGCGCAGGTGCGGCAGCTGTCCGGCGTACTCGGCCTGCAGTACCGGCAATTGCCGGATGGCGAGTTCAACCACAGCAGCGAGTTGATCCTGCTCGACGGCGAGGGCCGCATCGCGGCGCGCACCAACGTGATCGGCAGGCTCGACCCGGCCTTCGTCAAGGCGATCACCGAGACTGTTTCCAGGCACTGAGCCTCCCGCGATATGGACGTCTGTACGTCCGTCGTGCATCGAAGCGCCGCCGTCATGGCGGCGTTCTCGTGTGCATGCCCGTGGCGTGTTGTCACAGCAGGCCTGTTCATCGAGCCGGCCTGACCGCGGTCAATTTGTCGGTGCCCTGGTGTGCGCAGACTGCGCGCATCCACAAGGGGAAACCACGATGAAAACGACACGCAGGATTCTTCCCGTCGCATGCCTTCTGGCCACGGCGATGACCGCGCCATCGGTCTGGGCCGACGGCACCGGCACGCAGGCAGCGCCGGTCAACGCGCCGCTGCAACTGGAGTGGGACGCGCGCCTGCGCCGCGAGCAAGTCGACGACGACGCCTTCAGCCACGACGCCAATGCCGACACCTTGCGACTGCGGCTCGGCCTGCGCGCGAAATTCGGCGATGGCTGGAGCGCGTTGCTGGAAGGCGCCGGCGTGGCCAGTGCCGGCGAGCATTACAACAGTGGCGCGAATGGCCGCACACAGTATCCGGCGATCACCGACCCGCGCGGCAGCGAACTCAACCAGGCCTGGCTGGGCTGGCAGGGCGATGCGTTCGGCGTGACCGCGGGCCGCCAGCGACTGCTGCTGGACAACCAGCGCTGGGTCGGCAACAGCGGCTGGCGCCAGCACGAGCAGACCTACGATGCGGTGGCGCTGCAATGGCAGCCGCTGGCCGCGTTGACGCTGCGTTATGACTGGCTCGATCGCGTGCACCGCGTGGCCGGCCGCGATGCGCTCAACCCGCTGGCGCGCGAGCGCCGGCTGAATACCCACCTGTTGAACGCCGCGTGGACGCAAGGCGCGCAGCAATGGGTGGGCTATGCCTACCTGCATGAAGACCGCGACGTGGCCAGCGCGTCCAGCGAGACCTATGGCCTGCGCTGGAGCGGCAAGGCACTGCACGATGGCAACGGTCCGGGCTGGACGCTGGAGGCAGCGCGGCAGGTCGACTACGCCAACAACCCGTTGCACTTCGCGCACAACTACTGGCTGCTCGAACCGACATGGACGCTGCAAGGGATCACCGCCAAGCTGGGCTGGGAGCATCTGGGCGGCAACGGCCAGCATGCCTTGCAGACACCGCTGGCCACGCTGCATGCGTTCAACGGCTGGGATGACCAGTTCAACGTGACGCCTGCCGGCGGCCTGGAAGATCGCTATGTGGGCGTCGGTGGCAACCTCGGCCGCACCGGTCCTGCCAGCAAGCTGGGCTGGGTGGTGTCGTACCACGACTACCATGCCGATCGCGGTGGCCGTTACGGCAGCGAGTGGAATGCTTCGCTGAGCTTTCCGCTGGCAACCGGCCTCACGGGCTTGATCAAGGTGGCGGACTATCGCGCCGACGGCCTGGGTCGCGACAGCGCCAAGCTGTGGCTGCAACTCGAATGGCATGGACAGCAGGCGTTGGCGAACGCGCATTGACCGAGGGCAGCCTTGCTGCGGGTGCGTTGACCCAGGTCAGCGCGCGCGCGCCCGTGCTGCGTTGATATAGCGCCATGCAAGCTATCCAGTCGTTGTACCCGCACCGAGCCGACAACGCCGCGCCGGCCGAACTCGATCTGCGCGGGCTGCCGTCACCGGAGCCGATGCTGCGCGCGCTGGAGGCGGCCGATGCGTTGCTGCCCGGGCAGTCGGTGCAGGTGCTCACGCCGCTGTTGCCGATGCCCTTGCTCGATGCGCTGGCGACGCGCGGGCTGTACACGTCGGCGGTCACGCTGCCGGGCGGCACCGCACGAGTGTTGATCCGCCGTCGGGATGACGATGGCCCGGCTGGCGCTTGATCAGGCGCCCGCGGTCTCGTTGCCGCGCCGCTTCCTGCTGAGTGCGCCGCTGTGGGGCGTGCTCGCCGGCATGTTGTTGTTCGTCGATGGTGATGCCTTGCTGCGCTCACGCTGGCATCCGGCCACGCTGGCACTGGTGCATGTGTTCACGCTCGGCGTGCTCGGCAACGTGATGTTCGGCAGCATGCTGCAGTTTCTTCCCGCGGCCGCCGGGGTGCGGGTGCGTGGCAGCGCGTTGTTGGGAGCGCCGCTGCATGTCCTGTTCAATCTCGGCGCGCTGCTGCTGGTGGCGGGGCTGCATCAGAGGTGGCGTGCGGCACTGCTTGGTGCCGCGGTGCTATTGCCGCTGGCTTTCGTTCTGCTCGCCGCGATGACCTTGCCCGGCCTGCTGGCAGCGGTCGGGCAGCGGCTGCTGCGCGCGGGGCTCGGCGTGGCGATCGGGTTCGGCGTGCTCACTGCGCTGCTCGGTGGTGCACTGGCGCTGGCTCTTGCTGACGGGTGGGCGTGGCCGGTGGGCGCGCTGGTCGACGTGCATGCCAGCTGGGGCGTGCTGGGTTGGATCGTGGTGTTGCTGGCCAGCGTGGCGCGGGTGGTGATGCCGATGTTCCAGGGCACCGGAACGCTTCCCGCACGGGTGCAGGCGCTGTGGCTCGGCAGCGCGCTGGTGATGCTGTCCGGCGCAGCGTGGTGGCGCTTGACTCACGCCGATGGCCGCTGGCTGGTCGGTACGGTGGCGTTGCATGCAATGCTGTTTGCAGGCGCCGCCTTGTGGCTGCAGTGGCGCGCGCCGCGGCAACGCCGCAGCCCGCTGCTGTGGAGCTGGCGTGCCGGTTTGATCGTGCTGTCGCTGGCGGCGCTGGCACTGGTCGCCGGGCCGCGTGGCGGACTGCTGGCTGCGGTGCTGGGGCTGGGTATCGCCTTGCCGCTGCTGCTGCTCGGCATGGCGCTGGAGATCGTCGCCTTCATCGGCTGGATCGAGTTGCACCGGGTGTGCGGTCGCGGCGTGCAGTTGCCCGGTGTGCAGCGGCTGCTGCCCGACAGCGACAAACTCGGTGTGCTGCTGGCGCAACTGCCGCTGCTGCTGTTGCCGGCCGCGGCGTTGTGGCCTTCGGCCTGGCTGGCGCGCGCCGCCGGGTTGGCGCTGCTGTTCGCGTGGCTGGGCGTGTGGTCGGCGCTGCGCGGCGTACGCAGGCGCGCACATGGTTTTCTGTTGGCGTTGGAGGATCGCCCGTGAGCGCGAAGTTGCCGCTGGTCTATTCCTGTTCCGGCTGTTCGAGTGCGGCGCAGATGGCCAACCATCTGGCGCTGAAGCTGGATCGCGAAGGCATCGCCGAGATGTCCTGCATCGCCGGCGTCGGCGGTGGCGTTACCGCCCTGGTGCGCACGGCGCAGAGCGGGCGTCGCATCCTGGCGCTGGATGGCTGCGTGCTGAAGTGCGCCTCGGCCTGTCTTGCGCATGCAGGCGTCGTCGCCGACACGCACCTGGTGCTGTCCGACTACGGTGTGCGAAAGCGCCAGCATGCCGATTTCAATCTCACCGAGGCGCAGCAGGTATACGCGGCCGAGGTGCGCCCGGCGGCGCTGGCACTGTTTGAGGCGATGACCGCCGGATCACCCATGGAGCCTGCCGATGTTGCTGCCCAACCCTGAGCGTCTCGCGCTGGCGCGCATGCGCGGTGCGATCGACCGTGTCGACGATGGCCTGATCGTGCTGCTCGCCGCACGCCGTCGGCTGGTGCGCGTGGTGGCGGCGCTGAAGCCGCGTGCCGGCGTGCCGCCGCGTGACCTGGCGCGCGAGCGGCAGGTGCGCACGCGCACCCAGTCGCTGGCACACCGGCTGGATCTGCCGGCGGATACCGCGGCGGGTCTGCTGGACCTCGCGATCGTCGATGCCTGTCGTCAGCAGGGCATGGCGATTGACCTCGATCAAGGCGCGCTCGCGCCGTCTCCCGCCATGATGCAGCCCATCATGCCCGACACGCTTCGCTCCGAATCCCGCGCACTGCATTGGTTGCGCCTGCTGCCACCGCCGCGCCGGCTCGCGCCGCTGCTGCGCGCGCTGCCACAGCGCTGGCAACGCAACCTGCTGGAGCGTGCGATGGCGCGCGTGCTCGCCGTGCCGCTGCAGGACGGCACGCTGGATTTCATGCGCGGTCGCCGGCTCGGGATCGAGGTCAGCGACCTGCAACTGTGCTGGGTGCTGGAATGGTGCGATGGACGCTTGTGCGTCGGTGATGGCGTACCTGAAGCCAGCGTGCGCGGCAGTGCCACCGATCTGCTGCTGCTGGCCAGCCGGCTGGAAGATGCCGACACGCTGTTCTTCCAGCGCGCGCTGGAGCTCACCGGCGATACCGAGCTCGGCCTTACCGCGCGCAACCTGCTGGAGCGGTTGCCGTGGGAGTCGGTGCCGTTGGGACTGCGCATCGCGCTGAACCGCGGCGCGCGCTTCGCCCGCGCCGCCCGCGCCGCACACCGCGGCGAAGCCGTCTGAGCCATCCCGTTTCCCTCCCCTGAAAAGCGATCACGATGACCGCCTCCGCAACGCTGCCCGTGCCGGTCTGGCGCGACGAACTCGAACACGAGTACGCCGCGCTGGCCGAGCGCCTGGAACCGCTGGTGCCGTGCCTGGAAATATCCCTGCACCTGCCGTGGATCGAAGCCATCAACACGCTGAAGAAGCAGCGCGGTGCGGTGATCATGGCGCACAGCTACCAGTCGCCGGAGATCTTCCACGGCGTGGCCGACATCACCGGCGACTCGCTCGGCCTGGCGCAGGCGGCGGCCGACTGCGACGCCGACCTGATCGTGTTGTGCGGCGTGCACTTCATGGCCGAGAGCGCAAAGATCCTGGCGCCGGGAAAGACCGTGCTGATTCCCGACCTCGAAGCCGGCTGCTCGCTGGCTTCGTCGATCACTGCCGCCGACGTGCGTGCGCTGCGCGCGCAACACCCCGGCGTGCCGGTGGTGAGCTACGCCAACACCTCGGCCGCGGTGAAGGCGGAGTCCGACGCGATCTGCACCTCGGCGAATGCGGTGCAGGTGGTCGAGTCGATGGGCACGGGCAAGGTGATCTTCCTGCCCGACGAGTACCTGGGCCGCCACGTCGCCAGCCAGACCCGGGTCGAGCTGGTGCTGTGGCACGGCCGCTGCGAGGTGCACGAGAAGTTCACCGCGCAACAGGCGCGGCACGCGCGCGAACAGTTCGACGCGATGCTGGTGGCGCATCCGGAGTGTCCGCCGGAGGTACTCGCCGAGGCGGATTTCGTCGGTTCCACCACGGCCATGGGCAAGTGGCTGGAACGCGAAAAGCCGGCACGCGTCGCGTTGATCACCGAGTGCTCGATGGCCGACAACCTGCGCGCACAGTTCCCGGCGACGCAATTCATCAAGCCGTGCAACCTGTGTCCGCACATGCAGCGGATCACCCTGCCGAAGATCTACGAAGCCCTGCGTGACCTGAGGCATGCCGTGGAGGTGCCGCCGCAGGTTGCCGTGCGTGCCCGCGCGGCGCTGCAGCGGATGCTGGCCGTGGGTCGGCGCGAAACCGTGTGAGGCGCGAACGTCGACCCATCGTGGTGGTAGGCGGTGGCGTGGCCGGTCTGGTCACGGCGCTTGCCGCGGCGCCGGCGCCGGTGCGCCTGCTGTGCCGTGCGCACGACGGCAGCGGCAGTGCCAGCGCGCTGGCGCAGGGTGGCATCGCCGCCGCGCTCGATCCGCACGACAGCACCGCTGCGCATGCCGGCGACACCATCGAGGCGGGCGCCCGGCACAACGACGCGACTGCGGTGCAATGGCTGACCGGCGAGGCGCCGGGCGCGATCGCCTGGTTGCAGCAGCAGGGCGTGCGGTTCGATCGCGGCGTCGACGGCAGCCTGCAGCTGGGTCGCGAGGGCGGCCATGGCGCCGCGCGCATCGTGCACGCCGGCGGCGATGCCACCGGCGCGGCGCTGGTGCGCGCGCTGCGCGCCAGGGTGCAGTCGTCGGCGCATGTGCAGTGGCGCGGTGGCGTCGATGTCGATGCGCTGTTGTTGCGCGATGGTGCCGTGGTCGGTGTGCGCACCCGCGACGAGCGTGGCCGCCGGCAACACATGGAGGCCGCCGCGGTGGTGCTTGCCACCGGCGGCATCGGTGCGCTGTTTGCGCACACCAGCAATCCGGCCGGTGCGGATGGTGCGGGGCTGGCGCTGGGCCTGGCCAGCGGCGCCGCGTCGCGCGATCTGGAGTTCATGCAGTTTCATCCCACCGCGCTGGATGTCGACGGCCATTGCCTGCCGCTGATCACCGAGGCTCTGCGCGGCGCCGGTGCGCGCCTGCTCGATGCCGCCGGGCAACCGCTGATGCGCGGCCTGCATCCGCTCGGCGATCTGGCGCCGCGTGATGTGGTGGCCCGCCGCGTCTGGCAGATGCAGCGCGAGGGCGGCAAGGTCTGGCTCGATGCGACGGCGGTGAGTGGCGACTGGAACCTCCGCTTTCCCACCGTGCTGGCGGCGTGCCTGGCGCATGGTCTTGATCCGCGGCAGGTGCCGCTGCCGGTGACGCCCGCCGCACATTTCCACATGGGCGGCATCGCCACCGACCTGGATGGGCGCAGCACCTTGGCCGGCCTGCACGCGGTGGGCGAGGTTGCCTGCAACGGCGTGCATGGCGCCAACCGGCTGGCCAGCAATTCGCTGCTGGAAGGGGTGGCGTGCGGTCGCCGGCTCGGCGCCGCGCTGGCGATTGCCGCGCCGGTGCGCAGTGGACCGGGCAGCCATCGCTGGGCCGAGCGTGGCGACGGTTTGCCACCGGCAGCGCTGGCCGCGTTGCGCACGCTGCTGTGGCATGCCGCCGGTCCGGTGCGCGAGGCATCGTCATTGCGCGACGCATGGCGTGCCTGTGCGGCTGCCGCGGACGCCGGCTGGCAGATGCGTCTGGCCAAATCGCTGCTGCGCGCGGCCGCGTTGCGCCGGCGCAGCCTCGGCGCGCATTGTCGGCTTGATCGCGGCTGAAGCGGTGCGCTGCGGCGATATGCCCTATGCCGCAACGCCTGCCGTGGCCCTCATCAGTGGCGCTGGCTGACTCTCGTCAAGACGCGCGCAGATTCAGTTGTGCAAACTGCAGCTTCCCCACCCAGCGAGCCTTCCATGACACGTCCATCTTCGCTCGATTACGAACAACTGCTGGCCTGTGGCCGGGGCGAACTGTTCGGCGACGGCAATGCACGACTGCCCGCGCCGCCGATGCTGATGTTCGACCGCATTTCCCATATCGCCACCGAAGGCGGGGCGTATGGCAAGGGATTGATCCAAGCCGAATTGGACATCCATCCGGAGCTGTGGTTTTTCGGCTGCCATTTTCTTGGCGATCCGGTGATGCCCGGTTGCCTCGGGCTCGATGCGATGTGGCAGCTCAGCGGGTTCTTCCTGCCCTGGCTGGGTGAACCCGGTCGCGGTCGCGCGCTGGGCGTGGGCCAGGTGAAATTTTCCGGGCAGGTCATGCCGACGGCGAAGCTGGTGCGCTACAAGATCGACATCCGCCGCGTGATGCGCGGCAAATTGCGCATGGTGATCGCCGACGGCAAGACCTTCGTCGACGACCGCCTGATCTACGAGGCGAGCGACATGCGCGTGGGCCTGTTCCAGTCCACCGAGGGCTTTTGAGATGCGCCGCGTCGTGGTGACCGGCATGGGCATCGTGTCGTGCCTGGGCAACCAGACGGCGACGGTGTCGCACGCACTGCACGAGAGCCTCAGCGGCATCCGCGCGATGCCCGGTTACGCTGAACTCGGCCTGCGCAGCCAGGTCGCCGGCGTGCCGGAGATCGACCTGGATGCCGAGATCGACCGCAAGCTGCGCCGCTTCATGGGTGACGCCGCCGCCTACGCCTACGTGGCGATGCGTTCGGCGATCGCCGATGCCGGGCTTGCCATCGAGCACATCTGCCACCCACGCACCGGCGTGATCGCCGGTTCCGGCGGCGGTTCGCCGCGCTGGCAGATCGAGACCGGCGACCTGCTGCGCCACAAGGGCGTGCGCAAGGTCGGCCCGTTCATGGTGCCGCGCACGATGTGCTCCACCGTGTCGGCCACGCTGGCTACCGCATTCGGCATCCTCGGCCTGAGCTATTCGATCGCCGCCGCCTGCGCGACCTCGGGGCATTGTATCGGCGCCGCGGCGGACCTGATTCGGCATGGCGCGCAGGACGTGATGTTCGCCGGCGGCGGCGAGGAGGAGCACTGGGGCATGACCGCGCAGTTCGATGCGATGGGCGCGCTTTCCACCGGCAGCAACGACACGCCGCAGCGCGCGTCGCGCCCGTATGACGTTGCCCGCGACGGCTTCGTCATCGCCGGTGGCGGCGGCATGCTGGTGCTGGAGGAATACGAGCATGCCCGCGCACGCGGCGCGCACATCCATGCCGAACTGGTCGGTTACGGCGTCACTTCCGATGGCGCCGACATGGTGGCGCCGTCCGGCGAAGGCGCGGTGCGCTGCATGCAGATGGCGATGGCCAACCTGCGCGCGCCGATCGACTACCTCAACACCCATGGCACGGCCACGCCGCTGGGTGACATCGTGGAGCTGCAATCGGTGCGCAAGGTTTTCGCCGATGCGGTGCCGCCGCTGTCCTCGACCAAGGCGCTGACCGGTCACTCGCTCGGCGCGGCCAGCGTGCACGAGGCGATCTACAGCCTGCTGATGCTCAACGAAGGCTTCATCGCCGGCTCGGCCCATATTGACGAGCTGGACCCGCGCGCCGAAGGCTTCCCGATCGTGCGTGCAAGCCGCGATGCGCAGCTGCGCACGGTGATGTCCAACAGCTTCGGCTTCGGCGGCACCAACGCCAGCCTGGTGTTCGCCAGGGTGTGATGGCAACACCAGCACTGCTGCCGCAGGGGCCCGCCAGCGGGCTCCTGCACACGGGCGGCCACCATCGCCTTTCACCACTCCCATCCTCCGGAAGAGCCCCATGCCATCCATTCCAGCCTCACGCCCATCGACCTTTGGCGAGGAACTTGCCAACAGCATCAGCCATGGCCTCGGCGTGGTGCTGGCCATCGTTGGCCTGCCGATCCTGATCGTCAACGCGGTGCATGTCGGCAGCACCGCGGCGATGGTGGGGGCGGCGGTGTTCGGCGGCAGTACGATCCTGTTGTACATGGCTTCGACGCTGTATCACGCGGTGTCGCACGAGCGGGCCAAGGCGTGGCTGCGGCGGCTGGATTACGGCGCGATCTACCTGCTGATCGCCGGCACCTATACACCGATCGCACTGGGCGTGTTGCGCGACAGCTGGGGCCTGGCCCTGCTCGGCGTGATCTGGAGCCTGGCGCTGCTGGGGCTGGTGTTCAAGCTGGTGGTGGGCGCGCGGTTCGAGCGGCTGTCCACGGCGCTGTATGTGGCGATGGGCTGGATGGCGCTGATCGCGATCCGCCCGCTGTGGCAGCACATGCCGGCGGCCGGCTTGATCCTGCTGTTCGGCGGTGGCGTGGCGTATACGCTGGGCGTGGTGTTTTTCATGCTGCACGAGCGGCTGCGCTACAGCCATTTCATCTGGCATCTGTTCGTGCTTGCCGGCACCGGCTGCCACTACGCCACCGTGCTGGGTTACGCGTATTGAGCGGCGGCGCTCATGCCGGCGCTTCGGTCAAGCGCATGCCCGGCTCGCCGTACCAGTAGCCGTTGCGCGCGCCGATGCGTGGCGGCGCCACCGGTGAGCGGCGGGCGAGGTGGTAGTGCGCCACCATCTCGGCCATGCCTTCGGCCTGCGGATACAGCCGCAAGATGTCCACGCCCAGTTCGCGCAGCACCGGCAGCTCGGGGCCGAGGTCGGTGATCTCCTCGCCCTGGATCTGGATGCCGTTGATGCGCAGGAACGGGCGGCCCTCGCGCGTGGCCAGCGGCATGCCGTCGGGATAGTCGATGCAGCGGAAGCCGCACTGGTCTTTCGCCACGTCGAGTGCGCGTGCGGTGAAGCAGCGTGCGGAGAAAGCCAGCGGCAGCCGGCCGAATGCGATCACTTCGAGCTCGGGCATCGTCCTGCCTTGCGCCTGCATCGCCTCGCGCAATTCACGCAGCAAGGTGTGGCCTTGTTCGACACCCGGCACCCAGCGGCGCAGGCCGTCTTCCATCAGCATCGCCAGCGTCTGGTGGTTGTAAACGTTGAGCGTGGGGCCGGCCACGAACGGCACGCCGCGCTCGCGACACAGCTGCACCGCGGACAGGTCGTTCGCCTCGATCCAGCAGTCGCCGTGATCGACCAGCCGCTGCAGTGCGCCCAGCTCGGACTCGGCTTCGATCAGCGCCAGCGAGGACAGCACGATCTGCTTGCCGCTGCGGGCAAGCTCGGCGGCCAGCGCGATCCAGTCGCGTGTACCGAGTTCGCGCCGCTTGCTGCATACCGTCTCGCCCAGATAGATGACGTCGACCGGCCAGTCGGCGGCCTCGCGGTAGAACGCCAGCGTGCGTTCGCGCGGCCAGAAATACTGCAGCGGTCCGAGGCTCAGTTTCATCGTCGTCATCGTCAATGCCAGGAGCGGTGATAGGGGCCGAGCGTGGTCTGGTGACCCTCGGCGTGTTTCGACAGCGACTGCTGCCAGCCGGGCTGCAGGCTCCAGCTGGCGGGAGCGTCGCGGTAGCGGTCCAGCGCCGCACGCCAGGTGCGGGTGACCGAACCCACATACGCCACGCCGCGCTGGCGCCCCTCGATCTTCAACGCCGCCACGCCGGCCTGCGCCAGTCGCGGCAGCAGCTCCAGCGTGTTCAGGCTGGTCGGTTCCTCCAGCGCGTGGAAGATCTCGCCGCCGACTTCGAAGCGGCCCTTGCACACGGTCGGATAGCCGGCCGGTTCGCGCGGTTCGAAACGGTCCATCAGCACCTGGTTGAGGCGTACGCTGCGGCGACCGTCGTCGTGTTCCTCCCAGCGCACGAAGCTGGCCGGCGAACACACGCCGTGGCGGTTCGGCGAGGCGCCGGTGACGTAGCTCGACAACTGGCAGCGGCCCTCGACCATGATGCACAGGCTGCCGAACGCGAACACCTCCAGCGGCACCGGCGAGCCTTCGCACAGGCGTTCGACCTGCTGGATCGACAGCACCCGCGGCAGCACCGCGCGGCTGATGCCGAAGCGCTCGTAGGCATAGCGCAGCGCGGGCGCGGTGGTGGCCGAACCTTGTACCGACAGATGCCGCTTGAGTGATGGATGCGTGCGCGTGGCGTAGTCGAGCACGGCCATCTCGGCGGCAATGATCGCGTCGCAGCCGAACTCGGCGGCCTTGTCCACCGCGCTGTACCACTGCGGCAGGCGCGCGCTGTCGGGATAGGTGTTCAGCGCCAGGTAGACCTGCCTGCCGCGCTGGTGCGCGTAGGCGATGCCATCGCGCAGTTCGTCGTCGCTGAAGTTCAGCCCGGGAAACGCGCGGGCGTTGGTCTGGTCGCGGAAGCCCGCGTAGACCGCATCGGCGCCGGCGTCGATCGCCGCTTGCAGCGCCGGCAGGTTGCCGGCAGGACAGACCAGTTGCATGAGCACCTCGAAGCTGGGAGTTCGGGGCGCATCGTGGCGGTTGCCCGGGGCGGCTGCGTTGACGTGGATCATCCCGGATCGTGTCGGAGGACCGGTCCCGCCTGAACGGACGGCCGGCGGGGGTCAGCCGGTGCGGCGCGCGCGCCGGCTCCTTGCTCCGCGCGAGTCGGTGTCGCTTGCGCAGTAGATACCGTACAGCGTGGCGATGATGGCGTGCGCGGGGCCCGCGGGCAGGGTGTACCAGACGGTCTGCGCTTCGCGCCGGGTACTGACCAGGCCTTCGTCGCGCAGCCGGGCCAGGTGCTGGGACAGCGCCGACTGGCTGAGTTCGGGCAGTTGCTCGTTGATCTGCCCCACCGACATCTCGCCGTCCAGCAGCAGGCACAGCATGCGCAGCCGCTGCGCATTGCCCAGCGTCTTGAGCAGCTGCGAGGCCTCTTCGGCGCGCGACTGCATGAGGTCCAGGTCCGCATCGGCCGGCATGCTCATCGGGTGAACCTTCTTGATGCGCGCGATTGCCTGTTTCATGGAATTGACTTTACCATGATATCTAATTAAGATAAAGCTAATTTAGATGACATTGATTTATCCGGGAGGGCCAGCGATTGCTGGCCTCCCGCCGGTTTCCACCCCATCGCAGGAGTTCCGCCATGAATGTCGATCGCATCGTTCTGGGTTTCGCCGGCACCGTCGTGCTGGTGGGTATCGCGCTGGCGCACTTCGTGGCGCCGGGCTGGATCTGGCTCCCGGTGTTCGTGGGCGCCAACCTGCTGCAGTCCTCGTTCACCGGCTTCTGCCCGCTGGCGATGCTGCTGCGCAAGCTGGGCCTGAAGCCCGGTTGCGCCTTTCCGTCCTGAGTGGCGTTGCGTCGAGCCGAGGTGAACCATGTATTACATCGTTGAAACATCCAAGACGCCGGAACAGGCCGCCACCGACCTGGCCGAAGCGGTCGTGCGCAACGGCTTCGGCGTGCTGCACGTGCACGATCTGGGCGCCACCCTGCGCAGCAAGGGCGTCGCGTTCGAGCGCCAGTGCAAGGTGTTCGAAGTGTGCAATCCGCAGCAGGCGGCCAGCGTGCTGGCGGCGGACATGCGGCTGAACATGGCGCTGCCGTGCCGCATCTCGGTCTACACCGACGGCGGCAAGACCTGGATCGGCATGATCCGGCCGGTGCGGATGTTGGGCATGCTCTCGACCGATGCCGCCCTGGTTGCGACGGCGGGCGAAGTGGAGCAGGTCGTCACGCGCATCATCGACGAGGCCCGGTGAAATGCCGCGGCCGTACCGGCGCCCCGCGGCGCCGAAACCAGGTCGGATCCCTGCGTGAAGTCCCTGCGGGTCTTGCCGGCACCATCGCCTGCCGAGTTGACCACGCTCAAGTCCTCCCCGGCTTTGATGGCACACGCTGCCAGCATCCCCTCTGAGCAGGAGTCTGCCATGTGCGACGTCGTCATCATTGGTGCGGGTCTGGGCGGCATGAGTGCCGCCTATGAAATCAAGGCCACGTTGGGTAGCGCCCATCGCGTCACGGTGGTCGGCGAGGGTGGCCTGTTCTCGTTCACGCCATCCAACCCGTGGGTAGGCATCGGCTGGCGCGAGCCTGCCGACGTGCAGATCGACGCCGCGTCGGCGCTGGGCCGGCACGACATCGCGTTCGTCGACTCGCCGGCCAGCGCGGTCCATCCGGCGGAGAACCGCGTGCTGCTGCAGGATGGCCGCGAGCTGAAGTACGACTACCTGGTCATCACCACCGGCCCGCGCCTGGCCTTCGACGAAATTCCGGGGCTGGGGCCGCTAGCCGGTTACACGCAATCGGTCTGTACCACGGCGCATGCGACCGCTGCCTGGCAGGCCTACGAGGCGTTCCTGCAAGCGCCCGGCCCGGTGGTGGTCGGCGCCGCGCAGGGGGCGAGCTGCTTCGGCCCGGCCTACGAGTTCGCGATGATCCTCGACACCGATTTGCGCCGGCGCAAATTGCGCGATCGGGTGCCGATGACGTTCGTCACGCCGGAGCCGTACATCGGCCACATGGGACTCGGCGGCGTGGGCGATTCCAGGGGACTGCTGGAGAAGGAGCTGCGCCAGCGCCACATCAAGTGGATCACCAATGCACGCATCGACAAGGTCGAGCCCGGCGTGATGCAGGTCAGCGAGCATGACGCGCACGGCCAGGTGCTGGAGACTCACGCGTTGCCGTTTGTCTACTCGATGGTGATCCCCGCGTTCACCGGCGTGGCCGCGCTACGCGGCGTCGAGGGACTGGTCAATCCGCGCGGCTTCGTGCTGATCGACAAGCACCAGCGCAATCCGGCGTTTCCGAACATCTTCTCCGCCGGCGTGTGCGTGGCGATCCCGCCGGTGGAGGTGACGGCGGTGCCGACCGGGGCGCCCAAGACCGGCTTCATGATCGAATCCATGGTCGGTGCGCTGGCTGCCAACATCAAGGCCGCCATCGACGGCAGGCCCGCCACCGCCGAGGCGACATGGAACGCGGTGTGCCTGGCCGACATGGGCGACAGCGGCGCGGCGTTCGTGGCCATTCCGCAGATCCCGCCGCGCAATGTCACCTGGGCGAAGCAGGGCAAGTGGGTGCATCTGGCCAAGGTCGCGTTCGAGAAATACTTCATGCACAAGATCCGCTCGGGCAACACCGAGCCGGTCTACGAAAAGTACGTGATGAAAGCCCTCGGCATCGAACGGCTCAAGCCGGCGACGCAGCCCGAGGGCGTGATTCCACCCCGATGACACACCGAGCGTCCTTGCCATGAAATCCGTCCCGCCCCTGGTCGCCATGCTGCTGGTTGTCGTCGCGCTGGTCGGCTGCGGCAAGCCTCATCCGCCGACTGCCGCGCAGAACCCGCCACCGGCGCTGGCCAGCGTGGTTGTGCACGCACAGGCGGCGCATGACGAACAGGTCTGGGACGGCGTGGTGGAGGCAGTGAACCAGGCCACGATCACGGCGCAAACCAACGCGCTGGTGCTCGAGCTGCCGCATGACGTCAACGATATCGTCGCCAAGGGCGATGTGCTGGTGCGCTTCACCGACGTCGAGCAGAAGTCGGCGCGCAGCGCGGCACAGGCACAGGTCGCTTCGGCCGAGGCGACCTACCGGGAGGCTGCCGCGTCGTACAAGCGCATCGAAGCGGTCTACGCGAAGGGTTTCGTCTCCGCGGCACAGATGGATCAGCAGCGCGCCCAGCGCGATGCGGCACAGGCGGCGCTGGCGTCGGCCCGGGCCCAGCTCGATCAGGTGGGCCAGGCGCTGGACTACACGGTGCTGCGCGCGCCCTACGCAGGCATCATCACCCGCCGCTACGTGCAGGTGGGCGAGGCGGTGCAGGCCGGTCCGCCGTCGCCCCAGCCGTTGATCGCGCTGCAATCGCTGGACGATCTGCGCGTCAACGTGCAGGTGCCGCAAAGCGCGGTCGATGCGATCCGCCGTTTCCATGCGGCCGAGGTGCTGCTCACCGGCGACGGCGCACGCCGGGTCGCCGCCGGCAGCGTCAGCGTGTTTCCGTACGCCGACCCGAACACCCACACCTTCAATGTGCGGCTGCAATTGCCTGCTGGCGACACCGGCCTGTATCCCGGCATGACGGTGAAGGTCGCCTTTGCCACCGGTGAGGCGAAACGCCTGCTGCTGCCGGCCAGCGCGCTGGTGCAGCGTGGCGAGCTGCTGGGCGTGTACGTGCTGGATGAGCACGGCGCAGCCTTGCGCCAGTTGCGCATCGGTCATCGCTACGCGGACCAGGTCGAGGTGCTGGCCGGGCTCGACGACGGCGAACGGGTCGCCACCGATCCGGCCGCCGCCGCGCGCTGGCTGATCGAGCACAGATCGACCGGGAGCGGATCGATCGAGAGCCGGCACGGAGTCGCGCCATGAGCGAGCCACGGCTCGGCTTCTCCGGCCGCATCGCCCGCACATTCCAGCGTTCGCCGCTGACGCCGATCCTGGCGATCGCGGCACTGCTGCTGGGCCTGGTCGCGGTGATGATCACGCCGCGCGAGGAAGAGCCGCAGATCGACGTGACCATGGCCAACGTGATGGTGCCGTTCCCCGGTGCCGACGTGCACGACGTCGAGAACCTGGTGGCCTATCCGCTGGAGCAGAAGCTGGCCGAGCTCGAAGGCGTGAAGCACGTCTACTCGGTGAGCCGGCCCGGCATGGCGGTGATCACGGTGGAGTTCCAGGTCGGCGTGCCGCGGCAGACCGCGATCGTGCGGCTGTACAACCAGGTGTTCCAGAACCAGGGCTTCGTGCCGCCCAACCTGGGCGTGGGCCCGCCGCTGGTGCGGCCGATGGGCATCGACGACGTGCCGGTGATGGCGCTCACGCTGTGGAGCGACGATCCCGCGCAGGGCCCGACCCAGCTGGCCGAAGTCGCGCATACGCTGGAAACCGAATTGAAGCGCGTGCCCGGCACACGCGACGTCTACACCATCGGCGCGCCCGAGCGGGCGGTCGTGGTGGATCTGGATGCGGCGAAACTGGCCGCCTACGGCATGGCCGTCGGCGACCTGGCGAATGCCTTGCGCGCGGCCAATGTGGTGACCCAGGCCGGCGATCGCGTGACGGGCAACCGCGATGTGCCGGTGACCGCCGGGCGTTTTCTCGCCGACGCGGCGGATGTGGCGCAACTGGTGATCGGCCTGAAGAACGGCCAGCCGGTGTTCCTCTCCGACGTGGCCACGATCCATCAGGGCGCCGACCTGCCCAGCCGCTATGTCTGGTTCGGGGCGCCCGCCGGCAAGGCCGGTCCCGCTGCCGGCAACGCAGCGGCGGTGACCATCGCGGTGGCGAAGAAGCCTGGTACCAATGCTGCCGACATCACCGACGCGATCCGTGCGCAACTGCATGTGCTCGAAGGCGTGGTGATTCCCGCCGGCGTCCACGTCACGGTGACCCGCGACTACGGCCAGACCGCCACCGACAAGGCGGACAAGCTGATCCACAAGCTGATTTTCGCCACCTCCTCGGTGGTGCTGCTGGTGCTGCTGGCGATGGGCTGGCGCGAGGCGATCGTGGTCGGCAGCGCGGTGGTCATCACCCTGGCGCTGACCCTGTTTGCATCGTGGGCGATGGGCTTCACCATCAACCGCGTCTCGCTGTTCGCGCTGATCTTCTCGATCGGCATCCTGGTCGACGATGCGATCGTGGTGGTGGAGAACATCCACCGGCACATGGCCGGATCGGAGACGGCTCGGGGCGGACGCACCCTGCGCGAGGCGATTCCCGCGGCGGTCAGCGAGGTCGGCGGGCCGACCATCCTGGCCACCTTCACGGTGATCGCCGCGCTGCTGCCGATGGCCTTCGTGTCCGGCCTGATGGGGCCGTACATGCGGCCGATCCCGATCAACGCCTCGGCCGGCATGCTGCTGTCGCTGGCGGTCGCGCTGATCGTGACGCCATGGCTGGCGCTGAAGCTGCTCGGCCATCACCGGCACACCGACGCTGCGCCGACGGACAGCCATGCCGCGGGCGATGGCCGCCTGCACCGCGTGTTCCATCGGCTGATGCTGCCGTTCCTCGACGGCGACCGCGCGCCGCGCCGGCGCCGCCTGCTGTTCGCCGCGATGGGCGTGCTGGTGCTGGCCGCCGTGGGCCTGGTGGTGATCAAGGCGGTGGTGCTGAAGATGCTGCCGTTCGACAACAAGTCCGAGTTCCAGATCGTGGTGGACATGCCCGAGGGCAGCACGCTGGAGCGCACCAACCGCCTGCTCGGCGAGCTGGCGCAGAGCCTGGCCGGCGTGCCCGAAGTGAAGGACTGGCAGGGCTATGCCGGCACCGCCGCGCCGATCACCTTCAACGGGTTGGTGCGCCAGTACTACCTGCGCAACGGTCCGATCGTCGGCGACCTGCAGGTGAACCTGGTCGACAAGAGCGAGCGCTCGCGCCAGAGCCACGCGATCGCACTGGCCGTGCGGCCGGCGCTGGCCCGCATCGGCGCGCGCTACGGCGCTTCGGTGAAGGTGGTCGAGGTGCCGCCCGGTCCGCCCGTGCTCGCACCGATCGTGGCCGAGGTCTACGGACCCGACTACGCCGACGTGCGCCGCACGGCGCGCGCGCTGGAGCGGAAATTCAAGGCCAACCCCGACATCGTCGACGTCGACACCAGTGTGGAGGCGGATGCGCCGCGCGAGGTGCTGGTGGTCGACCGCGCACGCGCGGCGCGGCTGGGGCTGGACCAGGCGTCCATCGCGCAGGTGTTGCGCACCGCGCTGTCCGGCGAGGATGCGACTTACCTGATGGATGGCCACGCGAAATACGCGGTGCCGATACGCCTGCGCCTCGACGCCGGTGACCAGGCGGCGATGAACCAGCTGCTGGCGTTGCGCGTGCGCGCGCAGGGCGGGGCCCTGGTGCCGTTGTCCGAGGTGGTCAGCGTGCAGCCGGCAAACTGGGAAAAGGCGATTTATCACAAGGACCTGCTGCCCTATGCCACGGTCACCGGCGACGATGCCGGCGCCACCGACAGCCCGTTGTACGGCATGTTCTCGCTGGTCGGCGAACTTCGCCACGAGCGGCTGGACGGCCAACTGCTGCAGCAGCACTTCATCGCGCAGCCCACCGACACCACCCGCGCCGCGGTGAAGTGGGATGGCGAGTGGCAGATCACGTTCGAGACCTTCCGCGACATGGGGCTGGCGTATTCGGTCGGCCTGCTGCTGATCTACCTGCTGGTGGTCGGCCAGTTCAAGAGCTATGTGGTGCCGCTGATCATCATGGCGCCGATCCCGCTGACCGTGATCGGCGTGATGCCGGGGCATGCCTTGCTGGGCGCGCAGTACACCGCCACCTCGATGATCGGCATGATCGCGCTGGCCGGCATCATCGTGCGCAATTCGATCCTGCTGATCGACTTCATCAACCACGCGCTGGCCGCCGGACAGCCGTTGCGCGAGGCGGTGATCAACGCCGCGGCGGTGCGCGCGAAACCCATCGTGCTGACCGGGGTGGCGGCGATGATCGGCGGTTTCTTCATCGTCGACGACCCGATCTTCCAGGGCCTGGCGGTGTCGCTGATCTTCGGCATCCTGGTGTCGACCGCACTGACCCTGCTGGTGATTCCGCTGCTGTATTACGTGTGGCTGCAGCGGCATCCCTTGCCCGAGACACCATCCCCCGAAGGAGCGTGAGCATGAGCGAGACCCAGGAATTCACGCTTACCCTGACCCAGGAATCGGATTACGTTTTCCGCATCGAATTCGACGACACCGCGATCCCCGCGCTGTACACCGACGAATCCGCGCCGCTGGGCAACGACACCGGTCCGAACCCATCGCGCATGCTGGTCGCCGCCGTGGCCAACTGCCTGAGTGCCAGCCTGTTGTTCTCGCTGCGCAAGTTCAAGAACCATCCGGGCAGCATCGTGACCCGGGCGAAGGCGCGGCTGGAACGCAACGAGCACAAGCGCCTGCGCGTGGCGCATATCGAGGTGGCGATCGAGCTGCCGGAGGCCGCTGCCGACTACGTGCAGATCGAACGATTGCTGCAGCAGTTCGAGGACTTCTGCGTGGTCACCGAGAGCGTGCGTCAAGGTGTCGCGGTGGACGTCAGCGTTCGCGATGCGGCGGGCACATTGCTGCATGCCTCCGGGTCGGCGTGATCCGTGCGCTGGCAGGTGCGCGCTGCGAGGTTGACGTGGATCAGTCGGGATGGCGTCAAGGCGCGCTAGCATCCCGTCATCCGCGGCATCCGCGCCGCCTGCTGGAGTTTTCCGCATGAAATCCGTCAAGACCGTTCTTGCGCTGGCGTGTGGCCTCGGCCTGGCCATGGCGGCGCAGGCCTCTCCCCAGCACGCCCATGAGGGCCACACGGCACACGCCGCCACGGCGGCTGCGCCGGTACCGACGCAGCGCTGGACGCCGGATGCACCGTTGAGCGACGGCATGCGCCGCGTGCATGCCGCGGTCGACGAGCTGCGCCACTACGAGATGGGCCACATGAGCGCGCCGATGGCGGTGGATCGTGCCACCGCGGTCGAGGAGGCGGTGACCTTCATGTTCGCCCACTGCAAGCTGGCAGCCGAGCCCGACGCCGCGCTGCACGGCATCCTGGTGCCGCTGCTGAGCGCGGCACAGGCACTGAAGGCCGATCCGAAGAAGGTCGGGGCGGTGGCCGACATG
Source organism: Rhodanobacter sp. T12-5 (assembly GCF_008329435.1). GTDB lineage: Bacteria > Pseudomonadota > Gammaproteobacteria > Xanthomonadales > Rhodanobacteraceae > Rhodanobacter. The sequence continues at coordinate 473,847 of NZ_NPKN01000001.1, forward strand.
CGCGCGGCGATCGCGCACTATCCGCAGTACTTCAACGACCCGGGCTGGGATCAGTCCGCACCGGTCGAGCACGTGATGCACGACGAGCCCTGAGTCGTGGCTGCCGCGCATCACGTCGCCGTCGGTGTGCGCGTGGCCTGCAGCGCCGCCCACAGCACATCGACGCGCCGTTCCACCGTGGCATCCGGCACGATCGGCCGGCTCCAAGTGCGCGTGGTTTCGGACGGCCATTTGTGGGTGGCGTCGATGCCGAGCTTGGAGCCGAGCCCGGCGACCGGGCTGGCGAAGTCGAGGTAGTCGATCGGGGTGTTCTCCACCAGCATCGTGTCGCGCGCCGGATCGACGCGGGTCGACACGGCCCAGATCACGGCAGACCAGTCGCGCACGTCGATGTCGTCGTCGGTGACGATCACGAACTTGGTGTAGGTGAACTGGCGCAGGTACGACCATACGCCCATCATCACGCGGCGCGCGTGGCCGGCGTACTGCTTGCGGATGCTGACCACGGCGATGCGGTAGGAACACGCCTCCGGCGGCAGATGGAAGTTCACGATTTCCGGAAACACCTTCTGCAGGATCGGCACGAAGATGTCGTTCAGCGCCAGCGCCAGCACCGACGGCTCATCGTGTGGCGCGCGGCCCATGTAGCTGCCGTGATAGATCGCCTCGCGACGCAGCCGCATGCGCTCGATGGTGAACACCGGGAAGTGATCCTGCGCGTTGTAGTAGCCGGTGTGGTCGCCGAACGGGCCTTCCAGCGCGGTGTCGCCGGGATGGATGAAACCTTCCAGCAGGATTTCCGCGCCGGCCGGCGCGTCGAGGCCAGTCATCTCGCTGCGCCACACACGCGTGCGCTGGCCGCGCAGCAAGCCGGCGAATTCGTATTCGGACAAGCTGTCCGGCACCGGCGCCACCGCTGCCAGCATCGTCGCCGGGTCGGCGCCGATCGCCACCAGCACGGGAAACGGTTGCTGCGGATGCGCGGCGCACCAGTCCGCGTAGTCGAGCGCGCCGCCTCGATGCGGTAGCCAGCGCATGATCACCCGGTTCGGTCCGATCACCTGCTGGCGGTAGATCGCCACGTTCTGGCGCGGCTTGGCTGGGCCGCGCGTGACCACCAGGCCGAACGTGATCAGCTTGCCGGCGTCGTCGGGCCAGCAGTGCTGGATCGGCAGGCGCGCCAGATCGATCTCGCTGCCCTGCAGCGTCTCGTATTCGAACGCGGCCTCGCGTACGCGCTGCGGCGCCACGTGCGCAAGCTGGGCCAGCTCCGGCCAGGTGGACAAGGCCTGGCGCAGGCTGGACGGCCAGCGTGGCTCCTTGATCGCGGCGAGCAGCTGGCCGAGCTCGCGCAGCGAGGCCAGCGGGCGTCCGGCCAGTGCCAGCTCGATGCGCCGTCGATGGCCGAACAGGTTGCCGAGCAAGGCATGCGTTGCGCCGACCGGCTGTTCCATCAGCAGCGCCGGTCCACCCTCGCGCAGCGCGCGCAGGCTCAGCGCGGTGGATTCCAGGTGCGGATCGACCGGAACCTGCACGCGCAGCAATTGCCGCTCGCGTTCCAGTCGGTCGAGAAAGCTGCGCAGGTCGTGATGGCTCACGCGGCGTCGCTGTCCGCCGCATGCCAGCGGCCATCGCGCAGGCTCGCGCGCAGGGCGACGTCCCATGGCGCGGTATCGATGTCGTGGGCGGCCAGCCACGACGGATCGAACAACGTCTGCGCGTAGCGTTCGCCACGATCGCACAGCAGGCTGACGATGCTGCCGCGCTGGCCGCGTGCGCGCATCGATGCGGCCAGCTGCAGACAGGCCACGAAGTTGGTGCCGGACGAGCCGCCGTAGCGACGGCCCAGCAGTTCCTCCAGCAGCCACGCGGCGGCGATCGAGGCACTGTCCGGCACCTCGATCACATGGTCGACCACGTCGAGCAGAAAGCCGGGTTCGACCCGCGGCCGACCGATGCCCTCGATCAGGGTCGGCTGGCTGGCCACCGCGTGCGGGTCGCGTGTGCGCCAGCCATGTACGAAGCCGCTGCCGGCGGGCTCGGCGACGCACAGGCGCGTAGGCAGGCGGCGGTAGCGCAGGTAGCGGCCGATCGTGGCCGAGGTGCCGCCGGTGCCGGCGCCGCAGACGATCCACTCCGGTTCCGGCTCTGCCTCCAGCGCGAGCTGTCCGATGATCGACTCGGCGATGTTGTTGTTGCCGCGCCAGTCGGTGGCGCGCTCGGCGAGGCCGAACTGATCCAGGTGGCAGGCGCCGCGCTCGGCGTGTTCGGCGGCGCGTGCATGAACCTGGGCGGGATCGTCGACCAGATCGCATTCACCGCCCAGCGCCTGCACGTCGCGGATCTTGCCCGGTGCCGTGCAGGCCGGCATCACCGCGATGAAATGCAAGCCCAGCATGCGCGCGAACCACGCCTCGGAAATGGCGGTGCTGCCGGACGAGGCATCGACCACGGCCTGGCCGTCACGCAGACGCCCGTTGCACAGCGCGTACAGGAACAGCGAGCGGGCGAGCCGGTGCTTGAGGCTGCCAGTGGGGTGCGAGGCTTCGTCCTTGAAATAGAAATCGATGCCGTGGAAGCCGGGGAAATTCAGCTTGAGCAGATGCGTGTCGGCCGAGCGTGCCGACTCCTGCTGCAGCTTGGCCAGCGCGGTGTGCACCCAGCGGCGTTCGGCTTCGCGTTGCGGATTGACGAGGCGCAGGATGCTGTCCATCGAAGGCTCCGTGATCATGGTGGGGCGTGTACGGCGGCGGTCAGCGCACGCACGCGGCGACCGAGGAATTCGAAATAGCGGTCGATGTAGCTGATGCCATTTTCATGGTCGATCAGGTACGGGTTCATCAGGGTGTGGCGCAGGATCAGCAGGCGATCGTCGTCGCCGTCACGCTCCAGCGTGCTGGCGTCCAGTGCCAGTCCGGTGAGGATGCGCGCGGTCTCTGCGGCACCGAGCACTTCCGGTCGCAGGCTGGTCACCGAGCCGAAGAATTCCTTCAGCTGCAGCGGCTGCGCGGGGTCGCAGCGCAGCGTGTCGTGCAGGGCGCGCACGAACGCATTCGCGCCGGCCACCGACGCGTTGTCGCACGGATTGAGCGCGAGGCAGACCAGGTTGCTGTCCGGTGCGAACGGCACGAGTGCGTGCACGCAGTCGGCCAGTTCCAGCGCGAACCGCCGCGCGCGCGCATGGAACGCCTCGGCCGCGCGCACGGTGGCGCGCGGCAAGTGGCCGAAGTGGCGGTGATCGAGCGGCAGCACCTTGTGCGTGACGTACACCGCCGCCGCGGCCGCACCGGACTTGGAGCCTTCCGGGATGAACTGGCCCAGGCTGCGGTAGCGCGCCAGGTAGCCGGCCGGCGTGGCTGCATGGAACACGTAATCGGCGCGCTCGGCCAGCAGCGCCATCGGCCGGTGATCGCGGCAGATGAAGGCGCCGGTGCCGTACGGCAGGTAGCCGAGCTTGTGCGGATCGACCGTGGCCGAATCGGTGTCGCCCAGCGCCGCGAACGCCGCGTGCACTGCCGGCGTGGGGAACTGCACGTAGTCGGCGGCCACCTCGGCGCGCGTGCGCAGCGAGCCGTCCTCGTGACGGAACAGCGTGGCCAGGTAGCCGCCCCAGGCGGCGTCCACATGCACGGCAAAGTCGAGTTCGCGCCCGCGCGATTCGGCGCGCGCGGCGAGTACTTCGTGGATCGGGTCGATGGTGCCGTACTCGGTGCTGCCAAGCACCGCCACGCACATCAGCACCGGCTGCCGCTCGCGCGCGCAACGGGCGAGCGTGTCGCGCAGCGCGGCCGGGTCCAGCCGCATGCCGTCGGTGGGCAGCAGTTCCAGCTGGTCGCGGCCCAGGCCGAGCAGTTTCAGCCCCTTGCTCCACGAGTAGTGCGCGGTGACCGGTGCCAGCACCAGCGGCACGCGCAGCGACGGATGCGCGGCGAAGAAGCCGACCATGCCGCGCTGCTCGATGCGCTCGGCCTCCACCTGTTGCAGCCAGCGCGCACGCGCGGCCGATGTCTGCGCGGCCAGCCAGTGCTGCCATGCCTCCAGCATGGCGATGCCGTCGGCGTGGGAGAGGTTGAAGGCGCTCCAGTCGTCCGCAGGCAGCTCGATCTCGGGCACCTTCGCCGCGCGCAACGCCACCGGAAACGCCTTCAGCGCCAGCGCCAGCCGCAGCGCCTGGTAGTTGGCCAGGGTGCCGCCGGAAGTGAGATGGCCAAACGCGCAGGCCGGCACCGCCGGGTCATGCGGATAGCCGAGCATGCGCGCCAGCTGCAGGCCCGCCTGCACCTCCATGTCGACGGTGACCGGCGCGGCATCCTCGCTGACGTTGTTGGGGTTGTACGGCAGCGTCAGCATCTGCGCCGCGAGCCCCGGCAGCAGCAGGTCCGAGGCCATGTGGCCGATGTAGCGCGGACTATGGAACGGCACCGATTTCTTCAACGCGGCCGACAGCAGATGCAGTTCGCGGCGCATGCGCGATTCGAACGCGAGATAGTCCGGATGATGCGCGGCGGCGGTGGCGATCGCCGGTGGATCCTCCGGATGGAAGTTGCGCCGCCAGTACACGTGGTCGCGCAGGAACTCCACCATCAGCTTTTCCAGCAGCGCGTCATTCTCGCCGTAGGGGCCGAGAAAGCAGGCGTCCAGCGTGTGGTCACGCGGCGCCAGCGCCGGCAGCGGCACGGCCGCGCTCATGCCAGCCACCCATGCAGCCAGCCCAGCGGATGATGCATGCGCGCGACGCCGAGCATGAACACATAGGTGCACAGCGCGGCGACGTAGCAAAGTTGCCGCGTTCGCGGGGTGCGTCCGCGTTTGAGTGCCAGCGTGCCGAGCAGCACGTACAGCACCAGCAGGATCAGCTTGGTGGTGAGCCAGCCGTTGGCGAACATCGCGCCGGGCAGGATCGTCAGCAGCATCAGCGCGGCGGTGAGCAGGGCGGTGTCGATGCTGTAGCTGAGCAGCCGCAGCGGCGTCCATTGGGCGGCGCCGGCATGCCCCAGCTGCGCCGCAAGCCCGCGCAGCGCGAACAGCAAGCCGCTGGCCAGCACGCAGGCGATATGCACCCATTTGATCTGCGGATAGAACTCGATCATCGTGATCCCTGCGCGTTCGTGGTGGCCGGCGCTGCCGGCGAAGGAGCGGGGCGCACGCGCGCGCCCCGCCGGGACTTACACGGTTTCGGCGACAGCCTCGGCACGAGCCGGCGGCGCACCTTCGGGCAATGCCCGGGCCAGCACTTTCGTCCGCGCCTGCGGCTTCTGCGCCAGCCACAGCGAGGCGACGAACACGGCGATCAGCAGCGCGCCGATCGCGAACAGGATGTCGCCAGGCATGCGCATCCACACCAGCATGTGGATCAGCGGGCGGTCCATGAACTCGGCCGAGCGGGCGAACCAGTAGCCGTGGTCAAGTACCGCGCGCAACTGCAGCAGGCCCAGCGGCAGCAGGGTCAGGACGCCCATCAGCGACAGCCCGATGTTGAGGCTCCAGAACGAACCGCGCAGCAGGCCCTCGCGCCACATCGCCTGCGGCTTGATCCCGCGCAGGCAGAACAGCATCAGGCCCATGCCGAGCATGCCGTACACGCCGAACAGCGCGGTGTGGCCGTGCAGCGCGGTGAGGTTCAAGCCCTGCATGTAGTACAGCGCGATCGGCGTGTTGACCAGGAAGCCGAACATGCCCGCACCGACCAGGTTCCAGAAGCTCACCGCCACGAAGAACATGATCGGCCAGCGGTAGCGCGCCATCCACGGCGCGGAGTGCTGGCGCTTCCAGGTGCCGTAGGCTTCCAGTCCGATCAGCGCCAGCGGTACCACTTCCAGCACCGAGAAGCTGGCGCCGAGCGCGATCACCGCGGTGGTGGTGCCGCTGAAGTACAGATGATGCAGCGTACCGAGCACGCCGCCGGCCATGAACACGATGGTGGCGAACAGCACGCCGACGGTGGCGGTATGCACGCGGACCAGGCCCAGCTTCATGAACAGGTAGCTGATCACCGCGGTGGCAAACACTTCGAAGAAGCCTTCCACCCACAGGTGCACCACCCACCAGCGCCAGTACTCGACCATGGCGATGTGGGTGTGCTCGCCCCACATCAGGCCGGCGCCGTAGAGCAGGCCGATCGCCACGGTGGACATGAACAGCAGGCCGACGATCGAGGCGCTTTCGTCCTTGCTGCGCATCACCGGCCACAGCGCGCGGCCGACCAGGAACACCCACAGCATCAGGCCGACGAACAGGAAGATCTGCCAGAAGCGGCCGAGGTCGGTGTATTCCCAGCCCTGATGGCCGAACCAGAAGTTGTACTGCAGGCCCATCTTGTCCATCACCGCGAACCACTGGCCGGCAAACGAGCCGACCACGATCACCAGCAGGCAGACCCACAGGAAGTTCACCCCGAGCCGCTGGAACTTCGGCTCGTAGCCGGAAATCATCGGCGCGATGTACAGGCCGGTGGCCAGCCACGCGGTAGCGATCCACAGCACCGCCAGCTCGGTATGCCAGGTGCGGGTGAGCGCGTAGGGCAGGTAATTGGCCAGTGCAAATCCGTAGGTCTGTTGTCCCTCGACCTGGTAGTGCGCGGTGGTGGCGCCCAGCAGGATCTGCGCCAGGAACAGCGCCAGCACGGTCCAGAAATATTTCGCGGTGGCCTTCATCGACGGTGTCGGCTTCAGGTCGGCCAGCGGATCACGCAGTGGTGGCGCCGCCGGCTTCTCCTCGCTGCCGTGCACCGCGTGGTGCCAGGCCAGCAGGCCGATGCCGAGGATCATGAACAGGACGCTGAAGATCGACCACAGGAACGCGGTCGAGGTCGGCGTATTGCCGGCGATCGGCTCGTACGGCCAGTTCTGCGTGTAGCTCATGGTCTCGTGCGGGCGCTGCGCGGCAGCCGCCCAGCTGGTCCACCAGAAGAACGCGGTGACCGCGCGGCGATGGGGCATCTCGGCGATGGTGTTGTCGCGCATCGCATAGTCTTCGCGCAGCTTCTTCGTCGCCGGATCGTTGCTGAACAGGCTCATGTAGTGCGCGGCAACCGCCTCCATCGCATGCGCGCGCAGGTCCGACACGGTGATCGTGTCGGTGCCTGCGTCATACGTGTTGGTGCGCAGCTCCTGCATGACGCGCGACTTCAGCGCGGCCTGCTGCGGCGCATCCAGCGACGCGTACGGCCCGAGGCCTTCGTCGCGCGCCAGCAGCTCCAGCATCGTGGTGGCTTCGCGATGCAGCCAGTCGGCGCTCCAGTCCGGCGCCAGCAGCGCACCGTGGCCCCAGATCGATCCCAGTTGCTGGCCGCCGATGCTCTGCCAGACCTCACGGCCCAGTTCCATGTCCGCCTTGGTGTAAAGCGTCTGGCCCTCGCTGGTGACCACCGCGGTGGGCAGCGGCGGTGCCTGCTGGTGCACCTCGTAGCCGACCCACAGCAACACGCTGAACGAGACGATCAGCAAGGCCGCCAAGCCCAGCCAGAGTTTTCGGGTGGTACTCATCGCGCATCTCCCTTCAATGATGCGCGCATGCTGGGGGCAACGTCGGTGAGTCTTCTTGATTCAGGTCAGTGAGTGAGTCTTCGGCGCTGTACGGATTGTCGCAGTCGACCGCATGGACGGCCGGATGCCCTTGCTGCAGGCGCGGAACGACGGCATTTGATGCAGGTCATGGCCGACGTGTCGGTTGCGGCGGAACCTGTACCTCTTCCCGCCGTCGAGCTTTGCCGTGTCTGCCTGGTACCCATGGATCGTCCTGCTGCACTTGTCCTGCGCGATCGTGTTCGTCGGCGCGGTGGCGTTCGAGGTGCTGGTGGTCGAGTCGCTGCACAAGCATTTCGACGGCGCCACCATGCAGCGCATCGAGCAGGCCGTGATGGCGCGGGTGCGTCGGTTCATGCCGCTCGTGGTGATTCTGCTGTTCGCCAGTGGCGGCGTGTTGTTCGACATCCGTTGCGACGGCACCGTCTGTATCGGCTCGCGCTTCGGCAACCTCTTGTTGCTGAAGGTACTGCTGGCGTTCGGCGTGCTCGGCGTGTTCGTCAATGCGATGTGGGCGATGCGGCGTGGTGCGATGAACGCGTGCCGGTTCCGGCATACCCACCGGATCGTGCTCGCGCTGATGGTCGGTATCGTCTTCCTGGCCAAGACCATGTTCTACTTGTAGCCATCCATTCATTCATGAGGTGTGCGATGTCCGATGTCACGTTCAAGGGCCAGCCGATCAACGTCGATGGCCAGTTTCCCGCGATGGGTTCGACCGCCCCGGCGTTCAGCCTGGTCGGCGGCGATCTCTCCGATGTGGCGCTGTCGAGCTACGCGGGCAAGCGCAAGGTGCTGAACATCTTCCCCAGTGTCGACACCGGCGTGTGTGCCGCCTCGGTGCGCCGCTTCAACGAGCTGGCCGGCAAGCTCGACAACACCGTGGTGCTGTGCATCTCGGCCGATCTGCCGTTCGCGCAGGCGCGTTTCTGTGGTGCCGAAGGCCTGGACAAGGTGGTCAACCTGTCACTGATGCGCGGTCGCCAGTTCCTCAACGACTACGGCGTGGCGATCGCCAGCGGCCCGCTGGCCGGCCTGGCTGCCCGTGCGGTGCTGGTGCTGGACGAGCACGACAAGGTGATCCACGCTGAACTGGTCGGTGAAATCGGGCATGAGCCGAATTACGACGCGGCGCTGAAAGCACTGGGCTGATTGCGCTTGATTCGCAGGGCGGCGGTGTCCGCCCTGCGGCGCATGCCAGTTCGTCTCAGCGATCGATGCCGATGATCGGCACGCCGAATGGCCGCGCCTGGGGATTCAGGCCCAGCCCGTATTTCAGGCTGCGGGCGATGCGTTCGGCGTATTCCAGCATGAGCGCGGCGCTGGCTTCGTCCAGCTCCTCGGCACAGGTCTCGCGCCACAGCGCGAGCCAGCGGTCGAAGTGTTCGGCCCGGATCGGATGCGGCCGGTGCGCACCCATCGGGTTGCCGCGATAGCTTCCTGCGCGCAAGGCCACCGAGGCCCAGAACGAGGTGAGCAGGCGCTTGTGCTCGTCCCAGTCGTCCACGGCCGCATTGAAGACCGGGCCGATCTGCGGATCGCGCCGCACCTTTTCGTAGAAATGGTCGACCAGCGTGGCAATCCTTGCTTCGTCGAATGGCGTGGCTGTATTCATGCGGGACATGCTGGATCGGATGGAAGAAGCAGAGTGTGACGACAACAAGATGCATCCGGCCATCATGGCCGGATGCATTGCCGGGTTGGCGGAGCTTACTTGCCGAGGCTCAGGGTGCCCTTCATCAGCGCGGCGTGGCCGGGGAAGGTGCAGAAGTAGGCGTACTGTTCGCCTGCCTTGAGCTTGGCTACGTCGATCGTGGCCGTATCGGATTCGCCGCCGCCGATCAGCCTGGTGTGCGCGATGATGCGCGCGTCGCCCGGCTTCTCGTAGCTGTCGCTGGCGCCGGCCTTCATGCCGTCGGCGATCACGCCGGCTTCGTCGGAAGCATGCGACAGCACCCAGTTGTGGCCCATCGCGGTCTTCGGCAGCTTGCCGGTGTGCTTCAGCGTCACCGCGAAGCTCTTGCAGGTCTTCGGCACGGTGATGGTCTTCTGGTTGAACTGCATGGCATCGCTGCCTTCGATGGTGGTCGCGCACTCGGCGGCCATCAGCGGGGTGGACAGCACGGCGAGCAGGGCAAGGGCAATCAGTTTGCGCATGAAGTGTTGCTCCGGGGGAAGTGGGTGCAGCTCGGGATCATTCTGCGACGGCGGCGCATGGCGCACACTGATCTGGATCATGGCCGGCGGCGCCGCTTGTCATGGACACTGTAGCCACGCACTGGTCATCACCGGAAGGAGACACGATGACGCATGTCGTCACTGAAAACTGCATCAACTGCAAGCACACCGATTGCGTCGAGGTGTGCCCGGTGGATTGCTTTCACGCCGGGCCGAATTTCCTGGTGATCGACCCGGACGAATGCATCGACTGCACGCTGTGCGTGGAGGAGTGTCCGGTCGGCGCGATCTTCCCCGAGCTCGATGTCCCGGCCGGGCAGGAGATCTTCATGTCGATCAACGCCGAGCTGGCGCGCGAGTGGCCGGTGCTGACCAGCAAGATCGCCGCGATGGAGGACGCCGCGAAGTGGGACGGCGTACCGGACAAGCTGCCGCTGCTCAAGCGCTGATTCCGGTCGGGAGCTCGCGCTCGTAACCTTTGGCCCGAAAAGGTTTATGGTTGAACGGCTGGCGCGGCGGTTGGGGGCAGGGGCCATCGTTCCGACATGTGCAAGCGAACCCGACGGGCATGGCGGTCGCCGTGTCAGTGTTTCGTCGTGTACCGGCTTGCGCTTTCGCATTTTCGGAGGAAGCAGCGATGAATGAAGCAGCACAACCCTTGACCGACGACGATACCGAACTGTCACCATGGTGGTTGCGAGCGGTGGTGATCGTGATGGTCATCGGCTTTGCCGGCTTGCTGGCCATCACCTCACTGGCCTATCGCAATGCGCCGCCGATCCCGGCGCAGGTGATCGATGCCCAGGGCGCCGTGCTGTTCAGCGGCGACGATATCCGCGACGGCCAGGCGGTATTCCTCAAATACGGCCTGATGGACAACGGCAGCATCTGGGGCCACGGCGCGTACCTCGGGCCGGATTATTCCGCCGAAGCGCTGCATCGTCTCGGCGAGGATACCGCCGCGGCCATTGCCGGCAAGCAGTATGGCAAACCCGTGGGCGCGCTGGACGCACAGCAGCAGGCGGCTGTGCATGCGGAAACGGCGGTAACCCTGAAAACCAACCGTTACGATGCGCAGAGCGGCGTGTTGCGCCTGATCGAGCCCGAGGCAGTCGCTTACCGGCAGCAGATCGATTACTGGACGAACTACTTCAAGGATCCGACCAGGAATGGCGGGCTCAAGCCCAATCTGATCAGCGATTCCACCGAGTTGCACCAGTTCACTGCTTTCGTGACCTGGGCTGCGTGGGCTTCGGTGGCGACGCGGCCGGATACGAATGCGTCGTACACCAACAATTTCCCCTACGACCCCAGCGTGGGCAATGTCGCCACCGGCAGTGCGCTGCTGTGGAGCGCGCTGAGCCTGCTGGTGCTGCTGGCCGGCATCGCGACCGTGCTGCTGGCGTTCGGCAAGTTCGATTACCTGGGCTGGATCAGCCGCGATCAGCATGTGCATCCACATTTGTTGCCAGGGCAATCGAGCCGGGGGCAGCGGGCGCTGGTGAAGTTCTTTGTGGTGGTGGCGCTGCTGTTCCTGATGCAGGCCCTGGTCGGTGGTGGCGTGGCGCATTTCCGCGCTGATCCGGGCAGTTTCTACGGCTTCCAGCTGGAGAACATTTTCCCCAGCAACCTGCTGCGTACCTGGCATCTGCAGACCGCGATCTTCTGGATCGCCACCGCCTACGTCGCTGCCGCCCTGTTTCTTGGCCGCTCCCTGCGCGCGCCGGATGACGAGCCGCGCTGGCTGGCCGGTTGGGTGCACGTGCTGTTTGCGGCCTTCGTGATTGTGATCGGCGGCAGCCTGCTCGGCGTATGGGCCGGCATCGAACAGAAGCTGGGCAACTTGTGGTTCTGGTTTGGCGACCAGGGCTGGGAATACCTGGAGCTCGGCCGTGTGTGGCAATACCTGCTGGTGGTCGGCCTGCTGGTGTGGTTTGCGATCCTTTGGGTGTTGGCGCGTCCGCGTGCGGTAGCCAACCCGGCCGCACGACCGCTGGCGAGGATGTTCCTGTTCGCCGCCGTCGCCATTCCGGTGTTCTACGTGCCGGCGCTGTTCTTCGGCGCCAAGACCAACTACACGGTGGTCGATACCTGGCGCTTCTGGATCATCCACCTGTGGGTGGAGGGCTTCTTCGAATTCTTCGCCACCACGGTGGTCGCGCTGACCTTCTATCAACTGGGCCTGACCCGGCGCAACGTGGCGCTGCGGGTGATCTACCTGGACGCGATCCTGTATTTCCTTGGCGGCCTGATCGGCACCGGGCACCACTGGTATTTCACCGGGCACACGAATTTCAACATGGCCATGTCGGCGCTGTTCTCGGTTCTTGAAGTGGTGCCGCTGACCTTGCTGACGCTGGATGCCTGGGACTTCGTGCGCACCACCCGCGGCGATTGCGACGTGTGCGGCAAGGCCGTCGCGGTGCCGCACAAGTGGGCGTTCTACTTCCTGATGGCGGTGGGCTTCTGGAACTTCGTCGGTGCCGGCATGTTCGGTTTCTTCCTCAACCTGCCGATCGTCAGCTACTACGAGGTGGGTACGCAGATCACGCCGACCCATGGCCATGCGGCGCTGATGGGCGTGTTCGGCATGCTGGCCATTGCCTTGATGGTGTTCTGCCTGCGCCAGGCCAGCAGCGATGCGCGTTGGCCCGGCATCGAGAAATACGTCAAGGTGGCATTCTGGGGTACCAACATCGGCCTGGCGCTGATGATACTGATGAGCCTCTTCCCCAGCGGCGTGATGCAGTTGTGGGACGTGGTCGAGCATGGTTACTGGCATGCGCGCAGTGCGGACTACATGGCGATGCCCCGTTCGCACCTGGTGGAGTGGTTGCGCCTGCCTGGCGACCTGATCTTCATCGGCTTCGGCGCGATTCCGCTGGTGATCGCTTCGCTCAAGGGCTGGCTGGGCGTGCGTGCGGACGCGCGGGCGGAAGCACGCTGACAGCGATGATCCATGAAAAAGCCCGCGCCGACCCAGGTCGACGCGGGCTCTGTTTTTCCGGTCAGGCGATTACTTCGCCACCACGCGCACCATTTCCAGGCACTTGTTCGAGTAGCCCCACTCGTTGTCGTACCAGCTGACCAGCTTGACGAAGGTGCTGTCCAGCGCGATGCCGGCGTCGGCATCGAACACCGAAGTGCAGGTTTCGCCGCGGAAGTCGGTGGCGACCACCTTGTCCTCGGTGTAGCCGAGAACGCCCTTCAGCGCGCCTTCGCTCTGCGCCTTCATCTCGGCGCAGATCTCGGTGTAGGTCGCGGGCTTTTCCAGTTCGACGGTGAGGTCGACCACCGATACGTCCGCGGTCGGCACGCGGAAGCTCATGCCGGTGAGCTTCTTGTTGAGCTCGGGGATCACCACGCCGACGGCCTTGGCCGCGCCGGTGGAGGACGGGATGATGTTCTCCAGGATGCTGCGGCCGCCGCGCCAGTCCTTGTTGCTCGGGCCATCGACGGTCTTCTGCGTCGCGGTGGCGGCGTGCACGGTGGTCATCAGGCCGCGCTTGATGCCCCACTTGTCGTGCATGACCTTGGCGATCGGCGCCAGGCAGTTGGTGGTGCAGCTGGCGTTGGAAATGATCGCCTCGCCCTTGTAGGTCTTGTCGTTCACGCCATACACGAACATCGGCGTGTCGTCTTTCGACGGCGCCGACAGGATCACTTTCTTCGCGCCGGCGTCGATGTGCTTCTGCGCGGTTTCCTTGGTCAGGAACAGGCCGGTGGATTCGATCACCACGTCGGCATTCACTTCGTTCCACTTCAGGTTGGCGGGGTCGCGTTCCTGGGTCAGGCGGATGGTCTTGCCGTTGACCAGCAGGTGGCCGTTCTCGATCTTCACGTCGCCCTTGAAGCGGCCGTGCACCGAGTCGTAGCTCAGCATGTAGGCGAGGTAGTCCGGCTCGAGCAGGTCGTTGATCGCCACGATCTCGATGTCGTTGCCGAAGTTCTGCACGGCTGCGCGCAGCACGTTGCGACCGATGCGGCCGAAGCCGTTGATGCCGACCTTGATGGCCATGAGGGGGCGTTCTCCTGAGGGCGATTGGGAATATGGTGACGGTGAGCGGCAACCGCTGGCGCGGCACCGACGCGATCGCGAAATCTTACAATGAAAGCCCCCGCGCCGCCCGCGTCGGATCGTCGCTATGGCAGACTGCAGCCTTTCCAGCGGGGCGGCCATGTTCAAGTTCAGCGGTTTGTTTGCCTTCATGGCGGTGCTGCTCGTGGCCGCTCCGCTGGCGCATGCGTGGGGACCGCTTGGCCACAGCGTGGTTGCCGAACTGGCGCAACGGCATCTGAGCCCGGCCGCCGAGGCCGAGGTGGGGCGCCTGCTGGCAACGGAGCATGTGCAACGGCTGGCCGACGTCGCCAACTGGCCCGACCAGATGCAGGACGATCCGGCGATGGCCTCGTTGTGGAAGCAGACCCGCACCCAGCACTACATCAATTTCCGTGGTGGCAGCGATTGCGATTACGTGCCGCCGCGCGACTGCCGCGGGGGTCGCTGCGTGGTGGCGGCGCTGCAGTATTACGTGGGCGTGCTGGGCGATCACAGCCAGTCCGATGCGGTACGCCGCAACGCGCTGAAGTTCGTGGTGCATTTCGTCGGCGACATCCACCAGCCGCTGCACGCCGGCTATCGCGACGACAAGGGCGGCAACACCTACCAGGTGCAGTACGACGGCGGCGGCAGCAACCTGCACAAGGTGTGGGATTCGAAGATGCTGTATACCCGCGATCTCGACTGGCAGGCGTATTCGCAGGCGCTGGACTCGCCGGTTCCGGTGGCGCTGCCGGCACCGGTCGCGCCGCTGGACAACCCCTACGCGCAATGGGCCGAGGAGTCCTGCCGGATCACCGCTGAAGCCGGCTTCTACCCGCCCGGGCACAAGATCGACCAGGCCTACGTCAAGGCCGAACTGCCGGTGGCCGAGCTGCGGCTGCGCCAGGCCGGCCGACGACTGGCCGACGTGCTCAACCTCGCACTGGCGGATTGACCGACAAGATCGGCGGGCTGCACGGAGAACCGATGTTCGGACATCCAGACATCCATTGCATACGTTTGCAGGGCTGGCACCGCGTTCCACATCTGCTAGCCTCGGTGGAATGACCGATACCACGTTTCGCCGAACCAAGATCGTCGCCACCCTGGGACCCGCCACCGACGCGCCGGGCATGCTCGACAAGCTGATCGCCGAAGGCGTCAACGTCGTGCGCCTGAACCTTTCGCACGGAAAGCCGGACGATCATCGTGCGCGCGCCAACGCAGTGCGCGCGGCCGCGGCCGCCGCCGGTTGCGAGGTCGGCATCCTGGCCGATCTGCAGGGACCGAAAATCCGCATCGAGACGTTTGCCGATGGCCCGGTGGAACTGGTCGAAGGTGCATCGTTCGTGCTGGACTGCCGGCCCGGCGTGCCGCCCGGCGACGCCTCGCGTGTCGGCGTCAGCTACTACGAATTGCCGCAGGACGTGCATCCCGGCGACGTGCTTTTGCTGGATGACGGACTGGTCGCGCTGACCGTGCTGGAGGTGGTCGGTACCGAGGTGCGTTGCCAGGTGTTGATCGGCGGCAAGCTGTCCAATCGCAAGGGGCTGAACCGGCAAGGCGGCGGACTCTCGGTGACGGCGCTGTCGGACAAGGACAAGGCCGACATCAAGCTGGCTGCCGAAATCGGCGCGGATTTTCTGGCCGTATCGTTCGTGCGTTCGGCCGAGGACATGCACCAGGCCCGCCGCCTGCTGCACGAGGCCGGCGGCAACGCCGCGCTGGTCGCGAAGATCGAGCGCGCCGACGCGATCCCGGTGCTGGGCGAGATCATCGACGCGTCCGACGTGGTGATGGTGGCGCGCGGCGACCTGGGCGTGGAGATCGGCGATGCCGAATTGCCCGGCCTGCAGAAGAAGATCATCCGCGAGTCGGTGCAGCGCAACCGCGCGGTGATCACCGCCACGCAGATGTTGCAGTCGATGGTGCGCTCGCCGATCCCGACCCGCGCCGAAGTGCTCGACGTGGCGAACGCGGTGATCGACGGCACCGACGCTGTGATGCTGTCGGAGGAAACCGCCGCCGGTGCGCATCCGGACAAGGCGGTGGCGGCGATGCGGCGGATCTGCCTCGGCGCGGAGCGCCAGTTCGAGCCAAAGGAGGACTTGACCACCGGCGGCCACCGGCTGGACCGTACCGACCAGGCGATCGCGCTGGCGGCGATGCTGCTGGCCGGCGAGCTGGGGGTGCGCGCGATCGTGGCGCTGACCGAATCCGGCGCTACCGCGCAGTGGCTGTCGCGTTACCGCACGGCGATCCCGATCTATGCGCTCTCGCCGCTGGCCGACGCGCGGCGGCGCATGCTGCTGCTGCGCGACGTGCAGCCGGTGGCGTTTTCGCACGAGGGCCTGAGTTCGGCCGCGACGGCCCGCGCGGCAGTACAGCAGCTGTTCGCACAAGACCGCCTGAGCGAGGGCGATCGCGTGGTGCTTACCCACGGCGATCACGTCGGCCAGGGTGGCGGCACCAATACCTTGAAGCTGCTTTCGGTCGGTGCCGAGGGCATGGTCGAGAGTCTGCGCGACCTCTGATACTGACGCGCAGCTGTCCCTCGGCGCCATGTCGGCTGGCGCCGAACGGCCGGGCAGTTACACTTCGGTCGACCACCGGCACAGGAGATCGCCATGAAAACCTCGTTTCGTCCGCTTCGCCAAGGGCTGTTGCTGGCACTGGCGCTCGGTTTCGTCGCGCCCGTGCTGGCGCACGCGCGCAAGGTCGACCAGAAGGATCTGTATCGCTACTGGATCCTGCTCAACACGAAGGTGCAGATGGATGCACCGAACAGCGGGCTGAACCTGGACAAGCCCGGTTGCGCGGCGGTGACCTACACGATCGGCTCCGACGGCGTGCCGATGGACGTGAAAGTGGTGAAAGTGGTGCCCAGGAGCGATCTCGGCCCGGTGGCGCGCAGTGCGGTTTCCAATTTTCGCTACGGCCCCTCGCTGAGCAACCGCATTGGCGAACCGGTGGCGACCAGCTACATCGTGCCGTTCAATGCACCCGAAGACCCCGCCCAGCGCCAGAAGTTGATGGATGCCTGCCAGCTGCCCGGTTTCGCGCCCTGATTGGGGTGCCGGCGCGGGCCATCAGGTCCGGCTCGGCAATCTGGCCTATAATTGCCGTTTTGAACCATGCCGCTTCGGCTTCGAGGCGGCTTCAACCTTGTGCAGGCGCGCCTCGCCCTGGCACCACGGAGTCGTCATGAGTATTGAAGATCTCGAAAGCATCGCCCTGGCGATGGTCGCGCCCGGCAAGGGCATCATCGCCATCGACGAGTCGACCAACACCATCAAGAAGCGCTTCGAGGCCGTCGGCATCGAAAACACCGAGGAAAATCGCCGCGCCTACCGCGAGTTGCTGCTGACCACGCCGGGCCTGAACGAGCACATCTCCGGCGCGATCCTGTACGACGAGACGATTCGCCAGTCGACGAAGGACGGCGTGCCGTTCACCCAGGTCATGAAGAAGGCCGGCATCATCCCCGGCATCAAGGTCGACAAGGGCCCGCAGCCGCTGGCCGGCTTCCCCGGCGACGTGGTCACCGAAGGCCTCGACGGCCTGCGCGAGCGCCTGCAGGAATACGCCAAGCTTGGCGCGCAGTTCGCCAAGTGGCGTGCAGTGATCAACATCTCCGAGGACAACCCCAGTTCCACCGCGATCGAGGCGAACTGCCACGTGCTGGCGCGTTACGCCGCGCTGTGCCAGGAAGCCGGTCTGGTGCCGATGGTCGAGCCGGAAGTACTGATGGACGGCGACCACAGCATCGAGGTCAGCTACGAAGTGCACGAGGCCGTGCTGCGCAGCCTGTTCAACGCGCTGTACGAGCAGAACGTGATGTTGGAAGGCACCATCCTGAAGATCAGCATGGTCATCCCGGGCAAGGATTCCGACGACCAGGTCGATGTCGAGGAAGTGGCCGAGGCCACCGTGCGCGTGCTCAAGACCACCGTGCCGGCCTCGCTGCCGGGCATCGTGTTCCTGTCGGGCGGGCAGACCGACCAGCAGTCCACCGCTCATCTGAACGCCATGAACCAGCTCGGCCCGCATCCCTGGCCGCTGTCGTTCTCGTATGGTCGCGCCATGCAGCAGGCGGCGCTGAAACTGTGGTCGAAGGACATGACGGCGAACTACGCCGACGCCCAGAAGACCGTTCACGCCCGCGCCCGCGACAACGGCCTGGCTGCGCTCGGCCAGTGGAACAGTGGCAAGTAAGGGCACGCGCCGCTGCATCTGATGCGAATGAAAAAACGGGCGCCGCGAGGCGCCCGTTTTTTTTGTCGCAAGCCGCCGTTTTCAGAAACGGTATTCGGCATTCACCGAAAATACGCGGTTGCCGATCTCCAGACGGCCGATATCCGAGCGCTTGGAGATGTCGTAGTAATCGAACGCCGCGCCGACGCTCCAATGACGATTGATGTCGTAACCGGTACCGATGCCGGCGTAGCCATTGGTCGCCTGCGTGCTGGCCTTGGAGGTCTGGCTGGCGCCATTGTCATAGACCGTTTCCGTGGCATGCAGCTTCCACGAGAACAGGCCGGCGCGCGCCGAGACGTACCACTGCGGCGTCAGGTTGAAGTGGCCATTGATGCCAGCCGTCCAGCCGTCACCGGAAAGCTTGTCGCGGTACACGCCCGGTTCGCCGGCCTTGAGGCTGCCAAGGTTCGTGTAGCCAGCCTCGAAGCCAATGAACTGCGTGCGGTAGCCCACGTTGAGGATGCCGGCGGTACCGTGATCGCTGCCCAGGTCGTACTGACCCACGGTTGCGTGGTAGTTGACGCGTCCGGCGCCGGCGTTGACGAACCAGCCGGTCAGATCCTTGGCCTGGGCGCCAGGCATGGCGCAGATGCCGGCGGCAGCGACGGCAAACATTGCAAAAGTCTTGTTCATTGAAAACCCCTTGTGGAGAAGATTCGACCTTCCTGTCGAGCCTGGCGATCCTCGCCGAGGCGGGGCGATTATAAAGGCGAACTTTCGCCATTGAAGCCGTGGAGTGACGACTGCGACCTTCCGACAAAAGAAGGGGCGCCTTGCGGCGCCCCTTCTTTTGTCATCCAGCGATGTGGAACGGAATCAGAAGCGGTATTCCGCACTGACCGAGACCATGTCGGTGCTCAGGTCCACGCGGTCCTTCTTCGCGTCGTAGTAGTCGTAGTTCAGGCCGAGGCTGACGTTGTTGCTGAAGTCGTAGCCCACGCCGGCACCGGCGTACCAGCTGGTGTTGTCCAGGCCCGTGCGAACCGGGTTCGCGTCGTTGCTCAGACCGTGGCCCTTCCAGCCATAGATGCCACCACGTGCGCTGACGTACCAGTTCGGGCTCACGTTGAAGTGGCCGTTCACGCCTGCGGTCCAGCCATGCAGCTGGGATTTGTTGTCTGCCACAACTGGCTGGCTGTTGAAGATGTTCTTGGCGTGGATATTGCCCAGGTCGTTGTAACCCACCTCGGCGCCCAGCGCGACCGACGGGCTCAGCGCCCAGCGGTAACCGCCGTTGATGCCGTAGCCGGTGTCGCTGTCGTTGTAGGCGCCGTGGTCGATCGAGGTCCTGCCCACGTTGCCGTTGACGAACCAGCCATCGTTGTGGGTCGGCGCGCTCTGTGCAAAGGCAGACGGAATGGCCAGCAGGCCGGCGGTACCGAGGGTCAGGGCGAGCAGGGTCTTTTTCATTTTCATGGGGAGTCTCCGTTGTTGTCATGGCAGTCGGCCCGGGGGAAGTGGCCGCTGCTGCAGGCGCGCTGCCCGAGCTGGGCGGCGACACTTGAACACTTAGATGGCGTGCCCGGCCGATAATTCAATACCAATTGGTACAGTATTAAGGTGGCGTTAACCGAAGGCCGATGGCGCCGCCTCGCGCCATCGGCCGGCCGGTATCAGAAACGGTATTCGGCGGTCACCGATGCGGTGTCGGTGGACAGGCCGATGCCATCCTTCTTGGCGTGGTAATAGTCGTACGCCAGACCCAGGCCGAAATGGTCGTTGAAGTCGTAGCCCACGCCGGCACCGCCGTAGTAGTCGACCTTGTCGAGGTCATGCCGGTTGATGTCCTGGTTGGCGTAGCCATGGCCCTTCCAGCCGTAGACGCCGGCCCGCCCGCTGACATACAGGCCGCGCCACACGTTGATCTTGCCGTTGACGCCCGCGGTCCAGCCGCGCAGGGCATCGCGGCGGTCGGTAAGGTTGACG
Organism: Rhodanobacter sp. T12-5; assembly: GCF_008329435.1. Taxonomy (GTDB): domain Bacteria; phylum Pseudomonadota; class Gammaproteobacteria; order Xanthomonadales; family Rhodanobacteraceae; genus Rhodanobacter. The sequence goes on from NZ_NPKN01000001.1 coordinate 493,773, forward strand.
TCGTTGCTGTTGAAGGCGTTTTTCAGCTTGAAATTGCCAAGGTCGTTGTAGCCGACGTCGACACCCAGCCCCACATCGGGGCCGACCTTCCAGCGGTAGCCGCCATCGATGGCATAGGTGGTCGGGTGGTCGTTGTACGGCCCCTTGTTGACGTGGGCCTGGCCGACGCTGCCGTCGATGAACCAGTTGCCGCTGCCGATGGCCTGGTCGGGCTGGTAGTAGCCCCCCGCGGGAGCCGTGCTGTCGGTGGTCGTGGGGGCGACTTGGTTGTCCTGCGCAAACGCGGGCAAGGCGACCAGCGCGGAGGAGGCGAGGGCGAGGAAAAGCAGTTTCTTTTTCATGGGGTACTCCTTCTTCTTTTGGCCGGGCCGCGGGTCTTGGGGAGGACGCGCGCGATCGGGCAGCACCTCGGGGATGGCGCTGCGGGGGTATTTCTAGCGGGACGATGCTGAAGCCCGCTAAACCGCAAGGCGAAATGGTTAAGCGCTAATTAAGAGGGCAGGCGCGGGCGACAGCGAACGGGCTTATCGGCGACAATGAGCGCTTTTGCATCTCCGGAGACTGCCCGATGACCACCCGCCGCGAACTCGCCAATGCCGTGCGAGCCCTTGCCATGGACGCCGTCGAGGCGGCCAAGTCCGGTCATCCGGGCATGCCGATGGGCATGGCCGATCTCGCGGAAGTGCTGTGGAACGACTTCCTGAAGTTCAATCCGGCCAACCCGAAGTGGTTCAATCGCGACCGCTTCGTGCTGTCCAACGGGCACGGCTCGATGCTGCAGTACGCGCTGCTGCACCTGACCGGTTTCGACCTGCCCATGGACCAGCTCAAGCGCTTCCGCCAGCTGCATTCGAAGACCGCCGGCCACCCGGAAGCCAGCGAAACGCCGGGAGTGGAGACCACCACCGGTCCGCTTGGACAGGGTCTGGCCAATGCGGTCGGTTTCGCGCTGGCGGAGAAAGTGCTGGCGGCACACTTCAATCGCCCCGGCCATGACGTGGTCGATCACCACACCTATGTATTCCTCGGCGACGGCTGCCTGATGGAAGGCATCTCGCACGAAGTCGCCTCGCTGGCCGGCACCTGGCAGCTGGGCAAGCTGGTGGCGATCTACGACGACAACGGCATCTCGATCGACGGCGAAGTCCATGGCTGGTTCACCGACGACACGCCGGCTCGCTTCGAGGCCTACGGCTGGAACGTGATCCGCGGTGTGGACGGCCATGACGCTGCGGCGATCAAGCAAGCGATCGCGACCGCCACCGCGCAGACCGACAAGCCGACCCTGATCTGCGCCAAGACCATCATCGGTTTCGGCGCGCCGCACAAGCAGGGCAAGGAAGAGAGCCACGGCGCGCCGCTGGGCAAGGACGAGATCGCTGCGGCCCGCGAACAGCTGGGCTGGCAGCACGCGCCGTTCGAGATTCCCGCCGAGATCTACGCCGGCTGGGATCACAAAAAGTCGGGTAATGAAGCCGAGCAAACCTGGAACGACGCGTTCGCGAAGTACGCCGCCGCGCATCCGGAACTGGCCGCCGAGTTCCGGCGTCGCCTGGCCGGCGAGTTGCCGGCCGACTGGGCGGAGAAGTCGCAGGCGTACATCGCCAAACTGCAGGCCGAAGGTCCGGAAGTGGCTTCCCGCAAGGCCTCGCAGATGAGCCTGGACGCGTTCGGCCCGCTGTTGCCGGAACTGATCGGCGGCTCGGCCGACCTGGCTGGCTCCAACCTCACCAAGTGGAAGGGCAGCCTCGATGCCGCCACCGGCAACAGCGCCGACGGCAAGGGCAACTATGTCTATTACGGCGTGCGCGAGTTCGGCATGACCGCGATCGCCAACGGTCTTGCCCTGCACGGCGGCTTCATCCCGTACGACGCGACGTTCCTGGTGTTCTCCGATTACGCGCGCAACGCGGTACGCATGAGCGCGCTGATCCCGGCGCACGCGATCCACGTCTACACGCACGACTCGATCGGCCTGGGCGAGGACGGCCCGACCCATCAGCCGGTCGAGCACATGGCGTCCCTGCGCTACATCCCGAACAACCACCTGTGGCGTCCGTGCGACGCGGTGGAATCGGCGGCGTCGTGGAAGGCGGCGATCGAGCGCAAGGGCGCGCCGTCGTGCCTGATCTTCTCGCGGCAGAACCTCAGGCACCAGCAACGCAGCGAGCAGCAGGTCGCCGACATCCTGCGCGGCGGCTACGTGCTGTCCGATCCGCTGGACACGAAGTTCCAGGCGATCTTGATCGCCACCGGTTCGGAAGTGGAGCTGGCCATGGAAGCCTCGCGCGCGCTGGCCCAGCAGGGCGTGGCCGTGCGCGTGGTGTCGATGCCGTGCACCGAGGTGTTCGACGCGCAGCCGCTGGAATACCGCGAAGGCGTGCTGCCGCTCTGGTGCCGCGCCCGCGTGGCGGTGGAGGCGGCTACCGCCGACTTCTGGCGCAAGTACGTGGGCCTGGACGGCGAGGTGGTCGGCATGACCACGTTCGGCGCCTCCGCTCCTGCGCCGCAGCTGTTCGAGCACTTCGGTTTCACCGTGGCGCATGTGATCGATGCGGTGAAGCGCACCATCCGCTGAAACGCGTGTTGTTGTAGAAGCCCGCTCGCGGGCGATGCTTTTGCTCTGGATCTCTCAACCACTAGAGCAAAACATCGCCCGCGAGCGGGCTCCTACGCGATGCGCGGGCCGAGTATCAGTCGAGCAGTCCGGCCAGTTCGTCCGGCGTTGCCGCAATGGCGTGGGCGCCGGCCTGTTCCAGTTCCGCACGGCTGCCGAAACCCCAGAGCACACCGAAGCCACGCACGCGGTTGGCGACGGCGCCGTCGATGTCGAAGTGGCGGTCGCCGATCATCACCGTGTCGGCCGGATCGGCGCCGAAGTCAGCCAGTGCTTCGCCGATCATCGTGGCCTTCTCGCTGTGCGCGCTGTCCGGGTGCGGGCCGTACAGGCGCAGGAACGCATCGCCGAACGGCAGGTGGGCGATGATCGGCGCGGAGTGGCGCTGCGGCTTGCTGGTGACCACGGCGAGCTGATGGCCGGCATCGCGCAGCCGCTCGATCAGCAGCTCGATGCCCGGATAGATCTCGTGCTCGCGCCAGCCGAGCGTGTTGAAGCGCTCGTGGTAGTACTCCACCGCCGCCTCGATGCGCTCGGCGTCGTTGTCCAGCAGCGGCGCGAAGCTGTGCCGCAGCGGCGGTCCGATCCAGCGGCGCAGTTCCGCATGCGCCGGCGCCGGCACGTCCAGCCGCGCCAGCGCATGCCTCACGCAGGCGGTGATGCCGTGCTCGGAATCGATCAGGGTGCCGTCGAGGTCGAACAGGCAGAGCATTACTTCGCGGCTCGCGCCTTCAACGCGGTGACCGCCGGCAGTTCCTTGCCTTCGAGGAACTCCAGGAAGGCACCGCCGCCGGTGGAGATGTACGACACCTGGTCGGCGATGCCGTACTTGTCGACCGCGGCCAGGGTGTCGCCGCCCCCGGCGATCGAGAACGCGTTTGACGCCGCGATCGCGCGCGCCAGCGTTTCGGTGCCCCTGCCGAACGCGTCGAACTCGAACACGCCGACCGGGCCGTTCCACACCACCGTGCCGGCCTTGGCGATCAGGGCGGCGTAGAGTTCGGCGGTCTGCGGACCGATGTCGAGGATCATCTCGTCCGCACCGACCTGGTCGACCGGCTTCACCGTGGCCGGGGCCTGCGCGGAGAATGCCGGCGCCACCACCACGTCGACCGGCATCGGCACCTCGGCGCCGCGGCGTTTCGCGTCGGCCAGCACCTTCTTCGCGGCGTCGATCAGGTCCGGCTCGTACAGCGAGTTGCCGACCGAGTGGCCCATCGCGGCGATGAAGGTGTTGGCGATGCCGCCGCCGACGATCAGCTGGTCGACCTTGCCGATCAGGTTGTCCAGCAGGGTCAGCTTGGTCGACACCTTGGAGCCGGCCACGATCGCCAGCAGCGGATGCGCCGGGTATTCCAGCGCCTTGCCGAGCGCATCCAGCTCGGCGCACAGCAACGGGCCGGCGGCGGCGACCGGGGCGTACTTGATCACGCCGTGGGTCGAGGCTTGTGCGCGATGCGCGGTGCCGAACGCGTCCATCACGAAGATGTCGCACAGAGCGGCATACTTCTTCGCCAGCGTGTCGTCGTCCTTGCCCTCGCCGACGTTCATGCGGCAGTTTTCCAGCAGCACCACCTCGCCGGCCGCCACGTCCACGCCGTTGACCAGGTAGTCGGCCACCAGCCGCACCGGCTGGTCGAGTTTGCTGCTCAGCCACAGCGCCACCGACGCCAGCGAGGATTCGGCGTCGAACTGGCCTTCCTTCGGCCGACCCAGGTGCGACATCACCATCACTTTCGCGCCGGCGTCGCGGGCGGCCAGGATCGTCGGGAGGGCGGCGTCGAGGCGCTGGGTCGAGGTGATCTGGCCGTTGTCGTCGATCGGCACGTTCAGGTCTTCGCGGATCAGCACGCGCTGGTCGCGCAGATCGAGGTCACTCATGCGGATGACGGACACGGCGGAACTCCGGTAATGGGTAGGGAACGGCCCAGAATGGGCGTCAACCGCTTATTGTCCGGTGGGCGGGGTACCGATGCAAACGCGGCTGAATGACGTAACGCCGCAGGGGGCTGGGTCGTCACCCATGCGCGTGGCCCGCAACTGTGGCTAAACTGCGGGCTGTCTGTGCTGGGGGGAATGGCTCATGGCTACCGGTTTGGTGCTCTACGGCTACTGGCGTTCCAGTGCCGCGTATCGCGTGCGCATCGCGCTGAATCTGAAGGGTCTGGACTACGAGACACGGCCGGTGCACCTGGTGCGTGACGGGGGACAGCAGCATGCGGCGGATTACCGCGCGCTCAATCCGCAGGAGATGGTGCCGTGCCTCCTCGACGGCGACCGGGTGATTACCCAGTCGCTGGCGATCATCGAATACCTCGACGAGATGCATCCGGAACTGGAGACCGCCCTGCTGCCGGTCGATGCGCGCGGCCGCGCACGGGTTCGCGCGATGGCGATGGCGGTGACCTGCGACATCCATCCGCTGGGCAACCTGCGCGTGCTGCAGCAGCTCGAAGCACAATTTGGGGCCGACGAAGAACAACGCGCGGCATGGTCGCGGCACTGGATCGCCACCGGCTTCAAGGCGATCGAGGCAACCCTCTGCGACAACGCCGCGACGGGCCGCTACTGCCACGGCGAGACACCGAGCATGGCCGACGCCTGCCTGATTCCGCAGGTCTACAACGCACTGCGCTGGAAGCTGCCGATGGACGACTACCCGACCGTATGGCGCGTCTACCAGGCCTGCAATGAGCTGGAGGCGTTCCGGCGAGCGGCGCCGGAAGCGCAGGCGGATGCGCCGCAGAGCTAGAAGTGGATGAAGAGGAGTGAGACGCGAGAGAGCGGGATGAGGCGGTTGCGCCGTCTCTCACTCTTCACTCATCTTCACTCGCTCCCTCTCAAAACCCCATCCCGTAGGGATCGTTGCCAGCCAGTTCCTCGCTGGCACCGCCTTCGGCCAGCCTGATCTTCAGCGCCAGGCCGTCGCGCGAGTCGGACTTGTTGAGTGCTTCCTCCAGGTCCACGCGGCCGTCCTTGTACAGGCGGTACAGCGACTGGTCGAACGTCTGCATGCCTTCCTGCAGGCTGCGATCCATGGCTTCCTTGATCTCGTGGATCTGGCCGCGGCGGATCATGTCGCGGATCAGCGGGGTGTTCAGCAGCACTTCGGCAGCCGGGATGCGCCGGCCGTCCTTGCCGATCACGAGGCGCTGACTGATCACCGCGCGCAGGTTCAGCGCCAGGTTCATCAGCACGTTCTTGTGCGCCGATTCGGGGAAGAAGTTGAGGATGCGCTCCAGCGTCTGGTCGGCATTGTTCGAGTGCAGCGTGGCCAGGCACAGATGGCCGGTTTCGGAGAACGCGATCGCCGCCTCCATGGTGTCGGTGTCGCGGATCTCGCCGATCATGATCACGTCCGGCGCCTCGCGCATCGCGTTCTTCAGGGCCTCGTGATAGCTGTGCGTGTCCAGCCCCACCTCGCGCTGGTTGACGATCGACTTCTTGTGCCGGTGCAGGTATTCGATCGGATCCTCGATGGTGAGGATGTGGCCGGGCGTGTGCGAGTTGCGCTGGTCGATCATCGCCGCCAGCGTGGTCGACTTGCCCGAGCCGGTCGCACCGACCACCAGGATGAGTCCGCGCGGCTCCATGATCAGCTCGCGGAAAATGCTCGGCAGCTGCAACTGCTCGATGCTGGGGATCTCGCTCTTGATCGCGCGGATCACCATGCCCACTTCGCCGCGCTGCTTGAAAACGTTGATGCGGAACCGGCCTGCTTCCTTCACCGCCAATGCCATGTTCAGCTCGAGATTGCGCTCGAACTGCGGTACCTGGCCCTCGTCCATCAGCGAGTAGGCGATCTTCTTGACCATGCCGCCGGGCAGGCCGGTATTCCCCAGCGGATACAGCTTGCCCTCGACCTTGATGTTCACCGGTGCGCCCGTCGTGAGGAACATGTCCGACGCGCCCTTGTCTACCATGAGCTTGAGGAAGTAACCGATGTCCACAAAAAAATCCCCTGTTCTAATGCGCGTTGCAATGATGGATTATGCCTGCCCACAATACGCGGTGACGCTCCGCGAGGAATGAGTGATGGTGCACATCTTTTCCCCACCGGCTGGGCGCTCCCAGCATATCGGCTGGACACTGTCCGGCTTGACGTTTTTGGTACTTCTTGTGTTGGGTGGCTGCGCCACGGTGCCGCCCCCCGATGCTTCGATGAATCTGGCCCAGGCACAGCTGCAGGCGGCGCGCGATGCCGGCGCGGCCGATTATGCGCCGGTCGACCTGGGGTTTGCGCAAGACAAGTTCCAGCAGGCGCAGGCGGCCATGGGCGAGCGCAAGTATGCGGACGCGGCGAACTTGTCCGAGGAATCCCGCGCCGACGCCGAGCTGGCCGTGGCCAAGGCCAAGCTGGGTGCGGCGCGTGCCCAGATACAGAGCAAGATCCGGGAAAACGACAGTCTGCGCCGCCAGGATGGCGCGCCGGGCGCATCCAGCGACCAGCCGTTGCCCGCCGCGCAAGACATGCCCGCGCCTGCTTCGACGACTCCGCCCCCGCCGTCGGGCGCGGGTTTCCAGCCAGTGCCCAGCGATGGTCATCAGCCGTCGGCATTCGATCAGCAACCCGGACCCCAGGGAGGCCAGCCATGAAAAGGTTTTCGCTCATTCTCGCGCTCGGGCTGACCCTGGCCGGCATCGGGGCCGCTCATGCCCGCCAGGACGATATCGACATCAACCGCCTGACCGGCAGTCTCGACCAGCTCGCCAACGATCCGGGCATGGGCAGCTATGCACTGGCCGAGCAGGCGCGCGCGCGCGACGCGATCAACCGGTTGGCGCAAGCCGGCTCGCGCGAGCGGGCTCATGCCCTGTACCTGGCCGAGCGTCGCGTGGATCTGGCCAAGACCGCCGCCCAGCTGCAGGACGCCCAGGTCAAGTTGAACCAGCTCGATCGCGAGCACGATCAGATCCTGCTCGCGAACAGCCGGCGCGATGCCGAGACGGCGCGCCGCGAACTGGAGCGCCAGCGCATGCAGTACCAGATGGCACAAGAGGAGACCGCGCGCCTGCAGCAGCAGGGCCAGGCCTATTCGCAAGCCGCCGAGCAGGCGCGGGCCGAAGCCGAGCAGGCGAAGAAGCTGGCAGCGGCGCAAAGCAAGGTGGCCCGGGCGGCGCGGCGTGAGGCTGCGCTGGCCGCGCAGGCGGCCAGGGCCATGCGTTCGCAGATGCAGGGTGACAACCCGGCGGCAACCGCTCCGGCCGAACCGAAAAAGAAGCCGGTGAAGAAGCATTCGGGCCATCCTTGAACCCGCGGCGGTTCGCCATGTGTGAGGCGTCGCCACTGCCGCCCGATGGCCACAGGCGGGTTTGCGGTCAGGCGCGGCGGACAATTGTAAAATGCTGTTTTAACAGGTTTTTTACCGGGGATCTGCCGAGCCACGGCAGGCTTGCACCGCCCTGATCGGGGGAGTAGGGTCGAAGTCCCGGGAGGCAACTCTGCCCCTCGGGTCACTGACCTGAACCATGCACTCATTCCACGTTCCATTCCTGTCCCCGTCCCGATGTTCCGGTGTGGGCCGTGGGTGTGCGCATGAGTTCAAACGTCTGCGGGTATCCGCCCATCGGTGCCCGCAAGTCCACTCGCGAGGAGGTCGGATCATGTTTGAAAACCAGCAGCGTGATGATGTCGAGGCATTGATGAAGAGCGACGCCGAATTTCGCCGGCTCTATCAGCATCACAGGCAACTCGACAGCAAGGTGCACGACGCCGATATCGGCGTGCTGCCCATAGACGATGTCACCCTCGCCAGCATGAAGAAGGAGAAACTGCTGGCCAAGGCGCGACTCGAACGCATGTGGGCGGATCGGGCGCACCGCATCCACTGAATTGCTGATTTCATGCAATGAGCGGCCCCGGGGCCCTTCCTGATCACATCGGAAGGGTTGCCGGGGCCGCGGCGTTTGCGGCCGGTGGCCACGCGGCTCGGTTATCATGGCGATCCTGTCGGATTGCCTGCATGGCATGACCGACGTCGTTTGCCAGGAAGCCCCATGACGGTCCACCAGAGTGTCCTCGAACTGATCGGACGTACCCCGATGGTGCGCGCGCAGCGCCTCGACACCGGGCCGTGCGGGCTGTTCCTCAAGCTCGAAAGCGCCAACCCCGGCGGCTCGATCAAGGACCGCATCGGCCTGTCGATGATCGAGGGCGCCGAGAAGGATGGCCGCATCCGCCCGGGCGACATCCTGGTCGAAGGGACCGCCGGCAACACCGGCCTGGGCCTGGCCCTGGTCGCGCAGCAGAAAGGCTACCGGCTGATCCTGGTGGTGCCGGACAAGATGAGCCGCGAGAAGATCTTCAACCTCAAGGCGATGGGCGCCGAAGTGGTGCTGACCCGTTCCGACGTGGCCAAGGGCCATCCCGAGTACTACCAGGACATGGCCGAGCGGATCGCCCGCGAAACGCCCGGCGCGTACTTCATCAACCAGTTCGGCAACCCCGACAATCCGGCCGCGCACATCGCCACCACCGGACCGGAGATCCTCGAACAGATGGACGGTCAGGTCGACGCGATCGTGGTCGGCTGCGGTTCGTCCGGCACGTTGAGCGGCCTGTCGAAATTCTTCGCCGAACACTCGCCGCAGACGGAACTCATCCTGGCCGATCCGGTCGGCTCGATCCTTGCGCAGTACATCAACGAAGGCACCCTCTCGACCAAGTCGGCCAGCTGGATGGTCGAAGGCATCGGCGAGGACTTCCTGCCTTCGATCAGCGACTTCACCCGGGTCAAGAAGGCCTACGCGATCCCCGACAAGGAGAGCTTCCTCACCGCGCGCGAACTGCTGGCGAAGGAAGGCATCCTGGGCGGCTCGTCCACCGGCACCCTGGTCGCCGCGGCGCTGCGCTACTGCCGCGAGCAGACCAGCCCGAAGCGCGTGGTGACACTGGTCTGCGACACCGGCAACAAGTACCTGTCCAAGCTGTACAACGACTACTGGATGCTCGACAACGGCTTCATCGAGCGCGAACAGCACGGCGACCTGCGCGACCTGCTGCTGCGCCCGTTCGCCCAGCGCGATACCGTGGTGGTTGGTCCGAACGAACTGCTGATCACCGCCTACAACCGCATGAAGCTGTACGACGTATCGCAGTTGCCGGTGATGGACGGCCGCAAGCTGGTCGGCATCGTCGACGAGTCCGACGTGCTGCTGCACGTGCACGCCGACGAAACCCGGTTCCGCGATTCGGTATCGAGCGCCATGATCACCAGCCTGCAGAAGCTCGATGTGCGTTCGTCGATCGAGTCGCTGCTGCCGGTGTTCGAACGCGGCCACGTGGCCATCGTGATGGACGGGGACGATTTCCTCGGCCTGATCACCCGCATCGACCTGCTGAACTATTTGCGGCGCAAGGTGAACTGAGAAGAGATCATCCGATCTTCACGGCGGCGCGGCTCGTGTCGTGTCATCAATGGCCGGTGGGACTTTTTGCCCCGTTCTCCTGAGCGGGCTTGTTGAATTGCAGTGCCGAGCCCAAGTGAAAGCCTGCTGCAATCCAGCCTCGCGAAAATGGCGCTCATGCCGGAGCCCGCCGCTCCGTCTTCATCAAAGGAAGCTCTGCCATGTGTGGAATCGTTGCTGCCGTTGCCCAGCGTGACGTCGCACCACTGTTGATCGCCGGCCTCAAGGCACTGGAATACCGTGGCTATGATTCATCCGGCGTAGCCGTGCTCGACCGTGGCGAGATCCACCGCGTGCGCGCCAAGGGCAAGGTGCGCGAGATGGAGGCGCTGTACCTCGCCGCCCCGTTGACCGGTGGCACCGGCATCGCGCACACCCGCTGGGCCACGCATGGCGTGCCGAACGAAGCCAACGCACACCCGCACATCGCCGGTCGCGTGTCGATCGTGCACAACGGCATCATCGAGAACTACGTCCGGTTGCGCGCGGAACTGCAGGCGGGTGGCCACGTATTCACTTCCGACACCGACACCGAGGTGATGGCGGCGCTGATCGATCGGCGCATCGGCCAGGGCATGCACCTGCGTGAAGCGGTGCTGGCGACCGTGCGCGAGCTGGAGGGCGCCTATGCGATCGCCGTGATCAGCAGCGACGAGCCCGGCCTGGTGGTCGGAGCCCGCCGCGGCGCGCCACTGCTGGTCGGTCTGGGCATCGGCGAGAACTTCCTTGGCTCCGACGCGCAGGCGCTGATCCAGGTCACCAACAAGATGCTGTATCTCGACGAGGACGATGTGGTCGAGATCAGTCGCGACAGCGTGCAGGTGTTCGGCTTGGACGGCATGCCGGTCGAGCGCGCCGTGCACGAGAGCGAGCTATCCACCGATGCGGTCGAGCGCGGCGAATACCGCCATTACATGCAGAAGGAAATCTTCGAGCAGCCGCGCGCCGTCGCCGACACGCTGGAAGCGCGCCTCGGCCCGCACGGCGTGCTGCCCAACATTTTCGGCACCGACAGCGATGCCCTGCTGCGGGCCACGCGCGGGCTGCACATCATTGCCTGCGGCACCAGCTACCACGCCGGGATGGTCGCCAAATACTGGATCGAGGAATACGCGCGGCTGCCGGTCAGCGTGGAAGTGGCCAGCGAATTCCGCTACCGCGATGCCGTGGTGCCGGCAGACACATTGTTTGTCGCCATCTCGCAGTCCGGCGAAACCGCCGACACGCTGGCCGCCATGCGCGAGTCGCGGCAGCGCGGCTACCTCGGCACGCTGGTGATCTGCAACTCGCCGGAGTCGTCGCTGGTACGCGAGGCGGACTTGAAGTTGATGACGCGCGCCGGCCCGGAAATCGGCGTGGCTTCGACCAAGGCGTTCACCACCCAGCTTGCGGCGCTCGCCCTGCTGACGCTGGAACTGGCGCAGCGCAACGGACTCGATGCGCAGCGCCATGCCGCGTTGTGCAAGGAATTGCAGCACCTGCCGCGGGCGATCGAGGAGGCACTGAAGCTCGAGCCGGCGATCGTCGACCTGGCCGGCGAGTTCATCCATCGCCAGCACGCGTTGTTCCTCGGCCGCGGCGTGCAGTATCCGGTGGCGCTGGAGGGCGCGCTCAAGCTCAAGGAAATTTCGTACATCCACGCCGAAGCGTATCCGGCCGGCGAGCTGAAGCACGGCCCGCTCGCCCTGGTCGACGAAAACATGCCGGTGGTGGCGGTGGCGCCGAACGGCCCGCTGCTGGACAAGCTCAAATCCAACCTGCAGGAAGTGCGCGCGCGCGGCGGCCGCCTGATCGTGTTCGCCGACGACAGCGCCGGGATGGACGACATGGCCGACCAGGGCGTGATGCTGCGGGTGGAGTCCGGTGGGATGTTCATCGCGCCGGCGGTGTTCACCGTGCCACTGCAACTGCTGGCCTATCACGTCGCCGTGCTGCGCGGCACCGACGTCGACCAGCCACGCAACCTGGCCAAGTCGGTGACGGTGGAGTAGGCACGCGCCGTTTCCGCGCGCCGGCCTGGATCCCGGTTTCAAAAATTCCGTACACGGTCGGTCGGCATGCCGCGCGTTACTCGCCGGCTCCGACCGCCACCGCCTCGTGCGACGCGCTGTGGGCGCTCGCCTGCGCCGGCGTCAACCTCCGGCCTTCGGCGGTGCGCATCGGCCGGAGGGTCCGCGCCAATCAGCGCGCTGCTGCCGGTGGCAGCAGCGCGCTGATTTCTCGTCACGGCCGGAACTGCCCGGGGGTCATTGGGAGGAATGCAAGGCCAGGTCCGCCTTTTCCTGCATCTTGTCCTTGTCGGCCTCGATAACCTCGTCGGCTCGCGCATCGGGGAGGATGTCCTCCAGGCACCGGATCGGCCGATACAGATAGGCGGCGACGGCACACAAGGCCACCAAGACGCCCGAAAGCACGAGGATCAGGCCGATACCGCGCCCTGGTCCCATTCCGATGATGCGTCCAAGCACCGGAGCCCATGCGCCTCCCCGTGCCATCAAAGGCTCGAAGATCCGGTCGGCCAGGGGGCCTGCGCTCAGATAGCCGAGCGGCACCATTGCCTCCATCAGCATGAAGTTGGTGGCCATCACGCGACCCTGCAGTTCGAGGCCGACCTTCGTCTGCACGGTGGAAACCCAATGGGCGTTGACCAGCGCCAAGGCAAAGCCGAAGCCGAACATCCCGGTCGCCTGGATCGACATGGCAGGATCGGTTCCGGCGAATGCGACGCACAACCCGGCGAGCAGGGTGCTTGCCAGAATGCCGTTGATTCGGCGTTGGGTGCCGCCCCAGAGACTCATCAATACGCTACCGACGAATATCCCGGCTCCATTCGAGGCCATGACGATTCCCAATGACTCCGGGCTGCCCGAAACCAGCACGAGCGGAGTAATCAGGGATTCGACGAGCCCAACGAAGTAGTTTGCGATGGTGACCATCACGATCATGGCGACGAGGCTGTGGCGCTTGATGATGTAATGCCAGCCTCCGATCATTTCCTTGAAGAAGGGTTCCTCGCGCCGCCCGAACAGGCTGTCGGGAAGGTGGACAGACAGGAGCGTCGAGACGGCGATCAGGAAGGTCACGAAGTCGATCAGCACGATGCCGGGAAGGCCGATCAATCCGATCAGGGCCCCTGCCAAGGCAGGACCGATGAAGGTGCCCATGCCGGCACCCAACTGCACGAACCCGTTGGCCCTGCCGTAATACCGCTTCGGCACGATCTGGGTGATCATGGACGCATAGGCAGGCAGCCGGAAGGCGTTCGCCACGGCGGTAAGCCCGGCCAGGACATAGACATGCCCGATCTCCAGGCTGCCGGTCAGGATCAGGATCGCCGCGGATACCGTGGAAAACCCGGCAAGGCAGTTGCTTGCGACCATGATCTTCTTCCTGTCGATCCGGTCGGCGAGCGTTCCTGCCACCGGGGCAAGCGCGATTGCCGGCAGGATGATGAAGACCATCATCATGGCGTAGCTCGAAACGAGTCCCGTCTGCTGATAGACCCACACCCCCAGCGCGAACGAAGTCAAGGTGCTGCCGACCACCGAGATGATCTCGCCGATCGCGACGGTCAGGAAGGTCGCCAGGCTCGGTCTGGCGGTCGCCTTCCCGGTCCGGGCGGGCGCTTCCTGGGGTTGCGGCTCATCTGCGGCAGGCAGCGCCAGGGGCTCGTCGCGCGAGCAGGCAACCCCATCCTCGATGATCTTCGCAAGATCGCCGGGCTGATGCTTGATGAAATAGTGCCCGGCCTTCGGGACGATCGCGAAATCGACGCGATCGCTGAAGTATTCCCACTCGCGGTAGCGTTCCTGGTACAGCTCGGTGGCGCGGTCCATCTCCCCGATGACGCTGGTCAGGGGCGTCTTGAGTTTCTGGAAGGGAGCGCCGTACAGCTCGGTGTAGAAATCCTCGATTTCCTGGTGTTCGCGCACGAAATTCGCCATCACGAAATCCTGCTGTTCGTTGTCGGTGACTTCGTCGAAGAAGCCGAAGGACTTGAGGATGTCGAAGGCGGAACGCTGGGAGGCCCACTTGTGGATCGGGAGTACCTTGCGGAAAAACGCGAATACTTTCCCGGGCAGGTGGGGCGTCGGGAAGTGGCCGCCGATGAATAGTCTCGAGATGTCGACGCCCGATTTCTCCAGCTCGGCCGCGATGGCGATCGTCAATGCACCACCCGCGCAATGGCCGTAGATCGCGATCGGTCCGGTCACGTCGCGACGGATTTCCTCGGCGCACCGCCGGGCGATCTCGTCGATGGGCAGGGGTTTCTCTTCGCGTCGACCGAAATCGTGCCCGGGCAACTCCAGGCCGAGCACCGTGCAGCCCCGTGGCATCTCCCTGGCCAGAGCCTGATACGAGATCGGCCCGCCGGCGGGGAAGGGTACGCAGATGAGCGTGAGTGTCTTTTCTTCCGCGGGTATGGGGCGGGTGAGTTCGTGGAGCAGGCCTTCCTGTTTCGTTCTTCCTCCCGAGACCCTTTCGGCGAGCTGCCGAACGGTCGGGTACTTGAACAGCTCCGTCACGCCGATGCCGCCGATCCGGGCGACAACGCGGAAGGCCTTGAAGGATTCCCCTCCGAGGTCGAAGAAGTTGTCGTTGATGCCGATGTCCGCGATACCGAGAACGTCGGCCCATATTTCGGCGATACGCATCTCGTGCTCGTTGCGCGGCGCCACGAAATCCGATTCTGCGCGGATCGGCGCCAGGTCGGGAGCGGGCAGTGCGCGTTGATCGAGCTTTCCACTGGACAGTAACGGCAGGGCTTCCATCCCGACGAATGCCATCGGAACCATGTATTTCGGCAAGCGCGCGAACAGATGGGTCCTGAGCGATTCCGCGCTGAAGTCCTGCGACCCGACGTAATACGCAACGAGCGTTTTGTCCCCGGGCGTGTCCTCGCGCGCAATCACGACGGCTTCCCGAATCCCCGGGTGCTCCGTCAGCCGGGTCTCGATCTCTCCGAGTTCGATGCGGAATCCACGGATCTTCACCTGGTGATCGTTGCGTCCGAGGAACTCGATGTTCCCGTCCGGCATCCAGCGTGCGAGATCGCCCGTTTTGTACATCCGGGCACCCGGCCTTGCGCAGAACGGATCTTCCACGAACCGTTCCGCGGTCAACTCGGGGCGGTTCACATAGCCGCGTGCCAGGCCCGCGCCGGCTATGTGGAGTTCGCCCGCCACTCCCACCGGCACCGGCTGGAGATGCGCATCCAGGATGTAGGTCTGCGTGTTGCTGACGGGCCGCCCGATCGGTGCATTGCGATGGACGTCCTTCATGTCCTGGTACGAGCTGGAGAACACCGTGGCCTCGGTGGGTCCGTAGCCGTTGACGATCCGTATTCCCGTTCCCGGCCTGGACGCCTGGATTCGATGCAGTTGCGATTCCAGCAACGGCTCCACGCCGACCAGCAGATAGTCGAAGGGGAGCTCGGACGCCGAGCTCGCCATCAGCTCGTCCATCTGGCGAACGAAGAACGGCGGCAGGTAGGCGAAGGCGATTCGGTGTTGTGCGAACCAGTCGAACAGGAGCGTCGGCTCGCCCCTGATTTCGTCGGGTACGACATTCACGGTCGCCCCGACGGAAAGCGGGATGAACAGCTCGAACACCGAAACGTCGAAGCTGAAGCTTGTCCACAACGATGTATCGAAGGGCGTGGCCTTCCCGAAATCCTCGAACCGCCGCAACCAGTCGGCGATCAGGTTCATCACGCTACGGTGCTCGACCATCACGCCCTTGGGCGTGCCCGTGGATCCGGACGTGTAGATCACATAGGCGAGGTTTCCGGAACCGAGCCCGGCCAGTGCCGGATTCGTGTCGGGTTGGTCCTCGAAGGCCTGGGCCAGGTCCAGGACGGGAATGGCGCCGTCCAGCGCTTCGGCCACGCCCTCGGGTGGATCGCCCAGCGTCAGCAGCGCGATCGGGGCGCTGTCGAGGAGTATGTGCTTGAGCCGTTCCTCCGGGTACGTGGGATCCATCGCCACATAGGCGCCGCCCGCCTTGAGCGTTCCCATGAGCCCCACCAGCATCTCGAGGCCGCGTTCGAGGCAGATCGCCACACGGTCGTCGGGCTGAAGGCCCATCGACCTCAATCGATGGGCAAGCCGATTCGCTTTCCGATTGAGCTCAGCGTAGCTGAGGGTCTTGCCTTTGAAACGCACCGCCGCCGCTTCCGGGGTCCGTGCCGCCTGATCCTCGAAGAGTTCGTGTATGCAGCGGTCGCTCGGATACGGCGATTCCGTGGCGTTCCACGTCTGCGTGAGGAGACGCCTCTCGGCCTGTGCAAGGATCGGAATCGAGCCGAGCGGCCGGGCAGTGTCTGCGACCATCCCTTCCAGCAACGCCAGGTAATAGCCGGCCATTCGCTCGACGGTCTCGCGCTCGAACAGCGCCGTCGCGTATTCCAGAGCGCCCTCGAGTCTCCCGTTCGACTCCCGCAGGGACAACGACAGGTCGAACTTGGCCACCTTGTAGTTCGTGCCGTCCAACGGCTCGGAAACCACCCCCGGAAGCTGCAGGCGCAGGGTGTCGTCGTTCTCCCAGGAAAACGCCACCTGGAACAATGGACTGTGCGCGAGGCTCCGGACCGGGTTCACCAGTTCGACCACCTGCTCGAAGGGTATGTCCTGGTTCTCCTGTGCGCTCAGCGAGCCGGCTTTCACTCTTTCCAGGAATGCGGCGACTGTCGGATCGCCCGAGAGGTCCATTCGCAGCGCCAGGGTATTCACGAAGAAGCCGATGAGCCCGTCGATCTCCGCACGCCCGCGGTTCGCCGTCGGCGTGCCCACGACGAGATCTTCCTGTCCGGAGAGCCGGCAAAGCAGGGCTGCCCAACCGGCCAGCAGCGTCATGAACAGGGTCGTCCCGTGACGGTGCCCCATGTCCTTCAGGGCCTTCGTCAACGGTTCGTCCACCACCAGCGGCACGGTTTCCCCGGCGTAGCTCTGCTCAAGGGGCCGCGGATGGTCGGTCGGCAGCCTCAGAACCTCCGGCGCGCCGACCAGGGAGGCCTTCCAGTACGCCTCCTGCTTCTTGAGAAGCTCACCCGATATCCAGCGCCTCTGCCAGATCGCATAGTCGGCGTAGTGCAGGTCCAATGGAGGCAGTGGATCTTCCCCTCCCTTCGCATACGCCCGGTAGAGCTCCCCGAGTTCGCCGACGAACACGCCCATCGACCACCCGTCCGAGACGATGTGATGCATGGTGATCAGGAGGGTGTGGAGATCGTCCGCCTCGCGTATCAGCAGGCCGCGAATCAGGGGACCGTGTTCGAGATCGAAACGGGCACTCACTTCGGCATTCGCCAGGCGTCCGGTCTCTTGCGCGTCCGTCGTCGTTCTTTCCACCAGCGGGAACCGGCTCCCATCGGCGGTCGCAATGCGCTGCCGAGGCTCTCCATCGACCTGGACGAAGGTGGTGCGGAGCGATTCGTGTCGCGCGACGATGCGGTCGAGCGCGCGACGCAGCGCCTGCGTATCCAGCGCCCCGCGAAGCCGCAAGCCGTAAGGCACGTGGTACGCCGTGGCCGCGCCGTCCATCTGCGCCAGAAACCATTGCCGGCGCTGGGCAAAGGAGGTGGGCGGCAGTTCCTCGCGATCCGCCTTCGTTACCGGGGGGAGCTGGGCAGGTGCCGCCTCGGACACGAGGCGGGCGAACGCCGCGAGCGTCGGCTGGGCGAAGATGGCGCTGATCGGCACGTCGATGTCGAGCTCCGCGCGCAACCGCGAGATGACCTTGATGGTCAGCAGCGAATGTCCCCCCAGCTCGAAGAAGCCATCGTGTCTTCCGATCCGCTCGACGTTCAGGAGTTCCGACCAGATGCCCGCAAGCGTCGTTTCGAATTCGCCGCGAGGAGCCTCGTACTCCCGCGAGGCGTATGCATCCCCTTCGGGGGCGGGAAGGGCCCTGCGATCCAGCTTGCCGTTCGGACCGAGTGGAAATGCCTCCATTCGGACGAAGGCCGCGGGGACCATGTAGCCCGGCAGGTGCTCGGACAGATGGCCCCTGAGCGTCTCGGCCTTCAGCTCCCCGGCACCGACGTAGTACGCGACCAGGCGCTTGTCGCCGGGGGCGTCCTCGCGAGCCAGAACGGCCGCCTCTCGAACCCCGGGGCACTCCCGCAGCCGGGCCTCGATCTCGCCGAGCTCGATGCGGAAGCCACGAATCTTCACCTGGAAGTCGTTGCGCCCGAGGAAATCGATCGTCCCGTCGGGCCGCCAGTGGCCCAGGTCGCCCGTCTTGTACATCCGGGCATGCGGTTGCGCGCTGAAAGGGTCTTCGACGAAGCGCTCCGCGGTCAGCTCGGGCCGATTCAGATACCCGCGCGCCACGCCCGCTCCGCCGATGTAGAGCTCGCCGGCGACGCCGATGGGTACCGGCTCGCGATGGGCGTCGAGAATGTAGATCCGGGTATTCAGGATGGGACGGCCGATGGGGGGCGCCCCGAGGGCGTCGGATCGGCAGTCGTGCAGGGAAGCCGCCACCGTGATTTCGGTCGGGCCGTACGCATTGACCAGACGTCGTCCACCTGCCCACCGCCGGGCGATGTCTTCCGTAACGATGTCGCCGCCCGAAACGAGGAGCCGCACAGTATCCAGGTTTTCCCCCATGGGGATGGCCGCCAGCACGGCGGGAGGAAGCAGCGTATGGGTGATGCCGGCCGAGTTGATGGTCTGGACCAGGGTTTCCCCGGCCAGGGGAGCATTCGATGCAGGGATGACCAGTGTCGCGCCGCTGCAGAACGCCAGGAGCATCTCGAAGACGCAGGCATCGAAACTGAAAGAGGCGAACTGCAGTACCCGGCTTCCCTCGCCCGCGCCGAAGTTCGCGCTCTGGGTTGCCACCAGGTTGCAGGCGCTCCGATGCTCGATCATCACCCCCTTGGGTTTCCCGGTGGAGCCGGACGTGTAGATCACATAAGCGAGATGCGTCGGTGCGAGCCCGACGTCCGCGGTCGACGGATTCGTCCCGGGGTATTCCTGCGGCGTACCGAGATCCACGACCGGCACGCTGCCGGCGATATCGGGACATGTCCCGTTTGCCAGCAACATGACGGGCGCGCTGTCTTCCACGATGTACTTCAGGCGCTCTTCCGGATAGTTCGGGTCGAGCGGCACGTAAGCGCCGCCGGCCTTGAGGACTCCGAGGACCCCGACGACCATCTCGATCCCGCGGTCGACACAGATCGCGACCCGGTCATCGGGTTTCACGCCGAGGGCGCGCAACCGGTGCGCCACCCTGTTGGCCGCGACGTTCAATTCGGCGTAGCTCATCGACGCCTGGCCGAAATCCACGGCAACGGCGGCCGGAACCAGTCTGGCCTGCTCCTCGAAGAATTCGTGGATGCACCGGTCCCGATGGTAGGGCGCGTCCGTCGCGTTCCAGGTGTCCACGACCAAACGGCGCTCGTCCGCGGCAAGGATCGGAAGACGGGAAACGTCCAGTCGGTCGTCCGCGACCATGCCTTCGAGCAAGGTCCGATAGCAGCCGGCGATCCGCTCGATCGTCGTCCGTTCGAACAGGGCCGTTGCATACTCGAGGCCGGCCTCGAGCCCGGATTCGGATTCCTTCACCGACAAGGTCAGGTCGAATTTGGAAATCCGATAATCCGCCTGCCTGCGCGGCTCCGGGTGCAGGCCCGAGAATTCACGTGCTCCCTTGTCGTCCTGCTCCCAGACGAACATCGCCTGGAACAGCGGGTTGTAGGCGAGGCTGCGCGTCGGGTTCGCCAGCTCGACGACTTGCTCGAAGGGGATGTCCTGGTTTTCCTGAGCTTCCAGCGTGCGCGTCTTCACCCGTCCCAGCAGGTCGGCAACCGTCGGTTCGTTCGACAGATCCAGCCGCAGCGCCAGCGTGTTGACGAAGAATCCGATGAGCCTCTCGATCTCGGTGCGTCCCCGGTTTGCCGATGGCGTGCCCACGACAATGTCGTCCTGCCCGGAGAAACGCGACAGCAGGACCGCCCATCCGGCGAGAAGCGTCATGAACATGGTCGTTCCATGCCGCGCGCTCAGTTGCTGCAGGCCTTTCCTCAATGCTTCGTCCAGCATGAAAGGCACCGTGCCGCCGGCGTAGCTTTGCTCCAGCGGCCTCGGGCGGTCCGTCGGAAGCGAGAGGAGTTCCGGCGCGCCAGCCAGCGTGGCTTTCCAATAGCCGGCCTGTGCCTCCAGCAGACGGCCCGAGACATGCGTCTCCTGCCAGATCGCGTAGTCGGCGTACTGCACCGACAGGGGCGGCAGCGGATCGGATTCGCCTTTTGCGTAAGCGCTGTAGAGCGCGCTCAACTCCTCGGTGAACAGGCCCATCGACCAGCCGTCCGACACGATGTGGTGCATCGTGACCAGCAGCGTATGGAGATCGTCCGCCTCGCGCACAAGCAGTCCGCGGACCAGCGGGCCGCGTTCCAGGTCGAAGGGGGTGGCCTCTTGTTCCTGTGCCAGCCTGGCGACGTCTTCCGGGGTGCCTGCCGTCACTTCAAGCAATGGGAAGCTGTACTCCTCGGCGGATTCGATGCGCTGGGCAGGCTCCCCATCGAGCAGGGTGAAGGTCGTGCGCAAGGCTTCGTGGCGCGTGATGATCCGATCCAAGGCGCGCCGCAGCGCTGCCTTGTCGAGCCGTCCACCCAACCGCAATTCGTAGGGAATGTTGTAAGCCGCGCTGGCGCCGTCCATCTGGGCGAGGAACCACAGACGGCGCTGGGCGAACGACGGCGGAAGCCGTTCGTGGCGCTCCGCCTTTTCCACCGGTGGAAGCTGGGCTGGGGCCGCGACCGACACCAGGCACGCGAAATCGGCGAGCGTCGGCGAGGCGAACAGCGCGTTCAACGGAATGTCGACGTTCAATGCCGCACGCAAGCGCGAGACAACCTGGACGATCAGCAGCGAATGCCCGCCCAAGGCGAAGAAGCTGTCGCGTCGCCCGATCCGCTCCACCTTGAGGAGCGACGACCAGATCGATGCGACGGTCGTTTCGATCTCGCCTTGCGGGGCTTCGTACTCGCGCGTGGCGTAGGCTTCCGCTTCGGGAGCTCGCAGTGCGCTCCTGTCCAGCTTTCCGTTCGGCGTCAGCGGCAGCGCCTGCATCCGCACATAGGCCACCGGTACCATGTACTCGGGCAATCGGCTCGCGAGATGGCTCCTGAACTCCTCGGCCTGGCAATCGTCGCCTGCCACCACATAGGCCACCAGCTGCTGTTCGCCCGTCCCGCCGTCGCGCGCGATTACCGCGGCTTCGCGAACGGCCGGGTGCGCCAGCAGCGCCGTCTCGATTTCGCCGAGTTCGATGCGGAAGCCGCGTATTTTCACCTGGAAATCGTTGCGCCCCAGGAACTCGATGGTGCCTTCCGGCAGCCACCGACCGAGATCGCCGGTCCTGTACATCCGCGCGCCGGTTTCCGTGCCGAACGGATCGGCGACGAAGCGTTCCTCCGTCAGGTCAGGGCGGTTGAGGTAGCCCCGTGCCACGCCGGCGCCGCCGATATGGATTTGCCCGGCCACGCCCACCGGCACCGGCCTGTCCTGCGCATCCAGGATGTATATCCGTACGCCGGCGACCGGCTGGCCGATGGGCACGCTCCTGCCGCTGAAGTCCCCCGTGCAGGGATGCATGGTGGCCCACACCGTACCTTCGGTAGGGCCGTACTCGTTGAACAAGGTGGCCTGGGGTTCTTGCGCGGCCGATTTCTCCACGAGCGCGGGAGGACAGGTTTCGCCGGCGACGATCACCTTGGCCAGGCATTTGCCACGATCCCCGGATGCCGAGAATTCCAGATAGTTCGCGTACAGCGATGGAACGCACAGAAGCGTGTCGATCCTTTGGCGAGCGAGGACCTCGCCCAGTCGCGATGGATCGCGGATCGCCTCCTGCTCGGCCACCACCAGCGTGCCTGCATGGGTGAGCGTCCCGAAAATTCCCGCAACGGAACTGTCGAAGTAAATGGGAGACAGGAGCAGGAAACGGCCGACTTCCCCGTAAGCGGCATGCCGGGCGCGTGTCGAGGCGACGAGGTTGCGATGTTCGACCATCACGCCTTTGGGCTTGCCCGTCGAACCGGACGTGTAGATCACATACGCCAGGTCATGGGAGGTCAGCCCTGTCTCGACCAGGTCAAGGTTCGTATCGGGACAGGTTTCCAAGGGCAGGGACAGATCCACTACGGAAAGTCCCGCGGCCATGTCTCGAACAAGGCCTTCGGCCACATTGCCCTGCGTCAACAACACGACGGGCGCGCTGTCGGCCAGCATGTGGCGCAGACGTTCCCCGGGAAGCGCGGGATCCAACGGAACATAGGCCCCGCCGGCTTTCAGTACCGCCAGCGGGCCGACCACCATGTCGAGGCTTCGCTCCGCACAGATCGCCACGCGAATTTCCGGTCCCACACCGAGTGCACGCAGATGGTGCGCCAGCCGATTGGCCCGCGCATTCAAGGCTGCGTAGGTGAGCGCTTGGTCCTTGTACACCACGGCAACGGCATCGGGCGTCTTGAGTACCTGCGCCTCGAACAACTCATGGATGCACAGCTCGCCCGCGTCGGGTCGGCCTGTCGTGTTCCAGGTCTGCACCAGCAGGCGATGCTCGGCCTCGGAAAGAATCGGGATGTCCGCGATCCGCTGGGCATGATCCGATGCCATGCCAGCAAGCAGCGCCTGGTAGTACCCGATCATCCGTTCCACGGTCTCCCGCTTGAACAGGGCCGTCGCGTATTCCAGTTCCCCTTCGATGCCTGCAGGGGTTTCCCTCATGGTGAGAATCAGGTCGAACTGCGCGGTCCGATGAGCAGCCTTGGCCGGCGATGCTCCACTCACGCCGGGAAATTCAAGGCGCAGGCCGTCGTCGTCTTCCCACGCGAACATCACCTGGAACAACGGGCTGTAGGCGCGACTGCGCGCCGGATTCACCAGCTCCACCACCTGTTCGAAAGGAATGTCCTGGTTTTCCTGCGCCTCCAGCGCGCGGTCCCTCACCCGTTGCATGAGCTCGGCGACCGTCGGTGCGCTCGATACATCCACCCTCAGCGCCAGCGTGTTCACGAAGAACCCGATCAGCCCTTCGATTTCGGCGCGGCCACGGTTCGCCGTCGGCGTGCCGATGACGATGTCCTCCTGCCCGGAGAGGCGGGCGAGAAGTGCGGCCCAGCCCGCGAGCAATGTCACGAACCTGGTCGTACCCTGCCGCAGGCTCAGCGCATTCAGCGCCCGCGCCTGGGACGCCTCCATCACGAAATCGATTTTTTCGCCCGCGAAGCTCTGTTCGGCCGGGCGCGGATGGTCCGACGGCAGGGCGAGGAGTTCCGGCGCGCCTGACAGGGCGCTTTTCCAATAGTCCCCCCTTGCGCGAAGGAGGCCTTCCGACATCCATTGCCTTTGCCAGGCCGCGTAGTCCGCGTACTGGATATCCAACGGTGGCAGAGGGTCGCTCCTGCCCTCCAGGAAGGCTGCGTAGAGGGTGTTCAGCTCATGCATGAACACCCTCATGGACCATCCATCGGACACGATGTGGTGCATCGTGACGAGCAGCGTGTGGCGATCCGGGCCCTCGTGTATCAAGCGACCACGGATCAGCGGTCCTCGTTCCAGATCGAAAGGAAGCGCCGCTTCGTCGTTCGTCAGGCGCGTGACCTCCTCGGGTGAGGCAGCCTCCTGCTCGATGAAATGCACGGCGTTCGCCTTCGGCAAAGCGCCAACGCGTTGCATCGGTTTCCCGTCGACCACGACGAATGTCGTGCGCAGGGCTTCATGGCGCTCGACGATGCGGTCGAGTGCCTGTCGAAGGACGGTTGCATCGAGCCGGCCCCGCACCTTCCATCCGCAAGGGATGTGGTAGGCCTCGCTCGCCCCTTTCACCTGCGCCAGGAACCACAGGCGCTGTTGCGCGAAGGAAGGGGCTTCACACTCTTCACGCTCGTTGCGGGTGATCGGAGCGAGCCGCGAAGGAGCCGCTCTGGCCACCACCTCAGCGAATTCAGAGAGGGTGGGGCCGACGAAGAGTGCCCGAAACGGCACGTCCACGTTCAACGCATCCCGCAGGCGCGAGATGACCTGGATGGTCAGCAGCGAATTTCCGCCCAGTTCGAGGAAATGGTCATTCCTCCCGACCCGATCCAGCTTGAGCAGATCGGACCAGATGGCTGCGATCGCCACTTCGACATCGTTCTGCGGCGCCTCGAATTCGCGGCTGACGAGGTCCTCGTGCCGCGGGGCGGGCAGGCTTCTGCTGTCGAGTTTGCCGTTCGGCGTCAGCGGCAGCCTGTCCAGCCGCACGAAAGCCGCGGGGACCATGTACTCGGGCATGCGGTGCGAGAGATGCCTGCGGAGCGCCGCGACGTCCAGGTGCCCGGGTCCGGCGCAGTACGCGACCAGGCGTGTGTTCCCCGGCGAGTCTTCCCGTGCGAGAACGACCGCCTCGGTCACCCCCGGATATTCCGACAGCTTCGCCTCGATCTCGCCGGGCTCGATGCGGAAACCGCGTATCTTCACCTGGAAATCGTTGCGTCCAAGGAACTCGATGGTGCCATCGGGCAGCCAGCGACCGAGATCGCCGGTCCTGTACATCCGTGCCCCGGGCTCGGCGCTGAACGGATCGGCGACGAAGCGCTCCTGCGTCAGGTCGGGGCGGTTGAGGTAGCCCCGTGCCACACCGGCCCCGCCGATGTGGAGTTCCCCCGGCACGCCCACCGGCACGGGCTGGCGATATTCATCGAGAACATAGACCCGCGCGTTCGCGACGGGGCGGCCTATCGGCGCATGACGATGCCGGTCGGCGATCTCCTGGTATGCGGTGCAGAACACGGTGGTTTCCGTGGGTCCGTACCCATTGACGATCGTGAGCCCCGGCGTGGCGTTCTGAAGCCAGTGCAGGTCGGCTTCGAAAAGAGGCTCCACGCCCACCAGGAGATGCCTGAAAGACAGCGCCGCGGTCGTGCTTTCCAGCAGGCCCCTCAGGTTTCGCACGAAGAAAGGCGGCAAATAACCAAAATTGATCCTCTTGCGCACGAACCAATCCAGGAGCGCGGGAGGATCGGACCTGATGGAATCGGGAACGATGTTCAACGTCCCGCCCGTCGAGAGGGTCGCGAAGATCTCGAATACGGACACGTCAAAGCTGAAGCTCGTCCACATCGACGCCTGGAAGGACCGGTTCCGGCGGAAATCCTCGAATCGGGACATCCAGTCGAAAAGCAGGTTCGAGATATTCCCGTGTTCCACCATCACGGCTTTTGGCGTGCCGGTGGAGCCTGACGTGTAAATCACATAGGCCAACGTGCCAGAGGCCGGGTTCTCGTCGACACGGCCCGGATTGGTATTCGGCTGATCGTCGAAATCGCCATCCAGGTCGAGTTCGGCGACGCCCTGTGCCCAGGCGCATGTGCGCGCCCTTTTCTTCAGGAGCACCTTCGAGGAGCTGTCCTCGAGCATGAATCGCAGGCGATCCTCGGGGTAGTCGGGGTCGAGCGGCACGTAGCAGCCTCCCGCCTTCAGGATGCCGAGAATCCCCGCCATCATCTCGGGGCCGCGTTCCACGCAAATGGCCACACGGCTGTCCGGCTTCACGCCGAGAAGTCGCAGTCGGTGCGCGAGGCGATTGGCGCGGGCGTTCAATTCGCCGTAGCCCAGCCGGCTGTCGCCGAGCACCACCGCCTCGGCCGCCGGATTCCGGGCGGCTTGTTCTTCGAACAGTTCGTGGATGCAGCGGTCGCTCGGGAAGGAGGCGTCCGTCGCGTTCCACGTTTCGGTGACGAGGCGGCGTTCGACATCCGAGATGATGGGTAGCCGCATGATGCATTTCGTCTCGTCTGCCGCCATGCCTTCCAGTAGAAGGCGGTAGCTTTCGACGATCCGTTCCACGGTGTCACGCTTGAACAGGGCTGCTGCGTAGGACAACGTGCCCGTGATGTCGCCATCGACTTCGCGGAACGACAGGATGAGGTCGCAGCGAGCGCGTTGATGCCCGCGAAATGCTTCGTCGTCGTGTGCGGACACCAGTGCCGTCTGGAACAGCGGATGATGCGAAGAGGTTGGAGTCAGGCCGGTCAGCTCCAGGACCTGATCGAAGTGGATGTCTCCATTCTTCCGCGCGTCGAGCACGCATGCCCTCGCGCGGTCCAAAAGCTCGGCCACGGTCGGCTGTCCCGAAAGGTCGAGTCTCACTGCAAACTCGTCGACAGGCGATTCGCCTGCTTCCGCTTCATCCGATCGAGCCGGAACCGGCATCGACACCCCGACAACCACATCGTCCTGATTCGACAGGCGTGCGAGCAGGGCGGCCCAGGCTGCCAGAAGCGTCATGTGCTGCGCTATTTCGTGGCCTCGTTCCAGCTTTGCGAGACCGCTTTTCAAGGCCTTGCCAAAACCGAAGGTCACGATCCCTTCTTTGCGGTCCAATACTGCCTGGCGCGGATAGTCGGTCTGAATCGCGGTGAGTTCAGGCGTATCCCAGAGAGTGGTTTTCCAGAATTCTGCCTGCTCCTGGAGCGATTTATCCTGTCTATTTCCAATGCTCAATTGTCGCTCCTTGTCTGCAGTATCGAATTGTGGGCCTTGCAAACCGGCAATGATAATTTGCGTTCAGCCACTTCTGCAACCTGATTCCCTCATGGTGTTTTTCAACTCGCTTCACGGTGACGAGCAGCAATGCCGCGTGGTGCCAGGCAGTGCTTTGGCCACGGTCACTTGAGCGCCGCGCTGTAACGAGATGCGGCCCGTTGCGGTTATCGCTGGCGGAGATCATGTGTCGATATGGGGCCGGCCTGGATAAGTCAGTCGTTGCTGCATGCCGCTTGCTGGCCAATAAAGGAAAAGATTATCTTGTCGAGATTCGCCATTGCTTTTTTGGTTTGTTTTTTTAATGGAAGTGCATTTACTCGACTTTATCGACTTCATTATCCATCGGCGTTTATCAATCGAGGCCTGCGGCTATGCGGACCCGGTTTGAAGTCCTGCCAGGTCGCATCATCGGTGCGCTGGGCGGGCGAGCCGACGCGGCGGTAATCCATCGGCGTCATGCCGAAGCGGCGATGGAACAGTTCGCCGAAATGCGACGGAGTGGAAAACCCAGGCTGTAGGCGACGGCAGCGATGCTCTGTTCCGATTCGAGCAGGCGCCGGCTGGCCAGGTGCAGGCGGTGCGTGCGCACGTAATCGGTCCAGCTCATGTGCAAGGCATCGCCGCCGTTGCGCGCAAGCCCGGGCCGGGCGGGTCGACCTCGATCGTCTCTTGCGCGAAGCCGCCGTCGCCTTCGCCGTCGGCGATGATGGCCGGCCCGCTGACGACGCCGGCGTTCATGCGGTGCGTTCGCGGTCCATGTAGATCACCTTCATGACCGAGCGCGGCTGCGTCGAGCGGTTCGCGCCGGCGGGGCGGCCCAAAAGCATCGCGGCTGAAGCCGCTCCCACAGGGGAGCGCGTGGCGTGCCGGCTGCTGTAGGAGCGACTTCAGTCGCGATACTTTTCGTCACGTGGCGCAAGGGCATCGCCTTTAAGCGTGCTACGGCCTTCGGGCAATCAGGCGCGACCGTAGACGTCGTCGTAACGCACGATGTCGTCTTCGCCCAGATAGCTGCCGGACTGCACCTCGATCAGTTCCAGCATGACCTTGCCCGGATTGCGCAGGCGGTGCTTGCTGCCGAGCGGAATGTAGGTGCTCTGGTTTTCGCCGAGCGGGAACACCTTGTCGTCGCAGGTGACCTCGGCGGTGCCGGAGACCACGATCCAGTGCTCCGCGCGATGGTGGTGCTTCTGCAGGCTCAGGCTGGCGCCGGGCTTGACCTGGATACGCTTGACCTGGAACCGCTCACCCGCTTCCAGCGAATCGTA
Organism: Rhodanobacter sp. T12-5; assembly: GCF_008329435.1. Classification (GTDB taxonomy): domain Bacteria; phylum Pseudomonadota; class Gammaproteobacteria; order Xanthomonadales; family Rhodanobacteraceae; genus Rhodanobacter. Next base: position 521,609 of record NZ_NPKN01000001.1, read on the forward strand.
GTTGCCCCACGGACGGTGCACCACGCGATGCAGCGAGTGCTCGCTGCGACCGGCGGCTTTCAGTTGCTCCACGATCTTTTTCACGTCCTGCGCGGCATCACGGTGCGCCACCAGGGTGGCATCCGGCGTGGTCACCACGATCAGGTCGTCGACGCCGACGGTGGCCAACAGATGACGCTCGTGCGAGCGCAGCAACGAATTGCGCGTGTCCACCGCCATGGTGTCGCCTTCGCGCAGGTTGCCGTCGGCGTCCTTGTCGCCGGTCAGCCATAGTGCAGACCACGAGCCGATGTCGCTCCACGCGCAGCTGACCGGGATCACCGCCGCGCGCCGGGTTTTCTCCATCACCGCGTAGTCGATCGAATCGTCCGGCACCGGCGCGAACGTGTCCCGATCGATGCGCACGAAGTCGAGGTCGACGGATGCCTTCGCGTGCGCCTCGCGCACCGCCGCCAGCATCGCCGGCGCGTGTGCGGCCAGTTCCTCCAGGTAGCGCGCGGCCTTGAACAGGAACATGCCGGAGTTCCAGTCGTAGCCGCCGTCGGCGAGGTAGGACTCGGCAGTGGCCAGGTCGGGTTTCTCGACGAATTGCTCCACCCGGTAACCATGGTCGTCGATGGCCTCGGCGCGGCGGATGTAGCCGAAACCGGTTTCCGGGCGGTCCGGGCGGATGCCGAAGGTCACCAGCCAATCCTTCCGGGCCAGTGGCAGGGCCCGTTCCACGGCCTGCACGAACGCGGCGGTATCGCCGACCAGGTGATCGGCCGGCAGCACCAGCAGGATCGCTTCGGGATCGCGTTGCAATGCCTGCAGCGCGCCGAGCGCGATCGCCGGCGCGGTGTTGCGAGCCAGCGGTTCCAGCACGATGGTGGCGTCGTCGATGCCTGCTTCCAGCAACTGGTCGGCGGCAAGGAAACGGTGATCCTCGCTGGCCACCACGATCGGCGCGGCGACTTGCGGCAACTGCACGGTGCGCGCCAGCGTCTGCTGGAACAGGGTGCCCTTGCCGGCCAGCGCGAGGAACTGCTTGGGCAGATTCCTGCGCGAGACCGGCCACAGCCGGGTGCCGCTGCCGCCGCTGAGAATGAGGGGGGTCAACATGTCGACAAGCCCTGGGCAAAGTCCGGCGCGTGCGTATCTGTTTCCGCGACACACGCCAGCAGTGTTGTAGGAGCCCACCTTGTGGGCGATGCTTTTCCAAGGATAACGGAACGCTTGCGGGGGCATCGCCCACAACGTGGGCTCCTACAACGGAGGAGCGCTGTGTTTGATGGCGAGTTGGGCCATCACGTTGCACAGGCCGTCGTGCCAGTCCGGTAGAGCCACATCAAACTGTTGCTGGAATTTCGTGTTGTCCAGCAACGACCAGGCCGGGCGCACGGCCGGCGTGGGAAATTCGGCGCTGACGATCGGCACCACGCGCGGCTGCCGGGCGAGCAGTCCCAGCGTATGAGCCTGCTCGAAGATCGCGCTGGCGAAGCCATGCCAGGTCGTGGCGCCGCTGGCGACCAGGTGATGCGTGCCCCCGAGCTGGCTGCGTCGTGCAGCATCGGCGTCTTGCCAGCGATCGAGCGCAGCAAGGCTGGCGTTGACGATCAGGGTGGTGTCGGTTGGTGCGCCGTGCTGGTCGGCGACCACGCGCAGCTCTTCGCGCTCGGCGCCGAGGCGCAACATGGTGCGCAGGAAGTTTTGTCCGTGCGCGGCATACACCCATGCGGTGCGCAGGATCAGGTGATCGGCGCCGCTGTCGCGCAGCGCCCGTTCGCCGGCCAGCTTGCTGCGGCCGTAGGCACCGAGCGGTCCGGTCGGCGCATCCACTGCGTAGGGCTGCGACTGGCCGCCGTCGAAGACGTAATCGGTCGAGTAATGCATCACCAGCGCGCCGTGTGCGGCGGCCCAGTCGCCCAGCGTGCCGACGGCCTCGCCGTTGACGCGGGTGGCCAGCGCCTCTTCCTGCTCGGCGCGATCGACCGCCGTATAGGCGGCTGCATTGACGATCACGTCCGGCTGCACGCGCTCGAGCAGAGCGCCGAGGCTGGGCAGGTCGGAAAGATCCGCCACTTCGCCATGGCCGCCGCCAGTCAGCAGGCCATCGCGGCTGGCGGCGACCAGGTCGCCACGCGTCGCCAGGCCGTGATGGTCGAGAAAGCTGCGGCCAAGCTGGCCGTTGGCGCCGAGCAGCAGGATCTTCACGATACGAAAACCGGCAGCCGCTCCGGTGCCACGTCCTGCAGCAGCGGCGCCTTGCCGTCCTTGTCGGACAACAGCGGATCGCTCAACGGCCAGTCTATGCCCAGCGCCGCGTCGTTCCAGCGGATGCCGGCATCGGCCTTTGCGTCGTACAGCGCGGTGCACTGGTAGGTGAACGTGGCGAACTCGGACAGTACGCAGAAGCCGTGCGCGAAACCTTCCGGTATCCAGAAATGGCGATGGTTGCCGGCGGTCAGCATCACGCCGACCGAGCGGCCGAACGTGGGTGAGCCGCGGCGGATATCCACCGCCACGTCGTAGACCTCGCCTTCAAGCACGCTCACCAGCTTGCCTTGCGGATTCGGCCACTGGTAATGCAGCCCGCGCAGCACGCCGCGGGCCGAGCGCGAGACATTGGACTGGACGAAGCGATGGTCGACGCCGGCCTTGCGATACGTCGCCTCGTTGTAGCTTTCGTAGAAGAAGCCGCGGGCATCGCCGAACACCTGCGGTTCGAGGATCAGGGCGCCGGGCAGGGCGGTCTCGATCACCTTCATCGCGCGTGTCCCTCGCGCAGCAGGTTCTGCAGGTATTGGCCGTAGCCGGTCTTGGCCAGCGGTTCGGCCAGGCGCAGCAACTGCTCGTCGTCGATCCAGCCGTTGAAGTGGGCGATCTCCTCCGGACAGCACACCTTGAGCCCCTGCCGATTCTCGATGGTCTCGATGTAGTTGCCCGCTTCCATCAGCGAATCGTGGGTGCCGGTGTCGAGCCAGGCGAAACCGCGGCCCAACTGCTCCAGATGCAGCGAGTCCTCGTCCAGGTAGCAGCGGTTGAGGTCGGTGATCTCCAGTTCGCCACGCGGTGACGGCTTCAACGCGGCGGCGTAGTCGCATACGCGGGCGTCGTAGAAATACAGGCCGGTCACCGCATAGTGGGACTTCGGCTGCACCGGTTTTTCCTCCAGCCCGATGACCTTGCCCTCAGCGTCGAACTCGGCCACGCCGTAGCGCTCCGGATCCTTTACCCAATAGCCGAATACGGTGGCGCCATGATCACGCGCCGCGGCACGCTTGAGGCGTTCGGTGAAGCCGTGGCCGTAGAAGATGTTGTCGCCCAGCACCAGGCAACTCGGCTTGCCATCGATGAAGTCGCGACCGATCGTGAACGCCTGCGCCAACCCGTCGGGCGAGGGCTGCACCGCGTAGCGGATGTCGATGCCCCATTGCGAGCCGTCGCCGAGCAGACGCTGGAACATGTCCTGCTCGTGCGGCGTGTTGATCATCAGCACTTCGCGGATGCCGGCCAGCATCAGCGTGGCCAGCGGGTAGTAGATCATCGGCTTGTCGTACACCGGCAGCAGCTGCTTGCTGACCGCGCGGGTGATCGGATACAGCCGTGTGCCTGAACCGCCGGCGAGAATGATGCCTTTGGTTGTCGTCATGATCCGAGGCGCTCCATGCGATAGCTCCCGTCCAGCACGCGCTGGCTCCACGGCTGGTTCGCGAGGTACCAGTCCACCGTCTGCGCGATGCCGGTTTCGAACGTGTGCGTGGGCTGCCAGCCCAGTTCGTCCTGCAGCTTGCTGGAGTCGATCGCGTAGCGGCGGTCGTGGCCGGGGCGGTCCTTGACGTAGGTGATCAGCGATTCGCGCTGGCGTCCGTCGGCCAGCGGTCGACGCTGATCGAGCAGTGCGCAGATCGTCTTGACCACGGCGATGTTCTCGCGCTCGGCATTGCCGCCCACGTTGTAGGTCTCGCCGACGCGGCCGGCTTCCAGCACGCGGCGGATGGCGTTGCAATGATCGCCCACGAACAGCCAGTCGCGGATGTTCTTCCCGTCGCCATAGACCGGCAACGCCTCTCCGGTCAGCGCCTTCTGGATGATCAGCGGGATGAGTTTTTCAGGGAACTGGTAGGGCCCGTAGTTGTTCGAGCAATTGGTGGTCAGGACCGGCAAGCCGTAGGTATGGTGGAACGCGCGCACCAGGTGGTCGGAGGCGGCCTTCGAGGCGGAATACGGCGAGTTCGGCGCGTATGGGGTCTGCTCGGTGAACTTGCCTTCGGCACCGAGCGAACCGTAGACCTCGTCGGTCGACACATGCAGGAAGCGGAACGCGTCGCGGGCGGCACCTTCCAGTCCGCGCCAGAAATCGCGGGCGCATTCGAGCAGGCCCAGCGTGCCCACGACATTGGTCTGCACGAATTCGGCCGGGCCATCGATCGAGCGGTCCACGTGCGATTCGGCGGCAAAATTGACGATGGCGTCGGGGCAGTGGTCGGCCAGTAATGCCGAAACCAGCGCGCGGTCGCCGATGTCGCCGTGCACGAACACGTGGCGCTCGTTGCCGGCCAGCGCGGCCAGCGTGTCCGGGTTGCCGGCGTAGGTGAGTTTGTCCAGATTGATGACGCGGAGGCCGTCGGCCATCGCCTGCAACACGAAATTGGCACCGATAAAACCGGCGCCACCGGTGACAAGCAGAGTTTTCATGGGATCCCGGTCGATATCTTTATAAACGTGGATTGTGCCATGCAGATTGGCCGATTCCGGCTCCAATGCGTACCGCGGAGCGCATTGGAGTGCTATGACGTGTCGTCGTTAAGGCAAATGGCACCTGTTCGCGGGTATCATGGCAGGCTAGTTCTCGCGGCTCGGTCACCGGGCTGAATCGCATTTTTTAGGATGCCCGCCATGACCAAAAAAGCCAACGCCACTCACGCACTGGGAACACGGGCGATCCACGCCGGCCAGCATCCCGATCCCAGCACCGGCGCCATCATGACGCCGATCTACGCCACCTCGACCTACGTCCAGGAAAGCCCCGGCAAGCACAAGGGCTATGAGTACTCGCGCACGCAGAACCCCACCCGGATGGCCTACGAACGCTGCGTGGCGGATCTGGAAGGCGGCGTGGCCGGCTTCGCGTTTGCGTCGGGCCTGGCCGCGGCTGCGACCGTGCTGGATCTGCTCGACTCGGGCAGCCACGTCATCGCGATGGACGACCTCTACGGCGGCACCTATCGCCTGTTCGAAAAGGTGCGCCGACGTTCGGCCGGGCTGGATTTCAGCTTCATCGACTTGAACGATGGCGCGGCGCTCAAGGCCGCGCTGAAGCCCAATACGAAAATGATCTGGGCCGAGACGCCGACCAATCCGATGCTCAAGCTGGTCGACCTGGCCAAGGTCGCCGCTTTCGCCAAGAAGCACGGCCTGATCCTGGTGGTCGACAACACCTTCTGCTCACCGATGATCCAGCGTCCGCTGGAATTCGGCGCGGACCTGGTCCTGCATTCCGCCACCAAGTACATCAACGGCCATTCCGACATGGTCGGTGGCATCGTGGTTGCCGGCAACAAGGAACTGGCCGCGCAGATGGGCTTCCTGCAGAACTCGGTGGGCGCCGTGGCCGGCCCGTTCGACGCATTCCTTGCCATGCGCGGCCTGAAGACCCTGCATCTGCGCATGCAGGCGCACTGCGCCGGCGCAATGGAACTGGCCAAGTGGCTGGAGAAGCATCCTGCCATCGAACGCGTGATCTACCCGGGCCTCAAGAGCCATCCGCAGCACGTGCTGGCCAAGCGCCAGATGGACGGATTCGGCGGCATCATCACGATCGAGGTGAAGGGCGGCCTGAAAAAGGCGCGCCGCATGCTCGAGCGCTGCGAACTGTTCGCGCTGGCCGAATCGCTCGGCGGCGTCGAAAGCCTGATCGAGCATCCGGCGATCATGACGCACGCCTCAGTGCCGGCAGCCAATCGCAAACGGCTGGGCATCAGCGACGGGCTGATCCGGTTGTCTGTGGGAGTGGAAGATATCGAGGACCTGCGAGCCGAGCTGGCTGACGCGTTGGGCAAATGAGGTCCGGTTGGCAAGAGAGTCCTGCGAACCGCAGCATGAAGATCGGAGGCAGGTAGTGAGCATAGTGCGCAAGCAAAGGATGGCTTTGGACCTCGGGCTCTTGAACCTGTCGGCATGGATTCGCCGGCAGCCATGGCTCAAGGCCGTCTACCGCCATTTTCCGGCGGTGTTCCGCAACCGATTGTCCGGAGCTCTGGCCGCGCGCGTCCGTGAGCAGATCAGGTTCAAGCGCACGCCGAACTGGCGGGGTCGGCCACACCCACCCGGGCTCGAATTGGCCGCCAGTGCCGCTCGAGCCGAGTACGACGATGCGGTCGGCGTGAATATCTTTGCCTATGTCCGCGGTCAGTTCGGGCTTGCCGAAGGTGCTCGCCTGTATGCGCGGGCTCTGATGGCCGAGGGGTATCCGGTGGCCATCCACAACATCGACATCGATATTCCGCACGGAATGGACGACACCAGCTTCGATTCGCGTATCACCGACGAGTTGCCCTACGGCGTCAATCTGATCTTCGTCAATCCAGATCATCTCGAGGAGGCCATCAACAGCATCGGCCGCCAACGGATGGGCAACCGCCACACCATTGCTTGCTGGTTCTGGGAGCTGGAGGTGTTTCCGTCCGAATGGCTGCCGGCTTTGCAGCTGGTTGACGAGATCATGGTCTCCACCGGCTTCATTGAAACAGCGGTCGGACACGTCACCGACAAACCGGTGTGGCATGTTCCGCTGCCCGTCGACGAGGGGCATGACAGCGGACTGATGCGCTCAGACTTCGGGCTTGATGAAGACAGCTTCGTTTTCATGAACAGCTTCGATTTCAACTCCAGTTTGGAGCGGAAAAACCCGCAGGCCGTGATCAAGGCATTCCGCCTGGCCTTCGCTGACGGTCGCGCCGATGTCAGGTTGCTCATCAAGTCGAGCAATGGTCACCGGCACCTTGAGAAGCTGCAGGAGTTGCTCGCTGCGGCGGTCGGTGATCCGCGCATCATGGTTCGCGACGAAGTGATTGGTCGCGGCGATGTGGCGGCGCTGCAGCGATGCGTGGACGCCTACGTTTCGCTGCACCGTGCCGAAGGTTTCGGACTGGGGCTGGCAGAGTGCATGCGCTTGGGCAAACCGGTGATTGCCACCGCATGGTCCGGCAACATGGACTTCATGACGGCGGACAACAGTTGCCTGGTGGATTATCAACTGGTGCCGGTGGGCGAAGGTGAGTACGTCCACCATGCTGGCCAGCGCTGGGCGGAGGCGAGCGTCGAGCATGCTGCTGCGCTGATGCGGCAGGTGGTCGGGGATCCAGAATTTGCAGTGAGGATCGGTGCGCAGGCGGCGCACGATATCCGTGAACGGCTTTCGCCACACCTGTCGGCACAGCGGATAATCAGGCGCGTGGAGGCGTTGTCGTCTTCCGGCGCCCTCACCAGGCCGGAGCCGGGTACCGTGTCGCCCAGCGGCACCATCTGAAGGAACTTGTTTCATGAAAGAGATTCTTGCGGCGATATGGAGCTATCGTCACTTCATCGTGTCGTCGATCAGGAATGATCTTCGCTCGCGTTTCGCGCGAAGCAAGCTGGGCGCGCTGTGGATGGTGCTGCAGCCGCTGGCGCAGGTCGCGATCTATGCACTGGTGTTGTCGCGGATCATGGCGGCCAAGCTGCCCGGCATCGACAACCGTTACGCGTACGTGATCTACCTGATGGCCGGCATGATCGCCTGGTCGCTTTTCGCCGAGGTGGTGACGCGATCGCTGACGGTATTCGTGGACAGCGGCAACCTGATGAAGAAGATGGCCTTCCCGCGGGTCTGCCTCCCCATCATCATCGGCGGCTCCTCGCTGGTGAACAATCTGCTGCTGCTGGCGACGGCGATCGGCGTGTTCCTGCTGATCGGTCATCCGCCGACTCTGGCGATGCTGTGGCTGCCGCTGCTGATCGGCATCAACCTGGCCTTCGGCCTCGGCCTCGGCCTGATCCTGGGCGTCCTCAACGTGTTCGTCCGGGACGTGGCCCAGGTGATGACGGTGGTTCTGCAGCTCCTGTTCTGGCTGACCCCGGTGGTGTACATGCCGAGCATCGTTCCCGAGCGCCTGCGCGTGATACTTGAATTCAACCCGATGCTGCACATGGTCGTGGCGTTTCAGAACGTGATGTTGTACGGGCGCGCGCCGGGATTCAACGGGTTGATCGTGATGACAGTGGCATCGGCAGTCCTGCTGCTGTTGGCTCTGTTCTTGTTCAGGCGCGCGGCGCCGGAAATGGTGGACGTGCTGTGAACGAACCCTTATTGGCTGTCCGTGGGCTGGGCAAGGCCTTTCGCGAATACCGCTCGGAATGGCAGCGCTTCGCGGGATGGTTCGGTTTCAAGGTGTCGACGAAGTCGGAGAGTTGGGTACTGCGTGACATCTCCTTCAATGTCGCCAATGGCGAGTCCATCGGTATCGTGGGCCAGAACGGCGCAGGCAAGAGCACCCTGCTCAAGTTGATCACCGGCACCCTCAAGGGCACCACCGGCAGCGTGACGGTGAACGGGCGCATTGCGGCAATTCTCGAGCTTGGCATGGGTTTCAGCCCTGACCTCAGCGGGCGCGAGAATGTCTACCATTCGGCGGGACTGATGGGTTTCTCGCGGCAGGCCATTGACGGGGTCATCGACGAGATTGAGGCATTCGCCGAGATCGGCGGCTACTTCGACGAACCGGCCCGCATGTATTCCACCGGCATGCAGATGCGGGTGGCCTTTTCGGTAGCCACCGCGTTCAGGCCGGAAATCCTGATCGTCGATGAGGCATTGTCGGTCGGCGATGCCTATTTCCAGCACAAGTGCTTCAAACGTATTCGCGAGTTCCGCGAGCAAGGCACCAGCTTGCTGATCGTCTCGCACGATGCCGGCGCAGTGCAGAGTCTTTGTGACCGCGCAATTCTTCTGGATTCAGGTCGCCTGCTCAGGGATGGTGATCCGGCGACAGTCATGGATCTATACAACGCACTTATTGCGGAACGGGAAAACAACACCGTTGTCATCAAGCAGCATGCGAGCGGGCGCGAGCAAACGGCATCTGGGACAGGTGAGGCGCGCGTGGAATCAATCGCCCTACTCAATGATCGCGGTGAACCGGTGGAATTTGTTGATGTGGGGCAACCGGTCACGTTACATATTCGCGTAGGTGTGCACGCGGATATTCCGCGTCTGGTTCTCGGCTATATGATTAAGGACCGTCTAGGTCAGCCCGTCTTCGGAATCAACACGCACTACACAAATCAGGCGATCGAGAACGCGACTGCTGGATCCGTTTTGCAGTTCGATGCGGTCTTCCCGATGAACGTTGGTCCGGGTACCTATTCTGTGTCGACCGCGCTCGTCAGTACCGAAACGCACCTCGTAAACAATTTCGAGTGGCTGGATCTGGCTCTCGTGTTTAGTGTGTCCAACCTGACGCGTACGCCATTTACCGGTGTGGCGTGGATGCCCCCAACGATCGAGGTGAGCAAAGTATGACCCAAACCTCTTACGCGCAGAACTATGAGGACATCATGCTGCTGCGCGCGCTGCACGATGTTACCTCAGGTTTTTACATCGATGTTGGCGCTCAGGATCCAGTGAATGATTCAGTGACGAAGGCGTTCTACGAGCGCGGCTGGCATGGCGTCAATATTGAACCTGTCTCACACTGGTTTGAGCGTCTGGTTGCCGATCGAGCGCACGACATCAATCTCCAGTTGGCAGTGTCTGACAGTCCTGGTTGCTTGCATCTCTATGAGGTCGAAAACAGCGGGCTTTCGACGACAGATCCTGAGTTTGCCAAGCGGCACATTGCGGCCGGGCTCCGTGTCACGGAGACGGACGTGCCATGCGTAACTCTGGACGCCATCTGTGATGCGCATGATGTCCGTGAGGTGCACTTTCTCAAAGTCGATTGTGAAGGAGCCGAGGCTGCGGTATTTCGGGGGTTTTCATTCCAACGAGTGCGGCCATGGGTCATCCTCGTAGAGGCGACCGAGCCAAACACGCAACGCCCAGCCTACGCCGATTGGGATCCGATTCTGGTTGGCCACGGTTACCGCTATGTTTATGAGGATGGTTTGAATCGCTTCTACGTGGCTGAAGAGCACAATGAGTTGTGTGCTGCATTCGTGCATCCGCCTAACGTCTTCGACAGGTTCGTTCGTGCTCCTGAGGTAGTGGCACGCCTAGATTTGCAGCGAGCTCAATTACAGCTTGACATGTTGACAAATGCGGAGCGCGGCATTCGTGCAGAACTGGAGCGTGACTCGCTTCAGCATCAGAATGCTGAATTGCATTCCATGCTTGCCGCGCGTGATGCTGAAATTAGCCGGCTGAGCTCCGTGCTTGCCGCAAGCGATACCGAAATTGGCCGGTTAAATTCGTTGCTTACCGAGAGCAACACCGAAATTAGCCAGCTAAATTCGTTGCTTACCGAGAGCAACACCGAAATTGGTCGATTGCACCATGAGGTGAAATTGCGAGACGGTGGTATTGCAGCGATCGAGCATCAGCTGTTGGAGCACCGTCGGAGTACATCATGGCTTCTCACGGCACCATTGCGCTTTTGTGTCAGAGCTATTCGCGCTTGGGTGCTCTGGCTCAAGGCGGCCCCTTATAACCTTTTGCGGCGGACTGCACGGTGCGCGCGACCACTACTGCGTAAGATTGCAAAATGGTCATGGACTAGGGCGATGCTGCGATCTTTACTCGGAGATGATTCGCGTCTAGCGAATAGAGGGCGCCTGTTCCTGTATGGGGAAAGGGGCCGGGATGAATTTGACCATTCGCATGGTGCGGTCGAGCAGTTGAACGTAAATTGGGAGCCCACAAGGGATGAAGAACGAATGCGCTCAATACTGAATCGGGCATGGCGCCGAAAAGGCTGGCTAATAGCAGACAGTGCTGGCATGAAGGGAGGGAAATAAGTGAGGATTGTGCTCGATCTCCAAGCTTGTCAGTCGCCTGAGAGTAGCAGGCGAGGCATCGGTCGCTATTCGCTATCCTTAGCTAAGGCGATGATGGCCAACGCTGGGGCTCACGACTTTATCGTCGTGTTAAGTGGCATGCTTGAGGAAGAGATTGAACGTATCCGTGATGATATTGATATCTTGATCCCGCAAGATCGCATTCTTGTCTGGGAAGGTGTCGATCATGTAGCCGCCATAAATAAGGAAAGCCGATTTCGGCGCCATGCGGCGACGATGTTGCGGGAGCGGTTCATTTCCACGTTGCATCCTGATGTGGTCCACATCGCAAGCTTGTTCGAAGGATTGGCAGAGAATATCGTCAGCTCGGTGCCGAATTCGCCCGGCTCTCCGCTTCACGCTATCACGCTTTATGACCTGATTCCCTTGGCAAGCAAGGCGAGCTATCTCGGCGATGCTCGTATCAGCGACTGGTATCACGAGCGCATCAGCCACTTGATGCGAGCTGATATGTTACTCGGCATTTCGAAATACACCTGCGACGAGGCGGGCGAGTTGCTCGACATCCCCGCCGAGAAGGTCTTTAACATCGGTGGCGCAGCCGATCCGATTTTCAGGATGCTCGAGGGCGTGGAGTCCGAACGTTTCCAAATTTCGCGGCGTTATGGTTTTGAAAAACCGTTCATCATGTATGCCGGCGGCTTTGATCCGAGAAAGAACATTGGTGAGTTGGTGAAGGCATTTGCCAGTTTACCGGCGAATATCCGCTCGACTTATCAGCTGGTGATTGTGGGATGGCCTCCGAAGCAGGAGCGCCTGCAGCTGGAATCACTGATCATCCGATCCGGTCTGCTGCCAAATGACGTAGTGTTCGCCGGATATGTTCCGGATATGGATTTGGTCAAGCTCTACAATTTATGCCATTTGTACGTTTTCCCATCTTTGCAAGAGGGGTTCGGATTGCCAGCGCTAGAGGCAATGTCTTGCGGCGCTGTTGTCATCGGTTCCAACACAACCAGTTTACCTGAGGTGATCGGTTTTCCGGACGCCCTGTTCGACCCGCGTCGAGCCGATTCAATTGCGGCCAAGCTTGTTCAAGCACTCACCGATCAAGGTCTGCGCGAGAAGCTGAAAGCGCATGCCAAGTCCCAGCCAAGGAAATTTACATGGCAACAGTCTGCCGCTCGCGCGATCGAGGCATTTGAATCGACCGCCAGGAAGAGTCGCCGACAGCATGCCCATCATCAAACTTCTACAAAACCTAGGGTAGAAGGGTTGGTCATCGCTTGGTTGCCATGTCAATCCCGTCGCACTGATTTTGCCGTTGCGGAGGGGTGTGAGGTTGATATTTTTGCGGGCGAATCGTGTCCAGCGCTTTCCGATCTCCCATCCGCCCGCTCACTGTTGGAGCTCGCTCGGTCAATTGAAGGTTACGATCTCATTGTTGTCGAGCTTGATGACGATCCGTACATTGCGGATATCCTCCTTGCGCTCCATAAAATAAGCAGTCCGGTGCACTTCCACATTAGCGCCGACAGGATTGGTGACGCTCTCAGGGCACTGATTCAAAAGGGTAAGGCGGGCCGGGATTTATTAGCTGGGATTGTTTATCTGGTAGGGGGGTACGCGGCTGTCCTGCGTGCACAGCAAGTCGATTGGGATTCATCTCTGCTTTCGGATCTTGTGCCTGCCGCGGCCTTGGCCGAGGCTTTCTGGAGCGTGAAAGGCCCTGATTCTGCTTCGGTCGATGAGGCCGGGATTGCCTGCCCGGACAAGCCGGGGCGAGCTCATGATGAGCTTTTGTCCAGTTTCACGAAGACAGTGGACGTTGATTTTGCCAGCGGGGTCGCGGATCTGCCGGAAGCGGAGCACGCTGGCGATAACGATCTCGCGCGCATAGCCCAAGCTTATACACGGAACAGCCGAGTTGGTGGAATGCGGAAGCAGCTGCTTGTCGATATTTCCACGCTCGCAGTGCGTGACGCTGGCACAGGTATCCAGCGCGTCGTTCGGAACGTATTGAACGAGTTGCTAAGGCTGCCTCCCGAAGGGTTTCGAGTCGAGCCGGTTTTCCAGGATGACACCGGTCGCTTCCGTTATGCACGCAGCTTTTGCGCTACGCGTTATCTTGGAGATATTCAGCTACCGGCGGACGACCTTGTTGAGTTCGGGTACAGCGACATTTTCTATGGACTGGACCTGACGGCTCATTTGGTGCCACAGTTTCGCGGTACGTTCGATTGGATGCGCCAGCGAGGTGTTGAGGTCTATTTTCTCCTGCATGATCTCTTGCCGATCTTGAGGCGGGACTGTTTCGATCCGGCGATTGTTCCCACGTTCCGTGCTTGGTATGAGGTTACGTCGGAGATAGCAGACGGCATTGTGTGCGTTTCTCATGCGGTCGCTGCCGAGTATAGGGACTGGCTTGAGGTTTATCGTCCGCTACGTCGGCGCCCGATCAAAATCGGCGTTGCATATTCGGGTGTTGAGTTCAACGAGGTCAGGACCTCGGATACTCTGGAAGTCAATGTTTGCGATGCTGTCATCGGACCACTTGGTGATCGCATAACTTTCTTGATGGTGGGAACGGTTGAGCCAAGGAAGGGGTGCTCGCAGGTTTTGCTCGCTTTTGAGTGGCTATGGTCGCGGGGCGTCGATGTCAACTTGGTATGGATCGGCAAGCAAGGATGGCTTGTCGAGGAATTGATCGAAAGGGTCAGGTCGCATCCGGAGTTGGGTCGCCGCCTGTTTTGGCTGGCTGCGGCGGCGGACGACGTGTTGGTCGCCATGTATCGAAGGGCCAGCGCATTGGTGATGGCGTCCGAAGGTGAAGGTTTCGGGCTGCCGATTATCGAGGCCGCCCATTACGGCGTGCCACTTCTTCTTCGCGACATTGCGGTGTTCCGCGAAGTTGCTGGTGAGCACGCTACCTATTTCTCCGGGTACGATCCGGAATCGCTGGGAGTTGCAGTTCTAGATTGGTTGGATCAGCGCAAGCTTGGTCGCGTAGTCACCTCTGACGGGCTCTCATGGCATTCCTGGCGGAAGAGCGCTGATCAGGTGATCGACCTGATTAGGGGTCACCATTGGCCTTATAGCTGGATGCCAGGTCGGAGGTATGCACTGGCCGCATACGATGTCCGCATGGAATCAGCGGTCGGTGATTTTCGAAGGGAATGTTTTTGGTCGGCGGGTCGTCAGGGGTTGCTTGCGAGTGGTCCAGGCGTCCCGGTTTCGGCTGGCCGCTACCGAGTTGCCTTGACTGGGATGTGGACTGGGACAAATGGATGCGCATGGCTGGACTTGGTGAGCTCCGCTGGAAACCTCAACCATCTGCATATGGAGATGCTGCCATGCAGATCAGGCGAGATGACCACGATCATGCAGGGCTACGTGGAGCTGGAACAAGATGTAGACGATCTTGAGTTGAAACTGGGAGTTGGGCGCTCGACAGGACTCGCCTTTCGTCGCCTGGAATTGTTCGAAGAGAGTATTGCCCAACCCGCCATGGTTACGGAACTGGCACTACCTCACCCAGAAACCATGGAATCGAAATAAATGAAGACTGCACTGATTACAGGTATCACCGGACAGGATGGCGCCTACTTGGCTGAGTTGCTATTGGGAAAAGGCTATCGCGTCTACGGCACCTACCGTCGCACGAGTTCCGTCAATTTCTGGCGTATCGAAGAACTTGGCATCGACAAAAACCCCAACCTGATTCTCGCGGAATACGATCTGACGGACCTTGGTTCCAGCATCCGCTTGCTTGAGGCCGCCTGCGCCAGTGAAGTTTACAATCTGGCCGCACAGAGCTTTGTCGGCGTGTCATTCGATCAGCCCATTACTACCGGGCACATCACCGGCATCGGTGCCGTGCACATGCTCGAGGCGATTCGCACCATCAATCGGGACATTCGTTTCTATCAGGCATCGACCTCGGAGATGTTCGGCAAGGTGCAGGCGGTACCGCAGAATGAAGAGACCCCGTTCTATCCGCGCAGCCCGTATGGTGTGGCCAAGCTCTACGCGCACTGGATGACGGTCAACTACCGCGAGTCCTACGGCATCTTCGGCAGTAGCGGCATCCTGTTCAATCACGAGTCGCCACTGCGCGGACGCGAGTTCGTGACGCGCAAGATCACTGACGCGGTAGCCAAGATCAAGCTGGGCAAGCTCGACGTGCTGGAGTTGGGCAACCTGGATGCAAAGCGCGACTGGGGTTTTGCCAAGGAGTACGTCGAGGGCATGTGGCGCATGCTGCAGGCTGATGAGCCGGATACCTACGTGCTGGCAACCAACCGTACCGAGACCGTGCGCGACTTTGTCAGCATGGCGTTCAAAGCCGGCGGGATCGCGATCGAGTGGCGTGGCAGCGGCGAGGATGAACGCGGTGTCGACGCAGGTAACGGGCGCGAGTTGGTGCGGATTAACCCACGTTTCTACCGTCCGGCCGAAGTCGAGCTGTTGATCGGGGACGCTTCCAAGGCACGCGAGAAGCTAGGCTGGGAAGCGAAGACCTCGCTGGAGGAGCTGTGCAAAATGATGGTCGACGCCGACCTGGTCCGCAACGAGCGTGGGGCGTCGTTCTGAGGTGGGCAGGCCACGTGCGCTATTGACTGGTCGCAACGGATTCACGGGCCGCTATGTGGCGGCCGAGCTTGAAGCCGCCGGCTACGAAGTGGTTGGTCTGAGTGATCGTCAGAACGTTACAGACGCGGGTTCGATCACCGCCAACCTGCTCGATCGCGAGGCCGTGTCTGCGGCGGTGGCCAAGGTCAGGCCGGATGTGGTGCTGCATCTGGCCGCCATTTCATTTGTCGCCCACGGTGATGTCGACGAGATCTATCGTGTCAACGTGGTCGGTACGCGGAACTTGCTCGAGGCACTGGCAGAGCTGGAACAGAAGCCGCAGATCGTGGTGTTGGCAAGCAGCGCCAACATCTACGGCAACGCCGAGGTCGAGCCGATTACCGAAGACACGCCGCCGGCGCCCGCAAATGATTACGCGGTGAGCAAGCTGGCGATGGAGTACATGGCGCATCTGTGGGCGCATCGCCTGCCGATCGTCATCACGCGGCCGTTCAACTACACCGGCATCGGGCAATCCGAGCAGTTTCTGATTCCCAAGATCGTCGGCCATTTCCGTCGCGGCGAGCGCGTGATCGAGCTTGGCAACACGGACGTGGTTCGTGATTTCGGTGACGTGCGTGATGTTGCGAAAGCTTACGTATCGATCGTGAAGGCGCAGCTGTCCGGCGGAACCTTCAACATCTGCTCCGGCGTGGGCCGTTCACTGGCGGACATACTCGACATGATGGCCGAGATCGCGGGCTACCGGATTGAAGTTCGGGTCAACCAGGCTTTCGTGCGCAGCAAGGATGTGGCGAGGCTGGTGGGCTGCAGCGGCAGGCTGCGACAGGTGACGGGTGTCGTTCCAGCAATACCATTGCGGGATACTCTGGCTTGGATGTATGCCCCTAAGTGACAGCCGGCGCGTGGTCTTAAATTTGCTAGGTTGGGTCCGGGGGCGTCGGACAGTCCAGCCTGACAAGCACAGGGGAACGAATATGCAATCCGGAAATTTGGGCGCTCGCGTCGATCGTGTGCTCGAGATGACCGTGGTCTGGGTTCTGGCTGCCAGTGTGATGGGTCTGTTGACCACACTGTTCGGCCATTTTCTGGCGCCGCAGATCTGTATTGCGGCCACACTGCTGACCGGGGTCTACGCCTGGCGTGTACGGGGGGGCGGGGTACCTGTCGCGCGTGTACCGGAATGGACGCATCTGGTTTTGCTTCTGCTGGTTTGCCTGTTCTTCCGCTTGCCCGCGTTCAATTACGTATTGGGTGGCCAAGACGAAGGGCTTTACGTCAACATTGCCCACTATATCGAGCACACCGGCGGTATCGAGGTTCGCGATACTGCCTTGGACAAGCTGCAGGGGTCACCCTTCGTCGACCGCTACCTCTCTGAGAATCGCCATGTACGGGCGTCTAGCGGACCGCTTAAAGGCGGTGACTTTGTCAGCGGCGTTTATATCAAGAACCCGACAGGCGACAGTCTCAGCTTTCAATTTTACCATCTATTTCCGGTCTGGATGGCTCTGTTCATTGGGAGTTTCGGCAGCACCTTTGGGGTCTACGCGCTCACTTTCTTTGCTCTGCTGTCGGTGTTGTTCATGTATCGACTGGCGCTGGAGCTTACTGATTCGCCACGGGCGGCGTTAATTGCGGGACTACTGCTGGCAATCAATCCATTGCATGCCTTCTTCTCGAAATTTCCGGTAACGGAGGTACCGACGTTGGCATTTTCCTTGATCGGATTTACCTATCTGACACGGTTCTGGAGTGCTGCGCCCAGTTCACGTCACAACCGCTGGCTGTTGCTGTCGATGCTGAGCTTCGGTGCACTGTTTGTCACCCGTATCAGTGGCTTCATGTACATCCCGTTTTTTGTCGCGATGGCGATGGCTGGCGCTGTCATGGATCAGGATCCTGTACGGCAGAGGAGCATGCAGCGCTGGGTGATGGGCGTTGTCGCCTTGTATGTATTGTCGGTGGGCTATGGTTTGCATTGGTCGCACCAGTACTCAGAGGATATTTACCGATCCTCTTTCGAACGCATCTTTCCCAGCCACTGGCGAGTCGAACTTGCGGCGGTCGTCGTTATCGGGATGCTGCTGTGGTGGGGCCTCACTGCCGCTGTGAATTCGGGTGCCGGTCGCGCTCTTGGCAAGAGCGTCATGACATTGGCGCGACGCGCGATTGGTCCGATCGTCTTGGTCGGTTTGGTCATTGGTACCTATAAGGTCTACCAGTTGGGCTGGACCGAGCATTTCCAAGGCGACCACGGACTGACTGTTGTCTGGGGACTGACTGGTAGTCATTGGCGGGCGGTGAGGGCCAGCAGCCTTGTCACCCTATTTGTTTATCTCGGGCCCCTGATGCCGGTGGCATTCGTGGGATGGGTCTTGCGTCGTCAGGACGATCCGCGAATCGAATTCCTGCGATTTTTTGTGGCCGGATTTTTTGTCTATATTGCTGTCCTGCTGTGGGTAATTCCGTATGGACCCTATTACGCTCGCTATCTGCTCAGCGAAATCGTTCCGTACATGCTTTTGTTTGTCTTGGTGATTTGGTCGCGCATGCCTTCGGGTTACGGGCGACACACGCTGAGTGTGGCCATGACGATTACCCTGATCTACAGCGGCATAGTCACGGCAGGGCAATTGGGCAAAAACGAAAGCGCCGGCTTGTATCAGTCCCTGGTGAAAATGTTGTCACCGGTGGACAGCAACGACGTTGTCTTGCTCGATGTCATGGGACCGGGCTTGCCGAACAACAGCGAGATCAAGACGCCGATCATGTTTACCCTCGGCCTCCCGGCAGTCACTATGAGTAGCGCGAGCCTGGCCGATCCGAGCTATATCGCTGCATTGAATGCACGCTACAACGATGTCTTCGTGCTTTCGCCCTCTGCGGATACGCCGAGCGGATTCCAGCTCATAGACAGCACTCTGATCAAGGTCTGGGCGTACCAATGGAATCATTCTTATCCGCACAGTATCTTCTTGCGCGAGAACATGAACCTTTACCTCTATCGCCTGGACAGGCCTATTTTCCCGCTCGGGCATCCTCAGGGATTCCAGGCGCCGGGTGCTTGGAATCAGTGGTTGGCAAGTGGCTGGAGTCAGCCGGAGAGCGCCGGGGTGTGGAGCAACGCCAAGTATGCCGAGATCGAGATCGACCCACGGGCGCTATCGCGGATCAGGCAGGGCATTCGTCTGACTTTCAGGATGAATGGCCTGATTACGGCAGCTCATCCACGGCAGCGGATACTGGTGAAGGTCAATGGGGTCCAAGTTGTCACCAGAACGATAACTTATCCTGATTCCCACTTGCTGCTCGATGTGGACATCCCGGCGGCAGACCTCGATTCGACGCAAAAGATCCAGGTCGCTTTCGATTTGCCGGATGCAGCAACGCCGAAATCACTCGGCATCAACGGCGATCAACGTCTGTTGGCCATCATGTTGGAATCGCTGACAGCATCGCCGCTTGATCCCGGCGGTCAGCTGTCGACGAAGCCGATTGTGCCGACTCCGATACCCACCAAGTCAAACCCAAGGCAGCGTTGAGAACCAGCCATGCTCAAATGTTTCAAAGCCTACGACATCCGCGGCCGCGTCCCGGATGAGTTGAATGAAGATGTGGCTTACCGCGTTGGCCGGGCATTTGCTCAGATCCTGCAGCCGCGAGAGGTGGTGGTCGGGTGCGACGTGCGGCTGGACAGTCCGCTGCTGGCGGCGGCGGTGGCGCGCGGGTTAAATGATGGTGGCGCAGCGGTGATCGACATCGGTCTGTGCGGCACCGAGGAGGTGTATTTCCAGACGGCGCACCGCGGTGTCGGCGGCGGTATCATGGTCACGGCCAGCCATAATCCAATGGACTACAACGGCATGAAGCTGGTGCGCGACGGCTCGCGACCGGTCAGCGGCGATACCGGCTTGCGCGATATCGAGGCGCTGACCGAGTCGGGCCGGTTCGTTCCGGTGGCAACGGTCGGCTCGCTGCGGGTGGATGCGGACAAGTCCGCTTATATCGAGCACTTGCTCGGCTACGTCGATCGCAGCGCCTTGCGGCCGCTCAAGATTGTGGTCAACGCCGGCAACGGCGGAGCTGGCGTGGTGATCGATGAACTGGCGCCGCATCTGCCGTTCGAATTCATCCGCATCCATCACGAACCGGACGGCCGTTTTCCGCATGGAATCCCGAATCCGCTGCTGCCGGAGAATCGCGCGGCCACGGCCGCGGCGGTGCGCGACAGCGGCGCCGACTTCGGCATCGCCTGGGATGGCGACTTCGACCGCTGCTTCTTCTTCGATGCCGACGGCGAGTTCATCGAGGGCTATTACCTGGTCGGGTTGCTGGCGGCGCAACTTTTGGCGAAGCATCCCGGCGGCAAGATCGTGCATGATCCGCGGCTGAGCTGGAACACCATCGACCTGGTCAAGGCTGCCGGGGGCGTGCCGGTTCTGTGCAAGACCGGGCATGCCTTCATCAAGGAGCGCATGCGGGCGGAGGACGCGGTCTATGGCGGCGAGATGAGCGCGCACCACTACTTCCACGATTTCGCCTATTGCGACTCCGGCATGATTCCCTGGTTGCTGATTGCCGAGCGGGTCAGCAGTAGCGGCATGACCCTGGCGCAGATGGTCGAGCAACGCATCGCCGCCTATCCATGCAGCGGCGAGATCAACTTCAAGGTAGCCGATGCGGCAGCCGTGGTGCAGCGGTTGCAGGATCGTTATGCGACGGCCGCGGCGGTGGCGATCGACCACACCGATGGACTCAGCGTGGAGTTTGCGCAATGGCGCTTCAACGTGCGCTCATCCAACACCGAGCCATTGCTGCGGTTGAATGTCGAGACTCGCGCTGACGCAGACCTGCTTGCCGCGAAGACGGCGGAGATCGAGGCACTTATCGCTGAATAGCCCTCAGGTGCCTGCGTCATCCGCAAGGTCAATGCCTAGCCATGAACAAGGTTGGGCGGGTCAGGCCATTTCTTCCGGTGGATAGCTCCGGAAGAGCCAGGAAGGCCGCCCGACATCGGCTTCGCGCCGATTGATCGAAGCGGTGAACAGGTACTGCCCGAGATCGTATTTGCGATTCGGTATTCCATTAATCAGAGCGCTTATCGCGGCAGCATTCCGAGCGTTGGGTGCAATGTCATCATGCACATTGGCCGTGTAAAAGGTCTCGACCTCGAATCCACAGTGCGCTAAGAGCAGCGAGAGTTCATGACGGGTGTATTCCCGGTTGTGACGCCCATAGGGCCCATATTTTGAATATGGATCGTAGATATTCCGCCCTTCGACAAACGCCGAGACGTTCTCCAGCCGTGCGGCATTCGGGGTGGTCAGGATCAACCGGCCCCCCGGCTTTAGGACGCGTTTCAGTTCCAGCATCGCATGCAACGGATCAACCGTGAGGTGTTCCAATACCTCACAAAACACGACCACGTCAAAGCTGTCTGTCTCGAACGGCAGTGTTGTCAATTCGAGATTGGCATTGTGATAGGCCAGCCTGATGTCTTGGGGATCATCATCAAACCCGGGAAAGGCGACGCGCTGTACCGCTTCATGCGTGTCGCCGCCAAAGTAGTTCACCAGGGTGAATTCGAGATCAGGTCGGAACTTCCTGAACAGCAGTGTCATGAAATAGGGATTGGCACCGATCTCGAGTGCCTTGCCGCGTGAATCTTCAGGCGCAAGGCCGAGGGTGTGAATAAATCTTTCAAGATCAGCATGGACATACGCTGCCATCTCGCCCCGGGCCGAGCCATCGATGCTGGCCGGTTCCAGTGCAGTCAGCAGCCGTTCCCTCCCGTATCCGGTCGGCAGAGGAAGAGCAGGCTGAAATTGGCGTGGATCAGTGACGTCGTCATGGCGGATCGACAAGAACTTGTTCTTCACGGCTCGGACCAGATTCATTGAATTCCTTGGCGATGGGTTGAGTTCAATTTTTCGGAGCTTGCATAGGTAGCTCGATGGTTTCGCGAACGGCGCCACCGGCAAATACTGAAGGGTGGTTCACCAGCCAGGGTAGGTGGATGCCCGCGTTTGCTCAGGCGCGACCGTAGACATCCTCCAGCCGTACGATGTCGTCTTCGCCTAGGTAGCTGCCGGACTGCACCTCGATCAGCTCCAGCGGCAACTTGCCGACGTTGCGCAGGCGATGCACGCTGCCCAGCGGCAGGTAGGTACTCTGGTTCTCGCTGAGCATGAACACCTCGTCGTTGCGCGTCACTTCCGCGGTGCCGGACACCACGATCCAGTGCTCGGCCCGGTGATGGTGCTTCTGCAAACTCAGTGCTGCGCCCGCCTTGACCACGATGCGCTTGACCTGGAAGCGTTCGCCCATGTCAATGGAGTCGTAGCTTCCCCAGGGCCGATATACCTTGCGATGGAACATGTGTTCCGGGCGGTCGGCGGCTTTCAACTGGTCGACCAGCTTCTTCACATCTTGCGCATGATCGCGAGCGGCCACCAGCACGGCGTCGGGCGTGTCGACCACAACCAGATCATGCACGCCGAGCAGTGCAACCATGCGACGATCCGTACTGCGGACAAAGCAATTGTCGCTGTCCAGCGCGAGCACATCGCCTTCAAGCCGATTGCCGTTGCCATCGCGTTCGGACGCAGCCCACAAGGCGGCCCAGGAACCGATGTCGCTCCACTCGCAACTGACCGGAACTACAGCGGCGCGCCGGGTTCTTTCCATGACGGCGTAGTCGATCGAATCTTCCGGAACCTTGGCAAACGCTTCCTTGTCGATGCGCACGAAATCGAGATCCGTATGCGCACCTTCGAAGGCCGCGGCGACGCCGGCATGGATCGATGGGGCTTGTTGCGCCAGCTCTTCAAGCAGGCGACTCGCCTGGAACAGGAACATGCCCGAATTCCAGTCGTAGGTGCCGGTATTCAGATAGGACTCGGCGGTGGCGCGGTCGGGCTTCTCCACGAAGGCGTCAACCTGGTAGCCGCTGTCGTTCAGTGGATTGCCGCGGCGGATGTAGCCGAACCCGGTTTCCGGGGCATCCGGACGAATGCCGAAGGTGACCAGCCAACCATCTGCAGCCATTGGCAACGCCTTGCGCACGGCATCGCCAAAGCTGTCCTTATCGCCGATAAGGTGGTCGGCGGGAAGCACCAGCAAGGTGGCATCGGGATCCCTGCTCAAGGCCTGCAGTGCAGCGAGTGCGATGGCTGGCGCAGTATTGCGAGCGACCGGTTCGAGCAGGATCGAGGCATCGGAGACGCCAAGCATCTGCAACTGCTCGGCAACAAGGAAGCGATGATCCTCGCTGCAGACCACGATCGGGCTGACCGCGCCAGGCAGCGTCTGCGCACGCGCCACGGTTTGCTGGAACAGTGTCGAGTCACCGGCGAGCGGGAGGAACTGCTTGGGCAGGTTCTTGCGCGACAGCGGCCATAGCCGGGTGCCGCTGCCGCCACTGAGGATGACGGGAATCAACATGAAGAACTCCTTTTCAAGGTTCAAGTTCAAGTGGCGTAAGGTTGCGCCGCCGCAGGATTGCCGGCATCCGTTTGGGCAGTGCAGGCGCCGACGTCTAAGTTCTCCAAGTGTAATACTCCGACTTGCCCGAAGTCTGAGGAGGCCTTGAATGGCTGAAGCGGCTGCATGTCATGGGAGGGTTGCGCGATTGCGTCGACTTAGTTGGCGAGATAACGTCAGCAACGCCATGATTACGCTCAGTGCGAGCGTCCAGGCTCTGCTTGATCCACTACTCGGCTGGAAGACTCCGCTGACACTGTACGACCGGCTCCGGGATTGATGCGTCCGGGCATGGATCCGGTGAAGCATGCGTACATGCTTGGATCAATCCCGATCACGACGGTCGTAGCTCATTTTCTTCAGACGGGTGTTGATGTTTTCCATCAGCTTGCGATTAGTGGCGATCAAGTCACCGATCAGCCCCATCATGTACAGCAACATGCCGAGCGTGACGCACAGCGAGGCGAGGATGACCGACTGCACGTGGCCTTCGCCGCTGTGGTCGAGATAGTAATAAAGGAAGCGTGCGCCCGCAGCGAGGCCGATCAGCCAGAATACCGAGCCCACGTAGAAGAACAGCGCCAAGGGACGGTAGATCACGAAGACGCGGAGGATTGTCACCAGCGAACGCTTGACGTAGCTGGAGATGCTCTTGACCAGTCGCGACGGGCGCAGGTCGCCGTTGGTGCGAATCGGCACGGAAACGATGGTCAGGTTGCTCTGGCCCGCCTGGATGATGGTTTCCAGTGTGTAGGTATAGGCGTTGAACACGTTGAGGCGCATGGCCGCTTCGCGCGACATTGCGCGGAAGCCGCTCGGGGCATCGGCGACGTCGGTCTTGCTGGCCACGCGCACGGCCCAACTGCCAAGTCGCTGCAGCTTTTTCTTGATCCAGGAAAAATGTTCGGTCTCGTCGATCGGTCGCGCACCGATGACGATGTCGGCCTCGTGGGCCAGCACCGGCGCAGTAAGCTTGGGAATGTCGGCACCACAGTACTGGTTGTCCGCATCGGTATTGACGATGACGTCAGCGCCGAGGCTCAGGCATGCATCGAGGCCGGACATGAAGCCGACGGCCAAGCCCCGATTCACCGGGTGGCGCACGACGTGATGGACACCGCTCTGACGGGCAACTTCCGCTGTGTTGTCAGTCGAGCCGTCGTCGATGATCAGCCATTCAACGGAGTCAAAACCCACGACTTCACGAGGCAGTTCAGCCAAGGCGATCGCCAGCGTCTCGGCTTCATTGAGGCAGGGAATCTGGATGATGAGTTTCATGGATATCCTTTACCTACCGATTAGGGGGCTGCTGCAGATTTAAGTCGTGCTTGGCGGCGCCGATTGAGGAGGATCTGACCGGGTTGCTCTATGTACTTGTAGGTCAAATGCGACAATGAGATAAGAAGGAGAAAATATAAAGCCATGATCGGTAAATCATTGTAAATTAGTGTAATTTCACAGTAACTGCAAATGACAACGAACAATAGTTGCAGAGGGAAATGAACAAGATAGATGGAATAAGATATTTCACCTAAAAAAACAAGTGGCCGCAATTCGAGAAATTTTTTGATGTTCTTTGACTTAAAAACGGTGGCAAGCACAAGTGCTGACAGAGCAATGACAGCAAGATACGAAACGACACTCGCATGAGGTCGTCGCGTATTCATGAAGATAATGAGAGCCGTAATTACTGCGAGAACTAAAAAGTCCCACGCCCAGGAAGGTAGCCTTGAGTAGGCAAGCCAACCGCGGCGATGTGCGAGTTGCAACATGATGCCGGTACCGAAACCAAGCATGCAGCGAACCAACTGTGCATCAAGATATCCGAGCACTCGGTCACCGTTGACAATGCTATGCGAAGACACGAAAAGCAATATGCATATTGCCAAACTGGAAAGAAGGTAAACGCCGCGCAACAGGAGCGTGCTTGCAATAAATGCGAGGAACGCAATATTGACAACAAATTCGGTCGATATCGACCATGCGGGGCCATTGAAGGAATAACCTTCCTGAAACCCAATACCGTTGATCATCGCGAGATTGAGTAAAAAATGATATCCATTATTGAACGTATAAATAAAAGGAGCGTCGCCATGGCTTGTTAGAAGCCACTGCAAAATTGCCACAATAAGGAGTGTAAAAAAATGTAGCGGATAGAGGCGCGCAATTCGGGAGCGAACGTTCGCGCCCAAGCGATGCCTGCGACTATCTGTCCAGTAGGCCCGGGTAATGACGTATCCGGAGAGGACAAAAAAGAAGTCAACGAGGAGGTAACCTGCACGATAAAATGGCGTAAACACACCGGCAAGCGGGTGCGCCTGAAAGTGAGCGCCGTAATGCCATAGAACCACGCCTAGTGCGGCTAAGCCACGCAAGCTATCGAAAGCCTTGATACGTCCGGTTTCCGAACGAGCGCAAATGCTATTCATCGAATAGTATCCTTGGTATTTGTTGCATGCCGTTCTGCAGTTCACATGACCGAATGAACCTTCTCACGCGCCAGTCAAGACGCTTCTTTGCCAAATAGTGTGCTCGCGTCGTTGAACACGGCGCGAAACTATCATATTGAGTCAGAATGGGCATTGCTTTGAATTCCCCGTTGCATGTTGCGCAAAATAAGCCCTAGAACGAAGGCCAATCCATCGCCAATGGTGGTGATAAGGCGTAATGCGGCTGCGGCTGCTGTGGCTGCTTCAATACCAAATAATGGGCTGAGTCCTAACAATAAGATAATTTCACGTATACCAAGTCCAGCCGGCGCGCCAGGGATGAGAAATCCCAGTAGCCACGCAGCTGCATAGACGCCCGTTGTATCGATCCAGTATGGGGCGCTGAAATTACCTGAAAAGGCGATGCATAGGAGATACAGGGCTGTCCCCCCAATCAGAAAACTCGCGCAATGAGTTGACCATGCGGCGGCTAGTAACGGAAACTTCTCGCGGCGAACTAGTTGGGCGATATGCCCCAACTGGCGGATTACCATTCTTCGTGCCGCCGGAAGCAGCATGACAATGCCGGGAAATGCAACAAACGCGGCGATCAGGATGGCCACCGTTCGGGTATTTGCAGATCCTTTGTCGCTCGCAACTTGGATCAGAAGATGCAACGCAGGAAAACTGGCCGCAAAGGCTGCGAAGAGGACGAGCATTGTATCCATGAGCATGCTGCCAAGCACGATCTCTGTTGGCAATCCTTCACGCTTGGCAAGCAGGACGCGACCGACATGATGACCGACATTGCCGGGCAAGTATTTCGCAAACTGCGACAACAACAGGATCTGCAGCATGACGCGGTAGCCCAACGGATAACCCAATGCTTTAAGTGAGCGACCCCATGCAAAAGTTACTAGCGCATACGTCCCAATGTACAGAATCAAAGTTAGCGCAAGGGCGGGCCAGACCCATTTTGCCCATTTCATGTGGGTAAACACGTCCCAATGAACGGCAACAGAGCGGAAGAAGAAAAATCCACAGGCCAAACTGATCAAGAGTCCGGCGATTGTAAGAAGACGCTTCATGACTGCAGCGGTTTAAGCATGAAGACAAATGTAGGAATGATCGGTAGAGCGGGCGAAAGTGACCAGTCCGGTAGGACGCCATTGACAAGGCGGGTTATGGGATGGCGTGGGTGCTCGATCGTCAGCGTGGTGCGGAGTGCGTTCAATGTGACGTCGTTAATTTGGAGGTGGGCATCGTGGAATAGAGTCATTGCCTTCCGCGCACTCAACGGCTGACAATCGTAGTAACTGCCGCGCTTGAAGAGCCGCACGTATGCATCGCTGATCCGTTGGGGCAGCCAGCTAAGCAGAGGGAGCCGGTAATGTGGTTCTATGATTCGCCACTTGTTCGGCACTGCGAGATAGATCAGACCATCAATCTTCAATACCCTTCTTATTTCCTTCAGGTGATGCAGCTGCGCGTTGCGATCACCGACGTGTTCGATAACATGGTTGCTGACTATAAGGTCGAAGCTATGATCCGGGTAGGGAAGCGTTGTGCCGTGCACTTGTTGAAAGATATAGCCGTCCTTTTCCACTCGATTGTCTGCGACATCGACGGCAAAAACGTTAAGTCGGCCATGCCCAGCGGTAGCCAATGCGTTCGAAATGATGCCGGAGCCGCAGCCCACCTCTAGGATGTCGCGAGCAGCATCGAATCGCTCCTCGCCTACCAGGCTGATGATTTTTTCGGATTTGAGCAGCCGGCTATCGCGATCACTGATGGCATGCGCTCGTCGTTCTTGATTGGACATAATGCTTTCCATTGCCACAGGGGTTCTAGCAATAGTACGAATTTTGGTCTCAGGGGAGAGCCGTATCTCTGGTAGATGAGCCCTTTTCGAGTAGGAGCAATTCGTTGCAAAGCGACTGCCAGCTATTACTCGCCTTAAAATTACGGACACCATCTGACAATAGCTGCGCCTGCGTGCGGTTCATCTGGCGCAAGACACTAGCCAACTCCCTTGGATCGTTCGGGGTCACCAGTTTGCCGGTATAGCCATCGATAACCACATCCGGAAGCCCGCCGGTGCGCGATGCAATTATTGGTTTGTTGTAATGAAAAGCTACCGAAGCAACAGCGCTACCTGTTGCTGCGCGATATGGAAGCACTACGAAGTCGGCCCTCTCAAAATACTCGGCGGCTTCTTCGTCACTCATGTAGCTTAGATAAGCTTCGATTTCTTGGTGCCTGGAAAGCTGTTCCAGCAGTGCAGAGGGATCACCCCAGTACTCACCAATCACCGTTAAATGAACATCAGGATCACTCAGCTGGTGCATTGCGTCAATCAGCACATCCAGCCCTTTGTAGGGGCGAATAAAGCCAAAGAACAATAGTTCCAGGCGCCCCCGCTTGCGCAATTTATGCTGCGCTTGCGGATAATGGCCGTATACCGGAATTGGGTGTTGTGCTACCGGGATGTTGGGTTTCTCTAGCAGAAGTCTTCTTTTATGCTCGCTAGAATGAACGAGATAGGCGTCAGCCATGTTGAGTGCCCACCGTGAAATCGTTGACTTCAGAGCGCCCGAATCATGATCAACCAAGTTGTGGCAAATGAGTACGATCCGAATACCTCGCCTCTTCAGTAAGTACGCCATTAAGACAAAGCACGGTGCCCAAAACACTGTCCACCAATGAAACACGACCATGTCGGGGAGTTCACTTGCGATCCTGCGGGAGGTTCTCCACCACGTGAATGGATTGATCGAGTCGATGGTGTAGTGCACCCCCGGCTCTCTGTAGGTGCCTAGAGCGGGATCGCGGTCGTTGGCACCGGGGTACAGCAGCTTCGGGTATTGGCGTGAAAACGAGAACATGCTGACCTGCACGCCTATGTCCTTCAGCGCGCGAAACAACATGCTGTTGTAGTGTGATATTCCTCCCCGAAACGGAAGTACCGGACCGACCACGCAAATGCGAGGCGGTCGAAGAGTGTTGTCACTGGTCGTCATGAATCAGCGCCTGAAGGTCACGCGCCCAGCGCCGCTTCCAGCTCCGGAATAATCTTGAACAAATCCCCCATCAAACCAAAGTCGGCAATCTCGAAGATCGGCGCCTCGCCGTCCTTGTTGATCGCCACGATGGTGCCGGCGTCCTTGATGCCGGTGAGGTGCTGGATCGCGCCGGAGATGCCGATGGCCATGTACAGCTCCGGGGCGATGATCTTGCCGGTCTGGCCGACCTGCATTTCATTCGGGCAGTAACCGGCATCGACGGCGGCGCGTGAGGCGCCGACGGCGGCGCCGATCCGGTCGGCGAACTTGTAGATGATGTCGAAATTCTCCTTCGAGCCGACGCCGCGGCCACCGGAGACGACCTTGCTGGCGCTCTGCAGGTCCGGGCGGTCGCTGCTGCCCTGCTTGAGTTCGACAAAGCGGGTATGCGTGGGCAGGGCTGCGTCGACGGTCAGTGCTTCGACCGGCGCGTTGTTGGCGCCACTGGGAGCCGCTGGCCAGGAGGCGGTGCGGATGGTGGCGACAACGGTGTGTGCCGCATCCGCCTCGACCGTGATGATGGCGTTGCCGGCGTAGATCGGTCGCGTGAAGGTATGTGCAGCCTCCACGCTCATCACGTCGCTGACCTGGGCCACGCCGAGCAAGGCGGCCACGCGCGGGGCGACGTCCTTGCCGAACGTGGTCGAAGGCGCGAAGACGTGGCTGTAGCCGGTGGCGGCCTTGGCGATCTGCGGCGCCAGCACGGCGGCCAGTGGATGCGCGTTCTCGGGGCGGGCGACGGTGAGTACGCGGCTCACGCCCTCGATCTTCGCCGCTTCGGCGGCGACGGCTTCAGGCGCATCGGACAGCACCAGCACGTCGATCGCTTCGCCCTTCACCGCGCTGGCGGCACTTACGGCGCGCGCGGTGGAGGAGTTGAGTTTGCCGTCGAGGTGTTCGGCGATGACGAGGATCTTGCTCATATATGTCTCCGAAACTTCTTTGTGTGTAGGAGCCCACTTGTGGGCGATGCTGCTGCTCTGGAATCTACGGACTTCGAAAAAGGGCATCGCCCGCGAGCGGGCTCCTACACGGGTAGGGGGTTACAGCAGGCCTTTCTGTTTCAGCGCGGCAACCAGTTCGGCCGCGTCCTTCACCATCACGCCCTTGCTGCGTTTGGCGGGTGCCGCGTACTGCGTGGTTTTCAGGTGGTCGTGCGCCTCGACGCCGAGCGAGCCGAATTCGATGCTGTCGATCGGCTTGGACTTGGCCTTCATGATGTCCGGAAGCTTGATAAAGCGCGGTTCGTTGAGGCGCAGGTCGGTGGTGATCACCGCCGGAAGATCCACCTCGATCGCTTCGAGGCCGGCGTCGACTTCGCGGGTCACCTTGGCCTTGCCGTCAGCCACCTCGACCTTGCCGGCGAACGTGGCTTGCGGGCGATCCCACAGTGCCGCGAGCATCTGGCCGGTCTGGTTGGCGTCGTCGTCGATTGCCTGCTTGCCGAGGATCACCAGGCCCGGCTGCTCCTTCTCGATCAGCTTGAGGAATACGCGCGCGGCGGTCAGTGGCTGCACCGCGTCGGCAGTCACCACGTGGATCGCCCGGTTCGCGCCCATCGCCAGGCCATTGCGCAGGTGCGCGGTGAGATCGGCGGGGCCGATACCGACCACGATCACTTCCTCGGCGATGCCCTTTTCGCGCAGACGCAGCGCCTCTTCCAGCGCGATGTCGTCGAACGGGTTGGCGGACAGCTTGACGCCGTCGGTGACCACACCGCTGCCGTCGGGCTTGACCTGGATGCGCACGTTGTAGTCCACGACGCGCTTGTAGCCGACCAGAATTTTCATCTGCGATTCCTGTCTCGTTGGCTGCCCCGGTGTCGGGGCGCGTGAACGCCCATTCTAGCCGGCATCAAACCTTTGCATGAAGTGATTGCGCCGGAACCGCCGAGGCGCAGGGCTCAGCCGCTACGCTGTGCGTAGGGATAGGAGGAGATTGTTCTGCCTTCTTCCTGACCCGTCAGCGAGGCTGCGCTCTTCGTGGTGAAGCCATTCGCTGTGGCGCAGAGGCTGAACATGCGCTCCACCGCATGCGCCAGGGTGCCGTCGAGTTGAGCCGCCTCGGCTTCGAAATCCAGCACTTCGAGGTGCGCGTCCAGCAGCATCCGCAATGCCGCGGGGCGCAGCCAGAACATGCTGCCGGCGACGAAGCTGTCGCTCATGGCCTCGGGCGCCGGGATACCGGCACGGCGACAGAGGTAGTCGACATTGGCCTGGTTTTCGCCCCAGTAGT
The DNA here is from genome assembly GCF_008329435.1 of Rhodanobacter sp. T12-5. Taxonomy (GTDB): domain Bacteria; phylum Pseudomonadota; class Gammaproteobacteria; order Xanthomonadales; family Rhodanobacteraceae; genus Rhodanobacter. The sequence goes on from NZ_NPKN01000001.1 coordinate 552,387, forward strand.
AGTGCAATGGCTGCAGGTGGCCTTCGGCGTGGACGATGCCCAGGGTGGGGTCATCGGCGAATGCCTCGAGGATGCGGCTGGCCCGCTCGGGTGCAAGCAGCTTGTCGAGCAACTCGTTTCGCCAGGCGTCACCGTCTTCGCGATGCGTGGAGCGCTTGCCATGCAGCTTCAGCACGGTCACGACGCCTTCGTCGAGCAATCGGTTGGCGACATGGAGAAAGGGCAGGATGTCGCGGCCACGGTTTTCGAACACCTCGATCTCGGCGTCGAGATGCAATTTCGCCGCACGCTTTCGTACGACCTGTTCCTGCTCGCTGGCCGTGGTGATGATGATCCGCCAGGGGATGCCGCTGGATCGCAATGCTCCGACGAGTTCGTCCAGCAAATCCGGATACCAGATGTGGATGACCGCGCAGGGTCGCAGATCGGGAACAGGTACGGGGGCGAGGGCTTGGCGAGTGGCTTCCAGCCACGCGTGGCCGAGCCGGATATCCGGCTCCAGCACGGCACCTTCAGCCCATTCGTTCCAGGCGTTGATGAACACCAGTGGTTGCGTCGGAAAACGTCGGGTGGCGATGGCGATGGCGTGGCGCAGCCAGTCGCGATAGCCGCGTGGCGAAGCATGCGCAAATACGGCGCCGCGACCGCTCCGGCGCGGCTCGTTGTCCCAGCCGGGATTGACGCCGGGGTAACGCGGATACGCCGGTTCGGATTGCGTCACGGACTGACGGACGTTTTCGCGCCAGTCGTGGACGTCGCCGTGATAGTCCGGATTGATCAGCTGCTGTCGCGCGGTGATCAGTTTTGGGGTCGGGCTGTTGGGCGGGAATTCCACGGCCGCGTCGAAGCCGATGTCGCGTGGGTCGATGCGATCGAAACTCTGTACGTAGGCGAGGTGAATTTCCCCGATGCCATGGTTGCGGCACCACTCGCGCCAGCGCGCGACGGTCGCCTTCGGGTCCGACAGCAGGCCGGGGCGGTAGAGCAGCAGCAGCGGCTTGCCGTCGACGCGCAGGTAACGCGGATCCGCCAGGTAGCACGCGATGTATTCGATGAAGGCGAGGTCGTCGGCAGCGCTGTGCTGCTGTCCGATGAGAATGTCGGTTGCCCGGCCGTCCCATCGACGCGACCAGTTTTCATTCGCCCAGCAAAGACACAGCGGAAGATCCAGGGAGGGGTCGTTCAGCCATTGGCGCAACGGCGCTTCCAGCAAGGTCTTGCCGGCGAACCAGTAGAAATAAGTGCAGAACGCGCCTATGCCGTACTCGCGCGCGAGCTGCATCTGCCGGCGCATGACATCGGGAACGCGCAAGTCGTAAAAGCCCAGATCCGCGGGTAACCGCGGTTGCGCGTGCCCCTCGAACTGCGGCAGCGCACGCGTCACGTTGCGCCACTCGGTGAAACCCTCGCCCCACCATGCGTCGTTCTCCGGAATCGGGTGGAACTGCGGCAGATAGAAGGCCACCAGGGTGGCGGGCAGTGGTTCGGGCAGGGGCCCCTTGCGGCGCGCGACATGGCCGATGGCGCGCCCCGCCGCGTGAAGTCGCGGGCGACGCTTCACGGGGGCCGTAACGTCAGTCTGCCCACGTGGCCCCGGCGGCAGCAGATCGGCGTGCCGATCGAGAAAATACTGGCGGCACCGGTCGCGTGCGGCGCCCGACATGGGCGTCAGGCGGAACCCGGCGCGCAACACGAAGAACATGTAGCGCTTGGCGAAATGGCGTAGTGACATGATGACCTTTGGCAATGACGACGGAAGCATCGAGGTTGAGGTGCCCATGGTCAATTCGGCATGCGACGCCGGTATCGTCGGCACACCGGGCGCCGACCATGGCAAGGGTCCGTCGGCCAATCAGCATATCCGCACCGTGGCGGGCTTGCATGCGTTCCGCGCGCGTTGGCGCATCGAGTCACTTCGGGTGTCGTACCGCTTGAACCATTTGGCACCGTCGCAGCAGACGCATTGGCTGTGCTGCCGGTAGCACTCGGACTACAATCGCTCCGCCGGCCGGCCCATCGGCAACTGCATGCAGGCATGGTGGCAGGCCATCCGGAGCAAGCCGGGCTCTCCACCGCGAGCCACCTCGCAGGGGCGAGCATCGTGAAACCAGTGCGTCACCTGCTCCGCGGCAGCAGGAATCGGGAGAGTTATGCCTGCAGTACGAAATGAACGAGTGGCGATCCTGCTGGCAACCTTCAACGGCGAGCGTCATCTGTCCAGGCAGCTCGACTCGATCCTCATGCAGGATCACCGGGACTGGGTGATTTTCGCGTCCGATGACGGCTCCAGCGACCGGACACTTTCCATACTGGATGAATTCCGGGCGAAAGCAGGCCCCGATCGACTGGTACTCCTTGAGGGCCCGCGAGCCGGTTACGCGGCAAATTTCGTGTCGCTTTTGCATCAGTCGTCTGTCACTGGTGATTTCTACGCGTTTTGCGACCAGGACGATTGGTGGGAGCCGAACAAGCTGAGCAGGGCACTGGAATGGATCAGGCAACAGCCTGCAGATCGTCCCGCGCTCTATTGCGGCAGAACCCGGCTGATCGATGTCGAGGGGCGGTCAGTCGGCTATTCGCCGCTCTTTGCGCGCAAGCCCGGTTTCAGGAACGCGCTGGCGCAGAGTCTGGCGGGGGGCAATACCATGCTGCTGAATGCGGCGACCCGCGAGTTGATGATGCAGGCGCCTGAAGGACTACCCGTGACGTCGCATGACTGGTGGGCTTATCTGGTGGTGACCGGTTGTGGCGGCAGCGTCCACTACGATGCCGTACCCACCGTGGGCTACCGCCAGCACGAAGCCAACCTGATCGGATCCAACGCGGGCATCGCGTCGCGTCTGGATCGACTGAAGAAGATGTTGTGCGGAAGCTACAAGGTCTGGAACGACATCAACCTGACCGGGCTGCAAGTTCTCGAGACGAAGCTGACGCAGGACAACAGGCGAATCCTGGCGTTGTTCAACGACGTCAGGAACGCCTGGATCCTCAAGCGGCTCTGGTCACTGGCTCGTTCGGGCATCTATCGTCAGACCATGGCCGGCAACCTGGGCATGGTGCTGGCCGTGATGCTGCGCAGGTTCTGATTGCCGCGTCGTGGTCCGGTTGCGGCGAAATCACAGGTTCTGGTAATTCGGCCCCGACCCGCCTTCGGGCGTGACCCAGGTGATGATTTCGTAAGGGTCCTTGATGTCGCAGGTCTTGCAGTGCACGCAGTTGGCGGCGTTGATCTGCAGGCGCTTTCCGGCGTCGTCCTCCACGATCTCGTAGACGTTGGCCGGACAGAAGCGCGTGCACGGGTTGTCGTATTCGGTGGTGCAGCGGTCGATGCAGATGCTGGTGTCGGCCACGTGCAGGTGGATCGGCTGATCTTCGTCGTGCTCGGTGGCAGCGAAGTAGACGCCGGCGAGGCGGTCGCGTGGGGGCAGCGTGCGCTGCACGTAGTCGCGCTTGGGTTCTTCCTGCGTACCGAGCTTGTGCAGCGATGACCAGTCGGCCTTGTTCTTCAGCGTCCACGGCGACAGGCCGACAGTGACGGTTTCCCATGCCGCGTTGAGCAGGCCGAACCACAGGCCCTTCTTGAACGCAGGCTTGATGTTGCGCACCTTCTTCAGCTCGGCCATCACTTCGGAGCCGCGCAGTTTTGCGTCGAAGCCGGTGGCGTCCAGACCGTTCGCGGCGAGGTGTTCGGCGGCCAGCATGCCGCTCTTCAGCGCCTGGTGCGTGCCCTTGATCTTCGGCACGTTGAGCAGGCCGGCCGTGTCGCCGATCAGCAGCGCGCCGGGCATCTCGCATTTGGGCAGCGACTGCCAGCCGCCGGTGACGATGGCGCGGGCGCCGGCAGAGAGGATGGTGCCGTCTTCCAGCAGCGGCTTCACCATCGGGTGGTTCTTCCACTGCTGGAACGCCTCCCACGGCTTGTATTCGGGATCGCTGTAGTCGAGCCCGCTGATGTAGCCGAGCGCGATGCGGTCCTTGTCCAGGTGGTACAGGAAGCTGCCGCCATAAGTATGCGTGTCGGCGGGCCAGCCGATGCTGTGCACGATCTTGCCCGGGGTGACGCGGCCGGCCGGCACCTGCCACAGCTCCTTGATGCCGATGGAGTAGCCCTGCGGGTCGCTGTCGGCATCGAGCTTGAAGCGCTTGATCAACTGCTTGGTGAGGCTGCCGCGGGCGCCTTCGGCCAGCACGGTGACCTTCGCCTTGATGTCGATGCCCTCGGTGTAGCCGGGCTTGTGCGTGCCGTCCTTCGCCACGCCCATGTCGCCGATGCGCACGCCGGCGACCGAACCATCCTCGTTATATATGGTGTCGGCGGCAGCGAAGCCGGGGAACACGTCGACGCCCAGCGCTTCGGCCTGCGGCGCCAGCCAAGCGCACATCGCGCCCAGCGAAACGATGAAGTTGCCGTGGTTGCGCATGCCCGGCGGCACCGGCAGCTTGTTCCCGCCGTCCTTGCTCAACAGCCAGAACTCGTCCTCGCCGGCCGGCACGCAGATCGGCGGCGGGTTGTCGCGCCAGCCGGGCAGCAGGGCATCCAGCGGCTGCGGTTCGATCACCGCGCCGGACAGGATCTGCGCGCCGATGGTCGAGGCCTTCTCGATCACGCACACGTTCACGTCGGGCTTGAGCTGCTTCAGACGGATCGCGAACGACAGGCCGGCCGGACCTGCGCCGACGACGACAACGTCGTATTCCATGGTTTCGCGTTCGCTCATGGCGGACTCCATCGTGCGGGTGTGTGTGCTGCAGGCGATTGCCGTGCGTGGCGGTATGGATCAAGGCGCCATTGTCCGGTTTCGCGCGCTGCGCGGCAACGCGTGCTGCGCCACCACTTGCAATCGTTTCACCGGACGCGGCGATAATCGGGCCATATCCGAAGGAGTGTTCATGAATTCGATGCCGCCGATTGCCGATCTCGACCTGCGTCGCGCCTCGCTGTGCCAGTTGCTGCACTGGCTGGCGGGCGGCCGCGTACAACCGCAGGCGCTGGCCGATGCCTACCAGACCGCGATCGAACGGCTCAATCCCGAACTCAATGCTTATGTCGATGTACGTTACGGCCTGCTGCAGGAACAGGCGCACATGGCCGACCGCCGTCGCCGTGACGGCGTGATCGGACGCCTCGACGGCATTCCGCTGGCTTTGAAAGACAACTTCGACATGGCCGGTTGGCCGACCCGGGTCGGTCTGCCGGGTCGCGAGAAACCGGTGCAAAGCGATGCCCACGTGGTGTCGCGGCTGCGCGCGTCCGGCGCGGTGCTGGTGGGCAAGACCAACATGGACGAAGGCGCGCTGGGCGCGGTCACCGACAACCCGCATTTTGGCGCGACCCACAATCCGCATCGGCACGGCTACAGCGCCGGCGGCTCCTCCGGCGGCGCGGCGGCCGCGGTGGCGGCGGGACTGGCGGTGGCCGCGATCGGTTCGGACAGTCTCGGCTCGATCCGCATCCCGGCCAGCTATTGCGGCGTGTATGCGTTGAAGCCGACGCACGGCGAAATTTCCGCTCGCGGCCTGGTGCCGGCGGCGCGCCGGCTCGATGCGGTGGGCCTGCTGGCGCGCAGCGCGGATGACCTCACCGTGCTGCTGCAGGTACTCGCCGGTTACGATGCCGACGACGCGCGCTCGCGCCGGCGCCGGGTTGCCTTTGCCTTGCCGGACTGGGAGCCGGGCAACCTGCGCGCCGGTCTGCTGCCGGACCTGGCGGCGGTCGGCGTACAGGCGGAAGTGATCGAGGTGTTCGAGGCGGCGCTGGCGAAATTGCCCCATGCGTTGGGCGATCGTCGCACGGTGGATTTCGCCGACTGGGATTTCAGCCGCACCCGCCGCGCCGGGCTGATGCTGATGGAGGCGGAGATGCTGGGCACCTTCGCCGCGGATCTGGCCAATGCGGAGCATCCCGTATCCGCGCGCTTCCGCAACATGCTGGGTTTCGCAGCCGGCAAGAGCGCGGCCGATTATGCGGTGGCCGATCGTGTGCTCGATGCGGCCACCCTGAAGATGCGCCGGCTGTTCGCCCAGGTCGACGTGCTGGTATTGCCGACCACGCCGCAAGGGGCCTTCCCGCTGGATGGTCCGGCGCCCGATTCGCAGGCCGACCTGACCAGCTTCGCCAGCCTGGCCGGATGCCCGGCGGTGAGCCTGCCGATGGGCACGCTCTCCAATGGTCTGCCCATCGGCCTGCAATTGGTGGGTGCGCGCGGCTCGGATCTGCGCCTGCTGGAACTGGCGGCGGTATGTGCGGCCACGCTGGATGTCGAACCGACCTATCCGGTGCTGGCCTGAATGGCACTTACTTAAGGCCACCCGACTCCCAACCGTTCGCGCTGAGCGTAGCCCGCGTAGCGGGCGGAGTCGAAGCGCCACCAGGCATGGACAGCTCATCGTCGGTATGTCCTTCGACTTCGGCCTTCGGCCTACTCAGGACGAACGGGGGCTTAAGTTAAGTGCCATTCGGTACTGGCCTGATCCGCACTGCCGGGTCCGTCGCGCTTGGATTGCCCCGGGCCGGCGGCGATAATGCAGGCCTTTCCCCGCCAGGCAAACCGCGATGACCGAACAGACCGTACTCAACGCCACCCATCGCGCGCTGGGCGCGCGGATGGTCGACTTCGGCGGTTGGGACATGCCGATCAACTACGGCTCGCAGATCGAGGAGCATCACGCGGTGCGCCGCGACGCCGGCATGTTCGACGTCTCGCACATGACCGTGATCGACTTGCATGGCGCACGCACGCGGGAGTTCCTGCGCCACCTGCTGGCCAACAGCGTCGACAAGCTGAAGGTCACGGGCAAGGCGCTGTACTCGTGCATGCTGAACGAGCGCGGCGGCGTGATCGATGACCTCATCGTGTACTTCTTCGACGAAGCGCATTTCCGGCTGGTGGTGAACGCGGCCACGCGCGCGAAGGATCTGGCCTGGATCGAACGGCAGGCGCAGGCGTTCGGCGTGGAAGTGAAGGAGCGGCCCGATTTCGCGATGATCGCCGTGCAGGGGCCGAACGCGCGCGCGAAGGTGCTCGACCTGCTGCACGAGGTCGATCGCCCGCGCATCGGCAAGCTCGGCAAGTTTGCAGCCGCCGCGGCGCAGGGTCCGCACGGGATGCCGTTGTTCGTCGCGCGTACCGGCTATACCGGTGAGGATGGCTTCGAGATCATCGTGCCGAGGGAGCACGCGGTGGCGTTGTGGGAGGCGCTGGCCGCGGCCGGCGTCGCGCCGTGCGGCCTCGGCGCGCGCGACACGCTGCGGCTGGAAGCCGGCATGAACCTGTATGGCCAGGACATGGACGAGAGCGTGCTGCCTTGGGAAGCCAACCTGGGCTGGACGATCGCGCTGGACGAAGGGCGCGACTTCATCGGTCGCGCCGCGCTCGAGCAGCAGAAGGCCGCCGGCGTACCGCGCGTGATGGTCGGGCTGGTACTGGATGGCAAGGGTGTGCTGCGGCACGGCCAGAAAGTGCTGACGGCGAATGGCGAGGGCGAGATCCTTTCCGGCAGTTTTGCACCGACGCTCGACAAGGCCGTGGCTTTCGCGCGGATCCCGGCCGGCGCACCGGGCGACGTGCGGGTCGACATCCGCGGCCGCGAGGTGCCGGTGCGGCTGGTGAAGTATCCGTTCGTGCGCGACGGCAAGCCCTGCGAAGGGATCTGAACGCTTGACGCCGCCGTCACGTTTTTTGACGTGACGGATGAGGCTAGAATCACTCCCCTGCAACCCTCTGCAACCAACGACTGGACCCGATCATGAGCGAGATTCCCGGCGATCTGAAATTCCTCAAGTCCCACGAATGGGCCCGCGTCGAAGACGATGGCCTGGTTCGCGTGGGCATCTCCGACCACGCGCAGGGTCAGCTCGGCGATCTGGTCTATGTCGAGTTGCCGGAAGTGGGCTCGGCCGTGAAGGCGGGTAACGGCGCCGCCGTGGTGGAGTCGGTGAAGGCCGCCTCGGACATCTACTCGCCGGTGTCCGGCGAGATCGTCGAGGTCAACGAGCTCCTCAACGACAAGCCGGAGACCATCAACGAGGACGCGTTCGGCGAAGGCTGGATCTTCCTCGTGCGCCCCAGCGATCGCGCCGAGCTGGACGAGCTGCTCGATGCGAACGAGTACGAGGAAGTCATCGAGAACGAAGACCACTGAGTTCTCCGTCATCCATGTGCGATGTGCCGGCCGCCACGTGCGGCCGGCATCGTTTTCGGACCGGCGTTCCGGCATGCGACGAGTGCCGTTCCGATCGCGCACGAATGTCTTGCGCACGGAGGCGTGATTTGCGTCGGCGATGGCGAGCATGCGTCGACATGTCGTTTGCGATGAAGTCGCGATGGACGTCCGCGACAAGATGGCGAAGATGGCGCGAGAGGATTCGTCGCGGCCCTCCCGATCGACGATCGAGAGGCATGGCCAGTCGACCCGCCGTCGCCGCGGCGAGGGTTCCGCGATGCTCGCGGAAGATCCGGTTCGAAAAATATTCGACCTGTTTCAGTGGCGTTCCGTTCATGTAGGACGGGCGTTGCAGTCGGTCGAAATCTGCCGGCTTCGCATGGCCTCCTGTTGCAACGATTTGTCGGCCGGAGAATTGCGCGATGTCATGAAATCGTTGTGCCACAAAGGTTTCAAGCGATATTGCTGTTTTTCGTTGAATTTCGTATGGATGTATAGACGTCCATTTAATGAATAGGGCGAATGCCCCCGAGGCCATGCTGCAACGGGCTTTGGCCCGGTCTGGGGGGTGATCGAGGGGTTTGATTTCATGGCTGAAATCAATTGACAGCCGAAATCTTCAGGGATAGCTTTCGCAACAGATCACGGGGAATGTGCGTTATGGCAACAGCAAAGTTCATCAAGCCTTATGTCGAACACGGTGAAAAGGCGAATGCAGTACGCAAGATCACCGTCTCGATTCCGCTGCATGTATTGCGGCGGCTTTCCGATTTGCGCACACACCGACAAGTGAACAATCTTCGGCACGCCACCAACAGCGACTTGTTGGTCGAGGCGTTCCTGCACGCTTTTACTGGGCAACCACTGCCAACTGATGAGGAGCTTAGACGAACCATGGCCACTGCCAAGAAATCCGCTGCAAAGAAACCGGCCGCCAAGAAGGCCGCCGCCAAGAAATCCACTGCCAAGAAGGTCGCCAGCAAGAAGCCGGTAGCCAAGAAGCCCGCTGCCAAGAAGGTCGCCAAGAAGCCGGCCGCCAAGAAAGCTGCCGCCAAGAAACCGGCAGCCGCCAAGAAGTCCGCCGTGAAGAAAGTCGCGGTGAAGAAAGTCGCCGCGAAGAAGGCTGCCAAGAAGCCGGCCGCCAAGAAAGCTGCACCGGCCAAGGTGGTGAAAGCCACCAAGACCGCGAAGGCCAAGACCGCCAAGAAGAAGTAAGCGACAAGAAGCAAGGCAACAAACAACAAGACTCAAGTTATTCGATTTCTCTCCCCGCGGTGCCCAGCGCGGGGAGAGCACTTCGAGAAGATTCGTCCCGGCCTGGCCGGGACGCTTCGTTTGTGGGGTCCGCAAGTGAGCGTGGATGACCTGCTTCGCCCTGCCGCACCCTGGATTCACCGCAGGGAGTCCGTGAAAGGATGCCGTCGGGTCCTCTGCCCGCCTGGAGCAAAATCCGTCTCGGCGCTGTGAAACCGCTCCCGATTTGCCGTGCTGCTTTATAGGAGCTACCTTTCGCACATCCGCGCCGCGGTGAGTCCGGGGACTCATCGCTCCTGGATCGACAGGGGGAAAAAGCGCGGGTATCTGTCGACACTCAGTGAGAGACCATGGATACCCGATACATACTTGATACACGCAGGCATGCGCGTGGGGTCGTCAGGCCCGTAGTCATCGCCATCATTGCCGTCATCGTGCTGCTTGCCCTGGGCGCCTGGTTCCTGATCATCAAGCCGCATCAGGAATTGATCATGGCCGATTCCGGTGGTCATCCTTCCACGCCGGTCTCCATCGCAGCCAGCAGCGCGGCGCCGCCGCCGGCCAACGTGGCGGCAATGGACATCGACCAGCTGCTGGCCGAAGCGCGCAAGGCGATGAACGAGCAACGCTACCTCGCGCCTGCCGGCAACAACGCGTATGAGTTCTATCTGCGCGTGCTGGAAAAACAACCCGGCAACCGGGTGGCGTCGGACGCCCTGCGCGAGACTTTCCCGTTCGCGGCCAACTCGGCGGAGCAGTCGATCAATTCGCGCGACTTCAACGAAGCGCAACGTCAGATCGACTTGCTCGCCAAGGCCGATCCGACCAATTTCACGCTGACCATTCTGCGTTCCAAGCTCGATGCCCAGCGCAAATTGCTGGACAAGCAACAGCAGCAGGCACTCGATCAGCAGAAGGCGCAGGAGCTGGCGGCGCAGAAAGCCGCGGCCGACAAGGCAGCAGCGGATCAACTGGCGGCGCAGCAGAAATCCGTGGCGGCCGAGCAGCCGAAGAAGCCGGTGGAGCAGCCGACGCGTCAGCCGGCGCAAAGCACGCCGGCAGCGGGTGAGAACAACACTGCCGCTGCAGCTGCCGCTGGCGGGCCGACCAGTGAGGCGGTACTGGTCAAGAGCGTCGAGCCGAACTACCCGGCAACAGCACTGCGGTCGCATCAGAGCGGCTGGGTGATCGTCTCGTTCACGATCCTTCCCAACGGCCGTACCGACAACGTGACGGTGGTGAGTTCACAGCCGCGCCGGGTGTTCGATCGTGCAGCAATGGACGCGGTGAGCCGCTACCGCTTCACTCCGGCGATGAAGGATGGCGTGGCCGTGCCGAGCGTGCGGTCGCAGAAGATCGAGTTCAACCTCTAAGCTTCTGCTGCGGCATTACCCACAGAAACGGCGCATGCATGCATGCGCCGTTTCTGTGGGTGGATATGGTTGGATGATGGCTTTCGGGCTGGCATTCTGGCGATCCAGCCCTAGTCGCGATATCCCTTGCGATGGCGGTGGCGCGACCGATGGTGCGTTGCGGGCTTCTTCTTCGACCTTGTCGCGGCGGGCATGACCTTGCCCTCGATGTCGGCCCAGTCCACATGAGGAAGGCCGAGCAGGTCGTCGAACACCATCGGCATCAATCCGCTCGGGATCGGACCGGTCGAGTTCCACAGGGTGACCACGCCGGCGTGGTATTTCGGAAAGAAGCCGATCATCGTGCGATAACCGGCCACGGCGCCGGCATGGTAGATCAGGGTCTCGCCGCCGTACTCATAGACCCGCCAACCGAGCGCGTAGTGCGCAGCGGTCAGGCGAGCCCGGCGCCATGGCGTCGCGTGCATCTCGCTGGGGGTGGCGATGCCTGGGGCGTGCAGCACCTTCAGCAGTGCTGCCGGCAGTACGTCCGGGCGTCCGCCCATTTGCGCGATCAACCACTTTTCCATGTCGCGCAGGCTGGCGTTGACGCCGGCCGCCGGCGCGACACGGTAGTAGGTTTCGCTCGGTTCGAACGGTACCCAGCCATGACTGGTCGCCCGGTGCGGGCGAGCCCAGCTCTTGCTGGATTCCAGCCCCGCGCGACCATAGTTGGCGGTGGTCATGCCCAGCGGGTAGAACAGGCGCTTGTCGACCTGGTGGTAGAAGAAGTCGCCGGTGCGCGCGAGCACCACGTCGCCGATCATGCCGAAGGCGACGTTCTGGTAGCCATAGCATTGGCCGACACCGCAGACCAGGTTGACCTCGTCGAGCTTGCGCACCAGCTCCTCGTAGGAAACGTCGCCCTCGAGCATGTTGTCGTACGTATTGCGCGGAAGGCCCAGCCGCTGGCCGAGAATGTCGCTGACCGTGGCCTGGGCCGCGGCCTGCATGTCCTTGAGCTTGAAGTACGGCAGCACGTCGACCAGCTTGGTATCCCAACTCAGCTTGCCGTCGTCCACCAGCAGACCGGTGATCGCGGTGGCGAATGCCTTGGACAACGAGGCGAGCCGGAACACGGTGGTCGGCGTGACCGGTTCCCTGGTGGCGGCGTTGGCATAGCCGATCGTGCCTTCGAAGACGACCTTGTCGCCGATCACCACGGCGGTGGCAAGCCCGGCCACCGCATGTCGTTCGTCGACCTGCTCCAGCCAGCGCCGGTAATCGGCAAGCGTGCGCTTGACGCGTTCCGTCGGCAGCGCTTGCGACGCATCGGGAGTCTGGCTTCGGGATGGTGGCGCAGCAGGTGAGGGATGGGCACCGGCCGGCGAGCAGGCCAGTCCGAAGGTGCCTGCGATCAGCAGGAAGATCTTTTGAAACTGCATGATATTCTGGCGTGATTCCGGCGTGGGGATGCGCCTTGAGGGTGGGAGCTGACGATGAGCCTGATCATTGTTCTGATTGTTGTCGTTCTGATTGTCTTGTACTTCGTGGCGATCTACAACGGACTGGTGACTTCGCGTAACAGCTACAAGAACGCGTTTGCGCAGATCGACGTGCAGCTGACCCGGCGACACGACCTGATCCCGAACCTGGTCGAAACCGCCAAGGGTTACCTTGCGCACGAACGCGGCACGCTGGAGGCGGTCGTGCAGGCGCGCAATGCGGCGGTCAGCGGGCTGGCCGGTGCCAAGGCCAATCCGGGCGATCCGGGCGCGATGCAGCAGCTGGCCAGCAGCGAAAACGCTTTGACACAAACTCTGGGTCATTTGTTCGCGCTGCAGGAGGCGTACCCCGACCTGAAGGCGAACCAGACCATGATGCAGCTCTCCGAAGAGCTGACCTCGACCGAGAACCGGGTCGCCTTCGCACGGCAGGCCTATAACGACTCGGTGCTGACCTACAACAACAAGCGCGAAGTCTTCCCGGCTTCCTTCGTGGCGAACAGCTTCGGCTTCACCGCGGCGGAGCCGTTGAAGATCGAGGATCCGGCCGTGCGTGACGTACCGAAGGTTTCCTTCAGCTGATTGCCTCGGCCTCTCGCGGCCAACGCCTCGAGTACTGACCGGAGTCTGCATGGATTTCTTTGCGCAACAGGCGCGCGTACGCGGCAGCAGTCGGCGGCTGGTCGCGCTGTTCGTGCTGGCGGTGATCGCGATCGTGCTGGCGATCGACGCGGTGGTGTGGCTGGCGATGGGTCACCGTCCGATGGACGGCCAGCCCGCGGCGTCGAACCTGCCGCTGATGTTCGCCAGCAGTGCGGTGGTGCTGGCCGGGATCGGGCTCAGCTCGCTGTTCCGGATCATGAGCCTGTCCGGTGGCGGCAAGACCGTCGCCGAAAGCGTCGGCGCGACGCCGGTGCCGACGGATACCCGCGACCCGCAACTGCGCCAGTTGCGCAACGTGATCGAGGAAGTGGCGATCGCTGCCGGCGTGCCGGTGCCGGACATCTACCTGATGGCCGAGGAGCCGGGCATCAACGCCTTCGCGGCCGGCTACTCCGCCTCCGACGCGGCGGTGTGCGTGACCCGGGGCTGCCTCGACAATCTGACTCGCGATGAATTGCAGGGCGTGATCGCGCACGAATTCAGCCACGTGCTCAACGGCGACATGCGCCTGAACATCCGCCTGATGGGGCTGCTGTTCGGCATCCTGGTGCTGGCGATCGTGGGGCGCAAGGTGATCTGGTACGGCGGCGGGCGCAGCAGCCGGCGCGATGGCGGCGGTGGCCAGGTGTGGATGATCGGGCTGGCGCTGATCGTGGTCGGCTACATCGGCTATTTCTTCGCACGGTTGATCCAGGCCGCGGTGGCGCGCTCGCGCGAGTCGCTGGCCGATGCCTCGGCGGTGCAGTTCACTCGCCAGACCGACGGTATCGCCGGTGCGCTGAAGAAGATCGCGATCCTCAGCGAAGGCTCGCAATTGCAGGTGGCGAACAAGCAGGAGGTGGCGCACATGCTGTTCGGCGAAGCGGGCAAGTTCAGCGCGCTGTTCGCCACCCATCCGCCGTTGCTGCAACGTATTCGCGCGCTGGAGCCCGGCTTTCGCGACGAGGAGTTGGCCCGACTGGCGGTATCCATGCAGCAGGTCGCCGAGGCCCGCTCCGCGGGTGTCGCAGGCAAGTCGACGGAACCAGTGCGCGTGCCTGCTCCCGGGATGCCGCCGCTGCCTGGCGTAGTGGCTGGTGCCGCCTTGGCGCAAGCTGCCGGCGGCGTTGCGGATTCGACGCGTTTCCAGCGTGCCGCCGCGGTGCATCAGGCGATGCCGGCAGCGTTGACGGTGGCCGTGCAGCAGCCCGAATCGGCGCTGACGGTCATGCTCGCCTTGGCGATGTCCGCCGCGCAAGTCGAACTGCACGTGGCCCAGCGTCGGATTGTCGCCGACGCGTTTGGCGATGACGAGCAGCAGGCCGTGCAGGCGATCGCTGCCGAGGTGGAGGCGCTGCCGCCGATCGCCCGCCTGCCGCTGGCGGCGCTCGCGCTTCCCGCATTGAAGCAATTGTCCGAGGGGCGCCAGCAAACTTTGCTGGGCGCGCTCGATGCCCTCGTTCGGGTGGACGGCAAGGTCGACCTCAACGAGTATTGCCTGGTCCGGCTGGTGCGCATGCAATTGCAGGAGGCTCGCCAACCCCGCCGCGCGCCGATCGACGGCCTGAAGAAACTGCCGGCTTGCCGCAACAGCGTGATCCTGGTCTGCGCCATCGTCGCCGCGGGCGGCTGCTCCGACGAGGCAAGTGCACGCCGTGCCTGGCTGCTGGCGATGCAACACGCCTTTCCCGGCGAGGCGATCGAGTGGTCCCCGCCGCCCGCGGCCTGGCAGGCGCCGTTGGAGCACGCGCTGGATGACCTGGACGGATTGATGCCGGTGGCCAAGGAACTGGTGATCCAGAGTCTGCTCTGTGCCATTCGCGCGGATGGTCAGGTCAGCGTGGAGGAGGCCGAACTGTTGCGGATCATCTGCGCCAGCCTGCACTGCCCGGTGCCGGCATAGCCACGCGCTGTCCTGTAGGAGCGACTTCAGTCGCGATGCTCTGGTGTGTGGAGTGAATCAAAAGCATCGCGACTGAAGTCGCTCCTGCAGCCGCGTCGGCCCTCGTGCGAAACTCAGGCCTCGCCGAGGATCAGCGCGCTGGCCCGCTCGGCGATCATGATCGTCGGTGCGTTGGTGTTGCCGGTGGGCAGGCTCGGCATCACCGAGGCGTCGACTACGCGCAAACCCTGCACGCCGCGCACGCGCAGTTCGCTGTCGACCACCGCGGCATCGTCCTTGCCCATGCGGCAGCTGCCGACCGGGTGGTAGATGGTCTCGGCCTTGCGCCGGATGAAATCGGCGTACTCGGCATCGCTGCGGATCCGGCGTTCGGGGAATACCGGCGCGCCGCGATAGGCCGCGAAAGCGGGTTGGTCGAGGATCTCGCGTGACAGCCTCGCCGCGGCGATCATCATCTTCAGGTCGTGGCCTTCCGGATCGCTCAGGTAGCCGGCGTGGATCGCGATCGGCTGCTCCGGATCGGCCGAATGCAGGCGCAGCCGCCCACGACTGTGCGGATGCAGGTAACAGGCGTGCAAGGTGTAGCCATAGCCGGGCAGGCGATGGCGACCGTGATCGTCGAGCAGCGCGGGCACGAAGTGGAACTGCAGGTCGCAGCGCGCATCGGCGGCCAGGCCGCTGCGCACGAAGCCACCGGCCTCGGCCACGTTGGAACTGCCCGGGCCATCGCGATGACGCCACCAGCGCAGGCCGGTGCCCAGTTCGTTGAGATGGTCGTAACTGACTTTCTGCGTGCTGGCGTCGAGCGTGCAGATATCCAGATGATCCTGCAGGTTGGCGCCGACCCCGGGCAGGTCGACGCAGGGCTCGATGCCGTGTTCACGCAGATGATCGGCCGGGCCGAGTCCGGACAGCATCAGCAGTTGCGGCGTATTGATCGCGCCGGCTGCGAGGATCACCTTGCCCGCTTCAATCCGCTCCGAATCGTGCCGGCCGCGGCGCAGTTGCACGCCGACGGCGCGATCGCGCTCGATCAACACACGCTCGACCAGCGAGTGCGTGCGCACATGCAGGTTCTCGCGCTGGCGTACCGGCTTAAGGTAGGCCGCCGCGGTCGAGCAGCGCGCCCCGTTGCGTTGGGTTACCTGGTACAGCCCGAAACCGGCCGGCTGCGCTCCGTTGAAATCGTCATTGCGTGGGTAGCCGGCGCTCGCGGCCGCCTCGATCAGCGCCGCCGACAGCACGTTGTGATGGCGCAAGTCGGACACGCCGAGCGGGCCGCCGACGCCATGCAGCGCGCTGGCGCCTCGACTGTTGTCCTCGCTGCGCAGGAACCACGGCAACACCTGCAGCCACGACCACCGCGCGTCGCCGCTTGCCTCGGCCCAGCTGTCGTAGTCGGCTGCCACGCCGCGGATGTAGCACATCGCATTGATCGAACTGGAGCCGCCCAGGGTCTTGCCGCGCGGCCACCACAGCCGACGCTGGTTGAGCGCGGGTTCCGGCTCGGTGCGGTAGTTCCAGTTGATCCGTCGGTTGTTGGCCAGCCGCGCGATGCCGGCGGGCATGTGGATCAGCGGGTTCCAGTCCGCTGCGCCGGCCTCCAGCAGCAACACCCGGTTGGCCGGATTCGCACTGAGCCGGTTGGCCAGTACGCAACCGGCCGAGCCGGCGCCGACAATGACGTAATCGTATGGCTTCATGCGTCTTGTGCTCTTTGCTGGATGGCCCAGGCCGCATGTTAGGCTGGCCGCGCCCCACGCTGGATGTGTCCGTGAGTTTGCCCCGCCAAACCGTTGTGGAACAAGCCGCCGCGCCGACATTGTCCGCGCTGGCGTTTTTTTTCGTGATGACTTCGTACTACATCATCCGGCCAGTCATGGGCCAGCTGAGCGGCGCGGTCGGTTCGCGGTCGCTGCCGCTGTTCTACGGCACCGTGTTCGTGGTGATGCTGTTGCTGACGCCGGTGTTCGGCATGCTGGTGGCGCGTTTCCGACGCAGGCAATTGATCGGCTGGAGCTACAGCTTCTTCATCCTCTGCCTGCTCGCGTTCGTGCCTGCATTTGTGGCGCAGGATCGCATAGGGGCGCGCGAGTTGGGCGTGGCGTTCTTCGTCTGGGCCAGCGTGTTCAACCTGTTCGTGGTGTCGCTGTTCTGGAGCTTCATGGCTGACATCTTTTCGAGTGGCGAAGCTCGACGGGTGTTTTCGCTGATTGCGCTGGGCGGAATGGCCGGTGCGATCTTCGGTCCACTGGTGACCAAATTGCTGGTTCAGGTGATCGGTGTGGCACCCTTGCTGGTGGTGTCGGCGGCGGCGTTGGGAGTGTCGCTGATCTTGCTGCTGCGGCTTTCCGCACAGCAACAGCAGCGACCCGGCAATCAGAGCGAGCAGGCGATCGGTGGTTCGTTGTGGGCCGGTATCCGGGAGCTGTGGTCGCGGCCGTTCCTGCGCTACATGGCCTTGCTGATGCTGTTCGGCGATGGCATCGGCACGCTGGCCTATGCGTTGGTGGCCGACTACGCCAAGGCGCATTTCACCAGCACGGTGGCGCGAACGTCGTTCTACAACGATCTGGATCTGGCGACCAATCTGCTCGGCGCTGCGCTGCAACTGAGTGTGACACCGTGGCTGCTGGTGCGCCGTGGTGCGGGCTGGGGACTGGTGGTGCCGTCGCTGGTAAATCTGGCACTTCTGGTTGGAGTGGCGTTGACCGGCGGCGGCAACCTCGCGCTTTTCAGTGTCAGCGTGCCGCTGTTGGTGGTGATGCAGGTGGTCACCCGCGGCTTCGCCTACGGCATGACCAAGCCGGCGGTGGATGCGCTGTACACGCGCGTGCCGCGCGAGACGCGCTACAAGGGCAAGAACTTCGTGGAGACCGCCGTGTGGCGCTTCGGCGACGTGGTGGTGACCAGCGCGGTGAGCGGCCTGCGCATGCTCGGCTGGGGCATCAGCGGGCTGGCCCTGCTGGGCGCCGGCGTGGCAACCCTGGCCACCTTCGTGTCCCGGCGCGCCGGCTGGTCGCCGGACCTGGCGCCGGAAGGTCATGTGCGGCTGGACAAGGGCGAAACACCGCCAGTTTGAACCCGGCAGTTACGTTTCCCCCGATTCCCGACCTAACTGGTGATGTAACGCTGCAGGTGCTCGATCTGCTCGGCCTGCGCGTCGATCACCGCCTTCACCAGATCGCCGGTCGAGATCACGCCGACCACGGCGCCGCCTTGCAGCACCGGCAAGTGGCGGACGCGGCTGTCGGTGCACAGGCGCATGCAGTCGAACACGTCCGTCTCCGGACTGACGGTCAGCGGTGTGCCTGTCATGATTTCGGATACGGCCGTCTGCGAAGAGGAGCGGCCCTGCAGGATCACCTTGCGCGCATAGTCGCGCTCCGACACGATCCCGACCAGTTCGTTGTCGCGCATGACCAGCAACGCGCCCACGCGGTGTTCGGCCATGCGCTTGATCGCCTCGAGCACCGGTGCGTCCGGCGGGACGGCGAAGATCGTGCTGCCCTTGCTTTCCAGCAGATGTTTCACCTGGCTCATGCGTGGGTCTCCAGCGGCTCCGGGCGGGCCGTCTGGGGCGAGTCTAACGCCGCTTTCGCGAAGGCGTGTAGTGAAGTTGTGAAGCCTTGCCGACGTCGTGAACGGCCCGCGCGGAGTGCACGGCAAGCCGCACTTCGCGGGGAAATGCGCCGGCAACCGGCTACTGGATGAAGGTGCGGCGCGCGCGTCAATGCGGCGGGTGCGGAGGCGCGCGACCTTCGATATAGCCGGGGCCGCCGAGATGGGTCATTTGCCGCTGGATCCAGTCGGCGCGACGCTGCACATAGGCACTGGGCCGATCGGCGTGCAGCCGGCGCGGACTCGGCAGCACCGCGGCCAGTCGTGCAGCCTGCGCCGGGCCGAGCTGGGCCGGAGAGACATGAAAGTACGCTTCGCTGGCCGCGCCCACGCCGTAGATGCCGTTGCCCAGCTCGGCGATGTTCATGTACACCTCGAGGATCCGCTGCTTCGGCCAGGTCAGTTCGATCAGTACGGTGAAATACGCTTCCAGCCCCTTGCGCACGAAACTGCGACCGTTCCACAGGAACAGGTTCTTGGCGGTCTGTTGGCTGATCGTGCTGGCGCCGCGCAGGCGCTTGCCGTCGTCGGCCGCATCCATCGCATCCTGGATGGAATCGAAGTCGAAACCATGGTGATAGGGAAACTTCTGATCTTCGCCGGCGACCATCGCCAGCGGCACCCACCCGGACACCTGGCGCCACGGCACCCAGTGCTGGCGCAGGTGAAAATCCTTCTCGCCATGGATCCATGCGCCGAGCTGGCGCTCCAGCATCACCGCCGACGTCCATGGCGGCACGAAGCGAAGCACCAGCACCATCAGCCAGCTCAACGCCAGCCATGCCAGCAGCAGGATCGCCAGCGGGCGCAACAGTCGGGTCAGCAATGGGCGGGGAAGCAGATGAGACATGGATGAGCGCGTGGGAAGTCACCGGCAGTATAGGGGGCGTTGTCCCGGCTCCGCCGTGCCCCCATCTGAGACGATTGCCTGACCGAATCAACCAGAGAACGCCCACCGTGGAAAACCTGCCTGTCGAAGACGTGCTGCATCGTTTCCTGCTCGAGCGTGCCGGAGTGCGCGGCACGCTTGTGCGGCTGGGTCCGGCCTGGCACGAAGTGGCCGGCCGCGCCGACTACCCGCCGGTGCTGCATGCGGCGCTGGGCGAGGCGCTCGCCGCCAGCGCGCTGCTCACCGGCAACATCAAGCTCGATGGCACGCTGTCGATCGAGCTGAAGAGCAGCGGGGCGTTGCGCCTGCTGTTCGCCGAGTGCACCGACCAGAGCCAGTTGCGTGGATTGGCGCGCTGGAACGGGTCACTGCCGGAGCCGTTGGCGCTGGACGCGCTGCCCGATGCGGTCATGGCGATCACCATCGGCAACGTCGAGCGCGGTCAGCGCTACCAGGGGCTGGTCGAGCTGCAGCACGCCGGGCTCGCCGGCTCGCTGGAAAATTACTTCGTGCAATCCGAGCAATTGCCGGCGCGGATCCTGCTGGCGGCCGATGCCGGACATGCGGTCGGCCTGATGTTGCAGAAGATGCCGGATGAAGGCGGACACGCCGCCGCGCTCGATGACGATGCATGGAACCGCATCGTGCAGTTGACTGCCACGCTCGGCGTCGAGGAGTTGCTGGGCACCGCACCGGAACAGCTGTTGTATCGCCTCTACCACGAGGAATCGGTGCGTCTGTTCGAGCCGCGGGCGCTGGCGTTCGGCTGCAGCTGCAGCCGTGGGCGGGTGAGCTCGATGTTGCGCTCGCTCGGTCGCGACGAAGTCGAGGCGGCGCTGGCGGCGCGTGGCGACGAGATCGAGGTGATCTGCGAATTCTGTGCGCAGCGCTATCACTTCGACCGCATCGACGCCCTGCATCTGCTCAGCGAGCACGCCGCGCCGGGCGCTCCCGATACGGAGCAGTAAAGCCGGTTCGAGCCTTGGGTCGGTGCCGACCGCAACGGCTGGGCGTCAGGCCAGCATCAGCGGCCTGGCAGCGTGCAGCCAGGTTTCGGCGACTTGCGGCATGGCGAACAGGAAGCCCTGACCGTAGCGGCAACCGACCTTGAGCAGGGCCTGCCGCTGGGATTCCTCCTCGATGCCTTCGGCGATCACCTTCATCTGCAGCGAGTCCGCGAGTACCTGGATCGCACGCACCAGTGCCAATCCCTGTGTCTCCTCGTCGCCGGGCGGCAGCTCGGTGATGAAGGAGCGATCGATCTTCAGCGTCTCGAACGGATACTGGTGCAGGTAGCTGAGCGAGGAATAGCCAGTGCCGAAATCATCCAGCGCGATGCCGACGCCATGGCTGCGCAGGTTGCGCAGCATCTGTTTCACCTGGGTCGGGTTTTCCAGCAGCGCGCGCTCGGTGACTTCGATGCGGATGCATTTCGTCGGAACGGCGTACTGGTCGAACAGTGCGAGCAAGCGCTGGTCGAGGTCGCTGGAACGGAAATGGCGGCCCGAGACATTGATGCTGATGAAGCCATCGGTGCCGATCAGGCGTACGGCCTGGGCGCAGACCTGCTCGAAGATCTGCCAGTCGATCGCTTCGGCGCAGCCGCATTCCTCGGCGATCAGCAGGAAATCGTCCGGCGACAGCAGGCCGCGCTCGGGGTGATGCCAGCGCAGCAACGCCTCGTAACCGGTGATGCGGCCGTCACTCAGTTCGACTATGGGTTGGTAGAACGGCACGAATTCGTTGCGGCTGAGCGCATGGCGCAGGTCGCTCTCCATGTCCAGCAGTGACAGTGCCTCGCGCCGCAGGCGATCGTCGAACATCGCCGCGCGATGGCGGCCACCGTCCTTGGCGTTGTACATCGCCGCGTCGGCATCGCGCAGCAATTCTTCCGGCTGACGATAATGCGGTCCGGCAAGGGCGATGCCGATCGACGCGGAGGTGAATATCTCCTTGGTGCCGAGCCGGAACGGCGTCTGCAACTCGGTGATGATGCGTTCGGCAATCTGCATGGCCTTGTCCCTGTCGGCAATGCCTTCGAGAAGGACTGCGAACTCGTCGCCGCCCAGCCGCGCCACCACGTCGCGGGTCTTCAGGCAGGCGCGGATACGACCGCCGACCTGGAACAACAGGTCGTCGCCGATCAGGTGGCCGACCGAGTCGTTGATCACCTTGAAGCGGTCAAGGTCGATGAACAGCACCGCGAATTGATCGTTGGGATTCTGGATGTAGCGTTGCAACGCCTGTTCCAGCCGCTGCAGCAGCAGGGTGCGATTGGGCAGGCCGGTCAGCGAGTCGTGCAGGGTTTCGTACTTCAGGCGGCGTTCGACACGCTCGCGTTCGGCAATTTGTTCGCGCAGGTCGCGGTTGGCCAGCGCCAGCGCGCGGGTACGCTCGGTGACGCGGCGCTCCAGGCCGGAGTAGGCCTGCTTCAGCGACGTGTCCGCGTGCCTGCGCTGCAACGCGTTGGCGATGTGGTAACTGACGAAGGTGAGCAATTCCTGGTCGCGCTCGTTGTAGGTGTGTTCGGGCGAATAGCTCTGCAGGGCCAGCACGCCCATCGTCTTGTCGCCCCAGATCAGCGGCACGCCGAGCCAGCACACCGAGCGGGCACCGAAGTGGGTGATTTCGCCGATGGCGACCAGCTGGTCGATATCTCGGGGCGAAGCCAGCAACGGCTTGCCATGCCGCAACACGTATTCGGTGGCGCCCCGTCCGTGCGCGCGCGGCGGGCGCACGGCGTCGACCTCGTCCACCGAGTAGGGAAAAGTGAGGCAGTCATTTTCTTCGTCGAGCAGCGCGATATAGAAGTTGCGTGCGTACAGCAGGCCGCTGATGACCTGGTGCACCGCTGCGTAGAATTTCTCCAGGCTCTCGGAGGCATTGGCCAGTTCGGCGATGCGGAACAGTGCTGCCTGCAGGCGTTCGCCGCGCTGACGCTGCAACACCTGCTGGCGCAGCACGCGGTTCGCCTCGCGCAGGGCAGCGGTACGGTCGGTCACGCGGCGGCCGAGTTCGATGTGCGCCTCGCGCCGTTCCAGCGCGGTCTGCACGTGCTGGGCGACATAACTCAGCAACTCCAGGTCGTTCCGGGAGTAATGCGTATCGGCCCGGTAGCTCTGCACCACGATGCCGCCCACCACGTGACCGGCGCGCAATAGCGGGACACCCAGCCAGTGTTCGCAAATCGGGCCCAACAATACGAAACGATCGTCGAACTGCTGCCGCAGCTCGTCGATCGATCCCATCAGGGGTCGGCCCTCCTGCAACAGGTTCCAGGTCAGGCTGTGCAGCATGTCGTGCAGCGGCACGTCCTGGTCGGGCGGCGGCGGGTCGTTGTCGGCAATGTCGATGTAATAGGGGAAGCGGACCGTGCCCGTGACCGCGTCGTACAGCACGATGTAGAAATTCTCGGCGTACATCAGGCTGCCGACGATGCCGTGCAGCGAACGCATCATCTCAGGCATGTCGTGTTCGGCACCGGCCTGTTCGGCGATCGCGTAGAGTGCGCGCTGCAGTCGCTCGGCCAGCGCCAGCCGCGAAATCGCCTCATACAGCCGGCTGGTTTCGGCCAGCTGGCGCAGGCGCGACTCGGCCAGGCGACCCAGCCACATGAGCTGTTCGTGCACGCCTTTGGGCAGTGGCTGGTCGGCCCAGTCCAGGGTGAGCACACGCGACCCCAGCGGATCCTCGGCCAGATTCAGAACGGCGGGGGAGGCTTCGCTTCCCGGCTGATCCTGGCCGCGCCAGCGCAGGCGGGTGTCGATGCCGAAATTGCCCAGCATGACTTCGCAGATTTCCAGCACACTGGTTGCGTCGGGTGCCTGGAACAGCTGTTCCACGACCTGGTGCAACGCCGCAAGATCCTGAGCCTGCAAGGTCGGCTGGGGTGAGCGGATCGTGGGAGTGACACTCATCGGCGGCGTTCAGTTCCGGGGTGGATCCGGCAGGTTCGACATCAACTCCCTTTATATCGTGTTAGTCGGCCATGCCGCCAGCATCGGGGTCGCAGGAACCTGTGAAAGATCCGGTGGTCGCAACCCACAACAAGACATGACTTTTGTGCGTTCGTACCAGTTTTTGGGTGTTAGCAAAATGTAAAACGCGATATACTTGCCCCGCCTCCTACCCTCCAAGGTTGCTTCCCGGATCATGCGTCGCCTGTCTGCCCTGTTGATGCTCCTGCTGCCGCTTGCCGCGGCCGGGCAGTCCATGGGCGGGCAGTCCATGGGCGGCGACAGCGCGCAGGCCGAATATCTGCTGAGCCAGCCGCAAAACCAGACGACGGCAGCCGAGTCCGGTGTCATGACGCCGTTGTGGCGCGGTGCCGATGGCCGCATGCTGACGCTCAAGGCCGATCACGGCTTGGGTACCGATGCCTTGGGGCTCGACACGCCGCTGGCGTTCCGCGCCGGCGATGCGGCCAGCACCATGACGACAGGCCTGCAATACAACCTGGGTCCGAAGCTGCAGGCGCACGCCGAAGTCAGCGAGCACTCCTGGGTGAACCAGGGGCCGCGGGTGGTTGGCAGCGAGGTCGGGGCCACCTTCGACGCCGGGCGGTATCGCCTGGGTCTGAGTGTGGGTACCAACACCACGCCAAACAACCGTGCGGTATTGCCGAGGGTTCTCCCCGGGGCGGCGCCGGGTGTCGATGGACTGGCCGATTTCGACAGCAGCTCGCAGCTCAATGCGCGTGGCCGCTTGGCCCTGGGCCGTAGAAGCGGCATCGACCTGGGCGCCAGCGTGGGCCGTATCCACCTGCTTCCCGGCAACCTGCTCGGTGTCGACACGCTGGATCAGAAGGCGTTGAGTGTAGGTATCGACCACGGCCCGCTGAGCGGCACCTTGATCGGTCGCACGATGCAGCCGCAGGCGGGCATCCCCGGCAACCAGTATGGCGACAAGCGCTGGAACAGCATCGACCTGGGCGTGACCTGGCGGTTGCCGTGGCGCGGCGAGTTGAGCGTGGGCGCGCAGAACCTGTGGTCGTCCGGCACGGCGGTCAATACTCCTGCCGGGCCCGAGCCCGACCAGTCGCGCACGCCATACGTGCAGTATCACCAGGATCTCTGATCCGTCGAAGTCCGGTTTTGCTGCGATACCGCCGACGCCGCCGCCCATGCGACGGCGTTTTTGCATGCGCCGTCAGTCCTGCTTGCGAATACGCAGGTCGCCGCTGAATGTCTCGACGCTGATCTTGCCGCTGCCATCGCCGAGATGGACGTCCAGCGAGCTGCCCGGGCCGTGTTCGGGTTTCGTCGGGCTGCCGAAGTCGCTGCGCAGGTCGCCGCTGAAGCTGCTGGCGTGCAGGTCGCCGGAGGTGGCTGCCGGCAATTGCAGTTGCACGTCGCCGCTCATGCTGTCGATGCCGATGTTGCCGCCGGACGCCAGTGCGCCGCTCAGCTGTACGTCGCCGGAGACGGTGCTCAGGGTCATCTTCTGCCAGGGGCCGCCGGCAGCCTGGATGCGGCCGGAAATCGTCTGCAGCTTGACCTCGCTGCCCAGCGCGGGCGCCAGGATCTCGCCGCTCACGGTTTGCAGGTCGGCGTGTTCGGCGTGTCCGGCCTGTTCGATGCCGCCGCTCACGCTGTCCACTTCCAGGGACGGCGTGCGCGCATTGATGCGCGCCTTGCCGCTGACCGTATTGACCTTGATGCTGCCGCCGTCGATGCCGTCGACGACCAGTGGCGCGCTGACCACCTCGATGTCGAGCGAAGCGGCGCGGGGGACATGCAGTTCGAGCGTGGTCGGCGCCATCTTGCTGTCGCCGCCCCAGTTGAGCCAGCCGGAGCTGCCTTGCGATTCGACCTTGATCGTCAGGTTGCTGTTGCTTCCGGTGATCGCCAGTGGCTTGGCGCCCTCGCCGAGCCGGCCGCTGACCTGCACCTCCTGGCGATCCCAGGCGACCACGTTCACGCTGCCGGCGACGTTGCTGATGCTGACGTGGGCAGTGGGAGTGGCATCGTGGCGCAACTGGATCGGCGTGTCGGCGAGGGCCTGGCCAATGCAAAAGCACAGCAGCAGCGGTAGATAGCGGACGGTTTTCATGGTCATTCCTGTGGGCGTCATCCAGCCTGTTTGGCCAGCTGGCGCAGTTGAATCTGCTGTAGTTCAGTGCGATCGAGCAGGCGCCGCAACGCGGGCGAGTCGGGCGACTGCCGGATGGCGAGTTGCAGCTCCATGCGTGCGGCGTCCAGTTCGATCGCGGCGCCGGCCAGGCGCGGATCGTCCGGTTTCCAGGTTGCCGGGGCCGGATTGGCGGCGCGGGCGACCGGTGTCGCCGTCGGCGCCTGCAGCAGGTGCCAGCCGAAGCCGCCGACCAGCAGCAACGAGGCGGCGAGGCTGCCGGCAAGCAGCCAGCGTTGCCGGTGCTTCTGCAGGGATACGGCGGAAGTCGCCGGTCGCGGCAGGCGGGCCAGTTGGCTGTCGTCGTCCAGGGCGGCGTCGATCCCGGCCCACAGATCACGCTGTGGCATGAGTGGCTGGCGCAGGTCGCGCATTTGCCGGCGCCATTCGAATTCGTTCATGAGCTTTCTCCCAATATCTTGCGCAACAAGCCGCGCGCCCGATGCAGTTGCGCTTTCGATGTGCCTACCGCCATGCCCAGTTCGCTGCCGATATCCTCGTGCCGCCAGCCTTCGATGTCGTGCAGCACCAGTACGGCGCGTGCGCGTGGCGGCAACTGGCCGATCGCGCGTTCCAACTCGACGCGCTCGGCGGCACAAAACGGTGTCTCGCCGGCTTCGGGCAGATGATCGTCGTCGAGCATGCTGACCGGATCGGCGCCGCGGGCGCGGATGTCCATCAACGCCACGTTTATCGCCAGGCGGTACAGCCAGGTGCCGAACGCGCTTTCATGGCGGAAACCTGGCAGCTTTTGCCAGGCGCGGATGAACGCATCCTGGGTGAGGTCTTCGGCGCGGGCATGGTCGTAGCCGGCGAGCCGATACACCGCGCCATGCACGCGGCCCGCATGCAGTCGGTACAGCCGCTGGAACGCATGGCGATCGCCGGCGGCTGCGGCACGCACGTCATCGGTGTCGTTGGCTCGCGTCGAGGCGGGCGACATGGTGCTTCCAAGAGCGGGGCAGGCAGCGATCATCTTGCCAGCTTGGATGCGGCGTTGTGCGAAAGGGTTTGAATGGCAGCGCGGACTCGGGACTTGATCCGGGAGCTGAGAGGGCAGAGCAGGACCATGAGCGCCCCATCCGCCTTCGGCACCTTCCCCCGCTTCGCGGGGGAAGGAAAAACCGGGCTTCACGTCAATCCGCGAGGGAGGGTCCTCAGGAGGCGCTGGCTTCGCGGCGCGGCCGGTCGTTGGCAACGCCCAATGCGCTGGCCACGCGCTGCTGTTCCTGGTGCAATCGTTCGGGAAGGCGTGGGGTGAAGCTCTGCAGATACTCGCCGATGGCGGCAAGCTCGGCTTGCCAGCCGACGGGATCGACATCGAGCAATTCGTCGAGATGGGCACGATCGAGCGTGAGCCCGTCCAGCTTCAACTCGCCTTCACCCGGCAGGATGCCGATCGGGGTCTCGACGCCGCTGACGCGGCCTTCGGCGCGGTTGATCATCCACTCCAGCACGCGCAGGTTGTCGCCGAAGCCCGGCCACAGGAATTTGCCGTCGGCGCCCTTGCGGAACCAGTTGACGTGGAACACCTTCGGCAGCTTGGCGCCGGGCCGGTCGAACGACAGCCAGTGCGCGAAGTAGTCGCCGTAGTGGTAGCCGCAGAACGGTTTCATCGCCATCGAGTCGCGGCGCAGCACGCCGACTGCACCGGTGGCGGCGGCGGTGGTTTCCGAGCCCATGGCCGCGCCCATCAGGACGCCGTGATTCCAGTCGCGCGCTTCCATCACCAGCGGCAGCAGCGACGGCCGGCGGCCGCCGAATACGATCGCGCTGATCGGCACGCCTTGCGCGGCTTCGGCCATCTCCGACCAGGTCGGGCACTGCTTCGCGCTGACCGTGAAGCGGGAGTTGGGATGAGCGGCCGGGCCATTGGCCGGATCGTACGCACGGCCCTGCCAGTCGATGACCGGGGTGCCGGGCAGGCCTTCCCACCATGGCTGGTTGTCGGCGGTGACGGCGACGTTGGTGAAGATGGTGTCGTGCGAGATGCTCTTCAGCGCGTTCGGGTTGGTGCTGTCGCTGGTGCCCGGCGCCACGCCGAAAAAGCCGGCCTCCGGATTGATGGCATACAGACGTCCATCCGCACCTGGACGCATCCAGCAGATATCGTCGCCGACCGTCCATACTTTCCAGCCATCCTGGAGGTAGCCTGCCGGCGGGATCAGCATGGCCAGGTTGGTCTTGCCGCAGGCGGACGGGAACGCGGCAGCGACGTAGTGCGTCTCGCCCTGGGGATTCTCGATGCCCACGATCAGCATGTGTTCGGCCAGCCAGCCCTCGTCGCGCGCCTGGTTGCTGGCAATGCGCAGGGCGTGGCACTTCTTGCCCAGCAGCGCGTTGCCGCCGTAGCCGGAGCCATAGGACTTGATCATGCGCTCGGCGGGGAAATGCATGATCCAGCGCCGCTCGGGGTCGAGTTCGCCGACCGAGTGCAGGCCCTTCACGAACGAACCCTCGCGCTCGATGCGTGCCTGCGCGGCGGCGCCCATGCGGGTCATGATCTTCATGTTGGCGACCACGTACGGGCTGTCGGTGATCTCCACGCCGCAGCGCGACAGCGGCGAGTCGATCGGGCCCATGCAATACGGGATCACGTACATGGTGCGGCCTTCCATGCAGCCGTCGAACAGCGCGTCGATCTTCGCGTGGGCGTCGGCCGGGGCCATCCAGTGATTGTTCGGGCCGGCGTCTGCCTGATTCGGATGGCAGACCAGAGTGAGCTGTTCGACGCGCGCGACATCGGAGGGATGCGAGCGATGCAGGTAGCAGCCCGGATGGCTCTGCTGGTTCAGCTCGATCAGGGTGCCATCGGCCAGCATCTGCTGTACCAGGGCGCGGTATTCGGTCTCCGAACCGTCGCACCAATGCACTTTCGCGGGACGCGTCAACGCCGCCACCTCGTCAACCCACTGTTCGAGCGCTTCCAGCTTGCTGGCCATCATGTCCTCTTGAGGTCTTTGGAAAAAGTGATCGGAAACGGTAGTTTGCACGCACTGGTATTGCAAGGTTCCGTGCAACAAGAAACGGCGCCAGATGGCGCCGTTTGGGCATGCCGTGAGGGGATATCAGGCCGGAATCAATGTCGCGATCATGTGTTCGACGTAGGCGTCGAATTCCTCGTGATTGATACGCGGCAACCCCAGCGTGAAGTTCAACTGCAGGAAGCCGACATAAGCGGCGTAGGTCAGCCGCGCCCGGTTCAGCGCCTGCGGCGGCGCCAGGCCGGCCTCGCGGTAGGCGGTGGTCAGGAATTCCATCCGCCGCTGCGACACGCGCGCCATCACCGGCACCACCTGCGGGTGATCCAGTGCCTTCAACAGCGCGGCGTATACGCGATGCGGCTGCAATTCGTGCGCGACCCGGCGGAACAGCTCGGGCAGGCGTTTGCGCGGATCGGCAATCTGCTCGATCTGGCTGATGATCTCGCGCTCGCCGTATTGCTCCCAGCGCTCCAGCGCCGCGTTCAGCAGCGCTTCGCGGGTGCGGAAATGCCAATAGAAACTGCCCTTGGTCACGCCCAGCTGGCGCGCCAGCGCTTCCACGGCCAACGCCCCGACGCCTTGTTCGGCGATCAGTTGCAGGGCGGCAAGTTCCCAATCTTCGGCCGACAGGCGGGTGCGTTCTGGCTTGCTGCTGACATTCATATGCGTATGGTAGCCACACCTTGCGTATTTGTAATGTGGCGCGCGCCAGCGGCGGCCTTTTCCGCCCGGCCGGTTTGACGAAACGGCGGTTGACGGCACTCGTCGGGACAATCCATACTCTTCCGTATGGTTGATTCTGTCCCATTCCCGTCCTCGGACCATCGTTTTCCGGCAGCCGGGCTGAATCTGGCCGTGGAAACATGGAACGCGACCGGCAACCCGGCGTTGCTGTTCGCGCATGGTTTCGGCCAGACCCGCGGCGCCTGGAGCAATGTGGCGGCCACGCTGGCCGATGCCGGCTGCCGCTGCACGACATTCGACAGTCGCGGTCACGGCGAAAGCGATCGGGCAAACGTCGGCGCGGGATACCACATGGACCAGTTTGCCGACGACCTGCTGCGGCTGGCCACGGCACAGCCGCAGCCGCCGATCCTGGTCGGCGCCTCGATGGGCGGATTGCTGGGGATCGTGCTGGCCGGTGAGGTGAGGCCTTCGCCATTTAGCGCGTTGGTGCTGGTCGACATCACGCCACGCTGGGAAACCGCGGGCGTGGAACGCATCCTCGCCTTCATGCAGGCGCATCCGGACGGTTTCGCGAACTATACGGACG
Source organism: Rhodanobacter sp. T12-5 (assembly GCF_008329435.1). Lineage (GTDB taxonomy): Bacteria > Pseudomonadota > Gammaproteobacteria > Xanthomonadales > Rhodanobacteraceae > Rhodanobacter. Next base: position 582,102 of record NZ_NPKN01000001.1, read on the forward strand.
CAGCCGAACAGATCGCCGGCTACCTGCCGCAGCGGCGCGAACGCAAGAGCGAGGAGCAACTGCGCCCGCTGCTGCGCGAAGGCGCGGACGGCCGGCTGCGCTGGCATTGGGACCCGGCGCTGCTGGCCGGTGAGCTGGTACGCGAAAGCGAGCGCTACCAACCGCGCCTGCAGGCGGCGGCGGCGAAAATCGACGTGCCCGTGCTGCTGTTGTCCGGCGCGCGCAGCGACGTCGTATCGCGCGTCACCGTCGACGAATTCCTGCAGTTGGTGCCACATGCGCGGCATGTCGAACTGCCGCACGCCACGCACATGGTGGCGGGCGATGCGAATGACGCTTTTACTCGCGAAGTCGTGCGCTTCGTGCAAAGTCTGGATCCATCGGCTGACCGGCGCCATGCCGGCGCTGTTCAACCGTGAGGTGCTGAAATGTCCGTGATACTGACCCTGCTGGCGGCGCTGATTGCCACCGGCGCGTGTGCCTACCATCGCAGCAGCCTGCGCACCTGGGCGATCGTGACCATTGCCACCACGCTGGTGGTCGGCCTGGTGCTGCATGCGCCGTGGACGATGGTGATCCTGCTGATCATCGAGCTGTTGATTGCAGTGCCGCTGCTGCTGGTGGATTTTCGCCGCAAGCAGATCAGCGCGCCGCTGCTGAAACTGTTCGCCAAGGTCACGCCGAAGCTGTCGGACACCGAGCAGACCGCGCTGGAAGCCGGCACGGTCGGCTTCGAGGGCGAGCTGTTCTCCGGCAAGCCGGACTGGCATGAACTGCTGAGGCAGCCCAAGCCCGAGCTGAGCGTGGAGGAGCAGGCCTTCATGGATGGCCCCGTGGAAGAGCTTTGCGGGATGATCGACGACTGGCAGATCACCCACGAACTGGCCGACCTGCCACCGAACGTGTGGGACTTCATCAAGAAGAACCGCTTCTTCGGCATGATCATCCCGAAGCGCTACGGCGGGTTGCAGTTCTCCGCGCTGGCGCATTCGGCGGTGCTGCAGAAGCTGGCCACGATGTCGGCCACGGTGGCGTCGACCGTCGCCGTACCGAACTCGCTCGGGCCGGCCGAACTGCTGCTGCATTACGGCAGCGAGGAGCAGAAGGATCATTACCTGCCGCGCCTCGCCGTCGGCGAGGAGATTCCCTGCTTCGCATTGACCGGCCCGTACGCCGGCTCCGACGCCACCTCGATCCCCGACTACGGCATCGTCTGCAAGCAGACCGTCGATGGCGTCGAGACAGTCGGCATCAAGTTCACCTTCGACAAGCGCTATATCACGCTGGCGCCGATCGCCACGGTGGTCGGCCTGGCCTTCCGCATGTACGACCCCGACCACCTGCTCGGCCAGACCGACGATCTCGGCATCTCGCTGGCGTTGCTGCCGCGCTCGACGCCGGGGCTGGAAATCGGCCGCCGCCACTTCCCGCTGAACGTGCCGTTCCAGAACGGCCCGGTGCGCGGCAACGGCATCTTCGCGCCGTTGTCGGTGCTGATCGGCGGGCCGCAGATGGCCGGCCACGGCTGGCGCATGCTGGTCGAAGTGTTGTCGGTAGGCCGCGCGATTTCGCTGCCGTCCAACGCCACCGGCGGCGTGCGCGCGGCGGTTGCCTCGGTCGGCGCGTATGCGCGCATGCGCAAGCAGTTCGGCCTGGCGATCGCACGTTTCGAAGGCGTGGAAGAAGCGCTGGCGCGCATCGGCGGGTTGACCTATGCGACCGCGGCGTTGTCGCGCGCCACGGCGGCCGCAGTCGATCGCGGCGAGAAACCGGCGGTGACCTCGGCGATCGCGAAATACCACGCCACCGAATGGGGCCGGCAGATCGCCGGCGACGCCATGGACGTGCTCGGCGGCAAGGGCGTGCAACTCGGTCCGAAGAATTACGCCGGCCGCGCGTGGGAAGGCGTGCCGATCGCGATCACGGTGGAAGGCGCGAACATCATGACGCGCAGCCTGATGATCTTCGGCCAGGGCGCCATCCGCTGCCATCCGTACGTGCTGAAGGAAATGCAGGCGCTGTCGATCAGCGATCGCGGCGAACAGTTGAAGACGTTCGACCGGCTGCTGTTCGGCCATCTCGGTTTTGGCGTGTCCAATGCGGTGCGCAGCTTTGCGATGGCATTGTCCGGCTCGCGCCTGGGCGAGAGTGCCGGCGATGCCTACACACGCCGCTATTACCGCAAGCTCGACCGCTACTCCGCTGCGCTGGCGTTGTGCGCCGACGTGTTCATGGGCGTGCTTGGCGGCAAGCTGAAGTTCAAGGAGAAGCTGTCGGCGCGTCTCGGCGACGTGCTCAGCTACCTGTACATCGCCAGCGCGATGCTCAAGCGCTACGAGGACACCGGCCGGCCGGAAGCGGATCGTCCGCTGCTGGCTTGGGCGTTCCACCAGTGCATGTGGAACATCCAGACGGCGCTGGACGGCGCGATCCGCAATTTCCCGGTGCGCCCCGTTTCATGGCTGCTGCGCGTGCTGGTGTTCCCGTTCGGTCGCCGTGACGTGCCGCCGTCCGATCGCCTGGGCCGCCGCGTCGCCGCGCTGATCACCGCGCCCAGCGAGGCGCGCGATCGCCTGCTGGAATGGACCTACCTGACGCCGACGGCGAACAATACGATCGGCCGCATGCATGCCTTGCTGCCGGACGTGATCGCCGCCGAGCCGGTCGACCGCAAATTCGGCAAGGCGCTGAAGACTGGCCAGTTCAAGGCCCACGACTACCTCGGCCAACTGGCCGAGGCCGAGCAGGCCGGCGTGCTCGATGCCAGCGAGGCGGCGTTGCTCAGGCGCGTGCGCGAGGGCGTATTCGAGTTCATCTCGGTGGACGATTTCGAGGTCGACGAGATGCGCGCGTTCAAGACGCGCGCGGATGCGAAGAAGCCGGCCTGAGGTTTCGCGCGCGGAACCTCGTGTCGGGTGCTGCCTTGTGTGGCATCCGCTACGGGGCGCGGTCAGAGCCCGCGAGAAATTCGACTTCCGCAGCGATGGCGGGCGTGGGTTTTTCAGGCCCTCAGCTCAACGCCGCCAGGCTGGCGGCACGATCGAGCTCCGGCGCAGTGCGACGATCAGCAGAGCCAGCGTGAGCAGCGAGCAGATAGCCAGCGCGACTACCGAAGCCTCCGCACCGAACGCCCCGCCGCTGAGCCAGTCCGGCCCGGTTCGGCTGGACACCAGCCAGCCCTTGCCGGCACCGCCGGAAACCGGGATGCCGTAGACGGTGCCCTGCATGATGTTCCACGCCGCGTGCAGGCCGATGCACGCCCACAGCGAGCGGGTGACGTGATAGATCATGGCGAGCAGCAGCCCCGCTTCGATCGCGATCGCGGTCGAACTCCACAGCGAGGCGCCGGGATTGAAGATGTGCGCCGCGCCGAAGAAAGCCGCCGAAATCAGCAGCGCCCACCAGGTACCGAGACCTTCCTCGACGATCCGGAAGATCACCCCGCGCGCGATGATCTCCTCGCCGATGCCGGCCCCCAGGCCGGCCACCAGCACGCCCGGCAACCAGTCCACCTGCGGGTCGGTGCCGATGACGTGGTAACTGCCGGCCAGCCACAGCACGCCGACCACCACGCTGAACAGCGCGGCACCGATGACGAAGCCGGCCACGCCGAACGTCGGGATGTCGTGCGGCGACAACTCGCGCATGCGTCGCCGTTCGATCAGGCGGACCAGGATTGCGTAGCCGATCCATGCCGGCAGCAACCGCACACTCAGGGTCGCCAGGGCGTGATGCAGTGGACCGGCAGCCTTGGCGGTCCAGCCCAGCGCGATCATGGTCGTGCGCGTGACCACGATGAAGCCGATCAGCATGGCGGCGAAAAAGATGATGCGCGCGGCGGGTGAAAGCACCAGCCAGCGCTGCCAGGCTGGCGTGTCCGGTGGTGCGGTGAAAGCGATCTGCTGGGGTTGCATGCGCGGATTCGTAAGCAAGGGAGCCCGCAGATTAGCAGCGCGGATAGCTCAGTTCAGCGGGTACTTCAAATCTCCACCGCTGCCGCGTGCTCGCGGGTATTGGCAAAGCGCACCTGCGGCCAGCGCTCCTGCGCCAGTTGAAGGTTGACCCGCGTCGGCGCAATGTAGACCAGCTCGCCGGCGCCGTCGATCGCCAGGTTCATGGCATTCTTCTCGCGAAATTCCTCCAGCTTCTTCGGGTCGTCGCAATGCACCCAGCGCGCGGTGGTCACCGTCACCGGCTCGAAGCTGGCGTCGACGTTGTACTCGTCCTTCAGCCGGTACGCCACGACCTCGAACTGCAGCACGCCGACCGCGCCCAGGATCAGGTCGTTCGACATCAGCGGGCGGAAGAACTGGGTGGCGCCTTCTTCGGACAACTGCGCCAGGCCCTTCTGCAGCGCCTTCATCTTCAGCGGGTCGCGCAGGCGTGCGCGGCGAAAGAGTTCGGGAGCGAAATTCGGGATGCCGGTGAAGCTGACCTGCTCGCCCTCGGTGAAGGTATCGCCGATGGTGATGGTGCCGTGGTTGTGCAGGCCGATCACGTCGCCCGGGTAGGCTGTCTCGACGATTTCGCGGTCCGACGCCATGAAGGTCAGCGCGTTGGCGATGCGTACTTCCTTGCCGGTGCGGCTCTGGATCATCTTCATGCCGGCGTTGTAGGTGCCCGAGCACACGCGCATGAACGCCACGCGGTCGCGGTGCGCCGGGTCCATGTTCGCCTGGATCTTGAACACGAAGCCGGAAAGCTTCTCCTCCTCCGGCTCGATCTCGCGCGTGGTGGTGGCGCGGGGGAGGGGGCTGGGCGCGTTCTCCACGAAGAAATCCAGCAACAGCTGCACGCCGAAATTGTTCACCGCCGAGCCGAAGAACACCGGCGTCTGCCGGCCGGCCAGGTACTCGTCGATGTCGAACGAGGGTGCGGCGCCCTGCACCAGCTCCAGCTCCTCGCGCAGTTCGCGCATCGCATCAAAGCCGATCTTCTCCAGCAGGCCCGGCGCGTCGAGGCCCTTGAAGATGGTCGAATCCTGCCGCGTGAAATTCTTGCCCTGCTCGAAGATGTGCACCTCGTCCAGCGCCAGGTGGTATACGCCCTTCAGCCGCTTGCCCATGCCGATCGGCCAGGTCAGCGGCGCGCAGGCGATGCCCAGCACCGACTCCACCTCGTCCAGCAGCTCGATCGGCGAACGACCCTCGCGGTCGAGCTTGTTGATGAAGGTCATGATCGGCGTATCGCGCAGCCGGCACACTTCCATCAGCTTGATCGTGCGTTCCTCCACGCCCTTGGCGCAGTCGATCACCATCAGCGCCGAATCCACCGCGGTCAGCACGCGGTAGGTGTCCTCGGAGAAGTCCGCATGTCCCGGCGTATCGAGCAGGTTGACGATCTTGCCCTCGTACGGAAACTGCATCACCGACGAGGTCACCGAAATCCCGCGCTCCTTTTCCAGCGCCATCCAGTCCGAGGTGGCGCTGCGCGACGTCTTGCGACTCTTCACCGAGCCGGCCATCTGGATCGCGCCACCGAACAGCAGCAGCTTTTCGGTCAGCGTGGTCTTGCCCGCGTCAGGATGGCTGACGATGGCGAAGGTGCGGCGGCGGCGGGTTTCTTGGAGATGCGAGGGCATGGAGGCGGGTCGGCTGGAACGCGAACCGGCAATTGTAGCGTGGAACGGCGATGGCCTTGACAAAAGCCCGGCAGCTGCCCCGGTCGAGCTCATCGCCATCTTCGTGGATGCACAGGCTCTGTGAAGTCGGGAGTCGAGCTCAATGCATCGACCTGGCCCGATATCGTCCATCGTCGTATATCACCGGCATCCACGCATAACGCAACGCTTTCCCGACACCCGCATGGGCGGGAGGTGCCGTCATCTCCCTGGCATATTTGCGCAGGGTCAGCCCAAGGTCTGCGTCGGGAACGGCATCGAGCAACCAGGCATCGGCCACCGAACCGTCGGCGTTGAATGCGAGCAGATAGTCGGCAAAACCGGCGTAGGGGGTGATGCGTCCGTTGGGCGCGATGTACGGCTTGGCTTTCGGTACGGGATGGAGAACCTCTCCCGTGAAGTTGCTGTCGGTACCCGCGCGGATGTCTGCATCATGCGAGGCGATGAAGCTGTTCACGTCGCGCATGACTTCGGGCATGGCCGATTTTCCCAGCCTGTCGAGGATACGTTGCACCAGTTCGGCCGCGTAGCCGTCATGCGGGCGGTCGCCCTTCGGCAGCAGCAGTGCATAGTGTCCGTATATCTGCGCCCAATTCATGGCCTCGCGATACTGGCGGGTGGCGAGCTTGATTTCGGCCATCTTGGCCATCGCCAGAACACTGCCGCGCGTGGCCGCATTGCCCAGATAGAGGCTGGCTTTGACGAGATCCTGTCGAACGGGTGAGCCGGAAGCATGCTGGCCCATGTGGTACAGGGAGCCTAGTACGTACAAGTCGTGTTGATCGCCGGTCTGCGCCTCCTGCTCGATTTTCGATAGCTCCTGTCGGCGCCGGGCGAGCGGGACATTCTTGTCCAGCACCCGGGCCCAGGAGGCGTTCAATGCGATTTTTTCTGTCGCGACCGGATTTTGCGCGGGTGGCGGCGTCGCAGCGGATGCGCTGCTGCACAGGATCAGAAGTATCGCGAGGGCTGCTGCGAGCCTGTGCGGGCATTCCTCTCTCATCTCCGTTTCCTTGGCGGTTGGGTCGTGCGGTGGAAGTGCCGCAAGCAGACATTACGGCAGCTCGTGATCGTCCGCAAAAAGAAGAGCCCGGAAATCGCTTTCCGGGCTCTTTTCATGTGGCATTGGAGACAAGGCTGCGACTCGTCATTTCGCCAGTCGGGTCAACACCCGATGCCAGAACTCCAGCCCCGCTCCGACTTCCGATGCCGGCAATTTTTCGTTGAGCCCGTGAGCAAATGTATCGTCCGGTTTGGTGAAGGCCGCATCGATGCCATAGCTGGGCACGCCCGCGTTGCGGAAGTACATGCTGTCGGAGGCGCCGGCGGACATGCCGGGGACGATTTCCACGCCGGGGAAGCGGGCGTGCACCGCGGCGGTGACGGCGGCGATCACGTCCTGGCGCAGCGGCGAGGCGGGGCTGGCCACCGGCGGGGGTGGCAGCACGGTGACGGTGGCGGACTTGTCGTTGATCACCTTGACCAGCGTGTCGCGCACGCTGTCGACCGGGGTGCCCGGGAAGATGCGGCAGTTGATGTTGACGCTGGCACTTTGCGGCAGTGCGTTGAGTGCGTGGCCGCCGTTGAGCATGGTGGCCACGCAGGTGGTGCGGATCTGGCCGACGTAGGCGGGGTCGGCCGAGATGGTGGCCGCGGCGGCGGCATCGTCAGGGTGGGCGGCGAAGCGGGTCATCGCCGCGCCGAGCGGGCCGGGGGTGTGCGCACCGAGCGCACGCAGCGAGGCGAGCGTGATCTCGTTGCTGAGCGGCGGAAACTGGTAGCCGGCGACGCGGTCGATGATGCGCGCCAGCCGATAGATGGCGTTGTCCTTGTTGGGTTCGCTGGAATGTCCGCCGGCCGAGGTCAGGCTAATGTGGAAGTCCGCATAGGTCTTCTCGGCGGCCTGGATCTGGTACAGCGCGGGCTTGCCGGTATCCGGGTTCAGGGTGCCGCCGCCGGCGTCGGCGTTGAGCAGGAATTCGGCGTCGTGATAGCGCTTCGCCAGTTCGCGGGTCGAGGCCATGGTGGTCTCCTCGTCGCCGGACAGCAGCAGGATCAGGTCGTGGCGCGGCTTGAAGCCTTCGCGCTTGAGCCGGATCAGCGTCTCGACCAGCACCACCACCGCGGTTTTCATGTCGGCGGTGCCGCGGCCGTAGAGGTAGCCGTTCTCCTCGATCAGGGTGAACGGGTCGCGGGTCCAGTCCTGGCGCTTCGCCGCGACCACGTCCATGTGCCCGGACAGCAGGATCGGCTTGCCTTCGCCGGTGCCGCGATAGCGCGCCACCAGTGCGGCGGTTTCGCCGACCGGAATGATCTCGACATCGTCGGCGGCAAAGCCGGCCGCCTTGAGCTTGTCGGCCAGGTAGGCGGCCAGCACCGGCACCTGGTGCTGGCCCTCGACGGTATGGATGCCGATGGCATGTTTCAGCATCGCCATGGTTTCGGGCAGCGCTTGGGCGGTGGTATCGGCGTGGGCCATTCCGATGCCGGCACAGAGGACAAGTGTGGTTGCCGCGGCGGTTCGAAGTGCTCGTGGTGTTCTCATTCGAAATCCCTCTGCATGGCTTGAACGGAAGGCCCGAGTATGCGCGACGGCTCGCGTGGCTGTACAGGTTGATGGCTCCTCGCCAGGCACATGCCGCAATCGCCCATGCGAAGAAGAGCGCGGGGGCGCGTGTAGCGCAACGGGCTAGGCCCGGGCCGGCACTAGCGCGGCTCGCCGGTGGTCCGGGCGCAGTCGTGTTAACCTTGCCGCCGCGCTGACGGCCATACCGACAGCGCACACCCCTTGGGGAGTAGCCTGCCTCGTTCCGCGAGGCGTCTTCGTCAACATGCTCGGCTTGTCCTGCCGTGGCGAAGACACCGATCCTGGTTGGCGAGACCAACGGCTGATGGCGCCACGATGGTCGGGCGCGCCGTCGTGCCGTTGCGCCTGGCCCGACCCAAAGGCAATGCATGAATCCCATTTCCATCCTGTTGCTCGGCTTTGCCATGTCGACCGACGCGTTCGCGGCGGCGATCGGCAAGGGCGCGGCGATGGCCAGGCCCCGGCTCGGCCAGGCCATGCGCGCGGGCTTGATCTTCGGCGTGATCGAGGCGATCACGCCGGTGATCGGCTGGCTGCTGGGCAAGAGCGCTTCCCGCTACATCGAAGCCTGGGACCACTGGGCCGCGTTCGGCCTGCTGTTGGCGCTGGGCCTGCACATGATCTGGAACGGCCTCAAGCCGGAGTCGGACGAGCCGGTCGATGCGGCCACGAAGCATGGTTTCCTCGGCCTCGCCCTCACTGGCCTGTCCACCAGCATCGACGCGTTGGCGGTCGGCGTGGGCCTGGCCTTTGTCGACACGCCGATCGCCGTGGTCGCCGTGGTCATCGGCCTGTGCACGTTCAGCATGGTGACCCTGGGCATCATGCTGGGGCGGGTGCTGGGCGGGATGGTTGGCAAGCGCGCCGAGATGATCGGCGGCGCGATCCTGATCGGCGTGGGCGCGGTGATCCTGTACGAGCATCTGGCGTAAACGGAAAACCCGGGGATCGCTCCCCGGGTTCGCGTGTTTGCAGCGGTGCGGCGGCTTACTTCGCTTCCTTCTCCATCAGCTTGTCGACCATGCTGGCGGGCACTTCCTGGTAATGATCGAAGATCATGCTGAAGTTGCCGCGACCGCTGGTGGCCGAGCGCAGGAAGTTGATGTAGCCGAACATTTCCGACAGCGGCACGAAACCCTGCACGAAGGCCGAGGTGCCCTTCTGGCCCTGGTCGGTGATGTTGCCGCGGCGGCGGTTGATGTCGCCGATGATGTCGCCGAGATAAGTCGCTTCGGTGACCACCTCCAGGCTCATGATCGGCTCCAGCAACTTCGGCTTGCTGAGCCTCTGCGCCTCGCGGAAGCACTGGCGGGTGGCGATCTCGAAGGCCAGCGCGGAGGAGTCGACGTCGTGGTATTTGCCGTCGAGCAGGCGTGCCTTGAAATCGACCACCTCGTAGCCGGCGATCTGGCCCTCCTGCGATTCGGTCTTCACCGCATGCTCGACCGCCGGGATGTATTCGCGCGGCACGCGGCCGCCGACCACTTCGTCGGAGAAGACCACGCCCGAGCCCGGTTCGCCCGGCTCGAAGATCATCTTCACTTCGGCAAACTGGCCCGAGCCGCCGCTCTGCTTCTTGTGCGTGTAGGTATGCTCGACGGCCTTGCCAAAGGCCTCGCGGAAGCTGACCCGCGGCTTGCCCATGCTGGCTTCCACGCCCAGCTCCGTGCGCATGCGATCGATGGTGATCTCCAGGTGCAGCTCACCCATGCCCTTGAGCACCGTCTGGCCGGTCTCCTGGTCCACTTCCATGCGCAGCGACGGGTCGGCCTTGACCATCTTGTAGAGCGCGGTGGACAGCTTGTCGACGTCGTTGCGGCTCTTCGGCTCGACCGACACACTGATCACCGGGTCGGGGAAGCGCATGCGCTCCAGCAAGGCCGGGTGCGCCGGATCGGCCAGCGAATCGCCGGTCTCGGTGTCCTTCATCGAGACGAAGGCGCAGATGTCGCCGGCGCGCACCTCGTCGATTTCCTTCGTGTCGTCGGCCTGCACTTCGACGATGCGGCCCACGCGCTCCTTCTTGCCACGGGTGACGTTGAGCAGGGTGTCGCCCTTCTTGATCACGCCGGAGTAGACGCGGCAGAAGGTGAGCGTGCCGAACTGGTCGTTGATCACCTTGAACGCCAGCGCGCGTGCCGGCGCGTCGTCGGTCACTGCCTGCTCGCCGACGATGTTGCCGTCCTCGTCGACCATCGCGATGCCGCCGTTTTCGCCGGGGTAGGGCAGGTAGTCGACCACGGCGTCCAACAGTTGCTGGACGCCCTTGTTCTTGTACGAGGAGCCGCACAGCACCGGCACCAGCTCGCCGGTGACGGTGCCCTTGCGGATGCATTGCTTGAGCATGGCCGGATCGAACTCGCCGGTGTTGATCAGGCGCTCGAACGCGTCGTCGTCCAGGGCCAGTGCGCTTTCCAGCACTTCCTCGCGCAGCTTCGGCAGGTTTGCGACCCATTCGTTGTCGGCGCTGGAGCCGAGCTTTAGGCGATCCTTCAACTGCTCCAGCGGCACGCTTTCCCACACGGCGTCCTTGTCGTCGGAGGCCCAGATGTAGCCGACGCCGGCAACCAGGTCGGCCATGCCGACGAATTCGTCGCTGCTGCCCAGCGGCACGTGGCAAAGCAGCGCGTTCGCGCCGAGGCGTTCGCGGATGCCCTTCACGCAGTGCGCGAAGTTCGCGCCGATGCGGTCCATCTTGTTGACGTAGCAGATCCGCGGCACCTTGTACTGGTCGGCCAGGCGCCAGTTGGTCTCGGTCTGCGGCTCCACCCCGGCGACGCCGTCGAACACCACCACCGCGCCATCGAGCACGCGCAGCGAGCGGTTCACCTCGATGGTGAAGTCGACGTGTCCGGGCGTGTCGATCACGTTGATCTGGTGCCCCTTCCACACCGCCGACACGGCTGCGGACTGGATCGTGATGCCGCGCTTGCGCTCCTGCTCCATGTAGTCGGTGGTGGTGGAGCCCTTGCCGTCCTTGGTGTCGTGGACGTCGATGATCTGGTGCTTCTTGCCCGTGTAATAGAGCACGCGCTCGGTGGTCGTGGTCTTGCCCGCGTCGATGTGCGCGATGATGCCGATGTTGCGGTAGAGGTTGAGCGGTTTCTGTCGGGCCACGGTGAGACTCCGGATGGGTGTCGGGCAAGCTTGCGAAGGACCGTAAATGGCTGTTCGCGGCCGGTCTTTCAAGAGGTCGCCCGGTAGGTGGCGCGCGGGCAAGCGCCGACGAACGATGAGCGGGCCAATCATCGTAGCTGGTGCGCGACGACGGCGCGCGCGGTGCGGCGCGGCAGACAGGCGAATTTTTCAGCGTCTCGGAAGCTGTGAAAAAATTCGATGGACTGGCACGGAGCCCGCTCTGCTTTCCCGCTGCGCAGGGGAACCGGCCACGGCATCGATCACCCTGCGTAAAACGTTCAGACCGCGAGCAACCCGGTCAGCGCCGCGTTCAGTTGCCTGGAGTCGTAGGGTTTCTGCAGGATATTCTCGTTGCGCCATGCTTCGGGAACATCCTGTTCGTCGTAGCCGGAGGAAAACACGAAGGGGATGCCGCGACGGCGCAGGATCAGGGCGGCGGGAAAACTGGCTTCACCGGCCAGGTTGATGTCCAGGATGGCCAGGTCGATCGGCGCGGACTCGGCCAATTCCATGCATTTGGCCAGGCGTGCCGCCTTGAGCACCCGATAGCCCGAGATATTGAGGCGGTCCTCCAGCATCATCGCCAGCAGCATCTCGTCTTCGGCGAGTAAAATGCATAATGGAGCGTGGTCGGTGGTCATTCCTGAGCTTCCTCGGCCAATGGTACGTCGATGATGCAGGTGACCCCTTCGCGAAGAAATGCCAGCGTGACTTCGCCATCCAGTTCGTAAGGCACGCCTTCATCGATCAGGCGTGAACCGAAGCCGCGGTGGGGGGGCGGGTCGACGGCGGGGCCGCCGCTTTCCACCCACTGCAGGTTCAACCATGGACGTTGCCCTTTCAGTCGTGTCGACCAGGTGACGGTCACCCGACCCTCGGGTACCGACAGCGAGCCATATTTGGCCGCATTGGTGGCCAGTTCGTGCACGGCCATGCTCAGCGCCAGCACCTGCTTGGGCTTCAGATGGAGGTCGTCGCCCTGCAGCTGCACCCGCAGGTCGTTCCCGCGCGCATGGCTGTCGTGCCGGTAGGGCGCAAGCTCGCTGTTGATGATGCCGAGCAGCGGCGCACCGATCCACTCGTCGCGCGCCAGCAGGTTGTGCGTATGCGACAACGCCAGCAGCCGCGGCAGGAAACTTTCCTCGAAGGTGGGCAGGTCCGTGGCGCAAGCCAGGGTCTGCTGGGCGATCGCCTGCACTGTGGCGAGGGTGTTTTTCACCCGATGATTGAGTTCGGCCATCATCATTTCGTTGTGCCGCGCGGCGCGATGGCGTTCGGTGATGTCGCGCGCGATCAACTTGCCGGCCATCAGGGTGCCGGCGACGTCGGACACCGGCGAGTAGCTCATCGACAGCGGCACCAAGTCGCCGTCCGGTCGTCGCCAGATCATCTCGAACTCGTCGAGCCGACTCGATCGGTTGCGGCTGCTGAAGAAGAGTGCCGCTTCCACGGACAGTTCGGTCGGCTGCAACTGGCTCAGCGGCTGGCCGACCACCTGCGCCGCCGACAGCCCGAAGATGCGTTCGGCGCTGGCATTCCAGCTGGTGATTCGGTCATCCAGCGAGAATCCGAAGATGGCGTCGCGCGAGGAGTTCACGATCGCCGCCAGCCGCGCATGTTCACGGCTCAGTTTCTGGCCCTCGCTGACATCGACGAAGGTCAGCACCACGCCGTCGACGACGTTGTCGACGGTCAGGTAAGGGCGCATGCGCAGCAGGAAGGTCGTCATCGTGTCGTCGGCACTGCGCAGCAAGCGCTCCGTCACGATCATCTCCTGCAGCACGCGGGAGACGTCGCTTTTCAGCTCCGGGTACTCGATGCGCGACGAGATCTCGGTGATCGGCCTTCCCTTGTCGCCGTCGCGCAGATGGAACAGCCCGGTCATCGCCGGCGTGTAGCCACGGATGTGCATTTTCCGGTCGAGGAACAAGGTGGCGATGTGCGTGCTGTCGAGCAGGTTGCGGATATCGCTGTTGACGAGGTTCAACGCTTCGTTCTTGCCGTTGAGCTCGCTGTTGACGGTTTGCAGCTCCTCGTTGATCGACTGCATCTCCTCGGTGGAAGTTTCCAGCTCCTCATTGGCCGATTGCAGTTCTTCATTCACTGACTGGTATTCCTCGTTCGCCGATTTGAGATCTTCGCTGGCCGTTTCGTGCAGGTCGATGGCGGTATGCAACTGCGCGCGAGTGGCGCGCAGTTCATCCTCCAGTGCCTCGATGCGCGTCTGTTCGCCGTCGGGCTGGCCGTCCGCCAACGGATCGGTCGAGTGCGCCGCGGGTTCCAACTCGTTGAACGCCACCACGCACAGTTCGATCCTGCCCTCGTGTTTCGTGGCGTCGCCCGACGCTTCGTCTTGTGCAGGATCGTGCGCGGGCAGCGGCTCCACGATCAGGCGCAGCGGCCGTGCATGGCCGGATTGCGGTAGCCCAAGCCCATCGCGGATCACCCGCTGGCCGCTGGCAAACGCCTGCATCACCGCCGTGCGCACGCTACCGCGCAAAGATTTGTCCAGCAGCTGGAACAGGTCGAGACTGGCGGCGCCGGCCGACGGTGCCAGGTAGCGTCGGGTATCGCCACCAAAGCGCACCACCTCATGGTTGGCATTGACCACCACATAGGCTGGCGACCACGGTTCCAGGATGTGGCGTGCCTGCTGATCGATCAGGTCATCGACCTGCGGTGACGGCGCCTGCAACGAGGGCAGTGCATGGCCTGTTGGGCGACGTTGCGCACTGGGGAAGTCGTGTGGATGTGTGTGTGCGTCTTCGCGGCGAACGTACAGGCGCTGCTTCTTGTCCAGTTCGGTGAACAGGTGCGCGTTCCTGGCCAGTCGCTCCGAGGTGCCCAGCAACAGGAATCCACCGGCCCGCAAGGCGTAATGGAACGACTGCACCAGCCGTTCCTGCAGACCGTTGTTCAGATAGATCAGCAAATTGCGGCACGAGACCAGGTCCATGCGCGAGAACGGCGGATCCTTGAGCACGCTGTGCGGCGAGAAGATGCACATCTCGCGGATCTGCTTGGCCACGCACCAGTCGTCGTGGTCCTTGCTGAACCATCGCTCCATGCGCTCGGGCGAAACACCGTTGAGCGGCGCACGATAGCGGCCGGCGCGCGCGCGGCCGATCGCCTGGTCGTCGATGTCGGTGGCGAAGATCTTCACTTTCGGGGCGCGTTGCGGATCCATCGCCTCGCGCAGCGCGATAGCGATGGAATACGCCTCCTCGCCGGTCGCGCAGCCGGGCACCCATACCCGCAAGACGTCGGCCCCGGTCTTGTCGGCCAGTATCGCCGGGATCGCGATCGTCTGCAGCGCGTCGAAAGCGGCCGGATCGCGGAAGAACGCGGTCACCCCGATCAGGAATTCGCGAAACAGCAGTTCGTGTTCTTTCGGATGCTGGCGCAGATAGTCGATGTAATCCGTCACGCGCTCGGCCTGCACCACCAGCATGCGTCGCTGGATGCGCCGCATCAGGGTCCTTTCCTTGTACTGGCTGAAGTCGTGACCGATTTCGGCGTGCAGCAGCTGGCAGATGGTTTTCAGGTGCGCTGCGACGTCACCAAGTACGCCATCGGCACCTTTGCGCTGGTGCGCAGCTTGCATCTGGGCCTGATAGGCGAGCAGGCGCGCCGGCATGTCGGCGACCGGCAGCACCGCGTCGACCAGCCCGGTGGCCGCCGCACTGGCGGGCATGCCGGTCATCGCCTCGTCGTCGAAACCGGATTGCGCCAGGGCGAGCCCGCCGTGATCCTTGACGGCGCGCAAACCCTGCGCTCCGTCGCTGCCGGTGCCGGCGAGCACCACGCATACCGCGCCGTCGCCCTGATCCTCGGCCAGCGAGGTGAAGAATGTGTTGATCGGCCAGCGATGCTCGCGCGGCGGCGCCGGTTTGCTGACCTGCAACACGCCATCGGCGATGGTCAGGGTGGCATTCGGTGGAATCACGTAGACGTGCCGCGGCTCGACCCGCATGCCTTGAGCGGCTTCGAGCACCGGCATCGTCGTGCTGCGACCGACCAGTTCGGCCAGCAGGCTCTGATGATCCGGTGCCAGATGTTGCACCAGCACGAAGGCCAGCGCGCTGTCCGCCGGCATGTGCGAGAAGAACGCCTTGAACGCTTCCAGCCCGCCGGCCGAGGCACCAATGCCGACGATCAAGCCCTTCGTCGGCGGTCGCTTGCGGGTTTTCGTCGGCGCACCGCTCCTGCTGGCTGTCGCTGCAGGAGTGGATGCTGACTTGGTGCGCGAGGACATGCTGACAACCTGAAACCCAGGACAAGGCCTGGATGAAACGGCAGCATAGCGCGCTTGTCGTCAGGCGCGGGTGAGGGGCGAACGATGTGCGCAAGAAGGGAGGGGCTTCATTGTGACGTCATTCCGGCTTTCCGAAATGACGGCCTCGGGAAGTTCGTCGAAAATCCCGTCAGCTTTGCGGCATGGGCTCGGGCAACAGCAAGGCGGATATCGTGCCGGTCGCGACATCCGGCCTGCCCAGTCGCCGCAGCAGGCGGTAGTGCGAGGCAATGCCCGCGCCAAACGTGCGGTGTTCGAGGTATGTCACGCCGAACTCGCGGCAGGCGTCCTCGACCACGCGGGCGACCATCGGATAGTGCACGTGCGAGATGCGCGGAAACAGGTGGTGCTCGATCTGGAAATTCAGCCCGCCGATCAGCCAGCCCAGTACGCGGTTGCCGCGGGCGAAATCCACCGTGGTTTCCAGCTGGTGGATCGCCCACGGCGTGGCCATCTGCCGGCCTGTTTCGTCCGGTTCCGGAAACGCCGCCTCTTCCACCACATGCGCCATCTGGAACACCAGCGCCAGCAGCACGCCGGCGACCGCCGAAACCAGCGCGTAGAACAGCAGCACGGTGCCGATCGAATGGAACATCAGCGGTACCCCGAAGGCGAGCGTGAAAAACACCAGCTTGCCGACAACGAATCCGGCCAGGTTCCAGCCTTTCGGCCGATCGAACGGACGCTCGCCGACGGTGCCGGTGAGCATGTCGCGGAAGTCGCCGTACAGGTGCCAGCGGATCGCGGTGACGCCGTACAGCGGCCACAGGTAGACATGCTGCCAGCGGTGCCATGGCCGTCGCGGCTGCAGCGGCGACAGCCGGCCCAGCACACCGAGGTCGATGTCGCTGTCGTGGCCGGCCACGTTGACCCAGGTGTGGTGGAAGCGCGCATGTTTCCACTGCCAGATGTACGAACTGCCGCCGACCATGTCCAGCGTCAGCGCCATCACCCGATTGATCCAGTGATGCCTGGAATACGCCTGGTGGCCGCCGTCATGCATGATGTTGAAACCGATCGCGGCCATCGCCATGCCCAGCACGAGGGCCAGCGGCACGCCCTGCCACCAGCTGGCGGCAAACCACACCAGCGCGACATAGGCCAGCGCGAAGGTGGCGAGGATGACGGCCGTCTTGAGGTACATCTGCAAGCTGTCGCGCGGGCGCGTGCCGCTGCGCTTGAACTCGGCATCGACGCGACGGCGCAATTCGCGATGGAACGAATTGTCGCCGTTGAATTTCAGGCGCTCGGCAACGTCCGCGGACGCAGGTCGCGCGGACGGGGCCGTATGACGGGGTGACTCGATCGGCATGCAGGGAACCCCGGGAAAAGTGCCCCATGGTAGTCGATGCGCGGTAACTACCCGTTGGGAGCCTTGCGCGCAGTGCGATCAGCTCAGCAGGTCTTCGTAGAACGCGCCGAACGGTTCCGTCGGATGCGCGATCTGGATCTCCAGTATCCACAGTCCGCTGGACGGGGTTGCCGGCAGGTCGACGAGGTCGCCGCCTTTGTGGATCGAGTGGGGGAAGTCGCCGACCCGATGCCCCTTGGTGGCGTGGTTGAAGCGCCAGCCCATCGCTTCGGCGCGCTCGCAGGCAAAGGCGTACAGCGCCTGGCCGCTCCATCCCCGTGTGCGCCATGCCTCGGCCACTTCGTGGAACAGCCTGCGCGCGGCATCCGCGCAGGCCTGTCGTTGCGGCGCGTGGCCGATCACGAAGGTGTCGCCCACATCGCCCTCGTGGCCGTCGAACACCAGCCCGAGGTCGATGAAGTAGCTGTCGTTCTCGCCCAGCCGCACGCCGGGGTCGGATCGCTGCCGATACGCCTTGGTGGTATTCGCGCCGATGCGGATCAGCACCGGATGCCACAGCCGCTCGTAGCCCAGTTCGCGGAACACTTCCAACGCCTCGGCCTTCGCCTCGTCCTCGCTGATGCCCGGGCGCATGCGCTCGCGGATGCCATGCAGCGCAGCCCAGGTTCGTTCGCGGGCGTGCTGCATCAGGGCGGGGTCGAAACCTGGTCCGACAGCTTCGCGGAAGGGAGTCGTCATGGGCGTCAGGGCAGGTGGACGAGGATCAGGCCGATCGCCGCAGGCAGCGCCTGGATCCACAGGATCTTCCGGCTCGCGGTCAGGCCGCCGAAAATCCCGGCGAGCAGAACACAGGTGAGGAAGAACACCTTCACGTAGAACCCGGCGCCGCCGAGGCAGAGGCCCCAAACCAGGCCGGCGGCGAGGAAGCCGTTGTACAGGCCCTGGTTGGCGGCCAGCGCCTTCGACTGCTGGGCGAATTCCGCCGTGGTGCCGAACGCACGGCGGCCGGCAGGGCGTGTCCACAGGAACATCTCCAGGATCAGGAACCACACGTGCAGCAGGGCGATCGCGGCGATCACGACATTGGCGGCGATGGACATGGGTTTCTCGGCGCAGTGGATGGCAGGCGGCAGTGTTGCAGCCGGATCGATCCGTCGCAAATCGCCGCGCAGGCGCTGTCGCCGAACGAACGCTTCAGCCGCCCGCCGCGACACCGCGGAAGGTCACCACCAGCACATCGCGATGGGCCGGCAACGCGGGGTCGAGCGGCGTTACCGGGGTCACCCCGTGAAAGACGCGATGGTCGTCGACCAGCGCGGCGTCCAGCTCGCGAGCCAGGGTGAAGCTGCCCAGCAGTTCGCCATCGGGGGCGTGGATGGTGGTGGTGCCGCTCTCGATGTTTTCGCGGTCGACCAGCAACACCAGCACGTAGTCGACGCCATCGCGATGCACCCCTTCCGGAGTCGGCTCGCCTGCTTCGTCGGCACGCGCCTCGATGCGGAACTGATGCACCTCGATATGCCAGTGGCGCGTGGCCGGCGCCAGCGCGCCGAAGCAGTCGCGGCAAAATTCGAGGATGCATTGCAGGCTGGCGCTTTCGGCGACCGCCGGCAGCACCGGTTCGAACCAGCGCTGGATATCGCCCTGCAAGGGGTTGTACTGCAGGCTCTGGTAATGCGGCTGATGCGGCTGGCGTCGCACGTCGCCGGCAGCGTCGGCAGCGAATGTCGCATGGCGCCGGCGCCGATGGCGGCCGCTGGCGGCGAGATAGCCGTCGGGTGCCAGATCGTTCCAGCTGGCGGCAAATGCGGGCCAGTCGCCCAGTGACCGGCCCGGCAGAAGCTTGCGCATGATGTCGGCGGTGAGGAAGGCAAAGCCGTCGCGTTGCAGCCGGGCATGCAACGCGGACGTGTCGGGGTGGTGGGTCATCCGGATACGTTAGCAGGGAAGGCGCGAAGCGGCGATGACCTGCGCGCAGCCTCTGCCTGAGATGTGGGAGCGACTTCAGTCGCGATGCTCTTCAGGAGCACGCAAGGGCCATTGCGACTGAAGTTGCTTCCACGGCAGGCCGGCAAGGGTCGCGACGTCTTTCAGGGCGCCTCCGGCGATCCGAAAGCGGTCCTTTCTTCACCATTTCCGCCGCCTTTGACTGAATATTACAAACGAACATATAAACGTCTAGATGTTTAGACGTCTATTGACAGCAACTTGAAAGGCATTCACCATCCGCTTCACTCATCGAGACCGGCGGAGGGATAGGCCCTTTGATGCCGGGGCAACCAGCGGGGACGTCCCGCCACGGTGCCAAATCCTGCGGCGGCGCCACGGCGCCACCGAGAGATGGGCGTCATCCGGCCGCAGCTCCCCTGGCGTGCACGTGTGACCCCGGCTCCGGTACCTGCAGGCGATGCGACCGGAGAACCGCATGACCCTTCAATCGCTGCCACTTGCCGTTTCCGATGCCGGCCATTTGCCGGCCCCATTCCATGGGCAGTCGCATCGTGACGACCTGACCGCCCGGCGCAGCACGCGGCGGGTGGTCATCAGTCCCAAGTACGGCAGCGGCCGGCGCGAGGTCGAGGTTCGCTATCTGTGGTGCGGCGCGCCGGATGCGCCGACGCTGATCGTGCAGGGCGGCATCTCCGCCGACCGCGACGTCGTCGCATTGGATGGCCAACCCGCGCCCGGCTGGTGGCAGGCGCTGGTCGGCAGCGGTGCGGCGATCGATCTGCAGCGCTGGCGCGTACTGGCGATCGACTGGCTGACCCCGGGCGAGCTCGATGCCGGTTCGGTGTCCAGCGAGGATCAGGCCGACGCGCTGGCGGCGCTGTTGCGCGAACTGGACATCCCGAAGGCACATGCATTCATCGGTTCCTCGTATGGCGCGATGGTGGCGCTGGCCTTTGCCGCGCGGCATCCGTGTTGCGTGGACCGGCTGGTGCTGCTGGCCGGTGCGCACCGGCCGCACCCGCTCAGCACCGCGCAACGCAGCGTGCAGCGCGGGATCGTGCGACTGGGCCAGGCCAGTGGTCGGGTCGACGATGCGCTGGCGCTGGCGCGGCAGCTGGCGATCACCACCTATCGCGGCAGCGGCGAATTCGGCCGCCGCTTTGCCGGTGGCCCGGAATGGCGCGACGAGCGCTTCCGTTTTCCGGTCGAGGACTACCTGGAACATCAGGGCCGCCGCTTCGTCGAGCGTTTCGACGCCGATCGATTCCTCGCATTGTCCGAGTCGATCGACCTGCACGACGTCACGCCGGAGCAGATCCCGACACCGGCGACGCTGATCGGCTTTCCGTCCGACCGCCTGGTGCCACTGGCCGACCTGTGCGAATTGCAGCGCCGCCTGCATGGCCCGGCCACGCTGGAAGTGGTCGAGTCGCCCTACGGCCACGACGCCTTCCTGAAGGAACCCGCGCAGCTCGCGCCGCTGCTGCGCGAAGCACTCGACTAGGGAGCGCACCCTGTGCGCGAGCTCCTCGCGCTGCCGCCAGGAGCATCGCGCACAGGGTGGCTCCTGCAACAAACACCACGACGCAATGATTTGGAGATGGACATGAGCGAAACCCCCGCCCCCTGTACCCGCGCGGTGCGCGCCGGCATCGAATCGGACACCCAGCACGGCGCGGTGGTGCCGCCGCTGCACCTGTCCACCAACTACGCGTTCGAGGGGCTCGGCGGCAAGCGCCCGTACGACTACTCGCGCAGCGGCAACCCCACCCGCGACCTGCTCGGCAATGCGCTGGCGGAACTGGAGCAGGGCGTCGGTGCGGTGGTGACGTCGAGCGGCATGTCGGCAGTGGCGCTGGTGCTGGAACTCGTACCGGCCGGCGCGACCGTGCTGGCGGCGCACGATTGCTACGGCGGTACCTGGCGATTGCTCGACGCATGGGCGAAGAAGGGCCGCTTCAACGTGGTGTTTGCCGACCTCACCGATCCCTGCGCGCTGAGCGAAGGTCTTGCCGCCAAGCCGGCACTCGTCTGGGTGGAGACGCCGTCCAATCCGCTGCTGCGGATCACCGACATCCGCCACGTGGCGCATGCCGCGCATGCGGTAGGCGCGCTGCTGGTGGTCGACAACACCTTCCTGTCGCCGGCATTGCAGCAGCCGCTGCTGCTCGGCGCGGACGTGGCGGTGCACTCCACCACCAAGTACATCAACGGTCATAGCGACGTGGTCGGCGGCGCGGTGGTGGCGCGCGACGCGGCGGTGTTCGATCAGCTGAAATGGTGGGCCAACTGCAACGGCCTCACCGGCGCGCCGTTCGACAGCTACCTGACCTTGCGCGGCCTGCGCACCTTGAGCGTGCGTCTGCGCCAGCACCAGGAAAACGCGACGCGCATCGCCGAGCTATTGGACGCCCACGCGGCCGTGCGCAAAGTCTATTACCCCGGTCTGGCCAGCCATGCAGGCCACGCGTTGGCAGCGCGTCAACAGCAGGGTTTCGGCGCCATGCTCAGCTTCGAACTGGAAGGCGACGTGGGGCAGATCGAGGCCTTCGTCGATGGCCTGAAGTATTTCTCGCTGGCCGAATCGCTGGGCGGGGTGGAAAGCCTGATTGCGCATCCGGCTTCGATGACGCATGCGTCGATGGCGCCCGAGGCACGCCGCACCGCCGGCATCGCCGACAGCCTGCTGCGCCTGTCGGTCGGCATCGAGGACGGTGACGACCTGCTGCACGATCTCGATGCCGCGCTGGCCCGCGCTGCAGCGGTAGAGACGTCCAAACGCCGGGTACTCGCATGAGTA
This sequence comes from Rhodanobacter sp. T12-5, assembly GCF_008329435.1. GTDB lineage: Bacteria > Pseudomonadota > Gammaproteobacteria > Xanthomonadales > Rhodanobacteraceae > Rhodanobacter. Next base: position 603,803 of record NZ_NPKN01000001.1, read on the forward strand.
CGGTGCTGGATGATGCACCTGCGGGAGCGGCTTCGGCCGCGATTGCCCGCGGGAGAATCGCCGCTGAAGCCGCACCCGCAAAGGCGTTCGCTCCCATCATCGCAGTAGTGCTGCTCGGCACCGGGGTGGTCGGCGGCGCGCTGCTGAAGCTGCTCAACACGCCGGCTGCGGCATCGTTGCGACTGGTCGGCGCGGCCAATTCGCGTCGGCAGCAGACCGATCCTGTCAGCCTTGCCAGTCGCAGCCTGCGCGAGCAGCTGAACCACCGGGGCGAGCCACGCGACAACGCCAGCCTGCTCGCGGCGTTGGATGCCAGTGGCGCCGCAGCGAAGGTGATCGTCGACGCTACCGCCAGCGCATCGCTGGCCGCACGCCACGCCGAATGGCTGGCGCGCGGCTATCACGTGGTGACGGCGAACAAGGCGCTGGCCGGCGGTGAACTGTCCGGCTGGCGTGCGTTGCAGGCGGCGTTGGCGCACGGCGGTCGCTATGGCGATGCGGCCACCGTCGGCGCCGGCCTGCCGGTACTGTCCACGCTGCGTCGCCTGCGCAGCTGCGGCGACAGCCTGCTCACCCTGGAAGGCGTGTTTTCCGGCTCGCTGTCGTGGCTGTTCAACCAGTACGACGGCGGCCGCCCGTTTTCCGAACTGCTGCGCGAGGCGCGCCAGCTCGGTTACACCGAACCCGACCCGCGCTCGGACCTGTCCGGCGAGGACGTGGCGCGCAAGCTGCTGATCATCGCCCGCAACGCGGGTTTCTCGCTCGGCACCGACGAGGTCCAGGTGGATGGGCTGGTGCCCGAAAGCTTGCGCGGCCTGAGTGCCGACGCCTTCCTCGCGCGCCTGGACGAACTGGACGCGCCGCTCGCCGCGCGCCATGCCGAAGCCGCCTCGCGTGGCGCCGTGTTGCGCTTCCTCGCCCGCCTCAACCAGCGCGGCCATGCCCGCGTCGGCCTGGTCGAAGTGCCGCTCACCCACCCCGCCGCGCGCCTGTACGGCACCGACAACCAGTTCGCCCTCACCACGATCCGCTACAACACCCAGCCGCTGGTGATCCAGGGCCCGGGTGCGGGACCGGAAGTGACGGCGCAGGCGTTGCTGGGGGATGTGCTGGCGCTGGCGTGACGCGACTCAGGCGGCGGGCTCTGCAATCGCCTCGACCTGGATGCGCAACGTCACGTCCATGCTGAAGCCGTAGTCCTTGCCGGCCGCCATGCCGAACGCATCGCGCTTGAACGTGGCCAGCGCATCCGCGCCGCATACTTCGCGCTTCAGCATCGGGTGCGGCATGCACTTGAAGCTGTCGATCTTCAGGTCCAGCGGGCGGGTGACGCCGTGCAGGGTCAGTGTGCCGGTGACCCGCGTCGGCGCGCCGTTGACGAAGTCGACGAGCTTGCCGGCGTAGATGGCCTGCGGGTAGAGGTTGCTTTCGAACAGCTCCTTGCCCTGCGCGAACTTGTTCAACGCGTCCTGGCCGAAGTCGGCGCTCTTCATGTCGACGACGACGTTCACCGCGCCGGTGCCGGCGGCCTTGTCCAGCATCACCATGCCGCTGCTGTGGTTGAACTTGCCGCGCCACACCGACAGCCCACCGAAATGATCGGCCTCGAAGCTGGGGTAGGTGTGGTCGGGATCGATCTTGTAGTTCACCGTGGCGGCGCTGGCGCCCGTGGCAAGCGAGAGCAGGGCGATCAGGCCCAGCGCGTTGATCCTGGTGCGGATGGAAAGCATGAGCGACTCCGTTGGCGGGTGGCACGCATCCGGGATTGGATGCTTGTTCAGGCGACGAACGACGCACCGTCTTTTCGACACGATGAGGGCACAAAGGAAAACGCACGGCGGGTGCCGTGCGTTTCGTTGACGGATGCGATTTCGCTCAGTGCCCGGTGATCCGCTCGGCGGTCTCCTCGTCCGGCGGCACCAGCGGCGCGTTCGGGTCGGCCTGCGCTTCCAGCTCCGCCGCTTCCACCGACGGCGTGCGCCAGCCCGACTTCACGCCCCACAGGTAATACACCAGGCCGATCACGGCGACCACGCCCAGATCCATGCCGTAGGACAGGTAACCCTTGCCGCCGAACGTGGTGCTGCCGGCCCAGGAGACCAGCGCCAGTGTGGGCAGGTAGAACACCAGCCACCAGGCGCCCTTCATCTGCCGTCCGAAATCGTGCCAGCCGGACTTGGCCTGGTAGTAGAAGTAGACCGGCAGTGCGACCACCATCAGCAGGATGATTTCGCCGGTCAACGGCCACTTGGCCCAGTACAGCAACTCGGTGGACATGATGAACGCGATGCCGGCCAGCACCGACAGGCCGCTCAGTCGCAACGGCCGATGCAACCCCGGTGCGGTACGACGCAGCGTCATCACGCTGACCGGGCCGGTGAGGTAGGAAATGATCGTGGCGACCGAGATCACCGCCGCCAGCGAACCCCAGCCGCGGAAGAAGAACAGGAACATGAACGACACCGCCAGGTTTACCCACATCGCCGGCCGCGGCACGCCCCATTTCGGATGCACGCGCCCGAGGATGGCCGGCAGCGTGCCGTTGCGCTCCATGCCGTAGAGCATGCGCGCGGTAGTGGCGGTATAGGTCATGCCGGTGCCGCTGGGGCTGATCACCGCATCGATGAACAGCAGCGTCGCCAGCCACTGCATGCCCAGGATGATCGCCAGGTCGGCAAACGGCGAGCTGAAGTTGATCCCGTGCCAGCCGACGTTGGCCAGCATTTCACGCGGCACCGCGCCAATGAACGCGACCTGCAGCAACACGTAGATCACCGTCGCCAGCGCAATCGAGCAGACGATGGCGAACGGAATGCTCTTGCCCGGATTGCGCGCTTCGCCGGCCAGGTTCACCGGGCTCTGGAATCCGTTGAAGCTGAACACGATGCCGGCGATCGCCACGGCGGTGAGTACCGAGGCGAAGTCGGTCTTGTGCAGCTCACCGTGGATGCCGACGCTGAAATTCTCGGCATGGAAACCGCTGGCGATCAGCAACACCGCGGTGAGCGCGGGGATCACCAGCTTGAACAGGGTGATCGCGGTATTCGAGCGCGCGAACAGCTTCACGCTCCAGAAGTTGAACAGGAAATACATGACCACCAGCGCAGCGGCAATCAGCAGGCCGTTGGTGCTCAGCTCGCCGTGACCACCCGGCATCTGGTGATACAGGTCCTTCGCCCACTGCCACTTCCACGACGACATGTACTGCGCCGACGCTTCGGCCTCCACCGAGATCACCGAGACGATCGCGATCCAGTTCGCCCACGCCGCGATGAAACCGACCAGTGAGCCGTGCGAGTAATGACCGTAGCGAACCATGCCGCCGGATTCGGGAAACATCGCGCCCAGTTCGGCGTAGGTCAGCGCCACCGTCATGATGATCGCCGCGCCGATCACCCAGGCCCAGACAGCCCCGGGGCCGGCGATCTGCGCGGCGCGCCACGCACCGAACAGCCAGCCTGAGCCGATGATGGAGCCCAGGCCGGTGAGCATCAGGGCGAATGGGCCGACGTCGCGGCGGATGGAACTGGGAGAGGACATGCAGGCTCCGGTATTCGGTGATGTCGAGAACGCCAGCAGGCGAGACAAGCCCCGGATGATGCCAGACGGGCATCGGACTGTCAGGTTTGGGGAGTCCATCCGGCGCGCGCTTGGCGCACGCCATGTCGGGTGATAGTGTGAAAGTCGTCAGATTCTGCGGCCCTTTGCGCGCGCAGGATATGGCAGGCGCAAGCAGGGGCTTGCCGCCCAAAGGGGATCGTCTGAAGGCATTGACCGGTGTGGCGTAAAGGCCGCATCGGCGCTTGATGGCCGTTGCCGCCTGGCGGACAACGGATCACGAACGGCGGCAAGCGCCGGCCGACTTGCACGTCCCGATCCGGCCGGATCGAGCTGCCATCCTGTTGCACCACGGAGGGAGGAGAACATGAAGATCTCGGCAATTCTCGCAGTCGCAAGTCTGTCCTGTCTTGGCGCAGTAGCATCGGCCACCGCCGCCACTCAACCGGCGGCCCCGCCGGGTTCGTACCGGCTCAGTTGTTACGGCGCGGCGGTTACCGGCGACAGTCTGTCGGCGCAATGCCAGACCCTGGCCGGCAACTACCAGTCGTCCACCCTCGCTCCGCTGGGGCAGTGCGAAAACGCGGTGATCAAAGGCGGCGACATCGCCAACGCCAACGGCAATCTGGTGTGCGTGCCCGACCTGCCGCAGGTGGTGTCCGGCGAGCCGTTCCCGCAACCGGAGACCACCATCAACAGCTGGGTCTACGGCGGCAACACGGCAGCGTTGTACCGCCACAGCTGGGCGCTGTGGGCCGGCCTCACGGACTTCACCGGCACGGTCAACGGCACTCCGGTGCGTGCCTTCCAGACGTGGGCCACGCCGTCGAACATGATCTACCGGATCCAGTCCGGCATCGGCTTCGATGCCGTACGCGGCACCATGCTGCTGGACAAGTCGCGGCTGCTGCATCCGCGCGGCATGTTCGAACTGCAACGGCCACACCAGTTCCGCAACCTGAAGCCAAGGCTCAAGGCAGCGCAATCGGTGCCCGATGGCGACACCAACATCTTCGTGGCGGTGGCCTACAACCCGGCGGCGGCGAAACACGCGATCACCAACAAGCTGTTCCTGCAGAGCACGCTCAATGGCTACCTGAAGCAGGGCTACACGCAGATGCCGGTGTTTCCGGCCAGCGCGATCACCATCAAGCCGGTCTACAAGATCGTGCAGAAGAACGAATCCGGCGGCAACGTGCAGAACGGCATCTACACCATGCCCGGCTGGCCCGGCACGCCATCGCCGGCGAAGACATTTCCCGAGCCGGACTGGGGCGCCTGCGTGTATGTCGACATCCGGAACGCGGGGCCGAGCGGATCATCGATCGACCAGGGTTGCACGGGCCGTACTGCGGCCAGCACTTTCCATCTCGGTGATTTCATCAGCCACACGATTACCGCGGCGGAAGTCGCCGGCATCGCCGGCCAGACCGGCATGCAGGTTTCGGCCGGCGACATCGCCATCCTGGTCGGCATGCACGTGGGTACGCGCGAGGCCACCCGCTGGACCTGGCAGACGTTCTGGTGGGCGGCCAATCCGGCGCAGCCGTTCGCACCCAGTTCCAGCACCATCGCGGCAGCGCGTCCGTCGGTACTGGACGCGGCGGCAAGTCACTACGCGATGGCCGTCGCCTACCAGATGGTGGCACCGGCCCAGCCGATCATCGGCGGTCAGAGCGTCGGCACTTCGGTGATTGCCTACAACCCGCATCTCGAGGCCGGCTTCGATCCCGGGGTATTCCAGGCCAAGGGCACCATCAACGACAACGGCACGATCATCAACAACATCTACGGCGTGCAGACCAACTGCATGAGCTGTCACGGTGAATCTCAATATCAATCCACGCCGCACTACTACGCGATCAATGATGGCTCCAACCGCGAGAATCCTTACGCGGCCGACTTCTATTTCAGCCTGAACGACCCCTCGTTCAACGGCAAGCTGCAGCTGGATTTCGCCTGGTCGATCCTCGGCAGCCTGGTGCTGGACGACGACAACGGTGCATCGGCCAAGCCGGTGGCGTCGCACAAGGGCAAGTAGCCCAGCCCTGAACCGACGGCATGCGCACCGCATGCCGTCGGTTCGCCGTGGCAAGGTCGGGCCTGATCCATGCCAATGTCGGCTTCGGCACAGCGCAAGATCAGAGTGCCAGGCCACCTTGCGATTGCACCGTCGGCATGGCGCGTGCCCGCGAAAATGCCAGCAACTCGCCCAGCCGTGCACCTTTCTCGCGCCAGTCACGAAACAGCGACTCGCCGACCAGTGCGTAATGCCAGGCGCGATCGCCACGCAACTCCGGCTCCAGCGCATTGATCCGCTCGCACCAGGTCGTCGCGGCCTTCAGCTTGCGCTGCACGTTAGGATGGCTGGCCTGCTCCTGCGCCTTCGTCTCGACCAGGTAAATCGCGTCTGCCGTGCGCACCAGGAAGTCGGGTATGTAGAACGCGGGCATGCCGTCGTCCTTCACATAGCGCAAGCGCGCGAAGTCGTGACGGTTCTCGCTGATCTTGCAGAACGCTTCCACGTCCGCGTCCAGCCGTGCCCATTCGATAAACGCACGCTCCAGCCCGCCACTGCGTGTGGGGTAGGGTAACCGCGTGTAGATGCACTTGGACACTTCCAGCGAGGCGCTTTCGCGCACCATCAGCCTGGTCACTTCCGACAGCCGCCGATGGCGCACTTCGGTTTGGCCGCTGGTGGTGTGTTCCTCGGCGCGCACCAGCGCCAAGCCAAAGATCTTCACGATGTGGTCGAGTACCGGCTGCAGCAGCAACAGCCGCCAGCCCTCGTCCTCGAACGGCTCGAAGGGTTCGTCGAACAGCCGCTCGCGGATGTAGTCGTCCAGAGCCATGGCCAGCGCGGCGGTGTTCAACTGCAGATACGGGCGGTCCAGATGCGGCGCGATCCTGTTGCCTTTCGGCAGCGGCTGGTTCAGCGCCTGGCTCACGCGCCGGGTCAGCCTGGAGAGCAGCTCGTTGTAGCCGCTGACGTTCATTGCCACACCATCGACGCGGTAGTCGCCGAACAGCGTGCTGCTCTGAAGGTCCTGCGAGGTGAAGGTGTCGCCCTTGCCAAGCAGATCGGCCAGCTTCGCGCGGCTCATCGCGCTGAACGGTGACAATGCGGCGACGTTGATCGGCAGATGCTCTACGTTCTCCTCGGTCTCGCGCAGGATGAACGGGATGGCGAAATCGTATTTCTCGTAGTCGTCGCGCAGCTCGGCAGGAATCAGGTCGCCGGTGCTGCTGCCCTCGTCGTCATCGCCGGTCTCGCCGACCAGACCCTCGCGCATCAGTTCGTCGTAGAAACTCTGAAACGCCGGGTGCTCGACGATCGACAGGATGTCGATCAGCGAGCCGGGTTCCTCGCCACGGTTGATCCGCTCGCGATTCTCGCGTTTGATGTCGGCGTATTCCGGGTCGCGCCACATCAGGCGCAGGCCGCGGCCGATGGTCTGCTCCAGCAGGATCTGCGCCTGGCTGGAACGCAGCGGCACGATCACGCAGATGTTGTTGACGTCGAAGCCCTCGCGCAGCATCAGCACGCTGACGATCACCCGCGGTTGCGCATGCTTGTCGACGTTGAACAGGCGTTGCCTCAACGGTGCCCACTGCTTCTCGCCCAGCTCGGCCTTCCTGCCCGAGTCGACGGTGAGCACGTCTTCGTCGTGCAGGCCTTCGTCGCGCAGGAACTGCGCCACCAGCGGCGATACTGTGGTGTCCTCGCATACCACCAGCATCTTCGGATGACGCGTGGCGTCGATGCGGGTGAAATCCGCCTCCAGCTTGCGCAGCTTCTGCAGGCCCGCGCGCAGCATCACGCGTTGGCCTTCGGATAGCCGCACGTTGCCATCGGCATCGCGTTCGGCCTTGAACTCCAGTATCGGCAGCGCGCCGACTTCCTTGCGCTTGTCCAGCACCAGCGACTTCACCAGGCCCAGCCGCATCGCGTCCTTCAGGTCGAAGTCGACCACGATGTGCGGGAAGTAGACCTTGCGCCGATTCCTGCCGCCGCCGACGTCGTTGTACGGCGTGGCGGAGAAATCCATCTGCACGAAACGGCGACCCTTGCCTTCAGCGATGATCGACAGGCTCTTCTGCCATTCGACCTCGGTGGTCTCGCCTTCCTTCTTCAACTCGTGGATGTGGTGTGCCTCGTCGTTGAACACCATTAGGTCGGGCAGGTCGGCGAGGTAACTCAATATGTTGCCGCGCGCCCAGCGCCGATCCAGCACGTCGAGGCTGTTGCCGGTGGCGCGGCCTGGCGTCAGTGGCAACACGTCATAGGCCACACGTGCTGCGTCGGCGACCATGCCGGGCGTGTCGACCCATTCGGCTTCCTCTTGCTCCGCTTCCTCCTCGGCTTCGCTGAGCAGGTGCCAGTTGGTGATCGCGATCATGCCGTTGCCGGTCGCCTTCAGTCCGATCTCCTGCTTCTGGCAGACGTTGCCGCGCACGAACTGCGCGATCCGTTCGCGCCGCGCCGGCGGCGTGAACAGCTCGGCATAACTGGCGATGTCGGAGCTGGCGAAGTCGCGGCTCTTGTCCTCGTTCTCCTTGCCGAGGAACGCATCGAGCAGGCGCTCGTACACGATCAGCCCCGGTGCCACGATCAGGAAGCGCCGGGTGAAGCGCGGATCGTCGCGCCCTTCGTCCAGCGCCGCGGTCTTGTTCAGCAACTGCCACACCAGCAGCGCCTGCAGCACCCAGGTCTTGCCGGTGCCGGTGGCCATCTTCAGGCAGTACTTCGGATGGTCGTGCTTGGCCTGCGCCACGTCGTTGAGCCGGGTGCCTTCGAGCAGCGCGTCGGCGCACACTTGCTGGTACAGGTCCTTCAGGTTCGGTCTGTCCAGCACCTCGTGCGCCACGATCACATTGAGGATCGCCTGGCGCTGGCCGGGATGGAAATTGAACGTGCGCGACTGGCAGGCGTCGTCGCCGAACCACCAGAGCAGCAACTCGGCGGTCACCGGCGTCACCAGTTCGTAGATGTCAGCGATGCCCTGTTCCAGGCCGATGCACAGTTGCTCGGCGCGGCGGGTGAGGGCAGCGGCGAGCGCTAGCGGGTGGTTGGCGTCAGACATGGGCACACTCCGCCAGCTTGCGCGTAATAAACAAATTGTTTATGGTTGGCAAGCGCAAGTCGACCAGGTAGACAGGAGTAACCCGGTGATAAGGAGCTTCGCCGACAAGGACACCGAGCGGTTGTTCGCCACCGGCAACACGCGGCGACTGCCGCAGGACATCGTGCGCCGGGCGTTGACCCGCCTGAAATACCTTGATATCGCCACGAGTCCCGAAGACTTGCGTGAACCGGTTTCCAACCGCCTTGAACTGCTGGCTGGCAACCGGGCTGGTCAATGGAGCATTCGCATCAACGACCAATGGCGGCTGTGTTTTCGCTTTGAGGGCGGTCACGCTTTTGACGTCGAGATCGTCGATTACCACTGAGGATTCGTCATCATGTCCATTCCCGCCACCACCAACGGCCTCCCGCCCATCCACCCGGGTGAACTGCTGGAGGAAATTCTGAGCGACCACGACATGAGCCAGGCGGCCTTTGCGCGCGCGATTGGCGTGTCGCCCATGCGCATCTCGCATGTGATCAGGGAAGTGCGGCCTGTCACGGCAGAGCTGGCCCTGCGGTTTGGTCGCGCCTTCGGGCAGAGCCCGCAGTTCTGGATGAATCTGCAGACCGATTACGACCTGAAGATCGCCGAGCGCGAGTTGAAGGCCAGTCTGCGCAAGGTGCGCGCGCTGGCAGCCTGAATATCTGGTGCGCGCCCACGCTGGCGCGCTCATGCCCGCGGCTCCGCCACCACCTGCACCACCTCGGCCTCGAAACCGAACACGTCCACCACGCGCACACAGACGCGGCGCTCGCCGCTCTTGTACGGCACATTGAAGTTGGCGGCGGTCACCACCCGCAGCGGGTCGTCGTCGTTGGCGGTGTTGCCGCGGTAGTCCTGCCACACCGAGCGGAACACCGCACCGTCGTAGTCCGGATCCACCGCCCAATACTCGATCAGTGCCAGCGGTTCGGCGTTGGCCACCTTGAGCAGCTTCTTGCGGTTGTCCTCGTCCAGGTTGATCGCCTCGGGCGAGAGCAGCACGTAGTTGTCCAGGGTGACCTGCAGCGTTTCTTCATCGCCGCTGCGCGTGCGGCGCACCGGCTTGATCGTGAGGTACTGCAGGCTGGAGAAACGCACCTGGCCGCGCAGCTTCTCGATGCCGCCCTTCTTGCGCAGGCGGTCGAGCAGGTCGGGCGGGATCACCAGCACTTCCAGCCGCGGGTCGTTGAGCGCGGTGATGCTTTGCCCGATCGACGGCTCGAAATTCCAGCCCAGCACCACGACACGATCCCAGCCGCCGAGCAGATGCTCGCGCTGGGCGATCGCCTTGCGCAGGGTGGCGTCGCCAGTGAGCTTGTTCGGCGAGTCCACCAGCACCAGGGTCTTCTTGCCGGCGTAGACCACGGCGCCGAGATTGCGCAGCGGGTTGTCCTCGGGCTGCAGCGGCAACGCGCCATACAGCGACAGTACGATCCCCGACAGGTCGCCCACGCGGAAACTGCGCCCTAACGAACTCTTCGCCGCCTCGACCTGGTAGTCGCCGATCGCCTGGTACAGGAACGGCTTAGCGCCTTGGTCGATCAACCGCTTGCGCATGATCATGCAGGCCGGCTTGCCGAGATCGGTTGTGATCCAGCGGCGGCCGAGCTTTTCGGCGACGGCGGCGGTGGTACCGGAGCCGCCGAAGAAATCGGCAACCAGATCGTTTGAGTTGGTGCAAAGGGAAATAATTCGATCGAGAAGAGCTTCTGGCTTTTGTGTCGTGTATCCAATTAGCTCGCTCGACTGATTGTGGATCTTGCTGATGTCAGTCCAAAGATCTTGCAGCGGTACGCCGCGATGCTCGCTCTCGTATTTCTTCAGTCGTGGGACGCCACCGACCTTAAGAGGCCAATGTAGCCGACCCTCCTCGTCGTGCCTTTTTAGGGTTTCGACGGGGCATCTCCAAAGAGTGCGTACACCTTTGTATTCGTAATCATAGCCGCCACCAGAAAGACCGCCCGCGGATAAACTCAGGCGTTGATAGCGTTCTCCTCGGGCTGGGTCGAATTGGTCAAAGAACGTATCTATGTACGAAGGATCAGCTGGAACAAGTTCTTGATTCCAAGTTCGGTTTTGAGATTTGGAAAATAATAAAACGGTATCGTGGATATTTCCGAGACGCTCTGAATCGCTATGCCCGAATGAACGGCGCCAAATGATTTCGTTGACGAAGTTGGCCTTACCGAATATTTCATCGAGAACGATCTTGACGTAATGCCCTACATGCCAATCCAGATGCACATAGATCGAGCCGCTATCGCTCAATAACTCCCGCATAAGAATCAATCGCGGCGTGATCATCGCCAGATACGACGCCGTCCCATCCGACCACGTATCGGAATATGCGAACTGCTCGATCACCGTCGGCTTCTGCTCCAGCTCCACGCCGGGCAGCGAAACCTTGGTGCGGTAGTCGGCCTTGGAATCGAACGGCGGGTCGATGTAGATCAGGTCGACCTTGCCGCGCAGGCTGGGGGTGTGTTCGTCGCCGGCCAGCAGCGCGGCCATCGCCAGCAGGTTGTCGCCGTAGATCAGCCGGTTGGTCCAGTCGGCCGTGCCTTCGTCGCCCAGGTGTGCCTGCCGGTTCGCCGCGGCGATCCAGTCGCTGTCGCGGGTGTCCTTCGAGGGCAGCACCCACTCGCGCGTCTGCAGGCTGACCCGATGCCGCCCTTCGAGGCTCTCCAGGATCTTCTCGGCCTGCTGCCGTGCGCGGGCGACGATCTCGGGGAGTTGTTCCAGCAGGGACTTTGGCATGTCGTGTCGCCAGGCAAAACGACGACAATGAAAGCAAAGTTTACGTGCATTTGAAAGCAATACTTTCATTCCGCGCCGGACATCAACCTAACGTCCGGTGCCATGAAGAAGGAACAGGAAGCGTTTGCCGCGCGGCTGCTGGGCGGACTGGCTGCTGCCAACATCGAGGCCAGCCCGAAGGAGCTGGAAAAGCTGTTGGCCCGTTATGGCGGCACGCCAGTGACACCACAGGCGATCTCCGGCTGGCTCCATGGCAAGCACTTTCCGAAGCCGGACAACATCCAGGCCTTGGCGCGAATGGTGAACATGCCGCCGCATCAACTGCAGTACGGCGGCAAGACGACGGCCAGGGGCGTGCGCGAGCCGAACAGGTCGTGGCCCGAGCATGTGAGCGGCATGGATCGCCTCGCGTTCGAGGAGTTCCTGGCGCTGCCGGAACGCCAGCGCAAACTGGTGCGCGAACTGATCGCAGCGTTCACGGACGCGCCGGTGCGCAAGAAAGGCGAGTGAGGTCAGCCGGGCCGAGCCGCTTCCGGCCCGGCTCGATGCAGCCGTCAGGCCTGCATGGCGATCGTCTGGTGCCGCCGGCACAACAAGCGAGTCACCCGAAACCGTAGCCTGTCCGCCTCTGGTTGATCGGCGTTTTGTGCGCCGATGTCGCCGCGTGCAAACTGAAGGCCGCAATCCACGGAGAACGCCATGCTTCAGATGCGCCCGAATTGCGAGTGCTGCGATCGCGAGCTGCCGGCGGATGTGGCTGGGGCGATGATCTGTTCGTTCGAGTGCACGTTCTGCGTCTCCTGCGTGGAGACGGTGCTGCATGGACGCTGCCCGAATTGTGGCGGCGCCTTCAGCCCGCGGCCGTTGCGTGCGGCGGAGCTGCTGGGCAAGTACCCGCCGTCGCGGGAGCGCGTGTACAAGCCCGATGGATGCGCGAAGGCCGGTTGAAGAAGCCTCTTCGCGCGGCGGCTACTTACAGCAGGCGCAGCAACTCCTTCATCAACGGCAGCCGGCGCACGCGCACGGCGCTGGCGCGGAAGACCGCGTTGGCCAGTGCGGGTGCGGCGGTGGGCATGGCGAGGAAACTGGCGCCGGCCGGCGCACGGTCATCGTCGACGGTGATGACTTCCACGGCGTCGGGCAGCTGCGCCATGCTGGCCAGCGGATAGTCCTTGTAACTGTGTTGCTGGATCTGCCCGTCCTTGAACGTGATCGCCAGGTTCAAGGCGGTGGACAGCGCGTCGAGCGTGGCGCCGGCGACCTGGCCTTCGAGGCCGCGCGGGTTGATCACGCGGCCCACATCGACCGCGCAGACGACCCGCTGGATGACCAGCTTCTCGCCCTGCATCGCCACTTCGATCGCATGCGCCACATAGGCGCCGTCGACGTGCCAGCAGGCGATGCCGAGGCCGTTGACGGTGCGCAGCCAGTTCTTCCATTCGATCCGGTCGGCGACCAGCTTGAGCACGTTGAGCAGGCGGCCGGTGTCCAGCGTGCGACCGGCAGAGAGCGTCAGCGAACGCGGCTCGCCGAGGATGCGCAGGCGGGTCTTCAGCGGGTCCTCGCGCATCGTGTGCGCGATTTCGTCGATGAAGCTCTCGACCGCGAACGCGTTGCTCAGATGCGGCATGCCGCGCGCAGGGCCGCGCGGTATCGTCGATTCCAGCCCGTACCAGTCGCTGCGGTAATTGGGTACCAGCCCCGCCGGCAACTGGTCGGCCTGGAGTTCGGACGTCCACAAGTGGTTGTCCGGCACGCCACGATGCGAAAGCGCGGAGGCGCTGGCCATGCGCTGGTTCCAGCCGAGCAGCTTGCGCTTGCGGTCGATGATTGCGTTGAGCTGATGCACGCAGCCGGAGCGGTAGTAGTCGTGGGCCAGGTCCTGCTCGCGCGTCCACAACAGGCGCACCGGCCGGTCGACGGACTGGGCCAGCATCACCGCTTCGGCGACGTAGTCGTGATCGAGTCGGCGGCCGTAGCCGCCGCCCACGCGCGGCACGCTGATGTCGATCCTGGCCGGGGCGAAGCCGGTGAGGCGATGCACCACCGCCCATGCTTGCTGCGGCGCCTGGGTCGGCACGACCAGGCTGGCCTGGTCCTTGTCCAGACGCACCAGGCAGTTCATCGGCTCGGCGGTGGCGTGCGCCAGCCATGGCTGGAAGTAGGTGGCGTCGAGTCGGCGGGCGGCCTTCTTGCCGGCCGCGTCGACGTCGCCGTCGTCGCGCACGCGGGTGGTCGGGTCGGTCTTGCCGGCGAGTGCGGCGCCGGCGGTTTGTTCGAACGTGTTGCTGTCAGCGGCCGCGCTGGCCCCGGGCTTCCATTCCAGCTTGAGTTTCCGGCGGCCCTGCAGCGCCGACCAGGTGTCTTCGGCGAGTACCGCTACCGCCGGGGCGATCGGCGTGCTGCCCGGCGGCTGGCCGGGTTCGGGCCGCAGTTGCAGCACCTTGACCACGCCCTTGACGGCCAGGCAGTCGGCGAAGTCGGAACGTTCCAGCGTGCCGTCCGGCCATGGGCAATGCACGAGCACCGCGACCAGCGCGTCGCCGTAGTGGTGGTCGATCGCGAAACGCGCCTGGCCGGTGACGATCGCGTGCGCGTCGACGTCGCCGGCGGGCTTGCCGATCAGCTGATAATTCGCCGCTTCCTTCGGTGCAGGTAAGCGCGTCGGCAGGGCGATCTTGCTGGCGTCCTCTGCGAGGCTGCCGTAACTCAGGCGGCGGCCGTCCGACGCGATCACCGTGCCTGCCGCGCAGCGCAACTGATCCGCCCGCACGCCGAATCGGCGCGCCGCCGCCTGCAGCAACAGCCAGCGCGCCACCGCGCCGACCTGGCGCAGGTCGTTCCATGCCGCGGGAATCGAGCCGCCGACGCCACCGACCTGGCGGCCGTACGTCCAGCGCGGCTTGCCGTTGTCGTCGCTGACGCCGAGGCCGGGCAGGATCACGCTGACGCGGTTCCAGTCGGCGTCGAGTTCGTCGGCAATGATCCGTGGCAGCGAGGTGGCGACCCCGGTACCGGTATCCGGATCGCGCGCGTTGATAAGTACGCTGCCGTCGGCGTTGATGCGTACATACGCACCGAGCCCGTAGAAGTTGTCGCCGACCAGGGCCGGCGGCAATGGCGCATCTGCCGCCTCGGCCATGCGGATGCCCACGACCAGCGCGCCCGCGGTGCCGGCCAGTACCTGCAGAAAGCGGCGACGCGAGAGTGGGATCCGATTCGGGGTTTTGCCATTTCCGCTCATGATTGCGGCGCCTTGCCGGCGGCGCGCTTGATCGCGCGGCGCACGCGCGTCTGGCACCCGCAGCGGCACAGGTTCGGCAAGCGGTCGATGTCGTCGTCGCCCGGATGCGGTTTGCGTTTGAGCAGGTCGACGCCGGCAATCAGCCAGCCGGGCGTGCAGTAGCCGCAGCCGATCGCGTCCTCGTCGATGAAGGCCTGCTGCAGCGGGTGCAGGGTGCCGTCGTTGGCGGCCAGCCCCTCCACCGTGACCACCTGCTTGCCGGCGAGCTTGGCCATCGTTTGCGTGATCGCCGAGACCGCCTTGCCATCGAGCAGCACCAGGTCGGCACCGCTTTCGCCGTGCTCGCCGCCGTACTTGGTGCCGGTCAATCGCAACACGTCGCGCAGGTACCACAGCAGCGGCATCTGCGGATCGCCGGTATGACGGTAGTGCTCGCCGTTGATCTGCAGGTCGATGCCGTCACGCACCGCTTCGGGCACGATGGTGTTTTCCTGACCGGTCGGCAGGGCCTGGGCTTGCGCGGGTGCCATTCAACATCTCCCTGAAACATACCCGCACATTGTGGCATTGCCGCCGCCTGCTTAGGGATGCGGGCGGCTGAACAGGCGGCGCCAGACGAAATAAGCGGGCACGCCCGCGGCCATGATGAGCAAGCCGATGCCCGCGTTGCGCGGATTGTCGCGCAGGGTCAGCGCCACCACCAGCGCCACCGCGGCGATGAACAGCAGCGGCAGCCACGGGTAGCCCGGCACGCGGAAGCTGCCGCTGCGGTCGTCATGACGGCGATACCAGAACAGCGTGGCCACGCCGACCGCGCAGGCCAGCCAGTCGCCGAAGGTGGCGTAGTCCAGCAACTGGCCGTAGCTGCCCGACAGCGCGAGCACGATCGCCCAGCCGGAGAGCAGCAGCAAGGCGGTGTTCGGCGTGCGCCAGCGCGGATGCAGTCGCGCCACCGAGCGGAAGAACAGCCCGTCCTCGCCCATCACCTGCAGCACCCGCGCCCCGGCGACCAAAGTGATGTTGCAAAAGCCCAGGGTGGAGATCGCCACGCCCAACGCGATCACCTTCGCGCCGACCGGGCCGGCCACCTGCTGCATCACATCGGCCGCCGGCGCCGTGCTGGCGGCGAGCCCGGCGTGGCCGAGCACGGCGAGGTAGGCCACGTTGACCAGCGCATAGGCGCCGATCACCAGCAGCATGCCCAGGGTCAGCGCGCGCGGCAGCGTGCGCTGCGGGTCGCGCACTTCGCCGGCGAGGTTGTTGAGGTAGGTGAAGCCGGAGTACGCGAACAGCACCGGCAGCGCCGCGCTGATGAAGCCGACGCCGCTGCGCGCCGGATCGGCGGCCAGCACCTGGCCGTGCCCGGCACCGGCGAGGAACAGGCCGCACACCACCAGCACCGCCACCGCCAGCAGCTTGAGCAGGGCGAACAGGTTCTGGATCTGCGCGCCGAGGCGGATGCCGAACAGGTTGATGCCGCCGACGAAGACCAGCGCGCCGACGGTCAGCGGCAGAGCCCAGGCCGACGGCAGCCCGAACAGCGAAGCGGTGTAGCTGGCGAAGATCGTCGCCACCGCAGCGCTGGAGCCGGAGTAGATCACCAGCAGCATGGTCCAGCCGAACAGGAAACCGGCCAGCGGCCCGAATGCCTCGCGCAGGTAGACGTAGGTACCGCCGGCATGCGGCCGGCGCGCGCCGAGTTCGGCGAAGCACAGCGCGCCGATCAACGTCAGTACCCCGGCGCCGACCCACAGCAACAGCAGCGACAGCCCTGATTCGGTGCGCTGCGCGACGATGCCCGGGTTGAGGAAGATGCCGCCGCCGATGATCCCGCCCACCACCACCAGCGCG
The DNA here is from genome assembly GCF_008329435.1 of Rhodanobacter sp. T12-5. Classification (GTDB taxonomy): domain Bacteria; phylum Pseudomonadota; class Gammaproteobacteria; order Xanthomonadales; family Rhodanobacteraceae; genus Rhodanobacter. The sequence continues at coordinate 620,324 of NZ_NPKN01000001.1, forward strand.
GCATCCCACGGGCGCAGGCTGCGCACATAACCGGACGGATTGTCATTCATGCGGTGGCTCACCAGTGGCGGGACGCGCAGCATGGCCGTCGGCGTGCGTGCGGGCAAGCCTGGCGTGTATCAGTCCAGCTGAAGCTCGCCGCGAATGCCCATGGCGCAGGCCCCGCCGATGCTGATGGCGCCGGTTGCGGCATCGCGCGTCACCTCGACGCAGCCGTCGCGACCCACCTCGCGCCCCTGGCTCGCGCGGTAGCGCAGGCCATAGCCGGCAGGGTCGCCGGCATCGGCCAGAAAGGCCATGATCGCGGCGTTGGCGCTGCCGGTGACGGGATCTTCGGGAATGCCATCGGCCGGGCAGAACGCACGCACGGCCATCGCCGCGGCGCCCGCGGGCTCGCGACCGAACACGCTGATGCCGATCGCACCGATGGCCTGGCTGATCGCGGCGATCAGCGTCAGATCGGGTTGCAACTGGCGCACGTCCGCCGCGTCGTGCAGGTCGCAGACGAGCCAGCGTGGCCCATTGTCGACCAGCCGCATCCGCATCTGCGCCGGATCGACCCGCAAGGCCTGCGCCACCCGGGCAGCTTCGCTCGCGTCGGGCGTGTGCAGGCGGGCAGGTGGCGCCTGCACATGGATGATCCGTTCACTGCCGCCGCCCTCGATGCGCACGGGCAACAGCCCGGCGGCGCACTCCTGCACCAGTTCGCATTTGCCGGATGCCACCAGCGCGGATTCGATCGCCGCATACGCGCTGCCCACGCTGGGGTGGCCGGCGAAAGGCAGTTCCTGGCGCGGGGTGAAAATGCGCACCCGATAGTCGGCATCGATGCGGGTGGGTGGCAACAGGAAGGTCGTTTCGGAGAGATTGGTCCAGCGCGCGAACGCCTGCATCGTGAGGTCGTCCAGGCCGTCACCGTCGATCACCACGGCCAGCGGGTTGCCCAGCAGCGGTCGGTCGGAGAACACGTCGAGCTGCATGAAACGGCGAGTGCGCATGGCGATTCCGGCGGGTCAATTGCTCCACGATGCCAGCCGGCGGCGCGCGTCACAAGCGAAGGCGACCGGGCGGTGCGCGCACGCCCGGCTGCGGCAAGAGGGGAGCCGGCAAGCAGGAAGCCGACACCTTGCGGCGTCGGCTTCCACCTGGCGCACCCGCGCGGGTGGTCAGAACACGCTGAGGAACAGCGCCATGTTGCTCACGTTGAGCGTGCCGATACCTGCGCCAGGCTCGTATCCGGAGCGGCCGTCGTAGAACCAGTTGTCGCCCGCACGTATGTCATTGAAGGCGGAGAACGGGCCGTAGCCGAAGATGTTCTGCAGTGCATAGACCTGCGGATTCCAGAGCCCGACGCGTCCGCGTGTCGCCTGCTTCAGCAAGGCGCTGATGCCATTGAGTTGCGGTGCGACGAAACTGGTGCCGCCGAGGAATGTCTGCAGGCCGGGACCGTCCAGCGACGAGACGTAGCTGTAGCCGGTCTCCGGGTCCGCGTTCAACGAAATGTCCGGGACGTTGCGGCCGTGATAGTTCGCCCGCAGCGTGTAATTGATGTCGAACGGCGGGAAAAGCAAAGTCTGATGCTTCTCGCTCTTGCGCATGCCGGCGGTGAAGTGCTGATAGCGTGGCTCCGGCCAGAACACGCTCACGCCGCCGCCACCGCCGACCGAGAACAAGCCGAGGTCCACGCCGAAGTTGGTCTGGAAGTAATCGTCGATGTAGTCCCAGCCCCAGACGCTCTCCCGAGTGATCGATTCCGTCGGTCCGCCGCTGAAACTGTAGGAGTACGGCACGGTGGTGCCGCCAGCGCTGGTGATGAAGGGATCCGAAGCCGGGGCGTCGACGCTGAGCGGCGGCGGCACGGGATCGGTAAGCGAACCGCCCAGGCCGCGCACGGTGTCATAGGCGCCCGAGTCACCCGAGGCGGCGAACAGCGAGATGCCCTGCGCCGCCGCTTCCAGGAAGACCTGGTGGAAGGCGCGCAGCTCATCGGTGAAATCCGTGCCGCCGTTGAGTTGCGGGAAGTAGAAGATTTCCGGCGAGCCCCAGCTCACCGACAAGCTGTCGACCTTGTTGTCGGACACGGCCTCGTTGAACACGTCGAAGAAGCCGGCGTCGGTGTTCGGCGCGTCGTACACGATGATGTCCGCCCATGGCGCCAGGCCACCGGACTGTTCGACATCGAGCGAGGTCTCGCCCGAACCGGCCGGGCCGCTGAGCGGGCCGCCGCCGTCCACATGCACCTGGGTGATGCGATGGGGCTTCACGTTCAGGCCGATCGCGCTCCAGTAGGCATAGGCATCGTCCGGCAGGAAGTTGGCCAGCGTGGCGATGCCGATCGTCGAGCCTCGCCCGTTCACGCCGGCGTGATACAGCGGATTGATGTTGTAGCGATTGGCCACGTCGCCGACGGTGAATTCGCCGGGTGTGCAGGTCGCCGTGGGATTGCCCTTGCAGGGAGTGGCGGCAGGTGCCGCGCCCCGGGCCAGCGCATTGGCGCGACCTGGCTGCGGCGGAAGTACCGCGTTGACTCGATGCGAGCGGTAGCGCGCTTCGCTGCTCAGGCCCGAGGCCACCACCAGCGTTCCGGAAAGTGCAGCAGGCACCGTGGGCGTGACGTTGGGTTGATGGAAAGTCGAGCCGTCGCTGGCGCGGTAATCGTGGATGGCCGTATGGAAGGCCGTGTTGAATTGTCCGATCGTGCCGCGGACCTTGATCGCCAGGTGGTTGGGCAGAAGCTCGACTTGCGTGAGGCCTTGCTGTTTCACGAAGGCCTGCACGCGGCTGATCTGGCTCTTGCTGGCGCCATAGCGATCGGCAAACTCCGCCGTGGTGAGAAAGCGATGGAACGAGCGATTGCCCGGGGTGACCGTGCTGTAGACGTAATTCTCGAGCGCGGCCTGATTCTGCAGCCCGAGCACGAGGGTAACGTTCACGGTCTGGGCCGGATTGCTTGCGCCGAGATCGACGGGGCTGCCATCAGCAGCGAAACTGACCGTGGCAACTCCGCACAGCAACAGTGCCACGGAAGTCGCGAGTGCCTTGCGATGCAAGTTCTTGAGCATGTCCGATTCTCCAGGGTGGAAGCGGCCGCCGTTCGTGCGGCAGGCCATGAGATGAGTCATTAGGTCAAATCGATCCCCGACACCCAGGTGCGGCCCCCTGAAGACACTCCACTCCTGGTCGGGCCAGACTAGTCCCGTGCAGCGGCGCTTGGAAGCGGGAAAACGTGAAGGTATTGCGAAGCCGCCCGATGCGCGGATAGCCGCGCTGGAATGGCAATCCGTGCTGGCATGGTCATGGTGGGAACGCAGGGCCAGAGGTCCGGGCGGCCTTCGGCTGCCATCCGGTTTGCGGCACAATAAGAGGGTTGTGCGTCGCGGACTCGTTTGCGGCGTCGTCATTTCCCCCGAGTCGAAGCCGCCCATGCCCGCCATCAAGCAAGCCGACCTGATCCAGTCCGTCGCCGACGCACTGCAGTACATCAGCTATTACCACCCGGTCGATTACATCAAGGCCCTCGCCGCCGCGTACGAGCGCGAGGAGTCGCCCGCCGCGAAGGATGCGATGGCGCAGATCCTGATCAACTCGCGCATGGCCGCCGAAGGCCACCGGCCGCTGTGCCAGGACACCGGCATCGTCACCGTGTTCCTCAAGGTGGGCATGAACGTGCGCTGGGACGACGCCACCATGGCTCTGGAAGACATGGCCAACGAAGGCGTGCGCCGCGCGTACATGGACCCGGACAACAAGCTGCGCGCCAGCGTGCTGGCCGACCCGGCCGGCAAGCGCATCAACACGAAGGACAACACGCCGTCGGTAGTCAACATGTCGATCGTGCCGGGCGACACCGTCGAGGTGATCGTGGCGGCCAAGGGCGGCGGCTCCGAGGCGAAATCGAAATTCGTCATGCTCAACCCATCCGACTCGATCGTCGACTGGGTGCTCAAGACCGTGCCCACCATGGGCGCCGGCTGGTGCCCGCCGGGCATGCTCGGCATCGGCATCGGTGGCACCGCCGAGAAGGCGATGCTGATGGCGAAGGAAGCGCTGATGGAGTCGATCGACATCCAGGAACTGATCGCGCGTGGCCCATCCAATCGTTGCGAGGAGCTGCGCATCGAGCTGTACGAGAAGGTCAACGCGCTGGGCATCGGCGCGCAGGGGCTGGGCGGGCTGACCACCGTGCTCGACGTCAAGGTCAGGGATTTCCCCACCCACGCGGCGAACCTGCCGGTGGCGATGATTCCCAACTGCGCCGCCACCCGCCACGCGCACTTCGTGCTCGACGGCTCCGGCCCGGTGATGCTCGATCCGCCGTCGCTGGAAGACTGGCCCAAGCTCACCTACGACGCATCGAAGGGCCGCCGGGTGAACCTCGACACGGTGACGCGCGAGGACGTGGCCAGCTGGAAACCGGGCGAGGTGCTGCTGCTCAACGGCAAGCTGCTCACCGGCCGCGACGCCGCGCACAAGCGCATGGTCGGGATGCTCGACAAGGGCGAGCCGTTGCCGGTCGATTTCAACGGCCGCTTCATCTACTACGTCGGGCCGGTCGATCCGGTGCGCGAGGAAGTCGTCGGCCCCGCCGGCCCCACCACCGCCACCCGCATGGACAAGTTCACCGAACAGGTACTGGCGCAGACCGGCCTGCTCGGCATGGTCGGCAAGGCCGAGCGCGGTCCCGCCGCGATCGACGCGATCAGGAAGCATCGGTCGGTGTACCTGATGGCCGTGGGCGGCGCGGCGTATCTGGTGTCCAAGGCGATCAGGGCCTCGCGCGTCGTCGGCTTTGCCGACCTGGGGATGGAAGCGATCTACGAATTCACCGTCGAAGACATGCCGGTGACCGTGGCCGTCGACTCCGGTGGTACCTCGGTGCACCAGACCGGGCCGCGGGAGTGGCAGGCGAGGATCGGGAAGATACCCGTGGTTATCCAGTGAAAGCAGTGCGCGCAGCGCACGCCATCGCCCCCTCCCTTTCCGAGGGGAGGATCGAGGCGGGGTAGTGCAGGATCACCGCAAAGCCCCAAAAGCGCCATGCAAAAGCTCGACAGGCGAGGCAATCTCGCTTGTCACGGCTGAAGGTCAAGGGCCGCTCCAGCCCTCCCCGTGACCGAAGGAAGTCACTTCGGGACAAGCGGGGGAGGGCCGAATCACCGGCTTCATTTTTTCGCCTGGATGGTTTCAGCCATTCAGACGTCCATACGTCCAAACGCGATACCGACAGGAACCATTTGCAATTCCAATGCCGCAGCGCAACACTGGCTCGATATCCATCCCCTGACAGCGAACCCACGTGACCTCGCCAATCTCCGCGCCGTTGCCCCCCGACGCTCCCTGGATCGTGATGAAGTTCGGCGGCACCAGCGTCGCCACGCTGCCGCGCTGGCAGAACATCCGTGAGCTGGTCGCCAGCCGCCGCGCCGAAGGCGCGCGCGTGCTGGTCGTCGTTTCCGCGCTGACCGGCATTACCGATGCGCTGAAACAACTGTGCGGCGAGGGCGGGCAGGACAAGCGCAGGGCGGCGGCCGGCGCGATCGCGCAACGCCACTACGACTTGCTGGAGCACATGCAGCTGGCGCTGCCGGATACGCTCGGCGAGCGGCTGGGCGAGCTCGCACGGCTGGCCGAGGACGGCCCCACCGCCCGTGGCGAGCTGGCCTGGCAGGCACAGGTGCAGGCACAAGGCGAGCTGATGTCGAGCGCGCTTGGCGCGGCGTTCCTCAGCCACAGCGGCCTGCCCACGCAGTGGCTGGATGCGCGCGACTGCCTGGCGGCGGTGGCGTTGCCGAACCAGAACGAGCGCACCCGGCTGCTGTCGGCGATGGTCGAGGCGAAGCCCGATCCGGCGCTGAACGCACGCCTGGCCGCACTCGGCGAGGTGTTCATCACGCAGGGCTTCATCGCGCGCGAAACGCATGGCCGCACCGTGCTGCTCGGGCGCGGCGGCTCGGACACCTCGGCCGCGTACTTCGGCGCGCTGCTGAAGGCGCAGCGGGTGGAGATCTGGACCGACGTGGCCGGCATGTTCACCGCCAACCCGCGCCAGGTGCCGGGTGCGCGCCTGCTGCAGCGGCTGGATTACGAGGAGGCTCAGGAAATCGCCTCCACCGGTGCCAAGGTGCTGCACCCGCGCTGCCTGTCGCCGCTGCGCGAGCCGCGCGTGCCGTTGCTGATCAAGGACACCAACCGCCCCGAACTCGACGGCACCGTGATCGGTCCGGAAGTGCGCGCGCACGCACCCAGCGTCAAGGCGATCAGCGCGCGCAAGGGCATCACCCTGGTCTCGATGGAGTCGGTCGGCATGTGGCAGCAGGTCGGCTTCCTCGCCGACGTGTTCGCCCATTTCAAGCAGCACGGCCTGTCGGTGGACCTGATCGGTTCGGCCGAGACCAACGTGACCGTGTCGCTCGATCCCACCGAGAACCTGCTCGACTCCGACGCGATCGCCGCGCTGGCCAGCGACCTGGCCAAGGTGTGCCGGGTGAAGGTGATCGCGCCGTGCGCGGCGATCACCCTGGTCGGCCGCGGCATGCGCTCGCTGCTGCACACGCTGTCCGGCGTGCTGGCCGAGTTCGGCCAGCTGCGCGTGCACATGATTTCGCAATCGTCGAACAACCTGAACCTCACCTTCGTGGTGGACGAGGAAGTGGTCGACGCGCTGCTGCCGCATCTGCACGATCTGCTGATCGCCGCCGGCGCGTTGCGCACCGACGACAGCGCCTTGTTCGGCCCGAGCTGGCAGACGCTGTACGGCAGCGGTGAAACGGTGGGTGCCGTGCCGGCATGGTGGCGCCAGTCGCAGCGGCAACGCCTGCTGGAACTGGCCACCGAGACGACACCGCGCTACGTCTATCACCTGCCCACGGTGCGCCAGCAGGCGCGCGAGCTGAAATCGCTGGCGGCAGTGGACCGGCTGCACTACGCGGTGAAGGCAAACACGCATCCGGCGATTCTGCAGGCGCTGGCGGCGGAAGGTTTCGCATTCGAGTGTGTCTCGCCGGGCGAGCTGGAGGCGGTCAGCGCGATCGTGCCGGAAGCGACGCCGCTGCTGTTCACGCCGAACTTCGCGCCGCGCGAGGATTACGCGCTCGCGCTGGCCACCCGCGCCACCATCACCCTCGACGCGCTGCATCCGCTGGAGCACTGGGGCGAGCTGTTCCGTGGCCGCGAGATCGTGCTGCGGGTCGACCTGGGGCGCGGCCTCGGCCATCACGAGAAGGTGCGCACCGGAGGCAGCGCCAGCAAGTTCGGCCTGCCGCTGGATCAACTGGCCGCTTTCCTGCAACTGGCCGATACGCATGGCGTGATCGTGCGCGGCCTGCATGCGCACCTTGGGTCGGGCGTACTCGATGTCGCGCACTGGGGCGAGGTCTACGTGCAGCTGGCCAGCCTGGCCGAGCGCATCGCCAGCGTGGTACTGCTGAACATCGGCGGCGGCCTCGGCGTGCCGGCGCATCCGGGCGAGGCGGCGCTGGACGTCGCTGAACTCGACCGCGTCCTGAACGAGGTCAAGGCCGTTTATCCGCAGTATCAATTGTGGATGGAGCCGGGCCGTTACCTCGTTGCCGACGCCGGCGTGCTGCTGGCGCGGGTCACCCAGCAGAAGCACAAGGCCGGTTTCCGCTATCTGGGCATCGACACCGGCATGAACAGCCTGATCCGCCCCGCGCTGTACGACGCCTGGCACGAGATCGTGAATCTCGGCCGGCTCGACGAACCGGCCACCGCGCTGTACCAGGTGGTCGGCCCGATCTGCGAAAGCGGCGACGTGCTGGGCACCGACCGCCGCCTGCCCGAAGCGCAGGAAGGCGACGTGATGCTGATCGCGCAGGCCGGTGCCTACGGCAAGGTGATGTCCTCGCATTACAACCTGCGCGATGAAGCCGACGAGGTGGTGATCGACGCCTGACCTGCAGAGGACCTGTGGGAGCGGCTTCAGCCGCGATGCTTTTGACTTCGCCGAAGAGCATCGCGGCTGAAGCCGCTCCCACAAAACCAGCTACCGCGCGCCTTGTTTCTGGAACAATGGCGTATTCGCAAATATCCAGAGCATGCCCCAAGTGATGCGGTGGCCATGGCCAGGCCAGATTCCGCAGCTTTTCCTCCACGGAAAGGCAGCAGGCACCCGGAGAGTGAAGAGTGACAACGACAATCCAACCGCGACTCACCAAGGTTTTCCGCTTCGTGCGATCGAGCTACGCCGACGGCGTGGCCGAGCTGGCGTACGCGTTCGACGACGGCGAGGAACTGGTCGAGCGAATCCGCTTTCCGAATGCGCCGGCAGTACCGGCTGGCCGCGCGGCGGCGTTCGATGCCGCGCTGAAACTGCTGCACCTGATCGCCGGCATCAGCTACTACAAGGCCGGCGTGCCGCCGAAGATCGAGGTGGCCGACGGCCCGCTCGACGATGCCACCGCCGAGTTGCTGGATCAGCTGTATCTGCACGGGCTGGCCGAGTTCGCCTATCGCAATGGTCTGGATCTGCGCGGGCACATTGCTTTCCCGCGCGGTGGGACCGCGCCTGCCGTTGCTGCACTGGATTTGCCGAAACGCACCCTGGTGCCGATCGGCGGCGGCAAGGATTCGCTGGTCGCGGTGGAAGCGATCAAGTCGATCGGCGGCGAGCCGACCGCGGTGTGGGTCGGCAATTCCGCCCTGATCGCCGCCTGCGCCGAACGTACCGGCCTGCCTACGCTGAACATCCAGCGCGAGTTGGCACCGGCCCTGTTCGAACTGAACCGGCTCGGTGCATGGAACGGGCACATCCCGGTGACCGCGGTGAATTCGGCGATCCTCGTCGTCGCCGCGATCCTGTACGGTTACGACTCGATCGCGTTCGCCAACGAGCGCTCCGCCTCGGCCGCCACGCTGGAGTACGACGGCCAGCAGGTGAACCATCAATGGAGCAAGGGCTACGCGTTCGAGCAACTGCTGGGCAACTGGCTGCACACGCACGTGGCCAGCGATCTCGATTATTGCTCGCTGCTGCGGCCGTATTCCGAACTGGCGATCACCCGTGCATTCGCGAAGCTGACGCCGTACTTCGACGTGTTCTCCAGCTGCAACCGCAACTTCAGGTTGCTCGGCCCGAAGCCGGTTGACCGCTGGTGCGGGCAGTGCCCGAAATGCCACTTCGTGTTCCTCGCGCTGGCGCCGTTCCTGCCCAAGCCGCGGCTGCTGGCGATCTTCGGGCGCAACCTGCTGGACGATGAAGGCCAGGCCGCCGGCTTCGATGCGCTGCTGGAATACCAGGACCACAAGCCGTTCGAGTGCGTGGGCGAGGGCGCCGAGGCGCGCGCCGCGATGTATGCGCTGAGCCAGCGGCCGGAGTGGCAGGAGGACGCGCTGGTGGCACGCTTCCGCAGCGAGATCCTGCCGCAGCTCGATGCCTCGCAACTGGCGCTGGAGCCATGGCTGGAGCCGTCGTCCGAACATCGCGTGCCGGCGCGATTGCAGGCTGCGCTGGCGGCGATCGGCGGATGAATGTCTCCATATCTTCCGTAGGAGCCCGTTCGCGGGCGATGCTCTTGCGGGTTGGACCCAAGGCATCGCCCGCGAGCGGGCTCCTACGGGAATGCGGGATCCGTCATGCGCATCGCTGACCTGACCGATCGTCGCGTCGCGATCTGGGGCTTCGGCCGGGAGGGCCGTACGGCGATCCGTGCGTTGCGCCAGCGTTGCGGTGCCCAGCACTTCACCTTGTTCTGCAGCGCAGCCGAAGTCGATGCAGCGAGCGTGTTCGATCCCGCATTGGAAGTCATTGCCGGCGAACCGGACGCCGTCACGCTGGGCCGGTTCGATGTCGTGGTGAAATCGCCCGGCATTTCGGCGTACAAGCCGGCGCTGCTGGAGGCGCAGGCGCAAGGGACACGGTTTACCTCCGGCACCGCGCTGTGGTTCGGGGAGAATCCCGATGCGCGCGTGATCGCGGTCACCGGGACCAAGGGCAAGAGCACCACCAGCGCGCTGCTCGCGCATCTGGCGCGCAGCCTCGATGTACGCACCGCCCTGGCCGGCAACATCGGCCTGCCGCTGCTGGAACTGCAGGGCCGACAGGCGGAGCTGTGGGTGATCGAACTGTCCAGCTTCCAGACCGGCGAGGCCGGGCCGCTGGAGCTGGGCGTGATCACCAGCCTGTACGAAGAACACCTCGACTGGCACGGCTCGCGCGAACGCTATGTTGCCGACAAACTGAAGCTGGCCGACGTCTCGCGCCGGCTGCTGGTCAATGCGCTGCAACCTGCGTTGCTCGAACGCACGCGGCAGCATCCGCAGCGCCTGCAGTTCGGCCAGCCTGATGGCTGGCACGTCACCGACGGTGTCATTTGCCGTGGCACGCGGGAAATTTTCACGGCCGCCCGACTCGCCGCGCCGGGCCTGCACAACGCACTCAACGCCTGCGCTGCACTCGCCGCACTGGAAGCCATCGGCCTGGACGCGCCGGCCGCCGCGCCCGCGCTGGCCAGCTTCCGCCCGCTTCCGCATCGCCTGCAACCGCTTGGCGAAAACGGTGGCTGGCACTGGGTCAACGATTCGATCAGCACCACGCCGCTGGCCACCCTGGCCGCGCTGGAAAGCCTGCACGGCCGTACGGTGACCGTGCTGGTCGGCGGCCATGATCGAGGGCTGGACTGGACGCCGTTCGTGGATGCCATGCGCAGCGCGCCGGCCCACGCGATCGTCTGCATGGGCAGCAACGGCGGCCGCATCGAAACTGCCTTGCGCGCCGCCGGCGTGGTCTGCCCGATCGTGCATGTCGCGGACCTGGCCAGCGCGGTGGCCGAGTCAAAGGTTCACACGCCCGCGGGTGGAGTGATCCTGCTCTCTCCCGGCGCCCCCAGCTTCGACCAGTTCAAGGACTATGCCGAACGCGGCCGCCGCTTTGCCGAGTTGGCCGGGTTCGATGACGCGTCGATCGCCGGCATCGAAGGCCTGGGTATCGGCTGATCTCGCGCGATCGCACGGTGCGTCGATCGCCGGTGCAGCAGTGGTGCGCTCGAAGGGTGCCATGCAGTCGTCGATCTGTTTCCGGTGCCGGGAGACAGTCGTCATTGAACAGCGACAATCGAATCGGCTTCAGCGTGCGTAGCGCGCCAGTGGTTCGTTCACGCGTTTTTTGCCATCGATGCTGATGTGCTGGCGCAGCCAGGTGGCGAACTCGGCCTCGGGCAGGCTGCCTTCGGCGAGGGCGAGATACTGCGGATAGAGGGCGAGGTCATCGGCATCGAGCCTACCGCCATTGAGCACGATGAAAGTTTCGCAGGCCACGGCCGCCGTGCGTTTGTTGCCGTCGATGAAGGGATGGTTGTGCGCCAGACCGAAAGCCAGGTTGGCGGCGAGGTCGGCAAGATCGGGCGGCGGGTCACCATAGGCGTACGCCTGTTGCGGACGGGCGAGCGCGGAATCCAGCGGGTTCTCGTCGCGCACGCCGCTGCCGCCGCCGTGCTCGGCCAACTGACGTTCGTGGATGGCGATGGTGAGCGGCTTTTCGATCAAGGTGATCATGGCCGCTACCTACTGTGCCAGCTTGTGCAATAGGGTGCGCCGCTTGCGCATGACTTCCTCAGCTACTTCCATCTGCTTGGCGAGGGTGGGGTCGTAGGTGGTGAGGCGGATGCCGTCGGGCGTTTCCAGCGCGAACAGTTCGTCGCCCTTTTCCAGGCGCAGGCGGGCCAGCAGATCGCGCGGCAGGATGACGCCGGCGGAGTTGCCGATGGTGGTGATCTTGAGTTTCATGGCGGCCTCCGGAAGTTATAACGTATGTTATACTTGGCAATCTCAGGCATTCAACTCGCCGTTCGCTAGCCGTCGGTGGGCCAGGCAAGTTGAAGGCCGCGAGGAAAACGAAATCCCGAACACGATCCGGGCGGACGCACTTCGATGTGCACTTCGAGCGCCAAGTCGCCGCCGCCAACCTGGGCATTCGACAATCATGTCAATTCAAAAAAAAGGGCCGCACTCGCGTGCGGCCCTTCGCTTTGCCAGCGCCTGCAAGCCCTACCAGATCTTCACCCGATCCTTCGGTGCCAGGTACAGCTTCTCGCCCGGCTTCACGTCGAACGCGGGATACCACGCGTCGAGATTGCGCACGGTCTGGGCGCGGACGCTGGCGGGCGCGTGCACGTCGGTGTTGAGGCGCTGGCGCAGGGCGGCGTCGCGGATCTTGCTGCGCCAGGCCTGGCCGAAGGCGAGGAAGAAGCGCTGGTCGCCGCTCAAGCCGTCGATTACCGGGGCCGGCTTGTCGCCGAGCGACTTGTGGTAGGCGAGGTAGGCGATGGTGAGGCCGGAGACGTCGGCGATGTCCTCGCCGAGGGTCTGCTCGCCGCTGACGTGCAGGCCAGGCAATACCTCGTACTGGTCGAACTGCTTCGCCAGTTGCTGGCTGGCGGCCTTGAAGTGCGCCAAGTCGTCCGGCGTCCACCAGTTGGCGAGGCGGCCTTCGGCATCGAACTCGGCACCGAGGTTGTCGAAGCTGTGGCTGATTTCGTGGCCGATGATCGCGCCGATCGAACCGTAGTTGGCGGCCGCGTCCGCGTGCGGATCGAAGAACGGCGGCTGCAGGATCGCGGCGGGGAAATTGAGCGCGTTCTGCAACGGCAGGTTCACCGCGTTGACAGTTTGCGGAGTCATCCACCACTCGCCCTTGTCCACCGGCTGGCCGAGCTTGGCGCGCTGATGTTCGTACTCGAACTTTTCGGCACGCAGCCGGTTGCCCAGCGGATCGTCGGCGCGGATGTCCAGCGTGGCGTAGTCGCGCCAGGTTTCCGGATAGCCGACGCTGACGCGCAACGTGGCCAGCTTGGCCTTGGCTTTCCCGCGGGTGGCGGGGGTCATCCAGGCCAGCGTGTCGATGCGGTCGTTGAACGCGGCGATGAGGTTCTTCACCAGTTGCTGCACGGCGGCCTTGGACGAGGCCGGGAAATATTTCCGCACGTAGAGCTGGCCCACCGCGTCGCCGAGGCCGACATTGGTGGCGCCGACGGCACGTTTCCAGCGCGGCTGCTGCTCGGGCGTGCCCTGCAGGGTACGACCATGGAAATCGAAGCTGAGGTCGGCGTAGGCCTTGGGCAGCAGGTCGGCGCTGTGGTCGATGGTGTGGAAGACGAGCAGGTCCTTCCAGGCCTGCAGCGGCTCGCTGGCGGTCAGCGCGGACAGCCCGGTGACGGCGGAGGGCTGCCAGACGTCGAATTGCGATTGGCCGTCCAGCCCGGCAGCCTTGAGGTAGGCCGCCCAGTCGAGGCCGGGCGCCTTGTGCGCGAAGTCGGCCATCCGCCACAGGTTGTTGGCCTTGTGCACGTCCTGGCTGTCGAGCAGGCTTTCCTGCGCCTTGGCGATCTTCGTCTCCAGGTCGAGGATGGCGCTTGTCTTGCCTGCGGCATCGGCGATGCCGGCCTGCTTCAGCAGCGCGGTGACGTAGGTCCGGTACTTGGCACGGGCCTCGACCATGTGCGGATCGCTGGACAGGTAATAATCGCGGCTGGGCATGCCGAGGCCGCCCTGCATCAGGTAGGCGATGTGGTGCGAAGGATCTTCCAGCCCCTGTGTCACGAACAGGCCGAACAGGTGTTCGGTGTGGAAGTTGGTGGCGTTGATCGGGTCGACGTCGGCGCGCAGGCGGCTGCCCAGCACGCGGGCCAGGTCGTCGCGCGAGGCGATCGCGTCGATCTGCGCCAGCTGCGGCTTGAGCGGGGCCAGGCCGTGCTGCTCGATCGCGGCGGTGTCCATCCAGGCGGCGTAGTAGTCGGCGATCTTGTGCGCGTTGCTGCCGGCGGCGGGATGGCTGGCGCCGGCATTGCGGATCAGCTCGGCGGTGTCCTTCTCGGCCTGCTCGAACACCTTGAGGAAGGTGCCGGTGCTGGAGCGGTCGGCGGGGATCTGCGCCGTCTTCAGCCAGCTGCCGTTGGCGTAGCGGAAGAAGTCGTCGCCCGGCTTCACGCCGTGGTCGACGCCGGCCAGGTCGATGCCGATCGGCTGGCTGGTCGGCGTGGCCGCCCAGGCGGCGGGAGTGCACGCCACCATTGCCGTCAGGATCCATCGCATGCGTTGCATGATCGTGTCGCCTCCGCTGAAAGGAATGTTCCACCATAGCCCGCCGCCCGGCGCTTGAGGGCATGACTTATGGGCCATGCGGGCCAGGCATTCAGTGCGTCTCCACGCTGACCGGCGCGACTTGCGCCGGCATGCGACAAAACGGCACCAGCAACAGGGCCACGATGAACATCCACGCCATCAACCGAAACACGTCGTCGAATGCCAGCGTCGTCGCGGCACGCGATACCAGCTGGCCCAGTTCGCCTTGTGCCATCAGCAACGCGTGTGCGGAATCGCTGGTGAACTGGCCGATCCGCGCAGCCAGCTGCGCCACCACCTCGGGCGCGTTGCGGCCGGCCTCGCCCAGGCTTTCGCCGAAGCGGGCGGCGTGGATGCGCGTCCCATCCATCAGCCAGGTATTGACCACCGCGATGCCGATTGCGCCGCCGAGGTTGCGCATCAGGTTGAACAGGCCCGAGGCGTAGCGCAGCTCGGCCGCGGCGAAACCATTCAGCGCCATGTTCACGCTGGGCACGATGCACAGCATCGTCGCGAAGCCGCGCAGCGCCTGTGGCCAGAACAGCGCGGCGAAACCCCACTGCGGCGTCATCGCCGAGAACAGCCACAGGCTGGCGGCGAACAGCAGCAGGCCGGCGCTGATCGTCCAGCGCGCGTCGACCCGTTGCGACAGCCGTGCCGCCACCACCGTGCTGAGGATCTGCGCGATGCCGGTGACGAATACCGTGGTGCCGATCTGCAGGCTGTTGTAGCCGCGCACGCGGCCGAGGAACACCGGTACCAGGTAGGTCGACGCATACAGCCCGAAGCCGATCACCAGGCTGAAGATGCAGGCGAACACGAAACTGGAATGGCGGAACGGCGACAGCCTGACGATCGGCCCCGCCGAGCGCAGCGAGCGCTCCAGGAACAGCGCGAAGCCGACCAGCGACAGCCATGCCGCGGTGGCGATGGTCGGGTCGCCCAGCCATTCGTGGCGCGGGCATTCCTCCAGCACGTATTCCAGGCCACCCAGGAACATCGCCATCGCGACCAGATGCACGTAGTCGATCTTCTTCAGCATCGCCAGGTTCGGCCGGTCGACCTTGACCAGCAGGATCGACAGCACGGTCACGGCGATGCCCGGCACGATGTTGATGTAGAAGATCGAGCGCCAGCCGACCACCTCGGTGAGCCAGCCGCCCACGGTCGGCCCCAGCGTCGGTGCCAGCACCGAGACCATGCCGAGGATCGCCGGGATCAGCGCGCGCTGCGGGCCGCTGAACAGCGCGAAGCCGGTGGCGAACACGGTCGGCACCATCGCGCCGCCGACGAAGCCCTGGATCACCCGGAACAGCGTCATCGAGTGGATGTCCCAGGCCATTCCGCACAGCGCACTGGCCAGGGTGAACAGTCCGGCCGACAGCGCGTACAGCCAGCGCGTCGACAGCGCCTGCGCCAGGAACGCGGCGAACGGGATCATCACCAGTTCCGCCATCAGGTAGCCGGTCTGCACCCAGCTGATCTCGTCCGGGCCGGCCGACAGCCCGGCCTGGATCTCGTTGAGCGAGGCGGCCACGATCTGGATGTCGATCAGCGCCATGAACATGCCGAACGCCATCACGCCGAAGATCAGGAATTTGCGCGGCAGCGGCAGGTCGGCGGGGGCGATGATGGTGGTTTGCGGGGTGGCGGTAAGGGCGTTCACGGGAGGCTCTTGCATCGTCGGCAAATCATAGTATGATGATCATCATATTAAAAAGCGAGACCGTCATGCGCTACGACACCGAGCACAAGCAGAAGACCCGCGCCATGGTGCTGCAGGCTGCGGCGAAGGCGATCCGTGCCGACGGCCCGGACCGCGTCGCGGTGGCCGGCGTGATGGCCGAGGCGGGGCTCACCCACGGCGGCTTCTACGCCCACTTCAAGTCCAAGGACGAACTGGTCGCCGCGGCGATCGGGCAGATGTTCGAGGAAGCGCGCGCCCGCTGGGAGCGCGAGACCGCCGAACGCGGCCCGGCCGACGGCCTGGTGGCGTACATCGACTTTTACCTGTCGAAGAAGCATCGCGACGCCCGCGGCTTCGGTTGCCCGATGGCAGCGCTGGCCTCGGACCTGCCGCGCCTGTCCGAGCCGGCTCGCGAGCAGTTCGCCGACGGCGTGCAACGCAGCACCGCGCGGCTGGGCGAGCAGCTCGCCGCGCTGGGTCATGCGGCGGCCGAGGTTGAGGCGCGCTCGATGATCGCCGAGCTGATCGGCGCGCTCTCGCTGTCGCGCATCGAGCCGGACGCGAAGCGCTCCGACGCAATTCTCGCTGCCTCACGCAAGCAGTTGAAGCAGCGGCTCGGACTTGAGGCGCGGCAGCCATGAGCGCCGACGGTAGCCCGAGCGTTCCCCTCGACGTGCCTGCGGCACCACGTGCATCGTGGTCGCGCCGACCAGTGTTCGTCGCGGTGGTGGCACTGCTGGTCGCGGTCGGCGGCGCGTTGTGGATCGCCGCGCCCGGGCGCAGCGTGTCCACCGACAATGCCTACCTGCAGGCCGACAGTTCGGTGGTGGCGCCGAAGGTGCGCGGCCTGGTGGCCGACGTGCTGGTGCAGCACAACCAGCGCGTGCATCGCGGCGATCCGCTGCTGCGCATCGACGCGGAAGAGTTTGACGCGCGCGTGGCCTCGGCCATGGCCGGACTGCAGGACGCGCGCTCCAGCGTGGCGGCGGTACAGGCCGCACTCGCTGCGCTGGATGCGGAAGAGGCGCTGGCCGCCTCCAACGTACACGCGGCGCAGACCTCCATCCGTTCGGCCGATGCGCAGCAGGCCCTGGCCGATGCCGACCGCCGGCGCTTCGACGCGTTGATCGCCAGCGGTGCGGTGGCGCGCCGCGATGCCGAGCAGTACCGCACCGCCGCCGTCACCGCGCAGGCGAATGCCGAGCACAGCCGCGCCGAGTTCGCGGTCAGCCGCAATCAGGCCGCGGTGACGCACGCCAAGCGGCTGACCCTGCAGGCCAACCTGGCGCAGGCAGAGGCGACGGTGGCCAGCGCGCAGGCCGCGCTCGACCTGGCCAGGCAGGATCAGGCCAACACCCTGGTGCGCGCGCCGATCGACGGCGTGGTCGGCGATCGCCAGGTCGAACCGGGCGACTACGTGCAACCGGGCACGCGCCTGCTCACCGTGGTGCCGCTGGATGCGCTGTACGTGATCGCCAACTTCAAGGAAACCCAGACCGCGCGCATGGTCGCCGGCCAGTCCGCCAGCGTCGAGGTGGATGCGCTGCCCGGACAAACCCTGCACGGCCACGTCGAGAGTTTCGCACCCGGTTCCGGCTCGCAGTTCTCGCTGCTGCCGTTCGAGCCGGGCACCGGCAACTTCACCAAGATCGTGCAGCGGGTGCCGGTACGCATCCGCTTCGACGCCGATCAGGCGGCCTTGGCGCGCTTGCGTCCGGGGCTTTCCAGCACGGTCACCGTGCAATTGAACACGCCGCCTTCCGCGCAGGCAGCGCGCTGAGCGCAGCACGTCGTCGGCAAGCCGGCATCACGCGCCAGAAACGGCTTTGCCGGTCGAAGGCACCTTCAGCATCTCCATCCCACTCTCACGAGGTATCAACCATGAAAATCCAGGGCAGCACCGCATTCGTCACCGGTGCCAACCGCGGTCTCGGTCTCGCCTATGCCAGGGCACTGCTGGCCGCCGGCGCAAGCAAGGTCTATGCGGGCGCACGCGATCCCGCCTCCGTGCCTGTGCTGAAGGGACTGGTGCCGGTGAAGCTGGACGTCAACGACGCCGGCAACATCGCCGCCGTGGTGGCGCAGTGCGCCGATGTGAATCTGCTGATCAACAACGCGGGCGTCATCGGCGGCGAGCCGCTGCTTGGCGCACGCGGCGAGGATGCGCTGCGCGAGGTGCTCGACACCAATCTTCATGGCGTGCTCGCGACGAGCCGCGCCTTCGCACCCGTGCTGGGCGCGAACGGCGGCGGGGCGCTGGTCAACATGCTTTCGGCCCTGAGCTGGGCCAGCCTGCCAGGCAGTTCGGCGTACTCGGTGTCCAAGGCGGCGGCGTGGGCGTTGACCAACGGCCTGCGCAACGAGTTGCGCGGGCAGGGCACGCTGGTGGTCGGGGTGCACGCCGGCTACATCGACACCGACATGGTGAAGGATGTCGAAGGTCCCAAGTCGCGCCCCGAGGACATCGCGCAGGCCGTGCTTGCCGGCATCGAGGCGGGCGCGCCGGAAGTGCTGGCCGACGACACGGCCCGGTACGTCAAGGCCGGTTTCGGCGCCTCGCCGTCGCTGTACCTGGGCGGCGTGCCGGGTTGAACGGCGCTACTTCTCGATGCGGTAGTTGAGGCTGGCGCGGCTGAAGTCGGTGGCCTGTTGCGCCTCGAAGTTCCAGCGCTTGCTGAGCCGGTAGCGCAGGGTGATCACCTCGCCCGGCTCGAACAACCCCACGCCGTAGCTGAGGTACAGCCGCGGCGAGAGGTACTTGCCCACGGTGAACGCGGAGCTGCCGCCGAGCGCCTCGTTGCTGGACACGCCGATGTCGTCCACGCCCAGCTTCGAACCGATGCTCTTGGCCAGCAGGTCGCCGGCGGCCGAGCCGAGCGCCTGCGCGGCGGCACCGACCATGTCGCCTTCGCCACCCTTGACCTGCGACAGCGGCTTGCCGGTGACCAGGTAGGACAGCGCGTCGGACTGCTCCATCACCGGGTTGGAAAACACGGTGAGGATCGGTCGCTGCGCGGTGCCGGAGACCAACAGGCCGACTTCCTGGCCTTCGTCGATGGTGGCATTCGGGTTGAGCTTGCGCACCGCGCGGATGTTCAGCCCCGGGTTGTCGATCGGCGTGCTGGCGAACAGCAGCTGGCCGCGCTGGATCTGCAGGTTCTGGCCGTAGGCCTTGTAGGTGCCGTCGACGGTGAGCTGGCCCCGGCCGGTGGTGGCGCGGCCAGGGCGTTCGGTCACCGTCAATAGTCCGCTGACGCGGCCGTCCAGGCCCATGCCGACGACATGCGTCTTGTGTCCGAGATCCACTTTCACCTCGGCGCTGATCGGCAGTTTCCTGGCGGCTTCCTGCTGCTGCTTCTCGTCGACCACCACCACGTCGGGCGATGCCCGGGTGGCACCGGCGCCGGGCAGCTTCTCGGCATTCACGTCGGCGGAGTCGATGCTCAGCGCGCCGCCGATGGCGATGCCGCTGGCATCCTGTTTCACGGTCAGGTCGGGCGAGATCACCACCCTGGCGGCGGGTATGTCGGCGGCGGTGAACTGGCTGCCCTTGAGCGTGAGTTGCGTTTGCGCATCGGCACCGATGTCGGCGTGGCCGCTGATCGCCAGGCTGCCCTTGCCCGATTGAACGCTGCCCTGGATCAGGAATTGCCGCGCGTCGGTGGTGCTGACCGTGAGCTGGCCCTGGCTCAGCGTGAGTCCGGCCGACGGCACCTCGGCGGAAAAGCCGCGCACGTCGGCCCGGCCGGTGACGGCTGGCTGTTTCAGTGTGCCGCCGAATCGGAAGCTGCCGTCGACACCGCCTTTGACGCTGGCCACCTCACTGCTGAACAGCTCGACGAAGGCCAGATTGTCCAGGCGCAGATCGAGTTGTCCGCCCAGCGTCTGCTGCGCACCGCTGATCGTGACCTGGCCGTCGATGCGGCCGCTGTCATCGAGCCCGCCATGCGCCACGATG
The DNA here is from genome assembly GCF_008329435.1 of Rhodanobacter sp. T12-5. Taxonomy (GTDB): domain Bacteria; phylum Pseudomonadota; class Gammaproteobacteria; order Xanthomonadales; family Rhodanobacteraceae; genus Rhodanobacter. The sequence continues at coordinate 640,042 of NZ_NPKN01000001.1, forward strand.
CGCTGGCTGGTCGGCGAGAGGTCGGCGTCCACGCGCAACTGGTCGTAGCGCAGCAGCGGTTCGTCGGCGTGATCGGTGTAGCTGATCGTGCCTTTCGCGGATTTGATCGAGGCGTTGCCGCTGAGCGCACCTGCGGCGCTGCGGCGGATCTTGCCGCTGCCTTCGATGACGCCCTCGGCGCGCATCGGCAGGTCGGCATTGCCGGTGGCGTTCAGCAGCAGCGCCAGCGGCAGCGCCTTCAGCCGGTAGCTGGCGTCGAGGTTGCCCGGCTTGTCCTGTTTCGCGGCCACGCACAGTTGCGGCTCGCCGGCGCTCAGGCACAGCTCGGACAGGCTCATCGCGCCGTCGTTGTAGCTCAGCTGCGCAGGCTGCAGCAGGCGCCAGCCGGGCATGCCCTGCGGCTCCAGGTTGAGCGTGGACAGCGTGCCGTTCCACGTCGATCCCTTCAACGCACCGTGCAGGGCGAGTTCGCCGGAGAGCTGGCTGCCACGGGCATCCACGCGCACCTGATGGTCGCCCTGGCTGCCTTCTGCCAACAGGTTGATGTGCTGGAACAGCAAGCCCTGCAGATACACGTTGCCAGTCTGCAGATCCAGCTTGCCGGCCGGGTGGCTGATGTCGGGGATGCCGACGATCAGCCGCAGCGTATCGGCCTTCTGCTGCTGCCAGGCCAATGCCTGTCCGTGCAACTGGCCGTTGACGCTGAGCTTCGGCTGCCTGCCGCGGATATTGAAATGGCCGTCCAGACGGCCACTCGCATCCGGTAGCCAGTCGCCCAGGGACGCGATGGCCAATTGCAGGTCGGCATCGTTGCTGCTGCCGGGGCGGGCCACCAGCTTCACCGTGCTGCCGCCCGAGGCGAGATCGAGCTTGCCATCGACCACTTCATTGGATGACAGGTGCAACTTGCCGCTGCCGCTGACCGCACGATCGCGCAGCTTGCCCGCCAGCTGGCGGATTTCCAGGGTGGCATCCGGGCCGTTCCGCGGCAGGCTGCCCTGGCTTGCGATGTCGAAATCCAGCGCGCCATTCCAGCCGGCGAACAACTGGCCGGGATCGAACTTGCGGGCCTTGGCCTCGGCCTGCCAGGCCAGGTCCGGTGCAAAGGTCAGCGTACCGTTGGCCTGCAGGCCGCCTTGCGGCTGCTTCAGCGCGAGCGTGTGCAGGATGAGCTGTCGCGGCGTGCCGTCGAGGTTCAGCGCCAGTTTCGCCAGCTTGCCGGGTGGGCCGATGTCGATGTCACCTTCGGCGTGGTAGGCATCGACGCTGCCGCTGGCCTTGAGCTGACCGTGGCTGGCCAGGTCCTGGCCGGCCAGGTCCGCCGGCAGCAGCAGATCGTTCCAGCGGATATCCAGTGCGGCGCTGAACGGCCTGGCGGCGAGCTGCACGGTGCCGCTGGCGACTACGCTGCCCTTGATCTGCGTCGAGCTCAGCTTGAGCTGCTGCAGGTCGAGCGTGGCGTAGTCGTGGCTGAACCGCGCGCGCAGCGGCTGCAGCAGCAAGTGGTAATCGTTGAGGTCGAGCCGGCCGTCGAGCGTGCCGCCGTAGCGGTCGCCGTGGCCCCGCACGGCGATCGCCAGGGCTTTCAGCGAGCTGCCGCCGAGGAGGGGCCTGGGGTCGAAGCGCGGCGTGTCGAGCTTGCCGGTCCAGGCGTAGTCGCCGCGCGGGGTCAGATCCAACTGCAGTTGCATCGGTGCCGGCGCGGTGAGCTTGAGGTCGAGGTGCGCCGTGCTGCCGTCGCTGTGCGCGGCGAGGTCGCCGGCATAGTCGGTGTCGCCGACCTTCCAGGCGAAGACCGCCTTGCCGTTGCCCCGGTAGGGCGTGCCCAGCGCCAGTTTGCCGGCGAGCTCGGCGTGGCCATCGGGCGCCTGCAGGTCGAGCTGGCGCAGTTCGATGCCGCGGCGGGTCCAGCTGCCGGCCAGGTCGAGCCGGCTTGAGGCGAACAGCGGCTGGCTGTCCCGGGTCACTTTCACCGTGCCCACGTGCACGCGATCGAGGATCAGCTCGACCGGCGGCTGCAGCGAGAAGTTGCCGTGGCCGGAGGAGGCCGTCTCGTCCGTTTTCGGCAGGGCCACCTGGACGCCGTCCACGTTCAGCGCGAGCACGTGCACGCGTTTGGCCAGCAGCGGCCAGAAGCGCAGGTCCAGTTGCGCCGTCGCCACGGTGGCCACGATACCCTTGCCGTCGTCGTAGCGAATACCGGCCAGTTGCAGCGGGCCGATCAGCCGGCCGCGCGCCTGCTGCACGTGCAACGCGCCATCGGTGGCGGCTTGCGCCCGCGCCAGCGCGAACCGCAGGCCGGCACCGGTACCAAGCAGCCACCACAGCAGCGCCGCCGCGATCAGCAGCAGCGCGGCGAATGCGATGGCGATGCGCTTGAACCACTTCATGCTGTCAGCTTGCTCCGCTTGCGTTTGCGTCGGCCAGGATGGTTCTCCCGAGCAACGCCGAATCCCTGCAGCCGGTCATGCAGATTTCCATCACAGATCCGGCCCGATCACGAGGTGCAGCTGGATGCCATGCGCGCGGTCGTCGTGGATCGGCGTGCCCAGGTCGACGCGGATCATGCCCACCGGCGAACGCCAGCGCAGGCCGAGGCCGGCGCCGATCGTCGGGCGGTAGTCGGTGCCGCTGAATGCGTTGCCGGCATCGACGAAAGCGGCCATGCCCCAGTTGCGGGTGAAGTAATGCTCGACCTCGGTGCTGGCGACCAGCAGGTTCTTGCCGCCGATCACGCGATCGTCGCTGTTGCGCGGCCCGATCGACTGGTAGCCGTAGCCGCGCACCGAGCGGTCGCCGCCGGCAAAGAAGCGCAGTTGCGGCGGCAATGCGGCGAAGTCGTTGGTCCAGGTGATGCCAGCGCTGCCGCGCAGGATCAGCCGGTTGCGGTTGTGCGCGCCAAACGCACGGATCCACTTCGCGTCGGCGGTCATCTGGCTGAAGCTGGCATCGGACAGCAGATTGCCGGCGGTGCTGCGGGCGGCCAAGGTGATCGACCAGCCGCGACCCACGAAGTCGGGGTTGTCGGCCTTCTTGCGCGTGAGCGCGGCCTCGCCGAACACCAGCGTGCTGCGGCCGTGCTCGATGCCGGGCGTGTTGTCCGGCTCGTTGCCGCGCTTGCCGACGGTGAAGGTGCCGGACAGCGCGTGCACGCCCAGCGCGCGGGTCCAGCCGTGCCACTGGCGCGTTTCGTTGCCGACCAGTTCCAGCGTGCGCGATTGCGAAGTGGCGGTGTCGGCGTCGCGGAAGTTCGCGCCCGCGTTGTAGCTGCGCTGGTTGTCGCCGGGCATCGGGATCGAGTACAGCGTGGACAGCGTCTTCAGCTTCTGCGCCACCACCAGCTCGTTCTTCCACTTGTGCCCGCGCCGGTTCACCCAGCGCCGCTCCATCCCGCCGCGCACGCCGAAACCGGTGTCGGTGCCGATGAACGGCCCGCCGGTGTAGATCGTGCGCTTGGCCGGCGCCAGCTGCACGGTGACGTCGACCACGCCGTCCTTCGCCTTGTCCACGTCCGGCATCACGTTGACCACCGCGAAATAATCCGCGCCGTTCAATGCCTGCTGCAGTTCCAGCAACTGCTCCTGCGAGAAGTAGTCGCCGGACTTGAACGGCACGTAGCGATCGAGGAAGCCCTCGTTGAACTGCGAACCGTCGAAGTGAACCTGGCCGTAGCGGTAGCGCGGGCCGGCCTGCCAGGCCAGCTTGATCGCCGCGCTGTGGTTGGCGCGGGTCACTTCGACCCGGTGGGTGACCAGCCGCGCATCAAGGAAGCCGTTGGCGGTGAGCTGGGCGCTCAACGCGTCGCGCGCGGCGTCGTAGGCGCCATGATCGAGCGTCTTTCCCTTCATCCGGGTGATCGCGCGTTCGGCGCGGCGAACCGGGGCGAGCGCGTCGGCCGCCTCGTCCAGTTGGACGTCGACGGCGGTGACCTTGATCGGCTCACCGGGCGTGACGTGCAGCGTTACCCTCCAGTCCTTGCCGACCTTCTGCAGGTCGCCGGTGACCGTGGCGTCGTAGTAGCCATACGGTTGCAGCGCCGTTTTCACCTGCGCGGGCGCGCGCTCATACAGCCGGCGCATCTGTGCGTCGCTGACTTCGCGCTTCGCGTATTGCGACAGTTCGGCCGCGGAAACCACGGCGCTCTTCAGTGGATCCCCGACTCCATCCACCGCCAGTTGCACGCCGGCATGGGCCGGCGATGCCAGCAGCACGACTAAAGGCAACAGGCTCAGGCGTCGGGGGATTCGGCGCATGCTTCGGTTTTGTCCTTGGCCGACCACTCAGGGGGAGTGGGGGAGCTTACCCAAGTCGAAGTTCGCTTCGCATGAATTCCCGGGATCCGGCCGAAAGAAGCAACGCCGCATCAGCCCGCCTTGTCACCCGCCGTGTGCGCAATCCACGCGCCGATCACCGCCGACACGTACGGGATCGACTGCGCGGCGAGGATGAAAATCCACAGGGTGCCTTCGATGTATCGCGTGCCGAAGAATTCGGCCATGCCGAAGATGCACAGTGCCAGCGCGATCGCCATCAGCCCTTCCTCGCGCACCGGCGCGAAGGCGGCGAAGTTGCTGCCGCCCAGGCGCCGGCTCTTGGCGGTGACCACGAACGAGGTCTTCTCGCGGGTCAGGCCGTGCAGGATGCCGCGGGCGATCGCATGCGACAGGCCCATGCTGGCGAGCGATGCCATCAGCGTGTCGCGCCAGCTGCACGGCACGCGGGCGCGATACAGCACGATGCCGAAGATCGCCTTGGCGAAGAAGAAGCCGATCACGGGGATCAGGAACAGCTGCATCGGCAGGCTGAAATACTGCGGATACGCGACCATGCCGGCGGTCCAGAAGATCGCCATCAGGGTGAAGATCAGGTGCAGCGCATCGGCAAACCAGCTGAACCAGCCAGTGAGGAAGTGGAAGCGCTGGCCGGCCGACAGCGGCCCGGCCTTGGTCATCCAGTCCCAGCGACCCTTGAGGATCTGCATCGCGCCGAACGCCCAGCGATAGCGCTGGCTCTTGTACGCCTTGAAGTCGGCCGGGGTCAGGCCCTTGCCCATCAGCTCGTCGACATAGACCAGGTCGTAGCCGGAGTGCATCAGGCGCAGGCCGAGCTCGGCGTCCTCGCAGATCGTCCACTCGGACCAGCCGCCGGTGCCTTCCAGTGCGGTGCGCCGTACCATGGTCATGGTGCCGTGCTGGATGATCGCGTTGCGCTCGTTGCGGTGATGCATGCCGATGCGGAAGAAGCCGTCGTATTCCCACGCGGTCATCCGCCGGAACGCGTTGTGCTCGAACTCGCGATGCGCCTGCGGGCACTGCACCACGGCCACCTTCGGGTCATGGAAATAGCCGGTGAGCGTGGCCAGCCAGTCCGAACGCACCTCGTAGTCGGCGTCGATCACCGCCACCACATCGGCCTGCGGGTCGGTTTCCTTCAGGCCGAAGTTCAGCGCGCCGGCCTTGTAGCCGGGCCACGGCTCCAGATGGAAGAAGCGGAAGCGCTTGCCGAGCTTCTCGCAGTATTCCTGCACCGGCTGCCACACGGCCGGGTCCTTCGTGTTGTTGTCGATCACCAGCACTTCGTAGTTGGCGTAGTCCAGTGCCGCCAGCGAATCGAGCGTGATGATCACCATCTCCGGCGGCTCGTTGTAGCAGGCCAGATGGATCGACACGAACGGCTGCCGGTCCGGCGGATCGGGCGTCAACATGCTCGCGTGGCGTCTCCACTCGCGCCGCCACAGCACCTCGGTGAACTCGAAGCCGTTGATCAGCAGGATCGCCAGGATCGCGATCTGCGCCGGGAACAGCAGCGTGAGCATGGTCCAGTCGATCCAGCTCAGGTAGAAGTTGAACGGCAACGTGGCCGACCACGTCAGCAGGCCGCAGGCGAGCTGGATCAGCATGCAGAAGAACAGCCGCCCCATCAGCTTGAAACGGCTGAAACGCCGTGCGAACAGGATCATCGGCAACAGCGCCAGCAGGCTCGCCGCCAGCGCCTTCCACGGCCAGCCGGTGTCCTCGGTCACCGGCCCGGTGAACGGGAACTTCAGCTGGCGATCGGCGTTGAAGATGCCCCAGTACGCCTCGGTGCGACCCGACAGCTGTTCCTTCCACGGCTGGTCGAACGCTTCCATCAGGTAGTAGTCGATGTGGCGCTGCTTCGCTGCCAGCAACCATTCGCGGATGAAGATCGCCTCGTTCGAAATGGACGGATCGGCGTGCTCATGACGATCGCCATTTGACGGCCAGCCGATTTCGCCGACCACGACGTGTTTGTACGGAAAACGCTGCTGCAGCTGCTGGTACGAGCCCAGCGCCGCGTCCAGCGCCACCCCGTTGGCGACCGGTATGCCGTTCCAGAACGGGAAGATGTGGATCGTGATGAAGTCGACGTGATCGGCCAGTTCGGGATATTTCAGCCAGATGTATTCCGGCTCGGCGATCGACACCGGCTGGTGCACGGCGGCACGCACGCGGTCGAGGTAGGCCATCATCTGCTGCGGCGTGAGGTCGTTGCGGAACAGCACCTCGTTGCCGACGATGACGCGGGTGATGGTGTCGGGGTACTCGCGCGCCTTGGCGATCAGCGCCTCGATCTCCTTCTCGTTGTTCTCCATGCGCCGCCCGATCTCGGCGCCAGCCATCACCTTCAGGCCGTCCTTCGCGGCCAGCCGGTAGGTTTGCGGGTTGACCAGCATCGAATACGTGCGGATGCGGTCGGAATAGCGCGCGACCAGCTTGAGATCGCGGTCGATCTCGGCGTCGCTGGGGTAATCCTGCTTGATCGGGTCCTGATAGCGCTGGAACGAGGAAAACGCGAAGCCGCCGATCTTGCCGTGCCAGTCATCCGGGCCATGCGGCAGGTTGCCCCACCACCACAGCCCGATATTCATCGCCGCCACGACCAGCGCAAGCACGATGGCGGTGAGCAAGGGGAATCGGCTGTCGTGATTTGCTGCAGTGGCGCTCAAAAAATTCCCCGGCGGAAGCCTGCGCAACAGGCGGTAAAGCCGCAGAAGCTTAACGAATGTGAGGCCAACGGCCAATAAATCCCCTTCCGGTGGGTGGGATGCCGAGCCAGAGGCCCCCTCGATGCCGGGGTGGCAGCCGCGCAGCGGGCATGACGGCAAGTCGCCGAGGCCTCGACTCGCCAGGGCACTTTTGAGGGGGAGAGCCAGGTCAGGGCGTGCGGCGGCCCGCTGCCTTTGGCCCGGTGCATTTTTCGACATGCCGGATCTTGCGGGTCGTCCGGCGCAGGAACTGAAGCGTGTGTCAGCAGCCGTTCTTCCCGGAAAGTTCTGGTGGAGCCGATGCGTGTTCGTCTGGCCATATATCGCGAATCGGCGAGTGCATGTCGCCGTTTGATTGTGGCGCTGGCCGCATATTCCACAAACAAGTTCTTGCGGATGGTCGCCAATTACGAAAATGTCCTATGGACTCACGGCAGCTCAGTCCGGATAGTGCCGCCGGTCTTCTATCGGGACGATGAGCGCATCGCAGTCCTCCGGTAGCGCAGTCGATTTGCCCAGGGATGGATTACGTTTTGTCGCAAGGTTTGTTTCGTCAGGAAGTCATCGACGCGAAGCGCGGTGAATGGTTGGGTTCGATCATCGTGGCCGCACCGCTGTCGCGCTGGCTGCTGACGGCGCTGACACTCGCACTGGCCGCCACCATCCTGCTGTTCCTCTTCTTTGGTCACTACACCCGTCGTGAAACCGTATTTGGGCAGCTGGTGCCAAGCGCCGGTCTGCTCAATCTCGCCGCGCCCAGCGCGGGCACCATCACTGGTCTTCACGTGCGCGATGGTCAGGCCGTCAAGGCCGGCGATGTATTGCTCGAGCTTTCGAGCGAACAGGACAGTGCGGCACTGGGCGACACCCACGCGCTGGTCGGGCAGCAACTGGATATCCAGCGATCCCGCCTGCAGGCCGACCTGCTCAACCAGAAAAAATTGTCGAAGCAGCAAGCCGACGCGCTCCAGGGCAAAATCGTACTGCTGCGTTCGCAGCTCACCCAGATCGCCGGCCAGCTGGCGATCCAGCAGCAGCAGGTCACCAGCAACCAGCAGATGCTGGAAAAAATCAGGCCGCTGGCCGCCAAGGGTTTTGTCTCGGCGGTGCAGATCCAGCAGCAGGAAGCGGCCGTGCTGGACGCGCAGGCACAGTACAAGACCCTGGTTCGCCAGCAACTCGATACCCGTCAGCAACTCGATGCCACCGAACAACAACTGGCGCAACTGCCGCTGGACGACGCCGGCAAGCGCAACGATACCGAGCGCCAGCTCGCCTCGCTGACCCAATCGATGGCGCAGAACGAAATGCAGCGCGCCGTGGTGTTGCGTGCACCGCGTGACGGTGTGGTTTCCACCGTGTTGCTGAAAGAAGGTCAGATGGTCGGTGCAGGCCAGCCGTTGCTGTCGATCCTGCCCGCCGGGTCGATTTTGCAGGCGCAGCTGCTGGTACCCAGCCGGGCCATCGGTTTCATCGAGCCGGGCAGCCGGGTGGTGCTTCGCTATCAGGCGTTTCCGTACCAGAAATTCGGGCAGCAGTACGGCGAGGTCACGGAGATCTCGCGCAGTGCGCTCAGGCCACCGGACATCGCGGCGTTGATGGGACAGCAATCACAGCAGCAGGAGCCGCTGTACCGCGTCCAGGTGAAACTGGACAGCCAGCACGTGCTGGCCTACGGCAAACCCGAGTCGGTGAAACCCGGCATGGCGCTGGAAGCCGACATCCTGATGGAAAGGCGACGCTTGATCGAATGGGTGTTCGAGCCGTTGTACGGCATGGCCCACCACCTGGCGGGAGAGGCGGCGCATGGCTGACGGAACACCGATCAAGCAGGGCGCCAGGCCCATGCGTGGCCATCACGTTGCGCTCCAGTTCGGCTGGTCGCGCAGCCTGCCGATGATGCTGCAGACCGAGGCCGCCGAGTGTGGTCTGGCATGCCTGGCGATGGTCGCGAGCTATCACGGTCACGATGTCGACCTGGCCGGTTTGCGCCGCAAATTTTCCACCTCGTTGAAGGGCGTCACCCTGGCACGGGTGATGGCGATGGCGGGCCAGCTCGGCTTCACCTGTCGCCCACTCAAGCTGGACATGGACAACTTGCGCCAGCTCAAGACGCCGTGCCTGCTGCACTGGGATCTCAATCATTTCGTGGTGCTCAAACGGGTCGGCAAGCGGCGCATCGTTGTCCACGATCCTGCGTACGGCATACGCAAGCTGAGTTGGAAGGAAGTTTCCGAGCATTTCACCGGTGTGGCGCTGGAGCTCTCTCCGTCGGCGGATTTTGCTCCGGTGAGCGAACGCCAGGCGGTGTCGCTGCGTGCGCTTACCGGCCGCGTGCGTGGCTTGGTGCCAGCGCTGGCACAGATCCTGTTGCTCGCCTTGGCGCTGGAAGTCTTTGCGCTGGCCGCACCGTTCTACCTGCAATGGGTGCTTGACCAGGTGATGGTCTCGGCCGATCACGACCTGCTGAGTTTGCTCGGCTTGGGCTTCATCGGCATCGCGGTGTTCTCCGCGCTGGTCACGGCGGCGCGTTCGTGGGCGGTCACCTGGCTGGGCGCCACCCTCAATGTGCAATGGGCCAGCAACCTGTTCGGCCACCTGATGCAACTGCCGCTGGACTGGTTCGAAAAGCGACACGTGGGTGATGTGGTGTCGCGCTTCGGCTCCATCCATACCATCCAGCAAACCCTCACCACACAGTTCATCGGCTCGCTACTCGATGGCCTGATGTCACTGGTGACTTTAGTGGTGATGGGCTTCTACAGCCTTTGGCTCACCGCGCTGGTCGTCGGCCTGTTCTTGGCCTACGGACTGATTCGCTGGGCATTCTTCAATCCGCTGCGCCAGGCGAACGAGGAACAGATCGTCTGTGGTGCGCGCCAGCAAAGCGAACTCCTGGAATCCATCCGTGGCGCCATGCCAATCAAGCTGGCCAACAAGCAAGACGAGCGGCTGTCCCGCTACGCAAATGCGACTGTCTCCACCATCAATCGCGGGATCGGCATCCAGCGTTTGAGCATAGCTTTCACGCTTAGCAATCAGTTGCTGTTCGGTATCGGCCGGGTGGTGATGATCTGGATTGCCGCCACGCTGGCACTCGAGAACAGATTCACGGCCGGTGCGCTGATCGCCTTCATCGCTTACGCCGATCAATTTATCAGTCGCGCCGCTGCATTGATCGATAAGTGGGTGGACTTCAGCATGCTGAAGCTGCATGCGGAGCGAGTGGCGGATATCGCGCTGACCTCGCCGGAACAACGTGCGGAAACGGCGTGGAACGGCCCGATTCCCGAAGCTAGCATCGAACTGTGCAACGTCAGCTTCCGTTACGCGGAGAACGAGCCTTGGATACTCAAAAACTGCAATCTTAAGGTCGAAGCCGGGGAGTCAGTCGCAATCACTGGGCCTAGCGGTTGCGGCAAGAGCACGCTGGCAAAGATCGCCCTGGGTTTGCTCGAGCCCACCGAGGGCGTGGTGAAGTTCGGCGGAATCGACATCCGAAAGTTGGGTTTGGATTATTACCGCCAGCTTGTCGCGTCGGTAATGCAGAGCGACCAGCTTTTCGCAGGGACGATCGCAGACAACATCAGTTTTTTCGATACCGCTCAGGATTTGGAGCGGATGCTGGTTGTCTCTCAACTGGCACAAATACACGCGGACATCATGGCGATGCCGATGGGTTATCAAAGTTTGGTGGGCGACATGGGATCCAGTCTATCCGGCGGACAAAAGCAACGGGTGATTCTCGCGAGGGCACTATATCGGAAGCCTTTGCTATTGCTGCTTGACGAGGCAACTAGTCACTTGGACATGGCAAAAGAGCGTGAGGTAAACCTAGCCATAGGAGGTTTAAATCTTACCAGAGTCGTGATCGCGCATCGCTCGGAAACGATAGATTCTGCGGGCAGGACTATCTGCCTCGACGAAGTCGCTCGCGGGTCGCTATAGGTGCGCTTTGTTCCACCTGATGCGGTTATTTTCTCTGAGAACTACAAGGAGCTGTAATGAAAGCCTTGGCTTGTGTTGAAAGCGCGCTGGCAAATAGCCCGTTTGCCGTTCGCGTGGCAGTGATCGTGCTTGCTTCGTTGGTTGTGTTTGCCATGGCCGCGTACGCAGGAACGAGTATTGGGCGAGCGTTGTATTACTTATCTCATTAAAAGGAGCTCGAAATGCAAGTCCTTCAGGAACGCGAACTGGAAGAGGTTAATGGCGGTATTGCTGGTTTGGTTGTCGCTGGCATTATTGTTGGTGGAATTGCACTTGTCGGATTGGCCGTGGGCATCTACAACGGCTATAAAGCAGCCGAGCACGATGCGGCGAAAAAGTAAGTAATGCTCACTATTGCTGAACAAACTAAAAAGGGGGTTTCATGAGCGCAGGAATTGTGCTGGCAAATCATGGTTCGCTTATTGAATTGAACGACGGCGAAATTCAAGAGGTTTCCGGAGGGGTCATTGGGGCGGTTTTCCTGGGGGTAGCTGCTGTGGCCATTGCAGGCCTCACGGTATACACCTTGGCCGAAAGTGCGGGTGAGTCAATCGGCAAGTTCGCCTATAATGTGACGCACTGACTTTTCCGGTCGCTCTAGGAGCACCGGTAGCCGTTGACTAAGGCCGCTGGCGTGGTTCATAGATGCACCACGCCAGTTGGTTTGGTTTTCACCACGGTTTTTTGTTGGCGTCAGCGCGCAGCCAAGCGACCACCACGGTGCGGTGGATCTGCGATCGTTTCAGCTACCAATGATCGGTTGCGGGCACATTGATGCTCGGCAGCTCCCCGTGCTGCAGTCGAACGAGCTGCCACCCATGGCCGGTCCTGATTAGTGACGACGCTCAGCCAAAAAAATTGTTGACTGGAAATCGGGGTCGGAGTATCGCTGTTGGACGGTCCTCTGTTTTTGCGTATGAACGCATCGGGAATCGTGTTTTGCAGCCTGTTTTGCGTGTTATTTATAGGGCGAGCCGTAATTAATTGTTCGACTGGGTCGTGCCGTTGTTGAGGCGGTCTTTCCTCGCCTTTGCAGAAGTAGCAGGTAGTGAAAATCATCAATGCGGATGACGTGAAGGCCGTTGCTGGTGGCGCGTCAGGCACCTCCAACGAAGGGTTGCCTTGGTGGGTTCCTGTGTTGGGTAATCCCGACCACCTTCCTCCAGGCTTCCCCGGCACCCCGGGCGGCCCCGTCCTTCCTCCCAGCACTTTCTGCACGATTTTGCTGAATACCCGAGGAAATCCCCTGGCTCTGCCAGGGATACTTGTTTTTGCCATATGAATCAGACAACCAGGAAACTACGCACGCCGTCGGCTGTTTCACCGTGGACGTGAGTTTCCGCTCTCTTTCCCGCAAGACCGGACATGGACAACGCTGATGAAGCAACGAGTAGTACAACTGACCGCGGCGATCTCCCTGGCCCTGATGGCTTCTGTCGCGATAGCAAAGGCCCGCGACGCCGATGTCACCCGCGCCACCCTCGACAACGGCCTGCGCGTGGTGATCGTGCGCGACGCGCTGGCCCCCGTGGTCACCACGGAGATGAACTATCTGGCCGGGTCCGATGAAGTGCCGGCGGCGTTTCCGGGTACTGCGCATGCGGTGGAGCACATGATGTTTCGCGGCAGCCCGGGGCTGTCGAAGGATCAGCTGGCGGCGATCGCGGCCAACATGGGCGGCGCGTTCAATGCCGATACCACGCAGGGCGTGACCCAGTATTACTTCGTCGCGCCGTCGCAGGATCTGGACGTGGCGCTGCATGTACAAAGCCTGCGCATGCGCGGCGTGAACATGGACGAGGCGGCGTGGGCGAAGGAGCGTGGCGCGATCGAGCAGGAGGTGTCGCGCGACCTGTCCAATCCGTCCTACAAGTTCTACGAGCAGTTGCAGGCACAGCTGTTCGAGGGCACGCCCTATGCGCACACGGCGCTGGGCACACGCGCCTCGTTCGACAAGACCACGGCGACGATGCTGAAGTCGTTCCACGACACCTGGTATGCGCCGAACAACGCGATCCTGGTGATTGCCGGCGACGTCGATCCGGCCGCCACGCTGGCGAAGGTGAAGAGCGAATTCGGCGACATCGCGCGCGCGACGTTGCCGCCGCGACCGGCGTTTGCGTTCAAGCCGGTGCAGGCGAAGACGATCAAGCTGCCCACCGACAGCCCGTATGGTTCGGTCTATCTGGGCTACCGCATGCCGGGAACACAGTCGAAGGATTATGCCGCCGGGCTGGTGCTGGGCAGTGCGCTGGCCTCGCAGCGGGCGGCCTTGTTCGGCATGGGCATGGACGGTACCGCGCTGTTCGGCACGTTCGGCGCCAACCTGATGCCGCAGGCGGGTTTCGGCATGGCCGTGGGCATTTTCCCGAAGGGCGGCGACCCGCAGCCGGTTCTGGCGAAGATGCAGTCGATCCTGGCCGAAGCGGCCAGCAAGGGTATCGACCCGGCGCTGGTGGAAGCGGCCAAGCGCAAGGCGATCGCCGAACTGGAGTTCAAGAAAAACTCGGTCGACGGGCTGGCCAACGCATGGTCGCAGGCGTTGGCGTTCCAGGGGCTGGACTCGCCCGATGCGATGAAACAGGCGATCGAGGCGGTGACACCGGCAGCGGTCAATGCGTTGGCCAGGGCCACGTTCGATCCGGCACACGCGGTGACCGCGATCCTCACCCCGGAGAGTTCGGGCAAGCCGGTGGCCGGCAAGGGTTTCGGTGGTGCCGAGAGTTTTGCCTCCAGCCCGGACAAGCCGGTGACATTGCCGGCGTGGGCCGAGCAGGCGTTCGCCAAGCTCGAGGTGCCGCGGTCCACGCTGAAGCCGGTGTCGTACACCTTGTCCAACGGCATCACCTTGATCGTGCAGCCGGAGTCGATCAGCGACACGGTGGAAGTGTTCGGCAAGATCAAGACCAACCAGGACTTGCAGGCGGCCAAGGGCGAAGAAGGTGTGGCCGACGTGCTCGACGGCCTGTTTCCGTTCGGCACCGCCAGCCTCAACCGGCTGCAACTGCAGCAGGCGCTGGATGCGATCAGCGCGCAGGAATCGGCCGGTTCCCGCTTCTCGCTGTCGGTGCCGGCCGCTCATTTTGCCGATGGCATCGCCCTGCTGGCCGACAACGAGTTGCATCCGGCGTTACCGGCGCGGGCGTTCGCGGTGGTGCAGCACCAGATGGCCGGCATCGTGGCCGGCCAACTGCAATCGCCCGGGTTCCTCACCGAGCTGGGCCTGGAAAAGGCGCTGCTGCCGGCGAATGACCCGGAACTGCGTCATGCCACACCGCAAGGCGTGAACGCGCTGACGCTGGACAAGGTGAAGGGCTATTACGCGCAGGCGTTCCGCCCCGACATGACCGCCATCGTCATCGTCGGCAAGGTGGATCCGGCGCAGGCAAGGCAGGTGGTGGAGCAGGCGTTCGGCGGGTGGAAGGCGACAGGCGCGAAGCCCGACGTCGATTACGCCGCGGTGCCGCCGAACAAGTCCGGCCAGTTCAACGTGCCCGATGCCAGCGCCAGCCAGGACAGCGTGCAGATGTCGCAGACCATCGACGTCACCCGCAACGATCCGGCGCGTTATGCGCTCTATCTCGGCGATCAGGTACTCGGCGGCGGCTTCTACGCATCGCGCCTGTACCACGACCTGCGCGACACCCGCGGGCTGGTCTACAACGTCGGCACCAAGTTCGATCTGGACAAGCATCGCGGCACGTATACGGTGTCGTTCGGCTCGGACCCGGACAAGGTCGCCGCGGCCAGCGCCATCGTGGTGCAGGACCTGAAGCAGATGCAGCGCGCACCGGTGTCCGACAGCGACCTCAAGCGCGCCAAGGGCATCCTGTTGCGCCAGATCCCGCTCGGCGAATCCAGCTTCCGCGCGATCGGCGGGCAACTGTTGAGCCTGTCGATGGAAGGCAAGCCGCTGGATGCGATGACCATTGCCGGCCAGCACTATCTCAAGCTCGGCGCGAAGGACGTGCAGCAGGCGTATGCGAAACACATCCGGCCGGATGCGTTCGTCACGGCAGTGAAGGGGCCGGCACCGAAGGGATGATGGAACAGAAAAGGCTGCACGGTTCCGCCGTGCAGCCTTTTCATCGCGCGAGGTCAGGTTTTCCGCCTATGCCTGCGAGAACGGTCAGGGCGGGCCTGGACATGGGACGAAGGTTGGCATGGAATACATTACCGTCAAGAAACTCCAAAAGCAGTACGGCCTGCCGTGGCGCGTTGCCGAACGCATCATTTCCGAGCAAACCCGTGAGACGTATTTCAGGCATTGGCTGCCGGCATCGTGTTGGTTTGCAGCCTTGCTGTTGCCGGCCTTGCTGCAGTTCGCGCATCGGTGGGAACGTGTTGTGGTGCACGTGGCTTGCCTGGTTCTGATCGTTGCCGGGATCGTCTCGGTGAGATTCCTGAAGCACGGCACCATCGTCGCATCGGCAAGGGAGCATGCCGCGAAACCTGTGCCTGACGCAGAACAATCAGAGGCCTGACCTTCGCGACAGCCTCGTATGTCGCAACCTTCAACGAAGAAGGCCCGCCGAATGGCGGGCCTTCTTCGTCATGTGGTTCGCGCTCACTTGAGCAACGAACGCAACATCCAAGCCGTCTTCTCGTGCGCCATCAGCCGGCCGGTGACCATGTCGGCGGTGCCGTCGTCGCCAGCCCCATTGGCGGCCTTGAGCACGTCGCGGGCGGTGGCGGCGGCGACCTCGTGGCCTTCGACCAGCTGGCCCACCATGTCCTTCCATTCCGGAACGCCGGATTCTTCCTTGATCGAGCTGAGCTTGGCGAACTGACTGTAGGAGCCGGGCGCGAACACGTCCAGGGTGCGGATGCGCTCGGCCACTTCGTCGGCGGCCAGCCACAGCTCGTTGTACTGGGTCTCGAACATCAGGTGCAGGCTGTTGAACTGCGGGCCGGTGACGTTCCAGTGGAAGCTGTGGGTCTTCAGGTACAGCGAATAGGTGTCGGCCAGCAGCTTGGACAGGTGCTTGGCGACCGCTTCGCGGTCCTTCTTGGCGATGCCGATGGAAATGGCCATGTGCTGCTCCTCCGGGTGGTGAATGCGATGGGTCAACAGTAACGGGTCGATGGGCGGCGGTGAAATGAAACCTTCGTATGCCGCCGATAGGTCGCGGCTATCAAGTCGGCGGTCCGCCAGCAGCTATCATGTGCGGTCCGATGAACGATGCCCACCCACCAACAGCCGATTCCTCCGCCGATCCCGGCCTGCGCGAATTGCGCCGTTTGCTGGATGCGGTGTCCAGCCGCGACTTCGGTCGCCTGCTGGGGCGCTGGCGCACGTTGTCGCGTCGGCCCGACGAAAACAAGCTGGCGGCATTGCGCGCGGATATGGAGCGCTCCGCAGCCAGGCGCCGCGCCCGTGTGGCGGCGAAGCCCGGGATCCGCCTGGATGAATCGCTGCCGATCAGCGCGCGCGGCGAGGACATCGTCAAGCTGATCCGCGAGCACCAGGTGGTGGTGATCGCCGGCGAGACCGGCTCGGGCAAGACCACCCAGCTGCCCAAGCTGTGTCTGGCCGCCGGCCGTGGCGAGGCCGGCATGATCGGTTGCACCCAGCCGCGCCGGCTGGCGGCGCGCTCGGTGGCGCGCCGGGTGGCCGAGGAGCTGGGTACGCCGCTGGGCGAGGTGGTGGGTTTCCAGGTGCGCTTCAACGACCAGGTCTCCGAACGCAGCCTGGTCAAGTTCATGACCGACGGCATCCTGCTCGCCGAGACCCAGGGCGATCCGTGGCTCAGTGCGTATGACACCATCATCATCGACGAGGCGCACGAGCGCAGCCTCAACATCGACTTCCTGCTCGGCTACCTGAAGCGGCTGGCGGTGAAGCGGCCCGAGCTGAAGATCATCGTCACCTCGGCGACGATCGACACCGCGCGTTTCGCCGAGCATTTCGGCGGTGCGCCGGTGGTCGAGGTGGAGGGGCGCGCATACCCGGTCGAACTGCGCTGGCGTTCGCTGGACGAGATTGCCGCGCGGCAGGGCCGCAGCAAGGACATGCAGCAGGGCAGCGCCGAACACATCGCTGCGGTGCTCGACGAAATCACGCACGACGATCCGCGCGGCGACGTGCTGATCTTCCTGCCCGGCGAGCGCGAGATCCGCGACGCGCACCAGCTGCTGTCGCGCCGGCAATACCGCGAGACCGAGATCATGCCGCTGTACGCGCGGCTTTCCGCCGGCGACCAGGACCGCGTGTTCAAGCCCGGCGTGAAGCGCCGCGTGGTGCTGGCCACCAACGTGGCCGAAACCTCGCTGACCGTGCCGCGCATCCGCTACGTGATCGATACCGGCACGGCGCGGGTGAAGCGCTACAGCCAGCGCAGCCAGCTCGAGCGGCTGCACGTGGAGCCGATCTCGCAGGCGGCGGCCGACCAGCGCAAGGGTCGCTGCGGCCGCGTGGGGCCGGGCGTCTGCTACCGGCTGTACGACGAAGCCGATTTCGCCGGCCGCGCCACGTTCACCGATCCGGAATTGCTGCGCTCGTCGCTGGCCAACGTGATCCTGCGCATGCTGGCGCTGAAGCTGGGCGAGGTCGATGACTTCCCGTTCCTGGAAGCGCCCGACCCGCGCGTGATCGCCGACGGCTTCCGCCGGCTCACCGAGATTTCCGCGATCGACGGTACGCGCAAGCTTACTGCGATCGGCCAAACCCTGGCGCGGCTGCCGATCGACGTGCAGCTGGCGCGCATGCTGGTCGAGGGCGAGAAACTGCACGCACTACGCGAGCTGCTCACCATCGTTTCGTTCCTCAGCATCCAGGATCCGCGCGAGCGCCCGGGCGACGCGCGCCAGCAGGCCGACGCCGCGCACGCCGTGTTCGCCGATCCGAAGTCCGACTTCATGGGCGTGCTGAACCTGTGGCGCGATTATCACGATGCGCACGAGGAACTGACCCAGTCGAAGCTGCGCGACTGGTGCTCGCGCCATTTCCTCAGCTTCATGCGCATGCGCGAATGGCGCGAACTGCATCGGCAGTTGCTGCTCGTGGTGGGGGAGCTGGGGTGGCAATTGGCTCCCTCAACCGTGCGGGGGGAGGGTAGGGGTGATGGGGTGGTTCTGCATCAAACTCCACGCGCTGGCGTCGCGGCGGCTCAGAAAAAGAGCGGGAGCAGGAGAGTTTCCCGCGAGCACCGGCCCCTCGCCTCAATCCTCTCTCCCGAGCGGAGAGGAGGCGAACGCGAAGATCCCGTGATTGATCAACAGCGATCGATGGACCGCCTCTTCGAGGCAGTCCATCGATCGCTGTTGGCCGGCCTGCCCACCCAGGTCGGCCGCAAGGACGAGAAGGGTATCTACCAGAGCACGCGCGAGCGCAAGTTTCAGGTTTTCCCCGGTTCGGCCTTGGCGAAGTCGCCGCCGAACTGGATCTTCTCCGCGCAGATCCTCGACGTGGGTGGCCGCGTGTGGGGCATGGCGAATGCGCGGGTCGAACCGCTTTGGATCGAGCAGCAGGCGGCGCATCTGCTGCGCGTGCACTGCCGCGACGCGCACTGGTCGAAGAAGCGCGGCTGCGTGGTGGCCTACGAGCAGGTCAGCCTGTTCGGGCTGGTGCTGGTGGAGAAGCGGCCGGTGACGTTCCAGCAGCAGGATCCGGCGCTGGCGCACGCGATCTTCCTGCGCGAGGGGCTGACCCGCGGCGACATCGACAGTCGTGCGGATTTCGTGCGCGCGAATCAGCGTGTGCTCGAAGAGGCGCTCGGCATCGAGGCAAAGCAGCGCCGCGAAGGTCTGATCCGTCACGAGGACGATCTGGTCGTGTTCTTCGAGGGCAAGCTGCCGGGAGACATCGCCAGCTCGCGCGCGCTGGATGCGTGGTACCGCAAGGCGCGTCCCGCCGAACAGGCCGCGCTGCGCTGGTCGCTGGATGACGTGATGGTCGGAGGTGCGGGGCTGGATGCGAAGGCGTTTCCTGCCGCGCTCGAAATCCCGCCGCAAAGGTACAAGCTGGAATACCGCTTCGTCCCCGGCGACGAAGCCGACGGTGTCACCCTGCACCTGCCGCTGGAGATGCTGAACGCGTTGCCGCCCGCCCGCTGCGAATGGCTGGTACCCGGCCTGCTGGCCGAGAAGGTGGCCGAGCTGATCCGCGGCCTGCCCAAGGCGCAGCGCCGCAACTTCGTGCCGGCGCCGGATTTCGCGCGTGCCTTCGTCGAGGCCGAGTCGCCGCGCGACGAACCGCTGGCGAAAGCACTGGCGACATTTCTAAAGCGCGCCACCGGCGTCGACATTGCAGCGGCGGAATTTTCTGCCGTCGAACTGTCGCCGCACTTCCTGATGCGCTACCGCCTGCACGACGAGCGCGGCAAGACGCTGGCCGGCGGCCGCGACCTCGCCGCGCTGCGCGGCCAGTGGGAAAGCCGGGCACGCGAGGCGTTCTCGCGCAAGACCGACATCGAGTTGACCCGCGAGGACGTGGCCAGCTGGGATTTCGAGGAGATCCCCGCGCAGGTGCGTTCCGACGGCGACCTCGCCGCGTTCCCGGCGTTGGTCGACCTCGGCGAGACAGTGGCACTGCGCGTGTTCGAGCGCAGCGACGAGGCGCGCGCCGCGCACGTCCAGGGCGTGGTGCGGTTGCTGCGCAACGCCCTGGCCAGCGAGGCGAAGCAGGCGCGACGGCGGCTGCCGATCGGCAACGCGCTGGCCCTGAAATACGCACCGCTCGGCGGTGTCGACGGCTTGCGTGAAGACCTGCTCGAAGGCGGCTTCACCGACTTGATCGAGCGCCATGACCTGGACGTGCGCACCGCCGGTGCGTTCGAGGTGTTGCGCACGCAGTGTTCGCGCGAACTGTTTGGTGCCGGCGTCGAGCGGCTGAAACTTGCCGAGCCGATCATCGAGGCGCAAGCCGAGATGAAACCGTGGCTGCAACCGCCACTGCTGGGTTTTGCTCGCGCCAGCTACGACGACCTGCGCGAACAGTTCGACGCACTGCTCGTCCCCGGCTTCCTGCGGGAGTTGCCGACCGCGCGGCTGGCACATTACCCGCGCTATTTGAAGGCCATGCGCCTGCGTGGCGAACGGTTGCGCCAGGACCCGGCGAAAGACCAGCAGCGCATGTTGCAGGTACTGCCGTACTGGCGCGCGTATCTGCAACATCGAGCCGCCGGTGCCGAGCCCGCCGCGCTGGCCGAGCTGCGCTGGCTGATCGAGGAATGGCGTGTGTCGCTGTTCGCGCAGGAACTGAAGACCGCCGAGCCGGTCTCGGCCAAGCGGCTGGCGAAGGCGCTCGCCGCGCTGGGCTGAAGCGCGCCGTCAGGGTCTGTGAAGAAAGCCGCTTCCTGTGGTTTTCTTCTGTCGCCAGTCAGGCACTTGCGCGCCAGATCCACGACCTGGCATCGGGCAACCGCTCCTGCGTTGCCTCAATTCGGGCATCGGGCAACCGCTCCTGCGTTGCCTCAACTCGGGCATCCATGCCCTCGCCATGCCCTCGCCATGCCCTCGCCATGCCCTCGCCATGCCCCATGCCATGCCCGGCCTCAGGCCAGAAATTCACAACTTCAGCGCACGCGTTTGACGTGCGCGTTCTCGTAGCACGAGGGCACGTACATCAGCCATGAACCCAGCAGCGACGGCTTGATCTTCACCTCGGTGTTTTCGGAGGGCTGGCAGGAGTGCGGCTCCGGATCGATCACCCGCCATTGCTGCCCGTTGGCCATGGTGAACTCGAGGTTCTTGTTCCAGCCGTCGAAGTGCCCGACGATGTGCGTATCGATGGTGTGGCGCTTCTGGTCGCCAGAGTAGAACACCGGCTTGCCGCTGGAGTTGACGACCTTCGTGGTCACCACGGCATGCCCGTTCAGCCAGTTGTCGAGATTCTGCAGTTCCTGCGGCGACAGCTTGTCCAGTCCGGCGGCCTTGAATTCGGTGCTGCTCATGCGCTGCTGCAGGCTTTTGGTTTGCTGGGCATGCACGGACAGGCAGCACAGCGGCAAGACCAGCAACATCGACAAGGTCAGGTGGCGGGAGCGCAGCATCATGGGTGATTCCTCTGGGGATGGCGAAGCGGCAGCGGCAATTCTGCGCGGTAAACCGCCTCCAGGCCAAGCGCCGCTGCGCATATCCAGGCTGGCGAGGTCGCCCTGCGGCTAACATGGACGTCCGTACCGGATTCCCCGCCATGCCGCCGATCGTCAAATCCACCAGCCTACTGCACTGGCGCGAGCGCGCCGGCACGCTGCCGCCGGTGCTGGCCGAAGCATTGCACGCGTGCGAAACGCAGCCGGTGGCGCAGGCCGAATGCTGCGACGTGCTGGATCTGCTCGGCATGCTCGGCTGCGATGCGCAGACCCAGGCGGCGGCGTTGTGGTTCGAGCTGGCGCGGGTCGATCCGGCGCTGTGGAAAACGCAGGGCGCGAAGTTGCCGGCGGAGTTGCAGCGACTGGTAGGCGGCCAGCAGGCCGCCGAGCAGGTATGGGCGCTGCACGCGCAACGCGCGCCCGAAGGCGCTGCCGAAGGTTTGCGCCGTCTGCTGCTGGCGATCGTGCGCGACCTGCGCGTGGTGTTCGTGCTGCTGGCGCGACAGCTGGCGCGGATGCGCGCTGCCGCGACCTTGCCCCCCGAGCAGGCCGCCGCGCTGGCACGGTTGACCCGCGACATCCACGCGCCGCTGGCGAACCGTCTGGGCATCTGGCAGTTGAAGTGGGAGCTGGAGGATCTGGCGTTCCGCTTCCTGCAGCCGGAGACCTATCGGCGTATCGCCAAGCTGCTCGACGAGCGGCGCACCGACCGCGAGAGCTTCATCCGCGAATCGCTGGACGAGTTGCAGCGTGCACTGGAGGCCGCCGGCATCCATGCCGAGCTGGCCGGGCGGCCCAAGCACATCTATTCGATCTGGAAAAAGATGCAGCGCAAGTCGCTGGATTTTTCCGATCTGTACGACATCCGCGCGGTGCGCGTGCTGGTCGACACCATCACCGATTGCTACGCCGCGCTGGGCGTGGTGCACGCGCGCTGGCCACATCTGCCGGGCGAGTTCGACGATTACATCGCGCGGCCCAAGGCAAACGGCTACCAGTCGCTGCACACCGCCGTGCTGGGGCCGGAAGGCAAGACCCTGGAAGTGCAGATCCGCACCCACGAGATGCATCGCGCGAACGAACTCGGCGTGGCCGCGCACTGGCGCTACAAGGAGGGCGGCAGCAGCGATGCCGAGTTCGAGGCGAAGATCGCCTGGATGCGCAAGCTGCTGGAGCCGCGCGGCGAGGACGACAGCGCGCTGGCCGCCGAACTGCATACCGAGCTGCTGGAAGACCGCGTCTACCTGTTGACCCCCAAGGGCGAGGTGTTCGACCTGGCACGCGGCGCGACCGTGCTGGATTTCGCCTACCTGGTGCATACCGAAGTCGGCCACCGCTGCCGCGGCGCCAAGGTCAACGGCCGCATCGTGCCGCTGACCTTCCAGCCGCAGAGCGGCGATCGGGTCGAGATCCTCACCGCGAAGGTGGCCGAGCCCAGTCGCGACTGGCTGTCGCCGCATCACGGCTACCTCAACACGGCGCGGGCGAAGGACAAGGTACGCGCGTGGTTCCGCCGGATCGCCCACGATGCGAACCTCGCCGTCGGCCGCAGCATGTTCGAGCGCGAATTGAAAAGGCTGGCACTGTCGGGCGCAGACGTGAGCAAGCTGCCCGCGCATTTCCACCTGCAAACCCATGACGAACTGCTGATTGCGCTGGCCCTGGGCGAAGTCACGCCGGGCCAGATCGCGCGCGTGGTGCAGGAATCCGCGCAGCCGCCGGCGCCGCCCCCGCCACCCGTGAGCGCGCGGCCGGTCACGCTCGATCACAGCGCGCTCAGCATCGAAGGCATCGGCAACCTGCTGACCACGCTGGCGCGCTGCTGCCAGCCGCTGCCGGGCGATCCGGTGCGCGGCTTCATCACCAAGGGTCGCGGCGTGTCGGTGCATCGTGCCGATTGCGGCAGCCTGGCACGGCTGGCCCGACGCGATCCGGATCGGGTGATCGAGGTGAGCTGGGGCAGCGCCGCAGCGCAAGCCTACGAGGTCGACATCGAGCTGCGCGGCTACGACCGCAAGGGCCTGCAGAAGGATGTCACCGGCGTGGTCAGCAACGCCGGCACCTACATCATTGCCTCGTCCAGCCGCTTGATCGCCCATGCCGGCGAAGTGGAGATGCGCTTCACCCTGCGCGTGCGCGATTTCGAGCAGTTGTCGACCCTGCTCGGCAAGCTGCTGGCCTTGCCGAACGTGGTCGACGTGCGCCGGGTCGGCGTCGGCTGAATGACCGCGCAATGCCGGAACGTCGACCGAACCGACCCGATGTTAAGCTGCGCGGACGACCTTCACAGCCACGGATCATGAGCGGACGCCGAGACCAGCAAGACACACATCCACCCATCCGCACCGAGCCCACCCTGGGTGAGTTCGATCTGGAAGATGTGCGTCCGGCCTCCAGCGACGGATTGCCGAATGTGTCGGTCGAACCGCGCCATCCGCGGGATCGGACACCCTCGCCATCGCATCGCCAGCATCGCCGGCGCCGATGGCTGCTGCCGCTGCTGCTGTTGCTCATCGTGTTGCTCGGGGCACTCTGGCTCGGCCAGAACCGGCTGCGCGGCATGCTGCCGCGTACCGACTTCAACAGCGTGCTGGTTCAGGCACAGCAGGCATTGCAGGATGGCCATCTGGATGGCTATAACGGGACCAGCGCACGCGAACTGTTCCAGCGGGCGGTAGCGCTGGAACCGGACAACGACCGCGCCCGCGATGGCCTGCGCCAGGTCGGCCAGGCCGAACTGGCGCAGGCCGATGCCGCACTGCAGGCCGGCCACCTGGCCCAGGCCACGCAGCAGGCCGCGGTTGCCCGCGAGCTGCTCGGTGGCGGCAGCGATATCGACCGTCTCGACCAGGCTATCAACAGCGCTCGTGCCGCGCAGGTAAAGACGATCGATCTGATCGATCAGGCGCAACAGGCACTCGCCGCCGGCAAGCTGGACGATGCCGGCTTGCTGTACCAGCGCGTATTGCGTGCCGACCCCGACAATGCGGTGGCCGCCCACGGTCTCGATCAGGTCGGCTATGCGCTGGCGGTGCAGGCACGCAAGGCGCTGGACGCGAAGGACACGGCGGTGGCAAACGCCAGCATCGAGCAGCTGGCTGCGTTGC
The DNA here is from genome assembly GCF_008329435.1 of Rhodanobacter sp. T12-5. Classification (GTDB taxonomy): domain Bacteria; phylum Pseudomonadota; class Gammaproteobacteria; order Xanthomonadales; family Rhodanobacteraceae; genus Rhodanobacter. Next base: position 664,176 of record NZ_NPKN01000001.1, read on the forward strand.
AGCCGGACAACGGCACCCTGCCGGCGTTGCGCGCACTGCAGTCGCAGACGCGCAAACAGGACAACAGCGCGTTGGACGCCGAGCTCGCACAGGGCCAGGAGGCCTTGCGTGCCGGCCACATCGACGGCCCCGGCAGCGACACCGCGCTGGCGCATTTTCAGGCCGCGCTCAAGCTCGATCCGGAGAGCACGCAGGCCCAGGCCGGCCTCGGCAAGGTGGCGCAGGCGATGACCGTGCAGGCAAGGGCGGCGATGGACGCCGGCGATCTGGTGCAAGCGTCCATGCTGCTCGACCGGGCGACCGAGCTGGCGCCGAAGTCGGCTGACCTCGCCGCTGCGCGCGCACGCCTGCAGAGTGCGCAAGCAAAGCCGGCCGCGACGCCGGCATCGCATGGCGACGACATCGCGCCGCCCGCGCCACCCGCGTTGTCGCCGCAGCAAAGTGCGGCGGTGGCGCAACTGGTGCAACGTGCGCTGGCCGCCGCCGACAGCGGCAACATCATGATGCCCCCCGGCGACAGCGCGTACGACCTGTACCGCAGTGCGCTGGCGATCGACGGCAACAGCGCGCCGGCGCTGAGCGGGCTGCAAGGCTTGCCCCGCCTCGTCGAGCAACAGTTCAACCAGGCGCTGGCCGCCGGCAAGCTGGCGCAGGCCGACGACATGCTGGTCGATCTGGCCCAGTTGTCGCCCGGCGACGCAGCGCAAGGCGCACTGCGTGAACGGCTGACCGCAGCCTGGCTCGATCAGGCCGAACAGCAACTCGCACGCGGAGATCGCATCGGCGCCAGCCAATCGCTCGAACACGCGCGCAAGCTGGCGCCGAATCATCCGCGGGTGATCGACCTGACCGCTCGCCTGCAGGGCGAGAGGTGATCGCTGCATGACTGTCCTGGTTGTGGGCGGCAGTTGCCAGGTCGGCCATTTCCTGTTGCCGCGGCTGCTGGCCAGCGGCGAATCGGTGCTCGCGCTGAGTCGTCAGGCGCGGCCGGACCGGCCCGGTGTGGAATGGTTGCGAGGTGCGCTGCCTGACGAAGTGCCCGTGCTGCCGCCGTTGTCGGCGATCATCAGCTTCGGCCCGTTGCAGGCGCTGGCCGACTGGATGGCGCAAGTGCGCCTGGCGGGGGCGCCGCGGGTGGTCGCCACCAGCTCGATGAGCGCCGAGACCAAGCAGGATTCCGCCGTGCCGGCCGAGCGCGAAGTGGCGCGGCAGTTGCGTGATGGCGAGGTCGCCTTGGCCGCTGCCTGCGCCCTGCATGGCTGCGCCTGGACGGTGCTGCGGCCGACTTTGGTCTACGGTGCCGGCCTGGACAAGAGCCTGACGCCGATCGCCCGTCGCGCGATGCGGCTGCGGTTGTTTCCGCTGCCGTCCGGCCGCGGACTGCGTCAGCCGGTGCACGCGGACGACATCGCGCAGGCGGTGATGGCCGCGTTGGAAAATCCTGCCGCGGCGGGGCGGATTCTGCCGATCGGCGGCGGCGAACGGCTTTCGTCCGGCGAAATGTTCGTACGGGTTCGCCGCAGCCTGTCGAGCAGCACGCTGCCGCTGCCGATACCGGCCTGGCTGCTGCGAATGGGCCAGCGCGCACTGCCGCCACTGCGCGGCCCGCTCAGCCGGCTCGACAGCGACCTGATCGCCGACAATGGCGAGTTGCAGCAGCTGCTCGGCATTCGTCCGCGACCTTTCCACTTGGATGCTTCGATGTGGTTTGCGTCCGATTGATCGCGCCAGGCGCTGTGGGAGCGACTTCAGTCGCGATGCTCTTGTCACGTTTGGCCATATCGGGTGTCGCGACTGAAGTCGCTCCCACCGGCGCGCGGTCGACTGCGGGACGGCAACGGGCTGTTTGCCCGCGTTCTGCCACAAAACCGGCCGCCGCGTTCATATGCGCGCCGGGTAGCAGGCCCTATCATCGTCGGACCACCGATTGCCGGATTCCCCCACGTTGGCCTTTCTGACTCGTATTCGTTCGCTGGCGCACCGTAGCTGGCCATGGCTGCGCATTCCGTTCTGGATCGGCATGGGCCTGTTGGTCGGTTTCGTGCTGCCCTACACGCTGGTGTTGAACAAGCGCGTGCAGGATCGCTTCAACGACCTGGTCTTCGCGGTGCCGACCCGGGTGTACGCGCGGCCGTTGCCGTTGGCGGCCGGCATGCCGATGACGCCGGCGGCGCTGGAACTGGAATTGACCTTCGCCGGCTACAGCGCCGACGGTCACGGCCAGGTTGCCGGCAGCTGGGTGAAGCAGGGCGGGCGCTACACCATTTCCTCGAGCGGCTACGCCGGCCCGGATGGCGGCGAGCTGCCCAAGCGCATCCGCGTCACCTTGGGCAAGGGCGTGGTGCAGTCGGTGCAGGACGCGACCGGCGGCAAGAACATCGCCCTGACCCATCTGGATCCGGCGCGCATCGCCACGCTCTACGGTGCCAGCCAGGAAGAACGACGCTTCGTGCACCTGGCCGACGTGCCGCCGCTGCTGTTGAGCGGGCTGCAGGCGGTCGAGGATCGCGACTTCAAGCACCACATCGGGATCGACTTCGGCGCCATCGTGCGCGCCGCCTATGCCAACCTGCGCGCCGGCCATACCGTGCAGGGCGGCTCCACGCTGACCCAGCAACTGGTGCGCAACCTGTTCCTGAGCCGCGACCAGACCCTCGCGCGCAAGGTCAACGAGGCATTGATGTCGCTGCTGCTGGAGGCGCATTACAGCAAGGGGCGGATCCTCGAGGCCTACGTCAACGACGTTTTCCTTGGCCAGCAGGGCGGGCAGGCCGTGCACGGTTTCGGAGCCGCGTCGGAGTTCTATTTCGGCCGACGACTGCAGGATCTGCGTCCGCAGGAGATCGCGCTGCTGGTGGGCATGGTGAAGGGTCCCAGTTACTACGATCCGCGCCGCGCGCCCAAGCGCGCGATGACCCGGCGCAACCTGGTGCTGCAGGAATTCTTCGATACCGGCCTGATCACCGCCGGGCAACTCAATGCCGCGCAGGCCGCGCCGCTGGACATCGTCAAGAACGGCCAGCTGCCGCACAACCGCTTCCCCGCGTTCATGGATCTGGTGCGTTCGCAGATCACCGCCGATTTCGACGAGCAGGCGCTGCGCGACGGCAACCTGTCGATCTTCACCACGCTCGATCCGGCCGCCCAGTTGTACACCGAGCAGGCGATCACCGGCACGCTCAAGGGCCTGGGCAAACGCGGCGATGGCGTGCAGGCCGCGGCGGTGGTGACCGATGCGCACAGCGGCAGCGTGCTGGCCGTGGTCGGCAGCAGGACGCCAGGCGACCCCGGCTTCAACCGGGCGCTGGATGCGCGCCGGCCGATCGGTTCCACGATCAAGCCGTTCGTCTACCTGGTGGCGTTGACCCAGCCGCAGCGCTGGAACCTGGCCAGCCTGATGGACGACAGCCCGGTCAGCATGCGCCAGCCCGACGGCAGCATGTGGACGCCGCAGAATGATGACCACCGCAGTCACGATCCTTTGACCATGGTCGATGCGCTGGCGCATTCGTGGAACCTGGCGACCATCCATCTCGGGCTCGCGGTGGGTCTGCCGCGGATCCGGGCCTTCCTGGAGTCGTTCGGTCTGACCGACGTCAATCCCAGTCCCTCGCTGCTGATCGGCGCGATCGACCTGGCACCCTTGCAGGTGGCGCATCTTTATCAGTACCTGGCCGCCGATGGACACGCGATGCCGCTGGTGGCGGTGCGCGGCGTACTCGACGGCAATGGCCGCACGATCAAGCGCTACCAGGTGCAGGGCGGCAAGGGCGAGTACCAGGAGGCCGTCCGTCTGACCACATGGGCGATGCAGCAGGTGGCCGAATACGGCACGGCCAGCGCGATCGGAAATTCCGGACTGGCATGGCTGCACGCCGCCGGCAAGACCGGCACCAGCAACGACATGCGCGACAGCTGGTTTGCCGGCTTCACCGGCGAGCACCTGGCGGTGTTCTGGATGGGGCGCGACGACAACAAGCCGACCACCCTGTTCGGTGCCAGCGGTGGCCTGCGCGCGTGGCGCGATCTGTTCGCCAGGTTGCCGACCCGGCCCCTGTCCGCCGCGCCGGGCGAAGGGTTGGAGATGGCCTGGGTCGACCCGACCAACGGCAAGCGCACCGAGTCGCAATGCCAAGGGGCGCAGCAGGTGCCGGTTGTCGCCGGCAGCTTGCCGGCCGACACCGAAGGCTGCTTCTGGCAGGGCATCCAGAGCCTGTTCGGTGGTGGCGACCAACCTCCCGCGGCCGGCAGCGTGCCGCCCGCCGACGGCACTCCACAGCGGAATTGATCATGCCGACCTCATCCCGATATTTTGGTCTGCTGCCTTTGCTGCTTGCCGCAGGCATGTTGGCCGGCTGCGGCATGTTCGCGACGGCACCATCGCCGCCCGCGCCGGCGGCGACGCCAAGCTACGACCTGGTTGCGGCGATCCGCGCCGCTGGCGATCGCGAGAAGTCCATCATCGACGTCAACCCGCTGCGCGATCCTGGCGTCGCTGCGCTGCAGGAAGCCGCGCAAAGCGACGAACGTGCCGGCAAGTATGCCGAGGCTGCCGCAAAGCTCGACCAGGCACTCAAGCTCGGCCCGGACTCGCCGGACCTGCTGCAGGATCGCGCCGAGATCGCCGTGCGCCTGCACCAGTTCGCCGAGGCCGAAAAGCTTGCGCACCAGTCATGGTCGCTCGGTCCGAAGCTCGGGGCGCTATGTGCGCGCAACTGGCAGACCATCGTCGAGATGCGCCTGCAGGCACATGACGCGGCCGGCGCGGCAACGGCGCGCAAGTGGGTGCAGCAATGCCACAAGGCGGGCATTCCGCGTTACTGAGCGCGAGCGTCGCTAGGCGGCGCGACGGAGTTGACCGCGATCGAGGAACCGCTCGACCCGCGCGATCGGAATGCGGTCACCCGCGTCGCGGCCGTACCAGCTCTCGACGATGCAGCCGTTCTCGTCGATCAGGAAATCCGCCGGCATCAAGTTGCCGGTGTCGAGGCCGGCAAGCCCCACCAGGCGCATGCCCCTGAGCAGGGTCGGCACGCGCGTCAGCACGGCTTTCCACTTGCGCCAGAACGATCGCTCGATGCCGTAGATCTCGTGTGCCCGCGACGTCGGATCGGCCGCAATGCTGAAAGGACGCGGACGCTGTCCGGCGAAACGCAGCACCTCGGCCTGCGATGCGCTGAACACGGCGACGATATCGAGCCCCCGTGTCGAAAGGGTCGGGTACAAGCTGGTCAGTTCGTAGATGCGAAAATTGCAGAAAGGACAGGCCGCATCCCGGAAAAAGGACAGCAACGTGCGACGGCCATGGCCGCCGATCGCGATCGGCTCGCCGCGAATGTCCACGAGATCGAGGACGGGCGCGGGTGATGGGGCGGACAGTCGCATGTCGATTCTCCTTCGCGAGCTGATGCGGCGATGTCCAGTGGATGCGGTGACCAGAGGCGGGGTTCCCGCGACCTGGTCGCGATGGTTTGCCGCGATCACCCGCTCCGCCATACTTGGCCGATGACTGCACTGGACGACACCGAGTCAGACGATATCGGCGCCCTGCTCGGTGCCGACGGCCCGTTCGCGCGCGAGCTGCCGAATTTCGCGCCACGGCTCGCCCAGCAGGCAATGGCGCGCGCGGTGCAGCAGGCCATCGCCGGGCGCGACACGCTGGTCGCCGAGGCCGGCACCGGCACCGGCAAGACCTACGCCTACCTGGTGCCGGCGCTGCTGTCGGGCGAGCGGGTGATCATCTCCACCGGCACCAAGGCGCTGCAGGATCAGCTGTACTTTCGCGACCTGCCGAAGGTGCGCTCGGTCCTCGGTGCGCGGCTGAAGACGGCGCTGCTGAAAGGCCGCGCGAATTACCTGTGCCTGTACCGGCTGGACCAGACCGTGCGCGAGGGCGCCACTTTCGAACGCGCGCAGGCCGCGCAACTGGCGACGATCCGGGCGTGGTCCGCGCGCACCCGCCGCGGTGACCGCATGGAACTGGCCGAGGTGCCGGAGGAATCGCCGCTGTGGCCGCGGGTCACCTCCACGCCGGAAAACTGCCTCGGCGTGGAGTGCCCGTTCTACGAAGACTGCCACGTGTTCAAGGCACGCCGCGAGGCGATGGAGGCGGACGTGGTGGTGGTCAACCACCACCTGCTGTTCGCCGACCTCGCGCTGAAGCAGGAAGGCTTCGGCGAGATCCTTCCCGGCGCGGTCGCCTTCATCCTCGACGAAGCGCACCAGATTCCCGAGCTCGCCGGCCAGTTCTTTTCGCAGAGCGTCAGCGCGCGCCAGCTCACCGAGATGGCGCAGGACACGCTGACCGAATGCAGTGGCGTCACCGGCGCGATCGGCCTGCTGCTGGAGCCGGTGGAAGCTTTGCAGGGCGCGCTGCGCAAGCTGCGCCTGGCGATGGATGCGTTGCCGTCGCGCGGTGCGTTCCAGCAACTGGAGGATCGCGCCGGCGTGCGCGAGGGGCTGCACGACCTGCGCGAACTGCTGGCCACGCTGGCGGAACTGCTCGCCTCGCAGGCCGAGCGCTCGCGCGGCTTCGCCAACCTGCACGAGCGCGCCGAACTGTTCGCCGAACGGCTCGACCGCATCATCGAATCGCACGGCGACCAGGACGTACGCTGGTACGAAACTTTCCCGCGCGGTTTCGCGCTGTACGCCACACCGCTGGACCTGGCGCTGCCGATGCGCGGCCTGCGCGAGCGCACCCAGGCGGCGTGGATCCACACCTCGGCCACGCTGTCGGTGGCCGGCAACTTCGACCACTTCGCGCGCCAGCTCGGGTTGGACGAGCCGCAGACGCTGAGCCTGGAAAGCCCGTTCGACTACGCGCGCCAGGCCTTGTGCTACCTGCCGCCGGGCCTGCCCGACCCGAACGCGCGCGACTACACCGAGCAGGTGATCGAGGCGGTGCTGCCGGTGCTGCACGCCTCCCACGGCCGCGCCTTCCTGCTGTTCACCTCGCATCGCGCGTTGCGCCGTGCCGCCGAGCTGTTGCAGGACAAGGTGCCGTGGCCGCTGTTCGTGCAGGGCACCGCGCCGCGCCCGCGGCTGCTGGAAGAGTTCCGCGCCAGCGGCCACGGCGTGCTGCTCGGCGCAGCCAGTTTCTGGGAAGGCGTCGACGTGGTCGGCGAGGCGCTCAGCGTGGTGGTGATCGACAAGCTGCCGTTCGCCGCGCCCGACGATCCGGTGCTCATGGCCCGCCTCGCCGCACTCGAACAGTCCGGCATCAACCCGTTCATGGGCTGGCAGGTGCCCAGCGCGGTGATCGCGCTGAAGCAGGGTGCCGGCCGCCTGATTCGCGACGTGCACGACCGCGGCGTGCTGGTGCTGTGCGACCCGCGCCTCACCGGCAAGGGTTATGGCAAGCTGTTCCTCGCCAGCCTGCCGCCGATGCCGCGCACCCGCGAGCTGGCCGATGTGCAGGCATTCTTTGTCGACGTAGAGACAACCCCGTAGGAGCCCGCTCGCGGGCGATGCTTTTGCGATTCCCGATTCCCGATTCCCGATTCCCGATTCCCGCAGAAAAGCATCGCCCGCGAGCGGGCTCCTACACGACAACATGGCAGACACAACGCGAGAAACTCCACCATGGCCAAGGTCACCGGACTCGGCGGTATCTTCTTCAAATCGCGCGACCCCGCGGCGTTGTCGGCGTGGTACGCAAAACATCTTGGACTGACCGTCGAGGACTGGGGCGGCGTGCGCTTCAACGAAGACGAACAACACCCCGGTTACACCTTGTGGTCGCCGTTCGCCGCCGACACCGACTACTTCGGCCCCGGCCCGCAACCGTACATGATCAATTTCCGCGTCGACGACCTCGACGCACTGCTGGCGCAACTGCGCGCCGATGGCGTCGACGTGGACGAACGCGTCGACCAGAGCGAGTTCGGCCGCTTCGGCTGGATCACCGACCCCGAAGGCACCCGCATCGAGTTGTGGCAGTCACCGGAGCAATCAACATGGAAGGCTGCTGGACCGTGAAACTGGATGCGATGAAGGCCGCGATGGAACCCGATCTTGCCACCCCACCCGAACTGGCCGGCGTACTCGATGAACTGCGCCGCCGCGAGCCGATCTTCCACCGCCCCGAATTCGGCAGCACCCGCGCCGACTTCGAGCGCATGGCCGCTGCGGACTTCTGGGAGATCGGTGCCTCCGGCCAGCGCTACAGCCGTGCCCACGTGCTCGACATACTCGAACACCGCGCGCCCGACCCCGCCGAACACACCTGGAAAACCCGCGACTTCCACTGTCGCGAACTCGGACCGGAAACGTATCTGCTCACGTACACCCTGGAGCAGGGCGAGCGGGTGAGCCGCCGCAGCACGGTCTGGCGGCGCAACGGCGAGGAGTGGCAGATCGTGTTCCACCAGGGGACCCTGGTGGAGGTGCCATGAGTAGCTGACGGGCGGCTTTCGATCCGACAACCATCGCCTGACGGATATCAACGCAACGTAGCGGTGGTGAGTACCGTGCCGCCGGCTTCACCCAGTCACGTCAGACTTCAGGACATACAACTCAACTCGAACAGGCGCTCCAGGATATGGCCGAGTCCGCATTCATCATCCGCGTGCCCGAGGCAGAACACTGCGTCGGCAGCCTGCGCGAACGCTTCGATGCTTCGGCGCGGCTCGGCGTGCCCGCCCACATCACCGTGCTTTTCCCGTTCATGCCGCCGGAACGCATCACGGATGCGGTGCTCCGGCGTGCGCAAGCGGTGTTTGATGGGATGCCATCGTTCCCGTTCACGCTGTCCCGGATCGCCCGCTTTCCGGCTGTGACGTATCTGGCCCCCGAGCCCGCCGAACCATTCATCGCACTCACGCAGAAACTGGCGCAACGCTTTCCCGAATATCCGCCGTTCCGTGGCGAGCACGAGGCCATCATCCCGCACCTCACGGTCGCGCACGGCAGCCCGACCGAAACGGACCTCGCGGAGCGGGAGCTTGCCGCTGCGATGCAGGCCCACGGCCCGATTCATGGCAACTGTCGCGCGATCACGCTGCTGGAGAACTCGTCGGGCCGGTGGAGGGAAATGCATGCCTTCGTTCTGCCGGATGTCGCCCTGGGGCCGGATCTCCGCCGACCGAATACCGACTGACTCGGTTTTGGCCGATGGTGGGCATCCCGCGAAGCCGAAGGTCGGCGCCGATCCGCTTGTTCAGAGGGCCGGCCACGACCTTCGCCAGCACTTGCTGTTCGCGCGGCGTGAGCGACGCGTAAGCCCTCTGCAGCACTTGCAGGTTTTCTTCCTGGCCCAGCGCGTCGCGGGTTCAGTTCGATGGCATGGCCGATCGTCTGCAGGGCAACACATCGACGACGCGGCTGAGTTCATTCTCCATACCGGTCCTCTTTCGGCAGTCGCCGTGCTGGCGAAGCGAGCTGGTTGGCAAGCATGTATCGCTGGCCTGCCCGGAATTGTTGCGATGAAGTATATGTCGCGATGAATTTCTCCGGGCCAAAGGAAAAATTGCCTTCACATCAAATGTTTAAACATAGTCATGTCGATCATGACGTTTGCCGCGTTGCAAGTTGACACCGGTGACAATGACTCGCACTCTGATACCCGTTCCGGTGCGGGGAGGCACAGTGAACGCAGCGATCACCCATCCGGATCCATCAGTGAGCGTCCAGGCCATGCCGTTCCTGGCGGCCGACGTTGGCGGAACGTTTGCCCGCGTCGCCTTGATGCGGATGTCGCATGACGCCGAGTGCGGGGTCGAGGTGCTTGCCTATCGCAAGCTGGCATGCGCGGCATTCGAGGGGCTGGCGGAACTGTTGCGATCGTTCGTCGACAGCGTTGCGCAAACTCCCGTGCGGCATTGCGTGCTCGCCTGTGCCGGCCACGTAAAGGGCGATGAAGTGTTGAACGACAACTCCCCCTGGCCGATCCGCCTGGCGCCGTTGCGCCAGGCGTTGATGCTGGAAGACGTTGCCGTCCTCAATGACTTCGAGGCGTTGGGTTATGCCTTCGACAACCGCTCTGCCAGCAGCTCGCGGCTCTTGTGCGGGCCGGATATCCGGCCCGATGGTTCGATCCTGGTGATCGGGCCGGGCACCGGCCTGGGCGCGGCGGTGCGCTTGCCCGCCTCTGCCGGCGGTGGCGTGCTGGCGACGGAAGCCGGCCAGATGGATTTCGCACCCCATTCGATTCGCGAACGCGAGGTGCTCGCACACCTGATGCCCGAGGGCGGCTATCTCGCCTATGAGCGCATCGTGTCGGGCCCCGGCCTGCTGACCTTGTATGGCGTCCTGTGCGCATTGCGCGGGGAAACGCCGCGGCTCGCAACGCCCGAGGAAGTCACCGCGGCGGCCGCTGCATGGCGTGACGGACAGGCGGTGGAAGCCGTGCAGCTCTTTTGTGCGTCGCTGGGAAGTTTCGCCGGAAGCCTGGCCATGACCTTCATGAGCACCGGCGGCGTGCATCTGGCCGGTGGCTTCCTGCATTCGATGTTCACGTCGCTCCAGCGCAGTGCGTTCGAAGAGCGTTTCCTGCACGGACGCAGCGTGCGTGCACTCCTGTCGCGGATTCCGGTGTGGGTCACGGAACACGGGCGCCAGGGCGTGCTCGGTGCAGCCAGGTGGTATCTCGCGGGCGCAGCCCGGCGGGCGAGTTGACCGGATAAGCAAATCACGGGGCTTCGTGGAGCACCAGGGCTCGGCAGGCATCAACCAAGAGGTAAAAGCTCATGTCCACCAAACATCGCAGGCATCCCTTGTCATTGGCCATATCGATGTCCTTGCTCGCGGCCGTGGCGACATCAGCCATGGCGTCGTCGCCTACCGGCGCCGCCCAGGTGGACACCTCGGGTCGGCAAGCTACCGCGCCCCAGGACGCATCGGCGCCGCCGTCCAAGGCGGAACAGGACAAGGACGCCAGGAAAGCCGTCACCCTGTCCTCCGTCACCGTCGTCGGCGTACGCGCCTCGCAGATGCGCGCGATCGAGCTGAAGCGTCTGGCACCGAACATCCAGGACAGCATCACCGCCGAGAGCATCGGCCAGTTGCCCGACGTGACCATCACCGATGCGTTGCAGCGCGTGACCGGCGTGCAGGTCAACCGCGACGCCGGCGTGGGCACCACGGTGGACGTGCGCGGCCTGCCCGAGGTGGGCACCATGCTGAACGGCGAAGCGTTCATCACGGCCGATCAGATCGACTCGCAACAACCCGACTTCACCATGTTGCCGGCCACGTTGTTCCACGGCGTGGACGTGATCAAGTCGCCCACCGCCAGCACCACCGACGGCGGCATCAGCGGCGCGCTCGACCTGCATACGTATCGGCCGTGGGATCTGCCCAGCGGCTTCACCTACAGCTACTCCGCCAACGGGGAGCGCGGGCGCAGCAGCAGCAAGTGGGGGCCGGAAGCGAACGGGCTCATTTCGTACAACGACGGCGGCCGCTGGGGCCTGCTGGTTTCCGCCGACTATTCCGACACCACGCGCTCCAACTCGAACGAGGGGCTGGACCAGTACGGCGTGGTGCTGAACGGTGAAAACGCGGCCAGCGCGGGCGGCTACAACGGCTTCCTGACGCCGTGGAACGGCGCGCCGATTCCTTCGCAGATCGTGCAGAACCCCGACGGCAGCGTCGACGTCAACGGCGACGGCAAATCCAATGGCGTGTTCATGGGCAGCCAGAACATCGGCCTGTACGACATCACCACCCAGCGCAAGCGCAAGTCGGGCAGCGCCTCGTTCCAGATGGACCTGGGCAGCGGCTTCACCTTCACCAGCGACTACTTCTACGCGCAACAGAAACAGTTCGACCGCAACGTCGGCATCCAGATCAACTCCACCAACTGGCAGGGCGCGACCTACGTGCCGCTGCAGTCGCGCGACACCGGCAGCCCGGTGGCCGGTTCCTACGGCACGCCCGAGCCGGGCTGGGACGGCACGCACCTGTACACCACCCAGGTCTACGAGAAGTGGCCGGGCGACGTGGAATCGTTCTCGCAGGTCACCCGGAAGGACTCCACCGCGAGAAACTTCAATGCCCAGCTGGATTTCGACAACGGCGGTCCCTTCACGGCAAGCCTGCGCGGCATCCACGACACCGCGCGCCAGTCGAACGTCGAGACCGACATTAACATCTCCAATTCCGATGGCGGCCTGTGGTCCAACGTGCTGATGGATGGCGTACCCGATAACGCCGTGCCGCCCGGCACCTACATCTTTCCCGACCAGCTCGGCGGCAACCGCGTCTTCAACGCCAACGGCATGCCGCAGAACACGGTTCCGGTCACCGCCGACCTGCGTGGCCGCAACATCACGATTGGCATGCCCTCGTCGCTGTCCAACCAGTTCGCCGACCCCAACGGCTGGACGATGAAGACGCTGGAGTCTGCCGGCGACTACGACCGCAAGGTCGCTCTGAACGCGCTGCGGTTCGATGGGCACTACGACTTCGACAGCGGCTTCAAGCTGGATTTCGGCGTGCGCAACAGCATCCGCCATGCCGACAACATCGGGTACACCCTGGTCACGCCGGTGTATGCCGGCATGGGTGCCAGTGATCCGAACGGATGCCTGGTGCGTTACGTGGGCGCGGATGTGGTGTTGAACAGCGGCGCGTGTACCGCGGGCAATGCACAGGGGTATTTCCGCGCCGGCCCCATTTCGGCGCTGCAGATTCCGAACACGCCCGGGCCGCTGGCCAACAACTGGAAGCAGTACAGCAACCTGCTCGGTTCGGGGATCACCTTCTGGGCGATCGACCCGCATGCCATGGACAACCCCGAGGCGTACTGGAAATCGCTCTATCCCCAGACCGTGCGGCAGGGAGAACCCGGAACCACCTGGGCCGTGGGCATCAAGGAAACCTCCGCCTACCTGCAGGCCGACTTCGCCGGCAACATCGGAAACATGCCGTACAGCGCCAACGTGGGCATGCGTGTGGTCCGCACCAATCTTGACGTTACCCAGCGCCTCAGCGGCGATCCCGGCGCCTACGGCACCGAGCCTGCCGACGTCGGTGCCCAGCTCACGCAGCGCAGCTACAAGGACTACCTGCCGGCCGCCAACTTCGCGCTGGACGTCACCGACGACCTGAAGTTTCGCCTGGCCTACTCCAAGAACATGATGCCGCTCGATCTCAGCACCTGGGGCGGCGGCCTGGAGCTCAACTATTCGCTGGTGGAAACCCCGCAGGGCCCGCTGTTCCGCGTGGCGGCGGGCAATTCCAACGGCAACCCCCACCTCGACCCGTGGCGCTCCAAGAACTACAACGCCTCGCTCGAGTACTACATCAACCCCACCAGCATGATCAGCCTGGCGCTGTTCCGCATCAACGTGCAGAGCTTCATCAAGAGCGGCAGCGTCACCGATTGCACGCTGCCCGACGAGGATGGTGTGGTGCGCAATCACTGCGTCACCATCACCGAACCCATCCAGGGCACCGGCAACAGCATCAAGGGCGCGGAGTTCGACTACCGCCAGGGGTTCACCTTCCTGCCCGGCATCCTGTCCAAGACCGGCATGGAGATCAACGCGACGTACGCGCCGAGCGACTCGGGAGCCACCGATCTGGCCGGCCACAAGATCCCGTTCCAGGACAATTCGACCAAGTCCGGCAACTTCATCCTGTGGTACCAGGACGACCGCTTCCAGGCCCGCGTTGCGTACAACTACCGGTCGCGGCGCGCGGTGTCGGAGGACGTCGGCGGCATCACCGGCATGGAGATGTACGAGGCACCGCAGAAGTACCTCGATGCGTCGGTCTCGTACAAGATCGCCAATTCCGCCGAAGTGTTCGTGGACGGCACCAACCTCACCAACGAGTACCAGCGCTACTACCTGGTGTGGCCTGATCAGCCGGCGCACTCGAACTTTTCGGAGCGCATGTTCATGGTCGGCATTCGCGGTCAGTGGTGATCGGGGCCGGACATCCGGCAATACACCCCGTTCGCGCTGAGCGTAGCTTGCGCTAGCAAGCGGAGTCGAAGCGGCCGTGGCATGACGGCCCTTCGACTTCGGCCCTTCGGGCCTACGCTCGGCGCGAACGGGTCGGATTTCGAGCGAGCAACCAGCGCGACAAGGCAATCATGCACTCCAACGCGACCCAACCCACCCGCGGCAGCAGCTTCCATCGCTCCATCGGCCTGTTTTCCGGCACCGCGATCAACATGACCCAGATGTGCGGCATAGGGCCGTTCATCACCATCCCGATCATGGTCGCCACCATGGGCGGGCCGCAGGCGGTGATCGGCTGGATCGTGGGCGCCATCCTCGCGGTGGCCGACGGCATGGTCTGGGCGGAACTGGGCGCGGCGATGCCGGGCTCCGGCGGCACCTACGTCTACCTGCGCGAAGCCTTCCAGTACCGCACCGGCAAGCTGATGCCGTTCCTGTTCATCTGGACGGTGCTGCTGACGATCCCGTTGCTGATGTCCACCGGCATCATCGGCATGGTCGAGTACCTGGGCTTCTTCTTCCCGCACCTGGGCTGGTGGGAGGTGCACCTGATCAGCCTGGCGGCGACCGCCCTGGTCACCTTGCTGCTGTACCGGCGGATCGAGTCGATCCGCGTGATCACCATCGCGCTGTGGGTGATCATGTTGCTCTCCGTCATCGGGGTATCGGCGGCGGGCTTCTCGGATTTTCACCCGGCCTACGCCTTCACCTATCCGCAAGGCATGTTCGGTGGAAAGTTCTTCGTGGGCCTCGGCGCGGGGCTGATCATCGGCATCTACGATTACCTCGGCTACTTCACCACCGCCTACATGGGCGACGAGCTGCGCGACCCGGGCCGGACCATGCCCGGCTCCATCATCATCTCGGTGATCGCGATGATGTTCGTCTACCTCATCCTCAACATCAGCGTGCTCGGCGTGGCGCCGTGGCAGGAGATCGCGCAATCCAAATCCATTGCGTCGCTGGTGGTGGAGCACAGCTGGGGCCACACGGCGGCCGCGGTGATGACCGTCCTGATCATCGTGACCGCGTTCGCCTCGGTGTTCGCCGGCCTGCTCGGCGGCTCGCGCGTGCCGTTCCAGGCGGCGCACGAAAAGGTGTTCCTGTCCGTGTTCGGCAAGCTGCACGCCAGGCACGGCTTTCCGCACGTGGCCCTGCTCACGATGGGCGTGATCACGGCCATCGGCACGTTCTTCGATCTGGCCGAAGTCATCAACATGCTGCTGGCCGCCACCATCATCGTGCAGTTCATCGCGCAGATCGCCGCACTGGTGGTGCTGCGCAAGCGCCAGCCGGAACTGCATCGGCCGTATCGGCAATGGCTGTACCCGGTGCCGTGCGTGATCGCGCTGGTCGGCTGGATCTACGTCTACGTGTCGGCGTCCACCTTGTCGCTGATCCTGTCCGGCATCTGGATCGTGGCCGGGCTGGTGGTGTTCGCGATATGGGCCAGGGTGAATCGCTCCTGGCCGTTCGCACCCGTGGAAATCCGCGAAGCCTATCTTGAGAAGGACTGACGCCATGCGCCTCCTGGCCACCTCCCTGTTCCTTTCGATGATCGCGCTGGCGGCCTCGGCGGCCGTGCCGACTGCGCGCAGCGCAACCTTCGCGCCCACGCGGGTGGACGGCAGCGGCGGCTCCACCACCGCCGTGGCCGGCTGGCAGATCCAGGCCAGCGACAAGGCGCAGGAAAGCGGCGCCGAGATTTCCACCGCCGGATATTCCACCGAAGGCTGGTACCCGGTCAGCGGCCGCGCCACGGTGATGGCGGGCTTGCTGGAAAACGACGCGTACAAGGACGTGTTCTACAGCGACAACCTGCGCGCGGTGCAGGCACCCGATGCCAGCGGCAGCCTGTTCGTGAACCCGTGGTGGTATCGCACCGAGTTCATTCTGCCTGCGGCGAAGCATGGGCGGCACACCCTGCTGCGCACCAACGGCATGATCGCCAGCGCCGATGTGTGGGTGAACGGGCATCTGGTCGCCGACCAGGCCAGCGTCGCCGGCGCCTATCCCGTGCACGAGCTCGACGTGACGCCGTGGGTGCAAGCGGGCAGCAACATCCTCGCGCTGCGCGTGCATCCGGCCGACCCGCGGCGGAGCCTGTCGATCGGCTGGGTCGACTGGAACCCGACGCCGCCGGACAACAACATGGGCCCGTGGCGCGGCGTGGACATCGTGCAGAGCGGACCGGTGCAGCTGCGCTTTGCGCACGTGACGCCGGCGCTGTCGTTGCCCGATCTCGCGCACGCCGCGCTGACCGTGAAGGTGGAGGCACGCAACCTCGACGTGGTGGCGCACGAGGCAACGATCACGGGCGAAGTGGCCGGCGTTTCGCTGCAGCGGACGATCCATCTCGCCGCCGGTAAAACGCAGACAGTATCGTTCACCGCCAAGACCGATCCCGGCCTCGACCTCAGCCATCCGAAAATCTGGTGGCCCACCGGCATGGGCGCCCACCCGCTGTACTCGCTGCAGTTGGCCGCCAGCGTCGATGGCGCCACCTCCGACAAGACCAGCGCGACGTTCGGCATACGCAGCGTCAGCTCCAGGCTGACGAAGCAGGGCTATCGCCAGTTCCTCGTCAACGGCAAGCCGATCCTGATCCGCGGCGCGGGCTGGGCGCCGGACATGTTCCTGCGCGACGATCCCGCACGGATGGAGGCCGAGTTCAGCTACGTCCGCAACCTCGGGCTCAACACCATCCGCAGCGAAGGCAAGCTGGAGAACGCGCGCTTCTACGAGCTCGCCGACCGCGACGGCATCATGATCCTGGCCGGCTGGGAATGCTGCGACAAATGGGAGTCGGCGGCCAAGACCGGCGGCGCGCCGTGGGACGCGGCGGACCTGAAAGTGGCGCAAGCCTCGATGGCCAGCGAAGCGCGCCTGCTGCGCAACCATCCGTCGGTGATCGGCTTCCTGATCGGCAGCGACAATGCGCCGCCGCCGGCAATCGCGAAGATGTACGTCGACACCTTGCAGGCCGAGGACTGGCCTGCGCCGATCATCGCGGCGGCCGTCGCCCAGGCCACCGCCGAGACCGGACCGTCCGGCATGAAGATGACCGGGCCGTACGCCTGGGTGCCGCCTTCCTACTGGTACGCCGACAAGCTGGGCGGCGCGTTCGGCTTCAATTCCGAAACCAGCGCGGGCGCCGACATCCCGCGCCTGGAAGACCTTACCCGCATGCTGTCGCCGCAGGAACAGGACGCATTGTGGAAGCATCCCGAGCTGCGCCAGTATCACGCCGCCGCGGACTGGTCGACGTTCTCGAGCATCGCGCCGTTCGCCACGGCGCTGGCCAAACGCTACGGCGCGCCGAAGAGCCTCGCCGACTACGTGGCCAAGGCGCAGCTCGACAACTACGACAACACCCGCGCCCAGTTCGAGGCGTACAACGCGCACATGGACGCGGCCAACCCCTCGACCGGCGTCATCTACTGGATGCTCAACAACGCCTGGCCGTCGCTGCACTGGCATCTGTACGACTACTACATGAATCCGGCCGGCGCCTACTTCGGCGCCAGGAAGGCCAACGAGCCGGTGCACATCCAGTACTCGTACGACACGCACGACGTGGTGCTGGTCAACCAGACGCTCACCGACCGGCATGGCCTGCAGGCGCGCATCCGCGTGCGCAACCTGGACGGCAGCGTGCGTGACGAGCGGCGCGTGCAGAACATCGACCTGCCGGGCAACGGCACGCGGCAAGTGGCGACACTGCCGGCGCCGGCCGGCCTGTCGCCGACGTACTTCGTCGAGCTGGAGCTTGCCTCCGCCGATGGCCATCCGGTCAGCCGCAACGTGTACTGGCTTTCCACGCAAGCGGACACGCTCGACTGGGCGCATTCGAACTGGTACCTCACGCCGGTGACGCACTACGCGGACCTGACCGCGTTGCAGTCCCTGCCGGCGGTGACCAGCGAGGTGCGCGCGTCGATGCAGCATGTGGGAGCGGAAGAAACGGTCAGCGTGACCCTGACGATGCCTGCGTCGGCCAGGGGCGTGGCGTTGTTCCAGCACCTGTCGATCCGCCAGGCCGCTGGTGGCAAACTGGTGCTTCCGATCCTGTGGAGCGACAACGACGTGACGCTGTGGCCGGGCGAATCGCTGACCGTGACGGCGCGCCATGCAGGGCAGGGGAGCGCGGCGCCTGTCGTCGAGGTCAGTGGGTGGAACGCGCCCACGCGCAGCTTCCCGATTGTCGTGGAAAAAGGCCTGACTGCTGCGCAAGGAACGAAGCATTGAACAAGGACAGACCCGCATGGCGCGCGTGACCATCACCGACGTCGCCCGTGCCGTCGGCACCTCGAAGAAGACCATCTCGCGGGTGCTCAATAACGATCCGAACGTGAGCGCCGCCATGCGCCAGAGCGTGCTGGCTGCCATCGCGGAGCTCAACTACCGGCCGCTCACCTCGGCGCGCAGCCTGGCCACCAATCGCTCCTTCATGATCGGCCTGCTGTACGACAACCGCTCGCCCAGCTACATCATGGAAGTGCAGGCCGGCGTGCTGGAGGCGTGCGAGGCGCAGCACTACAGCATGATGGTGCAGCCGCTGGTGTCCACCACGGCGGACTTCGTCGAGCGCGTCGAGGACATCCTGTCGCGACAACGGCCCGACGGGCTGATCCTCACGCCGCCGCTCACCGACCACCCGCAGTTGCTCGATTGCCTGCACCGGAACGGCGTGCCGTTCGCCTCGATCGCGCCGCGCCACCCCGAAGGTTGCATCGGCGTGATGCTGCGCGAGCGCGAAGCCGCCGCGGCGATGGTGGAACACCTGGTGTCGCTGGGCCATCGACGCATCGCGCACATTCTCGGCGATCCCGAACACGGCGCCGGCATCTGGCGCCTGGCCGGCTACCGCGACGGCCTCGCGCACGCGGGATTGAAGGAAGACCCGGCGTACATGGTGCAGGGCCGGTTCTCCTTCGAATCCGGCGTGGCGGCCATGCGCCAGCTGCTGGCCCTGCCGCTGCGGCCGACCGCCGTGTTCGCCGGCGACGACGACATGGCCGTCGGTGCGATCTGGGCGGCCGCGGAGGCGGGTGTGTCGATCCCGCGCGAGATATCCATCTGCGGCTTCGACGACACGACCATCGCGACGCAGGTGTGGCCGCCGCTCACCACCGTCCATCAGCCCGTGCGCGAGATGGGCCGCCGCGCGACCCAGGAGCTGCTTCTGCGCGTACTGAACAAGGGCGAGGCCAGGATGGTCGAGGTCGATTACCAGATGCGCATCCGCGCCTCGACGGCGCCCACCCCGTAGCCTGCTCGCCCTGGCATCCGTGAGGTTCCGCCCGGGTATGCTTCTGCCACACCCCTCACCGATCCACAGGAGAGTGCCCGCATGCCCGCCGCCCACGACGCCGCCACGCCGGCCCGGAAGTTCCACTTCATTTCCGGGCTGCCACGCTCGGGCAGCACCCTGCTGGCCGCCATCCTCAACCAGAACCCGCGTTTCCGCGCCGGCATGACCAGCCCGCTGGCCGACATCATGGGCATGGTGATCGCCGAAGCCAGCAGCAAGAACGATTTCTCGTTCGACGTCTCCGACGAGCAGCGCGTCGCGATGCTGCGCGGCCTGGTCGAGAACTTCCATGCGGGGCACGCGGACTCAGTCGTGTTCGACACCAGCCGGCTGTGGTGCAGCCGCATGCCCTTGCTCGACGTGCTGTTCCCGCAAGCGAAGGTCATCGCGTGCGTGCGCCAGTTGTCCTGGGTGCTGGACAGCATGGAGCGGCTGGTGCGCCGGCAACCGGTCGGCGTCAGCAAGGTGTTCCGCTTCGACACCAACACCACGGTGTACTCGCGCGTCGAGGCGCTCACCGATCCGCGCGGCATGGTCGGCTTCGCCTTCCAGGCGACCAAGGACGCGTTCTACGGCCAATACGCCCCGGGCCATTTGCTGCTGCTGACCTACGAGAGCCTGGTGCGCAATCCTTCCGCGGCGATGCGCGCGGTCTACCAGTTCATCGGCGAACCCTGGTTCGAACACGATTTCGAAAACATCGCCTTCCAGGCCGACGAGTTCGACGCCCGCGTCGGCATGCCCGGTCTGCATACGGTGCGTCCGAAGGTGGAACCGATTGAACGCACTTCGATCCTGCCGCGCGAAATCTTCGCGCGCTTCGTCAATGAGTCGTTCTGGATGGATCCTAAGAACAATGTTAGTCAGGTGCCGATTGTTTAGGCGGCCTTGCCGCTTGTAGAGCAAGAGCGTTTCGTCCACCTGCGGTGGCCGAGCCACCTTTCTCTGCGTGGCCAGAGAAACGTGGCCCAAAGAGAGGCCACCCTCCTCGGCGCTTGCCGGGCTTCGCCCGACAAGTCCGTGAGCCGCGGCCGGGCTTTTCGACAGCACATCCCTGTGCTGGCGAAAAGGAGTCGACATCGTGTCGACTCCCCTGCGGGCCTGTCGTCCACGACTCACCGCCTCACAAGGGGAGTCCAAGATCAAAGGCAACAGCCAGATCAACGGCACTGAAGTGCAGCCTGTCTGAGTAGTCAGGCATATATGGCAGAATAAGACCTGACTCCGAGGTCGTTGATAACGAGGCATCAGTGATGCACTTCGATCTGGATCTGGACCTCCGCCCCCTTTGTCGGATCACTTAAAGAGTGCCGCCAGGGCCTTCGCCCTCCAAAGCATCACGGTTAGCCAGCGGTGCGGGCGCTTGTACGTGTGCGAGGATGGCTTCGGCTTGCTCACTCAGGCGCCTCTCTGCCTGCAAGCGCAGTTGCTTCTCCAAGGATTGATCTCGCACAGCAGAGTTCAAGTCGCGCACGAGTGGCAAGTATGTCCACAAGCCCGTAGTCGCGATCTCAGCGATGGTTTCGAAGATGAAAGTTCGATCGTGAAGCCTGGCTTTAGATTTGATGCCCAGTCGTACGCAATACTGCTGCATCTTGACAACGACATTGCCTCTTGAGCTGTTATCTATATCGCTCAATTTTTCAACCGTGAGCTTGTGAGCGAACTGGTTGCGCACGTCGCGAATCAGATCGGCCGCATCAGTCAGGTGCTTCGGTACAAGTGCCAGGGCTTCCAGCATCTGGATCTTCAGATAGATGTTCGTGCGACGCAGTGGCTGATACAGCGGCATGAACGCACCCAGGATCTTGTCGACAACCGCCTCGCTGGCAAGCGCCGCTAGCAGCACCTTGGAGCGCTCATCGCCGTAGCTAGCCATGCGATTGACGGTCGAGAGCATCCCGTCGGTCTCGAATTGATCTGCGATGGCCGCCATCAGGTCGCGCACCGGCTGGTGGAACACGCTTTCGCCCAGCGTGCCCTGCAGGTGCTCTTCCAAATCTTTCGATATCTTCAGCATGACGCTTCCTGTGATTGGGAATCTCCGATTGTCTTGCGGTCGAAGCGCAGCCGCAGCCGTCGAGAAAGTGTAGGAGATGCCGGATTACCCGCCGCATATGCGAAACAGTTAAAGTGATTCTGGGCTCTAGGTCGTCCCTCTACTGAAAGTGGGGCGACGTCGCCCTGCCACATCGTTTTCATGGATAGCCTCACGACAGCAGAAAAGGTGTCAGGGACAATTTATGCTCTCCGGCGGCTAACGATAAATTGTCCCTGACACCATTGTTTCAGAGCCGACAATGTTGCGATGCACGCGACTCTCAGGCGAATCGGCTTTTCGCCGGCTGGTACGCCCTACCACTCCCAGCGCGGCGATCGAGAAGTCCAATTGTTCTTGCGGCCAGAACAGCCCAGCTAGAAATCCAGGGTTACCGCCTCGTAAGAGGAAACGAACAGTTGCTCCAAGCGGACGAGGCCCATGAAGGAGCCATCGCTGAACCGATTTCCTCTCTCGTCGTCGCGTTTGGTGAAAGCACCCGCGTCGCCAGGGTCAGAGGACGCATCCTCCAGCGAGGACCAACTGCGCGACCGCGAGGCTCGAGCCACCCGCTCGAGAACCTGGATATCCAGGGCGAGCACGACGATCATCTGATTGTCGGTTTCGTGGAAATTCGCTATCGAGTACTCGCCTGGCCATCCCGTCGGGAGGTGAAACACCCGTAGAAGGTCGTCCGGCTTCTGGGGCGGGACCCAGGCAATCGGAACGTACGCGTAGCGCCCGCCGCCGAATTCGGCGACTTGAAAAGTCTCCCTTACCCGGTCCGTCGAGTGCGGTGAGACGAGGTTACGGGACGGAGCTCGGTAGCCCATGGCGCTGAGCCAACCAGCGTAGTTGAGTCTTCGCACTAGGTCGGGCGGAACGGGGACTGCGTCTTCGTCCTGACCGCCTTCCGGATCCACAATCGCCATGAGTGAGGGCTCGCGATCGGTGGATTCCGGCTCGCGCAGGTAGGTACCAACGGCGAATTTCTTAGTGATTGCTGGGCTGAACTGGCTTCCCCACGGCGCTAGTTGCTTCAACGCATCGGACATCGATCCCTTGATGTCCGCGACTTTTCCACCGTTGAGGAAGCTCCCCTTCGACTCTACGAGCGCTCGGTCGCCTGACTTTGTCTCCACGACAAAGTCCGGTGATCGAATCCGCTTCGGAATTAGCTTTCCTAACCTGTTCCTCCTTCTTGACGGAACCGTGGGTACTGCCACGCCACACTTCTTACGAAAGGTGTCGAAGCGACCCACGAAGGCGTAACCCTCGTTCTCCATCTGCAGCAGTGCAAATCCCTGCGCCACGCGCCCCGTCAATCCCGTCTGGGAAAAATCATCGAGATATGACGCGGCGCCATCGGCCAGGTTGAACTGTGTGCCGGAGTAATCGAACAGGTGTTGGTTTTCGAGCAGGAACCCGAGGGTCATGGAGTTGGCCATGCTCGCGAGCACGGGGTTGACGCACTCTGCCTTCTTGACCGCATGTGCCAGGCGCCACATTGAAAAGCGCAGGTTGTCAGTGGGTGCGGGCAGCGGTCGAATCGAAGTCTTTGAAGCAAAGCTCGATGTCAGATCATGGAC
Organism: Rhodanobacter sp. T12-5; assembly: GCF_008329435.1. Classification (GTDB taxonomy): domain Bacteria; phylum Pseudomonadota; class Gammaproteobacteria; order Xanthomonadales; family Rhodanobacteraceae; genus Rhodanobacter. The sequence continues at coordinate 687,030 of NZ_NPKN01000001.1, forward strand.
GGGCAACGACGAGTAACTTCTGGCCGGCCCGACCGGCAATAGCGAGTAAAGCTGCGCGTACCAGTGCATTAACGACACTTCCCTACTCCTCGATAAGAACGACAACAGGCGACGGATCCACGCCTTCGAGCCGGACAAGGTATCGTGAATCGGGGCATCGACCACGAGACGATATGCGATGAACGGCAGCCCGCCTCTTTGGTCTTGGTGACCCGCCGATTGATGTGCCCATTATAAGCCGGAGGCGGTGACGCCTCATTGCCAGCCAACTGACACGGAGTCGTACATTCCATGCCCCAGAGCAAGAACCGTAAGAAGCTTCACCACTATGTGCACGAGGCGTATCTCGCTCAATGGCGAGATGGTTCCAACGCAATTCACATACTCAACCCCAGCACGGGGAAATCATTCGCGTCGACGAGAAGGGGCGTCGGCGCCGAGAGCAGGTTCAACGACTTTACGTTTGACCCGATGGTGATCGACCTGCTGCATTACGCCTTCTCCCGACGCTTGGCGGACAAGGACCCGGGCAGCGACGCCGCGGAGATCATGCTATCGCTCGTCAGCTGGGCTAAGGACATGGACTATCTGCATAAGGAACACAACTTCTTCGAAGATTTCTACGAGATCTACGAAAATAATATCGGCATCACGATAAGTCAGATCAAGCGCGCCGAGCTGGCGAAGCCAGAAGGGCGTGAGGATTGGGGACTGAACCTATTGTTCTTCTACTTCCTCCAGCTCTTTCGTGTCCCGAAGGCGCGCGGCATGCTCTCTGGCGAGTTGATCTGGTCAACACCCGAGGGTTCCACCACGCTAGACGGGTGCCAGAAGCGCGAATTCACCATGTTGCATATGCTGATCAACGCACTCTGTGCCGCCTGTGATGCACATGCCTTGGGCTTCACCATCCGCCTTCGGTATGCATTGGCGGCAGGCAAGATCATAAATTCCGATGCGCCGGCGGTCGTGCGCTCCTCAGGCATCACCCGTCTGGAAGAACTGCGTGGATGGATGCCTCTGACGCCCCGCATTGCGATGGAGCTTGACGAGGTGGGAGGCGGGTTTCGTACGGTGATATCCGAGCCCATGAGTCGTGACACGGTCGATCAATACAACCGATCCATGCTGGAGAACGTGCACACGCATCTTTACTTCAGCAGCGCGAGCCAGTGTGCCGACTACAGCCGCCGCATCGTGCGCAAGAGTGCAGTCGAGGCCTCCGAATCGTCCAGCCCTAGTTCGGCTTGAGGACCCCTGAGTCCGAGGCCCTGCTCCGGAATCAAAGGGGACGGTGGTGTTTAAATTGGATTAATTACCTCCGTCCCCTTTGTCGGGCTCAGAGAAGTTCTTCTGCTATGACATCTCAAAGGGTGGCATTCGAAACTTCCATGTATCAAAGATAGTTTCAGTGTCGGAAACGGAGAATTCATTTACACCACGATGGCCGGTCGAGGTCTGAGGTCTGGCTCGTCCGTAGAACTCATTCGGCGTCTGAAAGTTCATTCCTCTTAAGGTCGGCGAATTTTGCCGCCATCGTCGGGTTCCCCCGATTTAGCTTCTTGATAGTCACGTCCTGCGCCTTGTCGTTCGCAAGACGAAGGTTCCGATCAGTGCCGAGCAGGGCCTCCTTCGTTTTCTGAAGGTGGTCGATCGACTTGTCGATCTCCTCAATCGCCGTTTGGAAGCGCCTGGAGGCGAGATCGTAGTTCTTCGCGAATGCGGACTTGAAGGTCTCAAGCTCGTTTTCGAAGTTCGTGATGTCGATGTTCTGCGCCTTAACGAGCGCAAGCTCTGACTTGTACTTGAGCGAATTCATCGCCGCATTACGCAGCAGCGTGATGATTGGAAGAAAGAACTGCGGTCGCACGATGTACATCTTCGGGTAGCGGTGGAACACGTCGACGATCCCAGTGTTGTAGAGCTCACTGTCCGGCTCGAGCAGGGAAACCAGCACCGCATACTCGCACCCCTTCTCATTTCGGTCCTTGTCGAGCTCCTTCAGAAAGTCCTCGTTCTTGTTCTTCGTCGCCGTGTGATCGCTCTCGTTCTTCATTTCAAACATGATCGAGACGATCTCAGTGCCAACCTCATCGGAGTCGCGAAAGATGTAGTCGCCCTTGCTGCCACTCCGCGCGTCGTTGTCCTTCTCGAAATATGCCCTCGGAAACGCCGTCGCTCGAATGCGGTTGAATTCGGTATCGCAATGCTGCTCTAGGGTTTCGCCAACCATCTTCGTCGACAGGCGAGCCTTCATGTCCCGAAGGCGCACGATCTCGTCCTCGCGATCCTTGATCTGCGTCTCGTACTTGTCCTTGAGCGACTTCTCGCCGAGTTGCTTCTCAAGCTTCGCTCTGTCGAGGCCATTCTTCAGTTCGTCGCGTTCCTTCTCGACCGCACTCACTGCCTCGGTGATTGCGAGCTTCTGAGCAACCTCGATCGCGTCAAGTTTGGAGCTCAGGCTTTGGATCTCCGCGTCCTTCGTAGCAGCAGCCTTCTGCAGTTCATTAGCGAGCATCGCCTCGGCCAGCTTGGAAGCGGCCTGCTTGTCGCGCCTCGCCTGCTCAAGTTCGTTCGCGAGCATGTCACGTTCTTTTTCCACGCCGCTTAAGGCTTCGGTCACGGCAAGCTTCCGCGCGGTATCTCCGGCATCAAGTCTGGCCTTGAGTTCCTGGATCTCGGCGTCCTTGGCCGCGGCAGCCTTCTGCAATTCGCTGGCGACCTTGGTCTCGGCGAGCTCGACGGCGTTCCGCTTGTCCTGCTCGGCCAGCTCCAGCCGGTCGTGCAACTGCTGCTCGAACTCGCTGTCTCGAACCTGTTTCAGGATGTTCGCGTACCCAGCTTCGTCAATCTTGAATGCTTTCCCGCAATGCGGGCAGATGATCTCGTGCATGGCTATTTCCCCTTCGCCTTAGCCAGGTTCTGAATGAGCATCTCTGGCTTCGTTCCTTCAGCCCCTGTATCGCCGTCCGGCACCGTATTCGACCGGAAGAAGCCACTATAGACCAGACTTTCCGGTCCGCAGGCCAATATCTCGTATTGGCCGAAAGCCCCCATCGAGACGATCTGGCGCCTGCTTAGCGTGTCAGTCCACTCTGACGACACCCACCGACAGGGCTTGCGAGCGAAAGACGAAGAGGGTCAGATTCAATCACCAGCGTCCGATTTTTCACGATAGTCCGCGCTGAATCCTTCGCTCGATCCAGCGTAAGGGAATCACCTTGGATAGCGTGTACGGGACTGGCAGCAGCCCGCTGCGGGAATCAGACCATCACCCGAGCCAGGCTCCCAGCCAGACGGCTGCAATCATCAAGGCCAAGCCCGGCACGATGCGTGTGGCGTAGTGGACGCCGCCGGCCTTGAAGGCAACCACCGCTTTCATCAAGGTGTTGGTAGTGAGGCCAATCAAAATCGGTCCAACGGCTTGCGCGCTCGAAATCTTGTTGGCGGCCATCAGGGAGGCGGCTGATGCGGCTGTTGCATGCGCATCGGCCAAGCCTGTCAGTGCGGCGCCAAGCAACATTCCGCGCGCTCCCAACCATGCGTTCAATCCCGCTGACGCCAGCAGTATCAGCGTGACAAGCGCGGCAAACACCGCCGCTGCTTTCAGATTGAAGGCACGGCCCACGTCTTCAACCGCCGTGTTGCTGAGAGGGTCTCTGCGAAAAAAGAACACGAGCCCATACAGGCAGGCGGCAGCACCGCCAAATGACAGGGGCAATACCAGCGCGGTCAACAACGATGCCTGTATCAGCCCGATGACCACCGTCATTTGAATGATGGTGGCGATGGATGAAAGCACTGCACCTGCCACGGCTCCGCTCATGAGAGATGGCTGGCGTGATGCGCGTTCACCCATGGAATAAATGGTGGCGGTGCTTGAAACAAAGCCAGCTGCAAACCCGGCCAGCGGCAGGCCGTAACGCGGCCCCAGGGCGCGCATGGCCACGTAGCCAAGCGCACTGATCGCCATCAACGCCACGATCAAGCGGGCAATGGCACGGGGATTGAGTGCATCGAATGGCCCCATGAATCGGTCGGGAGCCAGCGGCAACACAATCAAGGCCATGGCAGAGAATAAAATGATGTCGTTCAACTCCTGTGCCCTGAGCACGCTGCGAACGAAGTGGTGCAAGCGATCGCGCGATGCCAACAGCAAGGCCAGGACTGCCCCCACGCCCGCAGCCAGCATCGAATCGTGGATCGCCAACCCGCCCAACAGGCAGGTCAGCAGCAGCGCGGACTCTGTGGTCAAGCCAGGGTCCTGATGCCGAGTGCGCTGGTACGCAATCAGCGCGCCCGCGCCTACGATCAGCGCCGTCACCGCCAACACCAAGCCGCCGCCCAGGATGACACTGGCCGAGCCGAGCAAAGCGCACACGACAAAGGTACGAATGCCCGCAGCACCCCTTGTCGGGCCGGTGTCCTTGCGTCGTTCGCGGTCGGCTCCGACGAGCAGGCCAATGCCGAGTGCGACACACAGGCCGAGCAGCGTGGATTGATCGGCTAGGCTCAAAATTTCATCACTCTTGAAAAGTTGACCATTTGCCGAGATCTCCGCTTCGCCGGCACAAGTTCAGCTGACATCGGCGCCACCATGGCTCATTAAACTCTTCCTCACCACCGGCAGCCACTGCTATTCAATGCAGAGGGATCAACGCCGAATTGCCGGCATTTCGTGGCCTGGTTCTCCCCCGCTGACGCGGATGCTTTGGATCAAAGGGGGCGGAGGTAATTAAATTGGAATCGTTACCTCCGCTGCCTATTTCGGCCCCCTTCGTTGTCGACCCAAATGCCGAGATGGCTAGGGTTAAAACCGGTGCTACAAGTAGTCACGAGACAGCAGGGTCACTACCGTTTGATGGGGGCGTGGAAGGCAGGACATGCCGGAAACGATTCGCGACTTTCAGCACTTTCCGTTGCAAGTTGGGAACGCCTGTCAGGATGGCAGCCTGCATGGCGGTAACCACCGTAAGCCCGTTGATGTTCTTCATGACGTTGACCAGCAGCTCCGGAGGATAGCCTTCGGCATGCCGTCGAATGGGATGAATGCCTGCATGTACATACGAGTTGAGCGCTCCCCAGCTATGAGTCTTGAACTCGTGGAGGGGCTTGTAGGCGTTTGGCGGAGCCTTGATGGCGAGGTCCTCCATCATTTTTGCCGCCATCGGGATGTTCTTGGATGCCAGTTCGGTCTCTAGTGTCAATTCGGTGCAGAGCTTGGCTACCAGCTCATCTGACGCTCCATACAGAGCCCAGAGTGACCTGAGGACAGCTTCAAACTGAGACCGATGGACCACCAAGGCTGAGGGAAGAAATCCAGCTTCAAGCAGCATACGAGCCGAATGGGAATGCTCGAATGCCAGCGAAGCCAGCACATCGCTCAACTTGATGCGATCGCTGTCGTCATATGTCTGATAGGCAACGCACTCCGTGAGCGCGGCAGCCAGGTCGTGCGACTGATGTACGAACTCTTCCCACGTTTCCAAGCTATTCCCTCAATCAAACTGGCAGAAGGACGTAGTCCAATACTCCAATCGCAGACTTCACTGCACCAGAATTTCGTCGGTAAACAAATGCGCCGGCTTCCCCGCGCCCTCATGGCCCGGCGGCAGCATGCCGAAGTTCTGCGCGGTGACGCGCAGGTAGCGGGCGGTCACCGGGGTGGGGGCGTCGAAGCGTACGGTGCGGATCATCGCGCGCAGGTCCATCGGGTCTACCGCGATCGGCGTGGACTGCAGGGTGCGCCAGGTCTTGCCGTCGTCCGAAACGGCATAGGTGACGCGGCGCGGGAGCAGCGCCCATGAGCCGCTCTGCTGCAGGAAGCGCATCTGGATGCTGTGGAACGGCGTGGCGGGCTTCAGGTCGATGGTGGCGTCGAGGTCGTTGCCGCGCCAGCCGACCCACAGGCCGTCGTTGAAGTTGTCGCCGCCGATCACGCCGTCGACCAGTTGCGTGGCGGTGCCGGCGTAGTGCGGGTCGGGCGCGGTGAGGTAAGTGAGCGGCTTGCCCAGAGCCTTGTTGTCGACCGCCTGGAACGCCTGGCTGGGCAGGTACGGCACGCCGTGGCGGAAAGGCGCCACCTTGAGCGTCGCCGGCACGTAGTGGTCCAGCACGTCGCCGAAGGTGGGCGACTGTGCGGTCGGTTCGCTGCCGTCGACGGTGTAGTGCAGTGCGATGTCGTCGAAGCCGCGCGCGGCGCGCACGCGCCAGCGGTGGTGCGGAGCATTGAAATCGAGCTTGTAGTCGACCAGGTCGCGGTCTTCCGGGCCGTAGGCGATGTGCTGCGCGTCCAGCCATGGGTATTGCGTGCGCAGCCGCCGCTGGAAGTCGGCGTAGTCGTGGACGTCGGGGTTCCACAGGCGTTCGGCCAAGGCGATCACGCGCGGGTAGAGCATCGCTTCCAGATTGCGCGGCGTGACGTATTCGCTCCACAGCGGCGCCTCGGCGCCGAGCACCTGGTCCTGGTGTCCCGCGAAGGCCGGCGATGCAAACGGATTGGTGCGGTAGATGTCCTGCGTGGTGAGTTCTTCGATCGGCGTGTCCAGGTAGAACGGCCCGGCGACGATCAGCCGGTTGCCGTTGGCCAGTGCCTTGGCCGCCTCGGCGTCGCCGCGCCACATTTCCACCACCGCGTTGCGGTCGGCGCCGCCTTCGAGGATCTCGTCCCAGCCGACCAGGGTCTTGCCGCGCGCTTCGAGGTCGCGCTGGATGCGCTGGACGAACCAGCTCTGCAGCCCATCGACGCCGGCCAGCCGCTGGTCATGCATGCGCTGCTGCGAGGAAGCGCTCTGCGCCCATTGCTGCTTGGGCACCTCGTCGGCGCCGATGTGGATGTAGGGCGCGGGGAACAACTCGGCCACCTCGTCGAGCACGTCGTGCAGGAACGCAAACGTCGCTTCGTCGCCCGCGCAGTAGATGTCGGTGAACACGCCCCAGGTGGCCGGCACCGCGATGGGCTGCTTCGGGCAGGACAGCGACGGGTAGGCCGCGACCGCCGCCGAGGCATGCCCTGGCATCTCGATCTCCGGCACCACCATCACGTTGCGCTGGCGTGCGTACTCGACGATGTCGCGGATGTCCTGCTGGGTGTAGAAGCCGCCGCTGCGGCTGCCGTCGGCCTCGGTACGCCACGCGCCGACGCTGGTGAGCTTCGGGTATTTGCGGATGGCTATGCGCCAGCCCTGATCGTCGGTGAGGTGCCAGTGCAGCACGTTGAGCTTGTAGCGCGAGAACAGGTCGATCTGCTGCTTGACCAGCGCCACCGGAATGAAATGCCGTGCCGCGTCCAGCATGACGCCGCGCCAGGGGTAACGGGGCGCATCGTCGATGCGCACCGCGGGAATCGAGAGCGTGCGGCCATGACCGATGGGCAGCAGCTGCCGCAGCGTCTGCACACCCCAGAACAGCCCGCGATCGTCGGCCGCCGCGATCTCGACCCGCTGCGGCGCGACGGTCAGCCGGTAGGCCTCCTCGCCTTGCACGGAAGGATCGATGCGCAGCTCGATGTGCGGCTGCCTGGTGGCCGCGCCGATCCGCAGCGCGATCCCGCTGTCCTCGCGGATGCCATCGCGCAGGAAGGCCGCGATTTCCTGCGCGCGTCGATCGGTCGGCGCCACGATGCGCACGCTTCGGTTCAGCGCAAAGCTGCCGTGACCGACCTCGATTCGGTCCGGCTGCGGGATGAGCGCTGCTTGCGCATGCGCTCCCTGGGCGAGCAGCGAGAACGCGAGGAGCATCGGGGCAACGAGACGTCTGTGCATGGCCGGTATTCCTGGACGATGTGGCTTGCTCGTACGGTGGGAGCGATGCTGGTGCGATGCCTCAGGCAATTCAAGCAAAGAAGGCCACAAAGTAGACAGCAATACCACTGTCGCCACCACTTCATGCGCCACGCGCGCTGGATTTGGGAGGCACTGCGTCAGGTTTACTTCGGGCAGGAACAAGTGAGCCTGACCCCGATCTCTGGCCTCTCATGGCCCTGCCGCCTGGTTCGGCGACGGAATCCGCTTTGTGTCGCCCAGCCATTGCCGGGAAAGGTCGACGATGTATACACTGTATACATGACAAAATTGACCACCAACGAAAAAATCCTCCGCGCCGCGCACAAGCTGTTCGACCGCGAAGGCGCGGACGCCGTCACGATGCGCCGCGTGGCGGAGATCGTCGGCATCACCCCGATGGCGATCTATCGGCATTTCGCGAACCGCGAAACCCTGCTCAAGCGGCTGTCCGACGACAGCTTCGACGCTGCCGCACAGGATTGGCAGGCGCGCACGCAGGACCCGGACGTGGTCAAGCGGCTGGCGGCACTGCTGGAGCCATATCTCGATTACGCACTCGCCCATCCGCACCTGTTCGAGCACGCGTTCTCGATGCAGCGCGAAGATGCGCGCCGCTTCCCGGAGGATTTCCGCGCGCGCCGCTCGCCCACGCTCAACGTGGTTGCCGACGCGTTGATCGAGGGAATGCGCCTGGGCGTGCTGCGCAAGGATGATCCGTGGGACGTCGCCATGACGCTATGGGCACACGCGCACGGCCTGATCGCGCTGTATCGCGCCGGTCGCTTCAGCTACGACGAAGCCCGGTTCCGCCAGTTCTATTTCGCATCGATCGGGAGGTTGCTCGATGGCATCAAGGCTTGATCTTCGTACGCTGTCGGCATGGCTGGCAGCAACTGCGCTGTCCGCGCTGGGCTGGTGGTTCGGCAGCGGCGTACACCCGCTGTGGTGGCTCACCTGGCTGGCACCATTGCCGGTGCTGTGGCTCGCGCCGCGCGTGCACGCCCGCTGGGCGGCGTTGGCGGCCTTCGTGGCCTATGCGGCAGGCGGGTTCAACCAGTGGAGCTATCTGCACGACTACATCGGCATTCCGATGACGACGATCGTGCCCGCCATCGGCGGCCCGGCGCTGGCCCTGGTCCTGGTCGTGCTGCTGCATCGGCGGCTGCTGTCGCAAGGCCAGACGCTGGCGGCGGCGCTGGCACCGGCGACGCTATGGGTGGCACTCGAATACGTCAGCAGTCGGCTCTCGCCGCACGGCACGTTCGGCAACATCGCCTACACCCAGATGGATGCGCTACCTGTGATCCAGGTCGCCGCCGTCACCGGGCTGTGGGGAATCAGCTACCTGCTGCTCCTGCTGCCGTCCGCGTTGGCCGTGCAAGTGTCGCCGCGAGCGACACGGCGCGGACGTTTGTCGGCCGGTGCGGCAGCGTTGCTGCTGGGCGCGGTAGCACTCGGCTACGGCAGCTGGCGATTGCAGGTGCCGGCCACCTCGACGCTGCGCGTCGGTCTGCTGTCGCTGGAAAAGCCGATCCGTCCCGCGCTGGACTCCGATGCCGGCCAGGACCTGCTGGCGCGCTACGTGACGGCGATCGGGCACCTGGCCGACGCCGGGGCGAAGATCGTCGTGATCCCGGAAACCAGCTTCGCCACCGGCGACGCCAGCGTGCCGGCGTTTGCGCAACTGGCACGGCAACGCAGCCTGATCCTGGACGCAGGCATCGATTTCAAAGGCGACCCGCAGGCGGAACGCAACATGGTCATGGTGTTCCAGCCAAACAACATGGCACCCGCCACTTACGCCAAGCATCACCTGGTTCCCGGTTTCGAACGCCAGTACACGCCCGGCCAGGACTACCGCATGCTGGATGGCTCGCCGCGCATCGGCCTGGCGATCTGCAAGGACATGGATTTCCACGACATCGGCCACGCCTACGCGGCGCGCGGCGCGCAGCTGCTGCTGGTGCCGGCCTGGGATTTCAGCATCGACGGCTGGCTGCACGGCCGCATGGCGATCCTGCGTGGCGTGGAAGGCGGTTTCGCGATTGCGCGCGCCGCGCGCTCGGGTCGCCTCACACTGAGCGACGACCGCGGCCAGGTGGTAGCCGAGGCTTCCAGCGAACATCACGACGCCGAACTGGTGGGCAACCTGTCGCTGCACCACACGCAAACCCTTTACGCACGCTGGGGCGACTGGTTCGTCTGGCTCGACCTCGCCGTCTTGCTGGCGCTGCTGAGACTGGCCTGGCGTCCCGCATGACTGAAACGGCTGCGCGATTCGCGGACGCAAGTTGTTCGATGTTCATCGATCTTGTCGATAGTCATCCACAAAAAAAGCTGAGCACGTCCTGATCGTTTGAGTTGGAAATGGCCATCCAGACGGCCATGCGTTGTCAGTTGTCCCAATAAGGAGGCCCGCCGAAACTGCGCCTCAGGCTGTCGACAAGTGCGGCCAGCTTCGCCTGTACGGCGCCTTCGCGCGGGTAGGCCAGGAAAAGTTCGGCACCCTCCGCCTCGACACCCACATCGATCGGCTCCAGCGCGCCACTGTCGAGTTCATTGCGCACAAAGAACGTGGGCAGCAGGGTCAGGCCCAATCCCGCCACCGCGGCATCGCGCATCACCATGCCGTTGTTGACGCGCAGGCTCGCCTGCGGGTGGACCACGAGCCAGCCGCCGTCCACCGCAAAGCGCCAATCCGTTTCGCGGTTGATGTAGAGAATGCCGTTGTGACGGCGCAGCTCGTCAAGCGATGTGGGCTTGCCTTCCCTGGCCAGATATTCCGGTGAAGCCACCAGCACGCGACGGCTCGTGGCCAGCCGCTTGGCGACCAGGCGGGAGTCAATCACCGGCCCGTGTCGGAGCACGGCGTCGAAACCATCGGCGGCGGCTTCGACGAAACGGTCATCCAGCTCAAGCGAAAGCTGGATACCCGGGTGCTGTGCGAGAAACGCATACAGCGCCGGCCCCAGGTGAAGCACCCCGAAACTCACCGGGGCCGATATCCGCAACGGCCCAGCCAGAGAAGATCGGCGATCGGTCAGTTCGACCAAGGCCTCTTTCGCTTCACCCAGGATGCGCCGCGCGCGGGGCAGAAAGCTCTCGCCGTCCGCGGTCAGCGACATCCGCCGGGTGCTGCGCTGGAGGAGGCGCGTGCCCAGGGCATGCTCCAGATCGACCAGCCGTTCGCTGATCACCGACTTGCTGCAGCCGAGTCGTCGGGCCGCGGCGCTCACCGAGCCTTCCTCGACGGCAGCGACAAACGCGGCAAGGCCCTGCAGCTTCATATCGTTCGGCATGACCGTAAGCCAGTTCCGGCGACAGGCGACTACTGGCGACTTTGCACTGGTGCAAAACTCGTGTCCACACGTTTTCTCGCCAAACATCTGTCGACCATCGGTCCTGGAGATCCGCCATGCGAAACCCACTTGTACTGGCCGGCCTGGCCCTCCTGCTGATGATCGCCGCGATGCCGGCAGCCATCGGCCAGGTCAAACCTTTTCCGCCTTCTTTCCAGACGCGGGATATCGCCACCAACGGCGTGACCCTTCACGTCCGCGTTGGCGGCACGGGACCGGCGGTGATTCTGCTGCATGGCTATGGTGAAACCGGCGACATGTGGGAGCCGCTTGCCGCGGAGCTGGTGCGCAACCACCGGGTGATCGTGCCTGACCTTCGCGGCCTGGGGCTGTCCAGCAAGCCGGCCACCGGCTACGACAAGAAGACCCAGGGCGAAGACGTGGCAGGCCTGCTGGACGCCTTGAAGGTGGAGCGCACGGACGTGGTCGCGCATGACATCGGCAACATGGTCGGCTACGCCTTCGTGGCCGAGCATCGCGATCGGGTTCGGCGCTTCGTCCTCATGGATGCGCCCATTCCGGGGATCGGCCCCTGGGACGAGATCCTGAAGAGTCCCATGCTCTGGCACTTCCACTTCGGTGGCCCGGACATGGAGCGTCTGGTGGCCGGCCGCGAGCGCATTTATCTTGACCGGTTCTGGAACGAATTCTCGGCCGATCCGCGCCGCTTCACCGAAGCGGATCGCCAACACTACGCCAAACTCTATGCCTTGCCCGGTGCCATGCATGCCGGATTCGCCCAGTTCGCCGCGTTCGATCAGGATGCCAGGGACAACCAGGCCTTTCTTGCGCAAGGCAAGCTGACGATGCCGGTGCTGGCGATCGGTGGGGAGAAATCGTTCGGGCCGACGATGGCCGTGGTGATGCGCGCAACCGCCACCAACGTGACCGGTCAGGTGATTCCCGATGCGGGCCACTGGCTGATGGAAGAGCAGCCCAAGGCCACGATCGCGGCGGTGCGCGACTTTGTGGATGCCGCCCCATGAGCCCGCTCCTCAAGGCCTGCGTTGCCTGCCAGATCGCCTTGATGGCCCACGCCGCCTGCGGCCAGGATGTTCGCCCGCCCTTGCGGGCGCGGCGGATGACCGCCAGCGAGATAGCGCAGCACCCGGCACTCGGCGCCATCGCCGGCACCTCGGGCTTGGCGGGTATCCGCACTCTCGTGCTTGTGGGTGACCCGACACGGCCCGGCATGTACACCATAGAGTTGCTGGTGCCTGCACACACGCGCATCGCTGCCCATGAACATCGCGACGAGCGCACGGCGGTGGTCGTTTCGGGGACCTGGCATTTCGGATATGGCCGCACGGCGGACGACGCTAGCTCGAAGTCGCTGGGTCCCGGCAGCTTCTATACGGAGCCGGCAAACATGCCGCACTTCGCCCGCACGGAGGGCGAGGCCGTCGCCGTCGTCATCACAGGCAACGGGCCTACCGACACGCGCTATGAAATCCAGTCCAAGGCCAATCAAGCAACCCACGGAAGCCAGCCATGACCTCACCGACGACACCACGTGATCCGGTCACCGATCACATGCTGACCGCACAGAATGCGGCCCTGCTGATCATCGACTTCCAGCCCGTCCAGGTCGCTTCCATCGCCTCGATGAACAAACGCCTCCTGGTCGCCAACGTGGTGGCGGTGGCGCGCACCGCAAAGCTCTACGGCGTCCCGACCGTGCTCTCGACGGTCAACGTGACGACAGGACTCAACCAGCCGATGATCCGCCCCCTTACCGACCTGTTGACCGGCGTGAACATCGTCGACCGCACCTCGATCAACGCCTGGGAAGACGACGACTTCGTCGCCGCCGTCAAGGCGACCGGCCGGAGAAAGCTGATCATGATCGCGTTGTGGACCGAGGTCTGCCTGGTCTTTCCCGCACTTGATGCGTTGAAGGAGGGCTTCGACGTCTACGTGGTGGTCGACGCCGTGGGCGGCACATCGCGGGAAGCCCATCGCGCCGGGCTGCAGCGCATCGTCCAGGCAGGCGGCATCCCCATCAGCTGGATCCAGCTGGCGTGCGAGCTTCAGCGTGACTGGAACCGCGAGAGCACCGCGCCAGGCTTCGCGGACATCGTGTTTGCCGAGGTCGGCCACTGACCGCCGCCTTGCGGACCCGGGTGTCCCTGGGCGCAGCTTTCGAGGCGATATACAGACCTCCTCCGACGAAGCCCATCGAGGTGTTGCCGGTGCTGCATGCCACTGCGCCGGCTCGACATCCCGTCCGCCGCGCAAGCTTTCATGGCCGACCGCGCCCACTCGCGCAAAGCCGTGTTGAGGCTCTGCCGGCATGGGCATGGGCGGCGGTTTGGCCAACGATGAGGGGCAGGATTCCCATCACCATCGGGGCAACTCACACATGCCGCCCGCCGGCGACGACCTGGCGGCAACTGCTCAGTCGAGCGCCGCGCCGAAGCGATCGCTGCGTGGCAGGTAATGGTGTTGCGGATCGAGCGAGGCGACCACGTGATGGGCGCGGCCGACGATTTCGTGGCGCGGGAAGAAGCCGAGGTAACGCGAGTCCTCGCTGTTGTCGCGGTCGTCGCCGAGCAGCAGGTACTGGCCGGGCGGAACTCTCACCGGGCCGAAGTTGCTGGCAGGACTCGGGCGGTAGTCGGACAGGCGGATCGCGTGGCGCATCGCGCCGTAGCGTTCGATGTCGTAGTGCGCCGGATCGCGCAGGTCGTCGTGGATGCCGTTGTAGTTGCCGGCGGTGTAGCTGGCGGCATGGCCGTTGATGAAGAGCACGTTGCCGCGCATCGCCACCTGATCGCCGGGCAGGCCGATCACGCGCTTGACCAGCCGTTCGTGCGCGGCGTGCGAATCGAGCACCACGATGTCGCCGCGCTGCGGGTCGGCCAGGTGCAGCAACGAGATGTGGGTCAGCGGCACGCGTACGTCGTAGGCCAGCTTGTCGACCAGGATGCGGTCGCCGATCTTGATGGTGGGTTGCATCGAACCGGTCGGCACCACGTTCCAGTCGGCCACGGCGCTGCGGAACACGATCATGCACAGCATGAAAGTGATGAATCCCTTGTTGCGTGCCAGAAACTTCGCGATCGCGCGCATGAGTCCCCTTTGTCCTTCGCCGGATTGGCGTTTCAGTCGTGCCGTGTCGTTGCGGCCGGTGATGGAGTGACCGTGCGCGCGGCGCGAAGTTTCACGCAGACGACGGGGCCATCTCGCGCAACCGCTCTGCCGTTTCCGCGTCGGCCGGCACGAAGGCTTCCAGCGCCAGTTCGGCGAGCGTGATGTCGACCGGGCTGCCAAACACGGTGGTGGTGCTGAGCATGGAGAGCACGACCCCATCGACGTCCAGCAGCATCGGTACGGCGATGGCGGAGGGCGTGCTGACTTCGGTGGTGGCATCGAGTGCGGGAGCAGGCAGTGCCTGCAATTCGCGCAACAGGGCGATCAGTTGCGGGTCGTGGCTGGCGTCGATCTGCTGACGCAGACGGTGCAGCAGATGCGCGCGCCATTGCCCGAGGTTGCGGATACGTGGGGCGAGGCCGGCAGGGTGCAGGCTCAGGCGCAGTACGTTGATCGGCGGTTGCAGCAGTTCGGGCAGCACGCCGCCCAGCAGGCGCAGCGTGGCCTGGTTGCTGGCGACGAGTTGCCAGTAGCGATCGACGGCGAGTGCTGGATACGGCTCCAGACCTTTCAGCAGCAGATCGATGGTGTGGCGGGCGCTGGCGAGTGCGGGATCGTCCAGCGGCCGTTCCTTGAAGGCCGGCGCGAAGCCAGCGGCACCCAGCAGGGCGTTGCGTTCGCGCAACGGCAGATCGAGGTACTCAGCCAGGTGCAGGATCATGTCGCGACTCGGTTGCGAACGGCCCGACTCGACGAAGCTCAAGTGCCGGGTGGAGATTTCGGCGCCGGTGGCGAGGTCGAGTTGGCTCAGGCGGCGATGGCGGCGCCATTCGCGCAACAGGTCGCCGACGGGACGCGAGATGTCGGTAGGCTGGGCATTCATGGCGTGATGATGCCAGTGCGCGCCGATGCCGTGGTGTGCGGGCGACGTCGACATCATGCGGCGGCCCGGGGGATGGGCTGGCCGCTAACCCGGTTGCGGCAGGACAGGCGGGTGCGGTCGCTGGTCTCGAAGTGGCTCATGCGAACGTCCTCTCGGGTTGTGGCGGGAAGGGCGGCGGCTGCGGGCCGCCGCCATGGGGCTCAGGCGGCGACCGGCACCTTGTCGAGGAAGCCGTGCACCTGGCGGATGCGACCCTCGTCCAGCACTGCAACGTCGAAGCCGATCACCAGCGGCTCGTCCGCACCGGGTTCGGCCAGGTGCCAGTGGAAACGGACGATGTCATGGTGTGCGTCGACGTCGCCGGCGAGGCGGAAGACGTGGCCGGGGAACATGTTCTGCACCGCGCTGATGGTGGCGTCGATGGCCTCCCAGCCGCGCGCCTCGATCATCGGGTCGGTATAGGCGGCGTGTTCGGCGTAGACCTCTTCGATCAGTGCGCGGCGGCGCAGCGGGTCGGTCTCGTTCCAGCCCTGCAGGTAGGTCTCGACGAGTTGGCGGGTGGTGCTCATGGCATGTACTCCTTTGCTGTGGGTGTGGTCACAGCTTGCGGGCACTGCGAGCGTCAGGCGATTACCTTGGAGGTAATGGAATGCAATGGCATGGACAACGCCTCGCAGGCGGCGGCCTTTGGCGTGCCTGCGTACCCACGTCGACCGAGCCGTCAGCCGCTATCATGGGCAAATCATGAACCTGCTAGCGATCGAAACCGCCACCGAAGCCTGCTCCGTCGCCTTGATCCACGGCAACGAGCTGATCGCCCGCAGCGAGATCGCGCCGCGCCGGCACACCGAGCTGGTGCTGCCGATGGCCGACGAACTGCTGGCCGAAGCCGGCATCGGCCGTCACGCGCTGGACGCGATCGCGGTGGGCCGCGGGCCCGGCGCCTTCACCGGCGTGCGCCTCGCCGTTTCGCTGGCGCAGGGCATGGCGCTCGCGCTGGACCTGCCGGTGATCACCATCTCTTCGCTCGCCGCGCTGGCGCTGGAAGCGCCGGAAGAAGAGGGCACCGCCATCCTCGCCGTGATCGACGCGCGCATGGGCGAGCTCTACGCCGCCAGCTATCGCCGGGATGACAACGGCGGCCTGGTCGCGCTGGATGACGAACGCATCTGCACCGCCGAGACGCTGCTTTTGCCCGAGGCCGGCGCCTGGCAGGTGGTCGGCAGCGGCTGGGCCACCTACGCCACCGCGCTGAGCCAGCGCCTCACCGGCATCCTGCACTCGGCCGATGGCATGCGCTATCCGCAGGCGGCGCATGTCGCCGAGCTGGCGCTGCGCGAGTTCCAGGCCGGCCATGTACATGCACCGGAACTGGCCTTGCCGGTGTATCTGCGCGACAAGGTGGCGTTGACGCTGGTGGAGCAGGGCAAGGCTTGAGTTGGCGGCTTCAGCAGGCGCAGGAATGACCGACGGATGAGCCGCGCGCTTCACGCCTTCATCAATGAGCTGGAGCACGATCGCGCACTGCGCGAGCCGGGTCGATTGCGCGAGCGCGGCGACGTGCTCGATCGCCTGGAAACCTGGCGTTCGTGCGGTTCGCCGTGCGAACCGGCGGTGGAAGCGGAACTGCGCGATCGCGTCGAGGCTTTGTGTGCCGAGCTTGAGGCTGTCGACGGTCGGCTTTGCCAAGGCATTCGCCAGGACATCCAGCGTGGCGTGGGTGCGCACGGATTGCTCGAATGGGCGGGCGCAGCCGATACGGAGGTGCAGATCCGCGGGGACAGCTACGACTATCTCGATGCCCTGGTCAGCGGCATCCTGCAGATCGACGAGCCCGAAGCCCGGCTTGCCGGGCTGGCGGCGGAGATGGTGTTCTACCAGCCCACGCCGGCACGGCATGTCTTCGACATGCTTGCGCGCGCTGCACTGGATCGGCGGGACGTGCTGATCGATCTGGGTTCGGGGCTGGGTCATGTTCCCCTGCTGGCTTCCATCTGTACCGGCGCACGCTGCATCGGCATCGAGTGGGAGGCGGCCCGCGTCGAATGCGCGCGGCGCTGCGCGCAGGCGCTGAACCTCGATCAAGTGACGTTCGTGCAGGGCGATGTGCGGGCGGCTGATCTGTCGGCCGGCACGGTGTTCTACCTGTACACGCCGTTCGAGGGCTCGATGCTGCGCGACGTGCTGGGCCTGTTGAAGGTGCAGGCAGCCGCGCGCGAAATTCGCATCTGCACGCTCGGACCCTGCACCGCGACCGTGGCGCAGGAGGACTGGCTGCAGGTCGTCGGTCCGTGGGAAATCCATCGACCCGCCGTGTTTCGCCGCATTTGAACGACGGCGGTTGGCGTAGCTGCACGGCAAGATGGCGCTGGTGAGGCATCGGGATCGACCAAGCCGGGGGCGGTGCAGGATGGCGGGCGCCACTCCGACCGCGTCGGGATCGCCCAATGGCGCGACCGCGATTTCGGCGTGACGACGGGTTTCACGCGTTGAGCGGCATGCTCTTCGGTGCGGTCGCAGGCAACCGGGGTGCCGTTCGCCCGGTTGTTCACGCCGATGCGGCATCGATCGGGGCGAGACGCTTTGCCCGCGTCAGGGTGGGGTTGTTGGTTATAGTGGCGGAAGGATTCGAAGCTTGAGCCTCTCAATGAATAGCGATGTTCAAACGCCAGCTCGCCCCGGCGGCCGACGCACAGCGGGGCCACAAGGGACGCAGCTGTTTTCCGCTGAAGAACTGCATCAGTACGCCGCCGAAACCGGGCTTGCGCCAGATGGTCGCGCCAGCGTGCACGAGCCGGTCATCGAGGGTGTCGGTGCAGGGCTTGAAGGTCGGCGCTTCTCCCTGCGCTCGGGGAGGCAGACCATCGGTCGCGGTGGCGACAGCGACATCGTCATCGATGATCCGAGCGTCTCGTCGTCCCACGCATGGATCATCAATCAGCATGGTCACCACGTCATCATGAACACGTTGTCCACCAACGGCACGTTCGTGAACGACAAGCGCATCCACGAGGCCGTGCTGAAACACGGCGACCGCATCCGGCTGGGGCAGGCCGAGTTCGTGTTTCTGACCCGCGAGCGCGGTGCTGCCGGCAGGATGCGTCTGCGCTGGATCGGGTTCGGGTTGCTGACGCTGGGCGGGTTGGGGGCGCTGGCGTGGTGGTTCGCTTGATGGCCAAACCGTGAGCGAGCAAGCCATACCGCGCAAGGTGGGCCGCTATCGCATCGATGGCGTTCTCGGCGAGGGCACCATGGCCGTCGTCTACGCCGGTTTCGACCCGGGCATCGAGCGCGAGGTGGCGATCAAATGCCTGCACCAGGAGGTCGCCGCCGACCCCGGCTACCGCCGCCGGTTTCTGGCTGAGGCGAGGGCAGCGGGCCATCTCACCCATCCTCATATCGTCACGATCTTCGATGCCGGGGAGGCCGACGATGGCCGCGCCTACATCGCCATGGAGCGTCTGGCGGGCGAGACGCTGGCCAGCCGGGTCGCCCGCAAGGGGTTTCCGCCGCTGCCGGTGATCATCGAGCTGGCCGGCGAACTCGCCGCCGCACTCGACTACGCGCATGCCCATGGGGTCGTCCATCACGACATCAAGCCGGAGAACATCATGCTGGCCGACGGCTGGCAACACGCCAAGATCAACGACTTCGGCATCGCCGAATGTCGTGCGTCGCGGGACGACCCCAACGCCCCGCGCACGGAGATTGGAGGTACTCCGGCCTACATGGCGCCAGAGCATTTGCGCGGCGAGCCGACTGACGCGCGCAGCGATCTGTTTTCGCTGGGCGTGGTGCTGTACTGGCTGGTCGTCGGCAAGCTGCCATGGGCGGAAACCCATGGTGCACGACGGATGCTTCTCGAACGCCAGCGATTGCCCCGGCCGCCGATCCAGCCACGCGATCCGTCCACGCCGTCGATCCTGGTCGACATCGTGCACACCTTGCTGGCGCCGGACGCTGCCACGCGCTATCAGCGCGGTGGCGAGGTCGTCGGCGATCTGCGAATGGCCCGTCGCGAGTACGAGCGCCTGCACGAAAAGCCGCTGGCCAACCGCATCATCTCGCTGCGACTGCGCTGGACCGGCGTGCTCGGTGCCGTCCTGAGCCTGACCCTGCTGCTCGGGCTGGCGGCCATCCACGCCAAGCAGAACGCGGCAATCACCGGCCTGGCGCTGGATTTCGGCAGCTCGCTGGGGCGCATGGTCGCCAGCGAATCGGCCGAGGATCTGCTGCTCGGCGATCGCGCCGCGACGCGTGCGCTGGTCGAGGACATGGCACGCAATCAGCAGATCCATTATCTCGCCATCGCCGATCGCTACGGCGAAGTCATCGCCAGTACCCAACCGGAACAAGTCGGCCACCGACTGCCTGCCTTGGTCGGGCCGCCGGCGCCGATGCAGGCCGGCGACGTCAAGAGCTATCGCGGCCACCTCGCCGACAGCGCAAACCAGGACGACATGCTGGTGTTCGACGTGCCGGTTCGTTATCAGGTGGCAACGGTGGGCGAGCTGCGCCTCGGGGTCAGCGATGCGCCGCTGCGCGCGGCCCGGAAAACCACGTTGTGGGTCATCGTTGCCGTGCTGCTGGCGACGCTCGCCGCGGTGGTCGGCGCGGCTTGGTGGATGTCGCGACGGCTGCTGGCCTTGCTCGACGTGCTCGGCAGCGCCCTGCTCAGGGTGGCGCGGGGCGACTTCCGTTACCGCATCCGGCTGGTTCGCCGGGATGAACTGGGCCGGCTTTTCGCCGTTTTCAATCTGATGAACAGCGCCCTGCAGAGCCGCCCCCGCCGTGCCAGACAAACCGCATCGGATGGCGCGGCCGATGATGTTGCACGACCCAGGCAAATCCTGTCCGTGCCGGTTCGTGACGACGATGCGCCGCCCGCGTCAGGCTGATCCGACGCGCAGACACCTTGACGTCAGAACTGCTTGAGTCGGCGCTTGAGTTCGAGTGCGCGGGTCCGGTAGATGACGGCCGGCTCGTAGTTCGGGTCGATGGCCAGCACCCGATTCCACAGCGCGATGGCCGGGTCCAGCTGCTGGTCGCGGTACAGCACGATCGCACGCTGATGGAATGAGGTCACCAGCTCGTTGCGCAGGGACACTGCATCGCTACCGCTCGGCTTCAACTGCGGTTCGATGACCAGCGCCTGGTCGAGGCGCGCCAGCGCCTGTTGCTTGTGCCCGTGGTCGAGCAGCGCCACGCTTTCCCGTTGCAGCCGTTGCGCTTTTGCCGCCGCTGCTTCCGCGCCTGACGCGGTGCTTTGCGGGATCGAGGGCGTCCCGTCGACCGTCGTCCCGGCGGCAGCCCCACGATCGCTGCCGTCGACACCGGGCCCGGTGGCGACCGTCGGCGCCGAAACGCCAGTGGCCGCCATGGGCAAGCGCACCGTCTCGCCCACCTGCAGCAGGGAGGGATCGGCCGAGTGGTTGTAGCGGGCCAGGATCAAAAACAGGCCGGCGTCACCCAGGTAACGCGCGGCCAGCGTGCTGTACGAGTCGCCCGCCTCCACCACATGGGCCTGCGACTCGCGGCCGAGGCGTTGTTCGGGATCGACGGTCAGCTGGCGCAGCATGGCCTCGGCGGATCGGTCGCGCGGATGCTGCGCCAGGTACCGACGCAGCGCCGTTTCGCCCGCCGCATAGTGCCCGTGCTGAAGCTCGTCGTTGACGATCGCCGCGAGCGACAGGTCAGCGGCAGGCGGTGCCGTCGTTCTTCGCGACGCAGCCGCTGGCGTGACTACCGCGCTGGGGCGGATCAGCCGCTCGCCGACTCGCTTGTTCACTTGCGCACAACCGCACACGATCAGCATGGCCAGCAGCGGCGCGATCCGGATCGATCGTTGCCATCGCCGGTGGTTGATCCAGACTTGCCTTGATGCCATGCACTGTGCTCCGTCGGTCCTGCTGTCAGGCTGCCGCATCACGCCGCCCGCCAGCGAGGCCGCCGGATCTGGCCGGCCACAGCCGACGGCTGCATCGGGACAACCATTCATTCCAACCTACCCGAGCAAAGATCAACGCCACGTTGTCACCCGACTCGCCGCCGCGTTCCACCGCTTGTGCCAGCGCCTCGTGCAAGGAGTCATGCTGATCGCGGCGGCGCGTGAGCCGACCCAGTTCATGCGTCGACAGGGATTCCCAGACACCATCGCTGCACAGGGCGAAAGTCTGGCCCGGACGCAGCATGGCGCCGCCGTGGTCCACCTGCGGGGGCTGCGATCCGCCCAGCCCCCGCAGCAACTTGTGCTGCGCCGGGTCGCTGGCCAGCTGGTCGGCGGCCAGTTCGCCGCGGCGAACCCTGAGCTGGCCCACGCTGTGATCCTCGGTGCAGTCCAGGCAGCGCCGCCCCTGGAAACGATACAAACGGCTGTCGCCCACGTGGGCCCAGTACGCGCGAGCACCCTTCATCAGCAAGGCCACCACGGTCGAATGCGGCTCGCCGCTGGCCAGGCCGCGGCCGCGCTCGCGCAGTTCGGCGTGGGCGTCCTGGCACAACGTCTCGAGAAACAGCGCTCCCGGCTGTTCGCGCCACAGGCCTTGTTCCCACAGCCTGCGGACGACAGCGACGACGCCCGCGGAAGCCAGCTCGCCGGCCCCGTCGCCACCCATGCCGTCGGCCAGCACCAGCAGTCGCGCGTCCTGCTCGGGGTCGTGCAGGCAGATCAGATCGTCCTGCTGCGTCGGGCGGCCGCCGCGCGCACGCCCGGCGGCGACCAGCGGCAACGTGCAGGTGTCGATATGCTTGTCCATCGTCAGCCAGCCCCCGATATGGCGCCCGCGTTGCGGAGACGGGCCTGCATGGTTTGTCGCGGAGTATAGCCTTGGCAGCCATTTCCCCACGGCATTTACAGCCTGCTGTAGAGCACCCATGCGCATGCCAGATCCTGCACCACGTGGCCAAGCGATTTGTAAACCGTGATGTCGGCATCGGATCGCCGGCCCGCGATGCTGCCTGCCAGGACTTGGCCGATCTCCGCAACGACATGGTCGTCGTCGATCGCACCGGCTTCTTTCGCTCTCAGAAATTCGGCGCCCTGGCGCAGCACGTTTTCACGGCTGTCGGCGATAAAGCGCGATCGGGCGACGAGATCCGTGTCGACCTCGGCGGGTCCGGCCACACTGGAACCGACAAGGTTGACGTGCGTGCCCGGGCGCACCCAGGCTCCTTTCAGGACCGGCTCGCGGGCGCTGGTGACGGTACAGATGATGTCGGCATCGCTCACCAGGTCTTCCACCTCGGCTGCGCTGCCGAAAGGCACGCCAAGCTCGGCGCTCATGCGCTGGCAGAATGCCTCCGCGCGTTTCATGTCGCGTCCCCACACCCGCACGGATTGAATGTTGCGTACTCTCAGCAGCGCCCTTGCGTGGGTTGCCGCCTGCTCGCCATAACCCAGAATCGCCAGATGGCGAGCGTCCGGACGTGCGAGGGCGTCCGTGGCGACAGCGCTCGCCGCGGCAGTGCGGATGGCCGTGACCTCGCCTGCATGGACCACGCAGACAGGCTCTCCGGTTTCAGGTTCGAACAGGACTATCAGTCCCTGATGGGACTGCCGGCCGTGGGCGAAGTTCTCCGGATAGATGCTGATCAGCTTTGCCCCGAAGGGTGCGCTTTCGCCCAGGGCACCAGGCATGATTCCAAACAAGTGCCCTTGAGCCAGCGGAATGATCGACCGCGGGAGCTGGCGCGTCTCGCCATCGGAAAGAGCGACCATCGCCTGCCTGATGATCGGGATGCATGCGTCGTAGGTCAGGCGCCCTGCCACCTCTTCGCGTTCGATCACTCTCATCGCGCAACCGCCCTCTTTCCCGGTCCGTCACTGGCTGCAGTATCGCGCGCCCAGGCATTTCCACCTGCCTTCGACGCACATGATCTTGCGCGTTCGCTGGCTGCCGGACAACTCGCGCGGCGAGGGTGGGCGGAGCGTCACAGTTGCCCGATCACCCACTGCACCAGCAGGCTGCTCACCGCCACGGCGATCCACACGCCCAGCCCGAGCAGGATCGGCCGTGCGCCGCTGGAGATCATCTTGCGCAGATCGGCGGACAGGCCGATGGCGGTGAGCGCGACGATGATCATGAACTCCGCCAGCAGGTGAATGGACGGCTGGATGGCCACCGGGATCAGCCCCGCGGTGCCGACGGCCGAGGCGACCAGGAACCACAGGATGAACCACGGAAAGATGCTGGCGAGGCTGAAATGGCCGGCGCTGCCGGCTTCGGCATGCCTGCGCTTTTCGCGCGCGGCGACGACGAAAGCGAGCACCAGGCAGACCGGGATGATCAGCGTGGCGCGGGTCAGCTTGACGATGGTGGCGTAGTCGCCGGCAGCGTGGCTGTAGCTGTAGCCGGCGGCGACAACGGACGAGGTGTCGTTGATCGCGGTGCCGGCCCAAAGGCCGAAGCCGAGGTCGCTCATGTGCATCAGGTGGCCGAGCAGCGGGAACAACAGTACCGCGATCAGGTTGAACAGGAAGATGGTGGAGATCGCGAACGCGGTATCGTGGTCGTCCGGACGGATGATCGGGGTCACCGCGGCGATCGCCGAACCGCCGCAGATCGCGGTGCCCACACCGATCAGGATCTTCAGCTTGTCGTGCACGCCGAGCCAGCGGCCCAGCAGCCACGCGGCGAGGAAAGCCACGGTCATCGTCACCAGGGTCACCGACAGCGATTCCAGGCCGGTCTTCGCCACCTGATCGAGGCTGAGCCCGAAGCCCAGCGCGATGATCGACCACTGCAGCACCTTCTTGCCGGTGAAGGCGATGCCAGGGGTGTAGCGCACGCCCGGCGACAGCAGGTTGCGCACCAGGATGCCCAGCACGATGCCGATCACCGGTCCGCCGATCAGCGGCGCCCAGCGTCCGAGCAAGAGGGCGAGCAGGCCGATGGCAATCGCCAGCAGCAGGCCGGGGGCACGTTGTCGAAGAAGCGATGGAGTGTCGATGGAGGGGGCTGCATTCATGACGTGGGCTCCGGTAATCACGCCATTGTGCGCTCGCCCATCAATCAGGAAAATTTGAAATATGTGATTGGATGTATAAGTCGAACTGATAAGATCGGCCAATGATCAATATCAGCCCGCGCCAGCTGGAGGTCTTCGTGCAGATCGCGCTGCACGGCAGCGTGCGTGCCGCCGCCGAGCGCCTGCACCTGACCCAGCCGGCGGCCAGCATGGCGCTGGCGGAGATGGAACGGCAGCTGGATGCTCCGGTATTCGCGCGCGAACGCGGCCGGTTGCGACTGAATGCGCGCGGCCGCGAGCTGCTGCCGCTGGCGCAGGAACTGCTGGAGCGACATGCCGAATTCGGCCGCCGCGGCCGCGAGGACGGCGCGGCGCTGAGCGGCGAGTTGCGCATCGGTGCCAGCAACACGGTCGGCAATTACCGCGTCGGCGAGCTTCTCGGCACCTTTGTGCGCGTGCATCCACAGGTGGCGATCCGCCTGCGCGTGGCAAACACCGAGGCGATCGCCGCCGGCATGCTCGATCACAGCCTCGACATCGGCTGCGTCGAGGGGCCGGTGGCGCATCCGCTGCTGGAAGTGCACCCGTGGCGCGACGATCTGCTGGTGGTCTGCGCGCCGCCGGAACATCCGCTGGCGCGCAAGCGCAGCCTCAGGCCAGCCGATTTCGCGGGCGCGCGCTGGGTGTTGCGTGAGCCCGGCTCGGCCACGCGCGCCACCAGCGAGCGCGTGCTGGCGCAGTTGCCACCGGGCGAAACCGTGTTGGAACTGGATCAGATCGAGGCGATCAAGCAGGCCGTGGTGGCCGGCCTCGGCATCGCCTGCCTGCCCGCGGTGGCCGTGACCGACGCGCTGGCGACGGGGCGGTTGAAGGCACTGAAAACCCCGTTCCTCGACCTGCGCCGCAAGCTTTCGCTGCTGCTGCACCGGCAGAAATATCGCGGCGCGTTGCTGGATGCGTTTCTCGAAAGCACCGGTGTCGATGGGGTGGGGTGAGACATTCGATTCGGAGGCGTTACATGCTTCTGCGTCGCTTCAGTCCGTTCTCCCTGAACGTAGCGAAGCGAAGTCGAAGGGCCGCCAATCCCCGGAAGTCATCGCATAACCGCCCCCCCCCCCAAGCCGTCATTCCGCGAATGCTGGAATCGACCTGGTCGTTTTTCGAAAAATCAAAAAAGGATGATCAAAGCGTTCCCGCTTTTGGGGAAATGACGTCACGAGAGCTTCGGGCTTTCGGGCAAGACGCCCTTCGACTTCGCTTCGCTACGCTCAGGGAGAACGGAGAGTGGGCGATCGTTGGATGCGTAGGGCCTGCGGCGAGCGAGCTACCTCGCCGAATTGCCCAGGACTTCGTTCAACATCGCCTCGGCCTGCTCGTGCGTATGCGCGCGCAGGATGCGCGAAGCGTGGCGGCGCAAGTGGGCGTAATCGAGTGTGGCGAGGCGGTCGCGAACCTGCAGGATCTGGGTGGGATGCATGCTGAATTCGTTGAGGCCCAGCATCAGCAGCAGGGCGGTGAAGTTCACGTCGCCGGCAATTTCGCCGCACAGGCTTACCGGCTTCTTCGCGCGGCGTCCGGCGCTGATCACGTGCGACAGCAGCCGCAGCAGGGCCGGTTGCAGCGGGTTGTAGATGTTTTCCAGTGCGTCGTTGCCACGGTCGGCGGCGAGCACGTACTGGGCCAGGTCGTTGGTGCCGATCGCCAGGAAGTCGGCGTGTTCGAGCAGCGCGCGCACGTTGATCGCAGCGGCCGGCACTTCGATCATCGCGCCCAGCGGCAGCTTCTCGGGCAGATCGATGTTCTCGCGTTTCAGATCCTGGCGGGCCAGCTTGAACAGCGTGCGCACTGCAATCAATTCGTCCGGCTGGGTCACCATCGGCACCAGCACACGCACCGGGCCGTAGCAGGCGGCGCGCAGGATCGCGCGAATCTGGGTGGTGAACACCGCCGGATAGCGCAGCGACAGCCGTACGCCGCGCACACCGAGCGCCGGGTTGTCCTCCCCGCGCATGGTCAACCCCGCCGCATCGGCCTTGTCGGCACCCAGGTCCAGCGTGCGGATGGTCACCGGCAATCCGCCCATGCCCATCACCAGGTCGCGATAGGCGATGAACTGCTCGTCTTCCGATGGCAGTGCCTTGTGCTTGAGAAAGAGAAACTCGGTGCGATAGAGGCCCACGCCATCGGCACCGCGGGCGCGCGCCATCACCACGTCGGCCGGAGTCTCGGCATTGGCGAGGAGGGCAATGTCGATGCCATCGCGAGTGCGCGTGGGCGCGTTGGCCAGTTTGGCCAGGCGCCGCCCCTCGATCGCCGCCTCGCGTTGCCAGCCGCGGTAACGCGCCAGATCCTGCGCGGTCGGATGCACCACCGCCTCGCCCTTCTCGGCGTCGAGCAGGATCAGGTCGTCGTCGTGGATGTTCGACAACGCATCGCGGGTGCCGACCAGCATCGGCAGGCCGAGGCTGCGCGCCAGGATCGCGCTGTGCGAATACGCGCTGCCGGAGCTGGCAACCACGCCGAGCAGGCCGTTGCCGGCCAGCTGCGCCATGTCGCCCGGCGCGATGTTGTCGGCGATCAGGATCTCGCCGACGCGCGCGGCCAGCTTGCGCTCCTCCGGGCTGGTCTGCCGCTGCAGCGCGGAGATCACCCGGTTGATCACCTGCTCGACGTCTTCCTTGCGGCTGCGCAGGTACGGGTCGTCCATGGCCTCGAACACCGCGGACAGGCGGTCGCGCTGCTTCTTCAGCGCGGCGCCGGGACGGTAGTGGCCGATGCGCACCAGGTCGTCCAGGCCGCGCAACAGTTCGGCGTCGTCCAGCAACAGGCTGTGCGCATCGATGAATTCGTTGACCTCGCGTGCCAGCGCGCCATGCAGCTTGCCGCGCAACTCGCGCAGTTCCTGCCGCGCGGTGTCCAGCGCACGATGCAACAACAGCAACTGGTCCTCGACTTCGTCGTCGGCCAGCGGCCGGGTGTCGACGGCATAGCGGCTGGGCTGCACCAGCCGCGCGCGACCCAGTGCCATGCCGCGGGCGGCGATGGTGCCGGCGAGGAGGTGTCTCATCTCATGCTCCCTCGTCGAACTTGCGTTCGAACAGCGCGGCCACCGCGGCCAGCGCATCGTCCTCGTCGGGGCCGTCGGCCCGGATGATCAGCGGGCTGCCGAGGCCGGCGGCCAGCATCATCACGCCCATGATGCTTTGCGCATTGACTTCGCGGCCCTTGCTGACCAGCCATACGGTGGATTTGAAGCCCTGTACCAGTTGCACCAGCTTGGCCGAGGCGCGGGCGTGAAGGCCGAGGCGGTTGGTGATGACGATTTCCTGCTCACGCATAATTGATATCAGGCATGGTCGATGAAGATTCCCCCGCGGCCACCGCTGGCAGCGATCTGGGCCAGTTCGTCCAGTGGCTTTTCCGCATAGTTGAGTACGCGCAGCAGCATCGGCAGGTTGAGGCCGGAGACGCAATGAAGGTGCACGCCCAGCGCGCCGAGCGACAGCCCGATATTGCATGGCGTGGCGCCGTAGAGGTCGGCAAGGATCAGTACGCCGTCGCCGCTGTCGAGTTCGCGCGCGTGGCATTCGGTCAGCGTGCGCATCACGTCCGGGTCCGATTGCGGCGGCACTTCCACGGCGGCCACACGCAGCGGCAGTCGCGGCATCACGTGGCGCGCGGCGGCGATCAGCGCCTTGCCGACCGCCTCGTGCGTCATCAGCAGCACGCCGACGCTCATCGGTACAGGCCTGCGATGAAGGTGGTGGATGGCGTGGTCATCATTCGAGCTCGCGGTGGAAGGTAAGCACGCCTTCGCGACGATCGCGATAGTACGCGGCGAGCTTCTCGACCAGGTAGACCGAGCGATGGCGGCCACCGGTGCAGCCGACCGAGATCGTCAGATAGCTGCGGTCGTCCTGTTCGAAACGCGGCAGCCAGGCGTCCAGCCAGCGCGCGGTGTCGCTGAAGTATTCGCCGACCAGCGGCTCGCTGTCCAGGAATTCGCGTACCGGCGCATCCTTGCCGGACAGCGGGCGAAGGTGCGGGTGCCAGTGCGGGTTCGGCAGGCAGCGTGCGTCGAACACGAAGTCCGCGTCCAGCGGCAGTCCGCGGCGGAACGCGAACGACTGGAACATCAGCGTCAGCCCCTCGATCGCCTGGGCGTAGCCCTTGGCGACGAGCCGGCGCAGCTGGTGCACGTTGAGTTCGCTGGAGTCGATCACCCGTTCGGCGATCGCCATCAGCGGGCGCAGCAGCTTGCGCTCCTCGGCAATGGCGTCGGCCAGCGACAGCCCGCGCATGGCCAGCGGATGGCGCCGACGGGATTCCGAATAGCGCTTGATCAGGATCTCGTCGCGGCAATCCAGGAAGATCAGGTGCACCTGCACGCCGGCGGCGGCCAGCTCCGACAGCACGGTGGGCATGTGGGCGAAATCCGCGCCGCGGTTGCGCACGTCCACGCCTACCGCGATGCGTCGGTGCTTGTTGCCGTTGCCCTCGACCACCGCGTTCACCAGCTGCGGCAACAGCGCCGAGGGCAGGTTGTCGACGCAGTAGAACTCCAGGTCTTCCAGCGCGCGCAAGGCGACGGTCTTGCCGCCGCCGGACAGGCCGGTGAGCACGATCAGGTGGATTTCGCGCGGATCGACTTGCGGGTCGAGGATGATGGGGTTCTGCTCGTTCATGTGCTCACCATGGAGGCAATCGGCGCAATTGGTGGGCCTGGCGGTCGATGAAGGTCTGCGCCGGGTCGATGCCCTTGCTCTTCAGCGCGTGGCTGCGCACGGCCGCCTCGACCAGCACCGAGAGGTTGCGTCCCGAAGCGACGGGGATGGTGATCAGCGGCACCTTCACGTCGAAGATTTCGCGATGGCCGATGTCGCCGGTGAGCCGGGTCAGCGCGTCGGTGGTGTTGTCCGGATAGCCGTCGCCGTCGCGCAGCGGCTTGAGGTGGATCACCAGGCGCAGGTACTTGGAGGTCTTGACCGACATGTGGCCGAACATCTCGCGCACGTTGAGCACGCCCAGGCCGCGTACTTCGAGCAGGTCCTGCAGCAGTTCGGGGCAGGAGCCGTCGATCACGTCCGGTGCGATCAGGGTGAATTCGGTGGCGTCGTCGGCAACCAGCCGGTGACCGCGGGTGATCAGCTCCAGCGCCAGCTCGCTCTTGCCGGAGCCCGCCTCGCCGGTGATCAGCACGCCGATCGAAAATACTTCGAGAAACACGCCGTGCAGGGTGGTTTTCGCCGCCAGCATGCGCGCCAGATGGTATTGCAGGTAGGTCAGCAGTTCGTGGCCGCGCTTGGCGCTGATCCACAACGGCGTATTGGTCTCCTCGGCGACTTCGCGCAGGTCGGCGGGTACCGCTTGGTCCTTGGTCACGATCAGCGCCACCGGCTGGTAGGCGGCGATCTTGTGCATCACCTCCCAGCGTTGGCGCGAATCGAGTCCGTCGAGGAAGTTGAGCTCCTCCGAGCCGATGATCTGGATCTTGTTCGGGTAGATGACATTGAGATAGCCGATCAGCGACGGCCGGCGCGCCTGCGCCACGCCCGGTTCGAGCACGCGCGACTCGCCGCGCATGCCGGACAACCAGCGCAGGGCCATGCGTTCGTGGACGCCGTCGTAGAGTTGTCGTGCGCTGATCCGATCCAAACCCAGGTCCTTTGCGCCGCAGGGTGAGCCCGTTGGGGCCTGGCGACGTCATTGCCATTGTGCCAGCTTGCATCGCCATGCGCGTTCACAAAGCAAAACGGCCCGCCCTGGATCGGGCGGGCCGCGGGGCCGGACTCATCGCCGGAACTCAGCCGTATTGACGCTCCTGGCGCGCTTCGCGCTGGTGCTTGTCGCTGACTTTCTCGCGATGCTTGCGCAACTGGTTGACCAGCTTGTCGAACAGCACGTCGATCGACGCATACATGTCCGCTTCGGCGGCCTCGGCATGCAGCGTGGCGCCGATCACGCCCAGGGTTCCTTCGGCGCTTTGGCGAAGCTTGTCGACCGAAAGCACGATCGCAAGACTGATCAATTTGTCATCGAGACGGGTGAGGCGGTCGAGCTTGGCGGTGGCGTGGTCGCGCAGGGCCGGGGTGACTTCAATCTGCTGGCCGCTGAGTTGGAATTGCATGGGGCGCCTCCTCTGGTGGTGCAGTGCCGCTTGGTAGCGGCGGGGTCGGCATGCCGTGGCCTTTGCGCCAGCGGCATGTCGTCAATCATTCTCTTGTCTCAGGTATGGGATCGTTTTGGCGGCAAGCAAGTTCCTTCAGCTTGCACGCTGGCGTTCACTGGAGCTGGGAATGCGCAGCCCCTCGCGGTATTTGGCGACCGTGCGGCGCGCGACCTGGATGCCCTTGCGCTGCAGTTCCGTGGCAATCGCATGATCGGACAACGGCTTGCGCGAATCTTCCGCGTCGATGAGCTTGCGCAGCATGGCCTGGATGGCGGTGGCCGAGGCGCTGCCGCCATCCTCGGTGGAGACGCCGCTGGAAAAGAAGTACTTCAGTTCGAACGTGCCGCGTGGCGTATGCATGTACTTGCGCGTGGTGACGCGCGATATCGTCGATTCGTGCATGCCGACCTCCTCGGCCACCTCGCGCAGCACCAGCGGATGCATGGCCTCGGGGCCGTACTCGAGGAAGGCGCTTTGCCGGCGCACGATCGCATCGGCGACCTTGAGCAGGGTCTCGGCGCGCGACTCCAGGCTCTTGATCAGCCAGCGCGCCTCCTGCAGTTGGCCGCGCATCCAGCTGGCGTCCTCCCCGCGGGCCCGCGCGATCAGCCCGCAGTAATGCTGGTTGAGGCCAAGCCGCGGTTGCGCATCGGCGTTGAGGCTGACCCGCCAGCGGCTGCCGTCGCGCAGCGCATAGACGTCCGGCGCGACGTATTCCACCGGCGTCGCATCCAGCGCCGCGCCCGGGCGCGGATCGAGGCTGCGGATCAGCACGGCGGCGGCGGCGACGTCGTCTTCGCTGGCGCGCAGTTTGCGCGCCAACCGGACGATATCGTTGCGCGCCAGCAACTCCAGTTCGCTGTCGACGATGCATAGCGCCAGCTCACGTTGCGGCGTGTCGGCGTCGAATTGCTCCAGTTGCACGCGCAGGCAGTCGCGCAAGTCCAGGCTGCCGACGCCGACCGGGTCGAAACCCTGCAGCTGTCGACGCACGGCCTCGATTTCCACGACGCTGGCCTTGAGGTCGGTCGGCAACGCGGCAAGCACCGCATCGAGCCCTTCGCTGAGGTAGCCGGCGCCGTCCAGCGCATCGATCAGCACGGTGGCGATCAGGTGCTGGCGCGGGTTGAACGAGGCCAGGTTGAGCTGCCACAACAGATGTTGCTGCAGGGTTTCCGGTGCGGCGTTCTGGGGCTCGAAATCGTCGTCGCCGCGCGAGCCTGAACTGCTGCTGCCGACGCTGCTGCTGGAGAAGTCGATCGGCGATTCGGCGACGCCGCCGCCATCGGCCCAGTCGCTGGCACTGTCGCCGTCGACTTCGCCGCCGCTGGCGACACTTTCCGCACTCGGGTATTCGCTTTCTCCGTCCTGGACGTCGAGCGCCTCGGCGTCTTCGGCTTCCTCGGCGAATTCCAGCAGCGGATTGCTCTCGGCGATCTGGCGCAGCTCGACTTCCAGCTCCAGCTGCGACAATTGCAGCAGGCGGATGGCCTGCTGCAACTGCGGTGTCAGCGTCAATTGCTGGTGGAGGCGAAACTGTAATGCGGGTTTCATGCCAGCCATATCGAAGGAGCTTGCGGCCATCCTAACGCTTGCCCGCGGCAGCGGCCATAGCCTCAGGTCACGGTTTGTCCTGAGGTGGCTCTACACGCTCAGAGGCGGAATTCGCGGCCCAGATAGACCTCGCGCACCTTCTCGTCGGCGAGGATGTGCGCCGGGGTGCCGCGCGACAGCACCGCACCCTCGTTCAGGATGTAGGCGCGGTCGCAGATGCCAAGGGTCTCACGCACGTTGTGATCGGTGATCAGCACGCCGATGCCGCGCTCTTTCAGGTGTCGCACGATGCGCTGGATCTCGCCCACCGAGATCGGATCGACCCCGGCGAACGGCTCGTCCAGCAGCATGTAGCGCGGCCTGGCCGCCAGCGCGCGGGCAATCTCCACCCGTCGCCGCTCGCCACCGGACAGGCTGATGCCTTTCTGACCGGCGATGTGCGCGATCTTCAGCTCGTCCAGCAGGCTTTCCAGCTCCGTGTCGCGCTGTTGCGGGGTGAGTCCTTCGCGCAGCTCCAGTACGGCCATGATGTTGTCCGCCACGCTGAGTCGGCGGAACACCGACGCTTCCTGCGGCAGGTAGCCGATACCCAGTTTCGCGCGCGAATGCATCGGCAGGTTGGTGATGTCCTGCTGGTCCAGCTTGATGCTGCCCGCATCGGCCTCGACCAGACCGACCACCATGTAGAAGCAGGTGGTCTTGCCGGCACCGTTGGGGCCGAGCAGGCCGACCACCTCGCCCTCGCGGATCGAGAAGCCGAAATCGCGGACGACCTGGCGTGATTTGAAACTCTTCTGCAGACCTTCGGCGGAGAGCATCGGTTACGGCTGTCCCTGCGGCGGTGTCGGACTGCTGCCGGCAGCCGCCGGCGCGGCCGTCGGTGGCATCGGGCTGCTGGCTGTCGTGGCGGGTGTCGCCGACGGCTGGTTCGGCGCGGAAGTTGCCGCCGCAGGGCCGCGCTTTTCGGCGGGCGCCGCCACGGGCTTCGGCTTGGGCTGGAACGTCATGTGCACCATGCCGTCACCGCTGCTCTCGCCGGTCATCTGGCTGGTCTGGGTGTTGTAGGTGAGCTTGTCGCCGCGCGCTTCGCCGCGCCCCTTCTGGTTGACCCACGCGTTGCCGGTCAGCACGGCAATCTGCTTGACGTTGTCGTAGTCGATGCTGGCAGCGTTGCCCTGCATCAGGTTGCCACTGTCGTCGACCTGCTCGATATGAGCGGGGCTGCCGGTAACGACGACTCGAGTGACGCTGTTGTCGGCATCCAGATAGGCCGTGGCAAGGGCGCCGGTCACCTTCAGCGTGCCCTGGGTGAGTACGACGCTGCCCTTGTAGTGGACAAAGCCATTGGCCTGCTGGGTGGCGTCGAACGATTTCGCCGAGATGTTGGCCGGTTGCTGGCGATCGTCCTTGCGCGCAAGCGCGGGCTGCAACATCACCAGTCCAAGGCCCAGGATCGCGAGCCTAACGGCGCGACTTGGCAGGCATGAACGTGCTGTGGACATCATCGAGCAACTCCAGGTGCTTGTTGGTGAGGTTGGCGCGCATGCCGACCCCGCTGATTGTAGAGGCTCCCTGGACGATCCGGGTCGGCGCCGCGGTCTCCAGGCGGTTTTCCTTCGGCCAGGCAGTGACATCGGAGGTATGCATGTCGGTCGCCGGGGTCGTGCCGAAGGCGGCCCGCTGCATCTCCACCGGCCCCTGCAGCTTGAGCAGGGTGCCTGCCTTGTTGACCCAGCCGTAGAGGGATTTGCCGTGCCAGTCCGGCACGCCGGCCTGCCTGGCCGGCAACTGGAACGTCGGCGAGTTGAGATACAGCGAATCGTCGCCCTCGCGGCGCTCCAGATGCGGCGCCTGCAGGTGGAAACTGGGCTGTCCGGCGGCGTTGTATTCGGTGACCCGGGCGTCGGTCAGGGTGTAGCCGGAGCGTGGCGGGCCGACGAAGTCGTTGGTTTTCGGCGCGGGGCCGAACCACCACAGCAGCAACTGGGCCATGCCGGCGGCGAGGGCGATCAGCAAGGTCGCGGCCGGCACGCGCCGGTCGCGCAGCCACAGGCGCCAGCTCACTGCCAGCGCTCCCGTTCGGCATCGCTGCGGCCCTGTGCATGCAGGATCAGGTCGCAAGCCTCGCGCACGGCGCCTTCGCCGCCGCGCTGGCGGGTTTGCCAGTGCGCCGCTTCGACTACCCATGGATGCGCGTTGGCTACTGCCACCGCCAGCCCGGCGATGCGCATCGGTGCCAGGTCGGGCAGGTCGTCGCCGACAACGGCGGCCTGTTCGGGCGAAAGGTGCAGTGCGTCGAGCAGTTCCAGCAGGCAGCTGCGCTTGTCGCCCTGGCCCTGGTAGACGTGCGCGATGCCGAGTTCCTCGGCACGCAGCGCGACCGGATGGCTGATCCGCGCGGTGATCAATGCGACCTCGATGCCGTTCGCCTGCAGCCGCTTCAGGCCGAGCCCGTCGTGCACGTGGAATACCTTGGTCTCGCGGCCGTCCTCGCCGTACCACAGGCGGCCGTCGGTCAACGTGCCGTCGACGTCGAACGCGGCCAGGCGGATTTTCGCGGCGCGGGCGAGGATATCGGCAGGGGGATTGGCGAGGTAGTTGGCGGGCACGGGATCAGTTTCTGGATGGGGCAGGGGCAAGAGCGGCTTGCCTGATCTGTCGAGACAAATCAGGCGTCAAACCACACGCGCACGGAGCAGGTCATGAATGTTCAGCGCGCCGACCACGCGCTGCTCGTCATCGACCACCAGCAGCGCATGGATCTGGTGTTTTTCCATCAGCTGCGCGGCTTCGGCCGCGAGCTTGTCGGCCGTGATCGTCTTCGGTCCGCGAGTCATCAGCTCGGCGACGGTGGCGCCGCGCAGGTCGACGCCTTCGTCGTCCAGCGCGCGACGCAGGTCACCGTCGGTGAATACGCCAAGCAGGCGCTGCCCGGCATCCACCACGGCGGTCATGCCGAGGTGCTTGCGGGTCATCTCGACCAGGGCGACGGTCAGGCTGGCGTCCGGCGCAACCCGCGGCACGTCGTCGCCGCTGTGCATCACGTCGCCGATGCGCAACAGCAGGCGCCGGCCGAGGCTGCCGGCCGGATGCGAGCGGGCGAAATCGTCCGAGGTGAAGCCGCGCGCTTCCAGCAGCGCGATCGCCAGCGCATCGCCCAGCACCAGCGCGACCGTGGTGCTGGTGGTCGGGGCCAGTCCCAGCGGGCAGGCCTCGCTGGAGATGCTGCCGTCCAGGTGCACGTCGGCCTGGGTGGCCAGCGAGGAGGTGGGCCGGCCGGTGATCGCGATCAGCGGGATACCCTGGCGCTTGATCACTGGCAGGATGAACAGCAGTTCGTCGGTCTCGCCGGAATAGGACAGTGCCAGCACCACGTCCTGCGGCAGGATCATGCCGAGGTCGCCATGGCTGGCCTCGCCCGGATGCACGAAGAACGCCGGCGTGCCGGTGGAGGCGAGGGTAGCTGCGATCTTGCGCGCGACGTGGCCGGACTTGCCCATGCCGCTGACCACCACGCGGCCCTTGCAGGCCAGGATCAGGCGGCACGCCGCGACGAAGTCCGCGCCGATGCGCGACTCCAGCGCCTGGACCGCGGCCGCTTCGGTGGCGATGACCGTGCGCGCGCTGCGCGTGATGGCTGCGGGGTTCAGGTCGATCGGGGCGGGCGGGGCGATGCGTGCGTTCATGGGGACTCGGGGGAAGGGAGAATGCCTCGGTGGTGCATTTCTGCCGGCGCCGTCATTTCTGCGCCCGCGGATTTCCATTACCATGGCATATTCGCATTTTAACGTCATAAGTCTGCACAAGGGATTCCGTGGTGATTGGAGTCCGCTTTTTGCCGACCTACTTCCGCAGGACCCCGATGGACTCCGCCCGCATCCAGGCAATGATCGAAAACGGCCTGCCCGGGGCCACCGCCGAGGTCAGCGGCGCCGACGGGGTGCATTTCGAAGCCACCGTGGTCGCCAGCCAGTTTGCCGGCAAGTTGCCGCTGGCGCGGCATCGGCTGGTCTATGCCACGCTGGGCGACTTGATGGGCGGCGCGATCCACGCGCTGGCGCTGAAGACCATGACACCGGAAGAGGCAGGGAACAGGGAGTAGGAAACAGGGAATGGCAAGAGCCGTTCCCTTCCAGGCTCGCGACAATCCCGGCTTTTCCCGTTCCCCAAATCCCGATTCTCCATTCCCGATTTCCTGTACCTATGGCCAAAATCCTGATCAGCGGTGGCACGCCGCTCCATGGCGAGGTTGCCATTTCCGGCGCCAAGAACGCCGTGCTGCCGATTCTCGCAGCCTGCCTGCTGGCCGACGAGCCGGTCAGCATCGGCAACGTGCCGCACCTGCACGACGTCACCACCTTCATCGAGCTGCTCGGCCAGATGGGCGTGCAACTGGTGCTGGACGACCGCATGAAGATGCACGTCGACCCGCGCACCACCAGCACCTGCGTGGCGCCGTACGACCTGGTGCGCACGATGCGCGCGTCGATCCTGGTGCTCGGCCCGCTGGTGGCGCGTTTCGGCCAGGCTGAAGTGTCGCTGCCGGGCGGCTGCGCGATCGGCTCGCGTCCGGTCGACCAGCACATCCGCGGCCTGCAGGCGCTGGGTGCCGAGATCACGGTCGAGAACGGCTACATCAAGGCGAAGGCGTCGCGGCTGAAGGGCGCGCGCATCGTGATGGACATGGTCACCGTCACCGGCACCGAGAACATCATGATGGCGGCGACCCTGGCGCAGGGCACCACGGTGATCGAGAACGCGGCGCAGGAACCCGAGGTGGTCGACCTGGCCCACTGCCTGATCGCGATGGGCGCACAGATCGAAGGCGCCGGCACCTCGACCATGGTGATCCATGGCGTCGAGCGGTTGCACGGGGCCGAGCATGATGTACTGCCCGATCGCATCGAGACCGGCACCTATCTGGTCGGCGCGGCAATGACCGGCGGCAAGGTGCGCGCGCGGCACGCACGGGCCAATACGCTCGACGCGGTGCTGGCCAAGCTGGAAGATGCCGGCGCGCACATCTCCATCGGCGACGACTGGATCGAGCTGGACATGGGCGGGCGCCGGCCGAAGGCGGTCAACATCAGCACCGCGCCTTACCCGGCGTTCCCGACCGACATGCAGGCGCAGTTCACCGCGCTGAACTGCGTCGCCGAGGGCACCGGCGTGGTCACCGAGACGGTGTTCGAGAACCGCTTCATGCATGCGCACGAGCTGCAGCGCCTCGGTGCGGACATCCGCCTCGAGGGCAACACCGCGGTGGTGCAGGGCGTCGCCCAGATGAGCGGCGCGCCGATCATGGCCACCGACCTGCGCGCCTCGGCCTGCTTGGTGCTGGCCGGCCTGGTGGCCAAGGGCGACACCGTCGTCGATCGCGTCTACCACATCGATCGCGGCTACGAGAACATCGAGGAAAAGCTCGGCGTGCTCGGCGCGAAGATCCGCCGTTTGCCGAACTGAGCGGCTTCGTATCCGTACAGCAGAAAGCCCGGCATTGCCGGGCTTTCTGCTGTGCGGGCCGTGTATGGAAAGCTCAGTCAGCCTTGTAACTTGCCAACTCCAGCGTCATGTCACCGCCGTCGTGCTGTGACAGCTTGACCGGCAACGGATAGCGTCCGGGCGCATACCACGCGCTGAAGCCGCGGTCGGCGTCGGTGCGGTCGACGCGCACGGTCTCGAAACTGCCGGCCGGAACCTTCACGGTTTCCTTGCCGCTCACCTTGAAATTCTGCGTCTCAACTTCCTGTCGTACGGCGACCGGCAACGCGATCTGCTGCTGGCCGTCGCGCAGTGCCAGCCCGATGGCCAGCGCCGTGGTGTTGCGTTCGACCATGCCGGGTCTGGCCGGGTAAGTGTGCGGACCCTTGCCGTCATCGACGCTGACCTGATGGTTGGCCCAGTCGACCACCAGGTGGCGCTGTTTGGTCTTGATCGCCGCGTCCAGCCGGTAGTCGTAGCTGATCGCCTCGGGGACG
This sequence comes from Rhodanobacter sp. T12-5, assembly GCF_008329435.1. GTDB lineage: Bacteria > Pseudomonadota > Gammaproteobacteria > Xanthomonadales > Rhodanobacteraceae > Rhodanobacter. The sequence goes on from NZ_NPKN01000001.1 coordinate 724,817, forward strand.
TCGCCTTTCCAGCGGAAATGCGAGGTTTCGCTGACGTTGGCGCCCAGCAGGGCGGCCAGCCCGCCGGTGCCCTTGACGTCCTTGCTGTAGATCCATTCACCGCGCTCACCGGGGCGCAGGCGGATGGATGCCTCGCCCATCGGCGAGCCGTCCTTGAGGACCTGGTAGGTGGCGGTAAAGGCGGTCGGCGGTTTGGCGAACGCATTTTGCACGGCCAGCAGCAGGCCGAGGCCGAGAAGTGGAGCGAGCAGGGGGCGGATAGTCATGTTTCGAGTCTGCGGTGGTCGGGCTGAACCGGGCCTCACCCCGGGGCGAACGATCCGTCGCTGCCGAATGCCAGCGGGACCGGCAGCGGCTGGCCGTCGAGCAGCGGGCCATGGCCATCCCAGCGCAATCGTCCGCTGGCCAGCAAACCCAGTACTGCCGGCAGCAGCCGGTGTTCCAGCGGCAGCAGCCGCGCGGCCAGTCGTTGTTCGTCGTCGCCGGGTTCGACGGCGATGCGCGCCTGTGCGATCACCGGGCCGCCATCCAGCTCGGCGGTGACGAAGTGCACACTGGCGCCGTGCTCGGCATCGCCAGCCTCGAGTGCCCGGCGGTGCGTATGCAAGCCGCGGTATTTCGGCAGCAGCGACGGATGGATGTTGATCATCCGGCCGACCCACGGCATCAGCGCCTCGCCATCGAGGACGCGCATGAAACCGGCCAGCACCAGCAGATCGGCGCCGCTGGCGGCGATGCGATCGAACAGGTCGAGGTCGAAGGCGCGCCGGTCCGGGTAGCTGCGCGGGTCCAGCGCCAGCGTGGGGATATCTGCCGCTTCGGCCAGCCGCAGCGCACCGGCGTTGGCCTTGTCGCTGGCGACCAGCACGAATTCGACCGGCAGTTCGCCGCGTTCGCGCGCAGCGAGCAGCGCGGCGAGATTGCTGCCGCGGCCCGAGGCGAGGACGGCGATGCGGGGTAAGGACATGGGAGTTTCCGGATCAATGGCCGTTCGCCCTGAGCGCAGGCCTGAAGGCCAGAAGTCGAAGGGCCGCCCTGCGACTTCGTTGCGCTACGCTCAGGGCGAACGGCTGGAATATCTGGCGTCGAGCGGCTTCAACCGATGTGTACGCGCTCGTCGCTGCGCGCCGGCACCACTTCGCCAATCACCGAACTGTCCAGGCCATGCTTGGCCAGCAGCGTGGAGGCGGCGGCCACCGCATCAGCCGGCAGGATCACGGTGAACCCGACGCCGCAATTGAACGTGCGCCACATTTCTTCGCGTGCCACGTTGCCTTCGCGCATCAGCCAGTCGAATACCGGCGGCAGCACGATGGCCGAAGCCTCCAGCGCGATGCCGAGGCCCTCGGGCACGACGCGAATGATGTTTTCCTTCAGGCCGCCGCCGGTGATGTGCGCCATGCCGTGGATCGGAATTGCAGAGTCCGCACGTGGATGTGCGGGGTTTTGCGAGGGATTCGCGCGAAGCAACTCCAGCATGGACTTCACGTAGATCGTGGTCGGCGCCATCAGCGCGTCGGCCAGCTTGACGCCGCCGAGGTCGAGGTCCAGTGGATTGCCGGCGCGTTCGAGGATCTTGCGCACCAGCGAATACCCGTTCGAGTGCGGCCCGGACGAAGCCACGCCGAGAATCACGTCGCCGGCGACGATCGCGTCGCCGGTCAGCATCTGCGATTTCTCCACCGCGGCGACGGTGAAGCCGGCCAGGTCGTATTCGCCCGGCGGATACATGTCGGGCATTTCCGCCGTCTCGCCGCCGATCAGCGCACAGCCGGCCAGTTCGCAGCCCTTGGCGATGCCGCCGACCACGGCAACGGCGGTATCGACGTCCAGCTTGCCGGTGGCGAAATAATCGAGGAAGAACAGCGGCTCGGCGCCCTGCACCAGCACGTCGTTGACGCACATGCCGACCAGGTCGATGCCGATCGTGTCGTGGCGGTTCAGGACCTGGGCCAGCTTCAGCTTGGTGCCGACGCCGTCGGTGCCGGACACCAGCACCGGCTCCTTGTAACGGCCGGACAAGTCGAACAGGCCGCCGAAGCCGCCAAGCCCCCCCATCACCTCGGGGCGGTTGGTGCGCTTGACCAGTGGCTTGATGCGTTCGACCAGCGCATTGCCCGCGTCGATGTCGACGCCGGCGGCGCGGTAGGTGAGGGCGTCGGACATGGCAGAAACCGGCATGGATGAAACGCGCAAGTTTAGCAGTATGCGGGGCCATTGCCGGGTGTGGCTGGCGGCGCCGGCCGAATCGCGGACGGCTTCGATGGACGCTGGCAGCGCGATTGGGCAGACTTCCCGGAGCTTTCCTTTGAAGATGTCCACGTCCATGCGTCCTTTCCGCCTGTTGATCGTCATCCTGTTGCTGGGTTTTGCGGCGTTGCCCTCGCTGCACGCGCAGGTTTCAGGCTCGCCTTACTCGGTCGTCGTGCCGGTCACCGACACCAGCGATGCGCAGCGTGACCAGGCATTTGCCACGGCGCTCGGACAGGTGCTGACGCGAGTCGCCGGCGGTCAGGATCTGCGCAGCAAGCCCGGTTATGCCGATGCGCTGGCCGGCGCCGCCTCGATGGTGCAGAAATTCCAGTACCAGCGCGCGGCGACCGGCCTGGTGCTGGAGGTGAATTTCGAGCCGGGCACGGTGCGTCGGCTGGTGACGAAACTGGGTGTGGCCAGCGCCGGCATCAAGCCGCCGGTGCTGTTGCTGGTGCAAGGGTCCGATGGCCACTTGCTCGACAACGCCGCGCTGGCCCCGCTCGCCGCGGCGGCGAATGCCCGTGGCACCAACGTGGCGTATCCCGATGGCGCTGCGGTGGATGCCGGGAAGGCCGCGGCGGCCGATCCGGCCACCCTGGCCGCGATCAACCAGCGGTACCACACCGGCCTGATGCTGGTCGGCAAGCTGCACGATGGCGGCGCGGACTGGACGCTGATCTCCGGTGGCCAGCCGCAGCATTGGAACGACCAGGGCGCGACCGAGGATGCGTTGCTCGGCGATGCCGGCAACAGCATGGTCGACCGCCTCGGCAAGCAACTCAACGTGATTGGCGCCAGCCCCAGCGAAGGCAAGCTGTGGATCAGCGGGCTGGCATCGGCGATGGACTACGTGAATCTGCTGGCGACCTTGCGTGCCGATCCTGCGGTGACGCAGGTGACGACGCTGGGTGCCGAGAACGGCAGCGTCCTCTTGTACGTCAAGGCGTCCCTGCCGATGAAGGCGCTGGCCGCGAACCTCGCCGCAGGCGGCCGGCTGTTGCTGCAGGGCGAGCCGCACCCGGGCGCGGATGCAAACCTGCGCTGGCTGAAGTAATTCGGGGCGCGCCGGGTGAATCAAGACAAGGACAACTCACGGCGCTGGCAGATGTTCGCCATCACGGCCGTCATCGTCTACCTGATCTGGCTGCTCGCGCCGGTGCTGATGCCGTTCGCGGTCGCCGCCATGCTGGCTTACCTGGGCGACCCGCTGGCCGACCGGCTGGAGCGGCTGGGGATGAACCGGATGTGGGCGGCCACGATCGTCTTCGTGGTGATCATGGTGGCCGTGGTCGGCGTGCTGCTTTTGCTGATTCCGCTGATCGCACGCCAGGTCGAGAACCTGGTCAGCAACCTGCCGCGCTACGGCGACTGGGCGCAGAACACCGCGTGGCCGTGGCTGCAGGCGCGCTTGCACCTGGATCCGCACATGTTCGACAGCGATCGGCTGCTGGCCTTGATCAAGTCGCACGTGGGCTCGATCAGCGGCATTGCCACGACGGTACTGGGCAAGGTGTCGCGTTCCGGGCTGGGCATCGCGATGTGGCTGACCAACCTGGTGCTGATACCGGTCGTGGCGTTCTACCTGCTGCGCGACTGGGATCGGATGGTGGCGAAGATCGACGGCATGCTGCCGCGCTCGATCCAGCCGACCATTGCGCATCTGGCGCACGAGTCCGACAAGATCCTCGGCGCGTTCGTGCGTGGCCAGTTGCTGGTGATGCTGGCGCTCGGCGTGTTCTACGGCACCGGACTCGGGCTGGTCGGGTTGTCGGTGGGGCTGCTGATCGGCATGGTCGCCGGCCTGCTCAGCTTCGTGCCGTACCTCGGCTTCATCATCGGTTTCGTTGCCGCGGTCATTGCCGTGCTGGTGCAATTTGGCGACTGGACCCACCTTCTGCTGGTCTGTGGCGTGTTCGTTCTGGGCCAGCTGCTGGAAGGCTACGTGCTGGTACCCAAGCTGGTCGGCGACAAGATCGGCCTGCACCCGGTGGCGGTGATCTTCGCGGTGCTGGCCGGTGGTTACCTGTTCGGCTTCCTCGGCGTGCTGCTGGCGCTGCCGGCCGCGTCGGTGATCATGGTGCTGCTGCGCTACCTGATCGAGCGCTATCGCATGAGCGAGCTATACAACGAGCACGGACCGGACGACCCGGTGATCGCTGAAGTGGAGGTCGCGGTGCATCGCGATGGCGAGGTGGATGCCAGCACGTCCGCGCCTGCACCGGACGATCGGGCCGCGCCATGATTCCGCAGTTGCCGCTGGCGTTGCGCTGGCCGCGTCGCCAGCGCTTCGAACATTTCCATGCCGGCGCCAACGCCGCCGCGCTGGCTGCGGTGCAGGCGCTGGCGCTCGAGCCCGGCGCGCCGTGGGTGTATCTGCATGGCGCGGGCGGCAGTGGCCGCAGTCACCTGCTTATGGCCGCCTGCCAGGCGGCGAGTGCCGCGGGGCGGCGCGTACAATACCTGCCGCTGGCGAGCGTGGGCGATCACGCAGCCGCCTTGCGCGGCGTCGCCGGCAGCGAACTGCTGGCGCTGGACGACCTCGGCGCCATCGCCGGCAATCGCGAGGCAGAGCACGCGCTGTTCGATCTCTACAACCGCGCCCGCGCCGAAGGCAGCGCACTGTTGTTCGCCGCCGATGCCACGCCCGCTTCACTGGGCATCGAGCTGCCCGATCTGCGCTCGCGGCTCGGCGCCTGCACGCAGTTTGCATTGAAGCCGCTGGACGACGACGAGCGCCGTGCCGTGCTGAAAGCGCAGGCCGCGTCGCGCGGCATCGATCTGGACGACAGCGTGCTGGACTGGCTGTTCGCCCGCTATGCACGCGACCTCGGCGCGTTGCTCGATCTGCTCGACAAGCTGGATGTGGCCTCGCTGGCGGCGCAGCGGCGGATAACGGTGCCGTTCCTGCGGAGCTTCCTGCGTGATGCCGGCGAGACGACGTCCTGAAACAGCGAAGGCGCCCGAGGGCGCCTTCGTTCAGTAGTTTGTCGAAAACTACTCAGGCCTTGAGCAGCTCCGGTGTCGCCTGCTGCCCGATCGCATCGACCATGGCCTTGGCCACGTTGAGGTTGCCGGCGATGATGTTGCCGCTGGCGGGAATGCCGTCGCGGCCGGCGAAGTCGCAGTAGCGGCCGCCGGCCTCGTGTACCAGCAGCACGCCGGCCGCCATGTCCCACGGCTTCAGGCCGATCTCGAAGTAGCCGTCGTAGCGACCGGCGGCGACATAGGCCAGGTCGAGCGCGGCGGAGCCGGAGCGGCGGATGTCCTCGGCCTGGCCAAGAATCGCGCGGGTCATGTCCAGTTGCGGCACCAGGTGCTCGCGCTGGCGGAACGGGAAACCGGTGGCGATCATCGCGCCGCCCAGGTTCTCGCGCTTGGACACGCGCATGCGGCGGTCGTTGAGGTAGGCGCCGTCGCCCTTGCTGGCGGTGTACAGCTCGTCGCGCAGCGGGTCGAAGACCACCGCGTGGATCGGCACGCCCTTTTCCAGCAGCGCGATCGACACGCAGAAATGCGGGATGCCGCGCAGGTAGTTGTGGGTACCGTCCAGCGGGTCGATCACCCAGGTCAGCGGGCCCTTGCCGGTCGCGCCACTTTCCTCGGCGAGGATCGCATGGTCGGGATAGGCGCGGCGCAGTTCCTTGATGATTTCCGCCTCGGCCAGCTTGTCGACTTCGGAGACGAAATCCATCTGCTGTTTCTCGACGACGTTGAGGCCGTCGATGCGGTTCATGTAGCGCAGGATCACGTTGCCTGCAGAACGCGCGGCGCGCGCCGCGATCGTGACGTGTGGTCTGGCCATGGATTTCGACTTTGGAAGAGAGCGGGGTTGCGGCCGGCGATTCTAGCAGAGGCGGGGCATCGAAGCCCGTCCGGCGGCCCCCGGGCCGTCCGGCTGCAGGCGTGCTTCCGTTATCCTTGTCGGCTGTCACTCCATTAGGGCCGCGTCATGTCCACAATCGACGACCTTACTGCCCGCATCCGCTACGTGCTGGTGCGCACCTCGCATCCGGGCAATATCGGCAGCGCGGCGCGGGCGATCCGCACGATGGGTTTCCAGCGGCTCGAACTGGTAATGCCGGCGCGGTTTCCGGATCGCGAGGCGAATGCGCTGGCTGCCGGCGCCGACGAAGTGCTGGAGAGCGCGGGCATCCACGAGGACATGATCGGCAGCCTGGCCGGTTGCAGCCTTGCGCTGGGCCTGTCGGCGCGCCGCCGCGGCGTGAACCTGCCGGAAATTTCCCCGCGTGAGGCGGCGCAGCAGGTGCTGGCCGCCGCCGCCCGTGGCGAGCAGGTGGCGCTGGTGTTCGGCAACGAGCGTACCGGGCTGGAGAACGAGGAGCTCGCCCGCTGCCACGCGATGGTGCGCATTCCCAGCGTGGACGACTTCAGCTCGCTCAACCTGTCGCAGGCGGTGCAGGTGATGGCTTACGAATTGCGCGTGGCGATGCTTGGCGACACGCCGGTACCACCACCGCTGCACGAGGAACCGCCGGCCGATGCGGCACGGATGGAGCAGTTCTACGTCCACCTGGCGCAGACGCTGGACGACATCGACTTCCACAAGGGGCGCGAGCCGACCACGATCATGCTGCGCCTGCGCAAGCTGTTCCAGCGCGCGCAGCCGGACGAACGCGAGTTGCGCGTGTTGCACGGGATTCTTGCCGATGCGCAGCGGATGGCGGAGTTGGCGAAGGGCCAATAGTCTGATATCGACGTTGCAGGAACATCCGCGCGTGCACGATGTCCTGTGGGAGCGACTTCAGTCGCGATGCTTTTTTGCTGTCTGACAGAAGCATCGCGACTGAAGTCGCTCCCACATGACGGTCTGGTCCTACTGCTCGTCGTCAGATGGTTCCAGCGACGGTGCCGGGGTGACCAGCAGCTTGTCGATGCGTGCGCCGTCGAGGTCGACCACTTCGAAGCGGATCCCGTGCCAGGCGAACACTTCGCCGGTTTGCGGCACGTGGCCGAGCGCGGTCATCACCATGCCGGCGACGGTGCGGAAGTCGTGTTCGTCTTCGCCCGGCAGCTCACCGATCTGCAGCAGTTCGCGCAGATCGTCGGTGGGCAGGGCGCCGTCGATCAGCCAGCTGCCGTCGGCGCGCTGCATGATCGGGCTGGTTTCGTTGCCGCCGCCGTGGCCGATCTGGCTGGCACCGACCACTGCCGCGAGCAGGTCGTTGACGGTCACCACGCCTTCGATGTCGCCGTACTCGTCGACCACCAGCGCCAGTGGCGTCTCGGCATCGCGGAACTCCTCCAGCAGGTCCAGCGCGCGGGCGGTGGCCGGCACGAACAGCGGCTTGGACAGGTGCTCGAACAATTCCATCTTGCCGTCGGCAAAGCTGCTCAGCAGGCGCTTGACCTCGACCACGCCGACCACGTCGCTCTCGTCGCCGCGATAGACCGGATAGCGCGAGTAAGGCGTCTGCCGCAGCACCTCGATGTTCTCTTCCAGCGTGCCGGCGATGTCCAGCCAGGCGATGCGCATGCGCGGCGTCATCACGCTGTCGACCGTGCGGTCGCCCAGGCGCAGCACGCGGTTGACCATGTTGTGCTCGTCCTGGTCGAGCACGCCTTGTTCGGCGCTCTCGGCTACCAGCAGGCGGATCTCGTCCTCGGTCACCACGCCGCGGCCGTGCTGGTTGACCCGCAGCAGCCGCAGCAGCAGGTTGCTGGAGACGTTCAGCAGCCACACGAACGGTGCAGTGATACGCGACAGCACCAGCATCGGGATCGCCACGTACGACGACACCTTCTCCGGCGCGGACAGCGCCAGCCGCTTGGGTACCAGTTCACCGATCACGATCTGGATGAACGAGATCAGCACGAAGCCGAGTACGATGCCGATGATCCGCGCGTACGGCAGCAGCCACGCCAGCCGTTCGCCCCGCAGTACGTCGGCGATGTGGCCACCCAGCGCGTCGCCGGCGAGCGCGCCGGTGATCAGCATCACCAGGGTGATGCCGACTTGCACGGTGGACAGGAAGTGCTCCGGCGCCTCGGCGTGGCGCAGGGCCATCGCGGCCTTGCGGCTGTTCTTGGCCATCTGCTTGAGGCGGCTCTTGCGCGACACCACCAGCGCCATCTCCGACAGCGCGAAAAAGCCGTTGCACAGGGCCAGGACGAGGACGAGCGCGATTTCGGTCAGCATCGCGGTGTAGATGGAGGAGGGTGCATGGGCACAGTGTAAGGGATGCCTGCGTTGAACAGGTTGGCGGCATTCCGGGCAGCGCGCCTCGCCTTTCGCCTCCGGCTGGCCGGGTGCGTTGATGCGGGGCAACATGACAGTCCTGTAACATTCCCGTCATCCCGTTCTCTCAGGCATGGCCCGCATGTTTTCACTGCAAACGATTTTCGGCAAAGGCGACAAGTTCTACGGCCTGCTCGAGCAGAGTGCGGCCACCGCCGGCGAAAGCGCCAAAGCGCTGCATGAACTGCTGACCAAACCCGATTCCGGCTCGGTGATGGCCGCATTCACCGCCACCCGCGCGCGCGAAAAGGAACTGGCCGCACAGATCAGCGAAGGGCTGGTGAATACCTTCGTCACTGCGCTCGACCGCGAGGATATCGAGGCGCTGAATTCGGCGTTGTACAAGATTCCCAAGACCGTCGAGAAATTCGCCGAGCGCTACGAAATCGTGGCCGATCGCCTCGTCGGCGTGGATTTTGCCCAGCGCGCGCTGGTGTTGCAGCGCTCCAGCGAAGTGGTTGCCCAGATGATTGGCGAATTGCGTCGCGGCTTGCGCATCGACCCGGTGAAGAAGCTGCAGGATCAGCTGCAGGCGCTGGAATCGGAAGGCGACCGCATGCTGCTGGCGCCGTACCGCACCTTGTACGTCGAGGGCGGCGACGTGATGCGCGCGATGCTGGCGAAGGATCTGTTCGAGTTGATCGAGAAGGCCATCGACAAGTGCCGCGACGTCGGCAACATCGTTTATTCGATCGTCCTGAAGAACTCCTGAGGCCGCTGCCGTGATCCTGCGCATTCCGCATTGCCTGCTCGCGATGCCGCCATTACGCGCCTGCCAGCAGGCCCGCCAGCAGCCGACCGGAGGCCGCGCATGAGCATCGTCATCGCGGTGGTGGCAATCGCGCTGGTCTTCACCTACATCAACGGTTTCCACGACACCGCCAACTCGATCGCCACGGTGGTGGCGACCAAGGTGCTCACACCCGGCCAGGCGGTGCTGCTGGCGGCAGCCACCAACCTGATCGGCGCGTTCATGGGCACGGCGGTGGCGGCCACGATCGCCTCTGGTCTGATCAACGCCGGCGTGATCGAGATGAGTTCGCAACTGCTGATCTGCGCGCTGCTGGCGGCGATCGTGTGGAACCTGATCACCTGGTGGCTTGGCCTGCCGTCCAGTTCCAGCCATGCGCTGGTCGGTTCGCTGGTAGGCGCGGCCGTTGCCGCCTCCGGCAACAACTTCGACTCGGTGATCTGGGTCGAAGGCAGCCTGCTGAAAGGCCACGGCGTGATCCCCAAGGTGATCATCCCGATGGTGCTGTCACCGGCGGCCGGCTTCGTCATCAGCTTCATCCTGATGGGCGCGCTTTACGCGCTGCTGGCCTGGTTCGCGAACCGGCGGGGCTGGTCGCGCCGGTTCGGGCGCACGCCGTTCGTCAATTTCTTCTTCGGCAAGGCGCAGATCGTATCGGCCAGCGCGATGGGCGTGGCGCACGGCATGAACGATGCGCAGAAGAGCATGGGCATCATCGCGCTGGCGCTGGCCGGTGCCACTGCCGCGCATCAGTTCGATCACCTGCCGGTGTGGCTGGGCTTCCTGCGTATCGCCGAGAATCCCGCTGGCGGTTTCGCCATTCCGGTGTGGGTGAAGGTGGTCTCCGCGCTGACCATGGCTGCCGGTACCGCCGGCGGCGGCTGGCGCATCATCAAGACGCTCGGCCACAAGATGGTCAAGCTGCATCCGATCAACGGCTTCGCCGCCGAGACCAGTTCCGCGCTGGTGATCCTCACCGCGTCGGCGTTCGGCATCCCCGTATCGACCACCCACAACGTGTCCGCCTCGATCATGGGTGTAGGCGCAGCCAAGCGCTTCAACTCGATCCGCTGGTCGGTGGTCGAGCGCATGGTGTGGGCGTGGATCCTGACCCTGCCGATCACCGCGCTGCTGGCCTACGGGCTGGTGGTGGTGTCCCGGCTGGTGTTCTGAAGTCGCTCCCACAGCAGCTTCCTACAGCGCGTCTTCATCCGTGGCGATGATCTGTTCCAGCTGATCGCCCAGCACGCCCAGTTCGCTCACGACGCGCTGCAGTTCGTCGGCGTCGAGAAATTCGTACGGACGGTTCTCGCACAGGTGCAGATAAGGCGAGCCGTCCAGGTCGGCAACGGCCAGGAAGCCGGTGCGCTGCTGCCAGTTGAAGCGCAGGCAGCGAATGGCATCGGTGCCGGCAAGCGGGCCGATCGGGGTGGAGATGCGCAGGTAGCGCCGGCCCGATTCATCCTCCAGTTCCGCCAGGTAGATGCCCTGATGGCGTCCATTGGGCAGCGCAAGATCGAAACTGATCAGGTACGGGTCGTTGTGGCGCAGCTCGTGCTGGCTGCCGATGTGGGAACGCACGGCTTCGAAGTGACGCATGCTGCGGCTTCCGCTGGCGGAGGGCGCTGTTACTCTGCCACGTATTACCGTCTACGTCGCGTCAGGCACCGCATGAACGACAGTCACCAGCGCATCTACGCCGCCATCGCCGCGATTCCGCGCGGCCGGGTCGCCAGTTACGGCGCGATCGCGGCCCGTGCCGGTTTGCCGGGCCGGGCGCGGCTGGTCGGCCGGCTGCTGGGCGAAGTGCCCGACGGCATGGTGCTGCCGTGGTTTCGCGTATTGCGCTCCAGCGGCCACATCGCGATGCCGCCGGGCAGCCGCGGTTTCCGCGAGCAGTCGCGCCTGCTGCGGGCCGAAGGCGTCGAAGTGAAGAACGGCCGCGTGCCGCTGTCGCGGTTCGGCCTGGATGGCGATCTGGATCACGCGTTGTGGGGCATGCCCCCGCTTCAATGAAGCAAGCTCAGAGGCCGCACTATCGTCCACAGCCGACATGCATTCGGGCGTCCGGCGCACACTGATCTCGCGAAGCAGATCCCTCCATTTGCTAGCATTCCCCGGATGCCCACTTCACTCGACCTGCTCCAAAGCGTTTTCGGTTATCCCAGTTTCCGCGGTCAGCAACAGGCCGTGGTCGAACATCTGAGCGAAGGTGGCGACGCGCTGGTGCTGATGCCGACCGGCGGCGGCAAGTCGTTGTGCTACCAGATTCCCGCGCTGCTGCGGCAGGGCACCGGCATCGTGGTGTCGCCGTTGATCGCGCTGATGCAGGATCAGGTCGATGCATTGCGCGAAGCGGGAGTGGCCGCTGCCTACCTCAATTCCAGCCTTGGCGCCGAGGAACAGCGCGAAGTCGAACGGCAGTTGCTGGCCGGCGAGCTGAACCTGATTTACGTGGCGCCGGAGCGATTGCTCACCTCGCGCTTCCTCGACCAGCTCGAACGTACCGAAGTGGCGCTGTTCGCGATCGACGAGGCGCACTGCGTGTCGCAATGGGGCCACGATTTTCGCCCCGAATACCGCGAGCTGGCGATCCTGCACCAGCGTTTTCCGCAGGTGCCGCGGATCGCGCTCACCGCCACCGCCGATCCGCGCACGCGCGAGGAGATCGTCGAACGGTTGTCATTGCGCGATGCACGCCAGTTCGTGTCCAGTTTCGATCGACCGAACATCGGTTACCGGGTCGGCCTGCGCCACAACGCGAAGCGCCAGCTCGGCGAATTCCTGCAGGGCCACCAGGGCGAATCCGGCATCGTCTATTGCCTGAGCCGGCGCAAGGTGGACGACACCGCCGCATGGCTGGCCGAAGCCGGCATCGAGGCGTTGCCGTACCACGCCGGACTCGATGCGGCGACCCGCGCGAAGAACCAGAAACGTTTCCTGCGCGAGGACGGCGTGGTGATGGTCGCCACCGTCGCCTTCGGCATGGGCATCGACAAGCCCGACGTTCGCTTCGTGGCGCACCTGGACCTGCCGCGCAGCATCGAGGGTTATTACCAGGAAACCGGCCGCGCCGGCCGCGACGGCCTGCCGGCCGAGGCGTGGATGATCTACGGCCTGTCCGACGTGGTCACCATGAGCCAGATGATCGCCCAGTCCGAATCGGCCGACGAACGCAAGCGCGTGGAACGGCAGAAGCTGGAATCGCTGCTGGCCTACGCCGAGGCCACCGACTGCCGCCGCCAGCTGTTGCTGGGCGCGTTCGGCGAAACCTATCCCGGCCCCTGCGGCCATTGCGACAACTGCGTCGCGCCGCCAAAGACCTGGGATGCCACCGTGCCGGCGCAGAAGGCCTTGTCGGCGGTGTACCGCACCGGCCAGCGCTTCGGCTCCGGCCACGTGATCGACGTGCTGCGCGGCGAGGAAACCGAGCGCGTGCTGAGCCTGCATCATCATCAACTCAGCACGTTCGGCATCGGTGCCGAGATGGACGAGAAACAATGGCGCTCGGTGTTCCGCCAACTGCTCGCCGCCGGTTTGCTGGAAGCGGACGCCGAAGGCTACGGCACCTTGCGCCTCACCAGCGCCAGCCGCGCCGTGCTCAGCGGCGGCAAGTCGGTGAAGCTGCGCGAGGATGCCCGCCCCGAACGCGCCAGCCGTCGCCGCCGTGACAGCAAACTCGTCACCGGCGGCAGTCTCGGCATCGAGGCCTACGAACAGACGATGTGGGACGAGCTGCGTGCGTTGCGCACGCAGCTGGCGAAGCAGCAGGGCGTGCCTCCGTACGTGGTGTTCCACGATGCCACCTTGCTGGCGATGCTGCGCGCGATGCCGGCCAACGAGGACGAGCTGGCCACCATCAGCGGCGTCGGCGAAGCCAAGCTCAAGCGCTACGGCAGCGATTTCCTGGCGGTGATCAACGCCGCGGAATAGCCGGCGCGCGGTGGCATCTGTTCACAAACCTCCAGCCGTCTTCCGGGGGAGGTTCGAACAACCGATTGTTTTGCTCGTCATTCCGGCGAAGGCCGGAATCGCATTTCAGCAGCGAAGCAAGTCGTCGCACTTTCATGGGTCAGCATCAGGTGACGCCACGAAAGTGCGACTCCGGCCTTCGCCGGAATGACGACTCGGGGCAGGGTGCATTTCACGTCGACGCGGCGGCATGGGTTTATTCCGACCATCCAGATGGCTGTTACGCAAGCTTCGGCGTCCTGGCGCGGTTTCGCATCGTCGGGCCGCTGCGAGCGCATTTCGAAGGCGAGCTTGGCGAATGATGACAGCGCTGTCATAGTGGCTGCCGACATGAGCACCCGACATGCAGTCCCGGCGCGGGTGCGGGTAATGTACGTTCGCGTCTGCATACGTATTCAGCCGGACACGGCAAGGGCTGCGGTGCAGACTCGGGCGCATTTGATGCCATGACGTTGGGGAGACGCGATGAGCACGATGGACACGACAGGCGATGGGCTGGGCCAGCGCGCTACTGCGCGGGTGGTGTTGATCTCGGCGGCGGCGGCGCTGGGCGGATTCCTGTTCGGCTTCGACACGGCAGTGATCAACGGCGCGGTCGACGCGATCCGCGGCGGCTTCACGCTGGATGCGGCGCAGACCGGCTTCGCGGTGTCCTGCGCACTGCTCGGCTCGGCGCTGGGCGCGTGGTATGCCGGCATGCTGGCGAACCGCTTCGGCCGCGTGCGCACGATGCAGGTCGCGGCGGTGCTGCTGGTCGCCAGTGCGCTGGGCTCGGGGCTGGTGACCGGGGTTTGGGACCTGATCCTGTGGCGACTGGTCGGCGGCATCGGCGTGGGCGTGGCCTCGGTGATCGCGCCCACCTACATCGCCGAAGTGTCGCCCGCGCATATCCGTGGCCGGCTTGGCTCGATGCAGCAACTGGCGATCGTGCTCGGCATCTTCGCCGCGCTGCTCAGCGACGCCTGGCTGGCCGGTACGGCCGGCGGCGCATCGGCACCGTTGTGGTTCGGCCTGGCCGCATGGCGCTGGATGTTCCTGGTCGCGACAGTGCCGGCGCTGATCTACGGCACCCTGGTGCTGGGCGTGCCGGAATCGCCGCGACACCTGGTCGCCAAGGGCCGCATCGACGAGGCGCGCGTGGTGCTGCGTGAGGTGCTGAACATGCACAGCGAAGCGGCGCTGGACAGCAAGTTGCGCGACATCGAGGACAGCCTGCGCTCGGAACACAAGCCGCGCCTGAGCGACCTGCGCGGCAAGGCCGTCGGCCTGCTGCCGGTGGTGTGGATCGGCATCCTGCTGTCGGTGTTCCAGCAGTTCGTGGGCATCAACGTGATCTTCTACTACTCGTCCACCTTGTGGCATTCGGTCGGCTTCAGCGAAGCCGATTCGTTCACCATCACCGTGGTCACTTCGGTCGTCAACGTGCTGGTGACGCTGGTGGCGATCGCGCTGGTCGACCGCATCGGGCGCAAGCCCTTGCTGGTGGTCGGCTCGGCCGGCATGGCGATCACGCTGGCGATGATGGCGTGGTGTTTCTCGCAGGCCACCGGCAGCGGAGACACGCTGAGCCTTCCCGGCGTCACCGGCATGGTCGCGCTGGTCGCGGCGAATGCCTACGTGGTGTTCTTCGGCGTGAGCTGGGGGCCGGTGGTGTGGGTGTTGCTGGGCGAGATGTTCCCGAACCGGATCCGCGCCACCGCGCTGGCGGTGGCCGCCGCCGCGCAATGGCTGGCGAATTTCGCGATCACCAGCACCTTCCCGGCGCTGGCCGAACTGGGCCTGACCTTCGCCTACGGCCTGTACGCGGCGTTCGCGCTGATTTCGCTGCTGTTCGTGCTGTTCGGCGTGCGCGAGACCAAGGGCATCGAACTGGAGGACATGCACGCATGAGGACGATGGAGCACTCCTTTTCCGCCGGCGCGGCCAGCGTCGCGGTGGCTGTCGATTGCCGCTGCATCGAGCAGCGGCGGGCGGTTTACGCCGCGCGCCGCGCAAAGCGGTTAGGATTCGGGATGACCGGCGGCGCGGCGTCGTCCGGCGAACGGACTGCGGATCAACCGACGAATGGCAAAAGCCACATCGATCGACATTGCCCATCTGGCCGGGGTCTCCCAAGCCACGGTGTCGCGGGCGTTGCGCGGCAGCCCGCTTGTCAATGAGGAAACCCGGCGGCGCATCCAGGCCGCCGCCGAACAGCTCAACTACAAGGTCGACAAGAACGCCTCCAACCTGCGCCGGATGCACACCGGCACGCTGGCGCTGCTGTTCTTCGAGGACCCCACCGCCGACGAGTCGCACATCAATCCGTTCTTCCTGTCGATGCTCGGCTCGATCACCCGCGCCTGCGCGCTGCAGGGCTACGACCTGCTGATCTCGTTCCAGCAGTTCTCGCACGACTGGCACGCCGATTTCGCCGACAGCAAGAAGGCCGACGGCCTGATCCTGCTCGGTTACGGCGATTACCTGGCTTACCGCGACAAGCTCGAAAAACTGGTGGCCCAGGGCACCTGTTTCGTGCGCTGGGGCGCGGTGCTGCCCGACCAGCCCGGCGTCTCGATCGGCTGCGACAACTTCCGCGGCGGCCACGCCGTGGCCGAACACCTGCTGGAGCGCGGCTGCCGGCGGATCGCCTTCCTCGGCGACGCCTCCAGCCACTACCCGGAATTCTTCGGGCGCTATCGCGGCTACGTCGACGCCCTGCAGCAAGCCGGCGTGGAAGTCGACCCCGCGCTGCAGGAAAACGCCGAGAGCACGGAACACTCCGGTTACGAGGCGATGCGCAGCCTGATCGCTCGCGAAGTCGGTTTCGATGCCGTGTTCGCCGCCAGCGACCTGATCGCGATCGGTGCCATGCGTGCGCTCAGCGACCACGGCCTGCGCGTACCGCAGGATGTGGCACTGGCCGGCTTCGACGACATCGCCACCGCCAGCTTCGTCAACCCGCCGCTGACCACCGTGCTGCAGGACACCAAGCAGGCTGGTGAAGTCCTGGTCAACAGCCTGCTCGGGCTGATCCGGGGCGAGTCGATCGACAGCGAAGTGTTGCCGGTAAAGCTGATGGTGCGGCGGTCGAGTCTGCGCTGAAAAGTCGCGGCCGTTGGCCGTACGCCGCCATTCCCGTCCGGAGAGTTTCCATGCATATCGATCTCAGCAAGCGCCATGCGATCGTTACCGGCTCTACCGCAGGCATCGGCCTGGCAATAGCGCGCGGCCTCGCCGCTGCCGGGGCGCACGTCGTGGTCACCGGTCGTACCCAGTCACGTGTCGACGAGGCGATTGCCGGCATCGCAAGCAAAGTCGACGGCGCGCGCTTAAGCGGGGTGGCTGGCGATCTCGGCACGCGCGAAGGTGCGCAGCAGTTGATCGCGGCGGTACCGCGGACCGACATCCTGGTCAACAATCTGGGCATCTTCGAGCCGAAGCCGTTCTTCGACATTCCCGACGAGGATTGGCTGCGGTTCTTCGAGGTCAATGTGATGGGCGGCGTACGGCTGGCTCGCCATTACGCGCAGGGCATGGTGCAGCGTGGCTGGGGTCGCGTGCAGTTCGTGTCCAGCGAGTCAGCGGTGCAGATTCCCCCCGAGATGGTTCATTACGGCGTGACCAAAACCGCCCAGCTGGCGGTATCGCGCGGGCTGGCTGAGACGTTGGCTGGTACCGGCGTCACCGTCAACGCGATCCTGCCGGGGCCGACCCGCTCGGAGGGCGTCGGCGATTTCTTCGGCAAGATCGCGGTGGAGCAGGGTGTGCCACTGGAACAAGTCGAGCGCGATTTCATCGCCACGCATCGGCCGTCCTCACTGATCAGGCGGCTGGCCACGGTCGACGAGGTGGCCAGCCTTGCCGTGTATCTCGCCTCGGAACAGGCATCCGCGACGACCGGTGCGGCGATGCGCGTGGACGGCGGAGTGGTGCGCTCGGTGGTCTGATCGTCCGCCTGCTTCCCGAGCTGATGGAGTCAGTAGTTTCACCGTCGTCGGACCTTGCTTAATCTCAGTGCGTTGATTCCGCAACTGCGGCGGGGCATGCGGGGCGATCCGGTGCGACCGCGCGATGCGCCCCCATGTTGCGCCGTACCGATTGCGCCGGGGTCATCCAGACCAATCCTTTTGCCGCGCAATCGGCGGCGTAGTCGAACAGCGTCTGCATGTGCTGCTGATCGAAGTCGATGAAGCTGGCTTGCGGATAATCCACAGGGATCTCGGTGAGGTTGAATGTCATGCCCAACCGTTTCGCCGCGGCGATGTTGTCCACGATCGCTCCGCGGGTCTTGTAGGTCAGCTCGGCAGCGAAGGCGTTCGACAGGATGTCGATGGTGTTGAAGCGCGTGGTCCGTGGCGTGCGGGCGAGCTGGCCGTTGACGATCATGTACAGGTGCGCGCCGCGCAGCAGCGGCAGTTCGGTCGACTGGACGCCGACGATCAGCGGCATGCTGAACACCGAGGTGGTGACGCTGCCGTCCACGTGCATCTCGTCGTACTCGTGGTCGCCGTCGCGCACAGGGATCAGCACCGGCGCAAACACGCCCGGCACGCTGGCCGACGCGACCAGCACGTCGCGAAACAGCCTGCGTGCCGTGCCGCCGCCGTGCTGTGCAATCTCGCCGAGGTCCCACAGCACGGTCTCATGCTTGTCCAGGTCGGTGGTCGCCACGACCAGCCGGCGGCCCTTGTCGGCCTCGCGTGCCACGGCGTCGATCATCTGCGGCGTCACGAAGTGATCGACCAGCTGGAACAGCGCATTGTGGTGCGGCAGGCCACGCGGCGACAGCAGCCGGGACAGGATGCTGCGGGTAGGCGAACGCAACAGTCGTGCGCTGCGCTCGCCGGTGAAGGCTTGCTGCATGCGCGCATCCCACGCCGGCCCGAGAAACGCGAACGGCGCCAGCAGCGCACCGGCGCTCACGCCGGTCACCATCTCGAATTGCGGGCGCGTATGCGCGCGACTCATCCCGACGAGCGCCCCGGCGCCGTAGGCACCGCCCGAGCCGCCGCCGGACAGTGCCAGGATGTCGACCGAGCCGTCGGTCGCCGCGGCGCGAATGCCGCTGAAGAAGTCCGGCGCCAGCGCGGTGAACGTGCGCAGGTCGGTGGTGACCAGCCGCACGCTGGGCGGAAAGCCGACGGGCGTCGCTGCACTGATCAGGTCGGGCGGTGCCGGGCGACGTGGCGCGGTCTGGCAACCGGCCAGCGCCAGCATTCCGAGTACCAGCAGAATCGGCTTGCTTCGCATCGTGTTGCTCCCGAGGGCGACGAGTAGTGAGGCCTCCCGCTGCAGTATGCGACGCGACGAAAGGCCGCTTCAAACACCTTCGTCCGGCTGCCGCTGGCTTCATCCGTCGGCATGGGCGCCGACTCCGCGCCGGGACGACATGGCCGCGCGATTTTGGGTGCTCGCCGGCATGCGCTAGAGTCCGGGCCATGCCCTTGCCCGATCGAGACTGCTTGCCGGATACCGGCGCGACATCGCGCGCGGCCTTCGCGATGGAACACGTCAGCAAGCGCTATGGCAGCGTGCTGGCGCTGGACGACATCAGCCTGGCGTTCGCCGCGGGCAGCACCACCGCGCTGATCGGCAGCAGCGGTTCGGGCAAGTCCACCGTGCTGCGCCTGCTGCTGGGACTGGAGTGGCCCGACCAGGGCTGCGTCCGGGTCGATGGCCAAGTGCTCGAGCGGAGCGCCGTGCTGGCGCTGCGTCGACGCGTCGGCTACCTGACCCAGGACGGCGGACTGTTCCCGCACCTCACGGCGCTGGGCAACCTGGCACTGTTGCCGCGTCACCTCGGCTGGAACGCGCAGCGGATCCGCCAGCGCGCGCAGGAGCTGGCGGCGCTGACGCATCTGTCGCCGGCGGTGCTGGAGCGTTATCCCGCCGAACTCTCCGGCGGCCAGCGCCAGCGCGTCGCCTTGATGCGCGGGCTGATGCTCGATCCCGATGCCTTGCTGCTGGACGAGCCGCTGGGCGCGCTCGATCCGATCGTGCGGCACGAATTGCAGGACGAGCTCAAGATCATCTTCGATCAACTCGGCAAGACGGTGATCGTGGTCACCCACGACCTCGCCGAGGCCGTCTGGTTCGCCGACCGGCTGGTGCTGGTGCGCGGCGGCGCGGTGGTGCAGGACGGGCGCTTCGAGGATCTGCGCGACCGCCCGGCGTCCGCCTTCGTCACCCATTTCGTGCAGGCGCAGCGCCGGCTGCCGGAGCGCTCGCCATGAAGCGGCTGCTGCTTGTTTGTGGCGTGCTGCTCCTGTTGCCGGCATGGCTGCAGGCGGAGCCGGTACGCATCGGCTCCAAGCAGTTCACCGAGTCGGTGATCCTGGGCGAAGTGGCAAGGATCAGCGCGCGCGACGTTGGGGTCGATGCGGTGCATGAGCGCGAGCTGGGCGGTACCAGCATCCTGTGGAGCGCGCTGCAGCACGGCGATATCGACGTCTATGCCGAATACACCGGCACGATCACCCACGAGCTGCTGAAGGGCGTGGCGCCGGACGCCGACATCGCCACCTTGCGCGCGAAACTCAAGCCGCTCGGCATCGGCATCACCGACTCGCTCGGCTTCAACAACACCTACGCGATCGGCATGCGCGCCGATCGCGCGGCCCAGCTGCATATCCGCCGCATCTCCGACCTGCTGGCGCAGCCCGGGCTGCGCTTCGGCTTCTCCAACGAGTTCATGGATCGCGCGGACGGCTGGCCGGGCCTGCGGCAGCGCTACGGGCTGCCACAGACGCAGGTGCGCGGCCTGGATCACACCTTGTCGTATCGCGCCGTCGCCAGCGGCGCCGTCGATGCGATCGACCTGTACAGCACCGACGCGGAGATTCCGTACTATCACCTGCGCACGCTGGAGGACGACCGGCATTATTTCCCGCGCTACGAAGCGGTGTACCTGTACCGGTTGTCGCTGGAACATAGCGCACCGGCCGTCGTGACGGCCCTGCGCCAGCTGGCCGGCCGCATCGACGAAGACGCGATGCGCCGCATGAATGCGCGGGTGAAACTGCAGGGCATCAAGGATGGCGTGGTGGCGGCCGACTTTCTCGGCGTGCGCGCGGACGCCGATGGCGTCGGTTTCTGGTCGCGCCTGCTCCAGCGCAGCGTGGAACACGTGAAGCTGGTGGTGCTCTCGCTGGGGCTGGCCATCGTGCTGGCGATCCCGCTGGGCATTCTCGCGGCGCGGCTGCAGCGGCTCGGCCAGGTGGTGCTCGGGCTCACCGGCATCCTGCAGACGGTGCCGTCGCTGGCGATGTTTGTGTTCATGATTCCGCTGTTCGGCATCGGCACGTGGCCGGCGGTGGCGGCGCTGTTCTTCTACAGCCTGCTGCCGATCGTGCGCAACACTTACGCCGGCCTGGTCGGCATCGCGCCGGAGCTGCGCGAATCCGCCGCCGCGCTCGGTCTTCCGCCCGGCGTGCGGCTGCGCGAAGTGGAGCTGCCGATGGCGATGCGCTCGATCCTGGCCGGCGTCAAGATCGCGGCGGTGATCAACGTCGGTACCGCCACGCTGGCCGCCTTGATCGGCGCAGGTGGTTACGGCCAGCCGATCCTCACCGGCATCCGCCTCGACGACATCGGCTTGATCCTGGAAGGCGCCGTGCCCGCCGCGTTGCTGGCGCTGCTGGTGCAGGGCGTGTTCGAAGGTATCGAACGCTGGCTCACGCCGCGCGGCCTGCGCATCGAGGCGCGGCTGTGATACCCGGCGTCAATCCGTGGCGTCCGCGGTGCGTTGAAACTTGCCGTCGAGCAGCAGCCATGCGCACAGCGCGCTGAGCAGGGCGAGGCCGGCGGACAGCCACATCACCCAACGGAAACCGGCCACGAACGCGTTGCCGATCGCTTGCCGCAAGGCCGCCGCCGCGGCCGCCGGCGCATCGTGGGGAATCACGATGCCGGCCAGCTTGGCGCGTTGCTCCACTACGGCCGAGGCGACGCCGGCCGGCGGCGACAGCTGTGCGAGCGCTTCGTCGAGGCTGGCGTCGAACGCCGCCGTCAGCACGAGGCCGAACGCCGCGATCGCCAGCAAACCGGCCGCGCGCGACACCGCGTTGTTCACCCCCGACGCGGTGCCGGCGAGCTCCGCGCCCACTGCGTTCATCACGGTGGTGGTCAGCGGCGCCACGGTGATGCTCATGCCCAGGCCGAGCACGCAGATCGCCGGAAAAAATCCGGTCCAGTAGGCCGCGCCGGTCGACGGCAGGGTGAACAGCGCGAACCCGCACGCCGCGATGGCCGGACCGACCATCAGCGGCAGCTTCGAACCGAACACGTCGACCAGGCGGCCCGCCCAGCGCGACAGCAGGAACATGATCGCGATGAACGGCAGCAGCGCCGCGCCGGCCGCGGTGGCGCCGTAACCCTGCACCTGGATCAGGTTGAGCGGCAGGAAGAACAGCGCGCCGCCGAGCGCCGCGTACAGCAGCAGGGTCAGCAGGTTCGCGCCGGCGAAATCGCGCTGGCGAAACAGTGCCAGCGGCAGCATCGGCGCGTTGCCGCGCGCCTCGACCCGCACGAACACCACCAGCGCCAGCACACCGATCGTGGCAGCCAGCAGGATCGGCGCGGCCGTCCAGCCGCGCGCCGGCGCCTCGATCAGCGCGAACACCACGCCGGCCAGTCCCAGCGTAACCAGCATCGCGCCAACCACGTCCACTGGCTGGCGTCGCGACGCGCCCATGCTTTCGGGCACCTTCATCGCGCAGACCACCAGCAATACCGCGCCGACCGGCACGTTCAGCAGAAACGCCCAGCGCCACGAATAGTGTTCAATCAGAAAGCCGCCGATCACCGGCCCGACCGCCGCGGTGATACCGCTGAACGCCGACCACGTGCCGATCGCCGCGCCGCGTTCGGCCTGCGGGTAGGTGGCGCTGATCAGCGCGAGGCTGCCCGGCACCAGCAGCGCGGCGCCGATACCCTGCAGTGCGCGCGTAGCGATCAGTTGATTCACGTTGCCGGAAAGCGCGCAGCCGATCGAGGCCAGCGTAAACAGCGCCACGCCCAGCATGAACATGCGTCGGCGACCGAAGCGATCGCCGAGCGCGCCACCCACCAGCAACAGCGAGGCGAGGAACAGCGCATACGACTCCATCACCCACTGCGCATCGGCGGTGCTGGCATTCAGATCCCGCTGGAGGGCTGGCAGCGCCACGTTGACCACGGTGCCGTCGACGAACGCCAGGCCGGAACCGATGATCGCCGCCACCAGCGTCCAGTGCCGCGACGAAGCCGGGCACGTTGTCCCCGCCTTGCCACTCAGGATGACGGCGGAATCGCAAGGTGGTTTTCCGATATGGCTCATGGCGATCGCAATAGTGGAACGCATCCAGGCTTAGCCACCCACACCCACTTGTAGGAGCGACTTCAGTCGCGATGCTCTTCGCCCGGAATCCCGTCCGCCCATCGCGTTTGAAGCGATGCCTGCAAGAAGCTGACGAGACATCCCTGCGGAGCGTCAGCCGGCTTCCGCAAACGCCGTGACAACGAAATGCTGCACCTGGGGCTCGAACTCCAGAAGGAAGTCCCGATCCTCAGGATAGTATTTGGCTTTGAGGAGCTCATCGCCCGCAAAGGCGCGGATGCTCTCCTCCGAGTCCCAACGCGTAACGGTCATGAAGTGCGTGAGCTCGGACTCGTCGCGTCGCAGCACGGCAACGCTCAGGTTGCCGGGGACGGAACGGTAATCCGGAACGGCCCGTTGCTCCAGGAAGGCCTCATACGCATCGGCCTTCGAACGTGCGGTGACCCCATGCCACATGCGACAAATCATTGAACCCTCCCATGCCACTGAACGCCGGCGTCAAGCGGCGGCGCCGCGATCCGCCTTGACCGAAATGTCAGGTGACGGCTTCGACAAACACCGTCTGTGCGCCTTTTCTTTCGCAGGTGAGGTTGACCGTGCGACCGATGGCTCGCGTCCGATGCACCGTACCCGCCGGGATGACGACGCTTTGCCATTCGGTGAGCTCGATACAGTTGCCGCCCGCGAGATCGATTTGCAGCGTGCCCGCCACCACCAGAAACAGCTCGTCGGAATCCGGATGCTGATGCCAGCGATACTCGCCCTCGAACACCGCCAGCCGCATGCAGTCGGAGTTGACGTCGACCAGCACCTGGTTGCGGTAAGACTCGGTGACTTCGGCTTGTTCCGCGCGAATGTCGATGACCGCCAAAGCGGGATGGCGTGCCATCTGCGCTGAATACTCCTGTGCGGAAGGGAATTGCGATGTCATGTGGGTGCTCCAGTTCGCGGGCCAGCTCGCAACAAGGCACGCGCGTGAACAAACACAAGTGGCCACGGTGCCAAATTCATCATGGCGCAGTGCTCGACGAATGATGTTTCGTGCCGGGCCAGATGATGGCTTGCGCCAGGATGACCTGGTGGCCGTCGAACGTGGCTGCCGGCGGACCATAGAGTTCGTAGCCAAGCGCCAGCGCTTCGCTGACCCGGCGGCAGAAAGCCGCATCGTCCGGACCGGTCAATGCGCGATACACGGGCAGGTCGTTTGGCGGATGTTTCATGGTGACCTCGACGGCGTTGATGGGTCCCGGACTCAAACCCCGCCGCATCGCGGCGGTCGGTCCGGGCGAATGGCTAGTCCGTTTTTCTTTCGCGTAGCTGCAACACGTTGCCTTCCGGGTCGTGTCCATCACAGACGGTGGATTGCTGAAAGCGCCATTCTTGTCCAGGCGGATTCAGTTGGCCACCCAGCCTGGCTGCCGCCTCGCGAGATGCAGCGATGTCGGGCACGAAGAAGACGAGCTTGATGGGCGTTTCTGCGCGCCGCGCCGGTGGGCTTGCGATTTCGATGGATGACGCGATGGTCGGGGGAATGGCAAGAACAACCAGCTGAAACGCCGGCGATTCAAGCACGACGTGGTTCGCTTCCGTGTGCGCCACGTCTAAGCCGATAGTGCCGGCGTAGAACTTGCTGACCAGCGAAATGTTCTTCGCATAGATGACGGCGCCGGCCATAGCCTGACTGGACATGGATGCTCCCTGTGTTGGATGCGCTCAAGGCGCGGAACGCGAGCTCTTGCTGGCTGGCACATCCGCGGAGAGCCGATCCGCGGCCTGTCATCGGCCATGCACGGGTGAAGATGGCTTGCGCCCACGGACGGAAATCATGGGCGGTTGGGAAAGGTCAAGCATTCCGGCGCGCACGTTCTCAAGGTGCTGCTCGATCTCGTCATCCGCGACTATGCCATGGCTCAGCAGATCGCTTCGTATCATCTTTATCGTGGCAATTTCCAATGGTACGCATTCGGGCAGGGCGATCGGGAAATACGCCTCGGCCGCCATGTCCGCCAGGCCAGCTTCGCGAAACATCCGCGGCAGCTTTCGGCCGAAAGACAGGTCGGCGCCCCGATTCGACAACAGCGCCCGGAACCCCGATCTGATCCTGTTGGCCAGTTCCTGCTCGGCGCCGTATGGGTCGATGCAGCTCAAAGGCTGCAGTGCAGGATCGGCATCTTCGACCACCAGCCAGCCGCCGGGTTTCAGCGCGGAAATCATGTTGCGGAAGGCGCGCTCCCGTTCGGGTACGTGAACCAGGACCAGCCGGGCGTGCACCAGATCAAACAACTCATCGGGCGGTGGGTCGCGGGCCACGTCATGCTTGCGCACTTCCACGTTGCGGGTCGCCGCCTCTTTCGCCCAGGAGTCGTCGATGTCGGTTGCCAGTACGCGACCGGCCTGCCCGACGCGCTCGGCGATCATCCGAGCCAGCGCAGGCCCTCCGGCACCGACCTCCCAGCAGCGCCATCCGGCAGTCATGCCACAGGCATCGAACTGACGAAGCGTGCCTGGATTGAACAGCGCCGACAGTGCCGTGAAACGCTGTGCCGCTTCCGTGTTCCGGTTTTCCAGCAGGTAATCAGTCTCGGACATCTCTTCCTCGGTTCGAGCGTCATGTTGCGAGTTAAACGAGCTGTTCGCCATGAATACACCATTTCGATATGGTCGATCCAACTAGGCCGGTTACAAGCAGTCTGACAAGGTAAAATGGGGGCGGAGAAAAATCGAATGGAATTAATTTCCTGCGCCCCTTTTTTTCCTCGCTTCCTCTTAGTTGATGATTTCACCCATGCCCGTTTCGATGCGACTTCTCAATTGCTGGATGAACCCCGGGTCGTAGGGTTCCCAGCTTTCAAGTTCGCCAATGATCTTTAAAGGAAAATCACTCCGGTATGACTGAGTTGGGTTGCCTGGGAACTTCTTGTTTGTGACATTCGGGTCATCTTCGAATTTTCCCGTCGGTGCAATGACATAAACTCGCGGCCTTCCATCACCCTTGGCCATTTCAGCAGCAAGACCAGCTCCCTTTGGCAAGGCTGTGAAATAGATGTGATTCATCACAATCCTATCGTCGTAGTTGGATATGAAACCTGGAGTTAACAAATCGCCGACCGATAGGCTTGCCTTTGTACCGTGGTAGAACGGACCAGCCACCGAATCGCAGTTTTCATGGGAGACGGGAATCCACTCGTCATCATGCATTATCCGGGTTACCTCACGCTTTCTGCCCTATCGACAGGGTGGCGATTCTAGTTCCCACCTCGGGCCTTGTCGCAAGCCTCCGTGGCTGGTATAAATTCGTAGTGGGAGGCGCAATGCGCCTCCTTTCTTATTTTGGGTGCCACCACATCTTTCGTGGTGGACATTCAGGATCATCCGGTGCTTGGGTCAAGCGGTAGTTCGTGCCTGAGGGTCGCTATCTCCTGGCCGCGTGGCACGCCCGGCCCGAGAAAGCCTTCGTCTTGCCGGCCTGCAGTTCACGCCGTCGACGCCCAGAACCCCTGCACCCATGCCGATGTCGCGGATCACCTGACTGAGCTGCGCACCCGGGAGACGGGTCAGGGCGACGGCTTCGCGTGTGAGCTCGTCGTTGAACTTTCTTCGCTTGGACATGACACTCTTTTTTTTGGCCATGATCGGCCTTCATGGAAGTGCCCGCATCAACGGGGTAGAACCCCACTGACCATGACGTAATACCCATCAGGATCGCGCAGAGCGAATTCTCTGGTGCCCGTGTTGGGACTGACATTAGGCTCCTCCGCAAGCGCGGCTACAAGAGAGCATGCGCGAGACAGCGTCCCATCAAAATCATCCACGCGGAAAAAAAGAAGCAGCCCGTTACCAGGCTCCGCGCGTTCCGGACTGGCGAGGGATGGATGCTCGTGGTCTCCCCACCGATGAAGGCAGAGTAGGACGGTCCCGTCTGTGTCGATGATCTGCCCAAAATAGGCATGGGCCGGCTGCGCGGCAGGCAGCCCCAAAAGCGACTGATACCACGCGAAGCTGCGAGTAACGTCAGTGACACCGATGATTGTCCACAAGCGCTTCATAGTTGGTTCTGCGGCCTAACGCTGGAGTTGAGCGGCGCGCGGCTATTCGCGCGTCCGCTTGGACGATTGGTTAGAACGACCGGCCGGGAACATCGCCCCGGTTGACGCTCCAAAATGTACTACCAGAATGTTTGCGGTCGACAAAGTAGTGATGGTTCTTGCTCGAGATTGCGTCTATGGCGGCGGCAGCGGCAGCGCGGGTCTTGGGATCTGGGTGAACTTGCAGTGACGTGAGCTGGGGAATGACGTCGGGCCGCAGCGAGTACGCCAAGATTGAACAGGCATATTCCCGAACGATGTATGAGCGGTCGGACAGTGCTGATAGCGCGAGTGACACGACATCTTGACGCACCCGAGCATAACGAGGGAGCCAAAAAAGAATCCTGGCTCGACCGCTGCCTCGCCGTATGAGTAGATATGCGCTCGCAAGCAAGGGAATTAAGGGCTCAAGGCCGTGCTGTTGAAACAAGCGATGCTCGGCCTGGCCAACGTCACCGCCCTTAACCTGGCTATACAGCGCTACAAGCTCATCAACTGTAGGCAGAGACATAAGAGTTCTAACGCTGGAGTTGAGCGGCGGCGTAGCCGTCCGCCTCGAACGAGTGGTTAGGTGGCCACTCGGTGAACCACGAATTGAAAGTACAGAAATGCGCAAACCGCCAAGGCGCAAATTGCAAATTGCACCTTGCGCAGGAACATGTATCGGTCAGCATTGATAGTGAGCCCGACGTCGTGCAGATGTTTGTAACCACGCTGAGATAACCACATTGATAATTCGCTGTACTCTGTAGGTGGCCGCACGTCTAAATTTATTGGTCTCGAAGTAGCGTAGTCCCTAAATCTCGTGAAATATGTGGGTTCTGGGCTGCCCATTGCAAGCCATAAAGGCATATCAACTTGCTTTAGACGCGCCACTACACGCCTTAGGCTGATCTGCATTGCGACGTACGTGATCAGGAAAGCCGCGCCCGCCAAGATTATATATACAGTGGGTATGTAGTCGATCATGGGCACCTAACGCTTGAGGTAAGCGGCGGCGGAACGCCGTCCGCTTGACCGAGTTGTTGGGCGGCAGGCACCACGTTCGCGATGCAATGGCGGCCAACGGAGATCCAATAATGGAATCATCCGTTGCGTCGCATTATTGGGTGAGAAACATGCCAACAACTTTGGCGTCCTTTGCGTTGAGGTCAATTTCGAGTCCACCACCTATGACATCGTGGCCGAGTGGCTTCTCGCGAACATGCCATACCCCGTTAGACAAAGTCGCGATCATGCTCTGTTGCCAATAAAGCTCCGAGACCTTCGGCAAGGTGGGATTTGTTGAGAACCAGATGGCACGAGCAATTGTTATTGCTGCTACGCCGTTTCTGATAACACCTTGCGATGGAGGCTCCCACGTAACCCGATTGTCCTTTGTGCCGGAGTGCCAAGTGGCACACGCGGAGACGCACAGCACAATCAACACTGGTGCACTACGAAGAAAGGCAGTCATTGTGTCACGTGATCTCATGCTCCTGCATTCCACCCGGATTACTTTAACCGATGCCGTCCACTGCCGCCCAACGCTGGAGTTGAGCGGCGGCGGAGCCGTCCGCCTCGAACGAGTGGTTAGGTGCCGCCCGCTTACGGTACATAGACTAGATGAATCTGCATGAGGAAGCCCGGATTGGCCTCATTTACTCGTACGTGCAACACCAAATCGCTTTGACCCTCCTCTTGTGTCCAGAGGTCTACTAGAGCATCCCAGTGGTCGCCGTACCAGATACAGACGGAAGAACCCCAGGTTGTGTCTGGCAATGCTATGAGTGTCGCGCCGTAGTCCTGAAGATATTCGCGGATGCACGAAGCGGTCTCGGCGGATACCGGTGCGACGTTGGCCACCCTTTTCTCTAACCCGTAGTCACCAGCGACGAAAGCCTCAACGATGGCACTGAGAGTTTCTCGCCACGCCGTCGGGATCGGTCCCTCAGCCTCATTTTTGAGCGCGATAACTTCGCCGTTGGGACTCGTACTCTTCATGCTGCGAGGCGTTCCATTGCGGCACCTAACGCAAAAGTTGACCGGCTGCGGCGTGCAGCGCTCGGTTGTCGCGACATCCTATACCCGCAGTCCGGTCGAACGCATAGTTCGGGAGCGAGAGTGGCGGGGGCCCGATGGCTTGATCTGGTCGTGTCATTTCCGATAGCGGACCGCAGCGACGACGCTGTGCGTCTGAAACCAGCAAGGCGCCTGTGGCGGTCGGATCAACACAGTTATCCGACCGCCACAGGCGCCTTGCTGAGTATGCGTGGTCGCGCAGCTTCGTCAATCAGGGTGCACCGATATCTTACGCAGCGACTTTCCCCTGAAACGTGTCCGCCGCTCTTGATGCCGAACGCTTATTAGACCCCACATCGGGTCATAAGCACTGATGGTGGGCCGTCTGGTGGCCACGCGTCAACCGCAAATATTCTCGTTCGGTCAGGGTGTTGCGCCATAGCCGGTGTTCTGGGCGACGTAAATCCTTCATTTGCTTATTGCGCCACTTGAGGTCATAACGCTTATCACCTCGTTTCCGCAGCATATGCACGGTTTCAGCGTTCTGGATGCCCTCGTTCGTCCATCAGCCGTGTCAGCTCCGCGACCAGGTCCGCACGCTTCGCCACCGCATCCAGCAGGTAGACCTGCACGTCGTGCGCGGCGACGTCGGCGTGCAGGCTGCCGCCCTCGGACACATTGATCGCAGCGCCGCTGAAAGCTGACGTCCAGCGACCGGCCTGCAGATAATCGCTGACGTCGAACTGCGCAGTGGTATCGCCCTTGTTGAGCAGCACCAGCGCGATCTGGTGCATGTCGCCTTTCTGGTACACGCGATAGAACGCGGCCTGGTTGCCGGCGAAGCGGAGCGGCAGCATCAGGCCGCGTTGCAGGGCGGGTGTCTTCTCGCGCAGCGAGGCGATGCGCTTGAGATGCTGATAGATCGGACTCTTCGATGCGGCGTCGACACGCTGCTGGCCGTAGTAGTTGCGGTTGCCCTGATGTTCGGCCTTGCCGCGTTCGAAGCCGGTTTCGGAGCCGTAGTAGATGGCGGGGATGCCGCGCGCGGTGAACAGCCAGTTGTTGGCGTCGATGAAGCCGTTGTCGCTGGCGTCCAGGCGCGCCATGTCGTGGTTGTCGTAGAAGGTGACCAGTTCGTAGGGATTCGCGTAGGGGCCGTTGGTGAGGTACAGGCGGTCGAGCAGTTTGGCGTAGTCGCTGCCGGGGTGTTCGAACACGTCGGCGATGCGGCCGCGCAGCGGGAAGTCGAGCACGCTGATGCCGCCGTTCTGCGGCCAGGTGTACTGGCCGATGTTGTCCGGGCTGTAGTCGAAGGCTTCGCCGAACATGAAGAAGCCGGGATGCCTGGCGCGGATGCGCGCGGCGAACTGTTTCCAGAAGGTGGTGGACATGTGGCTGATGGTGTCGATGCGGAAGGCATCGGCGCCCTGGTCGGCCCACTGCAGGTAGGCGCCGACGAAATATTCCAGCACGGCCGGGTTCTGATCGTCGTTGTTGGACAGCTGCACCAGGTCGTCGTACGCGTGATAGAAGCGGTGCAGCGGATTGCGCACGGGGTCGAGCCGGTACGGCGGCAGGTTCTGTTCGTCGGCGACCAGCTTGCCGGCCTTGTCGTAGATCTGGCCGAACATCGGCTGCGCCTTCGGCATCGTGAAGGCGGGCGAGCCGTGGTTGGCGACGATGTCCTGCACCACCTTGAGTCCATCCTTGTGCATCGCTGCGGTGAACTGGGCGAAGTCGAGACCCTTGCTGGGCAGGTGTTCGTCGAGCTTGTAGAAGTTGACGCCCCAGTAGCCGTGGAAGCCGGTCTTGCCACGGTCGGTGAATTTCGAGCCCCAGCTGACCGGGTCGCCGCCGGTGAACGCCTCGTTGGGGTTGTCCACGATCGGCGTGATCCACACGGCGCCGAAGCCCATGCCGCGGATGTAGCCGGCGTTGTCCAGCACGCCCTTGAAGTCGCCGCCGAGGTAGCCGATGTTGGCGCTCTGGCCTTTCGGTGCGCCGGGCACCGGGATGTCGAAGGTGGGGTGCGCGCCGCCCTGGTCGCGCTGGTCGTTGGACGGATCGCCGTTGACGAAGCGGTCTGTCATCACGAAGTAGATCGCGTTGGATGCGAACGGTGCGTCGGTGCCGACGAAATCGGGCGGCGTGCTGGCGGCGTGGGCGAGGCCGGCGGCCAGCATCATCGCGAGGGCCGGGAATGCGGTTTTGCGAAGCATGTATGCGTCCTGTTGCAGCAAAGGTGGGGGCGCTGTGGGAGCGACTTCAGTCGCGATGCTTTTCGAATACCCGGCTGAGAGCATCGCGACTGAAGTCGCTCCCACAGGGCTAGCCTGCCGGCAATGGTTCGGTGCTGGCCTCCGGCTCGTGCACGCGCAGCGTGAACAGCCCGGCGATCAGCAGGCAGACGCCGCCAAGCGCCAATGCCCAGATCGGCTGGTTGTGGAAGCACAGTCGCAGCAGCAGGCCGAGCACGCTGGCGGCCAGCAGTTGCGGGATCACGATGAAGAAATTGAAGATGCCCATGTAGACGCCCATCTTCGCCGCCGGCAGGTTGTCCGACAGCAGCGCGTACGGCAGCGACAGGATCGAGGCCCAGGCGAAACCGACGCCGACCATCGAGGCGAGCAGCCACTGCGGGTCGCGGATATACAGGAACGACAGCAGCCCCGCGCCGCCCAGGCACAGGTTGATCAGGTGGCTGATGCGAATGCCCCAGCGACGCACCATCAGCGGAATCACCACGGCGGCGACCGCCGCGAATCCGTTGTACGCGGCGAACAGCACGCCGACCCAGTTGGCGCCTTCGTTGTACAGCGCCGAGCCGACGTCGGTGGTGCCGTAGATGGTCTGGGTCACGCCCGAGGTGGTGTAGATCCACATCGCGAACAGGGCGAACCAGGAGAACAGTTGCACCCAAGCCAGCCGGCGCATCGAGGTGGGCATGCCATAGAGATCGGCCATCACTTCGCGCAGCATGCCGCTGCTGCGGGTGCGGCTGAGCCAGGCGAACAGCAGGCCGGACACGATCAGGCCGCCGGCCAGCACGTAGACCTCTTTCTCCAGCGCGAAATGCCGGATCGCGAACAGCACCGCGATGCCGACCAGCAGCAGCACCACGCCCAATCGCCAGGCACGCGAGGTGTCCGCTGCCGGTTGCTGCGCGACGTCGTCGGTGAACGATTGCAACTGTGCAGGCGGATATTCGCGCGTGCTCAGGATCGTCCACAGCACCGCGCCCAGCAACACCGCACCGCCGGCGTAGAACGCGTACTTCACGGTGTCGGGAATGCCACCGTGCGGGGCCACGTTGGCCACGCCGAACCGCGCCAGCAGCCACGGCAGTGCGGAGGCGACCACCGCGCCGATGCCGATGAAGAAACTCTGCATCGCGTAGCCGGTGGGGCGTTGCTGCGTCGGCAACTGGTCGCCGACGAAGGCGCGGAATGGCTCCATCGATACGTTGATCGACGCGTCCAGGATCCACAGCAGGCCGGCGGCCATCCACAGCACCGGTGCGTTCGGCATCCACAGCAGGGCGAGGGAGGCGAATATCGCCCCGACGAGAAAATACGGTCGGCGCCGACCCAGCCGGTTCCAGGTGCGGTCGGAGAAGTGGCCGATGATCGGCTGCACGATCAGGCCGGTCAGCGGCGCAGCGATCCACAGAGCAGGGATGTCGTTCACGTCGGCGCCCAGGGTCTGGAAGATCCGGCTGACGTTCGCGTTCTGCAGTGCGAAGCCGAACTGGATGCCGAGGAAACCGAAGCACATGTTCCAGATCTGCCAGAACGACAAGGTCGGCTTGGTATTCAAGGTTGCGCGGTCCTTCATCGGGTGGCCTGGCGGGTGGCGATCGGCGCGATCAGCAGGTCACGCACTTCGGCCTGGTTCAGCGGGCCGGCGCTGCCACCGGCACCGCCGGTGTAGTGGGCGAAGTGGGCGAGGTAGCTCATGTTGAAGCCGTCGTCGAGCGCGAAGCGGCAGGTGCTGCCGACGTTCGCGCTGAAGCGGCCCCAGCTCGACTGCTGCGTGCGCACGCTGTGCGGCATCACGATCGGCAGGCGCTGCTCGTCGCTGCCGCTGCAACGAATCACCAGCATCTTCACCGCGGCGGTGATGCCGGTATTGATCGGGCCGTGGTCGTTGGCGTAGTCGAGTGCAACACGGAAGTTGCCGTTGGCCGGGGCCGTCCACGTGCGTGGCCAGCTGCCGCCGATCTTTGCCACCTTGCCCACGCAGGTGGTCGGACTGTGCAGCGATTCGAGACCGTGCGTATCCGCGCGGGTGACGCTGATGCAGGTGAGGCCCGGTTGCTGCGCGAGGTGGCCGTTGCCGTCGATGCTGCCATGGGCCTGCCCGTTGACGTAGAGCTGCACCTTGCCGTCAGCGGTGATCTTCCAGCTGTCGCCGTCGGCCCGCACCGAGGGGGCGGCGGGGGCGATCGGCGCGTACAGCGACGCGTCGGTGCGCAGCGGCGCGTCGGGCACCTGTACTGACTTGAGCCTAACCGTGGTGGCGGTGCCTTCGGTGGTGGTGCGATCGGCAACCAGCAGGTTGCCGGCATGGCTCTGCGGAAGTTGCAGCGTGATGCTGCGGTCGTGCAGCTTCAGCGTGATCGAGCGGCGCGTGCCGAACAGCATCGGCACCAGCGCGGTCGGCAGCTTCGGTTCCACGCGGCCGTCCTCGGCAAGGCCGAACACGCCCTCGGTGACCACCGCGAAATAGGCGGCCACCGACCACAACTGGCGCGGCGAATTCACCACCGGGCCGCTGAGCTTGCCTTCGTCGACGTGCTGGCCCTGGGTCAGCAGCTCGTAGTTCTCCATGTTGGAGCCGTACAACGCGGCACCGCGCATCACCGATTCGATTTCGTGCGCGATGCGTGCGGGCTGGTCGAGCTGGCGCGCGGCGCGCAGCGCGTACGCGCTGACGAACGGCCAGATCGCGCGGTTGTGGTAGATCGGCTGGTTGGAACGCTCCGGCCAGATCACCGGGCTGCCGGCAGGCCAGGTCGGGTAATTCGCCAGCGTCTGCCGTGCACGTTCGCCGTCGGCTACGCCGCTGGTGATCGCCAATGAAATGCCGAGCAGGTCGTAGGTGTCGTACGGCGTGCCGTCGCCGCCGATGTAGCTCATGTACATGCCGCGATCGGCGCGCCAGAAGTGGGCATTGATCGCCGCCTTCAGGGCGATGGCCTGTGCACGGTAGCCGGCGGCTGCGCGCGTGTCGTGATGTTGCGTGGCCAGCGTGGCGGCGAGCTGCAACGCCTGGTAGTGCAGCACGTTGGTGGACAGCGCATACGACTGCGCGATGAAACCCACCGCGTCGGCCGTCCATGCCGGATAGCTCTGCTCGCGCCAGTCGAGGAACGAGGTCTCGCCGCGATACAACCCGAACGTGGCGTCGAAGGCGTATTGCCGATCCTGCGCCAGCGTATCGCCGAGCGCCTTGTACACGTCGCCGGCAAACGCCTTGTCGTCGAGCAGGTGGCGTGCGCCGAGAAACCACACCACGCGATCGGTGCTGATCGGCCAGCTGCCGCCCGAGCCGGTGTCCTGCATCGGGTACAGGCCCTGCGGTGCCGTGGCGACGCGCACGCCCGACAACTTGAACTTCAGCCCGTTGCGCGAACGTGCGGGATCGAATCGCCACAGGCCGAGGTCGATCGAATACGACAGGTCGCGCGTCCAAACGTATGGCCACTTCAGGCCGGTCTCGAAGCACTGGCAGGGAATCGGCTGGCCGTGATCGAACGCGCCGTCGCGGATCGCACCGACCGAATCCTGCTTCAGGTCGTCCTGCGCCATCGCGAACAGGCCGTCGAACAACGGACTGGCGGTGTCCGCCTGCATCGGCTGCACCGCGATCACACGCTGGCCGTAGGGCCAGGCCAGCGTGTAACCGTGCTGCGCATCGCCGCTGATGCCGACGTGCACGCCGTGCCAGTCCAGTCCGTCCTGCCAGGCTGGCGCGGCGGCGCCGGCGGCCATCGCGGTGGCCAGCAGCAGGCTCAGCATGGCGCGGCCACGTGAGGTTGGGTACGGGTAATTCGGATCATCGACATGAGCCCTCCGGCGGCTGTTATGTCACGGCGCGGCATATCCCGCATGCTGCGGTTGCAACATCGACGACGGGCTGGTGTGTCCCTGCATGGTAGGTAGCGTCGCAATGCAGCAACCAGTGGTTGCATACGTATTCATGCGGCGGATCGTAACGGGCAAGGCCCGCCGCCATACTTGGGGGCCCATGCATCGCCGGCGACGAGTTCTTGTAAAGCGGCAGGCGATGGCGGCATAGTCGATCGACAGCAGCAACGACACCGGAGATTCCATGCGGGTCCGCCTCGAAGATGTGGCGCGCGCGGCGAGCGTATCGCCCAAGACGGTGTCCCGCGTGCTCAACGACGAGGCCAACGTAAGCGACGAAACGCGCAAGCGCGTGCTGGCCGCGATGGAGGCGATGGACTATCGCCCGCATCCGTCGGCGCGCAGCCTGGCCGGCAACCGCTCGTTCGTGGTGGCGATGCTGTACGACAACAACGACAACCCGGCCTCGACCTACCTGGCCGAGATCCAGGACGGCGTGCTCGAGGCCTGCGATGCGCACCGCTACAGCATGATGGTGCGCCCGCTGCGCATGCGCAGCGACGACTTCATCCGCCGGCTCGACGCACTGATCTCAGATCATCACCCCGACGGCGTGGTGCTGACGCCGCCGATCACCGACTACGCGCCGCTGCTGAAACGCCTGCGCGAACGCAACGTGCCGTATGCCAGCGTGTCGCCGCAGGGCGATGACGGCATCGGCGTGCGCATGGACGAGCAGGCCGCGGCCCGGGCGATGGTGGAACATCTGCTGGCGCTGGGCCATCGGCGCATCGCCCACCTCATCGGCATCGCCGATCACGGCGCCAGCCGCTGGCGACTGGCCGGCTACCGCGAGGCGATGGCCGCCGCCGGCCTGCCCGAGGACCCGGCGCTGGTGGTGCAGGGCGCGTTTACCTTCGGCTCCGGCGTTGCCGCCGCACGCGAGTTGTTCGCATTGAAGTCGCGGCCCACCGCCGTGTTCGCCGCCAACGACGACATGGCCACCGGCGTGATGTGGGCCGCCGGCGAATACGGGCTGAAGGTGCCGCACGACCTTTCCGTCTGCGGCTTCGACGACACCCCGCTGGCACGCCAGCTGTGGCCGGCGCTCACCACCGTGCAGCAGCCCAGCCGCGAGATGGGCCGGCTGGCTGCGCTGCAACTGCTGAACGTGCTGCGCGGGCGTGGCCCGGGGCAGCTGGTGCAGGTGCCGTTCTCGCTGCAGGTCCGGGACTCGACCGCGCGGGTTCCCTGAGTTCGTCGCTGCCGGATATCGCGACGCTTCCGTAGGAGCGACTTCAGTCGCGAGGGTGCGCAAGGCGCACCGCTTTCACCTCTCGACATGTATCTGCCCGCGCCGATGACGGGGCCGCTCTGGCGGCCCCTCGCGACTGAAGTCGCTCCCACAGGAAAAGCGGCGTGCGGGTCGGATTGGCTGCCGCGGGCATGTTGCGCAGCAAATTGACAGCGCTGTCATACGTGCCACTATGCGGTTTCGACGCGCGCCGCCGGCGCGCCAGCCTGGAGCCCCGCCCGTGCCCTTGTCGCCCCCGTCGCCCCTGTCCCTGCGTCGTCTCTTCCTGGCCGTATCACTCGCTGGCGTGCTGCTCATGCCCATTCATTCCGCCTCGGCCGACGCTGCCGCTACCGTCCATCCCGAGCAGTGGCCGCAGGGCCACTGGCCGCTGCCGCCGGATCCGGCGCTCGAAGCCCGGGTCAAGGCGTTGCTGGCGAAGATGTCGGTGGAGGACAAGGTCGGCCAGATGATCCAGGCCGACATCAAGTACGTGACCCCGGACGACGTGCGCCAGTACCGCCTCGGCTCGATCCTGGCCGGCGGCAACTCCGGCCCGGATGGCGGCCAGTACGGTACGGCCGCGCAGTGGCAGAAGTTGTCCGATGCGTTCTATCGCGCGTCGATGGATACCTCGGGCGGGCGGCTGGCGATTCCGGTGCTGTTCGGCATCGACGCGGTGCACGGCCACAACAACCTGGTCGGCAGCACGCTGTTCCCGCAGAACGTGGGCCTGGGCGCCACGCGCGATGCGCAGCTGATCCACGCGATCGGCGAGGTCACCGCGCGGGAGTTGCGCGCCAGCGGCATCAACTGGACTTTCGCGCCCACCCTCACGGTGCCGCAGGACGGGCGCTGGGGCCGCGCCTACGAAGGTTATTCGCAGAACCCGGCGCTGGTGGCGCAGTACGCCGGCGCGATCGTGGAAGGTCTGGAAGGCAAGCTGGGCACGCCGCATTACCTCGATGCTCATCACGTGATCGCCACCGCCAAGCATTTCGTCGGCGATGGCGGCACCAGGGACGGCAAGGATCAGGGCGACGCCGAGGTCAGCGAAGCGGTGTTGCGCGACGTGCACGCAGCCGGCTATCCGCCGGCAATCAGGGCCGGCGTGCAGGTGGTGATGGTCTCGTTCTCCAGCTGGAACGGGGTGAAGATGGCCGGCAACAAGGCGCTGATCACCGACGTGCTGAAGGGCCGCATGGATTTCGGCGGGATCGTGCTGGGCGACTGGAATGCGCACGGCCAGGTGCCCGGCTGCACCAACGAGGATTGCCCGGTGGCGTACAACGCCGGGCTGGACATGCTGGAGGCGCCGGATTCCTGGAAGGGCCTGTACAAGAACACGCTGGCCGAGGTGAAGTCCGGGGTGATCCCGATGAGCCGCGTCGACGATGCAGTGACCCGCATCCTGCGCGTGAAAATGCGGCTGGGCATGTTCGAGGCCGGATTGCCGTCGGGCAACCCGCTGGCGGTCGATTCGGCAAACGTGGTCGGCAGCCCTGCGCATCGTGCGCTGGCACGCCGCGCGGTGCGCGAGTCGCTGGTGCTGCTGAAGAACGACGGCGTGCTGCCGATCGATCCGCGCAAGCACGTGCTGGTTGCCGGCGACGGCGCCGACAACATCTCCAAGCAGAACGGCGGCTGGACGCTGACCTGGCAGGGCACCGGCCTGACCAACGCGAACTTCCCGGGTGCTACCTCGATCTTTGACGGCATCAGCGCGCAGATGAAGGCGGCTGGCGGCACGGCGGAATTGTCGCCCGACGGCAACTACAAGCAGCGGCCCGATGTCGCCATCGTGGTGTTCGGCGAAGACCCTTATGCGGAATTCCAGGGCGACCTGCCGAACCTCGCGTACCGACCCGGAAACGATCACGACCTCGACCTGCTGCGCCGTCTGCGCGGGCAGGGCATTCCGGTGGTGGCGGTGTTCCTCACCGGACGCCCGTTGTGGATGAACCGCGAGATCAACGCTTCCGATGCGTTCGTGGTGGCGTGGTTGCCGGGCAGCGAAGGCGAGGGCATCGCCGACGTGCTGTTGCGCGCTCGCGGTGGCATCGCGCACGATGGCATCGTCCATGACTTCCGCGGCAAGCTGGCGTATGCGTGGCCGCGCACGGCGGCGCAGATTCCAGTCGCCGCGGCGCAGCGCGGCGAGCAGCCGCAGTTTCCGTATGGCTTCGGCCTGACCTATGCCGATCGCGGCGACACCGGCCCGTTGTCCGAGGATGCCGGGATCGAACTGAGCAGTGCGCGCGCCGGCGTCTACTTCATCCACGGCAAGCCGGCGCAGGGTTTCGCGTTGCGCCTGACCGGCACCGACGGCGCAGCCGCCAACGTCACCGCCACGCCGGCGGCGACGAAGGACGGCAGCCTGCGCATCACCTCGTTCGACTACAAGGCGCAGGAGGATGCGCGCAGCCTGGGGTGGGCGGGCAAGGGCACGGCTCGCGCCGCGCTGGTGGCGCCCACGCCGCTGGACGTGGAGCGCGAGACCAACGGCGACATGCTGCTGGTGACCACGCTGCGCATCGATGCGGTCTCGCCCACCGGCACCACGATCGGCGTCGGTTGCGGCAGCGGTTGCAGCGGCGAGGTCTCGATCGGCCGGCAGCTCGCCAGCCTGCCGCACGGGCAGTGGCTGCGCGTGGGCGTGCCGCTGAAGTGTTTCCGCGAGGCCGGTGCCGACATGACCCGCCTGCAGCAGCCGTTCGAATGGAGCAGCGGCACCGGCGAACGCATCGCCATCACCGACGTGTCGCTGGGCACGGTGGCCGACCAGACGTTGGCGTGTCCGGCCGCGGGCGGGAACTAGTTCGCGAAAGCGATCGCTCCCTGCCTGGCATCGTCGACTGCGCGACATCGCTGAACGATCGAAAATCGAGTGCAGCCAGGGGCCGTCGAAGGCTGCCTTGGCAAAGTTTGTCGCGCGTCGCGAAGCGAGTGCCGGCGGGGAGTGACTGAATCGGATTATCGGGGCAGGGCGACGCCGATGTCCGCGTTGCCCATCGCAAGTCCCGCTTGCCACATATCAGGCGTCCGTCGTCGCTGGCGCGGCTACACTCAAACCTGATGAACATGCTGCCTCGCCCACCTTCGACGGATGTCCGCGCTGACTACGGCGCGACGTTCCCTCAGAAAAGCATGGCCGCGTTGTGGGCTTTGTGGGCAGTGTTCTGGCTGCTCATGATCGGCGTTTCCATCGAGGATCAACTCCGTAATCCGCTCACCCGGTGGTGGGAGCCCGTCCTGACGGAGGGGAGTTCGGCGCTAGTGTCGACCGGATGGATGTGGCTTGCCGTCCGGGTTCGCGAGCGCCATGTGCCCTATCTGGACAAGCCGCTGGTCTGGTTCGCCAGCTACTTGCGGTGGTTGCCGTTGATCTTCGTCACGTGGATTACGGCGGTTTACACGATACGACATGGCGTCTACGCCGCCGTGGGCCGCACCTACGAGCATCCAGGCTGGGGCTTCGTCTCTGTATACGAGAGCATCAAACTGACGATTTTTGCGGGACTGTGGCTCGGGATCCTGTTTGGCATCGATTCCTATGGACAGTGGCAACTCCAGCGGCACCGTCTGTTGCAAACGCAGAAAGCGCTGGCCGAGGCGCAGCTTGCGCAGCTTCAGGGTCAGCTGCGGCCGCATTTCCTGTTCAACGCACTCAACACCGTCTCGGCCCTGATGCATACGGATGTGGCGCGGGCCGACCGTCTGGTGGCGGCGCTCGGGGATCTGCTGCGTATCAGTCTTCGATCCATTGAGCATGAGATGACGCCGCTCGCTGAAGAACTTCGCACGCTTGAGCTATACGCGGACATCATGCACGAGCGGTTTCGGGATCGCGTGACACTGAGCTGGCAGACCGATCCGACGCTCCTCGACATTCCCGTTCCGGCGCTACTGCTGCAGCCCTTGCTTGAGAATGTGTTCAAACACGGTGTCGAGCCTACGGTGATGCCCGTACGCATCCATATCAGCGTTCTGCGCGAAAGCGACTCGCTGGCAATCGCCGTGAGCAACTCGAGCTCCATGCTGGCACCGGAGCATCGTGACGGGGTGGGATTCCGCAACTGCCGGGAGCGGCTGGGCATCATCTACGGCGATGCAGCGTCCCTGCGGGTCCGCAACGAGGACGACGGCGTTGCCGCGCGCGTCTTGATACCGCTGGCGGATACCGTCCAGTGATCCGCGTCGTGATCGCCGACGATGAGGCGCCGGCCCGCGAGAAGCTCGAACGCGGGGTAGGCGAACAACCGGATATGGCAGTCGTCGGATCGGCTGAGGACGGATTGTCTGCGGCGCAGTGTATCGAGCAACTCCGCCCGGAAGTGGTCTTTCTTGATGTCCAGATGCCGACCTTGTCGGGACTCCAGGTCGCCGCACAGCTCGAGCCGTCGAATGCACCGCTGATCGTGTTCGTGACTGCATTTGACGAACATGCGGTGAAGGCGTTCGATCTCAATGCGGTCGACTATCTGCTCAAGCCTTACGACCTGGATCGTTTTGCGCGAACCGTGCAACGCGTCAGGGAGCGACTGAACGCCCATGAGTCGGGCGCAACAGCGGTAGCGGTTGGACGAGCACGGGCACTTTCCTGCGAGCGCTTGCTCGTGCCGGATGGCGAGCGGCTACAGCTGATCGATGCGGCATCCGTCGAATGGCTCGAAGCCGACGACAACTACGTCCACGTGCACACGGCTGCGCGCAACTACCTGTTGCGCAGGACACTGCAGGATCTGCTGTCCCAGCTGGGGGAACAGCGCTTCGTGCGCATCCACAAGTCGACAGCGGTGAACCTCGATTCTGTCGCATCGCTCACCCCCCTCTTCAAGGGCGACTACGAAATCCATCTGCACAACGGCCGCATTCTCCGGCTCAGCCGACGGTATCGCGACGCGTTGTTCGCCCGCATGGGTCGATAACGTCCGGCTCACCACGCCGACGTCTCCATTCACCCCCAATCTGCTGCTGCCTTGGTGCTGCCGGATCAAGCTGCAGTGAAGGGAAGCGTGTGGGTCGTACACGCTCCCGTTTGCAGAAGCGGAAGTGAATGAAGGGGAAAGGAATGTTCGGCTACTACTTTGACCTTGCCTTGCGCAGCCTCCGACGCAACAAGGTGCTCACCGCGCTGATGGTGATGGCTATAGCGCTGGGCATCGGTACCAGCATGACCACGCTGACCGTACTGCACGTGCTGTCAGGCGATCCGTTGCCAGGGCGCAGCAGCACGTTGTATGCGCCGCAGCTTGATCCACGCGACATGGGTGACTATCAAGCGCAGGGCGAACCACCGGATCGAGTCACCTGGATCGACGGCATGAACCTGTTGCAGGCGAAGCGGGCGGATCGCCAGGCGCTGATGACAGGCGGTTCGGTGGCTATCCAGCCAGCGCAGTCCGCGTTCGATCCATTTTACGAGACCGCGCGCTATACCACGGCCGATTTCTTTCCCATGTTCGGTGTGCCGTTCCGGTACGGCCATGCCTGGGGCGCGCCGGAGGATGCGGCCAGCGCAGCCGTGGTCGTGATCAGCAGCACGCTCAATGACAAGCTGTTCGGTGGTCGCGACAGCCGCGGACGCATGCTGCGCGTGGAGGGTCATGCCCTGCGCATCATCGGCGTGCTGGGTGACTGGCGGCCGAATCCGCATTTCTACGATCTCAACCTGAAGAGCTACGGTGGGGACGAAGGCGTCTACCTGCCGCTGTCCACCTCGCAGGATCTGCATCTGGCGCATGTCGGCGGTGCCGATTGCTGGGGCAATGGTGGTGACGGCGCCACTCCCGCGCATACGGCACCCTGCGTGTGGCTGCAGTTCTGGGTGCAGTTGGATACGCCGACCCGGGTTGCCGCGTACCGGCAGTTTCTGATCCATTACTCGCTGGAGCAGAAGTCGCTGGGCCGCTTTCTGCGTCCGCCCAACGTACGCCTGCGCAATCTGATGCAGTGGCTGGACTACGAGCAGGTCGTGCCTGGTGATGTGCGGTTGCAGAACTGGCTGGCACTGGGTTTCCTGCTCGTGTGCCTGGTCAATACGGTAGGCCTGATGCTGGCCAAGTTCCTGCGCCGCTCCGCCGAACTGGGGGTGCGCCGCGCGCTGGGCGCATCGCGCCGTGCGCTGTTCATGCAGTTGCTGGTGGAGTCCGGTGTGATCGGGCTTGCGGGTGGGCTTGGCGGCCTGCTGCTGGCGTATCTCGGGCTGTGGCTGGTGCGACGACGGCCGGCCGATTACGCGCCGCTGGCACATCTGGATGGCGCGATGCTGGGGATGACACTCGTGCTGGCGGTGGTTGCCAGTCTGCTGGCCGGCGCGCTGCCAGCCTGGCGCGCCTGTCAGATCACTCCCGGCCTGCAACTGAAGAGCCATTGACATGGATATCCGACCGATTCTGTCCACCCTGCGCCGGCACAAGATCACCGCATCGCTGTTGATCCTGCAGATTGCGCTGACCTGCGCCATCGTGTGCAACGCGGTGTTCCTGATCCATCAACGCCTGCAGCAGATCGACATTCCCAGCGGCATCGCCGAGCACGAACTGCTGCAGATAAGGTTTGCGTACATCGGCGATCGACCGAATGCCTATGCGCAGGCTCAAACCGATCTGGCGACACTGCGGCAGATCGCCGGGGTGCAGGCGGTGGCGCTGGCAAACCAGTTGCCGCTGAGTGGTTATTCCATGTCCAACAGCGGCATCAAGCTGCTTCCTCAACAGCAAAAGACCTCGCTCGAAGTGGCCAGCTATTACGGCCAGAACCTGTTGGCTACGCTGGGTGTACGGCTGATTTCGGGGCGAGATTTTCAGCCCGACGAACTGGTCGACCTGAAAACCGCGCTGCCCGCGTTGCACAGTGGCGACATGAAAAATCTGCCGCACACCGTAATCATCGATCAGCCAGTCGCCGCGCGTCTGTGGCCGGGCCAGAACGCGCTGGGCAAGACGATCTACTTTGGCAACGACATACCGATGCAGGTGGTCGGCGTGAGCTCGCCACTGGCACGGCCGGACTCGCTGCAGATGGGCGCCCAGAACAGCATCGTGTTTCCGATACGCCTGACCGCGACGGAGGGCGGAAGCTATGTGATTCGAACCACCACGGGGGATCGCGAGCAGGTGCTGAAATCCGCACTGGCTGCGCTCAAGCGCCTCGATCCCAATCGCATCGTGCTGGAGCAGCGCACCTATGACGAACTACGCCATGGGTACTTCCAAGACGACCGGGCCATGGCCGGCATGCTGGCTGGGGTTATCGCGGCGCTGTTGCTCGTCACCGCGCTGGGTATTGCCGGACTGGCCAGCTTCTGGGTTGGGCAGCGCCGCCGCACCATCGGCGTGCGCCGCGCTCTCGGTGCCACCCGCGGCAACATCCTGCATTACTTCCAGACGGAGAACTTCCTGCTGGCGACAATCGGTATTGCGCTGGGAATGGCGCTGCCCTACGGCATCAACCTGCTCTTGATGATGCGCTACGAATTGCCGCGGTTGCCCGGCATCTACTTGCCGGTCGGCGCGTTGGCTCTGTGGGCCATCGGCCAGCTCGCCGTGCTCGGTCCCGCGCTTCGTGCCGCCGCCGTGCCGCCGGTGGTGGCGACGAGGGGCGATTGAACCTGGAGGCGGATCCAGCGGCGAGGCATCGGTGAAGGAGAAGGATGATTAGCCCGTGTTATCGGGGGTAGGGTGAC
Source organism: Rhodanobacter sp. T12-5 (assembly GCF_008329435.1). GTDB lineage: Bacteria > Pseudomonadota > Gammaproteobacteria > Xanthomonadales > Rhodanobacteraceae > Rhodanobacter. Next base: position 768,503 of record NZ_NPKN01000001.1, read on the forward strand.
TTCCCCCTGCTTCGCGGGGGAAGCGAGAGCCACCATTCACAGGCCCCGAGCACGAGCGGAATCGCCAAACGTCTTCAATCACTCGGGAGCGACGGACGGTGTCCGCCTTGCAACGTCGACGGATCGAACCTCTCGCGCATAAAAAAAGGATGCCCCGTTGCCGGGGCATCCAGTGGCGACCGAGGGGAGGGGTCACGTCGCCAGAGGTAACCTGAAACCTAGAACCACACGCCGACGTCGACGCCGTAGGTGCGTGGCGGCAGGTATTGCGAGGTGTAGATGAAGCCGCCGTCCGCGGTGGTGAAGCGGTCGGCACTGGTGCGGACCTTGCCGTCGGTGACGTTCTGCACGTAGGCCGAGACCCACCAGCGGTCCTGCGGCTCGGAGTAGCGCAGCGAGATGTCGCCGCGGCCGTAGGCCTTCTGCTTGTCGCCGTCGCCCAGGTTGAACGTGCTCAGCCACTGCGCGCTCTGGTATTGCGCGGAGATGCGCGGGGTGAGGCGGCCGCCGTTGGGCAGGTGGAAATCGTGTTCGTAGATCGCGGTGAGCGAGGTGTTCGGCGCGTGCGGCAGGTCGTTGCCGCTGACGTCGACGCAGTTGCTGATGCCGGACGCCGGGTCGCAGGCGGGCAGGCCCTGGTAGTCGTTGCTGCCGGCGTACTTGAGCGTGCCCAGCTCCTTCTTCGGGATCGCCGAGAACACCAGGTTGAGCCGGTCGTTCTGGCCCGAAAGCGCCAGCTCGGATTCGAAGCCCATCACCTTGGTGGTGCCCTTGACGTTGGAGAAGCCCAGTCCGCGGTTGCCGTCGGGGTAGGTGATCGGCGCAGCCAGCTGGAAGTTCTTGAACTGCTCGTAGTAGATCGCGCTGTTCCAGGTCAGGTGGCCGTCGAGGAAGCTGAACTTGGAGCCGACTTCGTAGTTGGTCAGCGTCTCCGGCTCGTACAGCGTGCCGGCGTCCTGGGTGCCGCCGGACTTGTAGCCGGTGGATACGCTGGCATACAGCAGGCCGTGCTGGCCCACGTCGCCATCCAGCCGCGCCAGCCAGGTGACCTTGCTCTTGTCGTACTTCGCGTCGTTGACGGTGGATACGTTGAAGCCCACGTTGCCCGGTTCGACGTCCGGCGAGATCGGCACCTGCGGCACGGTCGGATCGTAGGCCCAGCCCCAGCCGCGGCCGCCCTCGTTCTTCTTGGTGTCGTTGGACCAGCGCGCGCCGCCGGTCAGGCGCAGGCCGTCGGTGATGTGCCAGGTGGCCTGACCGAAGAACGCCTTGGACTCCACCGTCTCCTTCGGCTGGATGAACGAGCCCTGCCAGGACACCGTACCCTGCGAGGTGCCGTTGAGAATCGGGATATCGAAGCGGATGTTGTTGTCCTCCGCCGCGTAGTAGGCGCCGAGGATCCAGTCCACCGCGTTGTCGCCGGTCGATTTCAGGTCCAGCTCGTGGCTGTAGTTCTTGTAGTTGGAGAAGTTGGTGCGGTCGGCCTGGTAGGGCGCGCCGGTGGTGAAGCTGGTCGGCACCTGCGCGCCGTTGTCCTGGTCGAAGTTGCTCTTGCCGGAGAAACGGTTGAAGCCGGCGACGTAGCTCAGCGTCATCGAATCGCCGATCTTGAAATCCATCCGGCTGCGCACCGTGTTGGAGTCGCGCTTCAGGTAGGGCGCGGTGTCGATCAGCGCCGACCAGAAATCCTGTCCGGCGCGCGGCTGCTGCATCAGGCTCATGCCGGGCGTGCCGCGATCGCGGAAGTATTCCCAGGACAGGTTCCAGGTGAATGCATCGCTGGGCTGCCACAGTGCGCTGACGCGCGCCGCGCTCTGGTCCTGCGCGTTGTACTTGTCGCCGCCGGTGACGTAGTCGCTGGCGTTGATCGGCTGGAACGTGGCCAGGCTGCCGCCGCTGGCGAGATACGCGGCCTGCTGCTGGGCGAGCGAGGGCAGTTGCTTCGACGGGTTCTGGTAATCCACGTAGCCGTCGTGCTGCTCCTGCGCGATCGCCACGCGCATGCCGAACGTGCTGCTGATCGGCAGGTTCACCATGGCGCGGGTGCCGACATGGCTGTAGCTGCCGGCCTCGATTTGCGCGTTGCCGTAGAAGCCGCTGAGGTCCGGCTTGGCGGTCTGGAAATTGACCACGCCGGCGGTGGAGTTGCGACCCCACAGCGTACCTTGCGGGCCGCGCAGGACTTCCACGCTGTCGATGTCCAGCAACAGGCCGGCGGCCGCTTCCGGGCGCGGCGAGTACACGCCGTCGATGAACATCGCCACTTCCGGGTCGGCGTATTCGGTCTTGGCGCTGTCGTTGCCGATGCCGCGCATGGTCAGGGTGACCACGCCGTGGTCGCCCTGCGAGGTGGCCTGGAAACCCGGCACCAGCTTGGTGATGTCCTGCACGGTCATCACCCGTTCCTTGTCCAGCGTATCGCCGCCGATCGCGCTGATCGCGACCGGCGTTTTCTGCAGCGGCGTCTCGCGCTTGGTGGCGGTGACCTGGATGGCGTCCAGGTCCTGGACTTTCTTGGTCGTCGCCGTCTTTGGCGTGCTCGTGTCCGGGGTCGCATCCTGCCCTGCGGCATGGACGGCACCCGTGGCAAATATGGCGGTCATGGCGACGTACAGTGCCGAGTAGCGTAGTTTCATTTCACCCTCTCCCCAAATCGTCGTGGACATGCGATGCAGTGGTCATGGACATGCGGTAGTCTGTACATGACAGCGCTGTCAATTTTTATGACAGCGCTGTCATAGGGGCCGATCCTACTGCGAAATTTCACGATTGGCTTGTTGCTGCGCAGCAAAGCGGGGAGGACGGGAAATGGCACGTATTCAGAAGATTCTGGTGGTGGGCGGCGGTACGGCCGGCTGGCTGACGGCCTGTTACCTGGCCAAGGCGCTGAACAGCGCGGCCCCGGGCAGCATCCGGGTCGAGCTGGTCGAGTCGCCGAACATCGGCCTGCTCGGCGTGGGCGAGGCCACGTTCCCGTCGATCCGCGGCACCCTGGCCGCGATCGGCCTGGACGAGCGCCGTTTCCTGGTCGGCGCCAGCGCGACGTACAAGCAGGGCATCCAGTACGTGAACTGGGTGCGCGCGCCCGGCGAACCCGGGCCGGACCGTTTCTTCCACCCGTTCAACCAGCCCAGCCAGCGCAGCGGCAGCCCGGAGCTGCTGCCTTACTGGCTGCTCGGCGGCGCACCCGCGGGCACGCGGTTCGCCGAAGCGGTGAGCATGCAGGCGCACGTGGTCGAGCATGGCCGCGCACCGAAGCGCGCCGGCGATCCCGATTACCAGGGGCCGCTGAACCACGCCTACCACTTCGACGCCGCCTGCTTCGCCGCCGTGCTGGCCGAGCATGGCCAGAGCCTGGGCGTCAGGCGTCACCTGGCTACGGTGGAACGTGCCGAGCTCGACGAATCCGGGGCGATCGCGCGCATCGTCACCAGGGAAATCGGCGAGCTGAGCGCGGACCTCTACGTCGATTGCACCGGCCTGCGCGGCGCGCTGATCGGCAGCGTGATGCAGTCGCCGTTCCACAGTCGGCGCGACGTACTGTTCGCCGACCGCGCGGTGGCACTGCAGGTGCCGTACCCGCGTCCGGACGCGCCGATCCTGCCGTTCACGCGCGCCACCGCGCAGGAAGCCGGCTGGATCTGGGACATCGGGCTGCGCAAGCGGCGCGGCATCGGCTACGTCTATTCGTCGCGGCATACCGACGCGACCCGCGCGGAAGCCGTGATCCGCGATTACGTGGGCGATCAGGCGGCCGGACTCGACGCGCTGCACATCAAGTTCGAGACCGGCCACCGGCCGGAGCACTGGCGCCGCAACTGCGTGGCGGTGGGCCTGGCCGGCGGCTTCGTCGAGCCGCTGGAATCCACCGGCATCGCCCTGGTCGAACTGGCCGCCTACCTGATCACCCACCTGCTGCCAGGCGACGTCGACGACATGGAACGCACCGCGCGCCGTTTCAACGAAATGATGGTCGCGCGCTACGAGCGCATCATCGACTTCATCAAGATGCACTACTGCCTGTCGCAGCGCCGCGACCACGCGTTCTGGATCGACAACACCGATCCCGCCAGCATCCCGCAGACCCTGCAGGACCGCCTGGCGCTTTGGCGCCACCGCCCGCCGCACCGGCTGGACTTCGTCACCGACCTGGAGATGTTCCTGCCGGCCAGCTGGCAGTACGTGCTGTACGGCATGGAATTCAAGACCGATCTCGAACCGATGCGCAGCGCCTATCCGCAGATGGAGGCGGCGCAGCGCGAGTTCGCGATGATCCGGCAGATGGCCGGCCATGCGTTGAACGACCTGCCCGACCATCGCGCGCTGGTCGAGCAGCTATGTCGCGAACATGCCGAGCGGGTCGGGCAGGAAGACAGCGAGACCGCCGAACGTGTTGCGTGATCCCGGCGTAGCCGAACGTGCGATGCATTCGTCGCAGGAGCCCGCTCGCGGGCGATGGTCTTGTTCCGATCCACCCGAATGGAGATTCAGGGCAGGAGCATCGCCCGCGGGCGGGCTCCTGCGGGGTGGTTTCATGTGGTCGTCGCGGCTTCATACGTCCTGGCCCTGAAAGGGATGGCCGTGGTGCAAGCCGCCTCAACGCAGCTCGATCACCACCAGCCCCTGCACCGGCACGTCGATCGCGAGCTTGCCGTCGCGCACATCGATCGTTTCCGGCGCGGCCAGCTTGCCGGCTTCGCGCAGCTGGGCGATCTGCTGGCGACTGGGGAAGTCGGGGCGGCCCATCTGGTCGAATGCAGCGACGGCGTTGCCGTGGGTTTCATCGAGTCGCCAGACGGTGGCATGAGCGTCGGCCGGCAGGTGGCGCATGTCGAGGCTGAAGTGTTTCGGCGTGCCGACGGGTCGGCCCGGCGTGTAGCTGGCGGTGTTGCCGACGGGCGGAGCGTAGTTCCATAGCGCGATGACCACGGTGCCGTCGGCGCGCCTGGTGACCAGGGCCGAATCGGACTTCACCGCGAGGCGCGTGCCGCCGAGCTTGTGCAGCATGGCGAATGCGTTGAACGCGGGCTTGTCGATGCGGTCGGCGGCGATCAGGCCGAAGCCGCCGTAGAACGGGTTGCGCACGATACCCTGTTCCTCGAACACGTCGGAGAACGACCAGTAGCTCATGATCTCGACCTTGCCGGCGCATTCGCGGATGGTGTTGGCCATCCACGGGCCCATGAACACGGTGTCGGTGACGTTGGGCAGGTTGGCGTAGCTGGCGTTGTATTCGCTGAACACCAGCGGCATCTTCGGGTAGGGCGAGGCGGCGATTTCCTTGTGCACCTTGTCCACGGCACGGCAGACCATGTCGGCGCGCGGGATGTTCTCGCTGGTGTGAAACACGTTGTCGGCGGTGTCGTCGCCGTAGACGTGGGTGCTGACGAAATCCACCGGTACGTTGTCGTCTTTCGCATGCTTGAGAAAGGCCGGGATCCACGCGGCCTGCGCGGTGCTGGGGCCGCCCACGCGCAGGCGCGGATTGACCGCCTTGAGCGCGCGCACGGTGTGGTCGTACAGGGTGAAGTAGGTGGACTGCGCCGGCGTGCCGGTCCAGAAGCCGATGTTCGGCTCGTTCCACACTTCGAAATACCAGCTCGCCACCTCGTCGATGCCGTAGCGCTCGACCAGGTGCCTGGCCAGTGCGCCGATCATCGCGTCCCACTCGGCATAGTCCTTCGGCGGCGCGACGTTGGGCTGGTACCAGAACGCCTGCAGCGCCTTCGGATCGGAGGTCAGCTCCGGCGGCATGAAGCCGAGTTCGACGAAGGGTTTGACGCCGTGTTCGAGCAGGCCGTCGTAGATCTGGTCGATGTAGGAAAAGTTGTAGGAGATGCGGCCCTGCGCGTCGCGCTGCACCAGGCCCACGTCGTGATCGAGGATGCCGTGGAAGCGGATATAGCCAAAGCCGGTGGCCTGGTGCACCGCGTCCAGATCCTTGCGGTAGTCGTCGCGCAGCGAGAGCGCGGCGCGGCCGGAGCCGAACATCTGTTCCCAGAAGTGCGGGAACGCCACGCCCTTCGCGCTGGCGTCGATGCGCAACTGGGTGGTGGTCGCCGCGGGCGGCGCGGCGCTGGCCGCACTGGTGAACAGCAGGGCGGTGGCGCAAACGGCCAGGGCCAGGTTGCGTAACTGTGCGGAAAGAGTCATGGCGGGGTCCTGTTCGACGCGTGGTGTGGCCCGGGAAGGAGTCGGGCAAGGCCTGCAACCATCAGGATGTAAACGTTTACATCGAGGTGGAGTTTCCTACACGTCGGGGACCGAGTCCAGTCATCCGCCACCGGGATTCCGTGGGGTCGAAAGCGATCCCGCGGCGGCGGGGCGAATCCGCCCCGCCGCCATGAAACCGGCCTACTGGGCCAGGATCGCCCCGTAATGGCCGTTCACCGTCACGCTGACCTGGCCGTTCTGCACGGTGTACTGCGTGCCCGAGATCAGCTCGGTGAGATGGCTGCCGTTGGTTACGCTGAGCTGCCACACCGGCACCGTGATGGTGTGCGAGACGCTGTCGTTGTTCAGCGCCACCGCGATGCGGTTGGTCGCGTCGAAACGGCCATAGGCATACAGCTTGTTGGCATCGTCGGTGAGCAGGGTCATGAACGAGCCGGTGCGCAGCGCCGGGTAGGCGTTGCGGATCGTGGTCAGTTTCTGGGTCAGCGCCACCGCGCTGTTGGTGATGCTGCCGGTGCTCCAGTCGAAGGTGCGCCGGTTGTCCGGGTCGGCGCCGCCCTGCATGCCGTACTCGTCGCCGTAGTAGATCGTGGGCGTGCCGACATAGGTCATCTGGAAGAACAGGGCGAGGTAGGTCTTCCAGATGTCGCCGCCGGCGCGGTTGCCGAAGCGGGTGATGTCGTGGCTGCTGAGGAAGTTGCTCATCGCCTGTTGCACGTTGGTCGGGTAGTTCGCGCGGGTGCCGTGCAGCCAGCTGTCGAACTGCGAGACCGGGATGCTCGCCGCGTTGCCGCCGTAGTCCTTGCCGGTGATCCACTCCGACACCGGCTGGGTGAAGCCGTCGTAGTTCATCGCGCCGTCCCACTGGTCGCCGCCGCTGGTCCATGGACCGGCGTTGCCCCAAAACTCGCCGAGGATATCCGCGTTGGCGTTGACCGATTTCACCGCGCTGCGCAGCTCGGCCATGATCTGGTGGTTGGTGGCGTCGCTGCCGTTGCCGCCGCCGGCGTCGAGGTACTGCGCCGCGTCGAGGCGCCAGCCGTCGATCGAATAGGGCGACTTCAGGTAGGTCTTCACCACCGAGCTGGTGCTGCCGTAGATCGCGTTGCGCACCACCGAGCCGCTGGCGCCGTAGTCCAGCTTGGGCATGCTGGAGAAGCCGAAGAAGGCCGAGTAGGTATTGGGCCAGCTCTGGAAGGTGTAGTAGCCGTAGGTCGGACTGGACTGCGACTCGTAGGCGCCGGTGATGCTGGTCCACCAGTTGTAGCGGTCGAACCACTTGTGGGTGTCGCCGGTGTGGTTGAACACGCCGTCGAGCACCAGGTAACCCTTCGGTCCGTTGCTGGTGCTGTGGATGTCGGCGCTCAGCGTCTGCAGCGTGCTGTTGCTGCCGAACGCCGGGTCCACCGTCATGTAGTCCTCGGTGTCGTACTTGTGGTTGCTCGGCGAGAGGAAGACCGGGTTGAGATAGATGATGTCGGCGCCGACGGTGTTCTTGATGTAGCCGAGCTTCTGGTCGATGCCGACCAGGTCGCCGCCGAAGAACACGGCGGTATTGCAGCCGCTGACGTTGGCCACCACGCTCGACCCCCAGGCATGCTTCTCGGTGGCGCAGCCGGCGTAGGTGTACTGGCCGTTGCCGACGTCGTTGGCGGTGCTGCCGTTGTAGAAGCGGTCCGGGAAGATCTGGTACATCACGCCGTTCTTCATCCACGCCGGCGTGGTGAAGCCGGGCAGGATGAAGAAGTCGCCGGAGGACGGCTCGGCGGAAGTGATGCCGGCGGCATTGAGCCAGGCGGTGGCGCTGCCGTCGTTGATCTGGAAGCGGTAGTACTTCTTCGAGGCGCTGGCCGGTACGGTGCCCTTCCAGTAGTCGAAGTTGCCGGTGGGGTCGTTCGCCGTCCAGCTCATCGCCACCCAGTGGAATGCGCCGTCCGCGCTGTCGTAGTACTTGATGTTGGCGCTGCTGATGTCGCCCTTGAAGGTGCGCAGGGTCAGCGTGACCGCCTGGGCGGAGGTCGGCTCGACGTGGTTGTCGTAGAGCGGGCCTTGGTCGTGGAACAGTCCGCTCCATTCCACGTTGTTGTCGTTGCTGGAGGCCCGCGCCTGATCGTGCAGGGCGGGCAGGGCGTAGAGCGCCAGCGCGGCGCCGAGTGCATACGCCATTGTGGATTTCGAACCGTGTTTCGCGTTGCCTTGGTGGCTCATCGAACATCCCTCCGCAGGTGAGTGGATACGCTGGTCCGAGGTGCACGGTGGTGCGCGGGACCGGATGCCCTGTGGGAGCGGCCTCAGTGGCGATGCCCTGATTGACGTCTTGCAAGAGCATCGCGACTGAAGTCGCTCCCACGGGAACTTGTGGGCTGGTTTACTGCTGCATGTCGAGCGTGATATTCGTCGCCTGGGCCGCTGCCACGCGGACCCAGGTGACATCGCCGTAGCGATCGGCGCCACTGGCCCAGCCCTCGCCGCCGCTGCCTTCCAGCGCGTCGAGGCTGTCGAAGAATTTCAGCGCGCCGTCGACCTTGCCGGCGGTGCCGCCGTGGATCTTCAGCAGGTAGAACTTCAGCGCCGGTTTGAAACTGCCGCGAGCGGCACCGATGTCGAACTGCACGATGTGGCCGCGTCGCTGCACCGCCAGCGACTGGCTGAAGTACATGCCGTGTTCGTAGTCGTAGGTAGTGCCGTCGTCGTCGTAGTAGTCGAACTGCGTGCGCCGGGCGGCGGGAAACACGTCGACGTCGAGCTGGGTCACCGGATGTTCGCCGACGTAGTCCATCACCGACTGGGTCGGGATGATCGCGCCGTCGCGGATGAACAGCGGAATGTCGCTCCAATGTTTGCTGTCCACCGCCAGGTGGATGGTCTGGCCGCCGTTGTAGACCTTGCCGCTGAACCAGTCGGTCCAGCGTCCGGACGGAAGGTAGATGTCTTTCGCGGTCTGGCCTTGCGCGACCACCGGCGAGACCAGCAGCCAGTCGCCGAACAGCCAGCTGTCGACGTCGTTGCGCACGTGCCGATCGTGCGGCCAGTCGAACAGCAGCGGGCGCACCAGGCCGAGGCCATCGACGTGATGACGGTGGGCGTAGCTGTAGATGTATGGGATCAGCGCGTAGCGCAGACGTATCGCAGCGGTTGCGGCCTTCTCCGCGACCGGGCCGTACACCCACGGCTGGCGCTTCTGGCCGAACTCGCCGTGCACGCGGAAGATCGGCGTGAATGCGCCGAACTGGATCCAGCGCGCGTAGTTCTCCGGCGTCGGCGTGCCGTCCTTGAAGCCGCCGCCGTCCATGCCCCATTGCATCGCGCCCACGTCGATCGCGCTGAGCATCCGCGCGCGCTGGCCGGCCATGCTGGCGAAGCCGGTGGGGATGTCGCCGGACCACAGGCCGTAGGCGTAGCGCTGCGAGCCGAGCCAGAAGTTTCGGTTGATCGACCACACGCGTTCGTTGGAGACGGCGCGCTGGCTGTCGTAAAGCGCCCGCTGCATGTTCATGAATTCGGTGTCGCTGCCGGTGGTGTCCGCCTCGTCGTTCCACCAGCCGACGAGGCCGTGGTCGTAGCCATATTTGACTGCCAGGTCGCCGAACCAGCGGCGTGCGGCGGGCAGGTCGAAGTCGATGTTCTTTACCGGCTTGTGCGAGAAGTAATCGTCGCTGACCGCTTCGCCCGGCACCCAGAAATCGTGGGCGCTGGCGTAGCGTCCTTCCACCGTATCGACGTGGATGCGCGGCTTCATGATGCCGGCCAACCGGATTCCGCGAGCGTCCAGTTGCTTCTTCAAGGCGCCGCTGGGGCCATCCGGGAACTTGGTGGCATTCCAGCGGAACTCGCCGTAGTTGTCCTCGCCCCAGGCCTTCCAGTCGAAGTCCAGCGTGATGTTGTCGATCGGAATGTGTTTGGTGCGGTAGGTGTCGACGATCTGCAGCAGCTCCTTCTGGTCGATGCCCCACTGGCTGTTGGTGAAACCCATCGCCCACTTCGGGAACAGCGGCGACTGGCCGCTGAGCCGGGCCAGCGAGGTGAAGATCCGGGACGGCGTACCGAGCAGGATATAGACGTCCGGATGGGTGCGCCCGGTAGCGCTGGCGCCGACCGTGCCGGGTTGCAGCTTGAACGTGGCGCCGTCGCTGTCGAGCAGGATGCCGTAGCCGGCGGTGCTCCATACAAACGGTGCGCCGGCATGGCCTTGCTCGCCGGCGTCGGCTACCTGGTTGCCCTTGCGCAACAGGCCGGCGCTGGCATCCTCGGTCGCGTTGTAGCCGCCGATGCCATACAGCGGGTCGGACGCGGCGTGGTGGGCAATCAGTTTGCCGTGGTCCAGTGCAGCGATGTCCAGACGCAGCAGCGGATGCTGTTGTGCGTCGTCGATCCGCAACTGCCGGTGCTGCGGATCCCAGCGAATCGAGCCCTGTTCGGTGGCAAGCTGCGGCATGCCTGCGCTGGCGTCGCGGCGGACCGCGTCGAACGCCGGCAGATTGAGCGCGGGGTCGAGTACCAGCGCGGCCGCACTGGCCTGTCCGTCGGGCTTGAACTGGACATGCACGATGCCTGCCGCAACGAACTGGACGTCCAAACGGTTGGTGCCGAGGTCGATCGTGATGGCATGAGTGGACGTGCGTGCCACGGTGGGGTCCTTCGGCGGCGGTGATGTGGCGGCGGTCGCGCCGAGTGGTGCCAGCGCGAGGCCGAGCCACCAACTTGCGGCCATCGCGAACCGGATGCGGCGTGTCGATCGATTCATTTCCGTCATTCCATCACTCCCGCGATGCTTTGATTTCCACGGCTGTCATTCCGGCGCAGGCGGGAATCGCTTTTGAGCAAAACTGCCGGTTGGCACGCTCTCGTCACGCAATCGGATGCTGCCGGCAACGCGCGAAGCCAGTGCGATTTCCGCCTGCGCGGGAATGACGATGGGGGGACGAGGCACTTCGCAGCCTGGCTGCTCATTGCAGTACCGCCGTCGCGTAGGCCGGTATCTCCAGCCGGCCATGCTGCAGCGTGGTGCCGGGTTGGCTGTGCAGCAGCACCTTGCTGAAACGGCTGTCGTCCAGCGCTACGTCCTGCGCTTGGCCGGACAGGTTGTGCAGTACCAGCACGTGGCTGTCGGCGTCGTCGAGCTGCCATGCGGCGATGTGCGGGTTGGTCATGGCGTACTCGTGGATCGCGCCGTCGCGCAACGTGGGCACCGCGATGCGCCAATGGATCAGCATCGTGTAATAGCGCAGCAGCGAGTCGTCGGCCTCTCGCTCGGCATCCACCGAGACGGCGGGGCCGTCGCCGGCGCTGAATGTCTTCCAGCGCGTCTCGCCCGCGCCATGCGGGTCGCGATGCCAGCGCATCGGTTCGCGCAGGTCGGGGTCGGGCTTCTTGCCGCGCATGCCCAGCTCCTCGCCGTAGTAGACGAACGGCTGGCCGGGCAGGGTGAGCAACATCGCGGCGGCCATGCGCATGTGCTGCGGGTTGCCGTCGAGCTGGCTCATCACCCGTTCCTGGTCGTGGTTGGACAGGAACGGCGCATCCACGCCCGACTTGCCGGCGACCTTGCGGTAGGCGGCATCGGTGCGCGCGAGCAGGGCGCCGAGTTTGCCGGCGCGTTCGTTGCGCGCGCTGTCGATCAGCTGCACCGCCAGCGGGAAGTCGAACACCGCACTGAGCGGCTTGAAATACGGCGCCAGCGCTTCGGCGGAATCGCGGGTCACCTCGCCGACGACGTAGGCCGCGGGATTGACTGCATCCAGGCCGCGCCGGAATTCGGACCACCAGGCAAGGTTCTTCTTGAGCGTCAGCGGATTGTCCATGTCCGCCTTGAAGTCGTAGTAGATGTGCTGGGCGGCATCGAGACGGAAACCGTCGACGCCCTTCTTCAGCCAGTACTGGCCGAGTTTGACCATCTCCTTGCGCACCGCCGGCGTGTCGTAGTCGAGGTCCGGCATGTTGGCGGAGAAGTCGCCCAGGTAGTACGCATCGCCGAGTGCGTGCCAGCCCTGCGCGCCGGCGGCGTCCGCGGCGTGCAGGTCGGTATGCGGGCCGGCCCAGCTGTACCAGCGGTGATACGGACTGGCGGGATCGCGCGCGGCCTTGAACCACGGGTGCTGGTCGCTGGTGTGGTTGATCACCAGGTCGATGATCACCTTGATGTGGCGCTTGTGTGCTTCGCGCAGCAGCCGTTGGAAATCGGCCATCGTGCCGTACTGCGGATTGATCGCGTAGTAGTCGGTGACGTCGTAGCCGTGGTAGCTGGGCGAGGGGTTGATCGGCATCAGCCAGATGCCGCTGACGCCGAGCGACTTGAGGTAATCGAGTTTCGCGGTGACGCCGTTGAGATCGCCGATGCCGTTGCCGTCGGTATCGACCCAGCTGCGCACGAAGATTTCGTACCAGACGCCGGAGGATGCCGGCCGGGATGACGGGTTCGCCGCAGGCGCCGCCGTCGCGGGCAGCATCGCACAGGGGGCCAGCAGGACGAGCAGGGCAAGCAAGGAACGACGAATCATCAGGGTCTCCTGCGGCAAGCGAAGAACGGTCCGGCGCACGGCCTGCAGCTTTCGTACTGCCGGTGTCTGTCGAGGCAGGTCAACTGTCCGCCTTGAAATGGCGGGCGATGAATTCGGCATGCTCCGGCATGGTCGCCACGGCGCGCTCGACCAGGGTGCGTATGTCGGTGAGAAAGCCGTCGAGCTGCACCTGCGACAGTCCGTCGGCGAGCGGGTGATAGCGGACCGGCTGGATGCCCTGGCCGATCATCACCTGCAGCCAGCCCATCGGGGTGAACAGTTCCTCGCCGTCGCGAAAGACGTGGCCGCTCTGGCGGAACAGCTCGATCCGGTGCGCCAGGCCCTCGGGCAGTTCCATCGTCGCGCATTGCCGCCAGAACTCGGTGTCGTCGCGTTCGGTGGCGTGGTAGTGCAGGGCGATGAAGTCGCGTGTGCGCTCGTATTCGAAACGGGTCTGCCGGTTGTACTCGGCGACCAGCGAGGGGTCGAAGTTCTTGTCCGGAAACATCGTCAGCAGGCGGCCGACGGCGGACTGCATCAGGTGGATGCTGGTCGATTCCAGCGGCTCGATGAAACCGCTGGCCAGGCCCATCGCGATGCAGTTGCGGTTCCACACGTTCTTGCGCATGCCGGTGTGGAAGCGCAGCTGGCGCGGCTCGTCCAGCGCCGGGCCTTCCAGGTGCGAGAGCAGGGTGGCCGTGGCCTCGTCGTCGCTGACGTGGCGGCTGCAGTAGACGTGGCCGTTGCTGTCCAGGTGCTGCAGCGGAATACGCCATTGCCAGCCCGCCTTTTGCGCACTGGCCTGGGTGTATGGGCGGATCGTGTCGCCGTGTTCGCTGGCGATCACCACCGCACGATCGCAGGGCAGCCAGTGCTGCCAGCTGTCGTAGCCGGTCTTCAGCGCGCCCTCGATCAGCAGGCCGCGGAAGCCCGAGCAGTCGATGAACAGGTCGCCGGCGACGGTCTCGCCGCTTTCCAGCCGTATCGATTCGATGAAGCCGTCGATCTCGCGCAACGCCACGTCGACCACCTTGCCCTCGGTGCGCACCACGCCGCGTTGCTCGGCATGCCGACGCAGCAGCTGGCCGAACCGCGCGGCGTCGAAGTGGTAGGCGTAGCGGATGCCGGTGAGCGGACTGTCGCCGACCTTGTCCATGCGCGCGAAACGGTTGAGGTTGGCCGCCTGTGCGTTGATCGAGTACGCCCACAGGTCGGGCACGGAATTCCCGCGGCGGCTGGCCGCTCCGGCGCTCGCGTCACTGGTGCGTTCCTGCAGGTCGCGCAACCAATAGTGCTGGAAGCCGGCCAGGCCCAGCGGCAGGCCGACGTCGCTGAAGGCGTGCAGGTAGGTATCGCCGATCCGGCGCCAGTCGTTGAACTGCACCGCGAGCTTGATCGTGCCGCGGCTGGCCTTGAGCAGTTCGTCCTCGTCGATACCGAGGAACTTGCTGACGTGGCGTATCTGCGGAATGGTCGCCTCGCCCACGCCGACGATGCCGATCTCGCTGGATTCGACCAACCGGATCTGCACCTGCGAGCCGAGTGCCTGGGAAAGCAGTGCCGCCGTCATCCAGCCGGCGGTGCCTCCGCCGACGATGACGACATGGCGGATGCGTGGATCGTTCATGTCATGGCTCCTGCGCATGCCGTTTTCGTTCTCGCGCAACCACGGTCGCGGATGCGCGGATCAGGAAAAAAAGCCCCGCTGGACAGAGCGCAGCGGGGCATCAGGGGAGTCACATTTGGTGGGGCTTACTGGAACTTGTACGACACGCCGATATCGAACCGGCGACCGTAACGCTCCCACGTCTGCACCTGGCGGGGATCGTTGTTCTGGTAAGTGATGAAGGTCTTGTTGGACAGGTTGGAACCCTGCGCGATCAGGGTCAGGCCCTTGAGCGCGCCGCTGTCGAACGAGTAGCTCACCTGGGCGTCATAGCTGCTGCCGCCCTTGATGGTCTGCTCGATGCGCGAGGCGCTGATGCCCGACACCTCGCCCAGGAAGCTGGAGCGGTAGCTGTCGCTGACGCGGGCCTCGAAACCTCCGTGCTGGTAGTAGATCGTGCCGTTGGCGACCCACTTCGACAGGCCTGGCACGGTGATCGGGTTGCTGTTGCCGGCGAAGACCAGCGAGCTGTTGGTGCGGTTGCCGGTGAGGATCATGCCGAAACCGTCCAGCGGCTGCGCGATCAGGTTGAACGGCAGGTTCAAGGTGAGCTGGGCGCCCTTCACATAGCCGTGGCCGTCGTTGGTCGGGCCGGAGACGATACCCAGCGGCGTGCCCAACTGGGCTTGCTGCGCCGGCGTCAGACCGAACGGCAGGAACGAGCTGAAGTCGTACAGATAGGCCGCGTTCGGGTTGATGTAGTCCGACAGCTTGAGGTAGTAGCCCGACAGCGCGACATAGCCACCGCCACCGCTGCGGCAGACGTCCGAGTTCTTCGCGTCGCTGGCCTTGCACTCGTACCCGTTGCCGCCCGAGAAGTAATGCTCGTAGCTGACGTTGTAGTTGTCGGCCATGGTCGGCTTGAGCTTGGCATTGCCGCCCGAGGCGCTGAAGAAAGCCTGGTTCGGATCGGTCGACGTCAGGTGCGTGATGTTGCCGCTCACCCCGAGGCTGGCGTTCATCTGATCCATGCGCGGGCGAGCCAGGGTACGTGCGGCGCTGACGCGCAGGTCGTCGTTGTCGCCGAAGCCGAAGATCAGGTTGGCGCTGGGCAGGAACTTGGTGTAGCTGGTACTGCCGACTACAGGAATCAGCGTGATCGCATTGCCGGTGATCGCACTGCCGGGTGCAACGCGCTCACCTTCCGCGCGCTGCGAGGTGTGCTGCGCCTGTGCGCCGACGTTGCCGCGCAGGCTGACGCCGCCAAGCTGGGTGTCGAGGTTGAACTGGAAGTACGGGGTCAACGTCTTCTCGCGCACCTTCCAGTTCGGCGGCATCGACAGTGACGAGCCGAAGGTGGGCACCTCCTGCAAGGTGCCGTTCCTGATCAGGTCGAACGGGTTGTAGCAGGTCTGCGCACCGACACCCATCCACGACAGCGGGCTGCAGCTGCTGCCGCTGAACGGCGCGGTCTCGACGGCATTGCCACCGCTGATCGTGCCGCCGCCCAGGGTCAGGAAGCTCTGGTCGATGTTGTAGGTCTTGTTGCGGGTGCTGTGCGCCACGCCGAACTCCACGCTGGAGAACGGACCGTTGGAAAAGCTGCGCTCGACTGCCAGGTGCAGGTTGGCCAGGTAGTCGACGGTGTGCGGCGCGTTGATGAAGCCCGCCTGCACCACGTCGTTGCCGCCGCCCCAGCCCTGCGGATCGGTCAGCACCATGCCGTTGCTGTAATCCAGTGACGGGGTGACGTAGAACAGGCCGTCGTTGCGCTCGACGAAACCGAGCGTGTCCCTGGCGCCGTTGTTCGCGCCGAAGGCGGTGCCGGAATAGCTTTCGAGGTTGACGTCGCGGCGGGTGGCGCGCGAGTAGTTCGCGTCGAGATCGGCCGACCAGTCCTCGTTGATGGTGAACTTGTTGTCCCAGTTGAAGTTGTAGACGCGGGCGCTGGTGCTGTTGTAGTCGTTGCGAATGACCGCCTTGACGCCGTCGTAGGTGCCGCTCTGCACGAAGCCGTTCTGCACGTTGCCGCCCGGCTGCAGTGTCGCGTTGCCCCAGAACAGCGGGAACTCCATGCCCTTGGCCTGCTGCACTTCCTTGAAGTTGTCGTAGGTGAGGTCGACGGTGCCGGTGTAATGCTCGTTCGGCTGCCACTGCACGGTGGCCAGCAAGCCGCGACGCTTCATCGAATCGGAGATGCCGTAGTTCTTCGAGCCGCCGATCACGGCGTTGCCGTCGGCGTCGGTCGGATAGCCCCACGGGCCCTGGTGCTGGATCTGCGACGGGTTGGATTCGATGTCCACGCCCAGGGTGACGCCGAGGGTGTGGTTGGCGAACTGGTTCACCCACACGCCGTTGAGGTTGTAACCCTTGTCGCTGACGCCGGGGCCGTTGGCCGGCTGCGACATGCTGTCCCAGATGTAATGGGCATTCACCGCAGCCTCGGGGCCGCTCTTTTCCAACGGGCGGATGGTGTGCATGTCCACCGTGCCGGTGAGGCCCTGGCCGATCAGGTTGGCCTGCGGGGTCAGGTGCACCACCACGTTGTCGAACCAGCTCGAGGGGTACTGGTCAAACTGCACGTCGCGGTTGTTGGATGTGGAGACCTGCTGGCCGCCGTTGACCAGCGCGGTGGAGAAGTCCGGGCCGAGGCCGTGGATGGTCAGCACCTGCGGGCGACCGCTGACGGTCTGCACCGCCAGGCCGGGCAGGCGGCCGAGGGTGTCGGCGATGCTCACGCCGGGCAGTTTGCCGATCTGCTCGGCGGAGACGGCCTCGACAATGCTGGAGGCATTGCGCTTGAGCGCGGTGGAGTTCTCGATGCTGCTGGCGAAGCCGCTGACCTGGACGGTCTGCAACTGCTTCGCCTTGGCTTTCTCGGCGCGCGTCTTGGCGTCGGGGGTGGTGGTGTCCTGTGCCGGCGGCACATCCTGGCTGGTCGCCTGCGGGCTGTTTGCCGGGCCAGGCTGCGGCGTGGCCGCGTAGGTTGCGGAGGTCGCGCAGAAGCCGACCGATGCCAGTGCCAAGGCAAGCACATTACGTTTGAATATCACCGTTATCCCCTCCCAGGGTTGCGCGTCATTTTTGTAGTGGGTTGTGATCGTTGCCCCAAACATCTTTGCCGGACGCGTCTGGCGTGGCCGTCAACGTGGGCCATGGTAGGGCGGCGATTCGCGGCCGAAGCTTTCCTGCATACGTATTCATTGTGTTGCTATGCATCGCAAACGCGCCTCGAAGGTCTTGCGCTGGTTGCGCTTTCGCGAGTCGTTGCCGGCGCGCCGTTGCCGACGGCAGACCCTGCCGTGCTAGTGTTTCAGCGTGGCTGCGGCAATTTCATTTGGACGTCCAAACGACATGGGTAAAGAAAATGTTGCGTTGCGATGAAGGTTGCCCATGAATACGTATGCAGTGTCGCAACCGGTCAACGTACAGCCGCTAAGCTGCTGGAAAGCCATGACAGCGCCGTCTTCGGGCGGTTCGCTGCGACTGGGCAGAGAACCCACAGGAACTTGCGAATGAGTGATGCACCCTGGTGGCGCGGAGCCGTCACCTATCAGATCTACCCGCGCAGCTTCCAGGACACCGACGGTGACGGCGTGGGCGATCTGCCGGGCATCATCGAACGGCTGGACTACGTGGCCAGCCTCGGCGTCGATGCGATCTGGATCGCGCCGTTCTTCCGTTCGCCGATGGCGGATTTCGGCTACGACATCGCAGATTATCGCGACGTCGATCCGTTGTTCGGCACGCTGGCAGATTTCGACCGGCTGCTGGACAAGGCGCATGGCCTCGGCCTGAAAGTGATGATCGACCAGGTGCTCAGTCATACCTCGGCCGAGCATGCGTGGTTCCGGGAAAGCCGCGAGAGTCGCGCCAACCCGAAGGCCGACTGGTACGTGTGGGCCGATGCGAAGGACGACGGGAGCGCGCCGAACAACTGGCTGTCGCTGTTCGGGGGCTCGGCCTGGCAGTGGGAGCCGCGCCGCGGGCAGTACTACCTGCACAACTTCCTGACCTCCCAGCCGGACCTGAATTTCTACAACCCCGACGTGCGCGCGGCGATCCTGGACAGCGTGCGCTTCTGGCTCGACAAGGGCGTGGACGGCGTACGGCTGGACGCGATCAACTTCTGCTTCCACGACCGCCGGCTGCGCGACAACCCGCCCAAGCCGAAGGAGAAGCGGGTCGGCCGTGGCTTCAGTCCGGACAATCCGTACGCGTTCCAGTATCACCACTACAACAACACGCAGCCCGAGAACCTGACCTTCCTGGCCGACCTGCGCGAGTTGATGGATCGTTATCCGGACGTGGCCGCGCTGGGCGAAATATCCTCGGAGGATTCGCTGGCGACGATGGCCGAATATACCCGGGCCGGTCGCCTGCACATGGGTTACAGCTTCGAGTTGCTGACTGCCGATTTCAGCGTGGCGCACATCCGCGGCACGGTGCAGACGCTGGAAGCACAGATGACCGAAGGCTGGCCGTGCTGGGCGATCTCCAACCACGATGTCGAGCGCGTGCTGACGCGCTGGGGGCGCGGCCAACCGTCGCCCCAGCTTGCCAACCTGCTTACCGCCATGGTCTGTTCGCTGCGCGGCTCGGTGTGTGTCTTCCAGGGTGAGGAGCTGGGCCTGACCGAGGCGGAGCTGCCGTACGAGGCCCTGCAGGATCCTTACGGCATCGCATTCTGGCCGCAGTTCAAGGGTCGCGACGGGTGCCGCACGCCGATGCCGTGGAGCGACGCTGATGCGCACGCCGGTTTCAGCCATGGCATGCCGTGGTTGCCGATCCCGCCGGAGCATCGCGCGCTGGCGGTGTCGCGTCAGGAGGGCGATGCGGGTTCGGTGCTGAACGGGTTTCGCACGTTCATGCACTGGCGAAAATCGCGGCCGGCATTGCGCTGGGGCGACATCCGCTTCGTCGACACCATCGAGCCGGTGCTGGCCTTCACGCGCAGTCTGGATGGAGTCTCCGTATTGGTGGTTTTCAATCTTGCCAGCGCCGCCACCGAGATCAGCCTGCCGCCAGGATTCGACCAGGCGCAGCCGCTGGACGGCCACGGCTTGCTGCAAGGCCATCGACATGGCGACCGGTTGCGGCTGCCCGGCTACGGCGTATGGTTCGCACGCGTGGACTGAGCGTCATGACGTTGCCACGATCGACATGGCTGTGCGTGCTGCTGCTTTGCGGCGTCGGCATTGCCAGTGCGAACCCGACGTCTCGTGCGGATCACGCGTCGGCTGGCCAGGTTCCGTCGGTCGGCTGGAGTGCGCAGGCGCTCCAGCTCGACGCGCGCGCCTTCGCGCCGGAGCGGATCAAGCTCACGATCTATCTGCCACCCGGTTATGCCAGCGGCGCCGCGGCCAACCGGCGCTACCCGGTGCTGTATGCGAACGACGGCCAGGACATGGCCGCCGTGGGTCTGCAGGCGACCCTGGCGCAGCTGTATGGCGAGCATGCGATCGAGCCGATGATCGTGGTGGCGATCGACATGCTGGCCGACCGCGCCAGCGGCTACGGCCTGTCCGATCGCGCCAGCTCGCGCAGCCTCGTCGGCGGCTCGCGCATCGGCCCGATCGGTACGCGCGCGCAGGACTATTCCGCGTGGGTCGCCACGGTGCTGGTGCCGTATGTCGACGCGCATTACCGCACACGCAGATCCGCACATGCACGCACCATGCTGGGGTGGTCGCTGGGTGCGCTGAATGCGTTCAACCTCGGCTGGCAGTATCCGGAAGTGTTTGGCCGGGTCGGCGCGTTCTCGCCCTCGTTCTGGCTTGCCGCCGATCGCAGCGATGCCGCGTCGGTGCAGCGTACGCGGCTGGCCCAGGCGATGGTCGACCGCGGCGGCAAGCGCGCCGGCATGAAGATGTGGTTCGCGGTGGGCACGGCGGAGGAAACCAGCGACCGCGATGGCGACGGCATCAACGATACCGTCGACGACGTGCAGGATCTGATGGAAGGCTATCGCGGTGCCGATGGTTTCCACGCGCGCGGGCTGAAACAGCTCGGCTATTCGATCGACATGGATGCCGCGAAGCATTCGTCATCGGATGCCGACGCGGTGTTGTTCCTGTTGCCGGGCGGCGTGCACAACCAGGCTTCATGGAAAAAGATGCTGCCGCCGTTCTTGCTGTGGGCCTACGGCAGGCATCCGGTCAAATAACGTAGGAGCCCGCTGGCGGGCGATGCTTTGCTGGTTACATGGCAAAGGCATCGCCCGACAGCGGGCTCCTGCAAGAACGCGGTTGCGGGGTTACTTGCGCTCGGCGGCCGTCTTGTCGCGGATACCGCGGAATTCGGAATCCTTGCTCCAGTCCGGCCACTGGTCGGAGTTCGCCAACTGGCTGCCCACGGTGTAGAGCAACTGCAGGTCGCGCGCCATGCCGGTGAACGACCAGCTTGCCTGCCATTCGTCGGACGGCTGGTGGTAGTGCTTGGCGGTGTATTCCTTCTCCGCCGCCTTGCCGGCCGCGAGGCCGCCGTCGACCAGGTCGTTGCCCGAGCCGAACGACACTGCCGGCACGCCGCGCTTGGCGAACGAGAAGTGATCGGAGCGGAAGAAGTAGCCGGCCTGCGGATTCGAGTCCGGCGTGTAGACCATGCCGTACTGCTTCGCGTCGGCGATCATGTCGTCGAGCAGACCGAGCTTGGCGCTGCCGGAGATGGTGAAGTTGCGCGACGGGCCATGCGGGTCGAGCGCGTCCATGTTGATCACGCCGGCGGTGGTGGCCAGCGGATACAGCGGCTTGGATGCGTAGTACTCGGAGCCGAGCAGGCCCTTCTCTTCGGCGGTGACGTTGAGGAACACCATCGAACGCTCCGGCTTCGGCGCGTGCGCGAAGGCGCGGCCCAGTTCGATCAGTGCTGCGGTACCGGTGGCGTTGTCGACAGCGCCGTTGTAGATGCGGTCGCCTTTCGCGTCAGGCTGACCGACGCCCAGGTGATCCCAGTGCGCGCTGTAGATCACGGTCTCGTCCGGGCGCTTGCTGCCCTCGATGCGACCAACGACGTTGTGCGAGGTGATCACGCTCTTGTCGACCTTGAAGCTGGCCGACAGGGTTTCGCCCTTCAGCTCGACCGGCTTGAACGCGCGCGTCTGCGCCTGCTTCTTCAGCGTGTCGAAATCCAGCCCGGCGTGCTTGAACATCTGCACGGCGAGGTCGCGCTGGATCCATGCCTCCAGCGGTACGTGCACGCTGGACGGGTTGTCGCGCACGATGTCGAACATGGTGTTGGTGTTGGAGTTCTTCACCGTGGCCCAGCCATACGAGGCCGGCGCGGTTTCGTGGATCACCAGCAGGCCGAGGGCACCCTGGCGGGCGGCTTCCTCGTACTTGTAGGTCCAGCGGCCGTAGTAGGTCATCGCCTTGCCGCCGAAGTCGCCCTTGCCGGTTTCGAAGTCGGGATCGTTGACGAGCACCACGGCGATCTTGCCGTGCAGGTCGACGCCCTTGAAGTCGTCCCAGTGGCGCTCCGGTGCCTCGACGCCATAGCCGACGAAGACCAGTGGCGCATTCGCGATCGCCACCGAGGTCGAGCCGTCCATCGGTGCGCGTACCGCGATCTGCTGGCCCTGGGTCAGCGCCTCGGTCTTGCCGCCCATGGTCAGCGTGAGTTTCGGCGTGCCGATGATTTCGGTGCGCAGCAGCGGCACCGCCTGGGTCCAGCTGCGCTTGCCGTCGACCAGATCGCCACCGGGCTGCAGCCCGGCATCCTTCATCTGTGCCACCACGTAGTCGATGGTTTTCGTTTCGGCCGGCGTGGCCGGGCCGCGGCCTTCGAAGGCATCGGAGGACAAGGTCTTGACCTCGTCGGACAGCCGGTGCGGATCGAATGTCGGCGCCTGGACCGCGGTGGCCATCAGGGCCGACGAGATGGAGAGCGCGAGAGTACAGAGGATCAGTCGTTTCACTGGCAGCTACCTGTGGGGGGAAGGGATGAACCTCCCCGATACTAGTGAGCTGCCAGCGTTCGGTCCAGCCAGCGCCATCGGCGCCGGCTGGCGAATGGCCGACATCGAGCAAGCTGCGGTGTCGGATGCGTGACTCGTCGTTGGCGACTAGTCGGTACCGATCACCTTGCCGCTGCGTGCATCGACTCTCAGCTTGACGTCGTTGCCGGCGGCGTTGTCGGCTTTGGCCTTCCATATGCCGTCGTCGAAATCCACGTCGTGCACGTGCGTGTAGCCCTGGGATTCCAGCGAGGCGCGCACGTCCTGCTCGCTCAGCTTCGAAACGAGTTCGTCGGGATAGACCTGGCCGGTCTTCGCGTCGATGCGCAGGTGCACCCGGTCGCCGTTCGCGCTTTTCGCCTTGGCGTGCCACATGCCATCCGTGAACTTCAGGTCATGCACCTTGGTGTAGCCCTGTGCGGTGAGCTGGCCCTGCACCTGCGGCTCGGTCATCGCCTGTTGTGCCATCGCGATGCCGGATGCACCCAGCGAGAGCGTGCCCAGTGCCAGTGCAAACGTCAGTGACGTGATCTTTTTCTTCATGGAACGTACCTCGTTGCCTGCGGGAAACGCGAGTCTTGGCCGGGCCGTGCAAACGTGCGGTGAACACGAGCGGCGAGGCTGAATCGCGGCTGACGTCAACGAAGCGCGGGCACTGCCTGTGCTACATAGGCAGGCGATCGTGAGCGGCTTC
Source organism: Rhodanobacter sp. T12-5 (assembly GCF_008329435.1). Taxonomy (GTDB): domain Bacteria; phylum Pseudomonadota; class Gammaproteobacteria; order Xanthomonadales; family Rhodanobacteraceae; genus Rhodanobacter. The sequence goes on from NZ_NPKN01000001.1 coordinate 791,428, forward strand.
GGCTGCCGCGTTCAAACCGTGACTTCATCCGATCGAGGACGCCCATGACACGAATGCCGCGCTCCGGCCTCTTGCTGCTGATCAGCGGCTGCGTGTTCGTACTGCTGGGTTTGACCCTGGTCATTGGCGGTGCGCGTCTGCTGATGCTGGGCGGCTCGCCTTACTACCTGCTTGCCGGGCTCGGCATGGCCGTCAGCGGCGCGCTGCTGATCGCGGGTCGGAGCGAGGCGCTGTGGCTGTATGCGCTGTTGCTGTTCGGCACGACCGTGTGGGCACTGGCCGAGGTGCGGCTGGACTGGTGGCAGCTGCTGCCGCGGCTGGATGTGTGGTTCGTGCTGGGGTTGTGGTTGGCGCTGCCGTTCGTCAATCGTCGTTTGCGTGTGATGCAGGACGGTGGCGACGTGAAGTGGCGTGGTGGGTGCTGGGCGCTTGGTAGCGCGCTGGCGATCGCCGCCATTTTCGGTATCGCCGCGCTGCTGCGCAGTCCCCAGGATCATCCAGGAGCGTTCGCCGCGGCCCGCATGGAGGCGAGCGGCAGCGTCGCATCGCCGTTTGTGGCAGCCGGTGACTGGACGGCTTACGGCCGCTCCGGTTATGGCGACCGACATGCACCAGCGCGGGAGATCACGCCGCAGAACGTGCAGCAGTTGCAGGTGGCATGGACGTTCCACACCGGCGACTTGAAGGGCTCCGATGATCCGCGGGAAACCGCCAGCGAGGTCACGCCGTTGAAGGCCAACGGCATGCTCTACCTGTGCACGCCGCAGCACGTCGTGATCGCGCTCGACCCGGATACCGGCAAGCAACGCTGGCGCTACCGCCCGGAAAGCAGCCGGCAATCGACGCATCGTCGGCCCGCTGCCTGCCGCGGCGTGGCGTATCACGACTCGGGCGCCTATGTCGGCACTGCCGCGGCGGCGTGGTTGCCCGCGCCGGCCGCGTCCAGCGCAGCACCGAGCGCACCGCGCGTGGTGCCGAAAGGCGCGGTGGCGATGTCGAGCATCCGTTTCGACGAATGCCCGCGCCGCATTCTTGCGCCGACCGCCGACGCCACCATCGTGGCCATCAATGCCGATACCGGCCAGCCGTGCGGGAGTTTTGGGGACCACGGCGTCATCGGTCTGGATGGAGACCAGCCGATGCGCAAGCGCGGCTTTCTCGACCCGACCTCGCCACCGCTGGCAACCCGGCATGTGCTGATCGTCAGCGCCGCCGACACCGATGGCGCGGACACCGGCGTGATTCGCGGCTACGACATCGACACCGGCAAGCTGTTGTGGAACTGGGATCCGTCGAACCCTGCGGAAACCGCACCAGTCGCGCCGGGTCAGACCTCCGTGCACCATTCGCCGAACTCCTCGGGCGTGTCCAGCGTCGACGAGAAGCTAGGCCTGGTCTACGTCCCGATGGGCGGCCAGACGCCGCGCGCGCGTGGTGGTCGGCGCGATTCGCCGGGCGAGCGTTTCGGCAGCGCGATCGTGGCGCTGGACATCGCCACCGGCAAGCTGCGTTGGGTCTACCAGAGCGTGCATCACGATGTGTGGAACCTCGGGCCTGGCGGTCAGCCGAGCCTGGTCGATCTGGATACGCCGCAGGGCAAACTGCCGGCGCTGATCGCCGCGACCCGGCGCGGCGACATCTACGTGCTCGATCGCCGCGACGGCAAGCCGATCGTGCCCGCACCGGAACAGCCGGTGCCGCAGGGCGCAGCGACGGGGGACCATCTGGCGCCGACCCAGCCGTTCTCCGCGCTGTCGTTCCAGCCACCGACATTGCGCGAGCGTGACATGTGGGGCGCCACGGCATTCGACCAGCTGATCTGCCGGATCGATTTCAGGAAATTGCGCTACGACGGCATCTTCACGCCGCCGTCGGCACAGGGCTCGTTGATGCATCCGGGCGGTTCCGGTGTCTTCGATGGCGGCGGCATCAGTATCGATCCGCTGCGCCAGCTGGCCATCGTCAACCCGAATGACATGGCCTTCGTGTCGCGGCCGATGGCTGGAGCCGGCTTCGCGACGGACCCGCATCCGCTGCTGTCTCCGCTCGGCATCCCCTGCCAGGCGCCGCCCTGGGGTCATGTCGCGGCGGTCGACCTGAAGACCATGCAGCGCGTGTGGATGCACAGAAACGGCATCGTGCAGGGTCGCCTGCTCTTTGGCATGGCATTGCCGCTGGGCGTGCCCAGCCTTGGCGGCCCGCTGAGCACCGGCGGCGGCGTGGCGTTTCTCGGTGGCACGGCGGACGACTACCTGCGCGCTTATGACGTGCGCACTGGCCGGCAGTTGTGGCAGTCGCGCCTGCCAGCCAGCAGCCACGCTACGCCGATGAGCTATGTGTCGGACCGCAGCGGCCGCCAGTACGTGGTGGTGATGACCGGTGGTCGCGATCGGCGGGGCACGACGATGGGCGGTTCGCTGGTCGCATACGCCCTGCCGGGCAGCCCCGCCGCGTCGGCATCGACGGGTTCACGGTAAACCTGCGCAGCTTTCGGCCGCTATAGCCATATGATGCGCCTGCCCGATCCGGGCCGAAAGACGCGGGCCGGGCTGGCGGCGACGCCTGCCTTGGCATTGGCCGTCATTTGCTTTATGACTGGTTGGCGGCATGGACATCCCTGAGGGGGAGGATCGCGCATGACCCAACGCCAGTGGCATCCGCGATCTGCGCTGAACCGGTCGCTGACGGCTGAGGCCGGCGTGTTGCTGGTGCCTGCGCTCGGGCTTGTCGATGCGGGCATCGCGGCCGCCACGGGACAGCTGTCGCCGATGCGCGGCGCGACCGACCTGGTACTGGTGCTGTTGGCGCTTTCGACCTGGCTGGTTGCGCGCGATCGCCTGCGCGCAGGCCGCGTGCTGGCGCTGCTCACCGTCGTGCCGGCGTTGCTGGCGGCGCGCCTGAGTACGGCCGGCTGGGCCGATCCGCTGTTCGCGCCCTTGTGTGCTGCGCTGCTGCTGGTGCCGGCAATCTGCTGCAGGGGCCTGCCGGCCTCCGGCTTGCCCTGTGTGATTGCGCGCGGCGTCGCGGCGACGGCGATGTTTGTGGCGCTGGCGTGTCTGCTGCATGGATCGGGCGGCTATGCAGCGGTGGGCGAGATTCGCCCGGGCGCGCTGGTGGCCTGCGCGCTGGGTTGGCTGAGCCTGAGCTGCATCCTGCTTGGCCAAGGATTGGTCTGGTCGATTCCTTCGGCAGCTTCGGTGGCACTTTCCGGGCTCGGCTGGATGGGTGTGCTGGGCTGGCTGATCCAGTCGGCAACCCTGGTCCAGGGTGGGACGAACCTGGTACCCATCGCCTTCAACTCCGCGCTGGCTTTCGTGCTGATGGGTCACGCCCTATGGCTGCTGGCGTCGGGGCGCGCATTCAGTGCCTGGTGCCTGGGCTTGCTGTGCGTTCCGCTGGCGATCTCACCCTTGCTGGCCGAGTGCCTGGGGTGGCCGGACTTCCTCGGCGAATTGTTCTGGCGACAGCAAGGCATCACGGCAGAGGGTGCCTTGCCGGGACGGCTGGCGCCGAATACGTCGCTGGCGTTGCTGGCGGCCGAGCTGGGACTGAGCATGGCGCTGCTGGCACGGCGCAACGCCGGTCTGTGGAGTGTCGCCTGGGCCAGTGGCTTGCTGGTGCTGATGGCCGGAGCGATATCGCTTGCCGGCTACCTGTTCGCGCTGCCGGCGATGCGTACGCTCGGCGTGCATGCGCACACGCCGATGTCGCTGCCGGTCGCCGTCGGCATGGCCGTCCTCGGCATCGGGCTGGTTGCCAGCAGCCCGCGTTCGCCATGGGAGCGACGCTATCGCACGGTGATCTTTCCGGCCGTGACGTGCCTGTTGACGGTGTCGCTGTCGCTGTTGCTGTGGCTTTCGCTGGAGCGACAGCAGGTCCAGTTGCAGCAGGCCGCCGGGCAGGTCTGGCGCGAGAATGCAGAGACCCTTCTGCACGGTGGCATGGATACGCTGGTGCGTGCCACCGATCGCCTGGCGGCCCGGCTGTCCGCCACGACGGATACGCCGGGCGCGATTCGCGATCGGCTGTTCGACGCCGATGCGTCCGGCTACCTGCGCGACATGGACGGACTGCGCACGCTCGGCTACGCCGATGCCGGGCGTGTGTTGCGCCGGTTGCGGGCACCCTCGTCCTCGGACATCAGGGTCGGCGCGGTGCTGGATCGCTCCGTCAGGCGCAAGCAACTGTTCGACCGGGCCGATGCCAGCACGCAGCCGGTGCTGAGCGCGCCGTTGACGCTGATCGGCGGCAAACGCGGCCAACTGATCGTCGCGCCGGTGCGCGACAACGCGGGGATCCAGGGCTACGTGATCGGTGCGCTTGAATTCGACCAGCTGTTTCCGCGCCTGCTGGCGGCCTTGCCGGGGCAACACGGCCTGCGCATCAGCCAGGCGGGGGAGGTGTTGTATGCACGCGGTGCCGACAGCGGGGTCGCTCCGGTCAGCACGGATATTTCGTTGTACGGCCAGCACTGGCGAATGGACGTCTACCCGGATCGCGAAGGTATCGAAGCGCGCGTGCCGCAACTGGTCCTGCTGCTCGGTTTTGCCCTGGGCGGGTTGCTGGCGGTGGCGTTGCGGCTGTCCGCACTCGCGCGCGAACGGGCACGCCATGCCGAGGCCACCAGCGCCCAGTTGCGCGGGCAGGGCCGCGCGCTGGAGCGTGCACTGGAAGCGTCCCGGCTGATGATGGACAGCGCTCCGGACGTGATTTGCGTGATCGATCGCGACGGCCGCTTCCTGCAGGTCAGCGCGGCCGCCTTGCGCATGTGGGGTTACACGCCCGAATCGCTGGTGCGCGAGCCGCTGTCGCGGGTGGTCCATCCGGAGGATCGCGCAGGTACCGTGGCGGCGCTGGCACTGGTGATGCGCGGCGAACCCAATCCCGACTTCCGCAACCGCAACGTGACCCGCGATGGCCGGGTTCTTTACGTGCAATGGTCCGCGACGTGGTCGGCGCAGTCGCAATGCATGTACATGGTGGGGCGCGACTACACCGAGCTGCGCCGCGCCGAGAACCTGGAAAACCGCCGGCGCCTGGTGCTTGCCGCGGTGGCCGGCGGGCGGCCATTGCCCGAAGTGCTGGAGTCGCTGGTGACGGCTTACGAGGAGCACTACCCCGGCGCGTTGTGCTCGATCCTGCTGCTGCGTGAAGGTCGCCTCTTCCATGGCGCCGCGGTGCATCTGCCGGCGGACTATTGCCGCAGCATCGACGGCGCGGCGATCGGGCCGGAAGCGGGTTCATGCGGTACCGCGGCCTGGCGCGGCGAGCGCGTGGTAGTCACCGACATTGCCACCGATCCGCTGTGGCAAAACTATGCCTCGCTGGCGCTGCCGCACGGATTGCAGGCGTGCTGGTCCACGCCGATCCTGGCGCGTGACGGATCGGTGCTGGGTACGTTCGCGGTGTACTACACGACGCCGCGTGCGCCATTGCCGGAAGAGGTTTCCGGCATCGACACGCTGGCGGCGGTGGCGGCGGTGGCGATCGAGCATGAGCAGTCGTTCCAGCGCGTCAGCGAAAGCGAGCAGCGTTTCCGCTCGCTGTTCGACCATCATCCCGACGGCGTGTTCGCGCTGGGTCCCGACGGCCAGGTGATGCAGGGCAACCCGGCCGGTGCCGCATTGCTCGGTCTGGAGATGGTGGAATTGCGCGGCCGCCCGTTCGCGTACAGCTTCGTGGCGGCGGAGGGTGCCAGGGTACGGCAGTTGCTGACGGCTGCCACCCATGGCGAATCGGCCCGGCTCGACGTCACCGCGCAGGATGCGCGCGGCAACCGTTTCCCGGCGCATCTGGTCGGCATCCCGATCATCGTGGAAGGCGAGGCGCGCGGCGTCTTCGCCGTGCTGCAGGATCACCGCGAATTGCGCCATGCACAGCAGGCCATGGTCAGCCAGCTGGCGCTGATCGTGGCGATCGCCGAAAGCGTGAATGAAGGCCTGATCGCGGTGGATCTGGAGGGACAACCCACCTTCCTCAACCACATGGCCTCGCGGGCGCTCGGCCTGCGGGTCGACAAGCTGCCCACGGGCAGTGAACTGCCCGCCGACATGGTGGCGCCGCTGCGGCAGATCCTGGGCGGCACCGCGCTGGTGTCCGACAGCGACAGCCAGTTCGCGTTGCACGACGAGCGCACGCTGGAAGTGGCCTACCTGGCCAAGCCGCTGATGATCCACGGGAAGCTGGCGGGCGCCATGATGGCGTTTCGCGACATTGCCGCTGCCAAGGGAGCGCAACGCATCCTGCAACAGCGCAATCACTTCTTCGAAATGTCGCAGGAAGTGTTCTGCATCGCCGATCCGGTCACCGGCCGTTTCCTGCAGGTGAATCCGGCTTACGTCAAGCTGCTGGGCTTCGCGGAGGCCGAGATGCTGGCGATGCCGTTCATCGATTTGCTGCACCCGCTGGACAAGGCGCCGACGCAGGAGGCGATCGAGCGGCAGATGTCCGGCGCCGAGGCGATCAACGGGCTGCTCACCCGCATGCGCTGCGCCGACGACAGCTACCGCTGGCTCGAATGGGTTTCGATCACGGCATCCGATGGCCTGCTCTATGGCGCGGCGCGCGACGTTACCGCCCGGCGCGAGGCCGACATCGCGCTGGCCAAGGCGATGGACGACCTGCGCATCCGCAACCGCGAACTGCAGGATTTTGCCTACGTCGCCTCGCATGACCTGCAGGAGCCGCTGCGCAAGATCCAGTCATTCTCCGACCGGCTGCAATCCAGGCTGGGCAGCAGCCTGGACGATTCGTCCCACGACTACCTGCGGCGGATGGGCCAGGCCGCACTTCGCATGCAGACCCTGATCGATGACCTGCTCGCCTATTCGCGGGTGGCGACGCGCACGGCCGGTGTCGCGCCGGTCGACCTGGCTGCGGTTCTGGCGGCGGTGCTGGACGACCTGGAGGCGCGCATCGCCGAGGCAAAAGCGGTCGTCACCTTCGATCCGCTGCCGACGATCCAGGCCGATGCCACGCAGATGCGCCAGCTGCTGCAGAACCTGCTGGCGAACGCACTGAAGTTCCGCGACGCCGAGCGGCCCTGCGTGGTCGCGATCAGCGTGCGCGGGACCGGTGCGGTCTTCGAATTGCGCGTCAGCGACAATGGCATCGGCTTCGAGCCGGCTTACGCCGAGCGCATCTTCGCGCCGTTCCAGCGACTGCATCCGCGCAACGTCTACGAAGGCACCGGCATCGGCCTGGCCATCGTGCGGCGCATCGTCGAGCGGCACGGCGGCACGATCCGCGCCGAATCCGATGCTGGACAAGGGGCCAGCTTCATTGTCACTCTGCCCGTCATGTCGGCCGAACGGCTGTCTGCGGGCCGCGATGCTTCATCTATCGATGGCGAGATTCTGGAGGCGGATTCATGATGAAGGACCATGCAACATTGTCGATCCTGATGGCCGAGGACGATGCCGACGATCGGATACTGCTCAGCGATGCATTCCGCGACAGCGGCGTCGACGTCGCGCTCGAGTTCGTCCCCGATGGCGTCGAGTTGATGGCGCGGCTGCAGCGCCTGCTCGACGATCCGCACAGCAAACTTCCCGACTTGGTGCTGCTGGATCTCAACATGCCGCGCATGGACGGCCGCGAGGCGCTGCATGCCATTCGCGAACACGCCGGCCTGAAACACCTGCCGGTGATCGTGCTGACCACGTCGCGCGCGCAACTGGATATCCTGGCCAGCTACCGGCTCGGCGCCAACTCCTTCGTGACCAAGCCCAACCGGTTCGACGACCTCATCGGCGTGCTGCGCTCGCTGGAGCGCTACTGGATGGACATCGTGCAACTGCCCTCGGAATCGCAGGAGAGCAAGCCGTGAGTCTGCCGCCGCTGCGCGTGCTGGTGGTGGATGACGACGAGGACGACTTCGTCCTGATCCGCGACCTGCTGAAGGATGCCGAGGGAAGCAATTACGCGTTCGACTGGTGCGCAACTCCCGAGGAAGGCCTGCTCCATCTGCGCCGCGGCAAGCACGACGTCTACCTGGTCGACTACCTGCTGGGACCGTTCAGCGGCCTGGACCTGATCGAGAAAGTGAGCCGCGAAGGATTGTCGCGCGCCTTCATCGTGCTCACCGGCCGCGGCAACCATTCGGTGGACGTGGCGGCGATGGCGGCGGGCGCCAGCGACTACCTGGTCAAGGGTGCGATCGACTCCGAACGGCTGGATCGCAGCATCCGCTATGCGGTCGATCGCACCCACTTCGTCGATGCGCTGCGCGACAGCGAGATGCGCCATCGCCTGTTGTTCGAGCAGAGTCCGGTGCCACTGCTGGTGTTCGACCAGAGCTCGCTGTCGATCCTGACCGCCAACGATGCGGCCAACCGGCAGTATGGCCGCCTGCGATCCGGCCTGGTCGGCCAGTCATTCGAAACGCTGCTGGCCCCCGCCGAGCGCGATCGGTTTCATGCGGCCCTGCATGCGGGCGTGCTCGCATCCGGTGCCGCGAACGTGTGGGAGCACCAGTCGGCGGATGGAAAGTCGCTGCAGGTTGAGGGGATCTTCCATCCGCTGAACTACCACGGCAGTCGTGCGGTGCTGGCGCATCTGCAGGACATCACCGAGCGGCGGCATGCCGAGGCGCAACTGCGCCTGCTCGAGCGCGCGATCCAGTCCACCGGCAACGGCGTGGTGATTGCAGACGCGAAGGCCGAGGACATGCCGATCACCTTCATCAACAACGCCTTCGAACACATCACCGGATACCCCGCGGCCGAGGTGATCGGCCGCAATTGCCGCTTCCTGCAGGGCGACGAGGGCAACGCGATGGAGCGCGCCGCCATCCGCCAGGCACTGAGCGAGCAACGCGAATACTCGACCGTGCTCAGCAACGTGCGCAAGGACGGCACGCTGTTCTGGAACCAGCTCTACCTCGCGCCGGTGCGCGACGAGCAGGGCGAGGTGTCTCATTACATCGGCATCCAGAGCGACATCACCGGACATCGCGACACCGAAGCCCGGCTGGCCTACGCCGCCACCCACGACGTCTCGACCGGGCTGGCGCGGTATCCGGTGATCGAGGCGCTGCTGCAGGACCACGCGCTCCATCACGTCGGCGAACCGCTGACCCTGATCTATGCCGATATCGATCGCTTCCATGCGATCAACGAGGCGATGGGCCACGAAGTGGGCGATCGGGTGATGGCCGAGGTCGCGATGCGGATGAGCGGCGAAGTGGGCGACGCGGGGCGCGTGGCGCGTTTCACCGGCGACGAGTTCGTGGTCGCCTTGCCCGGGATCGGACTGGACGAGGCCGTGGCCGTGGCCGAGCGGTTGCGCCACGCCGTCGCGCAACCGGTGGAGATATCCGGCGGCGAAGTGCTGGTGACGATGAGCATGGGTGTGGCCAGCTATCCCGGGCGGGTTGCCGATATCGACGACCTGCTGCGCCGCGCCGAGGCATCGATGTCGCGCGCCAAGCAGCTTGGCCGCGACATGGTCTGCCAGTACTCCGAAGCGGACATGCGGCGCATGGAGGATCGCCGCATGCTCGGCATGCGTCTGCGCGGCGCCATGCTGCATGGCGAACTGCACCTCGAGTACCAGCCCGAGCTGCGCACGGCGGACCGCCTCGTGATCGGCTTCGAGGCCTTGCTGCGCTGGAACAGTCCCGACCTGGGACTGGTCATGCCCGAGCGCTTCATTCCCGTCGCCGAAGCCATGGGCCTGATGCCGGCGCTCGGCGGCTGGGTGCTCGATCGCGCCTGCGCGCAGTCGCGCGCGTGGATGGACGCCGGGCTGGGTGATTTCTTCGTGGCGGTGAACGTGTCCGCCCAGCAGATCCAGCGCGGCAACTTCGCCGACCAGGTCGCCGACGCGCTGCAGCGGCACGGCCTGCCGGCCGACCGGCTGGAACTGGAGCTGACCGAGAGCGCGCTGTTGGAAAACGCCGATCGCGCGCTGCACTCGATCAACCAGCTTTCCGCGCTGGGTGTGCGGATCGCGTTCGACGATTTCGGCACCGGCTATTCCAGCCTGTCCTACCTGCGCCAGTTCACGGTGGACAAGCTGAAGATCGACAAGTCGTTCGTGTGCGACCTGCCGCACGATCCGAGCAGCGTGGCGATTGCCACCACCGTGGTGGCGATCGGCCACCAGTTGCAGATGAGCGTGATCGCCGAAGGCGTCGAGACCGCCGAGCAGGCGCAGCTGCTGGCGGAAATCGGCTGCGACGCGCTGCAGGGCTATCTGCTCGGCCGCCCGATGAAGGCATCGGCGGTGGCCGACTGGCTGGCGCATAACCAGGTGATCCTGCCGGCCTGAGTCGGCACCACCTCGTTTTCATGGAGGGTCGGCGACACGCCCGTCGAACCAGTGGCCGGTGCGATTGACGATGCGCACCACCGAGAGCATCACCGGCACTTCCACCAGCACGCCGACCACGGTCGTCAGCGCCGCGCCTGAGCGCAGGCCGAACAGGCTGATCGCCGCCGCCACCGCCAGCTCGAAGAAGTTGCTGGCGCCGATCAGCGCTGCCGGGCCGGCCACGCAATGCGGCACTTTCAGCCAGCGGCTCAGGCCATAGGCGATGCCGGCGTTGAGGTAGACCTGGATGACGATCGGCACCGCCAGCAGCGCGATGATCAACGGCTGCGCCAGGATCGCCTCGCCCTGGAAACCGAACAGCAGGACCAGGGTGGCCAGCAGTGCTGCCGTCGACCACGGGTCGATGCGCCGCAATGCCGTTTCAAGCGCGGCGGCGCCGCGCCGGCGCAGCAGCCAGCTGCGCCAGAGCTGGGCGACGATCACCGGCACCACGATGTACAGCAGCACCGACAGCAGCAGGGTGCCCCATGGCACATGGATCGACGCCACGCCGAGCAGCAAGGCCACGATCGGTGCGAAAGCGACGACCATGATGGTGTCGTTGAGCGCGACCTGGGCCAGCGTGAAATTCGGTTCGCCGCCGCACAGTCGCGACCACACGAATACCATCGCCGTGCACGGTGCCGCGGCAAGCAGGATCAGTCCGGCGATATACGAATCGTGCTGGGCGGCCGGCAGCCACGCGGCGAACACGTGACGGATGAACAGCCAGCCCAGCAGCGCCATCGAGAACGGCTTGATCGCCCAGTTCACCAGCAGCGTGATGCCGATGCCGCGCACCTGGCGATGCACGCCTGCGAGCTGCGCAAAGTCCACCTTCAGCAGCATCGGCACGATCATCAGCCAGACCAGTGCCGCGACCGGCAGGTTGATGTGCTGCAGCTCGGCCGCGGCCAGCATCTCGAATACGGTCGGGATGAGATGGCCGAGCGCGATGCCGGTGACGATGCACAACGCGACCCAGAGGCTCAGGTAACGTGCGAAGAATCCGAGCTGCGGTGCGGCGGAGGTTTCATGACTCATCGGCGGCAGCCTGCGGTCCGATGGCGCGAAGTTGTTGCTGCAAGGCCACGCGATCCAGCTTGTCCAGGGGAAGAGCCAGCAGCAGATCGATCCGGCGCCGCAACATCATCCAGGCCGACTGGAACGCACGACGACGATCTTCGCCGGAACCGTCGGCGGCAACCGGATCGGGCACGCCCCAGTGCGCGGTGACCGGCTGGCCTGGCCAGACCGGGCACAGCTCGCCGGCGGCGTTGTCACAGACGGTGATCACGATATCGATCGCCGGCGAGTCCGCCCGTGCAAACTCGTCCCAGCTCTTGCTGCGCAGCGGTTCGGCATAGCCGAACGCCTGCGCCAGTTCCGCCGCGATCGGCTGCACTTGGCCGCTGGGGAAACTGCCGGCGCTGAACGCCCGGAAGCGGCCTTTGCCGAGTACGTTGAGCAGGGCCTCGGCCATCACGCTGCGGGCGGAGTTGCCGGTGCACAGGAACAACACGTTGTACGGTCGCGTCGACATGTTCAGCAGCAGCCGCTGCTTGGGCCGCACGCGGCGGCGGGTTTGCTGGCGGCTGCCGGGCCGCAACAGGAGCCACCCTCGCTGGCGCCGGTATCGTCCGCCGCGCCGGCATAGACGGTTGCCTCGCCATGCGTGTGGAAACTCTCCCAGCGCACGCCTTGGGGGTCTTCGGCCCAGAACTTGTCGGAATGGGCGTAGCAGCAGGTCGTGGCTTTCTCCGCCAGCGCGACGGCATCGGCGGCGTGCAGCCGCGCGCCGATCGCGGCGAGTTCGGCATCGTCCTCGGCCTGCATGCCGAGATGATCCACGCCGGCCTTGCGGCCGCGCTGCGAGATGGCGAAGTTGACCCGCGGATCGTCCAGCATCCACTTCGCGTAGTCCGGCTTGACCACGCTCGGAGCGGCGCCGAACAAGGTGCTGTAGAAGCGGATGCTGCTGTCGAGCTGCTCGACGTTCACGTGCACATGGAAGCGTTTCATCGTTTGCTCCTTGCCGGCTGGCAGGTTTTAGCGGGGGCGCAGTCGGCGACGGCCGATCCTGCGCAACAGTTCTCGGTGAGGAAACCGAGCAGGGCATTCATCTGCGGATAATTCGCGCGGCACTGGATCACCCGCCCGCGCCGCTCGTCGCCGACCATGCCGGCCCGGCGCAGGATGTGCAGATGATTCGTCAGCGTCGCCCCGGCGAGGCCGGTCGCGGCGGCCAGCTCGCCCACCGCCATGCCCTCGTCGCCAGCCTGCACCAGCAGGCGATACAGGTTCAGACGATGTTCCTGGGCGAGGGCATGAAGGCAGGCGAGCGCGTCCTTTGATTTCATAATTCCAGAATTATGGAAATAATTTCGGATGTCAAGCCGGCTATAAAAAAGCATCTTTGCGATCTGTTTTGCGATCTGTTCGTGGCATCGCGTGAAGCTTGCCCGTGGCCGCGAACTGCGTCACGCGCCCATTCTTTTCAGGATCGCTTCACCCCGAGTTGACCCCCGCAGGCTCACTTTTCTTGCCCGTCAGGATTCATGTCGCTCCTGCACGAGCCGGAAAACCGAGGAGAACGTTCATGCAGATCGATCACCCGTGCGCACACGATTCATGCAAATGCATGGTGTCCGAGCAGGGCAAGTATTGCAGCGACTATTGCCGCGACGCCGATGCGGCCCGTGACGGCTTGCCCCGCAGTGGCGAGTGTCAGTGCGGGCATGCCGAATGTGGTTTGCCGAAAGCCTCCGCCCCACGCCAGGCGGCAACGTCGACCGTGGAGTAGCGCTTCATCGGCGTGGCCCGGATGCGCCGGGAATGTCGCCCAGCGCCGACATGTACAGCAACACGCCGGCCAGGCTTTTCAGGTCCTGCGCGTTGTGCTCGGCGACGCGGCGCAGATCCTTCGCCGAGCCGCCGCGCAGATAGCTCAGCCATGCGGCCGGCGCCTCCGATCCGGGCAGGTCATCCTCGCGCACGACCCCGAGCAGTTGGCGTTCGGCGGTGGCCAGCCGGCAGTTTTCCCAGCAGCCTTTCCAGTGCCGGCGCACCGGGTGGAGCAGGTCCAGATGACCCAGCCCGGCCAGCGGATCGGCCAGCCGCGCCAGCCGGTAGCGGGTGCGCAACAGCGGCGCGTCGTAGCATTTGCCGTTGTAACTCACCAGCACCGTATCGGGTTCGATCCATTGCGCGAACGTGCGCAGCATGGCGCTCTCGGCGGCCATGCTGGTGGTGGTCAGCTGGCGCAGGCGCAGGCGGCCGTCCGCCAGCCAGTCCGCGGCGCCGATCATGAACGCGCGCGTGCCGGTACCGCCTGCCAGTCCGGTGGTCTCGGTGTCGAAGTGCAGCAGGCGACGGGTCGCGACCGGTTCCGGCCAGCGCGCGAACGCGGTTTCGATGAGCGGGGGCGGAGCGAGCCAGTCCGCGAGGATCTCGATGTAGCGCAGGCCGGGCGACAGTTCGACGCCGGACACGTCGCGATCGCTGGATGCGCGAACCGGCGGGCCGTGCCTGAGCTGGGCGTGGCGTTGCAACAGCCGGCGGACGTCGGGCGACATCGTGGAGCGGGCGGTGGCAACGGCCGATGGAGGGTGCGCAGCGTGGAGGGTCGGGTCTTTCGACTTTGCTGCGCTACGCTCAATACGAACGGGTGGGGACGAAGCGAAGGATGGGGACGGCGCGGTGGGTGAGACTTGCCCCGCTTCCGCGCGCAGCCGGCGCAGTTTCGCGATCAGCTCGCTCACAGCGCGGCCAGCAGGGCGAGCACGCGCAGGGCCGCCGCCTTCGGGCTCGCGTGTGCATCTTCATCGGCGGCCAGCACCGGGCCGACGCAGGCCGGACAGCCGCCGCGGCAATCGCAACGTTCGATCAGGCTTTGCGACCGGGCGATCAGGTCTTCCCGGCGCTCGAACAACGGCGCACTCAGGCCGACCCCGCCGGGAAAGGCGTCGTACAGGTAGACGGTCGGGGTGAACGGCGCATCCGCCGCCAGCGAGGTGGGCTGGCCGTCCGCGCCGCGGAGCTGGCCACGCCCCGAGATGTCCGCGCTGACAAACCAGGCGCCATCGCCGCTGCCCACGGATTTCTGCAGGTCGCGCGACTCGGCCATGACGGCGACGGTGGCCACGATGTGGATCGCGCAGGCGGCGCCGAGGAAGCCGTCGAGCGCCTGCTGGCGATCGTCGAACTCGGCGTCCAGCACGCGTTGGGTGAGCTGCCACCACACGGCGGTGGTGTGCAGCTCCTGGTCGGGCAGGTTGACCGGGCCGTAACCGATGTTCTCGTGCGAGTAGTAGCGGATCTTCTTGTAGCCGGCGACGCGTCGCACCACATGCACTTCGCCATGGTGCGCGTGGCCGCGGCCGGCCGACGAGCTGTCGAAGCAGTCGAGTACCTTCAGCCGGGTGTAGTCGATGGCGTCGGTGTAGTAGTCGACATGGGTGCGCGTCACGTAGGCCTTGCGACCCTCCCAGTCCAGCCGTTCGACCTGGAACGGGACCGACTGGATCATGTGGATCGCGCCCTCGTACAGGGTCACCGCCGCGGCGCTGAAGTCCACTTCCGCGATGATGGTCTGCTTGCCGCCGGTGCGATCGACCACCACGAAATTGCCGTCGGCAACCGAGCGCAGCGACACCGCGTTGGCCGGATAACTGTCGGCGATCCATTCCCAGCGATCGCCCTCACGGTGCAGCACGCCTTCTTCGCCGAGGATTTCCAGCCATGGTGTCGCCGCTTCATTGCCGAACACCTCGTCGCCCCTGAATGGAAGTTCGAACGCGGCGCAGCGGATATGGTCGAGCAGGATCAGCGGCTGGTCGGGCGCGATGCGCGCATGTTCCGGCGAGGCGCCCTGGAAGAATTCCGGGTGGCGCACGAGGTATTGGTCGAGCGGGTCGGAGCTGGCCACCAGCACGCCGAGCGCCGATTGCTGGCGGCGCCCGGCACGGCCGAAACGCTGCCACGTCGCGGCGACCGAGCCGGGATAACCGTTGAGCACCACCACGTCGAGGCTGCCGATGTCCACGCCCAGTTCGAGCGCGGACGTGCTCACGATGCCGTCGACGTTGCCGGCGCGCATCTCGCGTTCGGCCGCGCGGCGCTCCTTCGGCAGATAGCCGCCGCGGTAGGCGCGGATCCGCGGCGGCTTGCGCGGGTCATGGTCGAACACGTCCTTCAGGTATTTGGTCAGCACCTCGACCATGCTGCGGCTCTGCGCGAACACCAGGGTCTTCATGCCCGACTTGATCGCCAGCCGCGCGATGCGGTTGGTCTGCGAGCGTGCGGAGGCGCGCAGGCCGAGATCCGGGTTGATCACTGGCGGGTTCCACAACAGCACGTGCTTGTCGCCGGTGGGGGCGCCGCTGCGTGTGATGGCGATGACCGGACTCTCGATCAGCGCCTCGGCATGCTCCTGCGGGTTGCCGATGGTGGCCGAGCACAGGATGAATTGCGGGGTGACGCCATAGAACGCGCAGACGCGTTGCAACCGGCGGATCACGTTCGCCACGTGCGAGCCGAACACGCCGCGATAGGTGTGGATCTCGTCGATCACCACGTAGCGCAGGTTCTCGAAGAACTGCGCCCACTTGGTGTGATGCGGCAGGATCGCCTGGTGCAGCATGTCCGGATTGCTCACCACCACGTCGCCGTGCAGCCGGATCGCCTGGCGGGCGTCGCCGGGCGTGTCGCCGTCGAAGGTGAAGGCCTTCACGCCGAGGTTGCCGGCCTGGTTGAGTTCCAGCAGCTCGGCGACCTGGTCCTGCGCCAGCGCCTTGGTCGGGAACAGGTACAACGCTTTCGCGTTGTGCTGCATCGCCGCCGCGATCACCGGCAGCGTGTAGCACAGCGACTTGCCCGAGGCCGTCGGCGTGACCACCGCGACATGCGCGCCCGCCTGTGTCGCGACCCAAGCTTCGTGCTGATGGCTGTAGAGCTGCCCGATCCCGCGCTCGCGCAATGCGTTCGCCAGTGCGGGCGGAAGATCCTCGGGCAAGGGCGCGAACGAGCCCTCCCGACCAGGCACCACGAACGCGCCGGTGATCCGTGACGCGTACCGTTTCGACAGGCGCTGGGCCAGCGTTCGCCCATCGCCTGGCCCGCGCAGGATGACTTCGTCGGACGCCTGGTAGCGGTCGGGGAGAGCATTCATTCGCGGCGGCCTGACTGACGGAATCGCAGTAGACCGGCGGCGGGTCTCACGGGATGAGACCGGGCGGGTTCGGCAATGTCGCGGCGGGCGTCAGTCCTTCGGCTTGCGCGTCCGCCGTGGTTTCGCCTGCGCCGCCACGATGAGCTGCTGCAAGTACGCAATGCCTTCTTCTTCGGGGAAGAACGCGACCACGTCGGCAACGCTCAGGTCGTGCCGCTTGCGCAATGCCAGAAATTCATCGCGCGCCGTCGCCAGTCGCTGGGCGGCGGCGGCCTTCTTGCCGAGCGGTTTCGAGGGTGGCTGCTTTTCAACTTTGCTTTCGACCTTGCTTTCGAGCCTGGCGAGTTCTTCCTGGAACTGGCGGTAGTCATATTTCGGGGTGGTCATGAATGGCGAGTTGTCAGGGAGTGGATGGATTTTCGCACGGCGCCGGCGTTGCGTCGCCACGCTGGTTCCGTTCATCGGCGCGACGAACCTGCCTTGCGCCGGGTTTGGGCAGGAGCATGACTTCCGGCAGGGTGCTTGCCATTGATTGATACATTATAATGTTCCATTCGAGGTTTCCTCCCCAGATACGGTCGCATGAACAAGACGTGGGTCGATGTACTTGCCAGGACTCCGGAAACGGAAGCTGGAATGGCAGGGAGAACATCGTCCCCGGCCCGTTTGTCGCCCTCGCGCATCCGGCCTGTCGTTGCCGCATTGGCGTCACTGCTCATGGCGGGCTGCGCCGTAGGCCCCGACTTCAAGCGTCCCGCCGCGCCGGACGTCAGCGGTTACGTCGCGCACCCACTCGCCACCACCGCCAGCAGCGCTGGCGTCGCCGGTGGGGAAGCCCAGCACTTTGCCAATGGCGGCGACATCCCCGCCGACTGGTGGACCCTGTTTCATTCCGCGCCGTTGAATGCGCTGATCGAACAGTCGCTGAAGCACAATCCCGATCTCGCGGCGGCGCAGGCGGCATTGTCGGTGGCAAGGGAGGACGCGCTGGCGCAACGCGGTGCGTGGTCGCCCGGCGTCACGGCCGGCATGTCGGCCACCCGCGAGCAGGATCCGCCCGGGGCGCTGGCGCCGGTGCCCAGCAACAACGCCTATCTCTACAACCTTTTCACCCCGCAGCTCAGCATTTCCTACGTGCCCGACGTGTTCGGCCTGAACCGTCGCACAGTGGAGTCGGCGAAGGCACAGGAGCAGGCGGTCCGCTTCCAGATGATCGCGACGCAGGTCACGCTGAGCGCGAACGTGGTGGTCGCCGCGATCCAGCAGGCATCGCTGCAGTCGCAGGTGGATGCGACCCGCCAACTGGTCGACATCAACGCGAAGATGCTGAAGATCCTGCGGTATCAATTGGCCAAGGGGTATGCCGGACGGCTGGATGTGTCCGCGCAGGAATCGCAACTGGCGCAGGTCACCGCCACGCTGCCGCCGCTGCTCAAGCAACTGGCGCAGCAGGACAATCTGCTGGCGGTGCTGGCCGGCCAGTTTCCGGGCCAGTCCAAGACGCCGAAATTCGATTTGGCGAGCCTGCAATTGCCGCAGGATCTGCCGCTGAGCCTTCCGTCCCAACTCGTGGTGCAGCGACCGGACGTGCGCCAAGCCCAGGCGAACATGCATGCCGCCAGCGCGCAGGTGGGCGTGGCCACCGCGAATCGCCTGCCGAACATCACCTTGACCGCGAATGTCGGCAGCAATGCGCTGGCGATCGGCCAGGTGTTCAAGGCGGGTACGGGTTTCTGGAGTCTGGGCGCCGACATCGCCGCGCCGATTTTCCAGGGCGGCACGCTGCTGCACCAGCAGCGCGCCGCCAAGGCCGCTTACGTGCAGGCCGCCGCGCAGTACCGCAGTACGGTGCTGACTGCGTTCCAGAACGTCGCCGACACGCTGGCCGCGCTCGAGCAGGACGCCGAAGGCCTCAAGGCCGCGGCACGTGCAGCGGACGCCGCCAAGGTCACGCTCGATCTGTCCCAACGGCAATTGAAGGACGGCTACGCCAGCTACCTGACGGTGCTGAGCGCGGAGCAGGCGTATCAGCAGGCGCGGATCGGCCTGGTCCAGGCGCAGGCCAATCGTTACGTCGACACGGCGGCGTTGTTCCAGGCGCTTGGCGGTGGCTGGTGGCACCGCGCGGATCTTCAACAGGCCGATTCGAAGCAGGCGGGTTCGAAGCAGGCCCATCCCATCGAGGCCGGTCCAATTCAGGATGCAGATGAAAAGTAGATTCTTGCCCGGGATGACCGCGGCCGCGCGCCGGGGCTGCTTGCCGCGCGCTCTTGCGATGGCCGTGATGACGTCGGCGATGGTGATCTCGGCCGGCGGTTGCTCGTCCAGGGCCGACAAGACCGACGACAGCGCACAGGCGGCGCCAGCGAAGCCCAGTGACGTCAGGATGACCGCGGCCCAGCGCAAGCACATACACGTTTACACGGTGGCACCGTCGAGTTACCACAAGACCATCGAGACCACCGGCGTGGTCGACTTCGACAACGACCAGGCCACCAGCGTGCTGGCGCCGTTCTCCGGCCCGGTATCGCGGTTGCTGGTTTCGCCTGGCGACAAGGTCAGGAAAGGGCAGCCGCTGGCGCTGGTCGATTCGCCCGATTTTGCGGCCGCGATCGGCGCTTACCGCAAGGCACTGGTCACCGCCAGAAACGCGCGCCGGCAAGCGGACATGGACAAGGATCTCGTCCAGCACGACGGCGTCGCCCAGCGCGAGGCGCAGCAGGCCCAGGCCGATGCCGCCAGTGCCGAGGCCGATCGCGACGCGGCACTGCAGGCAGTGGTCTCGTTGAATGTCGATCCGCAAACCATCAAGGACATCCAGGCCGGCCGGCCGGTGTCGCGCGTCGAGGGCACCATCCGCGCGCCGATCGCCGGCACCGTCGTGCAGAAACTGATCACGCCCGGACAGCTTCTGCAGGCCGGCAGCACGCCATGTTTTACGGTTGCCGATCTGTCGCGGGTCTGGGTCATGGCGCAGCTCTCCGATAGCGAGGTCGCGTCGGTCAAGATCGGTGATCCGGCCGACGTGGCCAGCAGCGGCAGTGCGAAAAAGCTCACAGGCAGCGTCGCCAATATTGCGGCGCTGGTCGATCCGGATACGCGTCAGGTGACGGCACGCATCGTCGTCGGCAATCCCGGCGAGGTCCTGAAAAAGCAGATGTACGTCAACGTGCAGATCCATTCGCATCAGTCGGAAAGCGGCCTGCTGGTGCCGGTGTCGGCGATCCTGCGCGACGACGAAAACCTGCCGTTCGTCTATGTGGCCCAGCCCGACGGCGGCTTTGCACGTCGGTCGGTGACGCTGGGTTATCGCGCCGCCGATCGCTACGACATCACCGCCGGGCTCAAGGTCGGCGACCAGGTCGTGGTCGACGGCGGCATCTTCGTCCAGTTCATGCAAAATCAATGAGCGATCCATTGCCGCCCACCGGGTCGTTGCCGCGCCAGGCCTCGATCATGAACCGGATCGTCGCCGCCGCGCTGGCGCAGCGCTTCATCACCGTGCTGCTCACGCTGCTGCTGATTGGCGCGGGTGCGTGGGCGCTGAAGCACCTGCCGATGGATGCCTATCCCGACCTGTCGCCCCCGATGGTCGACATCGTCACCCAGTGGCCGGGCCACACCGCCGAGGAAGTCGAGCGGTTGATCACGGTGCCGGTCGAGCTGGGCATGAACGGGGTGCCGCAGACGACCGCGAAGCGCTCGGTCTCGCTGTATGGCTTGTCCGATGTCGTGCTCACGTTCAAGGACGGCACCGACAACTACTTCGCCCGCCAGCAGGTCATCAACCGGATGGGCGACCTCGGCCTGCCCGATGGCGTGACGCCGTCGATGTCGCCGTTGTCGGCGCCTTCGGGACTGATCTACCGCTACGTGCTGCAGAGTCCAGACCGCTCGCCGATGGAGCTGAAGACACTCGAAGACTGGACCGTGGCACCGCAGTACCGGTCCGTTCCCGGCGTCGCCGACGATTCGAGTTTTGGCGGCGGGACCATGCAATACCAGGTGCTGCTCGATCAGGCGAAAGTCGCCGCGCTCGGGCTGTCGGTGGCGCAGGTCGAGGCCTCGCTGACGGCCAACAACAGCAACGCCGGCGGCGGCTTCTATTCGCAGGGCGGGCAGTTCTATTACGTGCGCGGCCTGGGTCGGATCGACACGCTGGACGACATCCGCAACGTGGTGCTGGCCGTGCACGACGGCACCCCCATCCTGCTGAAGGATGTCGGTCGGGTAGTCATCGGTACCGCGCCACGCCTGGGCGAGTTCGGTTTCGAGAAACAGGACGACGCCGTCGAAGGCGTCATCCTGATGCGCAAGGGCGAGAAAACCCAGGACGTGCTGACCCAGGTCGAGGCGAAGACGAAGGAGCTCAACGAGCACCTGCTGCCGAAGGACGTGAAGATCCACGTCTACTACGACCTCAGCGACCTGATCGCGCAGACCACGAAGATCGTCGAGCAGAACCTGCTGCGCGGCATGGTGCTGGTCATCGTGGTGCTGGTGTTTTTCCTCTACGACTTTCGCGCCGGACTGATCGTTGCCGTGACCATTCCGCTGGCGCTGCTGTTCGCGTTCTTCTGTCTCGACCTGCGCGGTGCGTCGGCCAACCTGCTTTCCATCGGCGCGGTGGATTTCGGGATACTGGTGGATGGCGCGATCTTCATGGTGGAAAACATCTTCCGCCAGATCGCTGCGCGCGAAGGCGCGCCGGTCAACATCCGCGAAATCATCCAGGATGCGGCGGCGGAAGTGGACCGTCCGCTGTTCTATGCGGTCGCCGTGATCGTCGCCAGCTTCCTGCCGATCTACGTGTTGTCCGGGCCTTCGGGAACGCTGTTCAAGCCGATGGCGGACACCATGATCCTGGCCCTGATCGGCTCGCTGGTCGTCACGCTGACGCTGCTGCCGGTGCTGTGTTCGTGGTTCATGCGCAAGGGTGTGCGCGAGCGCCGCAATCGCGCGTTCGAGGCGATCAAGTCGGCCTACACCAGGGGACTCGATTTCTGCCTCGCGCGTCCGTGGGGAACCACGCTGGCGTCCGGCGTCCTGCTGCTCGCATCGTTGTTGCTGGTGCCGCACATCGGCGCCGAGTTCATGCCGCAGCTGGACGAGGGCGCGTTGTGGGTGCGTGCCACCATGCCGTACACCATCTCGATCGACGAGTCGGCGAAGATCGCACCGAAGATCCGCGAAATACTCGGCTCGTTCCCCGAAGTGACCGTGGTCGCCTCGGAACTGGGCCGCCCCGACGACGGCACCGATTCGACCGGCTTCTTCAACGCCGAGTTTTTCGTCGGCCTCAAGCCGTACTCGCAATGGACCGGCGCCTATCGCACCAAGCCCGAACTGATCAAGGCGATCGACAAGAAGCTCGAAGACTTTCCCGGCATCACCTTCAACTACACCCAGCCGGCCGAGGATGCGGTGGACGAGGCGGAGACGGGATTGAAGAGCGCCCTGGCGGTCAAGGTGTTCGGCCCCGACCTGGCGACGCTGCAGCAGAAGGGCAAGGCGGTCAAACAGGTGCTGGAGAAGGTGCGCGGCATCACCGACGTGACCCTGGTGCAGGAGCTCGGCCAGCCGAGCCTGACCATCAAGATCGACCGCGCGAAAATCGCCCGTTACGGACTCAACGTCGACGACATCAACGGGCTGATCCAGACCGCCATCGGCGGCGACGTGGCAACCCAGGTGGTGCAGGGCGAAAAGCAGTTCGACCTCGTCGTCCGGCTCGATCAACAGTACCGCGACAACCCCGACGAAATCGGCAACATCCGGGTAGCCACGCCGGGCGGCCAGCAGATCCCGCTGAAGGAACTGGCCGACATCGGCGTGACCAACGGCGCATCGTTCATCTACCGCGAAGACAACTCGCGCTACATCGGCGTCCAATTCTCCGTGCAGGGCCGCGACCTGGCCGGCGCGGTGGAGGACGCCATGCAGAAAGTCGACAAGCAGGTGCCGCTGGCGCAGGGCTATCGACTGGATTGGGGCGGTGAATACAAGGAATACACCGCTTCGCGCGCGCAGCTCAACCTGATCCTGCCGCTGACGCTGGGCCTGATCTTCCTGCTGCTGTTCTCGCTCTACAACAACGTCAAATTCCCGCTGATCACTGTCCTTGGCGTCCTGCTGTCCGCGCCGTTCGGCGGCATCGTGGCACTGTGGCTCACCGGCACGCCGTTCTCGGTCTCCTCCGGCATCGGCTTCCTTGCCTTGTTCGGCGTCTCGGTGCTCACCGCCGTCGTCTACATCTCGTACGTCAACGAATTGCGCCGCAACGGCACGCCGCTGGCCGACGCGATCCGCGAGGGCGCGATCCTGCGCTTGCGCCCGATCATGATGACCGCCCTCGTCGCCGCACTCGGCCTGTTGCCGGCAGCGCTGGCCACCGGCGTCGGCACCGACTCGCAAAGGCCGTTCGCACTCGTCATCGTCTGCGGCATGCTTTCGCGGTTGCTGATCAGCATCTTCCTGATGCCGGCGCTGTATGCGCTGGTGGCCAGGCCGGATGACCGGTTGGAAGTGTGAGGCACGGGCGATGGACGCGAGGCATGCGCCCATCGCCCATATCGGCACGCAGCCCTGGTGGCGACTGGAGTCGCCGCGCTAGTTGTTATTCCGGCTGCCCGCTACCGTGCACGATCGACCACGGCATGCTTTTGCCAGCCCGAAACGGTATGCAGGTGCTCTGCGCCAGCGGGAATGCGTCGGGCACGATCCACGGTTTGCGTTCGAGGATGAGCCGCTCGCTGTTGCGCGCAAGGCCGTAGAAATCCGCGCCGTGGAAACTCGCGAACGCTTCCAGCCGATCGAGCCTGTCGACCTGTTCGAAGGCTTCGGCATACAACTCGATCGCCGCGTGCGCGGTGTAGACGCCGGCGCATCCGCAGGCGGCTTCCTTCGCTTCGCGCACGTGCGGCGCGCTGTCGGTGCCGAGAAAAAAGTGCGGGTTGCCGCTGGTCGCCGCATCCAGCAGGGCGAGGCGATGCGTTTCGCGTTTCAGGATCGGCGCGCAGTAATGGTGCGGCTGGATGCCGCCTTCGAACAACGCATTGCGATTCAGCAGCAGGTGATGCGCAGTGATCGTGGCGCCCACATGCGCCGGGGCCTGGCTGACGAACTCCACCGCGGCGCGCGTGGTGATGTGCTCGAGCACCATGCGCAAACCCGGAAACCGCGCCTGCAGCGGAATCAGATGACGCTCGATGAAAACCCGCTCACGATCGAAGATGTCCACGTCCGGATCGGTCACCTCGCCATGCATCAGCAAGGGCAGGCCGTGGCGCTCCATCGCTTCGAGCACGGGGTATACGCGCGCCAGATCCCGCACGCCGGCCTGCGAGTTGGTGGTGGCTCCGGCCGGGTAGTACTTCACCGCAAACACGGTTCCGCTGGCGCGCGCGCGCGCGATCTCGTCGACCGCGGTGGCCTCGGTGAGGTAGAGCGTCATCAACGGCTGGAAGTGCGTGTCCGCCGGCAAGCTGGCGAGAATCCGGCGACGATAATCCTCGGCCTGGGCCACGGTGGTCACCGGCGGCTTGAGATTCGGCATCACGATGGCGCGCGCAAACTGCCGCGCCGTATCGCCAACCACCGAGCCGAGCGCCTCCCCATCGCGCAAATGCACATGCCAGTCATCGGGACGGCTGATGTCGAGACGCATGGACTTCATGGCGGTGCTACTCCGGTAGGCAGATCGAAAGGCGTTCAGTGCGCAATTATCACCTTGGCGATGGGGATAAGTCCTGCGGGGAAGGGGCGCCATGCATGGGCGGTCATTGCTGCATCAGCTGGTTCACCCGGTCGCGCATGCTCTTCGCCAGGCAATCGACGTCGACGCCGCAGGCGTCCCGGCTCCTGAGCCAGTCGCGCTGTGCCTGCCGCAGCGGCGCGGTGTCATCGTCCGACAGCTTCAATGCGCGTCGATACGCGGCACTGACACTACGGTCATATCCGGCCAGCGTCGCCGACCTGCAGATCGTCCGTTCGGCAGCATGGTCTGTCGGGGCACAGGCAAACGAGGGCTTTACGGGATCGGAAGCCTGATGCCGGCGCAGTACCAGAACATAGCCGCCGTTGTCGTAGTTGGTCAGCAGTCGATCCATCGACAGGGGAATGATCCAGGCACCGTTCCATTGGGAATTTTCCGGATTACAGCTGACCCGCAGCGGTTGCACCGACGAATCCGGGAAGCTCAGCCTGAAATCGGACAGAGCCGGGTGCAGCGGCACTCCGTAATGCGGCGGGCGCGGGAATGCCTGCCCGATGAATTGCTGGAGCGAGCTTTTTGGAAGCGCGGAAAATCCCGGCTTCAGACAGTCGCGCGAATCGTTGTCCATGCTGATTGCGGAGCCGGCGATGCGCACCTGACGACCGAGCAGACGGGGGTCGGCGGGAACATACAGCCAATGGGGCTGATCCTGCCGGTCGACGTCCACCTGGATGACTTCCCACTGTCCTTGCAGCGAATCCGGCTTCGAGGCCGCGAACGCCGTGCTGCACGAGGCGATGCCACCGAGAGATAGCAGTAGCCAGGACAGATGCGAAGACAGGCGGCGCGGATCAGGCATGACTATCCCGGGACAGGGTTTGACGGCAAGGCAAAACGGGTGAGGTTCACTTACTAGGCGAAGGTCGCTGTAGCGTCAAGGCGTTGACCCGCTGCCGACGCCCTGCTGCTCCATCCTTGCGTAGGCCCTGCACAACGAAAAAGCCCATCCGGTGAGGATGGGCTAGTCGTTGACATACATGGTGGCCGGGGACGGAATCGAACCGCCGACACGGGGATTTTCAATCCCCTGCTCTACCAACTGAGCTACCCGGCCAGGGTGTTTCGGTAAGCCGCACATTAAAGCGGCGTGCGGCGGAGTTGTCAAGAAAAACAACCATGTTGCGCCGGCCCCCTGATCGGGTGCGTGTAACTATTTGGCCTACTGGAAAAAGTTAGCCGCGAAGGGGGGCGACAATCCCCTGCTTGGCGAACAAGATTGCCTTGAACGCACCTCGGGAACTTCGTGGCAAGCATAGTGCCGCCCCGGATGGCTAAGCTGCGCCATTTGTCGAGTGCGGGCTGTTATTCCGGAACTTGGGAAATGCAGCGGTAAGGGGGCCGCCGGGGGACCGCAAAAACGATGAAATCAGCCATCACCGTTTTGGCCAAGGCGGTGTTGAATACCTGGGCAGTGGCCGTCTTGCGGACCATGTTCCGCGGCGGCTTCCAGTCGAGGTGATGCTTGATGACTTGCGACCGAGGGGCCAGCGTCAAAGCGCTCTGTTCAACGCGTAGTGGTCGGCTCAGGATCGGTGCTGGTTGAAACTGATGGGTGCGCTCGATCGGACCAATAGCAAGTGAGGTCGTGGGACGATGGGAGCAAGAACAGAGGGGAGTAAACAATTTGATTAACAAAGGCACGAAACAAAAGCTCACGCAATACCTGAGAGCTGCGGCACCCAGTTATGCCATCCTGCTCCGGGGAGCATGGGGCTCAGGTAAATCATTTTTCTGGGGAGGCTTCAAGGAAGGGCAACTCCACAAACTTCGTAAGAATGACATCACCTTCTCAGTGGCTGGCCTCGCCACGCTTGAAGAACTGGAACAGGCCATGTTCCTGGCATCGGTGAAAGACCTGGGAACAGACACGCTTCGCGAGACGGGCACCATCGTTGGCAGGGCGCTTCTCCGGTTGGTCAAAGTTGATCCCGATGACATCAAGCTCAAAGCAGCCGTGCGATCAGGCAAGACCGTTATTTGCATCGACGACCTGGAACGGTTCGGCGGTGACTTCAAGGTGCTGTTCGGCTTCATCGTCTCGCTGCTGGATGCCGCCAAGCTCCACGTCGTGTTGATCTCCGACGAGGAACGGGCCGTCAAAGATTTGGCGGGTTACCAGGACTATAAGGAGAAGATCATCTCCGTGACGGCAGAGGTGCGTCCCGACATCGAGGCGTTCTACAACGATACCGTCAATGGGTTTGAGCACAAACTCACACGCGAAACCCTCTTGGATATTCAAGATCACGCCGTTGCGTTCTTCAAGGAGAAGAGGCTTAAAAATCTCCGGTCACTCCGCAGCATCCTGGAAGAAATGAAACTCATCATGGAAGACATGAAGTGGCCCGAGGGGCAAGCTGCGTCCCTGGGTGCGTTGCTCTCAGCGGTGACATTTCACGTGATGGCCGTAACCAAAGATGTCACGAACGAAGCTTTGGTGCGGGAGGTCTTTCTACACGGCGATCTTGGCACCACCTTCATGATGAGCCGGGTCAATCAGAAAAAGAAGGCGGGTAGTGAGAGCGAGGGAGAAAGCGGTGCGCCGCTCAGCAAGCTGGTCGACGATCTAGGTTTTGAAAGTGACATCTACGAGTGGCATGGCTCTAAGGCCTATGCCGAATACGTGACCGCAGAGGGATTCCAGCCAGATCAAATCGCCCAAGACTTCCAGGTTTTTGGACACGTCAAGCAGGAAGGCGCGTCTTTGTTGGAGCGGTTTAGGTCTTACCGCACGATGGATGAAACAGAATTTCGAGCTTGCGTGACGGAGTTGGAGCAGAAGGTGGCCGCGGGTGACTTCGAACATCTGCAACACATGTGGGAGGCATACGAAATCCTGGAGCGCCTATCGCAGCAGAAGTTGATCACCACATCTCCCGAGGTGTGGCGGGACAAATTTATTCAACTCGCGAAGAACTTTAAGGTGACTAGTGACACCCCGTCTTCCTTCGAGGTCTGGCCAGAGAAGCGTGACGGCAATCATGAGGCCGTTTTAGAGGCGTTGAAAGCGCTCGAACAAAGGATCCGGGTGATGAAGATGAAGGCCGAAAATGATGCCGCCCAGAAGGTCATCATCGAGGGCGAAGATGGTCCGACGATCGAGGGGTATAGAACGCCCTTTGTGGATGCCAAAGCTACGGATATTTACGCTCGCCTTCGCGCAGCAGGGCGCGCCGGAACCGATCGAATGGTGCAGTTTTTTCGTAAACGTCTTGGCATCTCGAACCTGCACGACTTCGCTACCGGCGAGGTGCCATTCGCAAAGGCCTTGGCGAAACTCATCGAGGCCAGGACCCCAAACACCGCGCCGATTACCCTGGACGATGCGGCGTGGTTGCAGTTGGCCGCCATCCTTCGCCACTTCGTCACCAGGCTTTCCCCACCCAAGAAAGCGGTAACACCACCGCCATCAGCCCAGAGGGGGAGTGCCAAAGGCACCGCCACCGAAGGAAGTGCATAGCTGACGAAGTCCAATCGGACGATTGACGGCGTTAGAAGTTCCTGTCGGTCGGTGAGACGATAGGTCATGGCCGGCGAGAGGGGACAGGGATGATCAGTAGCATTTCGATTCACAAATACAAGAGTTTTCACCCGACAGATCCGACGAACATCACCTTCGCCGTGAACCCTGCGAAGCCGGTTTTCATGTATGGCCTCAACGGTGCGGGTAAGTCTGCGATCGGCGAAATGATCCATCGGATTGGGCTGCATGACGAATCGGTGAATCATTGCGGGATCACGACGACGGGCGATGGACCGTTCCGTTACCTCGTTTACAACCATGAGTTCGTGGAGCGTGCCATTGGGCAAGCGGCGGGGATGCCTGGCATTTTTACGTTGGGTGAGATCGACACCGAACTCCAAAGGACGATAGAAGCCTTGATTGACGAGTCGGCGCAGCTCGAAACCACGCGGGCGGCGTTACAGGATCCTATTCAAACCACCAAAGACTCGATGGAAAGCACGACCGAAGCGGCCGTCACTGGTGTATGGAAAGCGCACACCGATCATGTCGACGGCCCGCTGAGTGAACTGTTGAAGAGCTATGGAAGGAACCGAAGAAAGTTCTTCAATGACCTTCGCACCTTTGCTGTCCCTGATGACCTGGTCTTGCCGGGTCTCGAAGAGCTGACGCAGCGGTGGGCGGATGTCAGTGGAGACGCCGCCGCGAAAGAATTACTGCGCGTCGATTTCGCAGGCCTCGACAACATCGAGCTCGACCCGATCTGGGCAGAACCAATTGAGGTATCTGGTTCTAGCCGACTGGCTCCTTTGATCGAACGGCTGCGCAATTCAGATTGGGTCGGCGCTGGGCGCCGCTACATCCAAGGCGATGAGTGTCCGTTCTGTCAGCAAGATCTTCCCTCCGACTTCACGGACGAACTGGCCAAGCTTCTCGACGGAGATCGGCAGGTCAAGCTTGAACATGTTCGAGTGCTGGCCCAAGCCTATGAACGGCGGGCATTGGAGATCGACCAGGCCATGGAACGCGCGCTCCAAGAGCCGCTCGCCAGTCGAAGCAAAATGCTGCATGAAGCGTGGGAATTGGCCAAGGTTCGCATCCGGCTCAATCTTTCAGCCATGCGGAACAAAGTGGAAAAGCCCGGTGATCCGGTCGAAGTGGAGCGAGTCAACACAACGGACATGCAGCAAATCTTGGCGGCGATCAATATCGACATCGAAGCCTTCAACAGGCGTGTCGCCGATCGAGAGACTGAAAAGAAGTGGGTGCGCACGGCCTTCTGGCGTTTGCTCTGGCGAGATCGTATGGAGGTCTATCACGCCTATGACTCCGCCATGGCGCCACTCAACGAGGCGTTGAAGCGATTGCAGCAGGAAGAGGGCGACGCGGCGGCACAGGTGGCGGCCATCACCGCTGGATTGGCAGAGCTGAGGCGCAGCCAAACTGGTGTGGACGCTTCTGTCGTAGCGATCAATGCACGACTCTTGAACATGGGTATCGACTCGTTTTCGATCATCCGCAAGCCCGGAGAAGGAAGCCTTTACTGTCTGGCCAGGCCGGGGCAGGTAGACGTGGCGATGAATTCGTTGAGTGAAGGGGAGAAGACCCTAATTTCCTTCCTCTACTACATGGAGATGCTTAAAGGCTCAAACGATGAGGACAATGTTCCATCCTTGGGGAAAACCGTGGTGGTGATCGACGATCCGATTTCTAGTCTGTCGGTAAACTACGTCTTCGACATCGCCAGCACGATCCACCACGAGCTGATCAAGCAGGACGAGCAAGGAAGAGCCAGGGTCAGGCAAGTGATCGTCCTGACGCACAATCTTTTCTTTTTGCACGAGCTGCTCAAGCTGTCGAGCGGCAAGTTGGCGACGGCGGAGAAGAGGTGCCAGCTTCTACGAGTCACCAAGCAGCAGCACACGAAAGTGTTGCCGATGTTGGCCAAGGATCTGATGAATGACTACGACTCGCTCTGGCAGGTGCTTCGCGATGCGAGGGATGGGAATGTTCCTGCAATCATGGTGCCCAACACCATGCGATGCATTCTCGAACTCTTTTTCTCTTTTACTCAAAAAGAGGACGAGTTTGCGAGTGCCTTGGCTACGCTGGAAACAGACACAAAGTTTGTCGCACTCAGCCGGTTTCTCAATCGCGGGTCCCACAAGGACGGCATCAACATGACCGTCATGGACTATGCGCAATATGACGTGTCTTATTATCTTGAAAAATTTCAGGCAGTGTTCGAACAGGCCGGTTTCCCAGACCACTTCACATTGCGCATGGGCGTAGCACCTCCCAATGACGGTGAAGCTGTCAGAGTGGCTTGATGAAGCAGACAGTCGTCAGGTGAACTTGATAGCTGCCGCAGTCACAAGAGACGCGGGTTTGGGGAAAGTGGACGGCACGCCGGGTCCGCAAACGGACTGTCCACTGTCAAGTCGTTTCGCGACCGCGGCATTGAGAGCAAGTATTCTTTCGAGAATGTTCGACTTACTGGTGAGACCGTAAGCAGCCAGCACCGCTGCGTCTAGGGCCGCGTGCGCATCTTTCAACGGGCTCTTACCTGGCAGGTCAAGTGTTCGATACATACCGCGCAAGCCCCCCTCCGACGTGCTCAGGGTGTCGTCACGCAGCTTTTGTAGCGCACGAGCGGCGGTCGCCACCGCCAACACTTGGGCTGACGTTGCGGATTGGGGCCAAGGAAACGTGTCAAAAACAGAAGCAGACGTATAGCGAGGGTCGGACTTCATGTTCGAGCACTTCGCGTGAAACCAGTGGTAATGCACAGAAGATTGGAGGATCCCAAAGCTGTAATCGTCAGCCAGGGCAAACACCTGCAATGCGTCGCCGGGCAGCACTGAGCGGTCAACAAACGCAAAGATGGGCCGCTTGGTTACGCGTGAGCATGCAAGGTAACGTGGAAGCTCCTTGATCGCGTCCACCAATTTGGTGCGTGGCCGCCAGTGCCGCCACCAATAGTCCATGGACGCCGCGCGCTCAGTCGCTTCATCGCCAATCTTGGCGGCTTTGGCCACCATGTCTGGTAAGACGGTTGTTTTGATGTGTGAGAAGGCATTCGGGTATTTTTTTGCTTCAAGGATGCTCATCTCACCAAAGTTGATCAGATAGCGATGTTTGAGCCGGTCGCCGAGCAAATCATCCCCGACCAAGTAGGGATGAGTGACGGCTTTTTCGCCGGCGACAGTCAACGACTTCCGAAACGCCCTGTCGATGACGAAACCCGAATGGCCTGGCGTGATGCCCTGACTAACTACGGTCGGCTCTTCATATTCGAGAACCGCAGCAGTCCCTACGTCGGTCTGATCGGACAGCGATGCGTTGATGTGAGCGACCTCGCGGGTGCCTAACTCGAACTCCTTGTCTGCGCGGCCGGGCTTGACTTTTTTCTTGCCGCCGGCGGCTTCGGTCGCCTTGAACCATAGCTGGCGTGTTTTCGGTAGGAGCTTGGCGTCCTGCGTGTGCACCCAGTTCGCAATCGACACGTGGACGACAGCTTCGCCGGACCATGGCTGGTTGTCCACGGCGTCTACGATTGTTCCAGTTTTACAAATCACCTCTAAGCCACCCTCACGGCTGGCGTTGTTCCGAATGTTCTGCGTGCCCACGAGACCTGCGCGACCAGCAAGTGGATCTTTTGCAGTGCAATTGGGCAAAGTCTTGGCGGCCCGGTTGAACCAATAAACGCAGAAGTCAGCCATGCCCGGCACTTCCGGGTATGCGGCGCGTAAACGGTTGACGTAGGTTGCCCCAAGGTTTGGTTTCAACAGTTTGGCGCCGAGGAACGGGGGGTTTCCGATGATGACGTCGGCCTTGGGCCACGGAGTCCGCTTGCCATCGTCCTGCATCAGTGCATCACCGGTGTGGAAGTTTCGATCCAGGTTGTCGAGGGGCAGGGCGTTTTCGCTGATGTGCAACTCATCTATTGCGAGCTTGTGAGCCAGCATCATCGTGACCTTGGCCAACTCAACTGCAAACGGGTTCACATCTATGCCAAAAAAATTCTTCGCCGTCACAAACCCGAACGGTCGCTGAGATGCATCGACGCTCTCGAACTCGCCCATTTTCTCGTAGATCGATGCTTCCAGACGTTTGAGTTCGCGGTAAGCAACATAAAGGAAGTTGCCCGAGCCACATGCGGGATCAAGCACGCGAAAGGTTTCAATCCGCGCCAACAGTCCTTTCAAGGCCTTCAATGTCGTGGCTTTTTCAATCTGCTCACGCCAGGGAAAGACAATGGTGGGAGTCACGACTTTCATGATGTCCACGGGACTGGTGTAGTGAGCGCCCTGAGCGCGACGTTCGTCCGTGTCCATGCTGTGTTCGAAGATCGCGCCAAATATTTCTGGTCGGACTTTCGACCAGTCGAACTTGGCCGCTTCGCGCAACATCCCAATCTCCTCCATGGTCAGCTCGATGCGAGCGGGGAGCGCGAATAGGCCGCCGTTAAAGTAGGGAACTCCTTTGAAACGTCCGCCGCCGGTAGTGCCCGGGGAATTCATTTCGAAAAAAAGCTGTCCAATCAGGTCAAAGGCCCGAGCTGGGGTGGTGCAGTCATCGAGTAAGTGGGTGAAGAAATAGCGATCTAAGAGGCCTATGTTCTGGGAGAACAGAGCCATCAAGGTCTGCATCGTGAACCGCTGGGCGAGCGAACGATCCACCTTCCGGTGGATCAACGATCGGAAAAGCAAGACGAGCAGATCAGCTGCGTCGCGGGTGACAGTTTCTTGATGGTTGCCGAATACGGGTTCGTTGTCCGTCGGGAACAAAAACTTCAACGGCCCAAATTTCGTGGGGAGCTCTGTCAGCTTCACCATATCGACAGGGCTGTCCATTTGGGTTTCGAAGTCGTAAACCCAAAACTCGTCGAAATTGCAAAGGACAACCCAGCGCGGGCGCCCCGGGACCAAGCGCGTCCAATAGTCGAAGGCCTGGCGGTAGTGCTTGCTGAGGTTCTCGCCTCGCTTTTTCATCTCTATCAGGACGGTAGGCTTCCAGACCAGATCCGCAAAACTGGTCCCCTTCGTCGCCTTCTTGATGCGATCTTCGAGGACAGCGCCAGCTTCCTTGACGCCCACTTGGCCGAAGGCCTGAAATAGGTGGTCTAAGAAGATCTGGGCTTCGCCTTTCTCGTCGCCGTTGACGTGCTTGGTGCACCAGTCCACGAATGTTTGTAAGACTCGGGTGCGATCAGACATTCGGGCGTTCCTGCCAGCGTTGTGGAATAGAAAAGCTTAACCCGTGGTGACACATTAAGCATTAAGGGAAAGAAGGTGCTGACCTCTGTTGCAATCAGCCGATTCTCCATCTGTATTTCTGTCGCTCGGCTTGCGGCGCTTCGCTCTCTAACCCCTTCCGCGCTGACCTCAGTAAAGAGAAGAGGCGCCATATGGCGCCTCTCTTTCGTCAACGGTAAAGGTCCTGCTGGACAGCTACGGTCAGGGTCCCGTGGTCGCCCAAGGTCACTTGGATCACGGATTCATCGTCAGCGGCCGGGTCTTGGGCTGGGATGTAGGTGATGGGCACGCCTGCCTTGCGTGCCTGGTTGATGGCGCGGGTGTCAGCGAACCCTGCCACGTCCACGAACTTCTCCTGGATGTCCTCTTCCAGATCTTCCAGTTGCTCCTGGGTCTTGGCATCCGTGGCACGGCGGAACGAAGGACTGCTAAGGTCCCCAGTGTCGTCAGGATTGCTGACGTTGCGGTTGGCAATCGCGTCGATTTTGGACTGAAACGCATCGATGTCGTCTTTCTTCATACAAGCCGCCTTTGGCTGGGCGCACTGCTCCCCCAAGGGAACCCCTTATGGCCCATCTGCCCATCATAGAGATGGCCCCATGGCGATCCAAGGGGCTCTGACTGCATCAATCGATAACTCATTGATGGAACATAAATTGCGACGGGACAGCTTGCTCGTTTCCCGCGAAGCGCTTGAAGACTTGGAGGGCTTGCACCATCCCGCCAACGAGGCTCTGTTGCAGAGCTTTGAAAACCATACCGGCAAGATTTTGGATGCCGTGGCGCGGGCCATCTCGGACCGATCGAACTTTGATGATCGT
Organism: Rhodanobacter sp. T12-5; assembly: GCF_008329435.1. Taxonomy (GTDB): domain Bacteria; phylum Pseudomonadota; class Gammaproteobacteria; order Xanthomonadales; family Rhodanobacteraceae; genus Rhodanobacter. The sequence goes on from NZ_NPKN01000001.1 coordinate 825,227, forward strand.
GGCCTGCTGCATGTCAGGACCAAAGACATCGAATGGGGAAACACCACAACTCAGCGCCGGCGGCGGATTGTATGGGCCACTTTCATCAACGAATTCAAGGGGAGCAGAGCGAATGACCGTTACTCGGAGCCAACACTACGTGTGGCGCTATTACTTGCGCGCATGGGCATCCCAGGAAAGAGTGTGGTGTATGCGGGATAAGGAACCTTTTTTGGTCGGCTTGATGAACATTGCCCAAGAAAGCTACTTCTACGAGGTCAAGGAGATCTCGGACGACGAGGCCAATTTTCTAGAAAAAGTCTTTGAGCAACCGAATCAGTCACCGATGCTCAAAAAGATCAACCAAAACTGGGTCCAAATTTTTAAGCAGCCGTCAACGCTCAAATGCGAGTTGGAACGTAGGCAACTGCTCGAAGGCGAGGTCGCTCAACAGTTGAAAGACGCCTGCCGGCAAAGCGGAGAAGATCTGCAGGGGGCCATCGAGAACATGGGGCGGCCTGGCCTCGATTTTTTGAAGAACGGTGATGTTTCGTTCTGGAAGAATGAGGATGACCGAATGGCATTCCAGATCTTCCTGTGTTCACAGTATTTTCGAACCAGACGAAGGCGCGAGGCGGTCTTGAGCGAAACGAAGGGCGCTGCGCCAAGTTGTGTCAACGTCGAAAACATTGTTGGCCCAATCATGCATATGGCGGCCACGACGGTAGCGTTTTCCATGTTGCGTAAGCCGCTGGACTTATACCTGCTGCGTAACGCCACCTCAGAGCCATTGATCACTGGTGATCAACCCGTCATCAACACCCATGCGAGCGATTTAGGGGGCAGGGAGGAAGTTACGGAGCTGCAGTTCTATTACCCCATTTCGCCCACGCTTGCTGTCCTGCTTTCGGAAGAGGTCCCAGATAATTCTGGGCTAACCTTGGAAAAGGTGCGTGACTACAACCGACAGATGCACATTCAGGCAGATTCTCAAACTTTTGCGAACGGCGAAGCGGCTTTGCTGCCCTATAAAGGCATGGAGCGACAGGGGGCCGCCCGATCGTGATGCACCAAAGAGATTGCTCGGCTAAGGTGATGGTTTAACTTTGAAAGCCAGCATTCACAACGACCGCAGGCAGAGATCTACCTCTCGCCGGCCAATGAACGCAGGCATCAAACCGATGCCGATTTTTCAGAGGGGCCGTGAGATCGATGCACAAACCAAGCAGGGGATGGCTTTCGGTAGCAGCACCAAAAAAGGGGGCCGCAAGGGGGCCGCAAACGAAAAAGGCCACCCGCTTGGATGGCCTAACTGATTGATCTTGCTGACTTTTCTGGCTTTCGGCAACTGGCGGAGATCGAGTTTTTCAATCCCCTGCTCTACCAACTGAGCTACCCGGCCAGGAAACCTGGAACCACGTGCAACCGCGAGGGTTGCCGATGTTGCGTGGAGCCGCGCATTAGACCGAATGCGCGGGGTTTCGTCAAGACTCGGGGTCGGGCGGGGTGAGTCCGGCGGCCTGGTCGAAGTCGCCGCCGAACAGGAATTTCTCCATCTGTTCGGCGAGGTATTTGCGGGCTTTCGGGTCGAGCGGGTTGAGGCGGTATTCGTTGATCAGGGTGGTCTGGTGGGCCAGCCACTGTTGCCACGCGGGCTTGGAGATTTCGGCGTAGATGCGCTGGCCGAGCGGGCCGGGCCAGGGGGCGAAGTCGAGGCCTTCGGCGTCGATGTCGAGTTTGGCGCAGTGGATGGTGCGGGTCATGGGTGGTTCCTCGGACAGACAGATCTTTGAGTAGGAGCCCGCTTGCGGGCGATGCCTTTTCTTGCGGGGATCGCCAAAAGCATCGCCCGCAAGCGGGCTCCTACGGGGAGAGGTTCTGGAGCAGGGTGCGGACTGGGGCGGGTAGGCCCAGTGCGGCCAGTTCGTCGGCGCTGCACCAGCGCAACTGGGGATTATCGGCGATGCCGCGTGATGCTGTCGCGCGATCGAACAGCAATGGTTCGATGGCGAGGCGGTAGTGGCTGAATACGTGGGTGAAGGGGGCGAGGGCCTGCGCGTCGTCGATCCGCGCGTGTTGTTGCGCGAGGCGCCATGCGGCATCGGTGTCGGCGGCTTCGGGCAGGCTCCACAGGCCGGACCAGACGCCCTGCGGGCCGCGGCGTTCGAGCAGTATGCGACCCTGGTTGTCGCGCAGGATCAGCATCATGGTGGCGCGGGTGGGGGTGGTCTTGGCGGGCTTGCGGCTGGGCAGCTGCGCGGTGAGGTCGTCGCGGTGGGCGATGCAGTCGCCGGCCAGCGGGCAGGTTTCGCAGCGCGGGCGCGAGCGCACGCACAGGGTGGCACCGAGATCCATGATCGCCTGGGTGTAGTCGGCGACGCGGGTGTCGGGCGTGTGCGTTTGTGCGTGTTGCCAGAGCTGCTTTTCGACGGCGCTTTCGCCGGGATGGCCGTGGATGCCGTGGTAGCGGGTAAGCACGCGCTTGACGTTGCCATCGAGGATGGCGAAGCGCAGGCCGTGTGCCTGCGCGAGGATCGCGCCTGCAGTGGAGCGGCCGATGCCGGGCAAGGCGCTGAGCGCAGCGAAGTCGCGCGGCAGTTCGCCACCGTGCTGCTCGACGCAGATTTGCGCAGTGCGATGCAGGAAGCGTGCGCGGCGGTAGTAGCCCAGGCCGGACCACAGTGCCAGCACGGTGTCTTCTTCCGCTGCGGCAAGATCGGGCAGGCTGGGGAGCGTGTGGACGAAGCGTTCGAAGTAGCCGATGACCGTGGCGACCTGGGTCTGCTGCAGCATCACTTCGGACAGCCATACGCGGTAGGCGTCGCGTGGGTGTTGCCACGGCAGGTCCTTGCGGCCGTGTTGGTCGTACCAGGACAGCAGGCGGCTGGACAGGGTGGGGGTCATGGGGCTTTCAGGGTGGAGGGTTTCATGGGTGTCTTGTGGGCGGACGCTTCAGTTCATCGAGGGCTGGCCCTTCGACTTCAGCCCTGCGGGCTTACGCTCAGGGAGACCGGGGAAGGTATCTGCGCTCAATGCGATCGGATGATGTGGGGCACACGGCTGATCAATCGATCATTTTTGCTGCGGCGGCGGCTTGGTCGAGGCGGGACTTGCCGGCGCGGCGGCCGTGGTTGCGGGGGCGGGTACGGCGTCGCCGGCCTGGATGACGAGCCCCTCGATGCTGACGCCGGCGGCTTCGAGTTTGGCGATTTCTGCGTGGCCGCTGCCGGGCGGCACGGTCAGCTGCGGATTCTGCGGATCGCCGAGCTGGCTCCACCAGTGCGCCAGCGCCAGCGGTGGCAGGCGCAGATCGGCGTGATTGTCGGGTCCGTCGAGTTTCAGGGCGAGCAGCAGCGGTTTGTCCCGTGTGGCCGGGGTCAGCGTCAGCGAGACATCGTATTGACCGGCGTTGGCCTGATCGAGCGTGCCCGCAAGACTGGCGGCGGCGCCTGCCGCGCCGTGCCAGTGTGCGCTGCCATTCAACGTGAGTGTCATCGCGCTGCCTTGCGAAAGGTGCAGGGCGATGTTGTCCAGTTGCAGCGTATTGCCCGCGATGCGCGGCGTGGCGAACAGCCGCAGCTGCAGCGGCGTGCCGGCGGCGGTGGTGGCCGATCCGCTGAGCGGGAATGGCTGGCCGGAGATCAGGCTGCCGGCCGCGAGCGAGACGTTGCCGAGCAGCACTTCGTTGCCGCGTACCACGCTGCCGTGGCTGATGCTGACGCCGGTGTCGATGCGCGGGATATTGGGCGGACTGCCTTCTGGCTGCGCCGGCAGCGCGGCCAGCCATTCCTGCAAGGCGTCGAGGTCGACGCGCGGGGAGTCGATCTCCAGTTGGGTAATCACGGTCGGGCCACCGAACACGGTCCGCCACGGCAGCACGAGGCGGCCGTGCGCGGCGAGCAGGATCGGCGCGTTGGCGCCCTGCGCGTTCAGGGTGATGCCGCTGAGGTCCAGCGCAGGCCGCGGAAACAGGGTCGGACTGGCCGGGCTGGACAGATTCAGTTCCAGTCCCGCATTGCTTGCCTGGGTCTGCAGCATCGCGGTGAAGCGATCCGGCTGCAGCAGCAGATAGACGGCCACCGCGGCGATGAGTACGACCGTCAGGGCGAGGCCGCCCAGGGTCAGCAGGATCAGTCGCAGCCGACGGGACATCGGCTCAGTCCTGCGCGTCAGTCATGGCGATTGCCGAGACTGGCCGGCAACAACCCATCGACGAAGGCCTCGGCTTCGAACACGCGCAGGTCGGTGGCGGTTTCGCCAAGCCCGACGTAGCGGATCGGCAGGCCGAACTCGCGTGCCAGCGCGAACACCACGCCGCCCTTGGCGGTGCCGTCGAGCTTGGTCACGACCAGGCCGGTGACGCCGACGATCTGGCGGAACTGGCGCACCTGGTTGACCGCATTCTGGCCGGTGGTGCCGTCGATCACCATCAGCACTTCGTGCGGCGCGTCGCCGTCGATCTTCTTCAGCACGCGAGCGATCTTGCCCAGTTCGTCCATCAGGCCGCCCTGGGTGTGCAGTCGGCCAGCGGTGTCGGCGATGAGCACGTCGATGCCGCGCGAGCGCGCTGCCTGCAGTGCGTCGAAGATCACGCTGGCGGCGTCCGCATCCTGGCCTTGCGAGATCACCGGTACCTGGTTGCGCTCGCCCCAGGTCTTGAGCTGCTCGACCGCGGCGGCGCGGAAGGTGTCGCCGGCGGCCAGCATCACGGCATGTCTTTCGTCGCGCCAACGTCGGGCCAGCTTGCCGATGGTGGTGGTCTTGCCGGCGCCGTTGATGCCGACGACCAGCACCACGAATGGCTGCCTGCCACGCACGTCCAGGGGCTGTTCGACCGGCTTGAGCAGGGCGATCAGCGCCTGGCGCAGCGCGGCCAGCAGCGCCGGCGCGTCGGCGAACTCGCGCTTGTGCATGCGGCGGCGCAAACCCTCGACCAGTTCAGTGCTGGCTTCGATGCCGACGTCGGCGGTGATCAGGGTGGTTTCAAGCTCGTCGAGCAGGTCGTCGTCGAGCTTGGGATGACGCACGAACAGCGAGCTGAGCCCACGCGCAAACGAGTTGCCGGACAACCGCTCGCGCCAGCTGAGCCTGGTCGCAGCCGGTTCTTCCGCGATGGGCGTGGCTTCGACTTGCGGTGCGGCGAAGCGCTCGGCTGCCGGCTCGAGGTCGGCGGGCGCGGGAATTTCCGCCAGTGCCTCGTGCAGCAACGGATCGCCGCTTTCGGGCGCGACCGCATCGGCCGGCCGCTCGTCGGTGGCTTGTCCGGGGTCCTTCCCTGCGGGTTTTTTCTTCCAGAATTTGAGCATTGCGGCGATGATTCAAAGACAATGGGCGGCATGCTAACACTCCAATCCGTACTGGCCGCTGAGGATGCGGCCGCGTGAACGGCGGCCGCCACGCCGCGCCGGGTCGGGTCCGCATCATCGGCGGCAGCCTGCGCAATTCCCGCCTGAACGTGCCCGATCTGCCGGGCTTGCGGCCCACCGCCGAGCGCGTGCGCGAGACGTTGTTCAACTGGCTGGCGCCGGTGATCGGTGGCGCGCGCTGTCTGGACCTGTGCGCCGGTACCGGCGCTCTCGGCATCGAGGCCTTGTCGCGCGGTGCGGCCAGCGTGCAGTTCGTCGAGCGCGAGGCGCGTGCTGCGCAGGCGCTGCGTGACAATCTGGCGCGGCTCAAGGCCGATGCCGGCCAGGTGGCGACGCTGGATGCCGGGGTGTTCCTGCATGGCAAGGCTCAGGCTTTTGAGGTGGTATTTCTCGATCCGCCGTTTGCACTTGAGCTGTGGTCGACGCTGGCGCAGCAGCTGGAGCAGGGCGGCTGGCTGACCGCGCAGGCGTGGATTTACGTGGAATCGGCACGCTCCAGCACGCCACTGTTGCCGCCGGACTGGCGGCTGCATCGGGAAGGGCAGGCTGGCGAGGTGCGTTTTGCGCTCTATCGGCGCGCGCTTCCGTTAAGCTAGGGGCCATCCTCAGCTACCGCTTCGTCTCGTGAGCAAATCCTTGGGCAATCCGCGCCTGGCCGTCTATCCGGGTACGTTCGATCCGATCACCAACGGTCACACCGACCTGGTGGCCCGCGCCGCGCCGCTGTTCGATCGGGTGGTGGTGGCGGTGGCCGACAGTTCCAGCAAGGGGCCGGGCTTCAGTATCGGCGAGCGCATCACGCTTGCGCGCATGGCGCTGGCCGACCTGCCGAACGTGGAAGTTCGCGGTTTCGATTGCCTGCTGGCCACGTTCGTCGAGCAGATCGGCGCCGGGGTGATCATCCGCGGTTTGCGCGCGGTATCGGATTTCGAATACGAATTCCAGCTGGCCAGCATGAACCGGCATCTGATCCCGCAGGCGGAGACGTTGTTCCTGACGCCGGCGGAACAATACAGTTTCATCTCCTCGTCGCTGGTGCGCGAGATCGGCCGCCTCGGCGGGGATATCTCCGGTTTCGTGCATCCGGCGGTGCAACAGGCCATGCGGCAGCGCTGGCAGAAGGGCCTGTCCGGCTCCAACAAACAACCCGAAACCGAAGGTGATTACCATGCGTAAGTTCGTTCTCGTCGCTGCCATCGCGCTGACCGCCACCCTGACCCTGAGTGCCTGCAACAAGAAAGGTGGCGAGGAGCAATCCGCGCAGCAGGTACAGCAGGCACCCAAACCGACCGACGTGAACGACTCGAAGGCCTGGAATGCCTATCTTGGCCAGATCGTGCAGAAGAACATGCAGGGCATGAGCGCGAACCAGCCGTACGCCTACATGGTGACGGCGGCCACCACCGACGAGCAGAAGGCGCAGAACCAACGGCAGCTGGAGAGCGTGCAGGACACCGTCGCGCGTGGCGTGCTGCCGGGCAATCTGCTGGCCTTCGGTGGCCCGGTTTCGGCCACGACCGCCGATCTGATCGTGGCGGCGTTCAAGGACGCCAAGCCCGGTTCGTTCAAGGACGTGATCGTGTTGTTCATCGGCGACCAGGCGGACGAACAGCGCGTCACCGACGCCCTGAAGCCGACCGGCGCGACCGTCCGCTTCGTCGCGATGTAATAAGGCGGGAGTGAGGGAGGAGGAGTGAGTGGAGAGAGAAGGCGGCTGTGTTTCAGCTTTCGCTTTCTCTCACTCCTCTTCACTCACTCCTGTTTCAAGCATGTCCCTGAAAATCCTCGACACCTGCGTCAATTGCGACGTCTGCGAACCGGCCTGTCCGAACAAGGCCATCTCGCTGGGCGAGGAGTTCTATGTCATCGATCCGGCCCTGTGCACCGAGTGCGTCGGGCACCACGACGAGCCGCAATGCGTGGTGGTGTGTCCGGTCGAATGCATCATCGGCGACCCGGACCACGTCGAATCGCCGGAACAGCTCGATCTCAAATATCGCCATCTGATGGCCATGGAGCCAGCCGCATGATCTTTTCGTTGCGTGCAGTAGCCCTGCGTGGGCGTGTCCTGTTGCTTGCCGCGCTGTGCAGCGGCGGTGCGGCGTTTGCCGCCGATGGCGCGCCTCGGGCCGCACCGGCGCCCGCCGTCAACGCTGCCGCGATCTCGCAGCGGCCCGGTCACGCGGCGATTGCCAGTGCCAACTTCCTCGCTACCAACGCCGGTTTCGAGGTGCTCGCCAAGGGCGGCAACGCGTTCGATGCCGCCGTCGCGGTGGCGGCCACGCTGTCGGTGGTCGAGCCGGAGAGTTCCGGTATCGGTGGCGGCTTCATGGCCGTGCTGCATCGGGCCAAGGGTGACCGCGACGTTTTCATCGACGCGCGCGAAACCGCGCCCGCCGCGGTCGATCGCAAGGACTATGTCAATGCGGACGGCAGCCCGAATCGCGACGCCGCGCTGAAGGGGCCGCTTTCGGCTGGCATTCCGGGCGAGCCTGCCGGGCTGGTGCTGATCGCCAAACGCTACGGCCGGCTGTCGCTGCAACAGTCGCTGGCGCCGGCCATCCGCATTGCCCGGGACGGTTTCCAGCCCGATCCCCGTCTGCGCGATTCGATCGCCGAACAGAAGCAGGACCTGCGCCGCTGGCCGGCCTCGGTCGCCAAGTACCTGCCGAACGGCAAGCCGCCGGCCGAAGGTGCGATCTGGCGCGATCCCGATCAGGCCCGCACGCTCGAGCTGATCGCTGCGCATGGCGACGATGGCTTCTATCGCGGCGAGACCGCGAAAAAGCTGGTCGCCGCGGTGCAGGCAGCGGGCGGCAACTGGACGCTGGCCGACCTCGACGGTTACCGGGCGAAGGAGCGCGCGCCGATCGTGGTGAACTACCGCGGCTACCGCATCGTCACCGCGCCGCCGCCGTCATCCGGTGGCGTGGCGATCGCCGAGATCCTCAACATCCTGTCCGGCTTCGACCTGACCAGGATGGCCCAGCCGCAGCGCGTGCACTACATCGTCGAGGCGATGCGTCGCGCATTTCGCGACCACAACGATTACCTGGGCGACCCGGATTTCGTGACGATGCCGCTGGACATGCTGCTGTCGCCGTTCTACGCCGATGGCCTGCGCCAGAGCATCCTCCCCGACAAGGCCACGCCGTCGTCCATGCTGCCGCGCGCCGAGGCCAGCGAGCCGGGCATGCACACCACCCATTTCTCGATCATCGATGCCGACGGCAACATGGCGGCGGTCACCTCGACGGTGAACTACGTCATGGGCTCCACCTTCGTCGCCGCCGGTACCGGTGTGTTGCTGAACGACGAAATGGACGATTTCGCGCTGGTGCCGAACAAGCCGAACGTTTACGGCCTGCTCGGCAGCGTGGCGAACGCACCGAAGCCCGGCAAGCGCATGCTGTCATCGATGTCGCCGAGCATCGTGATCGGCGCCGATCGCACCGCGGTGATCGGCTCGCCCGGCGGCTCCACCATCATCACCCAGGTGCTGGAAGGCATCCTGCATTTCATCGACGGCGAGAGCGCGCAGCAGATCGTGGCGCACAAGCGCTTCCACCATCAGTACATGCCCGACGTGGTCAACGTCGAGCAGGGCACCTTCGATGCGGCCACCAGCGATGCGCTGACCCGGATGGGCTACACCTTGAAGCCGCGCGCATCGTGGGGCTTCATGAACGTGGTCACCTGGGACCGCAAGACCAACCAGCTCGACGCCGCCAGCGATCCACGCCGACCATCGGGACTGGGCAAGGTGCAGTAAGGTCAGGACATGGAACTGTTCTCGATTCAGGGCAACTCGCAGCAATTGGATGGTGGTGCCATGTTTGGCAACGCCCCCCGAGCGCTGTGGTCGCGCTGGATCGCGCCGGACGCGGAGAACCGGATTCCGCTGGCCTGCCGCTGTCTGCTGGTGAAAGATCTGGATGGCCGCAACGTGTTGTTCGAGACCGGCATCGGTGCGTTTTTCGAACCCGCGTTGCGCGAACGTTACGGTGTGGTCGAGTCGCGGCATGTGCTGCTGGAGTCGCTGGCGGCGGCCGGCCTGACGGACGCGGATATCGACATGGTGGTGCTGTCGCATCTGCATTTCGACCATGCCGGCGGCTTGCTGGCGGCATGGGAAGAAGGGCGGCCGCCGCGCCTGCTGTTTCCGAAGGCGCATTTCGTGGTGGGCGCCGAACACTGGCGCCGTGCGCTCAACCCGCATCCGCGCGACCGCGCCTCGTTCGTGCCCGAGCTGCAACCGCTGCTGGAAGCCAGTGGCCGGCTGGAACTGGTCGAGGGCGAACATTCGCGCGCATTGGGCGAGGCGGTGCGTTTCACTTTTTCGGACGGCCATACGCCCGGGCTGATGCTTGCCGAAGTTGCCGGCGTGGTGTTCTGCGCCGACCTGATCCCCGGGCGCTTCTGGGTGCACCTGCCGATCACGATGGGTTACGACCGCTGGCCGGAGAAGCTTGTCGACGAGAAGCGCGTGTTCCTGGAGGACAAGCTCGCCCGGGGCGTGCAGCTGTTTTTCACCCACGACCATGATTGTGCGTTGGCGCGCGTGACGCGCGACGAGCGCGGTCGATTCGGTACCGCCGACGAACAGCGCGAGTTGCGCGGTGTGTCGGTGCAAACAGCCATGGGCGCAAGTTGATGGAACTGCGCCGTTCGATGTCGGTTCACAAGCTCGGGCTGAATGTCGTCGGCGCCTTGCTGGTACTGGCGGGCGTCGGGCTGGTGGCGATGAACGCCCGAGGCCTGATCAACTATCGCGCAGCGGCCAGCCGTCATGGTGGCGAAGTGGTCGATCTGGGTGCCGACGCGCATCCCCAAGCCGGCCAGCATGGGTCCATGGTCCGGGTGGTCGGTGTCCCCACGGTGGTCGAGTCACCGCACGATCCGGAGTTCAACCTGAAGGTGAATACGCCGGGGTTGCTGCGCCACGTGGAGATGTTCCAGTGGCGCGAAGTGCGCATCGGTGCGTCCGTGCACTACGAACTGGACTGGGTCGACCGGCTGCTCGATGCCCGCCGCTTCGAGGATCCGACCGGGCATGTGAATCCCGACCGGTTTCCGATCACGGGCAAGCATTTCGACGCGGGGCTGGTACAGATGGGCGGTTTCAAGCTGGGACCGGTGTTGCTGCATGCGCTGCCGGGATCAAGGCAGGTCACCCCCGATCCGGCGGCTTTGCCGACGAACCTTGCGGCCAGCTTCAGCAAATATGGCAATTACCTGGTGACCAGCCAGCGTCCGGGCGATCCGCGGCTGGGCGATGTGCGGGTCAGCTGGGACGAAGTGCCATTGCAGCTGGTGACCATTGTCGCCCGGGTCGATGGCGACCGGCTGGTAGCCGCTTCCGATGCCGACGACGGGAAAGGCTACGAAGTGCAGATCGGCGATGTCTCGCTGTTCGACATGTTTCCGGACCTGCCGGTGCCGCCGGAGCTTGTTCTCAGTGGGCGGATCCTCGCCGTGCTGCTGGGCGCGCTGGGCGCGTTCGTGTTGCTGTCGACGCATCCGGGGCGACGCGACCCGCTGCTCGCTTTGGGGCTGGGCGGATTGGCAGTGGGCGCAGTGGCCGGCATGCTGTGGCTCGGCAGCGACTTGCGCATGGCCGGCGCATGGCTTGCGGCGGTGGCGCTCTGCATCGTGCTGGTTATCTGGCGACTGCGGCGCACGCATTGAGAGCCGCAAGCGCAGCGCGGGCTGCAGTCGAGTCGTCATCGTTCGCGCCGGCGGTGGGTCGCTCCCGGACCGCCGCAGAGGTGGCTCCGAGGATCGCTCAGTTCGTCGGTTTGCCGCTGGCGTTGGCGTAAACCTGATCGGCCCACTGAGTGGCCTCCAGGTAAATCGCGGCCATTCGCTGGATACGCTGCGGCGGCACGTGCTCGCTGGTCAGCTCGCCGGCTTCCCAAGCGAGAATCTGCTTCAGCAAGGTGCCGAACGGGCCGCCGCGACTGGTCAATGCGTCGCTGATTTCGGGTACCAGTCGCAGGTGGGTCAGCAGGAATTCCATCGGTGCGCACATCAAGGTGTCCAGCAGCGAGAACAGGCCGACCGTGAACGCCATTTCGGTGTGGCCGTTGGGCATGCCGGTGGCCAGCTTCTCGCACATGTGGGCACGGATCAGCGCGGCGCGCAAAAGCTCCGGCGGGCGATCGTCCATGCTGCACATGGACATCGTGTCGATCCAGTTGCGCATGCGGGTGACGCCGAAGAAGATCGCCGCCTGCTGCACCGACTTCAATTGCCGCGGCAGCGCAAAGTAGGCCGAGTTGACGCAGCTGAGCAACTTGTAGCTGAGCACCGCGTCGTCGCGAATGATGTTGCCCAGTTCCACCGGGCCGGGATTGCTTTCCTGCAGCACGCGCATCAGTCGCAGCATGCTCAGCCGGTTGGCGGTCAGCACCGGCACCGCGACCGGTTGCGGGATCAACAGGTAACGTCCCTGGATCGCCTGCAGCGGCATTTCCAGGCAGCGTTCGTAGGTGGGGTGGTCATTGACCTGGCCGGCCACCACCCAGATGCCGCGGGCGTGCAGATGTTCGGCGCGCGCCTTCAGGACTTCCGGCGTCAGCCGGCTGGCATCCAGACGCACGAACTGGACCATCTGCAGCAGCGATTCGATCGCCAGGCTGCTTTCCGGGTCGACGTCGGTGGCGTCGAGCATGAACTGGCAACCGCGCTGCGCCATTTGCTGCAGGCGCTTCACCAATGCGGGGTCGGATGCGACGTGGGGCTGCAGCACCACGCCCAGGCGGGGTTGATGCAGGAGTACGTCGGAATCTTCCGGCAGCAATTCGGCCGGCATGTTGAGGAACGCACGATTGCCGCGCACCAGGCGGGTCAGGGCGCCATCGGTGATGGTCGACAACACGGCCTGCAGCAGGTTTTGCTCATCGCCCGGTTCACGATGGAACGTGATCTCGTAGGCGAACAACTGGCGCTCGCGATCGAGCATGGGCACCCGCAATACCGGCAATGGCGTCGACGCCACCGGCCCCCCGCTGCCCTGTGCGGAGGTCGACGGAGAGGTTGCGGCGGAGGCGGTCGGGTTGCTCATGATCAGTCATCGCGTTCAACGCGAAGGCTTGCCGGAGGGCTGCTTCGCAATCAGTGGGAATGCCGTCTGCACGAGGCAGTCGGTGACGCCTTCTCTGTCATCCAGCGTCAAGCCGCAGCCAGCACCTGCGAACGCAGGCTGGCGTGCAACTCTCCGCTGCGGCCGTACAACTCGCTTTCGCCGGAGTGCCCGGTCAGGATGGCGAGCGCCTGGCGCACCTGGTTCAGTCGCTGGTTGACCGTGTTGCCGTTGCGCTGGTTGAGTTGCTGGCAGCGGCGCAGCGATTGCACGATGCCGGCCCAGGTCGGCTCCAGCGTGCCTGCCATGGCAGGATGTTCGCGGCCCAGTTGCTGCCGCTCGGTGTCGAGCTGTTCAAGCTGCAGCATGAGCGCCTGCTTGCGGGCGCCGGCCTGGTCCAGCGCTTCGCTGTTGTTTTCGCCCAGCGCGGTGCGCTCGGCCTCGAGCACCTGCGCCAGTTGACCGACGGCTTGCTGCATGTCGCCGAGCACCGCCTTGAGCGCGCTGTCCAGTTCGTTCTGCAGCTGCCGGTTCATGCCTTGGCCACGCCCCCGAATTGCTGGTCCAGCGCGATCATGCGATCGGCGATGTTGCCGGGGTTGACCTTGTAACTGCCATCGGCCAGCGACTGGCGTATCTGGTCGACGCGCGATTGATCGATGACGGCGGCGTCGCCGGGCTTGGCGGCTTCCTGCAAGGCAAGTGCCGAGTCGGTCAGCTTGAGCTGGTCGTCGGGCTTGGATGCGGCAGCACCGGAGGCTGTCGACGTCGTCGAGGCCGCCGCCGAGCCATTGCCCGGGTTGTTGGTGGCCTGCGTGAATTTCGGCAATCCGCTATTGGAAATGGTCGTATTCATGGGTCCGTTCTCGCTGGGTTTTTGGCCCTGTAACTCACAGATCGGCCGGTTTTGCGGAAACTTTAGGGCTGGACGACAAGAATAAACGGTGTTGGCGTCAATCCGCCGGATTCATGGCAGCGCGATCACCACACCGGGTGCGCTGACCATCGCGTCGACCACCTTGCCGGAGCTGTCGTTGCGTACCCGCAGGCGGGCGCCGTTGTCGCCGCTGCCCAGGGCCACGCCTTCCGCGCGCACTTCGATGCCGTCGAGTCTGGCCACCATCTGCACGTGATCACCGGCGCGCACCATGCGCCGGCCTCCCAGTACCCCGGGACTCAACACGCTGCCGCTGGCCACGGCGCGGGTCAGGGTACGGCCGCCCACCTGGTCGAGGTTCTCCAGGTAGCCGTAGCCGAGCCGGGTGACGTCACGTTCCTCGGCGTGCACATCCGCGCTGCGCAGCCCGTCGCCGCGCAGCAGCGGCCGGTTGGCCACCAGCACCTTGCGGAACAGCTTCAGTTGCAGCGGCACGCGGACGGTCCAGCCGTCGGCTTGCGGACACTGTATGCGCACGGTCATGCGCGACCGGGTCGCTGCGTTTTTGGCGATCAGCGCCTGCAGTGGCTCGCGGCAGGGGGTCAGGTGCAGGCGCAGGTCCAGTGCTTCGGACTGGACTTCGACCCGGCTGCCCGGCATTGCGTAGTGCTGGCGCAAGGCCTGTTCGGCCGCGCTGCGCACTTCGTCGAGCGATTGCGTGGCCGCAACGGCAGCGGCGCCGGCAGGTCGCGGCGAGCCGAGCCACAGCATGGCGATCCCCAGAACCGCGCTGGCCAGGCCATGCCTCATGCTTCGGCCAGCAAGGCACCGAGCTGGCCCAGCAAGGCCTCGCGTCCGGCTTCGAGCTGTTGCGACAACCGGGTGGCCTCGTCGATCTGGCCGTCGCACAACAGTGAGACGAAGCGGTTGCCGTGCTCGCACAATTGCGCGCCGGCTTCACTCAGGCTGGCGGTGGCGGCAGTGTCGTCGTGCAGGGCGGTCAGACGCCCGATGCTGCGATTGATCGTATGCGTATCGAACCAGCGCCGATCCAGCGCGCCGGGTTCGAGCAAGGCCAGCTCCATCGCCTGGCGCAGGTTCAACGCACCCTCGCGCACGGTGAGGCTGAGGCTGGCCGGATCCTTGCCGCTCTCGCTCTCCAGCCAGTCCAGGCCGAGCCGGTGGGCCAGCAGCGCGGCGCGGTGCATGGAATCGGATTGACGGCGGGCCTCGCTGCCGCGGCGTTGCAGGGCGCCGAGTGCGGCCTGCGCAGCGGTCGCGCGCGCGTGCTGCACGTCGTGGTTCTGCTGCAGTTTCTGGATGCGCCCGCTGGCCGTGCGCAGCGCTTCGCCGCCTTCGCGCAGGGTGGTGCCGGACTGGCTGACGCCCGATTGCGCCCGTTCGAGCTGCTGCAGGCCATGGCGCACGTCGCCATCCAGCTGCAACGAGAAATCGCCGATCGAGCCGGTGACGGCTTCGATTTCGGTGGTGGTGAGCGTGGTTTTTTCGGCGAGCTGCTTGACCTCGTCGGCGACCACCGCAAAACCGCGGCCCGCCTCGCCGGCACGGGCGGCTTCGATCGCCGCATTCAGCGCCACCAGGTTGGTCTGGTGGGCAATTTCCTGCACCACGCCGGTCAGCTTGCGAATCTGCGCGACCTGTTCGGCCAGTTTGCTCTGGTTGCGGTTCATCGCCGACAGCGCACTGCGCAGCAATCGCAGCTGGCCATCGAGCTCGCTGACGCTGGCTTCGCCGACGACGCCCGCGTGGCGGGCCACGTCCAGATCGGCGCCGACCTGTTGCAGGGATGTCGAGATACCGGCACCGCCATCCGTCAAACGATCGACGCTGCTGCGGCTTTCGCTCGTGGCCTTGTCCAGTGCGGCCTGTTCGCGCGACAGCTGCTGGACGGCGCCCAGCACCAGGCTTTGCTGCTCCACCGTCTGCAGCGCCACGGAAACCGGCGGCCGGCTGGCGACGCGGGCGAGTAGCGGGGCCAGCGCCCGTGCGGCACGCGGATACTTGCGCCGCAGCAACGCGAGCTGCGCGTCGTTGCCGGCCGCTGCGGCCTCGACCAGGGCGTCCAGGTGCGGTTTCCAGATCAAACTCATGGGGCAGGCATCACCTTGTGTGGCGCGGGAGTGCAGCAAGTACATCGTCAAAAGTCGTCGAAACTTGAGGAAGCAAGTCGCATGCCACTTCGCCGCGGGCGGCCCGCTGCAGGCAACGCTCAAGCGCACGGCGTTGCGGCCGATAGGTTACGCGTACAGCCGCCGTGGCGGTCAACGCATTCAAAGGAGTCCGCATGGGCGGCACGTTGCTGGAAAAGGTGGAGCGGCATACCCGGCTGGCCGGTCATAACCGGGTCGCGATGCTGCTGTTCCGGCTGGGTGACGAGCAATTGTTCGGCATCAACGTGTTCAAGGTGCGCGAGGTATTGCGACGCCCGCCGATGGAGCGCATGCCCGGCGTCCATGACTTGCTGGCGGGCAGTTGCGACTACCGCGGCCAGACCATCCCGGTGATCGACCTGGCGGCCGCGCTCGGCTATGCGCCATTGCGTGACGTGGAGTCGGCCCACCTGATGGTCACCGAGTTCAGCCGCTCCGTGCAGGGCTTCCTGGTCGCCGACCTGCAACGCATGGTGCAGTGCGAGGGCGAAACACTGATCGCGCCGCCCGGAGCGCTGGGCTTCGGCGCGCGGGTCAATGCGGTGACCCGGATCGACGGGGCACTGGTGGCGGTGATCGACGTGGAACACGTGCTGGCCAGCATCGACGCCTCGCCGGCCGAGCTGTCGGTGCGGATGATGCGGGTGGCCGGTGCGCGCTCGCTGGCCCCGCGGCGCGTGATGGTGGTCGACGATTCGCTGATCGCCCGTCGTCGCCTGGTCAGCCTGTTCAAGCAGATGAACATTGAATGCATCGTGGCGAAGGACGGCCGCGAGGCGCTCGACCGCCTGCTGGAGCTGGCCGCGGGCGATCCGGCCGAAAGCATCAAGCTGGTCGTGTCCGACATCGAGATGCCGCGCCTGGACGGCTACGCGCTGACCCGTGCGATCCGCGAGGCGCCGAGCCTGCGCCAGCTCAAGGTGGTCTTGCACAGTTCGCTCAGTGGCATCTTCAACGAGGCGATGGTGAAGGAGGTCAAGGCCGACGGTTTCGTGGCCAAGTTCCAGCCGGACCTGCTCGCGCAGGCGGTGCTGGAGCTGCTGCCCGATCCGGCCGAGGCGCCAGCGGACTGACGCCCCGCCACGGCTGCGGCCGCTGGCGTCAACAATCCGTCTTTCCGCCGACGCCGCATTCGTGGCGGGTCGGCGAAGTGGGCGCAAGCCCAGCAACAGCAAGGGGTTCAGCGTGGTGGCATGCAATTTGCCTCCAGCTCCGTGCGGCAACTGCACGCGGAGCGAACCGATGAACCCGACCACTGACAATCTATTCGGCATACATACCCGGGCACTGGACCTGTGGCAGCGCCGTACCGAGGTGCTGGCGAACAACCTCGCCAACGCCGACACACCGGGCTATCTCGCCCGCGACATCGACTTCCGCAAGGTGTTGGCAGCCGCAAGCGGCACGTCGGACACCCTGCCGTTGCAGGCATCCACTCCGGGTCAGATTGGGGCAGGTCAGATCGGCAGCGCAGGACCGGCCGCCGAGGGACTCGCCTATCGCGTGCCGACCCAGCCGAGCATGGACGGCAACACCGTCGATGCCCAGGCCGAACAGGCTGCCTTCGCCGCCAACGGCGTGCACTACCAGGCCAGCCTTTCCTTCATCACCGCGCAGATCCGCATGTTGCGTACGGCGATCACCGGAGCATCAGGCTGATGTCACTCTTCTCCATTTTCAACGTCGCCGGTTCCGGCATGGCCGCGCAGTCGGTGCGGCTGAACACGGTCGCCAGCAACCTGGCCAACGCCGACAGCGTGGCCAGCACGCCCGAAGCGGCGTACCGCTCGCGCGAGCCGCTGTTCGCCGCGGTCAAGAGCCAGTTCGATGGCAAGGACTCGGTCGGTGAGGGCGTGCAGGTGCTCGGTGTCACCGAGAGCCAGGCCGCGATTCCCAGCCGCTACGAGCCGGGCAACCCGCTCGCCGATGCTTCCGGTTACGTCTACAGCAGCAACGTCAATCCAGTCGATGAACTGGTCAACATGATCTCGGCCTCGCGCTCGTATCAGAACAACGTCGAAGTGATGAACTCGACGCGCCAGCTGATGCAGAAGACGCTGGATCTCGGCAAGTGAACCGTGAACAGATGAGGCCCGCGGCATGAGCGACATGAATGTACCCAACGTCGGTGCCAACACCGCCGGCAAGGCGGCCAGCGCCGCCAGTGGACAAACTCTCGGCCAGGCCGACTTCCTGAGCCTGCTGGTGCAGCAGATGCGCAACCAGGATCCGACCAAGCCGATGGATTCCTCGCAGATGGTCAGTCAGCTGGCGCAGATCAGCCAGGTCTCGGCCACGCAGGCGCTGCAGACCTCGTTCGACAGCCTGAGTGCGTCCTTGCAGGGCAACCAGATGCTGCAGGCCAGCAGCATGGTCGGGCGCAACGTGGTGGTGCCCTCCGCCGCGGGCACGCTGCAGGACGGCGGCATGGACGGCGCGGTGAATGTGCCGGATGGCGGCGGCCAGGTATTCGTGCAGATCACCGATGCGGACGGCAACGTGCTGCGCACCATGAGTCTCGGCACGCCCGCGGCCGGCCTGGTTCCGTTCCACTGGGACGGCATCGGTGACAGCGGCAAGGCGCTGGCGAAGGGCTCCTACAAGATCACCGCGCAGGCGGGCAATGCCGCCGTCGCCACCTATGTGAGCGGCAAGGTCACCGGCGTCGGCATGACCGGCAGTGATGGTGCGTATCTGGACGTGGATGGTTTTGGTGGGGTCCTGCTGAGTCAGGTCGCGCAGATCAATTGACGGGCCCGGCGGGCTCCAACACACAGGAATCACTCAGATGGCTTTCAACATCGCACTTAGCGGCCTCAACGCGGCATCCGCCGACCTTGAAGTCACCGCCAACAACATTGCCAACACCGGCACCACCGGCTTCAAGGGCTCGCGCGCGCAATTCGCCGAGCTGTTCAGCGCCGCCGGGCCGAACCTCAGCGCCACCCAGATCGGCAGTGGCGTGCGCCTGACCAACGTGGCCCAGCAGTTCACCGCAGGCAGCGTGGAAACCACCGGGAACAGCCTGGATTTCGCCATCAGCGGCGGCGGCTTTTTCACCCTGCACGACAGCAAGGGCTATTCCTATACCCGTGCCGGTGCGTTCCAGAAGGACCCCAATGGATTCGTGACGAACGCCAACGGCCAGCGCCTGCAGGTGTTTCCGCCCACCACCAGCGGCACCTTCGACACCAGCACGATGACCGACCTGCAACTGGTGACTTCGCAGAATGCAGCCAAGGCCACCAGCAACGTGCAGATGGCGCTGAACCTGCCGTCCGATGCCACGCCGCCGGCCACCGCGTTCGACCCGCTCAACGACCCGACCAGCTTCAACCAGTCCACCCCGTTCACCGCCTACGACTCGCTCGGCGCGGCCCACAACGGCGTCGTGTACTTCGTCAAGGATCCGGCCGCCAACGTGTGGAACGCTCACCTGTATGTCGATGGCGTTTCGACCGGTCCGTCGCAGCAGTTGACCTTCAACAGCAGCGGCGCCCTGGTCGCGCCGGCGAACGGCAAGCTCAGTTTTCCGGCCGTATCGGTAAGCCCTGGTGCCGACCCGATGCAGCTCACCCTGGACATGGGCAAGGCGACCCAGTTCGGCAATGCCTATGCAGCCAGTGCGATCAATCCGGATGGCTATCCGACCGGCATCCTGTCCAGCATCGACGTGTCGCGCGAGGGCGTGGTGCAGGCCAAGTATTCCAACGGCCAGACCACCTCGCTCGGACAACTGGCGATGGCTCAGTTCTCCAACGAACAGGGCCTGCGCCAACTCGACAACACCAATTGGTCGGCGTCGTTCGACTCCGGCACGCCGGTGATGGGCGCGGCCGGCAACGGCACCTTCGGCAGCGTGCAGGCCGGTGCGCTGGAGGCATCCAACACCGCCGACCTGACCGCGCAGCTGGTCAACATGATCAAGGCCCAGCGCAACTACCAGGCGAACGCGCAGGTGATCTCCACCGACAACCAGCTGACCCAGACCATCATCAATATCCGCAATTGACGAGGAGTGAGCGATCAGGAGTGAGTAGTGAGAGAAAGCTGCCTTCTCTCTTTTCCCACTTCTCTCCACTCACTTCCTGAGGATCTTCCCCATGGATCGTTCACTGTACGTAGCCATGACCGGCGCCACCCAGATGATGCGCGAGCAGTCGGAGGTGGCGCACAACCTGGCCAACGCCGACACGGTCGGCTTCAAGGCACAGCTGTCGGCGTTCAAGCCGCTGCCGGTGCAGGGGCCGGGCATGGCCACGCGGATCAACAGCGTGGCGCAGTCGCTGGGCGTGGACATGCGCGATGGCGGCCAGATCGACACCGGCCGCGAGCTGGACGTGGCGGTGCAGGGGCAGGGCTGGATCGCGGTGCAGGGTGCCGACGGCAGCGAAGGCTATACGCGTGCCGGCGAGTTGCGGATGACCCCGGACGGGCTGCTCACCGACTCCCGTGGCAACCTCGTGCTGGGTGATGGCGGCCCGATCAGCGTGCCGCAGAGCACGCAGATGACCATCGGCGCCGACGGCACCATCTCGGTGGTGCCGATGGGGCAGTCGCCGGAAACCATTGCCGCGATTGGCCGCATCAAGCTGGTCAACCCGGCGGTGGACCAGCTTTCGCTGGGCACCGACGGGCTGATGCACCTGAACGGTGGCGGCACCGCCGATGCCGACCCGGCGGTCACCCTGAAATCCGGCGTGCTTGAGTCCAGCAACGTCAACCCGTCACAGACGCTGGTGCAGATGATCCAGTTGTCGCGCCAGTACGAGCTGCAGATCCGCGCCATCCACAGTGCCGACGAGAACGCGCAGTCCGCGTCGCGTCTGCTGCAGATGAGCTGATCCGCGCGAATTCACATACAGACATCCAGACGTCCAAACGGAGTCAATCGACATGTTCTCATCCCTGTGGGTAGCCAAGACCGGCCTCGATGCGCAGCAGACGCGCATGGACGTGATCTCGAACAACCTCGCCAACGCCAACACCACCGGCTACAAGAGTGCGCGCGCCGCGTTCCAGGACCTGGTCTACCAGAACCTGCGCCAGCCCGGCGGCCAGACCACCGAGCAGACCCAGGCCCCGGCCGGCCTGATGCTCGGCACCGGCGTGCGCGTGGTCGGCAGCGAGAAGCTGTTCACCCAGGGCAACATCGAGCAAACGGGAAATTCGCTCGACGTGGCCGTGCAGGGACGCGGCTTCCTGCAGGTGACGATGCCCGACGGCACCATCGCCTACACCCGCGACGGTTCACTGCACCTGGACCAGAACGGCCAGATCGTCACCGCCAACGGTTACGCGGTGGACCCGGCGGTCAGCGTTCCGGCCAATGCCCAGAGCATCACCATCGGCAGCGACGGCACCATCAGCGTGAGCCTGCCGGGCCAGGCCGCGACGCAGCAGATCGGCACCGTGCAGCTGGCCGATTTCATCAACCCCGCCGGCCTGCAGCCCAACGGCGACAACCTTTATCTGGAGACCGCCTCCAGCGGTTCGCCGCAGATCGGCCAGCCCGGCCTGAACGGCCTGGGCACGCTGTCGCAGGGCGCGCTGGAAAGCTCCAACGTCAACGTGGTCGAGCAGATGGTCGACATGATCGAGACCCAGCGCACCTACGAGATGAACTCCAAGGCGGTGTCCGCTGCCGACTCGATGCTGCAGTTCCTCACCAACAAGACCTGAGTGATGCCGTGATGTCCCATCTTTGCCGCTTTACCCTCGCGTTGGGCACGTTCGCCCTGCTGGCCGGTTGCGCCAGTTCGCCACGTGCGCGCGACGACGCGCAGTGGGCGCCGACGGCGCCGCTGGAACAGCCGCCGGTGGCGTCCGCCGCTTCCGACGGCTCGATCTACCATGATCAGCAGAACATGGAACTGTTCACCGATTCGCGCGCACACCGCGTGGGCGACATCCTCACCGTGGCGCTGGTGGAAAGCACCCAGGCCAGCAAAAAGGCGACCACCAGCACCAGCAAGACCGACAAGGCCAACATTGCCTCGCCGACGATTCTCGGGCAGGGACTTTCGATCGGCGGCAAGGTGGCCAATATCGGACTGGATGGCGAGCGCAGTTTCGACGGCGCCGGCTCCAGCACGCAGAGCAACCAGCTCACCGGGCAGATCACCGTCACCGTGGCGCAGCGCCTGTCCAACGGCAACCTGCTGGTGCGCGGCGAGAAGTGGCTGACCATCAACCAGGGCCAGGAGCTGGTACGCATCTCCGGCATCGTGCGCCCGCAGGACATCGGCCAGGACAACGTGGTGCCGTCCACCCGCGTCGCCGACGCACGCATCGCCTACACCGGCCGCGGCACGCTGGCCGACTCCAACACGCGTGGCTGGCTGTCGCGCTTCTTCAATTCCAAATGGATGCCGTTCTGATGAAAACGCATCGCGGCAAATCGCCACGGCAGTGCCTCGCCATGAATCACGGCGAGCACGGCCGTGGCGCGGATGTGTCGGTGCGCGTTTCGGCACTGGCGCACGAGGCCGATCCGGCTGACGTGCTTGCCCACGCCGGGCACCGCCGTGCGGCTGTCCGCGCACTGATCTCTCGCTGGAATGCATTCGGGGCGACCCTGCTGTGCTGCGTGCTGGCCTTGTCGATGGCTCCGACTGCGGCGCACGCCGACAAGATCCGCGACCTGGTGCAGGTCGCCGGCGTACGCAGCAATCAGCTGATTGGCTACGGTTTGGTGGTCGGCCTGGACGGCTCGGGCGACCAGACCACGCAGGCGCCGTTCACCACGCAGAGCCTGGAGAACATGCTGCAGCAGTTCGGCATCACCGTGCCGGCGAACGCGCGGCCGCAGCTCAAGAACGCGGCGGCGGTGATGGTGACGGCGGAGCTGCCGGCGTTCGCCAAGCCCGGGCAGGCCATCGACGTCACGGTCGCCTCGATCGGCAACGCCAAGAGCATCCGCGGTGGCCAGCTGCTGATGACGCCGCTGCGCGGCGCCGACGGCAACGTCTACGCGGTGGCGCAGGGGAGCGTGGTGGTCGGCGGCATCAGCGCGCAGGGCAAGAGCGGCTCCAGCGTGCAGGTCAATATTTCCGCCAGCGGGCGTATCCCCAACGGTGCGTCGGTGGAACGCACCGTGGCCTCGTCGTTCGCCACCAGCAACAACCTCACGCTCAACCTCAACACCGCCGATTTCACCACGGCAGCACGCATCGCCACCGCGATCAACCAGGCCTATGGTGCGGGTACCGCGCAACCGCTGGATGGCGGTTCGGTCTCCGTGCGCGGTCCGCAGGATCCGTCGCAGAAAGTGGCCTGGCTGGGCGCGATCCAGAGCCTGGACGTGCAGCCAGGCGATGCGCCGGCGCGGATCGTGGTGAACTCGCGCACCGGCACGGTGGTGATCGGCTCGGACGTGCGGGTCAGCGCAGCGGCAGTCGCGCACGGCGCGATCCAGGTCACCATCGGCGAGCAGCCGCTGGTCAGCCAGCCGGCGCCGTTCAGCCAGGGCCAGACCGCGATCGTGCCGAGCAGCAACGTACAGGTCAGCGAAGACGGTGCGCACATGTTCAAGTTCGGTCCCGGCGTCAGCCTGGACACGATCGTGCGGGCGGTCAATCAGGTCGGCGCCACGCCGAGCGACCTGATCTCGATACTGCAGGCGCTGAAGCAGGCTGGCGCGCTTCATGCAGATCTCGTCGTGATCTGATCAGGTGACAAAATCATGACGCCCCTCAACGGCACATCCCCGGCACTCGATACCTGGACCGAACTGTCCGGCTTCCAGCAGCTCAAGGCACAGGCGCGCAGCGATGGCGGCAAGAGCGCGTTGCCGGCGGTAGCCAAACAGTTCGAGGCGATCTTCACCAAGATGATGCTCAAGTCCATGCGCGACGCCAACGCCAGCATGGGCAGCGACATCGCCGGCAGCGAGCAGGTCAATTCGTATCGCGACCTGTTCGACCAGCAGTTGTCGTTGAGCCTGGCCAACGGCCACAACGGCATCGGCATCGCAAAAATGCTGGTGCGCCAGCTTGGCGGCAAGATGGCGGCGGCCGATGCCGCCACGAAGCCCGGCGACGGCAGCCAGGCGCTCGCGCCGCCGGCCGCCAGCGTGATCAATGCCAATGTGAGGGCATTGCTGCAACTGGGTTCCGACAAGGATGCATCCGGTGCCGACGATGGAAGCGACGGCATCGGTGCGATGCCGTCGACCGCTGATGCTGGTTCATCCTGGCGCGATGCACTGGACCGGTTGGCACAGGGCGCAATGGACGTGGCCGGTGCGGCATCGAACCTGCTGCCGGGCGGCGACCCGGTGAAATTCGTGCAGGCGCTCGCGCCGCATGCCGAGGCCGCGGCAAAAAAACTGGGCGTGTCGGTGCGCGCGCTGCTGGCCCAGGCCGCGCTGGAAACCGGCTGGGGCAAGCACCTGCCCAGTCATGGCGACGGCAGCAGCAGCAACAACCTGTTCGGCATCAAGGCCGGCGGCGGTTGGGGCGGCGACAAGGTCAGCGTGCCCACGCTGGAATACGAAAATGGCGTGGCCGTGCGCAAGCGCGACCAGTTCCGCGCCTACGATTCGCCGTCCGATTCGTTTGCCGACTATGCGCGCCTGATTGCCGACAGCCCGCGTTACGCGCAGGCGCTGGACCAGGGCGAGAACATTGCAGGCTTCGCGCGTGGACTGGTGCGGGGCGGTTATGCGACCGATCCGGCCTACGTGGCCAAGCTCACCGCGATCGCCAACAGCCCGCGCATGCGCGAAGCGCTGGCCTCGTTGAATCTGGACGGCGAATGAGCCGGGCGCTGCGCATGGGGTCGCTCGCCGCAGCGCCTGCCCGCCACATCACGCCGGAAATCCTGGCCGCGGCGGCGGCCGTGCTGGCCTGTCCGCCTCGCGCGAACCGGCCGCAACCTCAAGTGATCGGCTCTTGTGCCGCTAACGTTGACAAGCCTTGCGCCGAAACGGTGGCGCTCCATGCACCGAGGATGTTCCATGGCTGACATGCTTTCGACCGGCGTGTCCGGGCTGCTTGCCGCGCAGATCGGGCTCAGCACGGTAAGCCACAACGTGGCCAACGTGAACACCGACGGCTACAGCCGCCAGCAGGTGTCGTTCGGCGCCAGACTGCCCGAGGGGCAGGGCGGCTATTACATCGGCACCGGTGTGAACACGGTGGCGGTGACGCGTGCCTACAGCCAGTTCCTCAACCAGTCACTGTGGTCGGCCTCGTCCGGGCAAAGCCGCGCAACCACGATGGCCGCACTCACCGGCCAGCTCAACAACCAGCTTTCCGGCAGCGTCAACCTGCAGACTTCGCTGGACCAGTTCTATGGCGCGGTGCAGGACATGGCGAATGCGCCGTCCGACGCGGCATCGCGACAGGTACTGCTGGCGCGCGCCGGCGCGCTGGCCAGCACCTTCAATTCCCTGTCCGGCCAGTTCAGCCAGCTCGACGGCCAGGTGCAGCAACAGGTCAGCGACACCGTCGATTCGATCAACAACATCAGCCAGTCGATTGCGAAATTGAATGGCCAGATCCGCTCCTCGGCCGCCACCGACGGTACGCCGCCGGCGGATCTGCTCGACCAGCGCGATGCACTGGTCAAGCAGCTGGCCGGCCAGGTCGGCATCAGCGTGACGGCGCAGAACGACAACACCATCAGCGTCTTCGCCGGCAACGGCATGGGCCTGGTCACCGGCACCGAGGCGCATGCGCTCGGCACGGCGCCGAACATCTACGACGCCACACGGCAGGAAGTGGTCGGCACCTCCGGCAGCGTGCTGAGCGGCCGGCTCGGCGGTGGCGCGCTCGGCGCGTTGCTGGATTTCCAGCGCACCGTGCTCGACCCGGCACAGACCCAGCTCGGTCGCGCCGCTCAAGCTATGGCCAGCAGCTTCAACGCGCAGCACGGCCAAGGCGTGGATCTGAAGGGTGACGTGGGCGGCGATTTCTTCGACGTCGCCGGGCCGGCGGTGCAGGCGGCCAGCACCAATGCGGGCAGTGGCACGCTGGATGCCAGCATCAGCGACATGGGTGCGCTCAGCGGCAAGGATTATGTGCTCAGCTACGACGGCACCAGTCCCTGGACACTGCGCGACAGCAACGGCACCAGCGTCGCCCTGAGTGGCAGCGGCACCGCCGCCGATCCGTTCAAGGCGGCCGGCTTGAGCCTGGTGGTCGGCGGCAGCCCCACGGCGGGCGACAGTTTCCGCATCCAGCCCAGTCGCAACGGCGCGGCCGGTTTCACGGTGGCGATCGACGATCCCGACAAGATCGCCGCCGCTGCCGCATTGACGGCGAGCGCCGGCAGTGCCAATACCGGTACGGCCGTCGCCAGCGCGAGTGTCAGCGACGGCAGCGACCCGAACCTGTTTACCCCCAGTTCGATCGTGTTCACTTCGCCGACCAGCTACAGCATCGACGGTGGCCCCGCCCAGGTATTCACCGCCGGCCAGCCGATCGTGCATGCCGGCTGGAGCCTGAAGCTCGCTGGTGCACCGGCGGCCGGCGACAGCTTCAACGTCAAGGGCAATACCAATGCGCAGGGCGACAACACGAACGCGCTGGCGCTGGGCAAGGTCGCCAACCTCGGCGTGCTCGATGGCGGCGTCACCAGCGTGGGCCGCGCCTACAGCCAGCTGGTCGGGCAGGTCGGCGGTGCCGGCGCGCTGGCCAAGGACGACCTGACCACGCAGACCGCGGTCTACAGCCAGGCGATGTCGTCGCAGCAAAGCGTGTCCGGCGTGAACATCGACGAAGAGGCCGCCAACCTGGTGCGCTACCAGCAGGCCTACCAGGCTTCGGCCCAGGTCATCACCACCGCCAACACCATCTTCAGCGCGTTGCTCAGCGCCGTGCAGAGGTAAGCCATGCGAGTTTCCACCAGCTGGATGCAGCAGCAGTCCGTCGGCAGCATGATGGACCGGCAGAGCGACCTGTCCGACATCAATACGCAGCTCAGTACCGGCAAGCGCATCAACCAGCCGTCCGACGATCCGGTCGGCGCGGCGCGCGCACTGGACCTGACGCACGTCACCGCCGATACCGCGCAATACCAGCGCAACATCACCAGCGCCAACGCGCGACTGGGGCTGGAAGACCAGAGCCTGTCCAACGTCACCAACGTACTCGGCCGCGTGCGCACCTTGCTGCTGCAGGCCGCCAACGGCACGCAGACCGACGAAACCCGCGGCGACATCGCCGCCGAGATGGTGCAGTTGCGCCAGCAATTGCTGGGGCAGGCCAACAGCAAGGATGGCCAGGGCGAATACATCTTCGCCGGCAACCGCACCGGCACCGAGCCGTTCGCCTCGCAGAACGGCGTCACCTACGTGGGTGACGACGGCCAGCGCATGGTGGCTGCAGGCCCGGGTCTGCAGGTCGCCACCGGCGATCCGGGCAGTGCCGTATTCGCCAACATTCCCACCGGCAACGGCACCTTCGCGATCAGTGCCGCCGCCGCCAACACCGGCAGCGCCGTGGCCGGTGCCAGCAGCGTCAGCGATCCGCATGCGAATCCTTCGGCGTGGGATGGCGGCAGCTACAGCATCGTGTTCACCGCGGCCGATACGTATGAAGTGCGCGATGGCGGCGGCGCCGTGCTGGACAGCGGCAGCTACGACCCGGCGGTCGGTGGCAGCGTCAGCTTCCGCGGTGCGCAGGTGGCATTCAGCGGCACGCCCGCGGCGGGCGACAGCTTCGCCCTGGGTGCATCGTCCACGCAGGATGTGTTCACCACGCTGGACAAGATCATCGGCACGCTGCAGCAGCCGAACGGTGGCGGCGCGGACACGCAGAACGACATCAACACGCAGTTCGCGAATCTCGATCAGGCGATCAACACCATCACGCGTACGCGCGGTGCTGTCGGCGCGCGCATGAATGCGCTCGATCAGCAGAGCGGGCTCAACGACGACCTGACCCTGCAATACAAGAGCGCGCTGTCGGACGTGCAATCCGTGAACTACTACGACGCGATCAGCCAGCTGGGCGCGCAGACCACCGCCCTGCAGGCGGCGCAGCAGACGTTCACCAAGATCCAGGGCTCGAAGTTGTTCGATTATTTGCGTTGACAAGGCTCAAGTTTCGGTGTGGTGCGTCGAAACAGTCCACAAGGCGGATGTATTCAATGGTGAATCCCCGCCGGATTGTCTGAGCCGACTCACCTCGGCACATCACCCCGATTCGGAGAATTCCCATGGTCATGAGCGTCATCACCAACATCAGCTCCCTGAACGCCCAGAAGAATCTGGCGTCGTCGCAGAGCAAGCTGGCCACCGCGATCTCGCGTCTGTCGTCCGGTATGCGCATCAACAGCGCCAAGGACGATGCCGCCGGCCTCGCCATCTCGACCCGCTTCACCACCCAGATCAACGGCCTGAACCAGGCGGTCAGCAATGCCAACGACGGCATCTCGCTGGCGCAGACCACGGAGTCGGCGTTGAACGAGGTGACCAACAACATGCAGCGCATCCGCACACTGGCGGTGCAGTCGGCCAACGCCACCAACTCCGACAGCGACCGCGCCGCGCTCGATGCCGAAGTGCAGCAGCGTCTGTCGGAAATCACCCGCATCTCGCAGCAGACCACGTTCAACGGCCGCCACGTCCTTGACGGCACGTTCGGCAGCGCTGCGTTCCAGATCGGCGCCAACGTCGGCGAGACGATCTCGGTGAACCTGAGCCAGGGCGCCGGCGCCAAGCAGGTCGGCCAGGTAGCCACCTCGGCGACCGGTGACATCAGCAGCCTGTTCACTTCCGGCGGCACCGCCGCAACCGCGTCGGTGGCCACGGCCACGGGCGTTGCAGGCTTTGACTACAGCGCTGGTACGGGTACGCCCAAGACCTTCACGGTCGACGGCACCACGGTTGCCCTGGCGACCGCCGAGACCGACCAGGCGACCTTGGTGGCTGATGTGCAGACCCAGTTGGATGCAGGTGCAGGTGGCGCAGGCGTCTACACCGTCGCCGCCAGCGGTACCGACGGCTTCACCATCACCACGGCAGCGACGGGCTCGGCCAGCGCCATCACGATCGGCGGCGCCGATGCGGCGTTCATCACCGGCAACGTCGCCGGTGCGGACGCGGTCGCCGGCACGCCGGCCGACCTGACCCTCGGTTCTGGCGATCTGAAGATCGACGGTACCGACATGGCGGGCACCTACAAGGACGCCCAGAGCCTGGTCGATGCGATCAACAGCAAGGGCATTGCCGGCGTCTCCGCCTACTACGACAGCAGCAGCAAGGCATTGCACCTGAACTCGCAGTCTGCGCTGACCGTGGACGGCACCAAGGCCGCTTCGGGTGCGGGCGACTTCGGCTTCTCCGGTGCCGGTGCCACCGCCATCGCTACCGGCGGCGACCTGGCCAGCAGCAACGTGAAGACGGTGAGCGGCGCGAACGACACCATCAGCCGCATCGATGCCGCCCTGGGCACCATCAGCTCCATGCGCAGCGATCTCGGCGCGGTGCAGAACCGTTTCGATTCCACCATCGCCAACCTGCAGACCATTTCGCAGAACCTCAGCTCGTCGCGCAGCCAGATCCAGGATGCCGACTTCGCTGCCGAGACCGCGAACATGTCCAGCGCGAACATCCTGCAACAGGCCGGTGTCTCGGTGCTGGCGCAGGCCAACGCTTCCACCCAGAGCGTGCTCAAGCTGCTGCAGTAACTTGCCACCGGAACGGCCGCGGATGTCCGCGGCCGTTCCATTTGAATCCAGGACGACCCGACCATGGCGATCACCGTCAATTCCGCCACACCCACCACCGGCCTGTTGACCTCGATGGGCGTCGGTTCGGGTCTTGACGTAGCCACCCTGGTCACCCAACTGGTCAATGCCAAGAAGGCACCCCAGCAAAACCAGATCACCGATCAGGCGCAAACCGCCAATACCCAGCTTTCCGCGCTTGGCCAGGTCAGCGCCGCGCTTTCGGCCTTGCAATCGGCGATGGCCTCGATCAGCGATGGCAGCGCATTCAGCGCGCACAGCGTGAGCAGCAGCGACACCACCATATTGAACGCCACCGCGACCGGCAGCGCCGTCGCCGGCAGTTACAAGATCGAAGTGACCCAGCTGGCCAGCGCCCTCAAGGCCTCGTCCGGTGCGTTCACCGGCAGCAGCACCACGGTCGGTACCGGCACACTCACCATTGCGGTGGGCGGCCAGACCATGAATCTTTCCATCGATGGCAGCAACAACTCGCTGGCATCGATTCGCGATGCGATCAACAAGGCCAGCGACAACCCCGGCGTCAGCGCCACCATCGTCAACGGTACCGACGGCGCGCACCTGGTGCTGAGCGGCACCCGCACCGGCGCAGCCAATGGCTTTACGGTGTCGAGCAGCGGCGGCGATGGCGGTCTTGCCGCACTCAACTACGATGCGAGCGCCGGCAGCGGCAACAATCTGACCGTGATCACCGCGGCCAGCGATGCGCTGTACACCATCGACGGCCTGGCCGCGAACAGCGCCGGCAACAGCATCAGCACCGCCATCGACGGACTCACCCTCAACCTGTCCGCGCTGGGTACCAGCACGGTCAGCGTGGCCAATGACCCGTCCAAGGCGACCAGCGCGCTGACCAACCTGGTCAATACCTACAACAGCTTCGTCGGCATCTATCAAAACCTGACCAAATACGATGCGACGACGAAGACCGCCGGCGCGATGATCGGCGACGCCACGCTCAACGGCATCAACAGCACCTTGTCGCGGATCATCGGCGGCAGCGCCAATGGCGCCACGCTGTCCTCGATCGGCATTTCGTTGCAGGTGGACGGAACGCTCAAGCTCGACAGCGACACACTGAACGCGGCACTCGCCGATGGCGGCAAGCAGGTCAGCGACGTGTTCGGCGGCGACAACGGCTTCTCCGCGCAACTGGGTGCCCAGCTGACCAACTGGGTTGGCGACAGCGGCGTACTGGCCGGGCGCACCGACAGCATCAGCCAGCAGCTGAAGGACCTGGGCGACCAGCAGGACGCGCTGAACGCCCGCATGGACAGCCTCACCGCACGTTACCAGGCGCAGTTCACCGCGCTGGACACGCTGATGTCCAAGCTCAACAGCACCAGCAGCTACCTCACCCAGCAGTTCGACGCGCTTACCAACAGCAACAAGAAGTAAGGAGATACGGTCATGGGATTCGGTTACGGCGCAGGCGCCTACCAACAAGTCCGTTCGCATGGCGGCGTGGAGTCGGCCGATCCGCATGGCCTGATCACCTTGCTGATGGATGGTGCGCTGGAGCGGATGGTCAAGGCCCGTGCACACATGCAGCGCGGCGAGACGGCGGCCAAGGGCGAAACCATCTCGCGCTGCATCGAAATCCTGGGCGGGCTGCGTGACAGCCTCGATCCCAAGGCGGATCCGGCCATGGTCGAGCGGCTGGATGCGTTGTACGACTACATGAGCCGGCGCCTGCTGCAGGCCAACATCCGTGACGACACCACCCTGATCGACGAGGTCAGCCAGCTGCTGCAACAGGTGCGCGACAGCTGGGTGCAGGTCGCTCCGGCCGGCGCCGCTGAGCATGCCGCAAGCGCATGACCGAGCCAGCGAATGTGTCGCAGCAGACGCCTTTGGCGCAGGCGCTTCAGTTGACCCGCGACATGCTGATCGCCTGCCACGCACAGGATTGGGAGCGATTGACCGCACTGGAAGCCGAGCGCGAACCGCTGGTACTGCGCCAGCATCCTCGCGATGCCGCCACGCATGCGCAACTGGATGAATTGCTGGCGTGCGACCGCGAGCTGCAGGAGCTCGTTCGGCGGGCACGCGACACGGTGGCGGGGCAGTGGCAGAAGGAAACCGACCGATCCAAAGCGATCCTCGCCTACGCGCAAAAGTAGGGCGTATATTGTTGCCAACCGGCGTCGGGGGAGCCATGGCCGGCGTCGGGTTTCCGCACAGGGCAGTGGCTTCTTGAGCCAGCGCCAAAAGACCGCCTTCATGGCGGTTTCGGCATATCGCCGCGCCGCAGGATCGAACGATGACAAACAGCTGGGACGATTTCGAGCAACGCGTAAGCAGTGAGGAAGCGCTGCATGTCGACAGCGAGCCGCTGGCCTGGCCTCCGTCGCAGGCGCAACAGCTGCGACTGGCCGAACGAAATGCCAACACGCTGGCGGCCATCGCCGCGCTGGAAGAACGTCGTGCCGACATCGGCGAGGACGACACCCCGTTGATGCAGGAAATGCTGCGGATGGACGCCAAGCTCACCGCCCTGGTGGATATCGTCAACCACCTGCTCGTCCCCGCCGACACCTTGCCCCCGCGCCAGATGCTGCGTTTCAACGCGGTCGGGGCGTTGTTGCCTGCTGCGTTGCTGCCGCCGGGGGAAGCCTTGCTGCTGCGCCTGCATTTCGACGTGTGCCGCAGCCTGCCGCTGGAATTGCCCGCGCGCGTGGAGCGCCGGCTGGATGACGGCCGGGCGTTCGTGGTGTTCGCCCCGCTGAGTGACGTGATGAGTGACGCAATTGAGCGTCTGGTTTTTCGCCATCACCGACGCAAAGTGGCAGAAGCACGGCAACTCACTGATTGAGGTGTGATTTTGTTGACGAGGCAAATGTGATGCACCTCACATCCATGAAAGTTGGCATGCAATTTCCCTGACGCGGCCCCACGCCCTTCAGCACCCCGAGGTCGCCTCCGTGGCCTTGTGCAAACCTCCGTTGTTTCAGTCAGTTAAGACAGAACTGTTGAGTATGTGGGCAGCAGCAGGCCATCGCGGTCATGCATGTTTTGCCGACATGCGACGTTTTGTTGTCGCCACGGGTCGCAAAGCTGGCCTTCTTATTGCTCACGTTTCAACGTCGCCGGCGACGGAAAGTCGGCACCGATGAAAATGCAGATCCGCTGGGAAGCATGGATCTCCACACGTGCAGTAAGGAGAAAGAGTGATGCAGAAATTCGACTTCCTGGTGATCGAATCCGATCAGGCTCGTGTGGAATCCGTGCTGTCGGCGATCCACTTCCTCGGCTACCGGCCGCAGCATGCGGCGGCGTGCAGCGAGATCGACGACGCCACCCAGGCTTGGCGCGCGGTCTATGTCGGCAACGTCGATGATGATGCCGAGGCCGAGCGCCAGTTTGCGCTGCTCGGCGCGGCGGCTGGGCACATACCGCTGCTGGTGGCCAGCGACTCGCCGTGGGTCGAGCGCTTCAGCGCCGAGTCCTCGCCGTTTGCCGGCAGGATGGCGATGCTGGAATTTCCGCTGCGCTACGAAAAAATGGCCGAAGCGATGCGCAACATCTATGCGCGCCTGCTGGGCGGGCAAGCCGGCGGTTCACGGTTCGTCGGCAATTCGGGGCCGATGGTCCGGGTGAATGCGTTGATCCGCCAGGTGGCGCCGTTCGATTCGAGCGTGCTGGTACTGGGCGAGTCCGGCACCGGCAAGGAGATGGTGGCGCGGGCGATCCACGGGCATTCGCCGCGTCGCGACAAACCCTTCGTGGCGATCAACTGCGGAGCGATCCCGGCGGAGCTGCTGGAAAGCGAGTTGTTCGGTCACGAGAAGGGCGCCTTCACCGGTGCAATCAGCGCACGCAAGGGTCGCTTCGAAATGGCCGAAGGCGGCACGCTGTTTCTCGACGAGATCGGCGACATGAGCCTGCCGATGCAGGTGAAGTTGCTGCGGGTGCTGCAGGAGCGCGCGTTCGAGCGTGTCGGTGGCAACAAGACCCAGCGCTGCGACGTGCGCATCATCGCCGCCACCCACCGCAACCTGGAGCAGTCGATCGCCAACGACCAGTTTCGCGAAGACCTGTTCTACCGACTGAGCGTGTTTCCGCTGGAGCTGCCGTCGCTGCGCGAACGGTTGGACGACCTGTCGACATTGGTGAACGAATTCAACCAGCGGCTGGCCCGGCGCGGCCTGGGCGTGGTGCGCTTCAGTGCCGGTGCCATGCAGGCGTTGCGTGCGCATGCATGGCCGGGCAATGTGCGTGAACTCTCCAACCTGGTCGAACGCATGGCGATCCTGTTTCCGCACGGCGAAGTGCGCAGCAGCGACCTGCCCGAAAAATATCGCGGCCAGCATGCGGTCGACGAAGTGCACGGTTCGGCCCTGCTGGCGCTGATGGAAGATCAGCCGCTGCCGACCGAGGCCGGCGTGCAGCCGGTCGCCGATGCGCTGCGCATGTTGCCGGTCGAGGGGCTGGATCTGAAGGACCACCTGGCCGACATCGAAGTGGGGTTGATCCGCCAGGCACTCGACGCCACCGGCGGCGTGGTGGCCCATGCCGCGCGGCTGCTGCACATGCAGCGCACCACGCTGGTGGAGAAGCTGCGCAAGTACGGCTTGCAGAACAGCATCGCCGTGTAGCAGCGGCATATGCCCCATTCGCACCGGGTGTGGTCCCCGACAGCGTGGCACGGCTCGTGCATCCATCACTGCAAACCCGTCATGCGCCGGGATTCCGTCATCACATGGGTCAACCGACATGAGCACGATCGACGTCAACAACCTGCTTTCCCAGATGCGCCAGATGACGGCGCAGGTGCGCCCGCCGGAAGCCGCGTTCAAGGCGGCGCCTCCGGTTGGCGGTCAGGCGGATTTTTCATCGGTGCTCAAGCAGTCGATTTCGGCGGTCGGTCGCAACCAGATGGAAGCCGGCCGCATGGCGGCGAGTTTCGAACGCGGCGACCCCGGCGCTGATCTGGGCCGCACCATGATCGCGGTGCAGAAAGCCGACCTCTCGCTGCGCACCATGGTCGAGGTACGCAACAAGCTGGTCGATGCGTACAAGGACATCATGAACATGCCGGTCTGACGCATTCGCGTCGACCCGACCCCGCCCCTAGAAAACGAGCAGCAACATGGCAGACAACGCCATCGCGACGACCGGAAACAACGGCTCGCGCCTGGACCCCTTCAAGCAGATCGCCAGCAACCCGGCGACGCGCCAGCTCGTGCTGCTGGTGGCGGTTGCCGCCGCGGTGGCGCTCGGAGTGGCCGTGGTGTTGTGGTCGCGCGGACCGAACTACGGCCTGCTCTATGCCGGCCTGGAGCAGAAGGACGCCTCGGCGATCGTGCAGGAGCTGCAATCGAACAACACGCCTTACCAGCTGGGCAGCGATGGTTCATCGATCATGGCGCCGGCCGCCGACCTGGCCGCACTGCGGCTCAAGCTGGCCGCGAAAGGATTGCCGCAGGGCAGCGCCAACAGCAGCGCGTTGCCGGCCGCCGATTCGCCGTTCGGCATGAGCGACCTGGCCGAGCGCACCCGCTACCAGCAACTGCTGGAAACCGACCTCGGCACCACCATCAGCGGCTTGCAGTCGGTACGCTCGGCGCGCGTGCACCTGGCGTTGCCCAAGCCTTCGGCCTTCATCCGCGACAACCGCGAGGCCAGCGCATCGGTGCTGCTCACGCTGTACCCGGGCCGCCAGCTCGACGCCGGCCAGGTGGCGGCGATCGTTCACCTGGTGGCCGCCAGCGTGCCCGACCTGGACGCACGCCAGGTCTCGGTGATCGATCAGCAGGGCCAGTTGCTGACCACCGATCCGGACAGCCCCGGCGCGGTGGGCGACAAGCGCCTGGCCATGGCCACGCGCATCGAGAACACCTATGCCGAACGCATCGAGCAACTGCTGACGCCGCTGGTCGGGCCGGGCAGGGTGCGGGCGCAGGTCTACGCCGATCTCGATTTCAGCCAGACCGAAAAAGCGACCGAGACCTATGGCCACGATCATCCGGCCCTGCGCAGCGAACAGACCAGCGACGAGCATCACGGCGCTGGCGTGGCAGCGCCTGGCGGCATACCTGGCGCGCTGAGCAACCAGCCGCCGACCTTGGTGGCGCAGCCGACCGCGGCCAACCCCGCCGGCGGCAAGCCCGCTTCGGCAAGCAGCACGAAGGCCGTTGCCGACTCCGGCGAAAGCTCCAGCAGCGCCACCCGCAACTACGAACTCGACCGCACCATCAGCCATGTCAGCGACCCCGCGGGAAGGCTGTCCCGGCTGACCGTGGCGGTCGTGCTGGACGACAAGCTGGGCAATCCGGTGATCGACCCGGATACCGGCGTCGCCAAGCCCGCCAAGAGCGTGCCGTTCACGGCGCAGGAACTGCAGCACCTGACCGAACTGACCAAGAACGCGGTCGGCTTCGACGCTGCGCGCGGCGACAGCGTGAGTGTCGTCAACCAGGCATTTCACCGCGGTCCGGCCCCCGAGGAACTGCCCGAAACCCCGTTGTGGGAGCGGCCCGGCGCGATGGACCTGATCAAGCAGGGGCTCGGTGTGCTGATCGCGCTGCTGGTGGCCTTCGGCCTGCTGCGTCCCCTGTTGAAGGGGTTGCTGCGCGGCGAGGTCGCGGCGCGGGCACTGCCCTCGCCGATGCCGAAGATTTCCGTGCGCGTCGACGACGAGCCGGCAGCGAACGAGCCGGCTCGCCTCGGCGCCGTACCGACGCTTGCCTATGAACAACGCATCGGTCTGGCCAGGCGGATGGTCGGCGAAAACTCCAAACAGGTGGCGCAAGTCGTGAAGAACTGGGTGAGCGAAGATGGCAACTAACCGTTCCGACGCACCCGTCACTGGCGCACAGCGCGCGGCGATCCTGTTGCTGACGCTGGGCGAGCAGGATGCCGCCGAGGTGCTCAAGCACCTCAGTGCCCGCGACGTGCAGGCGGTCGGCACCGCGATGGCGGCGCTCTCCAGCGTATCGCGCGAGCACGTCGAGCACGCGCTGACCAAGCTCAACGAAGACATGGGCCGGCAAACCTCGCTCGGCGTGGGTACCGAGGAGTACATCCGCAAGATCCTGGTCAACGCGCTGGGCGAGAACAAGGCCGGCGGCCTGATCGATCGCATCCTGCTCGGGCGCAGCAGCAAGGGGCTGGAGTCGCTGAAGTGGATGGAAAGCCGCGCCATCGCCGAGATGATCAACCAGGAGCACCCGCAGATCATCGCGCTGGTATTGGCGCATCTGGAGCCGGACCAGGCGGCCGAAGTGATCGGCTACCTGCCGCCGCGCGTGCGCTCCGATGCGGTGATGCGCATCGCCACGCTCGATGGCGTGCAACCGCACGCGCTGAACGAACTGGACGAAATCATGGAGCGCCAGTTCTCCGGCACCAACAAGAAACTCAAGTCTGCCAACGTCGGTGGCCTCAAGGCCGCCGCCGACATCCTCAATGCGATGGAAACCAGCCGCGAGGCCGAGCTGATGACGGCGATACGCAGCCAGGACGATGCCCTGGGCGGGCGCATCGAGGATCTGATGTTCGTGTTCGAGGACCTGGCCGAGCTGGACGATCGCGGCATGCAGGTCCTGCTGCGCGAAGTGCCGTCCGGCACGCTGATCACGGCCTTGAAGGGCGCCGAGCCGGCGATCCGCGAAAAGATCTTCGCCAACATGTCCAAGCGCGCCGCCGACATGATGCGCGACGACCTCGAGGTGAAGGGGCCGGTACGCCTGAGCGACGTCGATGCGGCGCAGAAAGAGGTGCTTGGCATTGCCCGCAAACTTTCCGACGCGGGCCAGCTCAGCCTGGCCGCCAGCGGGGATGAGTTCGTCTGATGGCCGCCGCGATCCATCAAGCGACTTCGGATTTCCAGCGTTGGGAGCTGCCGAACGTGGGCACCCAGCCGCTCACGCCGAAGGCCGCCAACACGCCGCCGCAGCCGACCGTGCGCGAACTGGCGGCGCTGGAGGAACAGGCGCGTGCGGAGGGTTACGCCGCCGGTCGCGCCGAAGGCCTGGCAGCGGCGCAGCAGCAACTGCAGCAGCGCCTCGCGCAACTCGACGCGCTGTATGACGCGGCGGCGCGGCCGCTGCAGTCGCTCGACGAGCAGACCGGGCAGGAGCTGGCCCGATTGGCGACGATCGTGGCCAGTCGCGTGATCGCGCACGAGTTGCAGTTGTCACCCGGACTGATTGCGAACGCCGTGCGCCAGGCAGCCGGCATGTTGCCTGCCGCCACGCGCGAACTTCGCGTGCACGTGCATCCGGACGATCTGGCATTGCTGCAGGAACTCGGCGCGGCGGAAAGTCATTGGCAGTTGCTGGCCGATCCCGCGCTGGCGCGCGGCGACTGCCAACTGGAAAGCGCGCGTTCGCGGCTCGATGCGCGCGTGGAAACCCGCCTGGCAGCGGTCATCGACGCCGTGCTGGGCGACGACGGCAACGGGCCGGACGAATGAACGCCGAGGCGATACTTGCCGCGCGGCAGGCGAACTGGCAGCGCCAGTTCGCGCGTCAGGGCAGCCGCGCCGAAGCGGCACGCACGCTGATCGTGGAAGGCAGCTTGCGCCGCGTGGTCGGGCTGACGCTGGAGGCGGAAGGTTGCGAGGCGGCACTCGGCGCACGCTGCCTGGTCGACACGGCGGATGGCGCAAAACTCGAGACCGAAGTGGTCGGCTTTGCCGACGAGCGGCTGTTGTTGATGCCGGTCGGCGACATGCATGGCGTGCTGCCGAATGCGCGGGTACGCCCATGCGCGCACAGCGGCGGATTGCCGGTCGGGATGGGTCTGCTCGGCCGGGTGATCGGTGCCGATGGCGCGCCGCTGGACGGGCTCGGCCCGCTGGATGCGGACGAACACGCCGCGCTCAAGCGCGAGCCGATCAACCCGATGGCGCGCAAGCCGATCGATGCGCCGCTGGATGTCGGCGTGCGCGCGATCAATGCCCTGCTCACCGTGGGGCGCGGGCAGCGACTTGGCCTGTTCGCCGGCTCCGGCGTCGGCAAGTCGACCCTGCTCGGCATGATGACCCGCTATACCAATGCCGACGTGGTGGTGGTCGGCCTGATCGGCGAGCGCGGCCGCGAGGTGAAGGAGTTCGTCGAGCATACGCTGGGCGAGGAAGGCCGCCGCCGCGCCGTGATCGTGGCCGCGCCGGCCGACGCGCCACCGCTCAAGCGGCTGCGCGGCGCGCAGTACGCCACCGCGATCGCCGAGTGGTACCGCGACCGCGGCATGCGCGTGCTGCTGCTGATGGATTCGCTGACCCGCTACGCGCAGGCGCAGCGCGAGATTGCACTGGCCATCGGCGAGCCGCCCGCCACCAAGGGCTATCCGCCGTCGGTGTTCGCCATGATGCCGGCACTGGTCGAGCGTGCCGGCAACGACGAGGACGGGCGCGGCTCGATCACCGCGTTCTATACCGTGCTGACCGAAGGCGACGACTACCGCCACGACCCCATCGCCGATGCGGCACGCGCGATCCTCGACGGCCATATCGTGCTGTCGCGCGACCTCGCCGAAGCGGGCCATTACCCGGCCATCGACATCGAGGCATCGATCAGCCGCGTGATGCCGGCGGTGGTGACGCGCGAGCATTTGCGCGCGGCGCAGCGCTTCCGCCAGGTCTATTCCGCCTATCGACAGCAACGCGACCTGATTGCGGTGGGCGCTTACCAGAAGGGCTCCGATCCGCAGGTCGACCAGGCGATCGGGATGTGGCCACAACTGCGCGCATTCCTGCAGCAGGAGGTGGACGAGCCGATGACGATTGACGAGGCGATCGCGAAACTCGACGCGCTCGCCGAGCAGGTGACTACATGAATTCCCGCGCGAGACAACTTCTGCCTGCGGTGGAGCAGGCCAAGCAGCGCAGCGAGGAAGCGCTGGTGCAATTGGCGGCACAACAAAACGCGCTGGCCAAGGCGGAGCATCAGCTTGCCGAATTGCGGCGCTATCGCGAGGAGTACGCCGCCAGCGGCGACGGCGCGCTCAACGTGGCCACGCTGCTCAACCGCCAGCAATTCGTCGAACGCATCGATCAGGCGATCATGCAGCAGCAGGGCGAGATCGCGCGGCAGCAAAAGCTGCTGGCGCAGGTTCGCGATCATTGGCAGCGGACGCATGCGCGCGAGAGCGCGCTGGAGAGCGTCGTCGCGCAGCATCGCGAGCTGGAACGACAGGCGGAGGACCGCCACGAGCAGGCCGAGGTCGACGAACGCATGCAGTACCGGCGGCCGCGATGAGCGCCGCGTTCGCATGGCGCGGTTCGAGCTTGTCGCCGTTCCCTGCCGGCGCGCTGTCGGCAGCCGCCTGTCCATCATCTTTTTCCGGAGCGTCCATCACATGACTGCCGCCACCGTTGGTTCCACTTCCGTCACGACTGCCGCGCCTCGCGGCAGCTCCGCCGGCACGGCCCCCGGATCGGCCGCATCCTCGGCCGGATCGGATCATTTCGATCATCAACTGCATGTCGCGCGACAGCGGAATGCGTCGCGCGATCCCGATCGCTCATCCACGCAACCGCATGCTTTTGCGCCTGACACGAAACCGCATGAGGCGAGCAAGCCCGGCGCGGACGCGTCCCAGGCGAAAGATGCGCATGACGTGCCGGCAGCGCCGGCGAATGCGCCAGCCGCCGCGCCGCCGACCGCATCAACCACGCCGCCGGCATCCCCGGCACAGGAAGCCAACCTACCGGTGGCGAAGGCGCCGGCGGACACCAGCGAAGGGGATGATCGGGCAGCGTCCGCGCTGGCCGGCGCCATGCTGGCCTTGATTGCACCGTCGGTGGCCGGCGTGTTGCGGCCCGCGGCTGCCGCCGGCAAGTCGGCCGATGTGCTGGTCCAGGCCGGCAACGGCCCAGTGACCAATGCTGCGGCGGCAACCTTGTTGCAGCTCGATCCGGCCGCAGGCGCGGCCACGCCCATCACGGCAAATCCGGCGCCCGCCGCGATCGCCAGCATGCTGGGTGCAGCCGACGGCTTGTTGCCGATCGCTCCGGCGGGGAAGGACTCAGCCCCGGATGGCGCGGCGCCCGCGCTCGCGTTGTCGGTACCGCCGGCTACCGTGGCGCCGGCCCTGCCTCCCGTGCTGCAACTGCAATCGCCGGTGGGCAGTCAGGCCTTTGCGCAGGACCTCGGCCAGCAGGTGGCCTGGCTGGGCGGACAGGACATCAAGCAGGCGCGGATCCGGCTGCATCCCGAGGAGCTGGGTTCGCTCGACGTCAAGCTCAGCGTGACCCACGGGCGAGTCGACGTGGTGTTCAGCGCGCAGCACCCCGGCGCGGTATTGGCGGTGCAGCAAAGCCTGCCGCAGCTCGATCACATGCTCGCCCAGCACGGTCTTTCACTCGGCCATGCCGAGGTCGGGCAGCAGCATCGTGGCGACCGGCATGGCTCGGCCGCTGACACCGGCAGCGATGCGCTGGACGATGTCGGCGAGATCCACGGCGTCGCCCTGTCGGCAACGCCGGGTACGGTCAGCCTGCTCGACGCATTCGCCTGAGCGTCTGCAAGTCTCTTGAAGGAGTCTCGGAACCGCCTTTGTTCGCCATTCCCGCGAACGCGCGCTGCTGTCCGTAATGGTTTCGGGTGCGCACTCGGCACTCGGCACTCGGCATGAGTTGCGATGGCCTTCCCCGCTGTGGGAGCGACTTCAGTCGCGATGCTTTTGGAGTTCTGCGGCGGCTTGCGCAAAAAGCATCGCGACTGAAGTCGCTCCCACGAACGCCCACAAGCATCCGGCTCGCCCAAGCAGGCGCGCCGTCGTGAACGCGTCGCGACGACCGCCCGGCAGGCGTCAAGAAAACGCCGCCGCCCGCGACAGAAACTCCCATTTCGACTGAAAGGCGCGCGTATGCAAGCTCCGCAAACGATGGCACGCGGTTTGCTTTGATCGGATGACGCCGCCGTGCGGAGTCTTCCAATCCATTGCAGGTCGAGGTTTTCATGATCGAGGACGAACAATCCGAAGTGCTGGCAGAGGCTCCGGTGGAACGCAAGAGCCGCAAGCTGCTGGTGATCGTGGTGAGCGTGCTGTTGCTGGCGGCGCTGGGCGCGGGTGGCTATGCGTGGAAGGTGCGCTCCGGGCATGCGAAACCCGTTGCCGTGACCCTCAGCAAGACCGAGCTCTACCTGCCGCTGGAGCCTGCCTTCGTGGTGAATTTCCGCGACGACGAATCGCTGCGCTACCTGCAGGTCGGGGTGACGCTGATGTCGCACGACGCGGATGCGCTCAACACGGCCAAGAGCGCCGACCCGGTGATCCGCGATGCGCTGGTGGCGCTGTTCAGCGACCAGAAGTATTCGATCATCAGCGATGCGGCCGGTCGCGCCAACTTGCAGGCGCAGGCGCTGGCGGCGGTGCGCAAGATCGTCAAGGCGCGGATCGGCCGCCCCGGTATCGACGCGTTGTACTTCACCAGTTTCGTGATGCAGTGACCGAGACCATACGCGCATGAGCGATCTGCTTTCCCAGGACGAAATCGACGCGCTGCTGGATGGCGTGACCGGCGGCGCCGTCGCCACCGGCAACGACGAGCCGCTGCCGCCGGACGCGGTGATCTCCTACGACTTCACCCAGCAGGACCGCATCGTGCGCGGTCGCCTGCCGACGCTGGAGATGGTCAACGACCGCTTCGCGCGGTTCTTTCGCACGGCGATCTTCAGCGTGCTGCGCAAGACCTGCGAGGTCTCGGTGCTGGGCGTGAAGATGGTCAAGTTTGCCGAATACGTGCATGGCCTGGCGGTGCCGAGCAATTTGAACCTGGTGCGCATCAAGCCGCTGCGCGGCACCGCGCTGGTGTTGTTCGAGCCGCGCCTGGTGTTCACCGTGATCGACAATTTCTTCGGCGGCGATGGCCGCTACCACGCACGCATCGAGGGGCGCGATTTCACCGCCACCGAAAACCGCGTGATCCAGATCATGCTGGAGGCACTGTTCGGCGCGATGATCGAGGCATGGGCGCCGGTGCTCGATCTCCAGTTTGAATACCAGAGCTCGGAGATCAACCCGCAGTTCGCCAACATTGTCAGCCCGACCGAGACGGTGGTGGTGTCGCGCTTCCACGTCGAGCTCGACGGCGGCG
Source organism: Rhodanobacter sp. T12-5 (assembly GCF_008329435.1). Classification (GTDB taxonomy): domain Bacteria; phylum Pseudomonadota; class Gammaproteobacteria; order Xanthomonadales; family Rhodanobacteraceae; genus Rhodanobacter. The sequence goes on from NZ_NPKN01000001.1 coordinate 867,450, forward strand.
GTGGCGATATCAACCTGACCCTGCCGTACGCGATGGTCGAGCCGATCCGCAACCTGCTCGACGCCGGCGTGCAGAGCGACCGCGTCGATCGCGACGACCGCTGGGCCGAGATGCTGCACGAGGAAATACTCGACGCGGAGGTGGATCTGAGCTCGCTGCTGCTGGAGGCTCAAATGAGTCTCGGCGAGTTCCTGCACCTGCGGCCGGGCGACGTGATCCCCGTGCAGTTGCCCGAGCTGGCCACTGTCTATGCCGAAGACGTGCCGGTGTTCCGCGGCCGCTACGGCCAGTCCAACGGCCGCAACGCCGTGCGTTTCCATGTCCATGCCGGGCGGCGCGAAAGGCGCACGTTCGGCGACCATTCCACAGAGAAGACCCCCGCATGAGCCAGTCCACCGATAGTGCCTTCGCCGAATCCGGCGAGCGTGTTCAATTCGATTCGTTGCAGGCTGCCGCCGGCGACGGCGGCGACGTCAACCTCGACATGATCCTGGATGTGCCGGTGACGCTGGCGATGGAAGTAGGGCGTACCCGCATCAGCATCCGCAACCTGCTGCAGTTGAACCAGGGCTCGGTGGTCGAGCTCGATCGTTCCGCCGGCGAGCCGCTGGACGTATTCGTCAACGGCACCCTGGTCGCGCATGGCGAGGTGGTGGTGATCAACGAGAAGTTCGGCATTCGCCTGACCGACGTGATCAGCCCGGCCGAACGCGTGCGCAAGCTGCGCTGATGGGCACGTTGGCGCTCATGCTTGCTGCGGCCCCGGCGGCGACGCCGGAGTTCAATGCTGCCGGCGAACTCGTTCGCGTGGTGCTGAGCCTGCTCGGCATCATCGGCCTGATCCTGGCCGCCGGCTGGCTCACTCGCCGGATGCAGCGCCGCCACGGCGCGGCCGGGCGGCGCATCCGCTGCGTCGAATCGTTTGCGGTGGGCGCGCGCGACCGGCTGCTGCTGCTGGATGCCGATGGCAAGCGTCTGCTGATCGGCATGGGTCCGAGCGGCATGCAGACCCTGCACGTCTACGACGGCACGCCCGAGCCTGTCGCGGCGGAACCGCCGGTCGCGCCGCCGATGCCGGCATTCGGCGACCTGCTGGCCCGCTGGAAGCGCGCCTCGTGAAGGCGCGCCACTGGATCATGGCCGGCGTGCTGCTGTTGCTGCCGCTGGCGTCACTGGCGGCGGTGCCGACGGTACCGGGCATTCCGCTGGTGAACGTGCAGCACACGCCCGATGGCGGGCAGAGCTGGACGATGTCGTTGCAGGTGCTTGCGTTGATGACGGCGTTGACGTTGTTGCCGGCGATCGCGCTGATGATGACCTCGTTCACCCGCATCATCATCGTGCTCGGTTTCCTGCGCCAGGCGCTGGGCACGCAATCGACGCCGCCGAACCAGGTATTGCTGGGCCTGGCCTTGTTCCTCACCCTGTTCGTCATGTCGCCGGTACTCAACCGCGCGTATGTCGATGGCGTGAAGCCGTACATGGACGGCCAGATCACTGCCGAGCAGGCGCTGCCGGCCGCCTCGGCGCCATTCAAGCGTTTCATGCTCGACCAGACGCGCGACGCCGACCTACAGTTGTTCACCCGGCTGGCCAGGGAGAAGCCGTACGCCAGCAAGGCCGACGTGCCGTTCAAGGTGGCGATGCCGGCGTTCCTCACCAGCGAATTGAAGACCGCGTTCCAGATGGGCTTCCTGCTGTTCATTCCGTTCCTGATCATCGACCTGGTGGTCGCCAGCGTGCTGATGTCGATGGGCATGATGATGGTCTCGCCGATGATCATCTCGTTGCCGTTCAAGATCATGCTGTTCGTGCTGGTCGATGGGTGGACGCTGTTGCTCGGCACACTGGCGGGGAGTTTCTACACGTGAGCGCGCATCGCCCGACGCAGGCTTCTGCGGGAGCGGTTTCAGCCGCGATTGCTGTTTGTTCTTGTTGTTTCAGAGCGAAGAGCTTTCGTGCTCCTGCGGAGCGCGAGTTACTTTCTCTTTGTGTGGCCAAAGAGAAAGTAACCAAAGAGAAAGGCCACCCCGCTTGGCGCTTGCCGCCCATCCATGGGCGGCAAGTCCGTGAGTCGGGGCCGGGCTTTTCGATCGGACTCCTGTCCGAGCGAAAAGGAGCCGACATCCTGTCGGCTCCCCCTTTGGGGCCTGTCGTCCCCGCCTCACCGCCGCACAGGGGCCCCGGTAGAGCAGCGGGCCATCCTGGCCCGCACTCGGTGCGCAGCGGCTGCGCCGCCGCCAATGCGGAAGAGCGTGTGGCTTTGTCGTTTCCCCAAACTCCCGTTCACCCTGAGCGCAGCTCGCGTCAGCGAGCGGAGTCGAAGGGCCATGCTGAGCGAACCCTTCGGCTCCGGCCTTGCGGACTACGCTCAGAGCCTGCCGCGGACTCGATCCGGGGGCGAACGATGGGAGTTGCGAGTGATTTTGTTATGCCTCGGCGTGCTCCTTGTAGGAGCCCGCTTGCGGGCGATGCCTTTGCTTTTGATCGCGCTCTTCCCGGAGTGCACGCAGGATGCGCGCCGCTCTACCGGGGCCCCTGTGCGGCGGTGAGGGACGGACGACAGGCCCGCAGGGTGATCGGCAGGGATGCCGATCATTTTTCGTCAGGGCAGGATGCCCTGTCGAAAAACCCGGCCGGCCCTCACGGACTTGCCGGGCATGGATGCCCGGCAAGCGCCAAGCGGGGTGGCCTTTCTCTTTGGTTATCTTTCTCTTTGGCCACGCAAAGAGAAAGTAACTCGCCCTCCGAAGGAGGACGAAAGCTCTTCGCCCTAAAACAGCAGGAACAAAGAGCAATCGCGACTGAAGTCGCTCCCACAAACGAGCGGTGCGCAAGCATCGCCGGAGCCGCCTCATGACCCCTGAATCCATCATGGAAATCGGCCAGCACGCGCTGTACGTGGCGATGCTGGTGGCCGCGCCGCTGCTGTTGACCGCGCTGGCGGTGGGTCTGCTGGTGGGCGTGATCCAGGCGGCCACGCAGATCAACGAAATGACGCTGAGCTTCATTCCGAAGCTGATTGCGATGGCACTGGTGGCGCTGGTCACCGGACCGTGGATGTTGCGCCTGCTGGTGCAGTACACCACGCATCTGATCGAGAGCCTGCCGGGGGCGGTCAGATGAACGGCGCGCCGCTCGCGCTGGACCTGGCGCAGTTGCCGATGTGGCTGGGCAGCCTGTTCTGGGCGATGGGGCGGGTCAGCGGCCTGTTCCTGATCGCGCCGGTGTTCAGTGCCACCGTGGTGTCGGCGCGGATCCGCATCGGCATGGTGGTGGTGCTGACGCTGGTGCTGGCGCCGCTGGCGCCGACCACGATCGACCTGCTCAGTGGCGAGGGCGTGGCGACGATGGCGGGGCAGGTGTTGATCGGCGCGGCGGTGGGTTTCGTGTTGAAGCTGGTGTTCGAGGCGGTGTCGTTCGGTGGCGAACTGGTGGCGCAGAGCATGAGCCTGGGTTTTGCCGAAGTGGTCAACCCGCAGGCCGGCGGCAGCTCTACCGTGCTCAGTCAGTTCTACCTGCTGCTGGTGACTTTGCTGTTCCTGGCGATGGACGGCCATTTGCGGCTGATCGCGCTGCTTGCCGACAGCTTCCACAGCCTGCCGCCGGGAACGAACGTGATCAATGCCAACGGCCTGCATGCGGTGGTCGCCTTTGGCGGCGAACTGTTTTCCGGCGCGGTGCGCGTCGCGCTGCCGGCGATGACCTCGTTGCTGGTGGTGAACATCGGCTTTGCCGCGATCAGCCGCGCGGCGCCGTCGATGAACCTGTTCGCGGTGGGTTTTCCGATCACGGTGTCGCTCGGCTTCATCGCGTTGTGGCTGGCGTTGCGCAGCCTGCCCGGCGCGTTCGAGGCGCTGCAGGGCGAGGCCTGGTCGTTGATGCGCAACCTCACGGGGAGCTAGGAGTCTGCCCATGTCGGACGACAGCGACCAGGAGAAAACCGAAGAACCTACCGAAAAACGCCTGCGCGAATCGCGCGAGAAAGGCGAGGTCGCGCGATCGCGTGACCTGTCCGGCGCGATCGTCGTGCTGGCCGGCGTGGCGGCGCTGATGAACGGCGGCGAGAGTGCGTTCCTGCATGCCCGCAACATCTTCAAGCTCGGCCTGGGTTACTCGCGCGAAGCGCTGTTCTCCGACGCCTTGCCGGGACGTGCCCTGCATGCGGCGATGCGCGAGGCGCTCGATCTGTTCGCTCCGGTGGCGCTGGCGACGATGCTTGCCACGCTTGCCGCACCGCTGCTGCTTGGCGGGCTGAATTTCAGTGCGCAGGCGTTGCAGCCGAAGTTCGAGCGGCTCGATCCGATCAAGGGGTTGGGCCGGATTTTCGCCATGCGTGGCCTGGTCGAGCTCGGCAAGGCGATGCTCAAGCTGATTTTCATCGGCGCGGTGCTGTTGCTGCTGCTGCGCCATTGGCAGAACGAACTTCAGGCGACCGGTCGTGGTTCGGTCACCGCCGGCATCGCGCTTTCGATCGGCCTGCTCGGCCGGGCGGCGTTGTGGTTCGGGTCGATGCTGGCCCTGATCGGCGGCATCGATGCCATCTACCAGAAGTTCGACCACGCCAAGACCCTGCGCATGACCAAGCAGGAGATCAAGGACGAGATGAAGGAGAGCGAGGGCAATCCCGAGATGAAGGGGCGCATTCGCCAAGTGCAGCAGGCGCAGTCGCGGCGCCGCATGATGGAGGAATTGCCCAAGGCCGACGTGGTGGTGGTCAATCCCACCCACTTCGCGGTGGCGCTGCGCTACGACGACGGGCGCATGGGCGCGCCGCGGGTAATCGCCAAGGGTGTCGACGTGCTGGCCCAGCAGATCCGGCTGGTGGCGGGCAGCCACCGCATCCCGATGGTCGAGTCGCCGCCGTTGGCACGGGCCTTGTATGCAACGACTGAACTGGGTCGGGAAATCCCCGCCGCGCTGTACGTGGCGGTGGCCCAGGTCCTGGCCTACGTGTACCAGCTGAAGCAAGCCGCGGCGCAGGGCGAGGCACCACCGGCAGCGCCAACCCCCGAGGTCGATCCCGACCTGATGGGGCCTTACCGCGAATAACGACGAGTCAAATCCATGACGGGCGCAGATGTACTAGGCAACTTCAAGCACTTCGCGCGACGGGGTATTGGCGCACCGGTGATGATGCTGGTGATGCTGGCGATGCTGATGTTGCCGCTGCCGCCGTTCCTGCTCGACATGCTGTTCAGCTTCAACATCGCGCTGTCCCTGGTGATCCTGCTGGCGGTGGTCTACGTGATGCGGCCGCTGGAATTCGCCGCGTTCCCCACCGTGGTGCTGATGGCGACGTTGCTGCGGCTGGCGCTGAACATCGCCTCCACCCGCGTGGTGCTGCTGCACGGGCACGACGGCCCCGGCGCGGCCGGCAAGGTGATCGAGGCGTTCGGCGAGTTCGTCATCGGCGGCAATTTCGCGGTCGGCCTGGTGGTGTTCGCGATCATCACCATCATCAACTTCGTGGTGGTCACCAAGGGCGCCACCCGCGTGTCGGAAGTGACCGCGCGCTTCACCCTCGATGCCATGCCCGGCAAGCAGATGGCGATCGACGCCGACCTCAACGCCGGCCTGCTGACCCAGGAGCAGGCGCGCGAGCGGCGCCAGGAAGTACGCGAGGAGGCGGACTTCTACGGCTCGATGGACGGCGCCTCGAAATTCGTGCGCGGCGACGCGACCGCCGGCATCCTGATCCTGATCATCAACATCGTCGGCGGCTTCTTCGTCGGCGTGATGCAGCACGGCCTGTCGGCCAGCGAGGCGGCCAAGACCTATACCCTGCTGACCATCGGCGACGGCCTGGTGGCGCAGGTGCCGGCGCTGATGTTGTCGGTGGCGGCGGCGATCATCGTTACCCGCGTGTCCAAATCGCAGGACATGGGCAAGCAGGTGATCGGCCAGGTGTTCGGCCAGCCGCGCGCATTGGGCGTGGCAGCGGCGGTGCTGATCGTGATGGGCGTGATCCCGGGCATGCCGAACGTGGCGTTCCTGCTGCTAGGCGCAGCCTGTGCGGGCGCGGCGTGGATGCTGCTGCGGCGCGAACGTGAAACCCGCGCCAAACTGGCGGAGTCGACCGCCGAGCCTGCCACCGCGGCCGCGCCGGCCGAGCGGGTGGAGTTGGGCTGGGAGGACGTCGCCAGTGTCGACCCATTGGGCCTGGAAGTGGGCTACCGGCTGATTCCGCTGGTCGACGTGCACCAGGGCGGCGAGCTGATGGGGCGGATCAAGTCGGTGCGCCGCAAGCTGTCGCAGGAGCTGGGCTTCCTGGTGCCGGCGGTGCATATCCGCGACAACCTCGATCTTGGCCCGAACACCTACCGGATCACCCTGATGGGCGTGCCGATGGGCGAGGCCGAGGTGCACAGCGAGCGCCTGATGGCGATCAATCCGGGCCAAGTGCACGGCACCTTGCAGGGCATCGCCACGCAGGACCCGGCATTCGGGCTGGAGGCGGTGTGGATCGAAAGCGGCCAGCGCGAGCTGGCGCAGAGCTACGGTTATACCGTGGTCGATCCGGCCACCGTGATCGCCACGCACCTGTCGCACATCCTGCAAGGCCACGCGCACGAATTGCTCAGTCACCAGGACGTGCAGCAACTGCTGGACCGGCTCGCCGCCAACGCGCCCAAGCTGGTCGAGGATCTGGTGCCGCGCCGGCTGTCGCTGGGCGTGGTGGTCAAGGTGCTGCAGAACCTGCTGGCCGAGCGGGTGCCGATCCGCAACATGCGCAGCATCGTCGAATCCTTGGCGGAGCACGCCGGGCAGAGTCAGGATCCCGGCGTTCTGACCGCCGCCGTGCGCGTGGCGCTGGGCCGGCAGATCGTGCAGGAGATCACCGGGCTGGGCACCGAGGTACCTGTGATCACGCTGGCGCCGGAGCTCGAACAGATCCTGCTCGGCTCGCTCGCCGGTGGCGGTGGCGTGGCCGGCGCCGCGGTGGAACCGGGCCTGGCCGACCGTCTGCAGCAGAGCGTGGCCGAGGCCGCGCGCAGGCAGGAATTGAACGGGGAACCGGCCGTGCTGCTGGTCGCGCCACCGCTGCGGCCATGGCTCGCACGCTTCACCCGGCACGTGGCACAAAACCTGCACGTACTGGCCTACAACGAGGTACCCGACAACCGTCGGGTGCGATTGGTACAGGCCTTGGGGCGATGAAAGCCGGGATGACGCGATTCGGGATTCGGGATTCGGATAGAGCGGGTGCGCTGCGAACTGGCGCAAACAGCTTTTGCGAATCCCGACTGCCGACTCCCGAATCCCGCGTACGGAGCAAACAATGAAGATCAAACGTTTCGTGGCACCGGACATGCGCCAGGCGATGCGCGAAGTGCGCGAGGAGCAGGGCCCGGAAGCGGTGATCCTGTCGACGCGTCGGCTGGACGAGGGCATCGAGCTGATCGCTGCGATCGACTACGACGAGGCGCTGGTGCGCGAAGCGGCCCGGCATGGCGCATCGCATGACGCTCCGGCGCCGATGCCGGCGGCAGCCGAACCGACCGTGGCGCCGCCGGTGCCGCCGGAGTTGCGTGCCGCGCAGCGGGATCTGGCCACGCGGCTGTCGCGCGCACCTGCGGTAGCGGCGTCGGCGAGCGAGGTGCCGGCCATCCGTCCGCTGATGGAGCGCGCCGCGCAGGACACGACGCAGATGCGCGCCGAGCTGGGCAGCCTGCGCGAGATGCTGGAGATGCAGCTGTCGAGCCTGGCCTGGAACGACATGGAGCGACGCCAGCCGCTGCGCGCACGCGTGCTGCGCGAGATGACCCGACTGGGCATCGAACCGGACGTGGCCCGCGCGCTGGTCGCGGGATTGCCCGACCAGATCAACGCCGAGCAGGCGCGCTACCTGCCGCTGGGCATGCTCAGCCGCAGCGTGGTCGTGAGCGGCCGCGGCCTGCCCAGCGACGAGCCGGGCGTCACCGCGCTGGTCGGCCCCACCGGCGTCGGCAAGACCACCACCATCGCCAAGCTCGCCGCGCGCGCGGTGATGCGCCACGGTGCCGACCAGGTCGCCCTGGTCAGCACCGATCACTACCGCATCGGTGCCGCCGCGCAACTGGAACATTACGGCCGGCTGCTCGGCGTGCGGGTCTATCCGGCCTACGACGCGGACAGCCTGCGCAAGGTGCTGGAGATGCTGCACGGCCGCCATACCGTGTTGATCGACACCGCGGGGGTGGCTGCCAGCGATCCGCGGCTTGCCCAGCAGATGGCGATACTCGCCGATGCCAGCGCACTGCGCGCCTGCCTGGTGCTGGCCGCCAACGCGCAGGCGCAGGCGCTCGACGCCGCGGTGAGCGCGTACCTGCCGCTGAAACCGCGAGCCTGCATCCTGACCAAGCTGGACGAGGCACCGAATCTGGGCGGCGCGCTGTCGGCCGTGATCCGGCACCGGCTGCCGCTGGACTACACCACCGATGGCCAGCGCGTGCCCGAGGACATCGCCACCGCGGATGCGCGCGTACTGGTGTGTCGCGCCGCGCAATCGCTGAAAGGCCAACTGCCGGACGACAGCCTGATGGCCGAACGTTTCGGCCTCGCGGCGGCCTGCGCATGAGCGGAGTACTCGCGATGGACCAGGCTTCGGGACTGAAGCGGATATTTGCCTCGATGATCCACGGCCCGGCGGCCGAAGCCGCGCCCGGTCATCAGGCCAGCGGCTTGCTGGGCGCCGCCACGACGGCACCGGCGCCCCGGCGGCATTGCCGCGCGATCGCCGTGGCCGGCGGCAAGGGCGGCGTCGGCAAGAGTACGGTGGCAGTGAACTTGGGCATGGCGCTGTCGATCGCCGGGCACGAGGTGATGCTGCTGGATGCCGACATGGGCCTGGCCAATATCGACGTGCTGCTGGGGCTCACCCCGTCACGCCACATCGGGCACCTGCTCGACGGCGAGTGCACGCTGGAGGAATTGCTGCTGCCGGCGCCGCACGGCCTGCAGATCATCCCCGCCGGTTCCGGCGCGCGCCGGCTGGCGCAGCTGGACAACGGCGAGCACGCCGCGATCATCCGCGCCTTCGACGAACTGGCGCGGCCTCCGGAATACCTGCTGGTGGACACCGCCGCCGGCCTCTCCGACAACGTGACGATGTTCGCCGCCGCGGCCGACGAGGTGATCCTGGTGGTGTGCGACGAACCGGCCTCGCTGACCGACGCCTACGGCCTGACCAAGGTGCTCAGCCGCGACTTCGGCGTGCGCCGCATCCGCATGGTCGCCAACATGGTGCGCAACGAGGGCGACGCGCGCCAGCTTCACCACAAGCTGTCCCGGGTCAGCGATCGCTTCCTCGACGTCGTGATCGATTTCAGCGGCTGGGTTCCGCATGACGAGCGCCTGCGCCAGGCGATCAAGCGGCAATCCGCGGTGGTCGACCTGTGGCCCTCCAGCCATTCGGCGCTTGCATTCAAGCAAATGGCCGGTGCGGTCGATACATGGACTGAACCCGACCGCGGGGGTCTCGACCGGATTGCCTTTTTTGGTAGCCGGACAACACCGGCGGACGGGGTACCGAGATGAGCGTGACGTCGGAATATCTGCAACATTCCCGCGAGAGTGCCGACGAACTGGTACGTCGGCACGCGCCACTGGTTCGGCGTATCGCCTATCACCTGATGGGGCGATTGCCGGCCAGTGTCGACGTGGGTGACTTGATCCAGGCGGGAATGATCGGTTTGCTGGAAGCATCGCGACACTTTGCCCTCGATCGCGGGGCCAGCTTCGAAACGTATGCGGGCATCCGCATACGTGGCGCCATGCTGGACGAATTGCGCCGCACCGACTGGACCCCGCGTTCCGTCCATCGCAAGACCCGCGAAGTGGCCGAGGTGATCCGCCAGATCGAGACCGAGACCGGCGCCGAGGCGGACGATGCCGAGGTGATGCGGCGGCTCGGCATCAGCGCCGAGGAATACCACCAGGTACTCGCCGATGCGGCCTGCGTGCGCCTGGTCAGCCTCACCGCGTCCGACGACAGCGAGGAAAGTGCGGTACTGGACGTGGTCGACGAGAGCGGCCTCGGTCCGCAGGAGAACATCGAACGCGACGGCATGCGCGAAGCGCTGGTCGAGGCCATCGGCAGCCTGCCCGAGCGCGAGCAGATGGTGATGTCGCTGTACTACGAACAGGAGTTGAACCTGAAGGAGATCGGTGCCGTGCTCGGCGTGAGCGAGTCGCGGGTCTGCCAGATTCACGGCCAGGCGGTCATCCGGCTTCGCGCAAGACTCACCGGCTGGCGCGGTTGAGCAGGCGGCATCCCCAGAAATCCCCCAAGGGCCGCGCATCGGCCTGCATCGTGTAGTGGAGAAGGCGTTTGGACAAGAACATGAAAATCCTCGTGGTGGACGATTTCTCCACCATGCGGCGAATCGTCCGCAACCTGCTGGTCGAGCTGGGTTTCAGCAACCCGCTGATCCAGGAGGCCGACGACGGCGAAAGTGCGATCGCGATGCTGCGCAGCCTGCCGTTCGACCTGGTGGTGACCGACTGGAACATGCCGAACATGACCGGCATCGACCTGCTGCGTGCGATCCGTGCCGAGGAATCGCTCAAGGGGATGCCGGTGCTGATGGTGACCGCGGAGAACAACCGCGACCAGATCATCGCCGCCGCGCAGGCCGGCGTGAACGGCTACATCGTCAAGCCGTTCACCGCGGTCACCCTCAAGGAAAAACTCACCAAGATCTTCGAACGGATCGCCGCAAGCGGAGCCAGCGCATGACCATCATCTCTCCCCTCGCGATCGACGAGACCCTGCCCAACGAATTGCGCGATCTGCTGAACAGCCCCGAAGGCCCCGCCTTCGAGCACGCGCTGGACGTGATGGTGCGCCAGCGCGAACAGCGCCTGTTCCGCGCGCTCGGCCAGCTGGCGCGCGACCTGCACGACGCCGTGCGCCGGCTCGGTGGCGACCTCGCCCAGGAGGGCCTGCCCGGCAGCGTTGCCGACGCGCGCCAGCATCTGCAGGACGCCTTGGAAATGAGCGCGCAGGCCGCCCATCGCAGCCTCGATTTTGCCGAGCGCATGCGGCCCCAGGCCGAGTCGCTGGCGCACAACGCCGGTGAAGTGCTGGCCTGGACCAGCGGCAACGATGCCGCCGCCGTCCTCGCGCGCGAAGCCACCGAATTCGCCACCAGCTGCCGCGACGGCCTCGCCGACATGGTGCTGGCGCAATCGTGGCAGGACCTGACCGGCCAGCGCATCAAGAAGGTCGCCAGCTTCATCGGCACGGTGGAATCGTCGCTGCTGGAACTGGTGCGGCTGACCGGTGCGCTGGCCGGCAGCGAGGCGCCGGTGAGTGCGGTCAAGGTGTCCAGTCAGGACGACGCCGACCGCCTGCTCAGCGAATTCGGGTTTTGAGCGCGGGGTTGCCGTGAATCCGGAACTGGACAGCGAGCTGCGCCAGGATTTCCTGGTCGAGGCCGGCGAGCTGCTGGAACGCCTGGGCGAGCAACTGGTCGGGCTGGAAACCACGCCGAACGACAGCGAGTTGTTGAACGCGGTATTCCGCGCGTTCCACACCGTCAAGGGCGGCGCCGGCTTCCTCGCGATCGACCCGATGGTGGTGCTGTGCCATCACGCCGAGGATCTGCTCAACGAGGCCCGCAACGGCACCGTCGTGCTCGACGCCGGGCACATGGACGCGTTGCTGGAGTCGCTCGACCTGCTCAACGAGATGATGGCCGCGGTCGGCGCCGAGGCGCCGTTGCGCGCGCCGTCGCCGGCCCTGCTGCAATCGCTTTTGCCGCGTGCGAAGGCGGTCGTGGCGGCGCCGGTTGCCGCAGCGCCTGCACCGCTGCCGAGCGACGCGCCGATCGACGACAGCGAGTTCGAGGCGCTGCTGGACAGCATGTACGGCAACAGTGCGCCCGGCACCGTCGAGCCGGCCGCGCTGACGGTCGTGCCGACCTCGTCGTCGGCGATCGACGACGACGAATTCGAGGCCTTGCTGGACGCCCTGCACGGTACCGGCGGCCGGCCCGTCGCCGTGCCGGTCGCCGCACCGGCCGTGGTGGCGGCTGCACCCGAGCCGGCACAAGCGACCACGCCGTCACGCTCGGCGCCGCCGGCGGAAAACACCGTGCGGGTGGATACCGCGCGCCTCGATGTGCTGGTCAATCACGCCGGCGAACTGGTGCTGGTGCGCAATCGCCTGCTCAGCCTCGCCGCGCGCGAAGGCAGCGAGGCATTGGCCGCGGCGGCCGGCGAGCTGGACCGCGTCGCCGACGAGTTGCAGAACGCCGTGATGGGCATGCGCATGCAGCCGGTGGGACGGCTGTTCCAGCGTTTCCCGCGGATCGTGCGCGATCTCGCCCGGCAGCTCGGCAAGGAAGTGGAACTGGTGCTGGAAGGCGAGGGCACCGACCTCGATCGCAGCCTGGTCGAGGCGCTGGCCGATCCGCTGATCCACCTGCTGCGCAATGCACTCGACCATGGCCTGGAAATGCCCGACGAACGCACCCGTGCCGGCAAGTCGCGCAAGGGGCGGGTGACCCTGTCGGCAAGCCAGCGCGGCGAACGCATCGTGATCGCGGTGAGCGACGACGGGCATGGCATGGATCCGGAGATCCTGCGCCGCAAGGCCGTCGAAAAGGGCGTGATCGATCAGGTCCACGCCGCGCGCCTGACCGAAGGCGAATGCTATGAATTGATCTTCCGTCCCGGCTTCAGCACCGCCGCCACGGTTTCGGACATTTCAGGCCGCGGCGTCGGCATGGACGTGGTGAAGACGCGCGTGGCCGAACTCGGCGGCACCTTGCGTGTGCACTCGCGGCTGGGCCACGGCAGCGAGCTGGAACTGACCGTGCCGCTGACGTTGGCGATCCTGCGCGTGCTGATGGTGCGCGTCGGTGCGCGCCTGTTCGCGCTGCCGCTGGCCAATGTCGAGGAGGTCTTCGAACTGACCGCCGACCAGGATCGCCTGCTCGATGGCCGGCTGGTCGCCAATCATCGAGGTCGCGCGCTGCCGCTGGCCAACCTGGCCGGCTGGGCCGGCGCTTCCGCCGCGGCGGGCCGGCATGTCGTGGTGCTGCATATCGGCCATATGCGCATGGGCTGCATGGTGCATGAAGTGCTCGGCCGCGAGGACGTGATCGTCAAGCCGCTCGGTCCCCTGTTCGATGGCGTGCCGGGCATTGCCGGCGCCACCGTCACCGGCGATGGCAGGCTCGCCCTGGTCGTGGATCTGGCCGGCCTGGCCGATGGCGCAGGGCAACTTCTCCCCTCACTGCAACTGGCTGGCTGACCATCATGGATCTGGTAAGCATCATCGGCACGATCCTGGGCATTGTGGTCATCGTCGTCGGGACGGTGCTCAAGGGTTCCACCGTGGGCGCGCTGTGGAATCCGGCGGCGTTCGTGATCGTGTTTTTCGGCACGGCCGCGGCGCTGCTGGTGCAGAACCAGGGCAAGGTGCTCAAGCACGCGCTGTCGATGATCTCGATGATCTACAAGCCGCCCCAACACCAGCCCGACGACCTGATCAGCCGTATCGTCGGCTGGAGCGAGATCACCCGCCGGCAGGGCCTGCTCGGGCTGGAGCCGCAGATCGAGACCGAGTCCGATCCGTTCATCGGCAAGGGCCTGCAATTGCTGGTCGATGGCGGTGAACCGGAGGCCATCCGCAGCGTGCTCGAAGTGGATCTGGAAACCCGCGAAGCGATCGACTTGGCCGGTGCCAAGGTGTACGAGAACGCCGGCATCTATTCGCCGACGCTCGGCATCATCGGTGCGGTGATGGGCTTGATGGCGGTGATGCAGAACCTGGCCGACCCGAGCAAGCTCGGCCATGGCATCGCGGCGGCCTTCGTGGCCACGATCTATGGCGTGGCGCTGGCCAACATGTTCATGCTGCCGATGGCGGCGCGACTGAAGGGGCTCATCGGCAAGCAGACCCGGATGCGCGAAATCCTGATCGAAGGCCTGGTGTCGATCGCCCAGGGCGACAACCCGCGGCAGATCGAGGCGCGTCTGCAGGGCTATGTCGCATGAGACGGCACAAGCATGAGGAACACACCAATCACGAGGCCTGGGCGATTCCCTACGCCGACCTGATGACCTTGCTGCTCGCGTTTTTCGTGGTGATGTACGCCGTGTCGGTGGTCAACGAAGGCAAGTTCCGGGTGATGTCCGAATCGCTGATCGAGGCATTCAACGGTTCCAGCCACGTGATCGCCCCGCTGCCGCCGACCAGGATCAGGCCGCACAACATATCGCCCTCGATCGCGGCGCCGGCAGGCCAGCCGGGGTCGTCGATCGTGCCGATCGCGGTGCCGATTCCGCCGCATCCGGTACCGGTGCATGGCGACGGCAGCAAGAGCGGCCACCGCACCAACGGGCTGCACGACCTGACGCGCATCGAGGATCAGGTGCGCAAGGCGTTGCAGCCGCTGATCGACCGCAAGCTGGTGGTGGTGCGGCACCATCCGGACTGGCTGGAGATCGAGATCCGCACCGACATCCTGTTCCCCAGCGGCGTGGCCCAGCTGTCCGATCCGGCCGACAAGGTGCTGCGCAGCCTCGCCTCGATCCTGGCGCCGTTCGCCAACCCGCTGCGGGTCGAGGGTTTTACCGACAACGTGCCGATCAGCACGATGGTGTATCCGTCGAACTGGGAATTGTCGGCGGCGCGCGCCGCCAGCGTGGCGCGGCTGTTCGCGAACAATGGCGTCGCCCCCGAGCGGCTCGGCATCATCGGCTGGGGCGAGGTGCGGCCGCTGGCGGACAATGCCACGGCGGACGGTCGCAACAAGAATCGTCGGGTGGTCGTGGTGGTGATGGGCAACCAGAAGGTTCCACAGCGCAGCTACAGCAACCCTGGCGACGTCGACGAGGCGAAGGGACTGAGTGCGTCGGTGATGGATCCGCTGCCCGCGAACGCGTTGCCCACGGTGCGCGTCACCGCCGGCGCCGCACCCGCGAGCGGCCATGCCGCTGCCGAACCGGTCGTCGCGCCATCCGGCGCGCCGGCGACGACGGCGCGCGCCGCCGGCGGACTCGCGCCAACCGCAGCCGCCGGACATACTGACGGCATGTCGCCCCGGGTGACCTCGAACAGGTGATGACGATGAAACCCTCCCGCAATCCCAGAGCAACGGCATGAGTGCCCCGGCCCACGCCGCCGACCCGGGCGGCCGACACTGGTTGTCGTTCCGGATCGGCGAACAGTTGTACGCCGCGCCGCTGGCCGAGGTCAGCGAAGTGATCCGCGATGGCGAGCTGACCCCGGTGCCGGGTGCCGCGGACGACCTGCTGGGCGTGCGTCATCTGCGTGGCCGCATCGTGCCGGTGCTCGATGGGCGCCTGCGGCTGGGCCTGTCTGTGGTGCCGCCGGCCGATCCGGCGACGGTGCGCATCGTGATGCTTTCCGTCGCCGGCCAGCTGATCGGTGTGCGCGTCGATGCAGTGGGTGAACTTCTCGATACCGACGGTACGGATATCGCGCCGCCGCCGCCGGGACGGGCCAGCCGGCGTGCCGATCCGGTCAGTGGCGTGCTGGCGTGGCAGGGTGGGTTCGTGGCCTTGCTGGATGTGCCGCGGCTGTGCCGGCTGAGCGGAGAAGCCGATCATGTGGCTTGAATTCGGGGTTGGCCTGTTGCTGCTGTTCGCGCTGGTGCAGGCGATGGTGCTGACCAGGCTGTGGCGCCAGTCACAGCAGTTGCAGCGCGACGTCGCTGCGTTGTCGCATGGCATGACCCACGTCGCCACCGATGTGCCGACATCGATGCTGGTCACCGCGCTGGGCCGGCTGGAACGACGCATCGGGCTGATCGAGCAGCCGCCGCAGGCGCGCCAGTCCTACGAGCTGGCCCAGCAGCTGGCGCGCGACGGTGCCGATGTCGAGCAACTGATCACCCGCTGCGGATTGTCGCGCGACGAGGCGCGGCTGGTCCTGCAGATGCATTCGCTCAATCCGTGAGGTCGGTGGCCGGGTTGCGCGTCTGCGTGTCGAGGCGCTTCGCCGGTCATTCCTCGGCGGCATCGTAGACGGCCGCCAGCACCGAAGCGGCCGACGCGTACAGCAGCACCGGCACATCCTCGCGCAGTCGCAGCGCCACCAGCAGGGCGGCGATCTGCGGATCGTGGTGCATCGGCAGGCCCAATTGCTGCGCGCGTGCCAGCAGGCTTTCCAGCGATTCGGCCGGCATCGGCTTGACCTCGCCGGCGCCGCTGGCCAGTCGCAGGCTGACCCGCGGTCGATCCGTGGGCGTATTCATGCGGTGGCCTGCAGCAGCACGGCGCTGTGCCGCCCCGAAGGCTGCGGCAAACCGACCTGGCAGACCAACTGGTCAAGCAGCACGCCGCAGGCGGCCAGTCGCTGGCGCAGCGGCATGAACTGGCGTTCGAGCCGCTGTGCGGTTTCCGCGCGTTCGGCCCACAGGCGCACTGACAGCCGCGGTTCGTGCAACTGCAATTCGCCCTGCAGCGGACCCAGTGCGGGCAGGTCCAGCGCAAAGCCCAGGGTCCAGCCCTGGCTGCCGTCATTGGCGTCGGTGGTGGATTCCAACTGGATCTGCAGTACATCGCGGCCGTCTTCGCCCTGCAGGGGAATCTCGATCATCCACGCCGACAACGGACTGGCGCTGGCTTCGAGCTGCGCCACTTCGACGCGAGCCAGTGCCGCCTTCACGTCGCCGTGCAGCCGATCCAGCAACGGGCCAGCCTCGCCGTCGGCGGGTACGAGTGCCAGCGGCAATCGCGCCTGCGCCTGCAGGCCACGCTGCAACAACGGTGGCGCGGTATCGCCGCGGTTGGGCGGCGGCGGCGCCTCGGCGCGCTGGTCGAGCAGGGCGGACAGGCGCAACAACGCGCCTTTCCAGTCGTCTTCGGCCAGCGCGGCCAGCGCGCTCAGGGTGGCGTGCGGCTGGGCCAGCTTCGACTCGAAAAAAAGACCGCTGCGGCTGATCGCTTCGCGCAGGCCTTCGCCGCGGGTCACGTCCGCTGGCGTGCGCACGGCTTGTTCGAGCAGCGCCAGCGCCGTTCGCACCGCCGGCGGAAGCTGGCGCAATACAGGGCGTTGGGCCAGCGCGCCCAGCGTGGACAGCAGCGGCGCGTAACCGTTCTGTTGCGGCAGGCGCTCGCGCAGGACGCGCTGGAAGGTCGGCTCGGAAGCATGCGAGAGTATTTCCAGTTGCGGTTGCGCGCCCAGGCTCAGCACGCGGACCTGGAATTGCGCCGGCAACTGGTTGCCGGGTGCTTCGGTTTCCACCGTCAAGGCGCCGATCTGCAGCACCAGCAACCCTTGCGGGCTCACGCCCAGCGGGCGCGCCGACAACACGGTGCCGATGCGCCAACTTTGCGCAGTGGTGCCGGAGGCGGCACCGGCCCAGGTAAGGGCGGCGAGGCTGATCGGTTGGATGATCAAGGCGGTTCCTGCGCGGGCGGCCCGGGCGGTGTGCAAGGGTTTGTCAGAAGATACATCGGCCGCACGCGCGCGAACTTGAGCGCCGGCCGAAGCGATCGGGCAGCGCTGGCGGAATCCCGGCGCCGGAGATCCGACGCCATGCCGGGCGAGAAGGCGCTAAAGCGATCGCGCGGCCGGCCGATAAGGCATTCATCAGCGCTGACAGCGCACGCGGAGTCACCCCATGGCCGGCAAACGAAAGACGGCGCCCGACGGCGCACACGACCATGCGGCAGCGGCGGAAGTCGACACCGGCCGGTCCGAAGATGCGCTGGTGGTATTGCCGGCAGACTGCCGCATGGCGGCCCAGGCCGCCTTGAAAGAGGAACTGCTGGGCGCGCTGAAGGCCGGAGCCATCGTGCTGGATGGCGCCCGGGTCGAGCGTACCGACACGGCCGCCCTGCAAATGCTGGTGGTGTTTCGGCGTGAACTCGACAAATGCGGTGGCACGCTGAGCTGGCGTGGCACGAGTGATGCTCTGAACGAAGCAGCCGGCGTGCTTGGGCTGGTGCAAATACTGGAACTGCCGGCCATCGAGCCGGCTTGAACGAGGTGGCAGCATGGCAAAGATTCTTGCGGTAGACGATTCGGCTTCGATGCGCGGCATGGTCGCATTCACCCTGCGCGGGGCCGGGCACGAAGTGGCCGAGGCCGAAAATGGCCAGTTGGCCCTGGACGTCGCACGCGGCAGCTCGTTCGACCTGGTGCTGGCCGACGTCAACATGCCCGTCATGGACGGCCTGGCCATGGTGCGTGAATTGCGCACGATGGACGGCTACAAGGGCGTGCCGATCCTGATGCTGACGACCGAGTCGCATACCGAAAAGAAGATGGAGGGCAAGGCGGCCGGTGCGACCGGCTGGCTGGTCAAGCCGTTCGACCCGGAGCAACTGCTGGCCACGGTCAAGCGCGTACTTGGTTGAGGAAGAAAAATGAGTGCGGTTGACCTGACCCAGTTCCACAAGACGTTCTTCGAGGAAAGCCTGGAAGGGCTCGACGCGATGGAGGCCGCGCTGCTGGCGCTGGATTCGGGTTCGACCGATACCGAACTAGTACACACGATTTTCCGCGCCGCGCACTCCATCAAGGGCGGTGCGGCGACGTTCGGCTTTACCGACGTGGCGGCGTTCACCCACGTCGCCGAGTCGCTGCTGGAAGAGGTGCGCAGCGAACGCCGGGCGGTGGAAGCGGAGCTGATCGAATTGCTGCTGCGCTCGGTCGATTGCCTGCGCGCCATGCTGGCTCGATCCAGTAGCGGTCAGCCGGTGGCCGATGCCGAGAGCGAGGCGCTGCGCGCCGAACTCGTGCGGCTGGTCAGTGGCGAGGCTGACGCGACCGCGGTGGTCGCGGCGGCCACGGTCGCGGCGGTCAGCGGCTGGGAGATTGGATTCTCCGCATTGCCGCACCTGCTGCAGACCGGCAACGATCCGCTGCGGCTGTTCCGCGAATTGCAGCAGCTCGGTCGCCTGGAGGTGGTGCGCGCATTCCTGCTCGACGGCGCACCGCAGCTGGCCGATCTGGATCCGAGCAGTTGCCATCTGGGCTGGGAGTTGCGCCTGCACGGCGACGTGGCCCGCGGCGACATCGATGCGGTGTTCGACTGGCTCGACGGCGATTGCGAACTGACGATCAAGCCGCTGCAGGCAGCGTCTTCGGGCAATGCCGTCGCCGCCACGCCGCAGCAAGCGCCGGCGGTGGTGCAGCCGGAGGCGCCCGCGGCCGGTCGGCCGGTGCGCGAAACCGCCGTTGCCTCCAGCGAAGGCGGCACGATACGCGTGGGGATCGACAAGGTCGACGCGCTGATCAACATGATGGGCGAACTGGTGATCACCCAGTCGATGCTCAGCGACATCGGCGAAAATTTCCAGTTGTCCAAGCTGGAGCATCTGCGCGACGGACTGGCCCAGCTCGAGCGCACCACGCGCGAGCTGCAGGAAAGCGTCATGCGCATCCGCATGCTGCCGATCGGCTCGGTGTTCAACCGTTTTCCGCGACTGGTCCGCGACCTGGAGCGCAAGCTCGGCAAGCAGGTCCGGCTGGAGTTGCACGGCGAGCACACCGAGCTGGACAAGACGGTGATGGAAAAGATCGGCGATCCGCTGGTGCACCTGGTGCGCAACGCGATCGACCACGGGCTGGAAATGCCGGCGCAGCGCAAGGCCGCGGGTAAGCCGGAAACCGGCATGCTCAAACTCAACGCGTATCACGAGGGCGGCAACATCGTGGTGCAGATCAGTGACGACGGCGCCGGCCTCAACCGGGACGCCATCGTCGCCAAGGCGCAACAGCGCGGGCTTATCCAGGCCGGCCAGGAGCTCAGCGATGCCGACGTGGCGGAGCTTATTTTCCAGCCGGGCTTCTCCACCGCCGCGCAGGCAACCGATCTTTCCGGTCGCGGGGTCGGCATGGACGTCGTGCGCCGCAACGTGCGCGATCTCGGCGGTACCGTCAGCGTACGCAGCATCAGCGGCAAGGGCAGCACGTTCACCATCGCGCTGCCGCTGACGCTGGCCATCATCGACGGCCTTGCCACCGCGATCGGCAGCGAGCGCTACATCGTGCCGCTGATCTCGATCGTCGAATCGCTGCGGTTGCGCCCGGAGACGGTGCGCAAGATTGCCGGCGGTGGCGAGGTATTCCACTTTCGCGACGAATACGTGCCGATCATGCGCCTGCATCGCGCTTTCGCCTGCGCCGATGCGGTCACCGACATCGAGCAGGGCATCGTGGTTGTGGTCGAGGACGACGGCCGTCGTGTCGGCCTGCTGGTCGACGACCTGCTCGGCCAGCAGCAGGCGGTGGTCAAGTCCCTCGAAGCGCATTACCAGCGCGTGCAGGGCATCTCCGGCGCCACGATCCTCAGCGACGGTTCGGTCGCGCTGATCGTGGATGTGAGCGGCGTGGTACGGCTGGGCCAGCGCCGCAAGGCGGCCTGATCGACATTTCTCGCAGCCGGTAGCGATCCGCCAATGCCGCGACGCGACGAACGATCGCCGCGCCGCGGATTCTTGCCGCGCGACCGCGCGATCGACTTCCGCTGCACCAATGACGCCGCTCAAGTTTCCAACGACAGCGCCGACACAGTCATGGCAGAAGGACGTTCGCGAGCGTCCGTCACCAGGCAGCAGGTAACCGGCTCATGTACGAAAACAATCAGGATGCGGCACCGGTGTTGCAGCAGCTCACCTTCAATCTGGCTGGCGAGGAGTACGGCGTGGACATCCTCGCCGTGCGCGAAATCCGCGGCTGGTCGCGGGTGACGCGCATCCCGCAGACGCCTGCGCACCTGCTCGGCGTGCTCAACCTGCGCGGCGCGATCGTGCCGATCATGGATCTGCGCCTGCGCTTCGGGCTGGAGCGGGAGAGCTACGGCGACAGCACGGTGGTGATCATCCTGGCCATTGCCGAGCGCCTGTTCGGCATCGTGGTGGACGCGGTATCCGATGTCGTCGACATCGATCCGGCAGCGATCAAGCCGGTGCCCGACATGGGCGTGATCGTCGACACCCGTTATCTGAAAGGCCTTGCGACTCACGTCGAGCGCATGGTGATGCTGTTGGACGTTGAGAAACTCATGCGTCCGGAAGACGTGGAAACACTGGATGCAGCCATGCCGGCCATCCATGAAGTCGAAGTTGCCGCCTGACCGGGAATCAAGATGAAGATCAAGAATTTGAAGCCTTACCTGCTGCGCCTGACCACCTTGACTGTCAAGGCGCGCCTGATCGGCGTGCTCGGGCTATTGTGCGCAATGCTGCTGGTAGGCGCCTGGATCGGCCTGGGCGGCATGGCCAGGGCGAACGAGAGCGCGCGCACCATCTACCAGGACGAGTTGATCCCGCTGACCAGCATCAACGAGGTCGCACGCGGATCGCTGAACAGCTTCATCGCGCTGAGCGAAGCGGCGTTCCACAAGGACGACAAGGCCATCGTCAAGCAGAAGCTCGACGACGTGGCCAAGACCGAGGCCGACAACGCAGCCCTGCTCAAGAAGCTGGGCACGACCCAGATGTCGCCGGCGGTCAAGAAACAGTGGAAGGCGTTCGAGAGCGCCCGCAGCGACGTGTCGTCGTCCTTGTCCGAGATCACCGATGCCCTGAACAAGGCAGACGAGGGCGCCAACGGCCTGCTGTATTCCGACGTGCTGCCGAACGTGTCGATCATGAGCTCGGAGATGACCAAGCTGATCGCCATGCAGGTCGAAGAGAGCCGCCAGCAATACGAATCGGCCCTGGCCAGCTACAACCGCATCCGCGTCATGACCTTCGGTGCGCTCGGCGCGGGCATGTTGCTGGCGGTGCTGATGGCCTTCTTCCTGATCCGCTCGATCGTCGGCACGCTCAACCGTGCGGTGCGCGTGGCCAACGCCATTTCGCAGGGCCAGTTGGGCCACAACATCGTGACCCGTCGCAAGGACGAGCTGGGCAAGTTGCTGGAGGCGTTCCGACTGATGGACGAGCGGCTCACCCTGACCGTGGGCGAAGTACGCCGGGGTTCGGATGCGGTCAGCACGGCTGCACAGCAGATTGCCCACGGCAACGACGACCTCAGCCAGCGCACCCAGGAACAGGCTTCCAGCCTGGAGGAAACCGCGTCCTCGATGGAGCAAATGACCTCGACCGTCAAGCAGAACGCGGAGAACGCCAGCCACGCCAACCAGCTTGCCCGCGGTGCCCGCGAACAGGCCGAGCGTGGTGGCGAAGTGGCAGGCAAGGCCATTATCGCGATGAGCGAGATCAACAGCTCCAGCAGCAAGATCGCGGACATCGTGGGACTGATCCAGGAGATCGCCTTCCAGACCAATCTGCTGGCGCTGAACGCGGCGGTGGAAGCGGCACGGGCCGGCGAGCAGGGCCGCGGCTTTGCCGTGGTGGCCACCGAAGTGCGCAGCCTGGCGCAACGCAGCGCCGGCGCCGCCAAGGAGATCAAGGGCCTGATCAACGACAGCGCCGAGAAGGTGCGCAGTGGCTCGGAACTGGTCAACCAGTCCGGCAAGGCGCTGGCCGAGATTGTCGACAGCGTGAAGAAGGTCACCGACATCGTGGCCGAGATCGCCGCGGCCAGCCAGGAACAATCCGCCGGCATCGACCAGGTCAACAACGCGGTCATGCAGATGGACGAAATGACCCAGCAGAACGCCGCGCTGGTCGAGGAAGCCGCTGCCGCTGCCCGCGCCATGCAGGAGCAGGCTGGCGAACTGACCCAGCAGGTCGGCTTCTTTCACCTCAACGATGCTGCGACGTCATCCGCAACACGCGCGCCGACGCGCGCGCAGACCGTCGCAGCGGAGGCCGAAGCGGTTTTCGCCGCCGTGCGCAGCGCGCCGGTGGCAACGCTGCCACCGTCGCGTCCGCAGCGGGCCGCGGTTGAGACCCAATCGGCTGGTGTCTGGAAGGAATTCTGAGCGTGAACGCGGTGGTCGGCACGCTTGATGAACATGGCACGCCCCCGGCAGGCAGCGGGCCCGTGCTGGGCCAGGCCGACTTCCAGTATCTGCGTGCCTTCGTGCTGGAGCATTGCGGCATCGCGCTGGGCGAACACAAGCACCAGTTGGTGCAGGGGCGCTTGTTCCGGCGCTTGCGCGCGCTGGGCCTGTCGAACTTCAGCAGCTATTGCGATCTGCTGCGGAACGATCCGCACAGCGAACTGGGTGAGCTGGCCAGCGCGATCAGCACCAATGTGACCTCGTTCTTCCGCGAAGCGCATCACTACGACCTGCTGGTCAACGAGCTGCTGCCGCGTTGGCTGGAGCAAAAACGCCGCGCGGGAGACCGCTTGCGGATCTGGTCGGCTGGTTGTTCCACCGGCGAAGAGCCGTATGCGCTGGCGATGGTGCTGGCCGAGGCGCTGGAGAGCCGCGACAGCACGGTGGATGCCAGGATCCTGGCCACCGACCTCTCGCCACAGGCACTGGAGACCGCCCGCAAGGGCGTCTATTCGCTGGAGCGCATCGCCGGCATCAGCGAGGAGCGTTGCCGTCGCTGGATGCTGCGTGGAAGCGGCGAGTTCGAAGGGCTCGCCTGCGTGCATCCGCGCCTGCGCGAACTGGTCACCATCGAACCGCTGAACCTGTTGCATCCCTGGCCGATGAGCGGTCCGTTCGACGCGATCTTCTGCCGCAACGTGGTGATCTATTTCGACCAGCCGACCAAGCAGCGCCTGTTCAAGCGCTACGCCGATCTGCTGCCGGTGGGCGGCCACCTGTTCCTCGGCCATTCCGAATCGCTGCACGGCATCAACGATCAATTCGAACTGATCGGGCGCACGGTGTACCGGAAGATCGCCGGATGAGCCTCCTGGCCGACAGACGTTCAGCACCGCCGATCCATGCACCGGCACTGCCGGGCTTCGAGCACCTGCGTCGCTACTGGGATCCGACGCAAGCGTGCATGACCGTGAAGGTGCTGCCCGGGGAGTTCTATGTCAGCGCCCAGCACGAGCTGGTCACCACCGTGCTCGGCTCCTGCGTCGCCGCCTGCATCCACGATGCACGCCGCGGCATCGGCGGCATGAACCACTTCATGCTGCCCGAGCCACGCGGCGAGCGCGACGGCTGGTCGTCGACGGTGGGGCGCGCGGCGCGCTACGGCAGCGACGCGATGGAGCAACTGATCAACGCGATCCTGATCGCCGGCGGCCAGCGTGCCGACCTGCAGGTCAAGATATTCGGCGGTGGCCGGGTGCTGGCGCAGCTCACCGACATCGGCCAGCGCAACATCGACTTCGTGCAGCGCTACATCGCCGCCGAAAAGCTGAACCTGTGCGCATCCGACCTGGGCGACGTGTATCCGCGTCAGGTGCAGTTCTTCCCCGACAGCGGGCGGGCCCGCGTGCGCCTGCTGCGTCGCCATGACGACGTGGCATTGGTGGCCGACGAGCCCGGTTACCTCAAGCGTTTGGCAAATGACCCGATAAAGGGTGAGGTCGAGCTTTTCTAGCGGTGCCTGGCACCGCGAAGGCCGACGAGGCTGCCGTCGAATGCGACGCGGCTTGAGCTTTTTGGCAAGTGAGACGGATGGCAATGGAAAGAGTTCGTGTTCTGGTAATCGACGACTCGGCGTTGGTGCGCAAGCTGATGACGGCGATGCTTGCCTGCGATCCGGCGATCGAAGTGGTCGGTACCGCCGCCGATCCGCTGATCGCCCGCGAGAAGATCAAGCAGCTCGATCCGGACGTGCTGACGCTGGACGTCGAGATGCCGCACATGGATGGCCTGACCTTTCTTGAAAACCTGATGCGGCTGCGGCCGATGCCGGTGGTGATGGTGTCGTCGCTGACCGTGCAGGGTGCGGACGTGACGTTGCGTGCACTGGAGCTCGGCGCGGTCGACTTCCTCGCCAAGCCCAGCAGCGACCTGGCCAACAGCTTCGGAGCCAGCGCACAGGAGATCTGCGCCAAGGTGAAGCTGGCCGCCACGGCGCGCCCGCGGGCGCGCACGGCGGTACGCAAGCTGGATGTTCCGCCGAGGCTCTCGGCCGATGCCGTGCTGCCGCGCGCGCAGACGCCCGGGTCCCGCGGCGGCAGCCCGATCATCGTGATCGGCGCCTCCACCGGCGGCACCGAAGCGGTGCGCGTGGTACTGGAGGCGATGCCGCCGGATGCGCCGCCGATCCTGGTCACCCAGCACATCCCCGCGGCCTTCAGCGGCCCGTTCGCGATGCGCATGGACCGTTGTTCGGCGATGCGCGTGTGCGAGGCGCACGACGGTCAGCCGATCCAGACCGGCCACGCCTACATCGCCCCCGGCAGCCACCATCTGCTGGTGATGTGGGATGGCGCCAAGTACGTATGCCGGCTGCACGACGGTCCGCCGGTGAACCGCCACAAGCCCAGCGTGGATGTGCTGTTCCGCTCGATGGCCGCCAGTGCCGGCGCCAGCGCGATCGCGGCATTGCTGACCGGCATGGGCGACGACGGCGCGCGCGGGCTGCTCGAACTGAAACAGGCCGGCGCCAGGACGCTGGTGCAGGACGAAGCCAGCTCGGTGGTATGGGGCATGCCCGGCGCCGCCTGGAAACTTGACGCGGCCAACGAAATGCTGCCGCTCGATCACATTGCCGCGCGCCTGCTGACTCTGGCGCGCCAACCTCATGACGGCGTTTCACGCGCCTGACCTTCGGATTACGGCCCATGCTTTCCTCATCCCGAATCACCCGGCTTTTCGCTACCCAGCCCATCTACGGCTGGCTCGCCAGCACGCTGGCCCTGTTGCTGGCGCTGCTGTGGCAACCGGCCTGGCTGGCGCCGTTGCTGATCGTGGTGCTGACGGCGGTGTGGATCGTCGAAAGCCGTCGCCACGCCCCGGCAACGCCGCCGCTGGTCGTGGCCAACAACAGCACGCCGGTGCGCGAGGCGCTCGAAGACGTGCGCGGGGCGCTGGTCGACGAGCTCGGCCACGCCACCCGCGAGCTGCACCAGGGGCTCGACCTGCTCAGCGATGCGGTGTCCGAACTGGGCGGCGGCTTCGATGGCCTGTCGCACAAGACCGGCCTGCAGCAATCGCTGCTCAAGCAGATCATCGACGCGCAGAACGGCGGAGTCTCGGTACAGGATTTCGCTGCACGCACCGGCGACCTGCTGCAGCACTTCGTCGGCATGATCGTGCAGATGTCGCGCGAGAGCCTGCGCATCGTCTATCGCATCGACGGCATGGCGAAGGAGATGGATGCCGTGTTCGGCCTGCTGAAGAACGTCAACACGATCGCCGAGGAAACCAACCTGCTGGCGCTGAACGCCGCGATCGAGGCGGCCCGCGCGGGCGAATCCGGCCGCGGCTTCGCGGTGGTGGCCGGCGAGATCCGCAACCTGGCCAGTAATTCCAACCAGTTCAACGAGCAGATCGGCAGCCATGTCGAGCGCGCCCGCACGGCGATGGAGCAGTTGCGTGGCCTGGTCGGCACGATGGCTTCGCAAGACCTGAATGTGGCGCTGTCGGCCAAGGGCGGCATCGACGCGATGATGGCGCACGTCACCGAAAGCGACGCGCGCACCAGCGCGGTGGCCGACCAGGTGGTCGAGATCAATCGCGGCCTCGGCAGCGACGTCTCCACCACGATCCGGTCACTGCAGTTCGAGGACATCCTCAGCCAGTTGCTGCGCCAGACGCGCACCCGGCTGGTCGAATTGCAGGAGGTCGTGGGCGAATGCACGCGCGACATCGAGGAGCTCGCCTGCGCGCCGGTCGACGCCGAAGCGCTGGTCGAACATGCGCAACGGGTACGCAGCCGGCTGGCCATTCAGCGCGAGAAGGCACGCCTGCGCTCACGAGGTCCGGCGTTGCAGAGTTCGATGGACGCCGGCGAAATTGAATTGTTCTGAAGGAGCGCAAGATGATCGTCCACCACGACAGCGAACACGATTGCCTGACCCTGCAACTGGGCGAGCGCTTCGATTTCAGTATCCATCGCGATTTTCACGACGCCTGCCTAGGCAGCGGGAGCACGGCGCGCAGCTATGTCATCGACCTGGGCGAAGTGACCAGCATGGACAGCTCCGCGCTGGGCATGCTGCTGCTGTTGCGCGAGCATGCGGGCGCCGATCGCTCCGAGATCCGCATCGTCAATGCCGGCAGCGAATTGCGCAACACGCTGCGCGTGGCCGGCTTCGACAAGTTGTTCGTGCTGCACTGAGCCCGCTGCGTGGCATCGCCGGGCCAACCCGGGCAGCCGTGAAACATCGGAAATACGCGCAGAAAAAAGGCTCCTTGCGGAGCCTTTTTTCTGGGGCGGTGCGGCAGGATTACCAGGTGCGCACGCTGGCCACGCTGACGCTGTAGCTCGCCATGCCGGGCTGAACGTGGAACTGCCTGCCGAGGTCGAAGTTGGCCGACGCGCCGGGGGCGATGTTGGTGGTGCCGGCGGGCCAGCCCTTCTTGGTCTGCATGATGTTGCCGTCAGCACCTTTGGCCTGGATCACGATCTGTGCGGCGGACGGGGTGGCGCAATTGTTGACAAGCTCGCCGCTCAGGCTGAGCTTGAGGGCCGAACCGGCGCCGCTGTAGGACGTCTTGAAATCCTTGATTACAAAATCGCTGGGCGAGCATTCGGCGCGTACACCCAGTGGCACGAGCAGGAGCAGGGTCGAAACAAGCAGAGTTTTCATGAGCACAATTCCATCATTGCGAAAGCCAAACGGGGAGCCGACGTGGGCCGACACCCACGGAATCGGCACCGAAGGCGAAAACTTTAGCCCGGTGCCGTGCAGGTCCCTGTGCGATCGTCTGGCGATGCGGTGCCCCGGGCTGTGCCTGCCTGCCCGCTGTTCTAGGGCGTCGCGGTGCCGTGTTCGATGAACCAGAGGCCGGCAAAGAGCTTCGGGTCGATCGAGTAGCCGGAGGCGGCGCGGGCGAACAGCCACGCGCCGGCTTCACCGCGGGGCACTTCGTGTACCACGATGTTCTCGGTCTCGTCGCCGCCACCCGGGCCGACTTTCTCCAGACCCCATGCGCGCACGAAGGTGATCATCTCGGTGCTCATGCCGGATGACGACGGGCCGCGATGGACGAACTCCACTCGCTGGCAGCGGTAACCGGTTTCCTCCTCCAGTTCGCGCCGGGCCGCGAGCAGGGCACTTTCGTCGGCCTGATCGGCCAGATCGCCGACCAGGCCGGCAGGCATCTCGATGGTGTTCTGCAGGATCGACACGCGATATTGCTCGACGAACAGCACGTTGTCGTCCGCCGTCACCGCCAGGATGATCACCGCGCCGCCGGGGTTGTTGCGCTCGGCGTATTCCCAGCGGCCGCGCTTGCGCAAGCTCAGCCAGCGGCCTTCGCAGAGGGTTTCCACCGGGGCGCTGGCGTCGTCCGGGATATGACTGGAGGAATCGTTCATCGTCGATCGGTGTCCGGGGAAAACCAAGGGACATGTTGAACTGTCCGCTTGGCAGCGACAACCGGCGACGCGGCATCGTGCTGTCGCGTGCTTTGCCTGGTCATCGACGTGGTGGCAGCGCAGGCCTCAACGCAGCAATGCGTGCAGGCGGCTGCGGGTGAACGCACCGAAGCGCAATTGTTCGCACAGGCTTTCGAGCCGGTCGGGTTGCGGACGCCGGCGCAGCAGCATCTCGACCGTGCTGGCACCGGGCGCGTCCAGCGCGATGCGGGTGAGCCGGCGATAAAGCCGCGCCTGCTCGGCGTGCTCGCGCAGTTTTGCAGCACACGTGGCGGCGCCGCGCAGGCGCAGGAAGGCGACTTCGTCGATGCGGTCGAGCAGGATGTCGAGGCTGCCGAAGTGGCTGAGCAGGGCGGCGGCGGTTTTCGCGCCGATGCCGGGGACGCCGGGAATGTTGTCGACGGCATCGCCGCACAAGGCGAGATAGTCGGCAACCTGGTGCGGGTGCACGCCCAGCTTTTCGTGCACGCCGGACGGCCCCCAGCGGACGCCGCGGGCATAATCCCATTGCTCGTCGTGCTCGCCCAGCAACTGGCCGAAGTCCTTGTCGGCCGAGACGATCACGCTGCGCCAGCCCAGCGCGCGCAGGTTCCACACGGTGCTGCCGATCAGGTCGTCGGCCTCGAAGCTGTGGTCGATCATCAGATGCACGCCGAGCGCTTCGGTGATCGCGCGGCACTGCACGAACTGACGTTCCAGATCCGGTGGCGGCAGTTCGCGGTTGGCCTTGTAGGCGGGATAGATGCCGTTGCGGAACGAGCTGGTCAGCGAGGCGTCGAATGCCACGGCGATATGCTCGGGCTGTGCGCGCTCGAGCAGCTCGCACAGGAAGCGGGTGTAGCCGTGCACCGCGTTGACCGGGTGGCCATCGGCATCGTGGAATTCGTCCGGCATCGAATGCCAGGCGCGGAACACGTACAGGCTGCCATCGACCAGATGGACGGCTGGACGTCCGTCGGTCGCGATGGTCATGGCGTCCACGTGCTCGACAGGTCGGCCAGTGCCGGGCGGTCGCGGTCGGGCACCTCGATCTGCGGCGTGCCGAGATGGACGAAGCCGACCACGTGTTCGTTGTCGGCCAGGCCGAGGATGCCGGCCACCTCGCGGTCGTAGGCGGCCCAGCCGGTCAGCCATTGCGCGCCGTAGCCCAATGCGTATGCGCCGAGCAAGATGTTGTAGGCGACGTTGCCGGCACACAGCTTCTGCTCGATCTCCGGCACCTTGCTGTCGGCGTGGAGACGGGCAACCACCACCATCACCAGCGGCGCGAAGGTGTAGCGCCCGCGCTCCTTCGCCAGCTTGGCCTCGGAAAGATCCGGGTTGTTGCGGATGGCGATCGCGGCCAACCGCTCGCCAAACACCCGTTTCGCTTCGTCGTGCAGGCGAATCAGCCGGAACGGCACCAGCTTGCCGTGATCGGGCACGCGGATCGCCGTTTCGAGCAGCGCCTGCAGCGTCGCCTCGTCCGGCGCCGGCTCGCCGAGCTGGCGCGAGGGCACGGAGTGGCGGTGCTGAAGCAGGGCAAGCGGGTTTGTCATGGGGACGTCGCGGCGAAAAATTGCCATCGTACACAACCGGTGGCTCAACCGGCAGCGCGCCTGCCGCCGGCCATGCTCACCACGAGCGCGAACAGGATATCCCCCACGCTTCGCGTCCGGCCCGATCGCCGCGGGGATAGCCGAAGGGATACGGCTCATCGCTGCCGCGCACGATCGTCCAGAACAACTGCAGGTGGTAGTCGCGCCATGCTGCCGCCAGACCGATGCGCGCGTCGGCACGGTAGTGGTTCGACTCGAAATCGCCGCTGCCGTTGCGCCGCAGCAGTCCGACATGACCGAGCAGGCGCAGGCGTTCGGAGAGCCTCCAATGGCGGTCCAGCGCCGCGTAGAGAGCGGGCGGACCCTGTCCGAAATAGTTCCGGGCGTAGTACACGCGCAGGTTGTAATGCTCCGAAGCGAGCCCGAGGTAGGCCTCGGGATAGGCATAGCCGGAGTCGCCGGCGATGGAGGCGTATTCCAGACCGGCTTCCCAGTTCAGCTTGGCGCGAAGCGGGCGGGTCATGCCCAGGTAGGTCAGCCACTGCGCCCGCACCTGTTGCGATGGCCGCACGACGGATACCAGTGCGCCCGCGTACCAGTCGCCGCGACCGTCGTAGGCGACGCCGAGCTGTGCGGCCGGCTGCTCGTCACTCAGCGAGATGCCGCGGAACCGGTAGTCCGAGACCAGCGCAACGCTGCCCGAGACCTGGGCGCTGGCCGTGGTCATGAACAGCAGGGTGCTGAGCGCGATCGCTTGACGCAGCACGGCACAGTCTCATTGGCGCGACCCTGAGGGGGCGATGCCCGATGCCGCACAGTCGCATGCGCAATGTCCGTCCACGCGCATTGCGGCTGCACACGCATCGACCGTCGCAGGCCGCTGCACCGGCGAGCCTAGCTCAGTTTCAGTGGACAACGCAGCCCGCAGCTGCGCGGGCTGCATCCGTGGCGACAGCCCGCGCAGCAGGGCGACCAGGCCGCTCACCTGCGCGGCTGCGAACGACGAACCGGAGACGAAGCCCCAACGGGCGCCGGGGAGGGTGGTCGGGATATCCCGGTCGGGCATCCTCAACACGCCAGCAGGCTGGCGGCCAGCGTCGTCGCCGGCGACAGCCAGAACCCCTTGCATGGAAGCAGGGAAGCCGCCGCCGGCGAGGGCCGGATCGACCGCGGCCACGACAGTGACCCGGCGCGCCAGCGCGACGTCCAGCAATTGCGCCAGCAGCGGATCGCGTGGGCCGCCGAGGCTCAGGTTGATTACCTGTGCGTTCGCGTCAAGCGCGAACTGGAGTGCCTTGGCCAACGTGAAACTGCTGCACACGGCGCCGCCGGATGATTCCTGCCAGCAGGCACGCAGCGCCAGCAAATGCGCGCCCGGCGCGATGCCGGCGATGCCGATGCCATTGTTCGCGCCCGCGGCGATGATGCCGGCGACCTCGGTGCCGTGCGCCTCGGCGGGGTATGCGCCGTCGTCCACGAAATTGCGGGCCACCACCCGCTGGCCGCGCAGATCAGGGTGGGCGAGCTCCACGCCGCTGTCCAGTTCGGCAAGAGTGACATGCCGGCCGGTACTGTGTTGCTGCAGTTCGGCCAGACGCCCATGTGCGGCCATCGGTTGCAGGACGTACAGCGGATCGTCGCGAGCCAGCGAGTGGAACAGATGCATCGGCTGCACCGATGCCACCCGCGGATCGGCCGCCAATTGCTGCAGCAATCCGGCGCGGCGGCCATCGTCGGGAACCTGCATGACGAAGCAATCCAGCTTGAGTGCGGCAATCGGCCAGTGGTCCAGCAGCACCAGGCGGTAGCGGCGGGCGAGCTGTTCGGCGACGTGGCGACGCGCCACGCGACCGGGGGCATTCACGTAGTCGCCGGTGTAGTCCGCATCGGGATGAAAGTGACTTGGCGGGATGCGCAGCGTGAGCAGGATTTGCTGTCGCGCATTCCCCGCGCCGGGGGGCGCCGCTGGTGAACGCGTCGCTGGCACGGCACAAGCGGCCAGAGCCAGGCAGAGCAGCGCGAGCAGCACGCGGCGGTGCATCGTCAGTCCCCGTCATCCGCGGCGAGGTTCTCGACCAGCAGCACGCCGGGCGCGGCGCGCAGGGCTTCGCGTACTGTCTTCGCATGCGCCGCCGGTACGCTGATCACCCAGGCGCCGGCGTCGGTCGGGCCGTACACGATATGTGCCTCGCTCGCTCGCATCAGCTGGCGCAGTTGCGCCTCGCTGATGCCAGGGTCGAACACCACGACCAGTTTCTCGCTGGACACCTGGGCTGCACCCAGGGTGTGATACTCGGCCACCGCCGGGCGGTTTTCATGGAGCAATGCCGCGCCGAGCATCAACAGCAGCGCCGCCTCCACCGTGATCACCCAGCCCAGCCAGGGCCGCCGGCGAATCCGGTCTGGACGAGCCTCGACCTTCGCGTTGTCCAGGCGCCGGCGCAGGCGCCGCAGCGGGTCCTCGGGATTGTCTGCCGGCAAGGCTTCCTCGATGCAGGCGGCCTGCAGCGAACGCAGCCATGCGAGTTCTTGCTGGCACGCCGTGCATTCGGCGAGGTGCTGCTGCACCAGCGCGAGCTCCTCGTTCTGCAGCGTGCCGTTCACCAGCCACGGCAACAGTCGCTCGGCTTCCGTGTGCACCGACCCCTCGAAGCGCAGCACCCTCCCGCTCATATCGCCTCCTCCCGCGTCAGCGCCAGCAGCGTCTTCAACTTGCGCCGCGCGTAGAACATCCGTGTCTTCACGGTGTCCACCGGGCAGTCCATGATCTGGGCAATCTCGCGGCAGGCGTAGCCGAGGTAGTAGGTCAGTTCGATCACCGCGCGTTGCTCTGTCGACAGCCCGGCGAGCGCCGTA
The DNA here is from genome assembly GCF_008329435.1 of Rhodanobacter sp. T12-5. GTDB lineage: Bacteria > Pseudomonadota > Gammaproteobacteria > Xanthomonadales > Rhodanobacteraceae > Rhodanobacter. Next base: position 900,137 of record NZ_NPKN01000001.1, read on the forward strand.
CCCAGGTGCCGCTGCAGTTCGCATTGCTGCAGTTCGATGTCGGGACCGGGCTCGGACGAACTGACGTGCTCGTCGTCGCCGGGCTCGAACCGGTCATCGTTGCGTCGCAGCGCGTGCACTGCCTGCCGCCAGGCGATCGCGAAGATCCAGGTGGACACCTTGGCCTGGTGGTTGCAGGTATGCGCCTTGTGCCAGACCACCATCATGGTGTCGTCGAGGATTTCCTCGACCAGCGCCGGTTGCCGCACGATGCCGGCGATGAAGCGCCGCAGGCGGGGCCGATATGCGCGGTAGAGCATTTCGAATGCCCTCATGTCTTCGGCGGCGATCCGCATCAACAGCGCGTACTCGGCCTCCTCGGCGTTGCCGTGCAGGCCCGCATGCCCATGGTTGTCGGCGATCCGCATATCTCCACCCCGGCTGGCCACAGCTTCGGTGTGAATGCCGGTCCCGGCGATTCCGGTTCAATCGCCGGGCAATGAACCAAACCCCGCGCGGAGGGAACAGACCGAACGGCAGGGCGATCAGCCAACGATACGCCCGCTGCCAATGGCACGCGTGTTTTCCGCGTGACGGGTGTCTCGTCTTCCCCAACGAAGGAGTTCGAACATGATGGTTTCCTCCCCCACTTCCCGCCTGTGCGCATCACTGGCGCTGGTATTCACCCTCGCCGCTGCGCCTGCCGCGCACGCCAGCGGCCTCACATATACGCAACACAACCTGGTATCGGATGGATTCGTGCCGGCCGATCATGTCGATGCGCACCTGGTCAACGCATGGGGCATCGCCTTCAACCCGTTCGGTGCAGCGTGGGTGGCGAACAACGGCAGCGGCACGTCCACCCTGTATGACGGCGCCGGCAACGCAATTCCGCTGGTGGTGCAGATCCCCACGCCCACCGCCTCGGGCGGCGGCAATCCCACCGGAACCGTGTACAACGGCTCCAGCGGATTCGTGGTCAGCAAGGGCAGCGCCTCCGGGCCGGCCCGCTTCATCTTTGCCACCGAGGACGGCATCATCGCGGCCTGGGCACCGAACGTGGACGCGACCCATGCATTGCGGGTGGTTCGCTGCAGCAGCGCCATCTACAAGGGCCTGGCGATGAGTGCGGGCGGCAACGGCGCGCAGCTCTACGCGACCGACTTCTTCCATGCCAAGGTCGACGTGTTCGACGCCAGCTTCAAGCGGATGGCACTGCCATACGGAGCGTTCGTCGACCGGGGCATCCCGCACGGGTTCGCGCCATTCGGCATCCACAACATCAACGGCGACATCTACGTGACCTATGCGAAGCAGGATGCCGGCAAGAAAGACGACGTGCATGGTCCGGGGCTGGGTTATGTGGATGTCTATACCCCGACGGGCCACTTGATCCGGCGCGTGGCCTCGCGCGGTGCGCTCGACGCGCCATGGGGCGTGACGCTGGCGCCAGCGGGCTTCGGGCGATTCGGCAACGCGCTGCTGATCGGCAATTTCGGCGATGGCCGCATCAATGCCTATGATCCGATCTCCAACCTTCCGTTGGGCAGCCTGCGCGATGTGCACTACAAGCCGATTCGGATCGACGGGCTGTGGGGCCTCGCGTTCGGCAACGGCTATCTGAACCAGCCCGTGGACACGCTGTATTTCACCGCCGGTCCGGACGACGAGGCCCATGGCTTGTACGGCCGCGTGGAAGCGCAATAACGGGACGATGAATGAAAGCGATGCCGACCGGGCACGGTCGACTCGCGCCGTGGTCGATCCGGATGCCGAATCGACCGCGGCGCGAGCATGGTCAGTTGGTTTGTGCCAGCCGGAATGCGCCCGGCAACAACGCGGCCACGGTGCTGCGCTGCAACCCGCCGCTCAGGCTGCCCAGCAGCACCGGCATGGCTTCGTCGCACAGCTCGGACATCACCTGGCGGCACGCGCCGCAAGGGCTGACCGGCTGTTCGGTATCGGCGATCACCGCGATGGCGGCGAAGTCGCCGGGCCGGCAGCCGGCGGCGATGGCGCTGAACAGGGCGGTACGTTCGGCGCAGTTGCACAGGCCGTAGGCGGCGTTTTCCACGTTGCAGCCGCTGAAGCGGCGGCCGTCGCGGGTCAGCAGTGCGGCACCGACCTGGAAGTTGGAGTAGGGCGCGTAGGCCAGCTCGCGCGCACTGCGTGCCAGAGCCAGAAGGTCATCGAAAGCGTCGGGAGTTGCGGGCATCGGGGTCTCCGGCGAGCCCCGGGGCAGCATGCGCCGGCGGGCCAGCTTACTCTTTCGGACTCGGCCGGATCAAAGCCTGCCAGTCCCGCTAAGATGTCCGGACCACCGTCTCCAGGGGACTGCTCATGCCGATCACCGTTGCCGCTTTGCGCGAAACCGCCGCCGGAGAGCGGCGCGTGGCGATCACGCCCGAGATGGCGAAGAAGCTGCACGGCAAGGGCCTGCGCGTACTGCTGGAGCATGATGCCGGGCGCGCCGCAGGCTTTCCCGACAGCAGCTATGCCGAAGCGGAGTTTGCCGATGCCGCCGCGGTGCTGGCGCAGGCGGATCTGCTGGCCTGCGTGTTGCCGCCGCAGGACACGGTATTCGCCGGCTTGCGCGAGGGCAGTGTGGTGGTCGGCCAGTTGCGTCCCTATGGTGCCGCCGAGCGTGTCGCCGCATTGACCGCGCGCAAGCTGACCGCGTTCTCGCTCGAACTGCTGCCGCGCACGACCCGTGCGCAGGCGATGGATGTGCTGAGTTCGCAGGCGGCGGTGGCCGGCTATCGCGCGATGCTGATCGCGGCCGAGGCGTCGCCGAAATTCTTTCCGATGCTGACTACAGCCGCCGGCACGATCCGGCCGTCGAAGGTGCTGGTGATCGGTGCCGGCGTGGCCGGCCTGCAGGCGATCGCCACCGCGCGCCGGCTCGGTGCGCAGATCGAGGGCTACGACGTGCGTCCGGAGACGCGCGAGCAGGTGGAATCGCTGGGCGCGAAATTCCTCGACCTTGGCGTCAGCGCCGCCGGCAGCGGCGGCTATGCGCGCGAGCTGTCGGCGGAGGAGCGCGCAGCGCAGCAGCAGGCGCTGGCCGATCACCTGAAGTCGTTCGACGTGGTGGTCAGCACCGCCGCGGTGCCGGGGCGGCCGGCGCCGAAGATCCTGACGGCGGCGATGGTCGAGGGCATGAAGCCGGGCGCGCTGATCGTCGACCTGGCCGCCGAGAGCGGCGGCAATTGCGAACTGACCCGGCCGGGCGAGCGGATCGAGCACGGCGGCGTGGTGATCCTGGGTCCGCTGAACCTGCCGGCCGGCGCGCCGTTGCACGCGTCGGAGATGTATGCGCGCAACGTGTTCAACTTCGTCGAGTTGCTGGTGCGCGACGGCGAACTGAAGCCGGATTTCGACGACGAGTTGGTGGCGAAGAGTTGCTTGAGCCATGCCGGCGAGACGCGCTTCCCGGCACCGCAGGGCGGCTGAGCCAGGCTCCTGCAAATTCCGGACGGCCTGCAGGAAAACGCCCCGCGCAAGGCGGGGCGTATGGTCGGTCAAGGTTGGCCCGGACTGCCAGGCGGCGGCCGGTCGTGGCCGTGCCGTTCATCCCAGTGCAGGCGTTCGGCGGGCGGCAGCGAATGCCATTCGCGGATCAGTCGCTCGCGTTGTGCCGGCGGCAATCGCTGGAAGCGCTCGAAGGTGGCGTGCAGCTGCTCGCGTTGTTGCGGTGGCAACTGGCGGAACTTGCGCCTGTTCTCGCGCGCCTGCCTGCGTTCGTCCGGTGTCATTTGCTGCCAGCGCGCGATGTGCTGGCGGACTTCCTCGCGTTTTTCCGGTGGCAGGGTTACCCAGTGTTCGGCGCGCTGGAGCATGTGCGACTGTTTGCGCGGCGACATGCTGTTCCACTCTTTCTGCAGCGGTGCGAGCACCTCGCGCTGGGCGGGGTCGAGGCTGTTCCACGCGCGCGGCGACGGCATGTCGGCATGGGGCGGTGGCGCATCCTGCGCATGCAACGGCGTCGCGGCGACGCCGCCGAGCAGGACGGCCAACAGCAGCGGCAGGATCGGGCGAAGGATGCGGGCCATGGCTCAGCGCGCTGCCGTATGGCTGCTGGTGGAAGCCAGCCAGCCGTAGAAATCGAGGTTCTGGTAGAGGTTCGGATCGGTCTTGTCGGCGTCCGGTGGCAGCTCGTTGTCCAGGTCGTCGGCGCTGCCGGCGGCGTGCATCGCGGTGGTGGGGTGCTGCGTCGGCAAGGGTTGCCACACCATCATCGCGGCCAGCGCGATCGCGGCGAAGGCGCCGGTGGGGATCAGCCAGCGTGCGGCGCGGTGCGTCGGTGCGTGTGCTGCCTCGAGCGCCTGTCGCCGCGCTGCGCGCAGGCGCCCGGCGGTGGCCGGGTCGACGTGTTGGGCTGCCTCGCGCCAGAGTTCGCGGGCGCGCTGTTCGAAATGTTCGTCGGGCGAAGTCATCGCCAGTCCTCCAGTTGGTCGCGCAGATGGTGCATCGCGCGTGACAGATGGGTTTTCACGCTGCCTTCGGAGCAGCCCATGGCGCGGGCGGTTTCCGCCACGTCGAGTCCTTCCAGCATGCGCAGCATGAACGCCTCGCGCTGACGTTGCGGGAGTTGCCCGACGGCGGTGGCCATGTCCGCGTACGACTGTACGTCGTGCAGCCGGTCGAGGGGACCCTGGCCGGGATCGGCAGGCTCCCACACGGGCAGTTCGTCGCCGCTGTCGTCGCGCCCGCCACCAAGCCAGCCCACCACGATCGAGCGTACTTTGCGGCGGCGCTGCAGGTCGACGATGCGCCGACGCAGGATGCCCCAGAACAGCGGCGCCCATTCCATGGCAGGTTTGAACCGGTAGTGCTTGACCAGCCGCAGCATGGCGTCCTGTACCGCATCCATCGCGTCCTCGCGATGACGCAGCTGCAACTCGGCCATGCGGAACGCGCGCCGCTCGACCTGCGCCAGGAACGCATCCAGCGTGGCAGGCGTTTCGCGCGCGTCGAGCGGCAGCGTGGCGTCGAATGTGCCGACTGCGCTGTTCATGGCTGCGTCGTCCGCATCGTCGGGACCGGCATCCTCGGGCTCCATCGGTGGATCTCCCGTGTTCAACGCGGCAGGCGGGTGCAGGTTGACGTGGGTACGGTCGGCGACCGGGCCGATGCGGCCTTGTTCGCCGCGAAGGCTTCGCCGGGGCGCGGACGGTCTCGAAGTCGGGCGGGGTTCCCGTATGATGCAGGCACAACGTCCTGGCGGGCGGCTCTCATAGGGGATGGGGTCATGATCGACGGTTTCCTGGCGCTGTATATCTTCATGCTGGCCGCATTCACCGGCTATGAAATCATTGCGCGGGTGCCGGTGATCCTGCACACGCCGCTGATGTCCGGGTCCAACTTCGTCCACGGCATTGTGCTGGTTGGGGCGATGATTGCGCTAGGGCACGCGAACACGCCGTTCGAGATCGCGATCGGCTTCATCGGCGTGCTGCTCGGCGCCGGCAACGCCGCCGGCGGCTACGTGGTGACCGAGCGGATGCTGGAGATGTTCAAGTCCAGCAAGCCGGACGCCGGCCGGCCTGGATCAAGCAAGGGAGCGAAGTGATGAGCTGGCTGCCCACCGTGATCAAGGCCTGTTATTTCCTCGCCGCCCTGCTGTTCATCCTGGGCCTCAAGCGCATGAGCTCGCCGCGCACCGCGCGCGGCGGCATCGTGTGGGCCGGCTACGGCATGCTGCTGGCGGTGCTGGCCACGTTCTTCCTGCCGGACATGCACAACCGCGGGCTGATCGTCGCCGCGGTGGTGATCGGCGTCAGTGCCGCGTGGTGGAGCGGCAAGCGCGTGGCGATGACCGCGATGCCGCAGATGGTGGCGCTGTACAACGGCATGGGCGGCGGCGCGGCGGCGGCGATCGGCGCGGTCGAGCTGATCGCGTTTGCGCGGTCGTCCGGACTGCTGCATGCCGTGCCCGACACTTCGCCGCTGCGGCCCGAAGCCTGGGCGGTGAACGGCCTGCCGCCTACGCTGTCGCCGGTGGAGCTGGCGCTGGGCGTGCTTGGCGCGCTGATCGGCGCGGTGAGTTTCTCCGGCTCGTTGATTGCCTTCGCCAAGCTGCAGGGCTGGCTGGACAAGCGCTTCGTGTTTGCCGGTCAACGTGTGGTGAACCTGCTGTTGCTGGCGGGGGCCGTGGTGATCGGCATCGCGCTGGCCTGCGGTCATGCGAGCGTGCCGCTGATCGCGGCGTTCTTCGTGCTGGCGCTGTTGTTCGGCCTGATGATGACGCTGCCGATCGGCGGCGCCGACATGCCGGTGGTGATCTCGCTGTACAACGCGTTCACCGGCCTGGCAGTGGCGTTCGAGGGTTTCGTGCTGGGCAACGAGGCGATGATCATCGCCGGCATGGTGGTCGGCGCGGCTGGCACCTTGCTGACCCAGTTGATGGCCAAGGCGATGAACCGCTCGATCGGCAACGTGCTGTTCGGCAGCTTCGGCGCGACCGGTGGCGAGGCGCAGGCGATCGAGGGCGCGCAGAAGCCGATCGACGCTTCCGACGCGGCGGTGATGATGGCCTACGCCGAGCGCGTGGTGATCGTGCCCGGCTACGGCATGGCGGTGGCGCAGGCGCAGCACAAGGTGTGGGAGTTCGCGCAGTTGCTGATCAAGCGCGGGGTGAAGGTGAAGTTCGCCATCCATCCGGTGGCCGGCCGCATGCCCGGGCACATGAACGTGCTGCTGGCCGAGGCCGGCGTGCCGTACGACCTGATCGCCGACATGGACGACATCAATCCCGAATTCCCGGCCACCGACGTGGCGCTGGTGATCGGTGCGAACGACGTGGTCAACCCGCTGGCCAAGACCGACCCGGCCTCGCCGATCTACGGCATGCCGATCCTCGACGTCAGCGCGGCGAAACACGTGATCGTGATCAAGCGCGGCAAGGGCACCGGTTTCGCCGGCATCGAAAACGCGCTGTTCTACGCCGACAACACGCGCATGTTGTACGGCGACGGCCAGGCTGCCGCGGGAGAACTGGTGGCGGCGGTCAAGGACATCGACGCCTGATCGACCGCGTTTTGCGCGGCGGTCGAAGTCAGCTCAGCGCTTGCGCGGCGAACGCCAGGCCAGCCATGCGGCCAGCAGTACGGCCGGTATCGTCCAGCCGATATCCGCAGGCGACAACGCCAGCCGCGTCAGTTGCCACAGCATGCCGAATCCCGCGGTCCGTAGCGCCTCGATCAGGCCCAGGCCCATGCTGCCGGCAATCAGTACGCCGGCGATCAGCAGGTTGACGTAAAGCGCCGCCAATACGGTGGCGCACGCGGCCAGCAGCGCCGCGCCGATTCCTGCAGGACGTACCCCAAGGCGAATGGTCAGGGCCAGCAGCACGCCGGCGGGCATTGCCAGCCACGGCAGCGGGCGGCCGATGTACAAGGTCGCCACCATCCATACCGCCCCGGCAGCGAGTCCCAGCATGACGGCGATGAACAGCCCGGATACCGCCACGACTGCGTTGCGCGGGCTCATCGAAGGCACGACCGGAGGGATGGGAGCACGTGGTTGTCCATCTGGCAAAGCCGCCATCATAACGTGACGCTGGAGGACCACGAGGCGGGTCGTCCTTGAGTTCAATGCTTTCGGCCTGATCTGTGACAAGCGGGGCCGCCCTGCGGACGGCATAATAGGCAACCCGGGTACGGCGCAAGGTCGTGCCCGCAAGACAGGATTGGCGAGTGGCATGAGTGGTTTCAGTCTGAGCAGCGAACCCTTCACCCTGATGCGTGATTGCAGCGCCGTCATGGTGCCGCAAGGCGATACGGTGACCCTGCCGGCCGGTCAGATCGGCTACATCACGCAGGCGCTGGGCGGCAGCTTTACCGTCTATGTGGAGGGCAACCTGTTCCGCATCGCCGGCAATGACGCCGATGCGCTGGGCAAGGAACAGCCGGCACCGATCGAGGTGCCCGACGACGCCACCAACGCCGATGTGGAGAAGCTGGCGTGGGATCAGCTGCGCACCGTGTTCGATCCGGAAATCCCGGTCAATGTGGTCGAGCTGGGACTGGTCTACGACCTCAGCCTGGAGCAGACCGAATCCGGTCAGCGCAAGGTCTATGTGAAGCTCACGCTGACCGCGCCCGGCTGTGGCATGGGCGACATCCTGGTCGATGACGCACGCACCAAGCTGGAGATGATTCCCACGGTGGCCGAGGCGGATGTGGATCTGGTGTTCGATCCGCCGTGGAGCCATTCGATGATGTCCGATGCGGCCAAGCTCGAAACCGGCATGCTCTGAGTTCGCTGCCTGCTGCGACACTCCGTCGAGCGACCTGCAATATCCTGCGCCCTCCCCATTGCCGGGGCAGCGGACTTCGATGCAACAAACCTTGTCGATTCGTCACGTGGCAATCACGGCCACGTGGCGAGAAACGACATGCCACGTTTCGCGTGCCCACGATCTTCCACGCTGTGACTGCCATCACCCGGCGTAGGAAAAAGTCAGATTGTGACAATGAATCGCAAGGAATAACGTAATCGAGTCCGTCATCGGGGAGGTTGACGGATGATCCTTTAGCGGTTTGATCACCGTTTTGCAGTTACGCGTCCACGCGCTGTCCTCGCAAGGAATGCCAGGGGGAAGACAGCCGGATCCGGACGTATTTTGGGATCGCTGGACAGCTAACGAATATGGCGCCGTGCCTCGCACGGCAAATTCCTGCATGGGGCCACGCGGCCGCATCGGTCCCGTTTGTCCCGAAATATTGTCTAGGAGCTTTTCAAATGCCCAACCATTTCCGTCTGAAACTGCTGGTTGCCGCGATCGGCATGGCTACCGCTTCGGTAGCCACGGCAGCCAACACACAGACCCTGCACGCGCAGAATCTCGGTGCGGTACCCGTCAGTTCGCTGGCTGCGCACCTGAATCTGGGCCAGAACATGTCGTTGGCGGCGCGCAGTTCAGTCGCCCTCGCCGGTGGCCACAAGGTCGTGCGTCAGCAGCAGATGTTCCACGGCGTGCCGGTTTACGGCCGCAGCATTGCGGTGGTGCAGGACGCGCAGGGCAATGCGCTGCGTGCCACCGGTGAGCTGCTGCAGGGCGCATCGCTCGATCTCGCCTCGGTCGCGCCGAAACTGAGCTCGGCCAACGCCATCGCCGCGTTGAAGGCGCACGCGCATACCATGCTGGTCGGCGGCGCCACGCTGGGCAACCAGAAGAGCGACCTGTTCGTGTACCCGCAGGACAACGGCACGGCGCGTCTGGTGTACCGCGTCTCCTATTTCGTCGGCGGTGCCAACCCGAGCCGTCCGACGGCAATCATCGATGCCAACACCGGTGCGGTGATCAAGAGCTGGAACGGCCTGACCGATGCTTCGGCGAACGGCCCGGGCGGCAACCAGAAGACCGGCCAGTACACCTACGGCACCGACTACGCCGCGCTCGACGTGACCCAGTCCGGCAGCACCTGCACGCTGGTCAACACCAACGTGAAGACCTACAACCTCAACCACGGCACCAGCGGCGGTTCGGTGGTCAGCTTCACCTGCCCGACCAGCAACACCGACGCGATCAACGGTGCCTACTCGCCGGTCAACGACGCCCATCATTTCGGCGGTGTCGTGCATGACATGTACAACGCCTACACCGGCGCACCGCCGCTGAACATGCAGCTGGTGATGAAGGTGCATTACAAGTCGAACTACGAGAATGCGTTCTGGGACGGCAGCGCGATGTACTTCGGCGACGGTGCCAGCACGTTTTATCCGCTGGTCTCGCTGGACGTGACCAGCCATGAGATCAGCCACGGCTACACCGAGCAGAACTCGGGCCTGGAGTACACCGGCCAGTCCGGCGGCATGAACGAGGCTTACTCGGACATCGCCGGCGAAGCGGCCGAGTTCTACGATCGCGGTGCGGCGGACTTCCTGGTCGGTGCGGACATCGTCAAGACCAGCGCCGGCATCGGCGACGCGTTGCGCTACATGTGCAACCCGCCGCAGGACGGCGGCTCGATCGACAACGCCGCGAACTACACCTCCAGCCTCGACGTGCATTATTCGAGCGGCGTGTACAACAAGTCGTTCTGCCTGCTGGCCAAGACAAGCGGCTGGGATGTGAAGAAGGCGTTCCAGGTCTACGCACTGGCGAACAAGTCGTACTGGACGGCCACCTCCGACTTCAATTCCGGCGCCTGCGGCGTGGAATCGGCGGCGACCGACCTCGGCTACAACGCGAGTGACGTGGTTGCGGCATTCACCGGCGTGGGGGTGACCTGCCCGGGTACTGGTGGCGGTGGTGGTGGCGGCGGCGGCGGTGGCACCACCACCGAGCTGCAGAACAACGTGGCTGTCACGGGCGTGGCCGCTGCCACGGGTGCCGACAACGACTACTTCATCACGGTGCCGACCGGCGCCAGCAACCTGGTGATGTCGATTTCCGGCGGCACTGGCGATGCCGACCTGTACACCAAGTTCGGCAGCGCGCCGACCACCAGCAGCTACGACTGCCGCCCGTACAAGACCGGCAACTCGGAAAGCTGCAGCGTGGCCGCGCCGCAGGCCGGCAAGTACTACGTCAAGGTGCACGGCTACTCGGCCTATTCGGGCGTGACCGTGAAGGCCAGCTACGCCACCGGTGGTGGCAGTGGCGGTGGCAGCACCAACTCGGTGAGCCTGCCGACGGTGACCACGGGCAACTGGTCGCCCACCTACACCGAGACGGTGCAGGCCGGCCACACGGCGACCTTCGCGATCTCCGGCGGTACCGGCGACGCGGACCTGTACGCACGCGCCGGCTCGGCGCCGACCACCAGTGCCTACAGCTGCCGCCCGTACAAGACCGGCAACAACGAGAGCTGCACCTTCACGCCATCGACGACGACCACCTATTACATCAAGGTGCGCGCGTACCAGACGTACTCCGGCGTGACGCTGACGGAAAGCATGAACTGATGTCGGCGACGGGACCGCGCCGGGCAGCCGGCGCGGTCCCGGGACGGTTCCAGTAAAAAAACCCGGCTTCGGCCGGGTTTTTTTTATCGGCCCGACGCAGGCGCCCCGGTGCCTTGCGAATGACTCAGCCGGCGGCTTCCTCGAAGCGGTTGGCGTCGCGGTTCTTGCGCACCTTGGCCGGATCCCACACGCGGCCGTTCATGGCGATGTAGACGCCGTCCGGCAGGGTCTGCACCGCGGCCACCGCGCAGCCGATGTTGAACACCGCGTCGGAGCCCTGGAAGCGCGCCGGGTTCAGCGCGCCGGTCAGCACGATCACCTTGCCCTTGATGCTGGCCAGCTCGCGCGCGGTCTCGACCATGGTGTCGGTGCCGTGGGTGACCAGCACGTGGCGGTGCGGCTGCGCCTCGATCGTCGAGCGCACCAGTGCGCGGTCCTCGGCGCCCATGTGCAGGCTGTCCTTGCGCAGGATCGGGATCACGTCGAACTGGAACGCCACGCCGAGCTGGCCGAGGATGTCGCCGATCTGCGGCGCACCGATCTTGTAGTCCGACTTGTCGTCGAAGTAGATCTTGTCGATGGTGCCGCCGGTGGTGACGATGGTCAGGTGCTGCATGTCGGTGGGCCGTGGAGAGAGTTCCGGCATTTTAGCCCGTGCCGGCACATGCGTGCCCGCAGGAGCCCGCTCGCGGGCGATGCTCTTCCGATGTGTGACAAAAGCATCGCCCGCGAGCGGGCTCCTACGCCAGGAGCCGTTTATCCCAGCAGCAGGGCGGTGTTGTCGGCGTCCGGCGCGACCAGCCGGTCGAGGCCGAGCGCGACGAAGCGGTGCCGCGCCGCGGCCGGGCGTCGGTCGCCGTGGCGGCTCGACCAGGTGGCCTGGCGCGCCAGCAGCGCGGCCGCGGCGCAGCGCGCCAGGGTGAAGGCGAGGCCGCGCGCACCGGCTTCCAGCGTGTCGCGCGCGGCCGCATGCTGGTCGAGCCAGCGCGCCGCGGCATCCAGCGTCTGCCGGATCGCGCTGGCCGCGTGCATGTCGTCGTTGCCGTCCAGCCAGCTCGCGCAGGCCGTGCGCAACGCGCCGAGGCTGTCGCCGGCCAGCGCGCGCAGGCTGTCCAGCGACAGCACGTTGGTGGTGCCTTCCCAGATCGCATACACCTGCGCGTCGCGCAGCAACTGCGGCAGGCCGGTGTCCTCGATGTAGCCGGCACCGCCGAAGCATTCCAGCGCCTCCGAGCACATCTGCACCGCCAGCTTGCCGGTCCACAGCTTGGCCAGCGGCGTGAGCAGCCGCAGCAGCGCGGCCTCATGCGGCTGCGCCGCGCCGTGCTCGACCCGGCCCAGCAGGTGCGCAATCTCGAACGCCAGCGCGAACGCGCCCTCGAACTCGGCCTGCATGTCGGCCAGCGTCTGCGCGTGCAGCGGCTGCTCGATCAATGGACGGCCAAACGCGCGCCGGCGCCCGGCGAAGTCGCGCGCCAGGGCGATCGCGCGGGCCATGCTGGCGACCGCGCAGACCGCGTTCCAGGTGCGCGTGACGTTGAGCATCGGCGCCACCTGGCGCACGCCGTTGGCAAGCTCGCCCAGCGGCCAGGCGGGCAGGCCGTCGAGGTGGATTTCCGCGGTGGGCAATTCCTGCGTGCCGAGCTTGTCCTTCAATCGGTCGATTATCAGTTCCGGCTTGCGTCGCGCGCCGTCCATCGTCTCGACGTAGAACAGCGCCAGCGCCGCGGTGCCCGCGGCCGCCGCGCCTTCGGGCCGCGCCAGCGCCAGCGCCGCCTCGCCGACCACCGCCGAGCTGAACCATTTGCGCCCGTACAGGCGCCATTGCCCGGCGGCATCCTGCCGCGCGACGGTTTCGGTGTGGCCGACATCGGAGCCGCCGGCGGTCTCGGTCATCCACTGGCCGCTGAGCCAGAACGTGGCCGGGTCGCAGCTGAGGAAACGCGGCAGCACGCGCTCGATCAGTTCGCGGTTGCCGGAGGCCTTGATCGCGGTGGCGGCGCCGTCGGTCATCGCCAGCGGGCAGGTGTAGAACTCGCTGGCGAGGTGGTACAGGTAGACGCGGGCGAATTCCTCCAGCCGCCCGTGCGCGCTGTCGCCGTGGCCGGCGGCCAGCACCGCATGTCGCGTCGTCATCGCCGCGCCTTCCTGCCACGCCGGCGTCAACTCGATGCGATCCACCCGTTGTCCCCAGGCGTCCCACTGCGTCAGCACCGGCTTGCGCCGCGTCGTGGTGCATGCGCGCTGCCACGCCATCTGCGCGTAGTCGCCCAGCGCATCGAGGTCGGCATCCAGCGCCGCGCGGCGCTCGGCCGGCAGCGCGCGATCGAGCAGGGCCAGCAGCGCGCGGTCGCTGCGATACGGGTGCGGCAGTTGCGGCGGATTCTGCAGGAAGGCCATGGCACGCTCCGTCCAGAGTCGAGGTGTCGAGTATAGGCATGCGGGCATTCGGCGCGTGGCGCTGGCATCATCGAAAGCCACTCCCCGGCGCAGGCGCCACCCATGCGATTTTCCGAAGCGATGCAGACAGTCACGCGCCACGGCGATCACTGGCAGGCCACGGTGAGCGAAGACTGGCTGCAGGGACGCAGCGCGTTCGGCGGGTTGCAGGCGGCGCTCGCCCTGCGCGCGATGCGCGAACAGGTGCCGGCGGACATGCCGCTGCGCAGCCTGCAGGTCACCTTCATCGCGCCGGTGCCGGCCGGTCGCGTGACCATCCTCTCGCAGCGCCTGCGCGAAGGCCGCAGCGCGATCCAGGTCGAGGCCAGCCTGTGCGATGGCGCGCAGACGCTGTGCCGGCTGCTCGGCGTATTCGGCAGCGCACGCCCCTCGGCACTGCATATCCAGCCCGTGCAGGCGCCCGTGGCAAGCGCGACCGTGCAGGAGGTGGCCTATGTGGAAGGCCGCTTGCCCGCCTTCACCCAGCACTTCCGCGCGCGCTGGCTGCGCGGCGACCTGCCATTCGGCGGCGGCCACCAGCGCGACAGCGTGCTGCAGCTTTCCCTGCGCGACGAAGGCCCCGTCGACGAAACCCACGTGCTCGCCTACGCCGACTTCATCCCGCCGATCGCCCTGTCGATGTTCGCCGTGCCCACCCCCGGCAGCTCGCTCACCTGGATGCTCGAACTGCTGCGCGACCGCTACAACGACCTCGGCCTGGACGACTGGCGCGTCGACGCCGAACTGATCGCTGCCCGCGACGGCTATACCAACCAGAGCGTGATGCTGTGGGGGCCGCGTGGGGAGCCGGTGGCGTTGAGCCGGCAGAGCATGGTGGTGTTTGGGTGAGGTGGGGTGTTTCGTGTAAGGCGTTCGCGCCGTGATCGTGCGTGTGGAAACGACTCAAGTTATTGATTCATCTTGATTGCCGTTGCAGTGTCCGAGTAGTGGTACGGGATAGGTTGGGGATTAGACTGCATTTTGAAATTTACATGGTGTTAGACATCTTATGGATAGTTCTGTACCGCATCCCGGCTATTCAACGTCAAAGCCTTTGATTGCACCCATTCGGTCCATGTACAAAGAGCTTGGGGCCCAGGACGCCTGCATTCAGCTCCAAGAATTGTCTGCAAACTACCTCGAGAAGAGCGCAGCGGCGATGAACGCTCAGGTCAATGACTTTCTAAAGCTCCTGTACAAGGCAAATGGCATTCCACACGGCAGTTACAATTTTGCGGAAATGCGGTCAATTGCGTGCACATCCTATCTGTTAGTGACCCATTCGCTGTTTGACAAAATGGTAAAGGGCTGCATTCGGCACTACCGCACCGCGAACCCAGCCACTGATACTCAGTGGGTGAATTCAGTTGGTGGCAAAACCTTGGCGCCGTTGCGCCGGCTCGCACATAACCTGCCAAAGCCAGAGCAAGCGAAGCTCACCTCACCTGCGGAATTTCGGCTTTTCGAGTACTACAGACAAGTACGCGTTGCTGGCACCCATGTCGCTGACAAGACGCAAAAAAAGGCGGCTGTGGCCTTCGCAGCACTGACCCAGAATGACATCCAGCATTTTGCCGAGTACGCGCAAATATGCACTGCCCCAAACAAGCCCGAGGCGATTGGGTTCGATGACTTCAAGCTCTATACGCGTTCCATCAAGTACTACAGCAACATCCTCAATGACGTCTGCAGCTAACACCGAACGAGGTCAGATTCACTTATCAATGGTCAGGTGTGATGCCGCCGATCAATCGCGCGTTGGCGGCGTGGCCGGCGGCCGCCGCTTCACCCCGGCGCCCAGCGCCGCGATCAGCAGCACGGTCAGCACGATCTCCGCGATCGCCAGCCAGCGCTCGCCCGCCGAGCTCCATGCCTCGGACACGCCGTGGCTGAAGTAGAACAGGCTGAGGATGCCGACCCAGAGCAGGGCGCGGCGCACGTCGCGGATGGCGAACAGGGGCAGCAGCAGCGGGATGACGGTGATCGCCAGCAGCAGGGTCAGCGGCATGCTCTGCGGCGGCACCAGCCAGGCGTGCCAGACGAGTTGCAGCACGACGAGCAAGGCCCAGGCGGCCAGGCCGACGCGATAGACGGGAAGGATGGGCGCGCGCGTGGCGGCGGTCATGGCGTGTCCGCCAGGCGGCGGGCCACGTCGGCCAGGCGGCGGCCGAGTGCGCGGGCCAGTTCGCGTTCGTGCTCGCTGATCGGGTTGTCGCCCTTGGCGCCGGCGACGTGGCTGAGGCCGTAGGGCGTGCCGCCGGTTTGCGTGGTGGTGAGTGCCGGCTCGGTGTAGGGCAGGCCCACGATCAGCATGCCGTGATGCAGCAGTGGCAGCGCCATCGAGAGCAGGGTGGATTCCTGGCCGCCGTGCATGGTGCTGGTGGAGGTGAACAGCGCCGCCGGCTTGCCTACCAGCGTGCCACTGGCCCATTCGGCGCCGGTGGTGTCGAGGAAATGTTTCAGCGGCGCGGCCATGTTGCCGAAGCGGGTGGGGCTGCCCATGGCGAGGCCGACGCAGTCGAGCAGGTCCTGCTTCTGCACGTACGGCGCGCCGTCCTCGGGCTCGGGTGGCTGCGCGATTTCGGTCACCGGCGCCACCGGCGGCACCTGGCGCAGGCGCGCGCGCATGCCGGGCACTTCCTCGATGCCGCGGGCGATCAGGCGCGCCAGCTGGGAGGTGTGGCCGCTGCGGCTGTAGTACAGGACCAGGATCTCGTGATTCATGTGGCGTCGACTCGTGCGTTTGAGGCATTCACAGCCAATACGCTAGTGTACCGGCCGGTACCCACGATGTTGGTGGTCCGCCCGGGCCACCAGCGAAAGGACAACGATGATCCGGCGCTTCAACCGCGAACGCACGAAGAGCTTCAGCCGCTTCATCTGGCAGCGCTTCGTCGACGACAAGTGCTTCGAGACGGCGGGTGCGCTGTCCTACACCACGCTGGTTTCGCTGGTGCCGCTGACGGTCGCGGTGTTCGCGATGTTCTCGGTGTTTCCGATGTTCCAGCCGGCGCGCGACACGCTGGTCAATTTCGTGTTCAACAATTTCGTGCCGTCGGCGGGCGAGGCGGTGCAGAACACCATGCTGGGGTTCGCCGCCAATGCCAGCAAGCTCACCGGCATCAGCATCCTGGTGATGTTGTTCAGTGCGCTGTCGATGATGATCAGCATCGAGGACCGGTTGAACCGGATCTGGCGCGTGCACCAGCCGCGCAGCTGGGGTTCGCGCCTGCTGTTGTACTGGGCGGCGCTGACGCTGGGGCCGATCCTGGTGGTCGGCGGCATCGCGGTGACGTCGTATGTCACGGCCGCGCCGTTGCTGCGTGGTGCCGCCGGCCAGTTCGGTGGCATCGGCCAGAGCCTGCTGACGGTGCTGCCGTTCGTGGTGACGTTTTTCACGCTGTGGCTGATGTATTCGGTGATCCCCAATTGCAAGGTGTCGCGGCGCGATGCGGCGATCGGCGCACTGCTGGGGGCGGTGCTGTTCGAGATCGCGCGCTGGGGTTTCACCGTGTTCGTGCAGCACGCGCAGAGCTATCAGCAGATCTACGGCGTGCTGGCGGCGATCCCGATCTTCCTGCTGTGGATCTACCTGTCGTGGGTGATCGTGATCCTGGCCGCGTCGATCGCCGCTTCGGCGTCCGCCTTCGAATACCACGCGCCGATGCAGACGCTGCCCGAAGGCGCCGAGTTCCTCGGGCTGCTGGTGGTGCTGCGGTATTTCGTCGAGGCCCAGCGGACAGGTGGCTGCGTGGATCCGGCCGACGTGCGGCTGAAGGAACCGTATCTGCGCAGTGCGCTGATCGCGGCCTATTTCGACGATCTGCGCGAGGCGGACATGATCCAGCGCGGCGAGGCCGGCGGCTGGCTGCTCTGTCGCAGCCTGGACTGCACCAACCTGCTGCGCGTGTATCGGCATATCGACTACCCCTTGCCGTTGCAACCCGTGCAGGAGGCCGCGGCGTTGGGGATCGAACTGCCGCCGGAGTTGCTGGCGACATTGGCCGAGTTGGCCGCCGTGCTGGAAGCGAAGCTGGGCGTGCGGCTCGACCAGATCTATCCCGTGGCCGACAATCCAGCGGCCGATACCGAGGAACTGCCCGCATGACCGTGTTTCCATCCCTTTCCCGCGCTGCCTTGCTGGCCATGGCGCTCGTGCTGGCCGCACCGACGCACGCGGCGATGCCGGCCACGCCGGCACTGCACGTCACCACGCTGGACGGCAAGACCTTCGACCTGGCCGCGCAGCACGGCAAATGGGTGATCGTGAATTTCTGGGCGACCTGGTGTGTGCCGTGCATCAAGGAGATGCCGGACATCTCGCGTTTCGTCGCCAGCCACAAGAATGTCAGCGCGATCGGCCTGGCCTACGACGACAGCGAGCTGGCCGACATCAAGGCGTTCGTGGCGAAGCATCCGGTGGTGTATCCGATCGCCCAGGTCACGCTGGACAAGCCGCTGAAGGATTTCGACGAGCCGCGCGGCTTGCCGACGACTTATCTGATCGGACCGGACGGCAAGGTGGCCAAGCGCTTCATCGGCCCGGTCACCGCCGCCTCGTTGGGTGCGGCGATCGGCCAGCCGTGACGGGCTATCGCTGATGCCGACCGTGCGCTTCATCGTCAGCGGCCGGGTGCAGGGCGTGTTCTTTCGCGCCAGCACCCGCGAGCAGGCGCTGGCGCTCGGGCTCGCCGGTCATGCGAGGAATCGACCGGACGGTTGCGTCGAAGTGCTGGCCGGCGGCGCGCCGGATGCGCTCGATGCACTCGAGCGCTGGTTGCAGCAGGGGCCGCCGGCGGCGCGGGTCGACGCGGTCATGCGCGAGGACATGCCGGAGCAGAAGCTGCACGGTTTTCACGCCGGTTGAAGATCAGAACGTATCCGGTACCCACAACGCCTTGTCGGTGACGTGTTCGGATTTCGGCTTGCCCTTGAGCTTCGGCAGTTTCACCTTGGGGACTGCCTCGTCTTGCATCGGCAGTTGTTGCAGCAGGTGCCGGATCAGGTTGATCCGGCCGCGCTTCTGGTCGTTGAAGTCGACCACGAACCACGGCGCGTGGTCGCGCTGCGTGCGTTCGATCATCACGTCGCGCAGCCGGCCCATCTCGGTGTACTTCTGCCGCGCGACCAGGTCCACCGGCGAGAGTTTCCAGCGTTTCAGCGGATCGTCGGCGCGCTCGGCGAAGCGCTGCTCCTGCTCGGCCTGATCCACCGCCAGCCAGTACTTGATGAGGATGATGCCGTCGTCGGCGAGCAGTTTCTCGAAGGCCGGCACGGCGTCGAGGAAGGCTTCGTATTGCGTGCCGCTGCAGAAGCCCATCGCCGGTTCCACCACCGCGCGGTTGTACCAGCTGCGATCGAACAGCACGAATTCGCCGGCGCAGGGCAGGTGGGCGACGTAGCGCTGGAAGTACCACTGGCTGGCTTCGCTCTCGCTCGGTTTGGGCAGGGCCACGATGCGGTAGCCGCGGGTGTCCAGGCTCTCGGTGATCGCTTTGATGACGCCGCCCTTGCCGGCGGCGTCGCGGCCTTCGAAGATCACCAGCAGGCGCTTGCCGCTGCCGCGTAGTCCGCGCTGGAGGCGGATCAGTTCAAGCTGCAGTTCCTCCATTGCCTTGCGGTAGTGCTTGCTCATGTGGATCTCCGAACCTCCAGATCTATAGCCTCGAAACCCCTCGATCCGTCATTCCGGCCTTCGCCGGAATGACGACAGGGGGAGTGTGTCGAAAGGTGGCTTGCAGATTAACCCGGCACGCCGTGACGGCGAGGTTCAGACGCCGCCGAGCGCCTGCAGCTGGTCGACCTGGTGCTCGCGGGTCAGCGTGTCGATCAGTTCAGCCATGTCGCCCTGCATGATTTCCGGCAAGCGGTACAGGGTGAGGTTGATGCGGTGGTCGGTGATCCGGCCTTGCGGATAGTTGTAGGTGCGGATGCGCTGGCTGCGATCGCCGGAACCGACCTGCAGGCGGCGCGCCTCGGATTGCTCGGCGTTCTGCTTGCTGCGCTCGGCATCGAGCAGGCGCGCCTTCAACAGGCTCATCGCGCGGGCGCGGTTCTTGTGCTGGCTGCGCTCTTCCTGGCATTCCACCACGGTGCCGGTGGGCAGGTGGGTGATGCGGATCGCCGAATCGGTCTTGTTGACGTGCTGGCCGCCGGCACCGGAGGCGCGGAAAGTATCGGTTTTCAGATCCGCGGGGTTGATCTCGATCTCGTCGATCTCGTCCAGTTCCGGCAGGATCGCCACGGTCGCCGCCGAGGTATGGATGCGCCCTTGCGACTCGGTTTCCGGCACGCGCTGCACGCGATGCGTGCCGGATTCGAACTTCAGCCGCGAGTACGCGCCCTTGCCCTCGATGCGCGCCACGACTTCCTTGTAGCCGCCGTGTTCGCCGGCGTGTTCGCTCAGCACCTCGACGTGCCAGCGGCGGCTTTCGGCGTAGCGCAGGTACATGCGCAGCAGGTCGCCGGCGAAGATCGCCGCCTCGTCGCCGCCGGTGCCGGCGCGTATTTCGAGGAAGAGATTGGCCTCGTCGCGCGGGTCCTTCGGCAGCAGCAGGAGCTGCAGTTCGTCGTCGAGGTCGAGCAGGCGCTGTTCCAGCCGGCGCACGTCGTCGCCAGCCATCTCGCGCAGGTCGGGATCGTCCAGCATCGCGCGGGTTTCGGCCAGCTCGCGCTCGGCCCGGTCGTGTTCGCGCAGCGACACGGTCACCGGTTCGAGCTGGGCGTATTCCTGCGACAGCTCGCGGAAGCGGGCGTTGTCGGCATGTACGTCGGGCTGCGACAGCAGCAGGCCGATTTCCTGGTGGCGCTCGGCCAGTGCCTCGAGCTTGCGGCGGATCGAAGGAGTCATGGATAGAGGAGTGAGTGGCGAGGAGTGAGAAACGAGAGTGGCGTGATACGGCTTTCTCTCATCTCACTCCTCTCCACTCACTTCCTGATCCAGCCCGTACAGCCGGCCGGCGGCGTGCAACAGGTCGAGATCGCCGGAGAGCGCTGCTTCGCGCAGGCGCGCGCTGGGATGGTGCAGCAGCTTGTTGGTCAGCGTGTTGGCAAGGAACGCCAGCGCCTCGTCCGGCGACTTGCCGTGGGCGAGCATCGCGCGGGCCTTGAGCAGCACTTCGTCGCGGTAGACCTCGGCGTGCTGGCGCATGTCGACGGCGGGGTTCTTCAGGGTCAGCGCGCGGCGCCAGGCCATGTAGCGGTCGACCTGCAGATCGATGATCGCCTCGGCGTCCTGCGCGGCGGCGGCGCGCGAGCGGCGGTTGTCGTCGATCACCTGACGCAGGTCGTCGATGCCGTAGAGATAGACGTCCGGCAGTTCGCCGACGCCGGCTTCGATGTCGCGTGGCACCGCGATGTCGACCATGAACATCGGCTTGCGCCGACGCGTCGTCATGGCCTGCTCGACCATCGCGCGGGTCACGATCGGGTGCCGTGCGGCGGTGGAGGAAATCACGATGTCGGCATCGGCCAGGTGCTGCGGCAGGTCGGCCAGGGCGATCGCGTAACCGCCGTGGCGGCCGGCCAGCTCCTGCGCGGTTTCCGGCGTGCGGTTGGCGACGATGATCCGGCGCGCCTGTTTTTCGGCGAGGTGGCGTGCGGCCAGCTCGATGGTGTCGCCGGCCCCGATCAACAACACACAGGCCTGCTTGAGGTCGGCGAATACCTGCTCGGCAAGGCGCACCGCGGTGAACGCGACCGAGACCGTGTGCGCACCGATGCGGGTATCCGTGCGCACGCGCTTGGCCACCGCGAAAGTGTGCTGCAGCAGGCGGTCCAGCGGTGCCTTCAGCGATTGCGCGCCGCATGCCTGCTGGTAGGCGTCCTTCACCTGGCCGAGGATCTGCGGCTCGCCCAGCACCATCGAGTCGAGTCCGGTGGCGACGCGGAATATGTGCCGCACGGCGGCGTCTTCATCGTGCCGATACAGGAACTCGTCCAGCTTGCCGGGGGTCAGACGATGATGACGACTCAGCCAAGCCTGCGGGATCTCCTCGGCACCAGCCGCCACGCCGACGTACAGTTCGGTGCGGTTGCAGGTGGACAGGATCATCGCCTCTTCCACGCCGGGTTCGCGGGTCAGTTCGAGCAAGGCCTCGCCGGCGGCGTCCGCGTCGAACGCCACCTGCTCGCGCAGGCTGACCGGCGCGGTAAGGTGATTGAGCCCGAGGGCGATCAGCGGCATGGTGGCGGTGACATCTCGGCGGCGGCGACCCGGCGGCGTAGGCTAAGCTTGGCGCAACGTCGCCATGCGATGACCAGTGCGGCCGGAACAGACATGTGGATGGGCAGTAGTGTGGGTAGCGGGGCAGGCAAGTTCAAGCAACTGCGGCATTTTACGGCAGTCGCGCTATTGGCGCTTGGCCTGTGCGCCTGCGCCGTTGCGCCTTCACGATCGGCGCCGAAAGCCGCCCGTACGCCGCAACCGCTGGCGCACCTGGTGGTGGCCACGCCCGACGCCGATCACGACGCGCTGGCGCAGTTGCTGGCCGGCGAGATGGCGCTCGGTCAAACCGACCTGAAAGCTGCGTCGGACCATTTCAGCAAGGCCATGCTGCTCAGCAACGATCCCGACGTGGCCGAGCGCGCCGCCACCCTCGCCATTGCCGTGCACGATCACGATGCCGCCCGGCGTGCGCTGGATCGCTGGCAGGCGCTGGGTGCCAAGCCGGCAGCGATGGCGCAGGCGCGGGCCGAACTGGCACTGGATCGCGGCGATGCCGATGAAGCGCGGCATCAGCTGGAGCAGTTGATCGGCAGCGGCGACAAGGACGCCTGGCGCCAGTTCGGCCGCGTGCTGCTGACCGCGCGCGACCAGGCCCAGGCGGCGCGATTGCTGGAAGCGCTGGCCACGCCCGATCGGCTGCCCGGCGATGCGCAGGCATGGCTGGCGATGAGCGAGCTGGGCGACAAGTTGGGTCGCCATGCGTACGCCATGCAGATCGCCGATGCAGCGGCGCAACGTTTCAAGAGTGCCGAGACCTACGCGTGGGCGGCGCAGATGAAGTTCAAGGACGGCGACCGGCAGGGCGCCCGCGCGTTGCTGCAGAAGGCGCTGGCCAGGCAGCCGAAGAACACCCACCTGCGGCAGGCCTACGCCGGCATGCTCAGCGAGGAGGGCAACTACGCCGCCGCCGCCCGCCTGCTCGAGCACGGCCCGCAGAATGCCGATATCTATGCCATGCGGGCGGGATTGGCGGCCCACAACAAGGATGAAAAGGCGCTCTCGGCGCTGTACCTGGAGTTGCAGAAGGCAGCGCCAGACGTGCGTGAACACAGCGCCTACCTGCTCGGTCAGCTGGCCGAGATGCAGCATCGCAATGCCGAGGCGCTTGCCTGGTACAACCAGGTGGGCGACAGCGACGAGCACGCCTTCGACGCCGACCTGCGCAGCGCGCTGATCCTGCACGAGCAGGGCAAGCGTGCCGACGCCCATCGACTGCTGGAGCAATTGCAGCTGGACTATCTGGATCAGCCCGCGCAGTTGCGGCAGGCCTGGCAGGCCGATGCCGAGTTGTATCTGCGCGAGCAGCAGTATGCGAAAGCCGAGAAGGCGTTCAGCCGCGCCCTGCAGGTCGTGCCGGATGACCCGGGCCTGCTCTACAGCCGCGGCCTGACGTACGCGGAAGCCGGCCAGGTCGACCTGGCGGTAAAGGATTTCGAACACCTCCTGAAGATCAAGCCCGGCGACGTCGATGCCAGCAACGCGCTGGGTTTCACCCTGGCCGATGCCAACCGCGACCTGCCCGAGGCCGAGCGGCTGATCCATGCTGCGCGCGTCGCCAAACCGGACGACCCGGCCATCGCCGACTCCTGGGGCTGGTTGCAATATCGCATGGGTCACCTGGACCAGGCCGCCAAGATCCTGCGTGGCGCGTGGGTGGCGCGCAAGGACGCCGATGTCGGCGTGCATCTGGGCGAAGTGCTGTGGAAACAGGGCCGCCGCAAGGATGCGCAGCAAGTCTTCGACGAAGTGCGCAAGCTCGATCCGCACAGCAGCAGTCTGCAGGACACCTTGAGGCGCCTGCGCCCATGAGGCCAGTGGCGCGTTTGCTCGCTGCCGGCCTGGCCTTGCTGCTGACGGCGTGCGCGCCGCAAATCGTGCGCGTGAAGGGCGACGCCAGCCTGATGAAGGCGCAGGTCGAGCGCGAGCACGCGCTCGCCGGTGCCGATCACTGGGTGCTGCAGGGCCGGCTCGGCGTATCGAACGGCAAGGACGGCGGCAGCGGCAGCTTCAGCTGGACCCAGGACGGTGAGCGGTACGAATTCGTGCTGCGCGGGCCGGCGATCAGCGGCATGGATTTCCGCCTCAGCGGCGGCCCGGATGGCGCCTTGCTGGAGGGCTTGCGCGAGGGGCCGTTGCGCGGTCCCGATGCGGCCGCGCTGATGCGCAAGGCGCTCGGCTGGGAGGTTCCGCTGGGCGATCTGCGCGCCTGGGTGCTCGGCTTGCGCGCCGACAGTGGCCCGGCCGAATTGAGTTTCGGCGCGAATCGGCTGCCCTCGACGCTGCAGCAGGACGGCTGGACGGTCGAATATCCCCAATGGGATGCCGTCCGCGCGCCACCGTTGCCGACCAGGGTGTACGCGGGGAAATCGCCGTACAAGGTGAAGTTGTCGATCGAATCCTGGCAATTCCGGTAGCGCCGCTGGCAACCCGGTTGGGTTAGGCTTTGCGCCCCTGCTGGCCGCGCCGCTGTTGCGCAACTCCGGAATCGCGATGTCACTCCCGATCGAACGTGCAGACCCGAGCCAGGTCGACGCCTTGTGCGCGATCGAGCGTCAGGCCGTGCAGCTGTTCCGCGGGCATCCCGCATGGGCGAGCTATTCGGCGCTGTCGATCCCGCCGGACTTGTTGCTGCGGGCGATAAATCGTGGGCTGGTGTGGGTGGCCCTGAGTGAAACAGGCGCGCCGGTGGGGTTTGTCTGGCTGGATACCGAGCTTGTCGGCGACGCCATCGGCATCGCCGAGATCGACGTCTTGCCGCAGTACGGTCGGCGCGGCGTCGGGGCGGCATTGCTGGAACATGCCTGTGAATGGGCGCGTGCCGCCGGTTATCGGCGGGTTGACCTGGGCACCCTGGCCGATGTGCGCTGGAACGCACCTTTCTATGCGCAACATGGCTTTGTGACGGTCGACAAGGGTGGGCCGGCATTTGCGCTGGCGCGCCAGCGCGATCGCGAGAACGGCTTTCCCGACCGCCTGCGCGTGTTCATGAGCCGAGCGCTGGCGCCACCGGCCAACGACGCGTGGACGGTGTGGCCAGCGCCGGCCAAGCTGAACCTGTTCCTGCGCATTACCGGTCGGCGTGCCGATGGCTACCACGAGCTGCAGACGGTGTTTCGCTTGCTGGACTGGGGCGATGAGATCCGCCTGCGCCGGCGTATTGATGGCGAGATACGGCGTGTGCGCGAAGTCCCGGGCGTGCCCGCGCAGGACGATCTGGCCGTACGCGCCGCTAGGCTGTTGCAGCGATACGCCGGCGTGACGGCGGGCGTGGATATCGAGGTGGAAAAACGCATTCCGATGGGCGGCGGGTTGGGCGGCGGCAGTTCCGATGCGGCAACCGTGCTGGTGGCGCTGAATCTGCTGTGGCGGCTGGATCTGGATCAGGATGTGCTGGCCGAACTGGGACGCCAGCTGGGTGCCGACGTGCCGGTGTTCGTGCGCGGCCGTTCGGCCTGGGCCGAGGGCATTGGTGAGCAGCTCAGCCCGCTGGCCCTGCCGTCGCGTCATTATGTGGTGCTGGACCCGCACGAGCCGGTACCGACCGCGGCGCTCTTTCAAGCGCCTGAATTGACACGCAATGCCCCGCGGGCGACAATTTCATCCTTTGTTTCCGGCGAAACGACCGAGAACGCCTTTGCATCGGTGGTTCGCGCGCGACATCCGCGGGTGGCCGCGGCGCTGGACTGGCTTGGTGGTTTCGGTCAGGCGCGGCTCTCCGGCAGCGGTGGTTGCGTTTTCCTGGAAATGAGGTCGTTCGCGCGGGCAGCGGCAATTGCCGCGCAATGCCCGGCGGCATTCACGGCGCAGGTCGCCACGGGTGTCGATGTTTCACCCTTGCAGGATGCGCTGGTGCGTCACCGCGAGGCGACGCAGGCAACCTGATGGTCGCGGTTGCCGACGAAGCACGGAAGCAGGCTCGAACAGATACATGCACGAACGAACACACAAATTACTGGGGCGTCGCCAAGCTGGTTAAGGCACGGGATTTTGATTCCCGCATACGCAGGTTCGAATCCTGCCGCCCCAGCCATTTCATGATGGCTTCCGTTTCGAGGTAACACCGTGGACACGTCCACCCCGATGATGCTGTTTACCGGTAACGCCCATCGTGCGTTGGCGGAGGATGTCGCCCATCGCCTGGGCGTGCCGTTGGGCAAGGCACTGGTCGGCACGTTCAGCGACGGCGAAGTGCAGATCGAGATCGAGGAGAACGTACGCCGCCAGGAAGTGTTCGTGATCCAGCCGACCGGCGCGCCGAGCGCGGTCAACCTGTTCGAGCTGCTGGCGCTGACCGATGCGTTGAAGCGCGCCTCCGCCGCCAGCGTCACCGCGGTGATCCCGTACTTCGGCTACGCCCGGCAGGATCGCCGGCCGCGCTCGGCGCGGGTGCCGATTACCGCCAAGCTGGCCGCGCGGATGATCGGCGCGGCGGGCGTCGACCGGGTGCTGACGGTCGACCTGCATGCCGACCAGATCCAGGGCTTCTTCGACATTCCGGTCGACAACGTGTACGCCTCGCCGGTGCTGTTGGCCGACATCTGGCGCAACCACAGCATGGACGACCTGATCGTGGTCAGCCCGGACGTGGGCGGCGTGGTGCGCGCGCGCGCGATCGCCAAGCGGCTGGACGACGCGGACCTGGCGATCATCGACAAGCGCCGTCCGCGCGCGAACGTTTCCACCGTGATGAACATCATCGGCGACGTGGACGGCAAGACCTGCGTGATGGTCGACGACATCGTCGACACCGCCGGCACGCTGTGTGCGGCGGCTGCGGCCCTGAAGGAGCGCGGCGCCCGCAAGGTGGTTGCCTACTGCGTGCACCCGGTGCTGTCGGGCGCGGCGATCAGCAACATCGAAGGCTCCCAGCTCGACCAGCTGGTGGTCACCAACACCTTGCCGCTGCGCCCGGAAGTGCAGGCCTGCGCCAAGATCCGCCAGCTCTCGGTCGCCGAGCTGCTGGCCGAAACCATTCGCCGCATCGCCTTTGGCGAGTCGGTGAGTTCGCTGTACGTGGATTGATCCATTGATTTTCGCCGTGGCGGCTCGGCCGTCCGGCACCACCGGCTTTTCTGGTCGCGGAAAAGTCACGCAACTGCCGCGAGGCGGTTCTTAAAAAACCAAGGTAGTAACAACATGTCCAAGACTCATGAAATCAAGGCGCAAAGCCGCAAGGACGAGGGGAAAGGTGCGAGCCGCCGCCTGCGTCGTGCCGCTTTCGTGCCTGCCGTTGTCTACGGCGCCGGTCAGGCTCCGGAAAGCATCCAGATCGAACACAACACCATCCTGCTTGCCGCCAAGCACGAGTGGTTCTTCTCCTCGATCCTCGATCTCAACGTCGATGGCAAGGTGCAGAAGGTGCTGGTGCGTGACTGGCAGAAGCATCCGTTCAAGCAACTGATGATGCACATGGATTTCCTGCGCATCGACGAGAACGCCAAGCTCCGCGTCAACGTGCCGCTGCACTTCCTCAACCAGGAAACGTCGACGGCCGGCAAGACGTCGGGCGTGGTGATCTCGCACAACCTGACCGAAGTGGAAATCTCCTGCCTGCCGAAGCATCTGCCCGAGTTCATCGATCTGGATCTGGGCGCGCTCCAGGCTGGCGACATCATCCATCTGTCCGACCTGAAGTTGCCGGCCAACGTCGAGTTGCCGGCGCTGCAGCTGGGTGAGGATCACGACATCCCGGTGGTCACGGTGAATGTGGTCAAGGAAAGCGCCGCCGATGCTGCGGAAGACGCTGCTGCCGAGGCTGAGGCCGAGGCGAACAAGGCTGCCGCCGCCAAGCCTGCCAAGGCTGCCGCCAAGCCGGCTGGCGACAAGAAGTAAGCCACGCAAAGTCCCGCGCTCGGTGCGGGCGCGGGACTTCGTGGTCGATCATGGCTGGATTGCAGCTCATTGTCGGACTGGGCAACCCCGGTGCCGAATATCTCCGAACCCGGCACAACGCCGGGTTCTGGTTTGTGGACGCTCTCGCCAGCGGGCAGGGCGAGCGCTTCGGTTTCGACGGCAAGCTGCATGGCGAAACCTGCCGGGTACGCATCGGCGGCCAGCCGGTATGGCTGCTCAAGCCGGCCACCTTCATGAACAAGAGCGGCATCGCCGTGGTCTCGGCGCTGCGCTACTACAAGATCGAGCCGGAGCAGTGCCTGATCGCGCATGACGACCTGGACCTGCCGCCCGGCACCGCGCGCCTGAAGTTCGACGGCGGCCACGGCGGCCAGAACGGCCTGCGCGACATCATGGCGCACCTTGGCCACGGCAAGTTCCATCGCCTGCGCGTGGGCATCGGCCATCCCGGCCACCGCGACCAGGTCACGCCATGGGTGCTGGGGCGGCCGTCGGCCACGGACGAGGACGCGATCCTCGACGGCATCGCGCGTGCGCTGGACGTGCTGCCGCTGGCGGTGGAAGGCCAGTTCGACAAGGCGATGCAGCAGTTGCATACGACGGGAACGGGAAATGGGGAACGGGGAACGTAAGCGCCCGATCAAGGGCTGCAACGTCCACGCCTCCCCCCACTTCATGTTCCCGGTTTCTCATTCCCTGTTTCCCGGAGTTCCACCATGGGCATCAAATGCGGCATCGTCGGTCTGCCCAACGTCGGCAAGTCCACCCTGTTCAATGCGCTGACCAAGGCCGGCATCGCCGCGGCGAACTTCCCGTTCTGCACGATCGAGCCGAACGTGGGTGTGGTGCCGGTGCCGGACCCGCGGCTGAATGCGCTGGCGGCGATCGTCAACCCGCAGAAGGTGGTGCCGACCGCGGTGGAGTTCGTCGACATCGCCGGCCTGGTCGCCGGTGCGTCGAAAGGCGAGGGCCTGGGCAACAAGTTCCTGGCGCACATCCGCGAGGTCGATGCGATCGCCCACGTGGTGCGCTGCTTCGAGGGTGACGTGATCCACGTCGCCGGCAAGGTCGACCCGATCTCCGACATCGACACGATCGACACCGAGCTGGCGCTGGCCGACCTGGAGTCGGTGGACAAGGCGCTGAACCGCGCCGAGCGCGCGGCCAAGGCGAACGACAAGGAAGCCATGGCGCGCAAGCCGGTGTTGCAGAAACTCTCCGCCGGCCTCAACGAAGGCAGGTCGGCGCGCAGCCTGGGACTGGACGAGGAAGAGAAGGCGCTGGTGCGCGACCTGTTTCTGCTCACCCTGAAGCCGCTGATGTACATCGCCAACGTCGCCGACGACGGCTTCGAGAACAACCCGTTGCTGGACGCCGTGCGCGAGCGCGCCGTCGCCGAGGGTGCCGAGGTGGTGCCGGTGTGCGCGGCGATCGAGGAGGAACTGGCGCAGCTCGACGAGGCTGATCGCGACGAATTCCTGAAGGACATGGGCCTGGACGAGCCGGGCCTGAACCGGGTGATCCGCGCCGGCTACAAGCTGCTCGACCTGCAGACCTATTTCACCGCCGGCGTGAAGGAAGTACGTGCGTGGCAGGTGAAGCGAGGCGCCACCGCACCGCAGGCCGCCGGGGTGATCCACACCGACTTTGAACGCGGCTTCATCCGCGCCGAGACGGTCGGCTACGACGACTTCATCCAGTACAAGGGCGAGGCCGGTGCGGCGGCGGCCGGCCGGCTGCGCAAGGAAGGCAAGGAGTACATCGTCAAGGACGGCGACGTGCTGCACTTCCTGTTCAACGTCTGACGAGCGGAAGCACCGCAGACCCAGCCAGGCAACTGAGCCGGCGCGCCTTCAGCCCCGGCACCGATCCTGGAAGCGCGAAGACGCCCGTCTGGAGTCGCGACGGCAAGCGGCCGGCGCACGCCGCCGTCCGCGCGCTCGGCCTCCGGCTTGCCTTGCGCAAGGGCTACGCCGAGCTGAAGGGCGTCGAGGCTGCCACGCGATCGATTCGGGCCTGGATCTGGCTGCCTGCATGAGCTGCCAGGGCGGCGGCCTCGTGATCGTGGCAGCCAAGGCATAATCACCGGCCCAAACGCCCCCTCGAGATGCCGCCCCATGTCCGGACAACAGCACGAAGTGACATTCCGCTTCCTCGCCCAGCCTACCGACGTCAATTTCGGCGGCAAGGTGCACGGCGGCATGGCGATGAAGTGGATCGACCAGGCCGGTTACGCCTGTGCAGTGGGCTGGAGCGGTGCATATTGCGTCACCGCGTCGGTCAGCGGCATCCAGTTCGTGGCGCCGATCCTGATCGGCGACCTGGTCACGGTGCGGGCACGACTGATCCATACCGGCACCAGCAGCATGCACATGGCAGTCGACGTGCTGGCGCGCGACCTGCGCAAGGATGAGCAACGCCTGGCGACCAGTTGCGTGATGGTGTTCGTGGCGCTCGACAGTCCGGACGGCAAGCCGACCCCGGTGCCGCGGTGGGAGCCTCGCGATGAAGGGGAGCGGCTGCTGCAGGCGCAGGCGAAACGGCTGCTGGAATTGTCCAAGGGGATGGAGCAACTGGTCGACCTGCGCGCTGCATCGCCGGGCTGACAACTCCGCAGAAAATCGCGTATACGGGCGACGAGGTGTTGACAGTTCAGGGCCCGATCCACACAATACGCGTTCTTTGTTGGAGGGATACCCAAGCGGCCAACGGGGGCAGACTGTAAATCTGCTGGCTTACGCCTTCGGTGGTTCGAATCCACCTCCCTCCACCAGTGTTGCAAGTGGTACCACGCGACGTGAAAGCGGCGCGGCCAGCAAGAGTTCCGCGCAGGGCGGGAGTAGTTCAATGGTAGAACATCAGTTTTCCAAACTGATTACGCGGGTTCGATTCCCGCCTTCCGCTCCATTGCGCTGCATCTGCCAGTACACCAAATACACGCTCATGTAGCTCAGTCGGTAGAGCACTTCCTTGGTAAGGAAGAGGTCACAGGTTCGATTCCTGTTATGAGCACCATTTCACGGCCGTCACGGCCAGCCCCGAAACGGGCAGGTTCCTTCAACTCATCGACTCCATCGGGGTTTAGCGCGCATGGCAAAGGGTAAATTCGAACGCACCAAGCCGCACGTCAACGTCGGCACGATTGGTCACGTGGATCACGGCAAGACGACGCTGACGGCAGCGCTGACGAAGGTCGGTGCAGAACGTTTCGGTGGCGAGTTCAAGGACTACAGCGCGATCGACGCGGCGCCGGAAGAGAAGGCGCGCGGCATCACGATCTCGACCGCCCACGTGGAATACGAGTCGCCGGTGCGCCACTACGCGCACGTGGACTGCCCGGGCCATGCGGATTATGTGAAGAACATGATCACGGGTGCGGCGCAGATGGACGGCGCGATCCTGGTGTGCTCGGCCGCGGACGGCCCGATGCCGCAGACGCGCGAGCACATCCTGCTGTCGCGCCAGGTCGGCGTGCCGTACATCGTGGTGTTCCTGAACAAGGCGGACATGGTCGACGACGCCGAGCTGCTCGAGCTGGTCGAGATGGAAGTGCGCGAGCTGCTGAGCAAGTACGACTTCCCGGGCGACGACACCCCGATCATCCACGGTTCGGCGCTGAAGGCGCTGGAAGGTGACCAGAGCGAAATCGGCGTGCCGTCGATCATCAAGCTGGTGGACGCGCTGGACAGCTACATCCCGGAGCCGGTGCGCACGATCGACAAGCCGTTCCTGATGCCGGTGGAAGACGTGTTCTCGATTTCGGGCCGCGGCACCGTGGTGACCGGTCGTATCGAGCGCGGCATCATCAAGGTCGGCGACGAAATCGAAGTGGTCGGCATCCGCGACACGCAGAAGACCACCGTGACCGGCGTGGAAATGTTCCGCAAGCTGCTGGACCAGGGTCAGGCAGGCGACAACGCCGGTCTGCTGCTGCGCGGCCTGAAGCGTGACGACGTGGAGCGTGGCCAGGTGCTGGCCAAGCCGGGCACGATCACCCCGCATACGGACTTCGAGGCTGAGGTGTATGTGCTGTCGAAGGACGAGGGTGGCCGTCATACGCCGTTCTTCAAGGGTTACCGTCCGCAGTTCTACTTCCGCACGACCGACGTGACCGGCGCTTGCCAGTTGCCGGACGGTGTGGAGATGGTGATGCCGGGCGACAACGTGAAGATGGTGGTGAGCCTGATCCACCCGATCGCGATGGACGAAGGCCTGCGTTTCGCCATCCGCGAAGGCGGCCGCACCGTCGGCGCCGGCGTGGTGGCCAAGGTCATCAAGTAAGCTATTGCGGGATTCGGGATTCGGGATTCGGGATTCGGAGGGGCATCACCCTTCCGCTTTTCACGAATCCCGAATCTCGAATCCCGATTCCCGTTCATACGCCAGTAGCTCAATTGGCAGAGCAGCGGTCTCCAAAACCGCAGGTTGGGGGTTCAAGTCCCTCCTGGCGTGCCACTTCCCCGAGGATCGAGACGGGTGACGATGGCAGGGTCGGCCGCAAGGCACGACATGCTGCTGACACCCGGTCACTAGTGCATGAATACCAAGGCAGAACAGCCCAAGGGCACGAACGCCGCCGACATCGGCAAGCTGGTACTGGCGGGGCTGGTGCTGGTTGCCGGTATCTTCGCCTATTCCTGGTTTGGTCGGGACGGCAACATCTCCTCGTCGGTACGCCTGCTGGGTGTGCTGGCTGCGCTGATCATCGCACTGACCATCGCGGCGTTTACCGCACTGGGGCGTCGGGTGCGGAATTTCATCGGCGAATCGCAGTTCGAGATGCGCAAGGTGGTCTGGCCCACGCGCGACGAGACGCTGAAGACCACCGGCATCATCATCGTGGTGGTGATCGTCCTGTCGTTGCTGCTGGGTCTGATCGACCTGATTCTCAAGTCGGTCATTCTCGACTGGCTGCTGAAATTGGGTTCCTGAGGTGGTGAGCATGAGCAAGCGTTGGTATGTGGTGCACGCCTATTCGGGCTTCGAGAACCAGGTGAAGCGATCGCTTGAAGAGCGCATCAAGCGCGAAGCGATGGAAGAAAAGTTCGGCGAAGTGCTGGTGCCGACCGAGGAAGTGATCGAGATGCGCGGCGGCCAGAAGCGTCGCAGCGATCGCAAGTTCTTCCCCGGTTACGTGCTGGTGCAGATCGAGACGAATACCGAGGGCAAGTCGCCGCGGATCGACGACGAGTGCTGGCATCTGATCAAGGAAACCCCGAAGGTCATGGGTTTCATCGGCGGTACCGCCGATCGACCGCTGCCGATCAAGGACAGCGAAGCCGATGCCATCCTGAGCCGCGTGCGCGAAGGCGTCGAGAAGCCCAGGCCCAAGGTGCTGTTCGAGCCAGGCGAGATGGTTCGCGTCACCGAAGGCCCGTTCAACGATTTCAACGGCGTGGTCGAGGAAGTCAACTACGAGAAGAGCCGCCTGCGTGTCGCGGTGCTGATCTTCGGTCGCTCCACCCCTGTCGAACTGGAATTTGGTCAGGTCGAAAAGGCCTGAGTAAAGGGTGAGGTTCAGTCGAGCGCCTCCCGCTCACGACCTTTGCCCTCTCCCCCGTTTGCGGGGGAGAGTTGGAGAGGGGGAACTCTGCCTGACCAGATCTCCCTTGCCTTGATTTCACCCCAATGCCCTCACTGGCACGGGGCTTGCTGACGATCTGCTAAATCTCTATACTGCGCGGTTCACGCTGGGTCTTTTTGACCCGGCGTGCCCGTGTTTCGGATCTGCACGAGGCAGATCTTCCTTCCATCCACGGACCGGTGAACAGCGAGGAGCCGCAGGGCGCCTGGACTCGCGAGGAAAATTCCCATGGCAAAGAAAGTTGTCGGCTACATCAAACTGCAGGTCAAGGCCGGTCAGGCCAATCCGTCGCCGCCCGTCGGTCCCGCCCTCGGTCAGCGCGGCCTGAACATCATGGAGTTCTGCAAGGCGTTCAATGCCGCCACGCAGAAGCTGGAGCCGGGTCTGCCGATTCCGACCATCATCACGGCGTATTCCGATCGAAGCTTCACCTTCATCACCAAGACCCCGCCCGCCACCATCCTTCTGAAGAAGGCCACCGGTGTCGCCAAGGGTTCGCAGAAGCCGAATACCGACAAGGTCGGCAAGGTCACCCGCAAGCAGCTGGAAGACATTGCCAAGCAGAAGGAGCCGGATCTGACGGCTGCCGATCTCGACGCCGCGGTGCGCACCATTGCCGGTAGCGCCCGCAGCATGGGCCTTGTGGTGGAGGGTTAAGACATGGCAAAGCTCACGAAGCGTATGAAGTCGGCGCAGGCCGCGGTGCAGCCGGGCAAGTTCTATGGCCTGGAAGAAGCCCTGAAGATCGTCAAGGACAACGCCAAGGCGAAGTTCGCCGAGTCGGTCGACGTGGCCGTGCGTCTGGGTATCGACGCGAAGAAGTCGGACCAGGGTGTGCGTGGTTCCTCGCTGCTGCCGCATGGCACCGGCAAGACCGTCAAGGTCGCCGTGTTCTGCCCGCCGGGCGAGAAGGCCGAGGCTGCCAAGGCTGCCGGTGCCGACGCCGTCGGCATGGACGACCTGGCCGAGCGCATGCAGGCCGGTGATCTCGACTTCGGTCGCGTGATCGCCACGCCGGACGCGATGCGCGTGGTCGGCAAGCTGGGCCAGCTGCTCGGTCCGCGCGGCCTGATGCCGAACCCGAAGGACGGCTCGGTCACCGCCGATGTCGCCACCGCGGTCAAGAACGCCAAGGCCGGCCAGGTGAAGTTCCGCAACGACAAGGCGGGCATCATCCACGCCACCATCGGCAAGGCCAGCTTCGAGGCCACCCAGCTGGCGGACAATCTCAACACGCTGATCGCCGATCTGCTGAAGGCCAAGCCGGCCGCAGCGAAGGGTCAGTTCCTGCAGAAGGTGGCATTGTCCAGCACGATGGGCGTCGGCGTTGCCGTCGATACCTCGTCGCTGACCGTCGCCAAGTAAGCATCAAGTCCCGTCCCGGCGGTTTCGCCGGGACGGGCAAGTTTTTGAGGGCAGCCCCGGCCGGTACAGGTCGGGGTCGCTGTCAAAGACCGCAGGCGCGATCAGCGCGCGACGACGACGGGCAGGACGCTCGCACTGGCATGGAATCGCCGTTGTCGCCAGCGGGGTCGCTTAATCGGGTTTCTTGCAAATCCGGCCTGCGCAGATGGTGTCGCCCGATCTGGAATGGTTCGATGTGTTCTGGAAAGGCCACCACCCGGGGCGCCGAAGTGCCCCCGACGTCACGGACGGCGTCGCCCAGGACCGCAAGCGGCAGGAGCCGTGAGCGGAGTTCATTTGGAGGAGTGCAATGGCTCTAAATCTGTCTCAGAAGCATGAAGTAGTCGCCGAACTGGCAGAAGTTGCCGCGAAGGCCCACTCCCTGATTGCTGTCGAGTACGCGGGCACCACGGTCGAGCAGATGACCGCGATGCGCAAGAAGGCCCGTGAATCCAGTGTGTACTTGCGAGTCGTCAAGAACACGCTGGCGTCGCGCGCCGTCGCCGGTACCGAATTCGAGGTCGTCAAGGACGCCCTGGTCGGTCCGCTGCTGTATGCGTTCTCGATGGAAGAACCCGGCGCTGCCGGTCGTCTGATCAAGGAATTCGCCAAGGGCAACGACAAGCTGAAGGCGAAAATCGTCTCGGTGGAAGGCAAGTTGCTGCCGGCTGAACACGTCGATGTGCTGGCTGCGTTGCCGACCCGCGAACAGGCGCTGGCCATGCTGGCCCGCGTACTGGCCGAACCGGCCACGATGTTCGCCCGCGTCATCAAGGCCGTGGCCGATCAGCAGGGTGGTGGCGAAGTCGCCGCCGAAGCTCCCGCTGAAGCCGAGCCCGCCTGAGTTCGACATCTACTCAACAAATCGAATCCATTTCAGAGGTAAATCAAATGTCCCTGTCCAACGAACAAATCGTTGAAGCCGTAGCCGCCAAGTCGCTGATGGAAGTGATGGATCTGGTCAAGGCCATCGAAGAGAAGTTTGGCGTGACCGCCGCCGCTCCGGTTGCCGTTGCCGGCCCGGCCGCTGCTGCCCCGGCTGCCGAAGCGCAGACCGAATTCGACGTCATCCTGAAGACCGCCGGCGCCAAGAAGGTCGACGTGATCAAGGCTGTTCGCGCGATCACCGGCCTGGGCCTGAAGGAAGCCAAGGACCTCACCGAGGCCGGTGGCGTCCTGAAGGAAGCCGTGTCGAAGGAAGACGCCGAGAAGTTCAAGAAGGACCTCGAAGCTGCCGGCGCCACTGTCGAACTGAAGTAATTGACGCCTTGCGCGTCGTCAGTTTGATCTAGCGTCAAGCGAGCCTGGGGGCGTGAGCCCCCGGGCTTTGCCCGCTTAGACAGGAAAGGGGAATGGAGAATCTGAAATCGCAATGACAGCGCCGGTACGCGGCCTCTGACGATTCCCGATTCTCGATTCCCAAATCCCTGACCCGGGCGGCCTTGGCCGTCCGGTAAAGACAAATTATTCATTCAGCCGGTGTGTGCACCACCGGCGTCACTGCGAACCGAGGCGCTACCGATCATGGCCTACTCGTTTACCGAGAAGAAACGCATCCGCAAGGATTTTGGCAAGCGTCCGCCCGTACTGGGCGTGCCGAACCTGCTGACCATCCAGACCGATTCCTACCGGGAGTTCCTGCAGGAGCATGTCGCGCCGAAACAGCGCGGCGAGAAGGGTTTGCATGCCGCGCTGAAGTCGGTGTTCCCGATCTCCAGCTACTCGGGCAACGCAGCGCTCGAGTATGTCGATTATCGTCTCGGCGAGCCGGCATTCGACGAGCGCGAGTGCCGCAACCGCGGCATGACCTACGGTGCGCCGCTGCGCACCACCGTGCGCCTGGTCATCTACGACAAGGACAGCCCGGCCTCGAAGAAGGTGGTGAAGTACATCAAGGAGCAGGAGGTCTACATGGGCGAGATTCCGCTCATGACCGACACCGGCACCTTCATCATCAACGGCACCGAGCGCGTCATCGTCTCGCAGCTGCATCGTTCGCCGGGCGTGTTCTTCGACCACGACCGCGGCAAGACGCACAGCTCGGGCAAGCTGCTGTTCTCGGCCCGCGTGATCCCCTACCGCGGCTCCTGGCTGGACTTCGAGTTCGACCCGAAGGACGCGCTGTTCACCCGCATCGACCGTCGCCGCAAATTGCCGGTGACGGTGCTGCTGCGCGCGCTCGGTTACAACAATGAAGAGATGCTGGGCATCTTCTTCGAACACAACGTGTTCCACCTGGGCAAGAAGGGCGGCACCACGCTGGAGCTGGTTGCCGAGCGCCTGCGCGGCGAGACGCTGAGCTTCGACCTGGCGATCGGCGGCAAGGTGCTGGTGGAAGCCGGCAAGCGCATCACGGCGCGCCACGTGCGTCAGCTGGCGGCCGAGAACATCACTGCGCTGGAAGTGCCGGACGATTATCCGATCGGCCGCATCCTGGCCACCGATATCGTCGACAGTGGCACTGGCGAATTGCTGGCGTCGGCGAATGACGAGATCACCGCCGAGCACCTGGAAGCATTCCGCAAGGCCGGCATCGAGACCTTGCCCACGCTGTACGTCAACGACCTCGATCGCGGCGCCTACATCTCGCATACCTTGCGCATCGACAACACCAAGACGCCGCTGGAGGCGTTGGTGGAAATCTATCGCATGATGCGTCCGGGCGAGCCGCCGACCAAGGATGCCGCGCAGAACCTGTTCTTCAACCTGTTCTTCACCTTCGACCGCTACGACCTGTCGAGCGTGGGCCGGATGAAGTTCAACCGTCGCGTGGGCCGCAAGGAAATCCTCGGTCCGGGCGTGCTGTACGACCACAAGTATTTCAGCGAGCGCAAGGAAGAGGCGTCCCAGTTGCTGGTCAAGGAGCAGGGCGAGTCGTCCGATATCCTCGATGTGCTGAAGGTGTTGATCGACATCAAGAACGGTCACGGCACCGTGGACGACATCGATCATCTCGGCAATCGCCGCGTGCGTTCGGTCGGCGAGATGGCCGAGAACACCTTCCGCATCGGCCTGGTGCGCGTCGAGCGTGCGGTGCGCGAGCGCTTGTCGCTGGCCGAGGCGGATGGCTTGACGCCGCAGGACCTGATCAACGCCAAGCCGGTTGCGGCGGCGGTGAAGGAATTCTTCGGTTCGTCGCAGCTTTCGCAGTTCATGGACCAGAACAACCCGCTGTCCGAAGTGACGCACAAGCGCCGTGTCTCCGCGCTCGGGCCGGGCGGCCTGACCCGCGAACGCGCCGGCTTCGAAGTGCGTGACGTGCACCCGACCCATTACGGTCGCGTCTGCACCATCGAAACGCCGGAAGGCCCGAACATCGGCCTGATCAACTCGCTGGCCGTGTACGCCCGCACCAACTCGTACGGCTTCCTCGAGACGCCGTACCGCAAGGTCGCCAACAGCAAGGTCACCGACAAGGTCGATTACCTGTCGGCGATCGAGGAAGGCGACCACGTGATCGCGCAGGCGAACTCGCCGCTGGACAAGCATGGCGCGTTCCTGGAGGACTTCGTGTCCTGCCGTTTCCGCGGCGAATCCGAGCTGCGTCCGGCGTCCGAGGTCGACTACATGGACGTCTCGCCGATGCAGACCGTATCGGTCGCGGCGGCACTGGTGCCGTTCCTGGAGCACGATGACGCGAACCGCGCGCTGATGGGCGCTAACATGCAGCGCCAGGCCGTACCGACCCTGCGTTCGCAGACCCCGCTGGTGGGCACCGGCATCGAGCGTGCGGTGGCGCGCGACTCCGGCGTCATCGTCTCCGCCAAGCGCGGCGGCGTGATCGACCAGGTCGACGCAGCGCGCATCGTGGTGCGCGTGAATGAGGACGAGGTCGGCGACAACGACGCCGGCGTCGACATCTACACGTTGACCAAGTACACCCGTTCCAACCAGAACACCAACCTCAACCAGCGTCCGCTGGTGAACGTGGGTGACGTGGTGGCGAAGGGCGACACGCTGGCCGACGGTTCGTCGACCGACCTGGGCGAGCTCGCGCTCGGCCAGAACATGCTGATCGCGTTCATGCCGTGGAACGGCTACAACTTCGAAGACTCGATCCTGTTGTCCGAGCGCGTCGTGCAGGAAGACCGCTATACCTCGATCCACATCGAGGAGCTGTCCTGCCCTGCACGTGACACCAAGCTGGGTGCCGAGGAAATCACCGCCGACATCCCGAACGTGGGCGAGCAGGCGCTGGCACGACTCGACGAATCCGGCATCGTCTACATCGGTGCGGAAGTGAAGGCCGGCGACATCCTGGTCGGCAAGGTCACGCCGAAGGGCGAAAGCCAGCTGACGCCGGAAGAAAAGCTGCTGCGCGCGATCTTCGGCGAGAAGGCATCGGACGTGAAGGACTCATCCTTGCGCGTGCCGCCGGGCATGGATGGCACCGTCATCGACGTGCAGGTGTTCACCCGCGACGGCATCGAGAAGGACAAGCGCGCCAAGCAGATCGAGGAAACCGAGGTCAAGCGGGTGCGCAAGGATCTGGACGACCAGTTCCGCATTCTCGAAGGCGCGATCTACAACCGCATGCGTGGCCAGTTGGTCGGCAAGTCCGCGATGAGCGGTCCGGGCGGCCTCAAGCGCGGCACCGAGATCACCGATGCCTATCTCGACGGACTGAAGAAGGACGACTGGTTCAAGATCAACGTCAAGGACGAGGAAGTCACCGAGTTCCTCGAGCGCGCGGCCGATCAGGTCAAGCGCCACAAGGAGGAGTTCGACAAGCGCTTCAAGGAGAAGCAGGCGAAGATCACCCAGGGCGACGATCTCGCACCGGGCATGCTGAAAATGGTCAAGGTGTTCCTGGCCGTGAAGCGCCGCATCCAGCCGGGCGACAAGATGGCTGGTCGTCACGGCAACAAGGGCGTGGTCTCCAACGTGGTGCCGGTGGAAGACATGCCGTACTCCGCCGACGGCGTGCCGGTCGACATCGTGCTGAACCCGCTGGGCGTGCCGTCGCGCATGAACATCGGGCAGATCCTGGAAGTCCATCTGGGCTGGGCCGCGAAAGGCCTGGGCAAGAAGATCCAGAAAATGCTCGAAGCGCAGGAGAAGGTGGCCAAGATCCGCGAGTTCCTCGACCAGATCTACAACAACCACGTCGCCGGCGCGGTGCAGCACGTCGATCTGAAGTCGCTCACCGACAAGGAGATCTTCACCCTCGCCACCAACCTGCAGGAAGGCGTGCCGATGGCGACGCCGGTGTTCGACGGTGCGGAAGAGACCGAGATCAAGGCGATGCTGAAGCTGGCGGATCTGCCCGAGTCGGGTCAGACCACGCTGTACGACGGCCGCACGGGCGAGGCGTTCGATCGTCCGGTCACCGTCGGCTACATGCACTACCTCAAGCTCAACCATCTGGTCGACGACAAGATGCACGCACGTTCCACCGGTCCGTACTCGTTGGTCACCCAGCAGCCGCTGGGCGGCAAGGCGCAATTCGGTGGTCAGCGCTTCGGTGAAATGGAAGTGTGGGCGCTGGAAGCCTACGGCGCGGCCTACACCCTGCAGGAAATGCTGACGGTGAAGTCCGACGACGTGCAGGGCCGCAACCAGATGTACAAGAACATTGTCGACGGCAACCACGAGATGTCCGCGGGCATGCCGGAGTCCTTCAACGTGCTGGTGAAGGAAATCCGCTCGCTTGCCATCAACATCGATCTGGAAGAGGTCAAGTGATCGACGGGATTCGGGATTCGGGATTCGTGGTTTGCAGAAGCAGACCTGAGCCCGGTCCCGGATTCCGCAAGCTCCACTTGTTCGAACCGCGGACCTCGACATCAAGAATTTGCTCCGACCGGAGATTCAAATGAAAGACCTGCTCAACCTCTTCAATCAGCAACGCGCCACGCCGGACTTTGACGCGATCAAGATCGCGCTGGCGTCGCCGGAGCTGATCCGCTCGTGGTCGTACGGCGAAGTGAAGAAGCCGGAAACCATCAACTACCGTACCTTCAAGCCGGAGCGTGACGGCCTGTTCTGCGCCGCCATCTTCGGGCCGGTGAAGGACTACGAGTGCTTGTGCGGCAAGTACAAGCGCATGAAGCATCGCGGCGTGGTCTGCGAGAAGTGCGGCACGGAAGTGACGCT
Source organism: Rhodanobacter sp. T12-5 (assembly GCF_008329435.1). GTDB lineage: Bacteria > Pseudomonadota > Gammaproteobacteria > Xanthomonadales > Rhodanobacteraceae > Rhodanobacter. Next base: position 940,633 of record NZ_NPKN01000001.1, read on the forward strand.
GGCCAAGGTGCGCCGCGAGCGCATGGGCCACATCGAGCTGGCCAGCCCGACCGCGCACATCTGGTTCCTCAAGTCGTTGCCCTCGCGCATCGGCCTGATGCTGGACATGACCCTGCGCGACATCGAGCGAATCCTGTACTTCGAGGCCTTCGTGGTGATCGATCCGGGCATGACGGCGCTCGAGCGTGGCCAGCTGCTCAGCGAAGACCAGTACCTGGAAGCGACCGAAGAGCACGGCGACGAGTTCGACGCGCGAATGGGTGCCGAGGCGGTATTCCACCTGCTGAAGTCGCTCGACCTGCCGGGTGAAGTCATTCGCCTGAAGGAAGAGATCACCTCCACCAACTCCGAGACCAAGCTGAAGCGGCTGACCAAGCGCGTGAAGCTGATCGAGGCGTTCCTGGAATCCGGCAACAAGCCGGAGTGGATGGTGCTGACCGTGCTGCCCGTGTTGCCGCCGGACCTGCGTCCGCTGGTACCGCTGGACGGCGGCCGTTTCGCGACGTCCGACCTGAACGATCTGTACCGCCGCGTGATCAACCGCAACAACCGCCTGAAGCGGCTGCTCGAGCTCAATGCGCCGGACATCATCGTGCGCAACGAGAAGCGCATGCTGCAGGAATCGGTCGATGCGCTGCTCGACAACGGCCGCCGCGGCCGTGCCATCACCGGCACCAACAAGCGCGCTCTGAAGTCGCTCGCCGACATGATCAAGGGCAAGCAGGGCCGCTTCCGCCAGAACCTGCTCGGCAAGCGCGTGGACTACTCCGGTCGTTCGGTGATCGTGGTCGGTCCGACCCTGCGCCTGCACCAGTGCGGTCTGCCGAAGAAGATGGCGCTGGAGCTGTTCAAACCGTTCATCTTCGCCAAGCTGCAGGCGCGTGGCGAAGCCACCACCATCAAGGCGGCGAAGAAGCTGGTCGAGCGCGAAGAAGCCCAGGTGTGGGACATCCTCGAAGAGGTGATCCGCGAGCATCCGGTGCTGCTGAACCGTGCGCCGACCCTGCATCGCCTCGGCATCCAGGCGTTCGAGCCGAAGTTGATCGAAGGCAAGGCGATCCAGCTGCATCCGCTCGTGTGTACGGCGTTCAACGCCGACTTCGACGGTGACCAGATGGCCGTCCACGTGCCGCTGTCGATCGAGGCGCAGCTGGAAGCGCGCACGCTGATGATGTCGTCCAACAACATCCTCAGCCCCGCCAACGGCGAGCCGATCATCGTGCCGACCCAGGACGTCGTGCTGGGCCTGTACTACATGACCCGCGAGCTGATCAACGTCAAGGGCACCGGCATGGTGTTCTCCGGCATCTCCGAGGCGCGTCGTGCGTACGACAACCGCGCGGTCGAGCTGCACGCCAAGGTCAAGGTGCGCCTGAAGCTGGTGCATATCGCCGAGGACGGCACTCGCACCCACGAGACCAAGATCGTCGACACCACGGTCGGCCGTGCGCTGCTGGCGGAGATCCTGCCGGAAGGCCTGCCTTTCGAGCTGGCCAACACCGAGCTGACCAAGAAGAACATCTCGCGCCTGATCAACTCCAGCTACCGTTTGCTGGGCCTGAAAGAGACCGTGGTGTTCGCCGACAAGCTGATGTACACCGGCTACCGGTTCGCCACTCGCGCCGGCATCTCGATCGGCATCGACGACATGCTGATTCCGGACGAAAAGAAGCCGATCCTGGAAGAAGCCGAGAAGGAAGTCGTCGAGATCCAGCAGCAGTACCAGTCGGGCCTGGTCACCGCCGGCGAGCGCTACAACAAGGTGGTCGACATCTGGTCGCGCACCAGCGAGCTGGTAGCCAAGGCCATGATCGACGGCATCGGCACCGAGAAGGTGAAGGATGCCGACGGCAAGATGGTCAGCCAGAAATCGATGAATTCGCTGTACATCATGGCCGATTCCGGCGCGCGTGGCTCGGTGGCGCAGATCCGTCAGCTGGCCGGCATGCGCGGCCTGATGGCGCGTCCGGACGGCTCGATCATCGAGACCCCGATCAAGGCCAACTTCCGCGAAGGCCTGAACGTGCTGCAGTACTTCAACTCGACCCACGGCGCCCGCAAGGGCCTGGCGGATACCGCGTTGAAGACCGCGAACTCCGGTTACCTGACCCGTCGCCTGGTCGACGTGGCGCAGGACGTGGTGATCACGATGGACGACTGCGGCACCGAGGACGGCGTGATCATGCAGCCGATCGTCGAAGGTGGCGATGTGGTCGAGCCGTTGCGCGAGCGCGTGCTGGGCCGCGTGGTGGTCGAGGACGTTTACGCCCCCGGCGACGACGACCAGCCGATCGTCACCCGCGACACCCTGCTCAACGAAGCCCTGGTCGAGAAGCTCGACAAGGCCGGCGTGCAGATCATCAAGGTGCGTTCGCCGATCACCTGCGAAGCCGCGCATGGCGTGTGCAAGCTGTGCTACGGCCGCGACCTGGCCCGTGGCCACCTGGTCAACATGGGCGAGGCCGTGGGTGTGGTCGCCGCGCAGTCGATCGGTGAGCCGGGTACCCAGCTCACCATGCGTACGTTCCACATCGGTGGCGCGGCTTCGCGCGCGGCGGCGGTGGACAACGTGACGGTGAAGACCACCGGCTCGCTGAAGTACAACAATCTGAAGTCGGTGCAGCACAAGCAGGGCCACCTGGTCGCGGTGTCGCGCTCGGGCGAACTGAGCGTGATCGACTCCAGCGGCCGCGAGCGCGAGCGTTACAAGGTACCGTACGGCGCCACCATCGCGGTCAAGGACGGTGCGCCGGTCAAGCCGGGCCAGACCGTGGCGAACTGGGATCCGCATACCCATCCGATCGTCACCGAGGTGGCCGGCGTGGTGCGTTTCATCGACTTCCTCGATGGCGTCACCGTGCAGAGCCAGACCGACGAACTGACCGGTCTGGAGTCGGCGGTGGTCACCGATCCGAAGCGTCGCGGTGCGCAGGCGAAGGACCTGCGCCCGATCGTGCGCCTGGAAGACGCCAAGGGCCGCGAACTGAAGCTGCCGGGCACCGACATCGCTGCGCAGTACTTCCTGCCGGCGGGTGCGATCGTGTCGATCCAGAACGGTGCCGAAGTGGGCGTGGGCGACGTGGTTGCCCGTATTCCGCAGGAAAGCTCAAAGACCCGCGACATCACCGGTGGTCTGCCGCGCGTGGCCGACCTGTTCGAGGCACGCAAGCCGAAGGAGCCGGCGATCCTCGCCGAGCGTTCCGGCATCATCAGCTTCGGCAAGGACACCAAGGGCAAGCAGCGCCTGGTCATCAAGGACGTCGACGGCAACGAGCACGAGGAACTGATCCCGAAGTGGCGTCAGGTCATCGTGTTCGAGGGCGAGCATGTGGAGAAGGGCGAAACCGTCGTCGACGGCGAGCCGAGCCCGCATGACATCCTGCGCCTGCTGGGCGTGGAGCCGCTGGCCTCGTACCTGGTCAAGGAGATCCAGGACGTGTATCGCCTGCAGGGCGTGAAGATCAACGACAAGCACATCGAGGCAATCATTCGCCAGATGCTGCGCAAGGTCGAGATCGTCGAGCCGGGCGACAGCCATTACCTGCGCGGCGAGCAGATCGAGCGCGTGCGTATCAATGGCGAGAACGAGCGCGCGATCGCCAAGGGCGAGCGTCCGGCCGAATACCAGTCAATCCTGCTGGGCATCACCAAGGCGTCGCTGGCGACCGAGTCGTTCATTTCGGCAGCCTCGTTCCAGGAAACGACCCGCGTCCTTACCGAGGCGGCGGTTCGTGGCACGCGCGATACCTTGCGTGGCCTGAAGGAAAATGTTATCGTCGGCCGTCTTATTCCGGCAGGCACGGGCTTGGCGTACCACGCATCGCGTCGTCGCCAGGGCGGGTTGTCCGCTTCGGATCTGGAGACGCTCTCCGGTTCCACGCCTGCAGCCTCGTTCGCCGAGGTTCCGGCCGGTAGTGATAACGGTGTCGAGTAAGCCCGGTCAGGGCCTTATTCGCTGACATACGAAATGAGGTGCATGGACGCACCTCGTGTTCGGGTCCAGGACGGCTGAGCACTGGCTTGCCTATGGCGGGCCGCTCATGTTAAATTCCCGCTTCTTGGCAGACCGAGCTTGATCGGGCTGCCTTTATGTTTTCAGGAACAGCTTCGCATGACGACAGTCAATCAGTTGGTGCGCAAAAACCGCAGCCCCAAGACCTACAAGAGCGGGTCGCCGGCGCTTCAGAGCAGCCCGCAGCGTCGCGGCGTCTGCACGCGCGTTTACACGACCACCCCGAAAAAGCCGAACTCGGCCCTGCGCAAGGTTGCCAAGGTGCGCCTGACCAACGGCTTCGAGATCATCAGCTACATCGGTGGTGAAGGTCACAACCTGCAGGAGCACTCGGTGGTGCTGATCCGCGGCGGTCGCGTCAAGGATCTGCCCGGCGTGCGTTACCACACGGTGCGCGGCAGCCTCGACTGTGCAGGTGTCACCAAGCGCCGTCAGTCGCGCTCGAAGTACGGCGCGAAGCGCCCGAAGAAATAATGTCAGTGCGGCCTTTGCTGGCCGCTTTCAGGCGGACAGGAATGTCCGCGAAAATAACGGACAACAAACATGTCGCGTAAAGGTTCACATCCCGCCCGTCTGGTTCTGCCGGATCCCAAGCACGGCAGTCAGCTGATCGCCCGTTTCATCAACATGGTGATGAAGAGCGGCAAGAAGTCGGTCGCCGAGAGCATCGTCTATGGTGCCCTGCAGCACATCGGCGAAAAGAATGCCGAGCCGGTGGCTCTGGTCGAGAAGGCGCTGAACAACATCGCCCCTGCGGTCGAGGTGAAGTCGCGCCGTGTTGGCGGCGCCACCTACCAGGTGCCGGTCGAAGTGCGTCCGGGTCGCCGCATGGCGCTGGCGATGCGCTGGGTCATCGACGCCGCCCGCAAGCGTGGCGAGACCTCGATGCCGCGCAAGCTGGCTGCCGAACTGCTGGAGGCTTCCGAAAGCCGCGGCGGTGCTGCCAAGAAGCGCGAAGAAACGCATCGCATGGCCGAGGCCAACAAGGCCTTTTCGCACTACCGCTGGTAAGCGCATCTTCTGCCGTCCTTCGTGATGGCGGAAACAGACCCGCCATCCGTGACGGGCTGCTGAAATCCAGGCCGCCATTTTGGCTGGCTTGAACAAGCCGGCAAGCATGCCGGGCTTCGTGTGTCCTTGCCATTTTTCCCGATGGCAAGGAACAAGCCGGCTCCCTGCCGGACTTCTCAATTAAACGTGGCCCGGATGGCCGCATAAATCGGGCAGGGCGGCCCGGCACAGGTACATATCAATGGCACGCACCACTCCAATCGATCGCTACCGCAACTTCGGCATCATGGCCCACATCGATGCCGGCAAGACCACCACCACGGAGCGCATCCTGTTCTACACCGGCGTCAGTCACAAGATTGGCGAGGTGCATGACGGTGCGGCCACGATGGACTGGATGGAGCAGGAGCAGGAGCGTGGCATTACGATCACGTCGGCGGCGACGACCGCGTTCTGGAAGGGCATGGATGGCTCGCTCGACCAGCACCGCTTCAACATCATCGATACGCCCGGACACGTGGACTTCACCATCGAAGTCGAGCGCTCGCTGCGCGTGCTCGACGGCGCCGTGTTCGTGCTCTGCGCGGTCGGTGGCGTGCAGCCACAGTCCGAGACGGTGTGGCGTCAGGCGAACAAGTACAAGGTGCCGCGTCTGGCCTTCGTCAACAAGATGGACCGCACCGGTGCCAATTTCGACAAGGTCGTCAGCCAGCTGAAGGCACGTCTTGGTGCGCACGCCGTGCCGATGCAGGTGCCGATCGGTGCCGAAGACGGCTTCGAGGGCGTGGTCGACCTGCTCAAGATGAAGGCGATCATCTGGGACATGGAAACCCAGGGCATGAAGTTCGAGTACCGGGAGATTCCGGCGGATCTGGCTGACCAGGCTGCGGAGGCACGCGCCTACATGGTCGAGTCCGCTGCCGAAGCTACCGAAGATCTGATGAACAAGTATCTCGAAGAGGGCGAACTCGACGAGGACGAGATCATCGCCGGCCTGCGTCAGCGCACGCTTGCCAACGAGATCATTCCGGTCTACTGCGGCACGGCGTTCAAGAACAAGGGCGTCCAGGCGATGCTTGACGCGGTGGTGCAGCTGTTGCCATCACCTGCTGATCGCCCGCCGGTTGCCGGTGTGGACGAGGACGAGAACGAGGCGACGCGCAAGGCGGACGACAGCGCGCCGTTCTCAGCGCTCGCGTTCAAGATCATGACCGATCCGTTCGTCGGTTCGCTGACGTTCTTCCGTGTCTATTCGGGCACGTTGAACTCCGGCGACGCCGTATACAACCCGGTCAAGAGCAAGAAGGAGCGCATCGGGCGCCTCCTGCAGATGCACGCGAACGAGCGTCAGGAACTGAAGGAAGTCCGTGCCGGCGACATCGCCGCCGCAGTCGGCCTGAAGGACGTGACGACCGGCGACACGCTGTGCGCGCAGGATCACATCATCACCCTGGAGCGGATGACGTTCCCGGAGCCGGTGATCTCGATGGCGGTCGAGCCGAAGACCAAATCGGACCAGGAAAAGATGGGTGTCGCCCTCGGCCGTCTGGCCGCGGAAGATCCGTCGTTCCGCGTGCGCACCGACGAAGAATCGGGCCAGACGATCATCTCGGGCATGGGCGAGTTGCACCTGGACATCCTGGTCGACCGCATGCGCCGCGAGTTCAACGTCGAGGCCAACGTCGGCAAGCCGCAGGTGGCTTACCGCGAGACGATCCGTTCGTCGGACGTCAAGTCGGATTACAAGCACGCCAAGCAGTCGGGCGGCAAGGGTCAGTACGGTCACGTCGTGATCGAGCTGTCCCCGATGACCGAGGAGGATCGCGCCAACCCGAACGTGAAGGACGATTTCCTCTTCATCAACGACATCACCGGTGGCGTGATTCCGAAGGAATTCATTCCGTCCGTCGAGAAGGGTCTGCGCGAGACCATCACCAGCGGTCCGCTGGCCGGCTTCCCGGTCGTCGGCGTGAAGGTGAAGCTCGTGTTCGGCTCCTACCATGATGTCGACTCGTCCGAAATGGCGTTCAAGCTGGCGGCCTCGATGGCGTTCAAGCAGGGCTTCGCCAAGGCTTCGCCGGTGTTGCTCGAGCCGATCATGAAGATCGAAGTGGTGACGCCGGAAGACTACGTCGGCGACGTCATGGGCGACATGAGCCGTCGCCGCGGCCTGCTCCAGGGCCAGGACGACACGCCGTCGGGCAAGACCATCGACGCGATGGTGCCGCTGGGCGAAATGTTCGGTTATGCGACGACGATCCGTTCGCTGACCCAGGGTCGCGCCACGTTCACGATGGAATTCGACCATTACGCGGAGGCGCCGAGCAACATCGCCGAGCAGGTCATGAAGAACGCGTAACTTGTGCGATCTTCCTGATCGCAGCGGCAAGGATCAGGAAGCGGCCATGCGCATGGCCGCACTCTTAAAAGAAGCGGCCATTCGTGGGCGTATCATCAAATAGGTTCTCTCAGAGGTTTGAGTCATGGCAAAGGGTAAATTCGAACGCACCAAGCCGCACGTCAACGTCGGCACGATTGGTCACGTGGATCACGGCAAGACGACGCTGACGGCGGCGCTGACGAAGGTCGGTGCAGAACGTTTCGGTGGCGAGTTCAAGGACTACAGCGCGATCGACGCGGCGCCGGAAGAGAAGGCGCGCGGCATCACGATCTCGACCGCCCACGTGGAATACGAGTCGCCGGTGCGCCACTACGCGCACGTGGACTGCCCGGGCCATGCGGATTATGTGAAGAACATGATCACGGGTGCGGCGCAGATGGACGGCGCGATCCTGGTGTGCTCGGCCGCGGACGGCCCGATGCCGCAGACGCGCGAGCACATCCTGCTGTCGCGCCAGGTCGGCGTGCCGTACATCGTGGTGTTCCTGAACAAGGCGGACATGGTCGACGACGCCGAGCTGCTCGAGCTGGTCGAGATGGAAGTGCGCGAGCTGCTGAGCAAGTACGACTTCCCGGGCGACGACACCCCGATCATCCACGGTTCGGCGCTGAAGGCGCTGGAAGGTGACCAGAGCGAAATCGGCGTGCCGTCGATCATCAAGCTGGTGGACGCGCTGGACAGCTACATCCCGGAGCCGGTGCGCACGATCGACAAGCCGTTCCTGATGCCGGTGGAAGACGTGTTCTCGATTTCGGGCCGCGGCACCGTGGTGACCGGTCGTATCGAGCGCGGCATCATCAAGGTCGGCGACGAAATCGAAGTGGTCGGCATCCGCGACACGCAGAAGACCACCGTGACCGGCGTGGAAATGTTCCGCAAGCTGCTGGACCAGGGTCAGGCAGGCGACAACGCCGGTCTGCTGCTGCGCGGCCTGAAGCGTGACGACGTGGAGCGTGGCCAGGTGCTGGCCAAGCCGGGCACGATCACCCCGCATACGGACTTCGAGGCTGAGGTGTATGTGCTGTCGAAGGACGAGGGTGGCCGTCATACGCCGTTCTTCAAGGGTTACCGTCCGCAGTTCTACTTCCGCACGACCGACGTGACCGGCGCTTGCCAGTTGCCGGACGGTGTGGAGATGGTGATGCCGGGCGACAACGTGAAGATGGTGGTGAGCCTGATCCACCCGATCGCGATGGACGAAGGC
>NZ_NPKN01000016.1 GCF_008329435.1 Rhodanobacter sp. T12-5
GCATGGTGTGGTCTCCTCTGGCTTCGTAACCCGTGAGGAATGACCGCATCATGCGCGCACTGTTCCTTCAGTCTTCACGCAAGGTGTTGATTGAACGAGGGGATTCGTGGGGAAACCTCAGGGTCAGGTTCGAATGGCACTTACTTAAGCCTCTTTGGATGGCCAAACCGCCGTATTTTCGCGTGCGATGGCGCGCGGTTGAGTAAGCAGCGGCAACGGTTTGGGTCTTCGTTTGACGGCTCGGGGTTCGATGCGTCCAGGCCTTCGGCCAACGCGGCGCTGCGCGATAAGGACCAGCAAGCGTTCGATCTGTGCCTCGTCAGGAGGCAAGCCGCGTTGGCTCCATGCCAGCCACAGTTGCAAGCTGTGTTTGAAGCTCAGTTGGCGCGGCAGGACGTCTGCCAGCGTGGCTGAGCGCAGCATCAACCACCGGATGAGGTTGTAGGCAAGCAGGCCAACACACCACTGCTTTTCATTCATCGACGGCGTCTTGCAGACCAGTCGATCCAGACCCAGGGTGGTCTTGATGTTGCGTAAATCCAGCTCGACGTTCCAGCGCTGTGCGTACAACGCTTTCAGACCTTGTGCACTGACCTGATCGGGTGACAGCAAGGTACTGACTACTACTTTGGAACCGACGCGGGCTTCGCGAAGCTGCATGGTGTCGGGTAGCTCATCGACGGAAAAATGGGACGGAGGACGTTAAGCGCAAACATCGCGCATGAAGTCATTTAACTTCCTCCGTCCCGGTTTTCTCTCTGGCGTGGGTGCCGGTCCAGCCGAGCGCGCGATCCAGGTCGAGCAGGCTGCGCAGATGCGCGTTGCCTACGTAAGTGGACGAGCGCGCCGCGCCGCCATCGAGGTTGCCGATGGCGGCACCGTCATAGGTGAGCGTGGTGGTGGCCCAGCCGGTGTCCTCGGCGTGTGCGCGGATCGCCGCCAGCGCCAGCAGTGTGCCCAGTGCGATGGCGATGCGCTGTTGCATGGAGGAGGTTCGCGGAGAGGTGCGCGAAGTATAGGCGTCCGGGCGAGCGAGGCTGCGACGGTCGGGACGCCGGCGGGAGCGCCCGACAGCGCGTGTCCACCGCGATGGTGTCAGCGCGCACGGAACAATGGCGTCAGAGACAATTTGCGCCCTCTGGCAGCTAGCCGTGAATTGTCCTTGGCACCTTTTCTGGTGCTCACTTTCAAACGCCTGTAAGTGGACCTGACCCCGTTTTTTCCAAGAGCGCCTCCCGCACCGACCCGTCAGCTGCTGCCGCCTTAGCGTCCATCAGTCCTCTCCCTCTCAACGGCAGCACCCAGGCGTCGTGGCTCATCTTCACCCTGAAAATAGGGGCCAGAGTCGATTTTTGGCAATCCGCACAGGAGAAAGTGCAATCTGACCCCTGTTTTGCACAACACACTCACGCGTTAATAACCCCTGTCGGGCGCAGCCTCACCCGGCTACACCCCAACGGGGCGGGATGCAGTGATCTGACACATGCCCCTTATCGAGGATGCAGTCATGAATAAGCTCCTGGCCGCGGGCTTCGTGCTCGCGTTGGCGCTCCCTGCGTGCGCCTTGGCGCAAAGCTCATTGAACGGAACCTGGAAAACCGACGTGAGCTCGATGAAGGGCAGCGGTAAACCGGTTGTCATCAGCCTGAAAGACGGCGTGTACGCGAACAACGCGCATCCGCCGATCAAGGTCAAGGCCGATGGCGAGGATCACGCAGTCACCGGACATCCCGGTTTCGACACGATCGCGGTCGCGGTCGTCAACGACCACAGTTTCAAGGAAACCGAGAAGAAGGCTGGCAAGGTGGTAACAACCGGCACCTTCAGCGTGGCACCCGATGGCAAGAGCGGAACCTACCAGTTTACCGACACCAGTGGTGCCGCTCCCGTCACCGGCAAGCTGATGGTGCAGCGCGTAGCCAAGGGTGTGCCCGGATCGAATGCGGCCGCAGGTACATGGAAGTTCGGCCACTACGGCGACATATCAGCAAGTGCGCTGACTGCCACATACAAGATCGATGGGGACACGGTCAGCTTCAGCGATCCCACTGGGGACTCTTACACCGCCAACATCAACGGCAAGGCCGTGCCATTCAAGCAAGGATCAGGCGTGACCGGGACCACGGTATCCGTCGAACGCGACGGCCATAACGGCTTGCGCGAAACGTATTACCGCAACGGCAAGAAAACGGGCGTCGACGTCATAGAAGTCGCCGCGGACGGCCACAGCGCGAAGTTCACCAACCACGACCTGGAATCGGGCCGGACCATGGTAGCGGTCGCCGACAAGCAGTGAGTGGCTAGGTTAAGGCGACCAAGCCGCACCGCCAGAACACGGGTCAGAGTCGACTTAAAAAGTGCACTCTGACCCCTGTTTCTGGTCAGTGGCCGAAATACACGGCCGCCCCCAGGCCTGCCCACCAGTCGCTCACCTGGCCGCTCAGACGGTGTCGAAAACCCGCGTCGAGCTGCACGCGCGAGCTCGGCTGCCAGGCCAGTCCCGCCCCGGCCAGCAGGCCGCCGCCGCGATCGGGCTGCCGTTGCCAGGCTGCTTCGGCATACACCGTCCATGCGCCGCTCAAGGTATGGCTGTCATTGATCGCAGCGGTGTACGCGTCGCGACCGCCGGTGCGCACGTCCTCCAGATACATGCCTGCGCTGTTGGCCGGATCGAGCTGCTGGTTGAGCGCAAGCCCCACCAGGTATTGGCGCGCGGCGTTGCGAAACGCGGGTTCGCCATCGGTGAATTCCATGCTGCCCAGCAGCCCCCAGCTGAAGGATGCGCGTGCGGAGGGCAGCACCAGTTTCAGCGCCACGCTGCTGTCGCCGCGGCCCTCGTGGCGTTGATCGGTGCCGGGTCCGGTTTCGCGCAGGCGGTTGTACAGCGATCCGCCGAACTGCAGCTCCAGCGAGTCGCCCAGGCCCAGCCGCAGCAGGCTGTCAGCGGTGTACTGGGAGGTGGTCTGGCCATCCTGTCGGTCACGTGTCCAGGTGGGCAGGCCCTGTTCGACCGTCAGCTCGCCAGCGCCCAGCGCGGCGGGCGTGAAGCCGAGGCCGGGACGGTCATAGCCGGGGTTGTCGGCTCGCGCCGGCGCGGCGAGGCCAAGCCCGCCCGCCACCAGCATGGCGAGCATGGCGACATGCCGGCCGCCACCCATCGCCACCCGGCATCGCCGGTTCGTGCCACGGTATCGGCTAACATCCATCGCTTCGCTCCGCATCTTTCGAAAACTCCATTGAAACCCAATCAAAGGGGACGGGGCGGCGAAATGGTGACCCTGTTTTGGAATTTAATTAGCCACGTCCCCTTTAATTCCGAAGCGGCGAGCCCAAAGAAGTGCATTCTGACCCTGAGGTTTCCCCACGAATCCCCTCGTTCAATCAACACCTTGCGTGAAGACTGAAGGAACAGTGCGCGCATGATGCGGTCATTCCTCACGGGTTACGAAGCCAGAGGAGACCACACCATGC
>NZ_NPKN01000018.1 GCF_008329435.1 Rhodanobacter sp. T12-5
TCTGAGGTTTCCCCACGTTTTTCATGTCGGAACCCCCAGCTGATCCAGTAGCTGTGGACTGGGGTGTCGCAGCTGACTGATCAGCTCGCTCAAGCGCGTGCTCGACCATCGTCGCACAAGTGCTTCGCGACCAAGCCGCATGACCGAGTAGAGGCGTCGTCTCGATCGGAACGGCGTGAGCCAAGCGTCGATACCGCAGCGCTCGCACGCCATGCCCACGAGCCACGTGGCAAACGCGGCCATCGTGCTGAGTAGCAACAGCACCTCGATACGCGCCCCCTTGCGGGTGAGGCTGTCCTCGAACCCCTGTCCGTAGCGGTGGGATTTCAGATCACGGAACGACAACTCGATCTGCATGCGACGTCCATACAGCGTGATCAGCTGGCGCGCACTGAGCGCCAGCGAGGGCGATGCCACCAGCAACCACGGTTCGCTCTCCCGTTGTGCGTTCTTTCGACTGTTGGAGTTGCGCGCTGGCACGCCTTGCCGATTGCGATGCTTGCGACCTTTGGCGGGTTTCGCGTGCAACACCACACGCGCCGTCAGGGGATTGCTGCGCGCTATATCCATCGATCCGAAATCGCGCGGATCACGCGTAGCCAGGGCATACATGGCTTTGCATGTCACCCACTGCCCGGGCTCATCGGCCACCTCAACGGGTTTGAGATACGTCCTGTTGCGCAACCGTCCCAGCCACTGCCAGCCCATCGCCTCGACGGCTTGAAACCATGGCCCTCGGAAGCCGGCATCGGTCACCAGAATCGGCCGCACGTCAGCCGGCAGCACGTGTGCCAAGCGCTTCAGAAACAGCTTTTCAGCCTTCGGTGAGCCTTGCTTTCCGCCGGGAAACACCATGTCCAGGATAGGCAGCGAGCGGCCACCCACAGGAATCGCCGCACGCAGCAGATGCCAGCTCCGATCGGACTTCAGATCCGACCAATCGATGAGGATGACGGGTTGTTTGCTACGCACCAGCCAACGGGTCATGGCCTGGTAAATGTGTTCGCGCTCGACGTGTAGATGGCAGTTGCCCAAGAGCCGATCCAGTGCCTTGAGTGGCGCGCGGACGCGCTCCGCGCCGGGCCATGAACGTGCCAGATCGATCAGCGTCAGGCGGCTGCCGTGAATCATCGCCTCAACGGCACGCAGCAACACACGACTGCGCAGCGCATGCATCGAACCGAGTGCATCGTCCAGACACTTTTGCAATACTTTGGTGGCGCGCATGGTGTGGTCTCCTCTGGCTTCGTAACCCGTGAGGAATGACCGCATCATGCGCGCACTGTTCCTTCAGTCTTCACGCAAGGTGTTGATTGAACGAGGGGATTCGTGGGGAAACCTCAGGGTCAG
>NZ_NPKN01000019.1 GCF_008329435.1 Rhodanobacter sp. T12-5
GGGTTCTACCCCGTTAACGCGGACACTTCTAAGAAGACCGATCATGGTCAAAAAGGAGTGTCATGTCCAAGCGAAGAAAGTTCAGCGACGAGTTCAAGCGGGAGGCCGTCGGCCTAACCCGTCAGCCAGGTGCGCAGCTCAGTCAGGTGGCCCGCGACATTGGCGTGGGTGCGGGGGTTCTGGGCCGTTGGCGACGTGAGTTGGAAACGGATAAGGCCAAGGCCTTCACCGGCTCAGGCGTGCCCCGCGACCAGGAGATGGCGACCCTCAAGCGCGAGCTGGCCCGGGTGAAGAAGGAGAGAGATTTTTTGCGCGATGCGGCAGCGTTCTTCGCCAGGGAATCGAGCTGAAGTATCAGACGATCCAACGCTGTCGCGGTCTTTACCCTGTCCAGCTGATGTGTCGATGCCTGAAGGTGTCGACCAGTGGCTTTCATGCCTGGAACAAACGGCCGATGAGCGCTCGTGCCACCGACAACCAGCGTTTGCTGGCCCGAATACGGGAGCTCCATGCCGCCAGCGATGGCGTGATGGGCATGCCGCGCATGCATGAGGATCTGTCCTATGCCGGCGAGACGGCCAGCCGTAATCGTGTCGCCCGGCTGATGGCCAGGGACGGTTTGTTCGGTGTGCCGCAGAAGCGTTCGTGGCAGCGCAAGCGCACGGGTGTGCGACCGGATCACGTAAGGAATCACCTGGAACGCGACTTCTCGGCGCTGGAGCCCAACACGAAGTGGGTGACGGACATCACCTACATCCACACTGCCGAAGGGTGGCTGTATTTGTGCACCGTGCTCGATCTGTTCAACCATCAGATCGTTGGGTGGTCGATGTCCGATATCCAGGATCGGCACATGGTGATCAAGGCGGTGCTGATGGCTTGCTGGCAGCGTCCTGATCGGGAGCCGCTGGTGCTGCATTCGGATCGCGGTACGCAATTTACCAGTGGCGAGTATCAGCGCTTTCTCGCTGATCACAACATCCAAAGCAGCATGAGCGCTGTGGGTCACTGCGCTGACAACGCGGCGGCTGAGGGCTTCTTCGGCATGATCAAACGCGAACGCGTCCGTCGCCGCCGCTACCTGACCCTGGCCGAGGCACGGTCCGACGTCTTTGACTACATCGAACGCTTCCACAATCCCCGAATGCAACGCAGAATCGAGGTTCGGGATCGGGCCTTCACGGCCTTAACTCAACTGTCCGCGAAAACGGGGTAGAACCC
>NZ_NPKN01000002.1 GCF_008329435.1 Rhodanobacter sp. T12-5
CGAAGCACTTGTGCGACGATGGTCGAGCACGCGCTTGAGCGAGCTGATCAGTCAGCTGCGACACCCCAGTCCACAGCTACTGGATCAGCTGGGGGTTCCGACATGAAAAACGTGGGGAAACCTCAGATTCTGACCCCTGTTTTTGCTCTACCTGGTTTAATTAGCCACGTCCCCTTTAAATCGCACGGGGGACGTTGAACACAGCGTCACGCACGAAGTCATTCAACTTCCTTCATCCCGGTTTCCTCCTGACGCTTCATCGATGTGATTTACTGAAGCGTCATTTTTAGCGAGGGATAAAAAACTGTGATCGGATTGTCCACTGAGTCAGGATCCTCAATCGCTCTCCGAACCTGACTACTAATCTCCGCTCTATGGGTTTCCATTTTTGGAACCAGCGTGTAAATATCGGTTGTATCAATACGAACAGTCCGCATCTGATTTACATCAAATGGCAGTCTCTCGAGAGTTCTAGCTATCTGTACAACCGGCAGACGAGCCGCGTGGCGTATTGCGAGTTCGTAAAACACATTGGGGTTGTGGAAAGATAAGTCTGCGATCACAAGACGCGACTGAAGGATGTAGTCAATAATCTGCCGCGTGATCGTTCCTGGTTTGTCTATAGCGTCCGCCCGTACAAGCCGCAAGCCGAAGGGTTCTAATGCGGGTTCGACAATTGCACTTACGAACAAATCGGAGTGCTTCCGTTGCTCGCTCCCTTCCTCACCGATTGCAGTTATGTAGAAGCATGTTGTATCAAACTCGGCCCGGGCCGCGGTGACAAGAGAGCCTCCTTCATACTGCTTCGACTCCGCGGCTGGCTTATTCAAATTTGGATTCGACCCAGGCGGAAGCATGCCTTTCAGCGAGTCTAAATAATGTTCAATCGTAACGATCCGCTCTGCCCCTGACAGGGTCTGTAAAAGGCCTACGAATCGGAGGTTCAACACAAAGGTATCAACAGCCTCTTCTGCAAGCTCCTCAGGAATGGAGGCATCCTTTACTGCATCCACGAGTGAAGCCCTTGGTGGCAACTTGTTTCCCAAGAATTTTTTATAAAGCGCATTGAAGGCATCCACACCTTCGATTGCTAGCGCTATACGAGCACGGGCTCTTTCTCGCTCTGGAATTTCCTCGTCGACTGCTTTCGCTCCATTTGCCGTTAACTTAAGAAACTCAGCTTTGTAGCTTCCTTCGGTAAGGCCATACTTACCAGTATTTGTAATTAGTTGCCTACTCGCACTGCTCTCCGGCGACTTCTGTAAATGGTCGAACAAAGTTACGCGTCTAACCTGCTGACCACTGCCAAATTCCATTATGGACTTAGCAAATTCAAGGGCATCTTCAAACGCACATGCTGGAAATGGACGCTGTGTGCGTGTCCGCCTCTGTTCCACAGCTGCATCTACGCGATCTGCATGGGACTGAGAACCGCCATTTTCATCGGACTGTCCTTTTTCTTCCTTGTCAATTGATCTACGAGCCATGTCGTCCCCCTGGAAAACGTCGTGAGATGCTGCTTATTTAAGCTGCGCGGATAAGCGAAAACAATTCATTCGCAACGATTCATATCAAACCATCGGCAACCTCAACCCCGACTCCTTCGCACACTCCACCGCAACCTCATACCCCGCATCCGCATGCCGCATCACGCCGGTCCCCGGATCGTTCCACAGTACCCGCGCAATCCGCTTGTCCGCCGCTTCGGTGCCGTCGCACACGATCACGATGCCCGAATGCTGCGAATACCCCATCCCCACCCCACCCCCATGATGCAACGACACCCATGTCGCCCCACCAGCCACATTCAACATCGCATTGAGCAACGGCCAGTCGGACACCGCATCGCTGCCATCCTTCATCGCCTCGGTCTCCCGGTTCGGTGACGCGACCGACCCGGAATCTAGGTGGTCGCGCCCGATCACCACCGGCGCCTTCAACTCCCCATTGCGCACCATCTCGTTGAACGCGAGGCCAAGCTTGTCGCGCAACCCCAGCCCCACCCAGCAGATGCGCGCCGGCAAGCCCTGGAAGCTGATCCGCTCCTTCGCCATGTCCAGCCAGTTGTGCAGGTGGGCGTCGTCGGGGATCAGCTCCTTCACTTTCTGGTCGGTCTTGTAGATGTCTTCCGGATCGCCGGACAGCGCCACCCAGCGGAACGGCCCGATCCCACGACAGAACAACGGCCGCACATAGGCAGGCACGAAGCCCGGAAACGCGAATGCGTTTTCGCAGCCGACGTCTTTCGCCATCTGGCGGATGTTGTTGCCGTAGTCGAAGGTGGGGATGCCTTGCGCGTGGAACGCGAGCATCGCTTCGACGTGGGTGCGCATGGAGTGCTTGGCGGCGTCGCGGGTGCCTTCGGGATCGCTCTTGCGGCGCTCGAACCACTGCTCCACGGTCCAGCCCTGCGGCAGGTAGCCGTTGACCGGGTCGTGCGCGCTGGTCTGGTCGGTGACCGCGTCGGGGCGCACGCCGCGCTTGACCAGCTCCGGCAGAATGTCGGCGGCGTTGCCGAGCAGCGCGATGGATTTCGCTGCGCCGGCCTTGGTGTAATTCTCGATGCGCGCCAGCGCGTCGTCGAGGTTGCTGGCCTGCTCGTCGACGTAGCGGGTCTTCAGGCGGAAGTCGATGCGGCTCTGCTGGCATTCGATGTTGAGGCTGCACATGCCGGCCAGCGAGGCGGCCAGCGGCTGCGCGGCCCCCATGCCGCCGAGGCCGGCGGTGAGCAGCCACTTCCCTTTGAGGTTGCCGCCGTAGTGCTGGCGGCCCATCTCGACGAAGGTTTCGTACGTGCCCTGGATGATGCCCTGCGAGCCGATGTAGATCCACGAGCCGGCGGTCATCTGGCCGTACATCATCAAGCCCTTTTTATCCAACTCGTTGAAGTGCTCCCAGGTGGCCCAGTGCGGCACCAGGTTGGAGTTGGCGATGAGCACGCGCGGCGCGTCGGCATGGGTGCGGAACACGCCGACCGGCTTGCCGGACTGCACCAGCAGCGTCTCGTCGTCATTCAATTCGCGCAGCGACTTGAGGATGGCGTCGAAGCACTCCCAGTTGCGCGCGGCGCGGCCGATGCCGCCGTACACCACCAGCTCGGCAGGGTTCTCCGCCACCTCGGGGTCGAGGTTGTTCTGCAGCATGCGGAACGGCGCCTCGCTGAGCCAGCTCTTGCAGGAAAGCTCGGTGCCGCGCGGCGCGCGGATGGTGCGGGTGGTGTCGATGCGGGTGGGTGCGGTCATGGTGACAAGGCTCGGCTGGTAATGACTTCCCGGAGTATAACGCCGGGGTAGCGGGCATCCGGTCGGGTCTGCCCGTGCCACGAAGGCGGCGTGTAACCGCTCGCCGCGACCGGGCGAAGGATCTGCATCGGCGGGAAATCCGGCGTCACGATCGGTGCCAAAGCCGGCGTGCATCTCCAGGAGTCGCAGCATGCAAGAAGAACTTTCCGTACCCGCACGGCGCAAAGGCAACGCGGGGTCGTGGGCGCTGATCGGCGCCGTGGTGGCGGTCACCGTGGCCGCGTTCGGCTATGTCGGCGGCTGGCTGGCGCCGCACCGGCTCACACCCGAGAAGCTCATCGACCAGTTCCAGCACAATGCCGGCACGTTCGCGGGCTACCGGCGCAACCACGCCAAGGGCGTGTGCGTGGCGGGGTATTTCGACAGCAATGGCCAGGCGCTGGCGTACTCCACCGCGCAGGTGTTTGCGCCCGGGCGCACGCCGGTGGTGGGGCGCTTTGCGATCCCAGGCAGCAACCCGTATGCGCCGGACGGCAGCGTACCGATCCGCAGCATGGCGCTGCGCTTCGCCCAGCCGAACGGCCAGCAGTGGCGCACCGGCATGAACAGCATGCCGGTGTTTCCGGTCGCCACGCCGCAGGCGTTCTATGCGCAATTGCAGGCGCAGCAGCCAGACCCGGCGACCGGCAAGCCGGACCCGGCGAAGGTGGCTGCGTTCTTCGCGGCGCATCCGGAGACGGCGGCGTTCCGCGCGTGGGCGAAGACGGCCAGACCGTCGGCCAGCTTCGCGACGGAAAGCTACGAGAGCCTCAACGCGTTCGTGTTCGTCGACGCGTACGGCAAACGCCAGCCGGTGCGCTGGCGCATGCTGCCGCAGGCCACCGATGGCGGCGGCGGCGCGGGCAAGGCCGGCGACGTGGACTATCTGGCGGCGGACCTGGCCGCACGCCTGGCGCACGGGCCGCTGCGCTGGCAGTTGCAGATCACGCTGGCGAATCCAGGCGACCCGACCAACGACGCGACCAAGACCTGGCCGAGCGACCGACGCACGATCGACGCCGGCACGCTGGTGATCGACGCGACCACGCCACAACAAAACGGTGAATGCCGCGACATCAACTACGACCCGCTGGTGCTGCCCGCCGGCATCGTCGCTTCCGACGATCCCTTGCTGCCGGCGCGGTCGGCCGCCTATGCCGACTCCTACCTGCGCCGCACCAGCGAGGAAGCGCACCTGCCCGGCACCGCCGCGGCGCACACGGAGAAGCAGCCATGACGCCCGCCACCGGCACCTTCACCCTGCCCGCCCGCGTGCTGCACTGGCTGATGGCCCTCCTGATCGTGGCGATGCTGTTCATCGGCGTCGGCATGGTGGAGTCGGTATCGGAGCGGCACGAGTGGCTGCTGGCCATCCACAAGCCGCTGGGCATCGCGATCCTGCTGCTGGCGATCGTGCGGTTGGCGGTGCGCCTGCGCCATCCGCCACCGCCGCTGCCGGCGGATCTGCCCGCGCTGCAGAAGCTGGCAGCGCTGGCGTCGCACTGGCTGCTGTACTTCCTGATGCTGGCGATGCCGCTGATCGGCTGGGCGATGCTGTCGGCCGGCGGCTATCCGGTGATGCTCGGCACGTCGCTGCGGCTGCCGCCGATCTTTCCGACCAGCGCCGTCGCGTTCGCCGTGCTGCGCCATCTGCACGAATGGTTCGCGATGCTGCTGTTCCTGACGTTCCTCGCCCACATGGGCGCGGCGCTGTACCACGGTTTGATCCGCCGCGATGGGGTGTTGTCGAGCATGGTCGGGCGGCGGTCGACCTGAAGACGGCGATGGTCGGCGATGGCCGATTGACCGGGATTTGACAGCGGCACAGACTGTTGGCGGGAAGCCGGGCGTGACCGTCATCAGTCACTACGGGAGGCTGTCATGAATAGTCCAGGCTTGAAGCGGTTCACCATTGTCGCCAGCATGCTCGTCGCCGTGACCGCCGTGCAGGCGGCGGGCACCAAGGTGCCGAGCGACGCACACATGATCGCGAGCGCGATGAAGGCGGCACCGGCGCGCGTGGCGAAGGATGCGACGATCGTCGCAATGGGTGCAGACGGAAAGATGCGCACGCTGCGCAAGGGCAGCAACGCGTTCACCTGCATGCCGGACAACACGGCGACACCCGGGCCGGATCCGATGTGCATGGACCAGAACGCGCTGGCGTGGGCGAGCGCGCTGATGGCGCACGAGCATCCACCGGCCGGCAAGCTCGGCTTGATGTACATGCTGGCCGGCGGCACGGATGCGAGCAACACGGATCCTTACGCGCAGAAACCGGCCAGCGGCAATCACTGGATCAAGACCGGGCCGCATCTGATGATCGTCGGCGCGGACCCGGCGTTCTACGACAGCTACCCGAAGAGCCCGGACCCCGACACCGCCGTGCCGTACGTGATGTGGGCCGGCACGCCGTACGAGCACCTGATGGCGCCGATCAAGTGAGGCGCCGACGCGGAGGAGCTGCCAAGCTGGCGTGGATCGATCACGCGAACTGATGCCCCGGACCGGTTGTCGGCGGCGCCGCCGACCGGTCCGTTCGGCGTGCGGCATTGATGTCCGAAAACGGCGAGTCAGCCAGGCCGGGCGATGCTAGCCTGCTGCCATGACCGAATTGCCCGCCCTGCCCGATCCGCACATCTGCGAACAGGCCCGACTCAGCCGCGACGCGCGCTTCGACGGGTTGTTCTTCACCGCCGTCAGCAGCACCGGCATCTACTGCCGCCCGGTGTGCCCGGCGCCGTCGCCGAAGCGCGAGAACATCCGCTATTACGCGAATGCGGCGGCAGCGGAAGCGGCCGGATTCCGGCCGTGCCTGCGCTGCCGGCCGGAGCTCGCGCCCGGCAATGAACAGTGGCAGCGCGGCGATCACGTGGTCGCGCGCGCGTTGAAACTGATCGAGGCCGGCGCACTGGCGGAGCAGTCGCTGGACGAACTCGCGACGCGCGTCGGCATCGGCGCGCGGCAGTTGCGCCGGTTGTTCGTCGAACGCATCGGCGCGCCGCCGATCAGCGTGCACACGACGCGCCGCCTGCTGTTCGCGAAGCAGTTGCTGACGGAAACCGCGTTGCCGGTCACCGAAGTCGCGCTCGCATCCGGCTTTCGCAGCCTGCGCCGTTTCAATGCGGCGTTTGCGCAGGCGAACCGGATCGCGCCGCGCGAACTGCGCCGACATCCGCGGGCCGCAGCCGGTGCGGCGCTGGTACTGCGGCTTGGCTATCGGCCGCCGTATGCGTTCGAGGCATTGCTCGCGTTTTTGCGTACGCGCGCATTGCCCGGCGTGGAGTCGGTCGACGAGCACAGTTACGCGCGCGTGTTCGGCCCGGCCGATGCGCCCGGCTGGTTGCGCCTGAGTGCTTGGCCAGGCGGCGAGCAAGCACTGCAGCTGCAGTTGCATTGCCCGCAACCGGCGAGACTGCTCGGCGTGGTGACGACGCTGCGGCGGATGTTCGACCTGGACGCGAACCCGCAGGCGATCGCGGACACGTTCCGGCACGATGCGATCCTCGGCCCGCTGCTGGCGCGTCGTCCCGGCCTGCGCCTGCCCGGCGGCTGGGACGGCTTCGAGATCGCGGTGCGCGCGATCCTCGGCCAGCAGATCAGCGTGGCCGCGGCGCGCACGCTGGCAACCCGCATCGTGCAGCGCTGGGGCGAAGCGTTGCCGAGTGCCCCGATGCCGGGGCTGGAACGCCTGTTCCCGACGCCGGCCGCGCTCGCACGCGCGGACTTGCGCGAGATCGGCCTGACCACGACCCGCGCGACAACGATCAGCGGGATGGCGCAGGCGCTGCTGGATGGTCGCGTGACGTTTCGCGCGGAGCAATCGCTGGATGCGTTCGTGGCGAGCTGGATCGCACTGCCCGGCATCGGCGAATGGACTGCGCATTACATCGCGATGCGCACGCTCGGCGATCCGGATGCGTTTCCGGCGGCGGACCTGATCCTGCGCCGCGAGGCGACGACGGATGCCGTGCCGCTCAGCACGAAGGCGCTGACCGCGCGCGCACAGGCATGGCGGCCGTGGCGCGCCTACGCGGTGATCCATTTGTGGCGTGCGGCGTCGGATGCGCTGCCGCTCCCGCGCGGTCGGAAACAGGAGAAAATCGCATGACCGACGACACGACTCACTTCGGCACGATCCACTACGACGAGATGGACAGCCCGGTCGGCACGCTGCGTCTGGTCGCGGACGGCCACGGCCTGCGCGGAATCTGGTTCGAGCGCGAGCGCCATCCGAAGAAGGCCGACCCGACCTGGGTCCGCGCTACCGACCCGCTCGCGTCCGCACCTCTGGCGGCGGCACGCGTGCAGCTGGAGGAATATTTCGCCGGCATGCGCCAGCACTTCGACCTGCCGCTGCATCCGGTCGGCACACCGTTCCAGTTGCAGGTATGGCACGAGCTGGGGCGGATTCCGTACGGCGTCACGATCAGCTACGGCGAACTGGCGCGACGCATCGAGAAGCCGCTGGCGGTTCGTGCGGTCGGCGCCGCGAATGGCCGCAACCCGCTGCCGATCGTGCTGCCGTGCCATCGGGTGATCGGTGCAGACGGCAGCCTCACCGGTTTCGGCGGCGGCCTGCCGACGAAACGCTACCTGCTGACCATGGAAGATCGCATCGCCCGCGGCGACCTGTTCGGCTGATTCGAAACGTGCAGGAGCCGCGGTGCCAGCGGACCGGATCAGCCGCCGCTGCCGGCCTCCGCGGGACGGCCTTGCGGTATGACGCGCGGCAACGTGGAAGCATCGCGCTGCCGATCGAGCAAGTCCTGCTGGTTCGCGCGATCGCGCTGCCGTTGCGCACGATCGGCCTGATCGAGTTGCTGCTGGCTGCGCGTGTCGCGCGTGGTGGGCCGCTTCGCGTTGTCGGTGACGCCCTGGTGCAGTTGCTGTTGCAGCTGGCTCTTTTGCAACTGGTCGCGCACCTGCTGCTGTTGCACGGTCTGCTGGAACTGCACGGCCGGCGGCGGCGCGATCACCACCGGTACCGGCGGCTGCCGGGTGGACTGCCACGCAAAGGCGTTGCCGAACGGCAGCAGCGCGACGGCGATGCCAAGCAGCCATCGGTGCATCGCGAGCGAGTGCCGGAGAGAACATGAAATAGTCATGGCCATGCGCGATCATGTCTGGACAGTTACAGCCATCGTAAGAGTCCATCCATGAAAATAGTGTTCCGCCTGCTGCTGGACGCGTGGGTCGTTTTGTGCGTCGGTTGCGCAGCACAGCGCGCGACGCCCGCCACTGCAGAGGCCAGCGCACGCACGCCGCTGCTGCTGGTATCGATCGATGCCTACCGTTACGACTACATCGAGCGCGGCTTCAGCCCGACGCTGGCGATGCTGGCCAGACACGGCGTGCAAGCCGCCTCGATGCAGCCGTCGTTCCCGTCGCTGACGTTTCCGAACCACTACACGATCGTCACCGGCCTGCGCCCGAACCACCATGGCATCGTCAACAACACGATGTTCGATCCGCGGCTGGGCAAATTTTCACTGGGCAACCGCAAGGCGGTCAGCGATGGCCGCTGGTGGGACGAGGGCACGCCGATCTGGGAAACCGCCGACCAGCATGGGCTGCGTACCGCGACGATGTTCTGGCCCGGCTCCGAGGCCGACATCCACGGCCATCACCCGGACTACTGGAAGCCGTACGACGGCAGCGTGAGCGTCGACCAGCGCGTCGACCAGATACTGGCATGGCTGGATCTTCCTGCCGGCCAGCGACCGACCTTCCTCACCCTGTATTTCGATGCGGTCGATCACGCCGGACATACCTATGGCCCCGACACGCCGCAAGTGGACGCCGCGTTGCGCGAAACCGACGCGGCGTTGGCGCGGCTGGTGCGCGGACTCAGGCACCGCAGGCTGTTCGACCGGATCAACATGATCGTGCTGGCCGATCACGGCATGGCCGGCGCGCTGCTGCAAAACAGCGTGATGATCGACCGGCTGGTTCCGCTCGATCGACTGCAGACCGTCAGCCTGGGCGTCCTCGCCGGCTTCAATCCGAAGGACGCCAGCACACGGGCACATCGGGATTTTGCCGCGATCGAACACACGCTGGAGCAGCCGCAGTCGCACATGCGCTGCTGGGACAAGACGCGGGTGCCGGCGCGATTCCACTACGGCAGCAACCCCCGGATACCGCAACTGCTGTGCCTGGCCGATGTCGGCTGGCGCATCACCACCACCGCCCATGTCGACAGCCACAAGGGAAAGATCAGTCTCGGCCAACACGGCTACGACAATGCCGATCCGTCGATGCAGGCACTGTTCGTCGCACACGGCCCGGCCTTCCGCGTCGGCGCCAAGGTCCCGGCATTCCCGAACGTGGACGTCTATCCGCTGATGACCCACCTGCTCGGCATTCCCGCCGCCGCGAACGATGGCGACTACGACGCGGTGGAGGGCATGCTGAAACCGGGCGCGCGGTGAGATTCGCGGGGAACGGGGAACGGGGAACGGGGAACGGGGAACATCGAGTTTGCTGTCGTGGGCTGTTACTGCGCCTCATGAAGACACAGGGACATGGATTCAGATCCGGAGTCTCGATGCTCATCCCCCGTTCCCCGTTCCCCGTTCCCCGTTCCCCGCTCCACCTACGGCATCGCACCTTTGCTCATCGGCGTCGGCGGTGTCGCCACGTTGACCAGGGGCGGCAACTTGAACAGGCGCAACGCGATCAGCAGGCCGGCCAGCACCAGTGCACCGACGAACAGCGCCACGCCGGTCCAGCCGTGCGAGGCGTAGAACAATCCGCCGCTGGCACCGGCGATGCTCGATCCCATGTAGTAGCAGAACAGGTACACCGACGAGGCCTGCGCCTTGGCCGCGCCGGCGCGGCGCCCGACCCAGCTGCTGACGATGGAGTGGCCGCCGAAGAAGCCGAACGTCACCGCCACAATGCCGAGCATGACCGACAGCAGAGGTTGCGTCATCGTCAGCGCCACGCCGACCAGCATCAGCGCGAACGCCGTCCACAGCACCTTGCGCCGCCCCAGCTTGCCGGCCAGATGGCCCATCCACGCCGAGCTGAACGTGCCGACCAGATAGATGCCGAAGATCAGGCCGACCACCGTCTGGCTGAGGTCGTACGGCGGCGCCAGCAGGCGGTAGCCGATGTAGTTGTAGACGGTGACGAATGCGCCGAGCAGCAGGAAGCCCTCGACGAACAGCCACGGCAGGCCGCGGTCGCGGAACATGCCGTTGAAGCGCCCCAGCACGGTTCGCCAACGCAACGGCTGCGCCACGAAATGTCGTGACGCGGGCAGTGCGCGCCAGAAGATCAGCGCGGCCAGCACGCCGATCACGCCAACCACCGCCACGCCGATGCGCCAGCCGAAGAAATCGGTCATCACGCCGGTGATCAAGCGCCCGCCCATGCCGCCAACCGCGCTGCCGCTGATGTACAGGCCCATGCCGAGGCCGATCGACTCGACGTGCATTTCCTCGCCGAGGTACGTCATCGCCACCGCCGGCAACCCGCTCAGGGTCAGCCCCAGCAGCGCGCGTACCAGCAGCAGCGCGGTCCAGTCCGGCATCACCGCGGTCACCAGCACCAGCACGGCCGACGACAGCAGCGACACCACCATCACCGACTTGCGCCCCCACGCATCCGACAGCGCGCCGGCGAACAACATCGCGAACGCCAGCACGCCGGTGGTCAGCGACAGCGACATCGCCGCCCCCGCCTCGCTCACGCCGTAGTCGTGGCTGAACTCCGGCATCAGCGGCTGCACGCAATACAACAAGCCGAACGTGGCGAAGCCGGCCGCAAACAGCGCCAGGTTGGTACGCCGGAACGCGGGTGTACCGTGGTGAATCGCAGGCAGGGGTTCGGCCGTCATCGCATGCTCCGTTCAAGCGCCGGGGCAGCGTATATCAGTGGGAGCCCGCTCCGACACGGCGGGCGAAGAACGCCACGATCAAGCCGAACACGAACATCGCCAGCAGGTTCTCGGCCAGCGACAGCGCGGTGAAGTGCGGCTTCCCCGCCGCCGAGCGCGGCACGACCACGTACTCCATCACCACGAACACCACCGCGCCATACAGCACGCCGGCAGCGATCCACCGCCGCGTCAGCCACGACATCCTGCGCGCAGCCAGCACGAAGATCGCGGCAATCAGCAACGACATCGCCCACTGCAGCCCCAGCCCCAGCCACGCGACCGGCATGCCACCCTGGAACGCCTCGCGACCCAGCAGGCCGCTGGCGATCGCACGCAGGATGATCAGCGGATTGATCCGGTTGATCAGCGCGGCGGCAAGAACGTCGAGCGAGCCGGCGACAAAGCCGCCGTAAAGGACGGCACGCCATGGCGTGGTACGGACAGTTGTGGGCATGGGCTTCTCTGCAGGTCATTCGGAACGCTCCGGGATACGCCGCTTCATCCGCGCCTGCACGTGCCAGCAGTCATGCACTTTCAGGCGCTGCGGTCGCCGCGCAGCGCGCGCACTTCCTCGTCATGCCCCGCCGCACCGCGCCCGCTGAACCAGCCGAACAGCGCGATGCCGACGACGATGGCCAGCGCACCGAACAGCGCGTAGCCATGCGGCCATGCCTCGCCGAGAAACAGCACGCCGAGCAGCGTGGCGAACAGCAGCTCCGCCGCCTGCATCGCCTCGACCGCGGCCAGCGCGGCCGGCTCGCTGCGCACCATGTCGGTGGCGCGGAAGAACAGGATGGTGGCGATGGTGCCCGAGGACAGCGCCACGCCGCCGGCCAGCAGCGCCTCGCGCCACGTCGGCGGACCGACCGTGAACCACGCGACCGCCGCGAACAGCAGCCACAGCGGCCAGCTGCACAGCGTCATGCCGAACACGCGCTGCACGGCGTTGAGCCGGCTGCCGCAGTGTTCGAGGTGCAGCAGCACCTTGCGGTTGCCCAGCGGATAGGCAAATGCGGACAGCACCACCGCGCCGATCGCGAGCCAGTCGCCGGCATGCAGCCGGCCCTGCGCATGACCCCATTGCAGCGCGAACACGCCGGCCACGATCAGCGCGCCGAGCGCCAGCGTGCGCCAGGCCAGCCGGCGCCGCCCGTCGCGATAGATCAGCGGCGCCAGCAGCGGCCCGGCCAGCACGGTGGTCTGGAAACTGCCGGCGATCAGCCACGACGGCCCGCTGCTGGCCGCCCAGGTCAGGGGAATGCCGAACAACACGAAACCCACGCCGCTCCACAGCAGCCACGGCCGCGCATGCCGGCGCAGCTCGCCCGGCAATTCGCCGAACCCGCCCTGCAGCGGCAGCACCAGCGCGAGCATCGGCAAGGTCAGCAGGTAACGCAGGATCACCGCCCACGCCCAATGCCCGCCACCGGCGACGAGGCTGCGGTTGAGCACGTAGGTGAGCGTGAAGAACAGCGCCGAGCACAACGCCAGTCCAACCGCGGCAAGAGCGTTCGAGCGCATCGCGACCCATCGGCGAAAGAGCCGAGTGTGGCAAATCACTCCACGCTTGCGTACCACCCGACGGCACCCCTGTTGGTGTGGCCACAGTGGCGCGATACCGGCTAGCAGCCGGCCAGCGCAGCAGCACCGGCGGCGGCGACCCGCGCGTCCTGGCCGAAGCTGCGCGCGTTCATCGACTTCCTGCGCGAGCGGTTGGAACCGTCAGCCTGAGGGCGATCAGCGATAGCGCCAATGACCCTCGACCCAGACATGCCGCGGGCCCCAGTAGGCCGGCACCCATACGCGCGCACGTTCGACCTGCACCGGCGTCACCACGCGCACGTGACGGACCGGGCGTGGCGCCGCCACGATGCAACCGGAAAGTAAGATGCTGCCGACCAGCGACAGTGGGGCGATGGCGAGACGGGACGTGATGCGATGCATGGGACACTCCTTGCCGTGGATGTGTCTCCGCAAACGCGTTCCCGCGGGTGGCGATGACGCGAACACCAGCCGATGACGGCTGGCGTTCAGCTCGATCACCGTGGTCTGGACCGGGTACCGCTCAGTTCCAGCGCCCGTTGCTGCCACCCAGGCTGTAGCGACCGGCGCCGAGCAGCATGATCGCCAGCGCGGTGCCGAAGAACATGCCCTGCAGCTCCAGCGCCCAGCCGCCGGTATCGGCCAGCGTGGCGAACTGGCCCAGGTGCACCAGCCCGATCGCCACCAGCATGTTGATCACGATGATCAGCGCGCCCACCCGCGTCCAGTAACCGAGCAGCAACAGGAGCGGCGCCAGCACCTCGCCCACGTACACCCCGTAGGCCAGGAACGACGGCAGGCCGGCCCCGGTCACCACGCCGATGACGTAGCCCGGCCCGTGGATCAGCTTGGACACGCCATGGAACAGGATCAACACACCCAGCACGACACGAAGCACCAGCTTGCCCAGATCGTTGGAACCTTGCATGGAACTCTCCCCTTGGTCGTTTCGGAAATCCGTCGTCGACGGCGCGCAACGCGGGTACAGGCTAAACCGATTGCCCGGCCGCCGCATCGGTCGATGCCTTGACGGCTGCGCCTGCTGCTGCCGCGTCGCCAGCGCGGCGAATGCCAGCGGTCACGGCGACGCGGCCAGCGGGCGCACGCGCAGGCCATCGGCCAGGCGGTCGTCCGGATAGGCGATCACCCGCTCGCCCTGGCGCAACCCTGACAGGATCTCCGTCGAACCATCGCCCTGCATGCCCGGGCTGACCGCGGTCAGGCGCGCGCGACCGCCTTCCACGCGATATACCACCCAGCGCCGGCCGTCGCGGAACAGCGCGCTGGACGGCACCTGCAGCACGTCAGGTCGACGCGCCAGCTCGAACTCCACCTCGACACGGTAGCCATCGCCCAGTTGAGCCCACTGCGCGCGCGGCGCGGTGATCTCCAGCCAGACCTGCGTGCGCTGCTCCTCCACGCCCAGCGCCGATACCTTGGTGAAGCCGCCCGGCTCGATCCGCGTCACCCGCGCCGGCAGCGCGCCTTCGCCGCCCCAGCGCAGGATCCGCGCCGAGGAACCCGGCCGCAGCGCGATCGCCTGTTGCGACAGCGCCTGCACCATCACCTGCAACCGGCCCAGGTCGCCGAACTCCAGCAAGGGCTGAGCCGCCTGCACCGGCATGGCGCTCTCCTGGTAACGATGCAGCACCACACCGTCGATCGGCGCGCGCAATTCGATTTGCTGCCCGCCACTACGGCCCTGTCCCTGCAGCAGCGCAGCCAGCGCCGCGCGCTGCTGCCCGGCGGCGCGCTGTTCGGCCAGCGCCGCGGCGGCTGCCGCCTGCGCCCGGGCCACGCGCGCTTCGGCCTCGTCGAGCGTAGCCACGCTGACCACGCCCGACGCGCCCAGCGTGCGCATGCGGTCCACGTCGCGCGAGGCCAGCCGGGCGTCCGCCTGCGCCGCGGTGAGGCGTTGCTGCGCCGCCTGCATGGACGCCTGTGCGGCCTGCTCCTCGGCCAGCAGCCGCGCCCGGTTGGCCGGATCCAGCAACGCGCCCTGCAGCGGCTCGATCGTCGCCACCACCTGGCCGGCCTTGACCGCATCGCCCTGCAGCAGGTCGATTCGCCGCAGCGTGCCGGCGATCGGCGCCGACAGCACCCAGCGTCGCGGCAACTCGGTGCGGCCCTCTTCCTCGAAGCGCTGCACCAGCGGACCGCGCGTGACCTGCGCCACCTCGAGCGTGCGCGGCGCGGTCTGCAGCGCCCACCACACAACGACCGCGACGGCGATCGTCGCGGCGGCAGCAACAATCCAGTGGCGGCGTTTCATGCTCATCGGGCGGTCCTCATTCACGGGTCTTCAACACGGCGATCAGGTCCAGTCGCGCGATGCGCCGGCGCACCAGCAGCGCGGAGACCACGCTGGCGCCCAGCACCATCAGGCCGGCGAACGCGTAGGTGGCGGTGGTCAGCCGGATCGGTATGCGGAACAGCTCGGACTGGAAGCCCTGCACCATCAGCCAGCACAACCCCCAGCCCGCGGCAAAGCCGAACGGCAGCGACACCACCACCAGCAGGCCCAGCTGGCCCAGCAGCAGCGCGCTCACCTCGCCCTCGGTCATGCCCAGCACGCGCAGGCTGGCCAGCTCGCGGCCGCGCTCGGACAGGCTGATCCGCGCCGCGTTGTAGACCAGTCCGAAGTTGATCACCCCGCCCAGCAGCGCCGCCACCAGGGAGAACACCAGCAGGCTCTCGCCCATGGTGGCGTAGAAGCTGCGCACCGAGGCCAGCCGCGAACTGATGCCGGCGACCCACGGGCGCCGGTCCAGTCGCGCGTAGAGGTCAGGCTCTGCGCCCGGCAGCACGCCCAGCAGCACGCCGGAGACCACGTCGCCGTCGCCCAGCAGCCGGTTCAATGCATCCAGATCCATGTAGCCCTGCGCGCCGATCGACTCGTGGACGAAGCCGGCCACGCGTACGCGGCGCACGCGGCGATGGCCTTCCAGCGCCTGCACCTCGATCTCGTCGCCAGGCGCCAGCGCCAGCATGTCCTGCAGGTAGTCGGTCAGCAGCACGCCATCGGCGGACGGCGTGATCGGTCGCAATTGCGCATCCAGCGGCCGGCGCAGGCGCGCATCCGGCGTCAGCCCCTCGATCGTGGTGCGATAGCTGCGGTGGCCGTGCGCCAGCCGAACCGGCGCCATCCGCACCGGCTCGGCCGTGCGCACGCCCGGCAGCGCGGCCAGCTCGAACAGCACCCGCCGCGGCGCCGGTTCGATGAAGCTCACCGCCAGATCGTGGTGCTGCGCGATGCTGAGCTGGGTGTCGACCATGTAGTCGATCGCATCGCCCTGGAAGCGACCCACCATGGTCACCGCGCAGGCCAGCGCCAGCCCCAGCACGGTGAACGCCGCGCGACCGGGACGGCGCTCCAGGTCGCGCAGCGCCATCCGCGCCGGTTGCGACAGCCAGCGCTGCAGGCCCAGCCGCTCGATCACGGTGGGCCCGAAGCGCGCCGGCGCCGGCGCGCGCATCGCCTCGGCCGGCGGCAGGCTGGCCGCCGCACGCAGCGCCATCAGCGCACCGGCAGCCGCGGCCGCCAGGCTCACCGCCACGCCGGTGGCAACCGCCTGGATGCTCAGCTGATAGGCCAGGAACGGAAAGCGGTAGATGCCTTGGTAGACATGCGCCAGCCAGCGCCCCAGCCCGCCGCCCAGCGCGATGCCGAGCGCCGCGCCGAGCAGCGCGATCGCCGCGGCCATGCCCAGGTAATGCAGCGCCAGCGCGCGATGGCTGTAGCCGAATGCCTTGAGCACGCCGATCTGGTCGCGCTGGGTGCCGACCAGGCGCATCAGCACCACGTGCAGCAGGAACGCGGCCACGCCCAGGAAGATCGCCGGGAACAGCCGCGCCATCGTCTGCAGCTGGCGCATCTCCTCCTCCAGGTAGCGCGCCGAGGTCTGCTCGTGGCGGCCGTAGGCGCCGACGCCGCCGTAGCGCGCCAGCAGGCGGTCGAGTTCGGCGATCACCGCGGCGGCACGCGCACCGGGCAGCAGGCGCAGCGTCACGTTGTCGAACGCGCCGTCCATGTTCAGCGCCTTTTCCATCGCGTGACGGTTCATCCACAACACCGCATAGCGCTTGAAGTCGGGAAACACCGCGCCCGGCGGGCTCTGGTAGACGTACTCCGGCGAGGTGCCCACCCCCACTACCTGCAGCCAGCGCTGGCGCCCGCGCAGGGTCAGCCGCAGCGTGTCGCCGGCGCGCAGCGCGTGCGCCGCCGCAAAGGCCTCGCCCACCACCACTTCGTTGTCGCGCTCCGGATCGGGCAGCCGCCCGCTGCGCAGTTGCACCCGGTTGAGCAGCGGCTGGCCGCCGTCCAGCGGCAGCGATACCACCTCGGCGCGCACCGGCTCGTTGAAGCCCGGCACGCCCAGCGTGCCCAGCGCCAGCAGCCGGGCCTGCGCGGTCTGCACGCCGGGAATCGCGGCCAGTTGCGGCAGCAGCGTGTCGGGCGCGCGCTTGAGCGGCGCCCACAGGTCGGCCAGCGCACCCTGCCGGTAGAACTGCTCGCGCGTGGCGGTGAGCGACTCATAGGTGGACTGCGACATCACCAGCGTGGCGACGCCGCCGGCGATCACCAGCGCGATCGCCAGCGCCTGTCCGCGCAGGTGCCACAGGTCGCGCACCGCCTTGCGGCTCAGCGCGCTCACCAGTGCAGCTCCGCTGCCGGCATGCGCTGCGCATTGCGCACCTCGCGCACGATGCGGCCGTCGCCCAGGTACAGCACGCGATGGGCCATGCGCGCGATGTCGGCGTTGTGGGTGATCACCACCGTGGTGGTGCCGAGCTCCGCGTTGACCCGCTCCAGCGCTTCCAGCACGCGCACGCCGGTGGCCGAATCGAGCGCGCCGGTGGGCTCGTCGCACAGCAGCACCGCCGGCCGCTTGGCGATCGCGCGGGCGATCGCCACCCGCTGCTGCTGGCCGCCGGACAGCTGCGCGGGAAAGTGGTCCATGCGGTCGGCGAGATCCACCCGCGCCAGCGCCTCCTCCGGCGTCATCGGCTGCCCGGCCAGCTCGGTCACGATCGCCACGTTCTCGCGCGCGGTAAGGCTGGGAATGAGGTTGTAGAACTGGAACACGAAGCCGACGTGCTCGCGGCGGAACAGCGTGAGTTCGCGCTCGCTGGCGCCGGTGAGGTGATGCCCCTCGTACCAGACCTCGCCGGCGGTGGGCACGTCGAGCCCGCCCAGGATGTTCAGCAGGGTCGACTTGCCGCTGCCCGAGGGCCCGAGCAGCACCACGAACTCGCCGCGGTACAGGTCCAGGTCCACCCCGCGCAGCGCCGGCACCTCGACCTCGCCCATGCGGTAGGTCTTGGTGAGGCCGCGGGCGCGGAATACCGCCTCCGCGGCGGGCAAAGGCGTGGCCAGGGCCATGCGCGCTCCGTTCGGGGCCGCCAGGGGGCGGCAACGGAACTCAGGCTAACGGCATCGGAGGCATCGCTAGATGATCTTAGGCAACTCCGATCGTCTTGACGGCGGTGCGGTAGCGCGTCGCAATGCGCTCCTCGTCACGATGGCGAAAATCGCGCACCGCCCATTCACCGCCGCACATCACGTCGCGCACCAGCGGCGTGTTGCCGGCAAACAGGAAGCTGTCAAGCATGGAGCGGGCATCGCGCGCGGCCAGCAGCGGCGAGTTTTCATCCAGCACGATCAGGTCGGCACGCGCACCGCTGCGCAGTTCGCCGACCGGCAGGCCGGAAGCCTGCGCGCCACCGTGCAACGCCGCGCGCCACAACGTTTCGCCCACGCTGACACCCTGCGCGCGCGCCGCGATATTGCGATGGCCGCTGGTCAGGCGCTGACCGTATTCCAGCCAGCGCAGCTCCTCCACCGGCGAGATCGAGATATGCGAATCCGAACCGATGCCGAGCGTGCCACCGGCGTCCTGAAACGCCGCCAGCGGAAACAGGCCATCGCCGAGATTCGCCTCGGTGGTGGGACACAACCCGGCTACGGCGCCACTGCGCGCGAGCTGCGCCGTTTCCGCCGCGGTGAGATGGGTCGCGTGGACCAGACACCAGCGGGCATCGACGTCGGCATGCTCGAACAGCCACTCCACCGGCCGCGCGCCGCGCGTGGCGAGGCAGTCCTGCACTTCGCCGATCTGCTCGGCAATGTGGATATGGATCGGGCAGGCTTTCGCAAGATCGCTTGCAAGCACATCGCGCATTGCCTGCTCCGGCACAGCGCGCAGGGAATGCAGCGCGATGCCGATGCGCAGGTTGTCGCTCTCATGCTTGCGCAGCGTGTCGAGCAGGCGCAGATACGCGGCCACGTCATGCCCGAAACGGCGTTGCCGCGCAGTGAGCGCGCGGCCGTCGAAGCCGCCGCTGATGTACAGCACCGGCATCAGCGTCAGCGCAATGCCGGCCTCGCGCGCAGCCTCGATCAGCGCCAGCGACATCGCCTCCGGCTGCTCGTACGGGGTGCCGTCCGGCTGATGGTGCAAGTAGTGGAATTCGCAGACGTGGGTGTAGCCGGCCTTGAGCATCTCGACGTAGAGCTGGGCGGCGATCGCCTGCAGCTCGTCCGGGCCGACCGTGGCGGCGAACGCATACATCGTCTCGCGCCAGCTCCAGAAACTGTCGTCGGCCCTGCCCTTGCGTTCGGCCAGGCCGGCCATCGCGCGCTGGAACGCATGCGAATGCAGGTTCGGCATGCCCGGCAGCACCCAGGCGCCGATCATCTCGCCATCGGCGCGATCGTCCGGCTCGCGCAAGCGGCCGTCCGCGTCCACGGCCAGCGCCGCGGACGCATGCCAGCCATCGGCGCGCCACAGTTGGCCTGCCCGAAATTGCCGAACGGCGGCGTGGATGCTCATGCAGGCGACTCCCGTGGACGATGCCGCGCAGTGTAACCGGGCGAATGAGTCACCTTCACTTTGACGCCTTACGCCCAAGGCATAATGGTTCGATGGCCAAGAAGACCCACGAAAATACCCCGAAGCTGCTGCTGCGACAGGCAGTCCTCGACGACGTACCCCAGCTCGCCGACCTTACCGCCCGGATCTACTCGGAGGAATGGGGCCACTCGGTGGAGATGCTGCGTTCGCAGCAGACGCATTTCCCCGAAGGCCAGTTCGTGGTCGAGTACGAAGGCGTGATCGTGGGCTACTGCGCCACGTTCCGCATCGATGAAGCCACCGCGCTGGCGCCGCATACCTGGATGCAGATCACCGGCGGCGGCATGGGTTCGCGCCACAAGCCCGACGGCAACTGGCTGTACGGCATGGAAGTGGTGGTGCATCCGGACTACCGCGGCATGCGCATCGGCCAGCGGCTGTACCAGGCGCGCAAGCGGTTATGCATGGACCTGAAGCTGCGCGGCATCGTGTTCGGCGGGCGCATCCCCGGGCTGGCGAAGAACATGGCGCGCTACGGCAGCGCCGAGGCCTACGTGCAGGCGGTGGTGGAAGGCAAGCGGCGCGACCTCACGCTGAGCTTCCAGCTGTCGAACGATTTCGAGGTGATCGGCGTCCTGCGCGGCTACGTGCCGTCCGATCACGAGTCGCTGGGTTACGCGGTACACCTGGTCTGGCGCAACCCGCAACTGCTCGACCAGCCGGACATCCCGCCGATCACCTCGGCGCGGCTGCTGCCCGATTCGGTGCGCGTGGCCTCGGTGCAATACCAGCAGCGGCGGATCACCTCGTTCGAGGAGTTCGCCACCCAGGTCGAATACTTCACCGACATCGCCGCCGACTACAGCGCCGACTTCGTCACCTTCCCCGAACTGATCACGCTGCAACTGCTGTCGATCGAGAACACCGAGTTGTCGCCGGTGGAATCGATTCGCAAGCTGAGCCAGTACACGCCGCAGGTGAAGGAACTCTTCAGCCGACTGGCCGTGCACTACAACATCAACATCATCGCCGGCACGCATCCCACCGAGCAGGCCAACGGCGACATCCACAACGTCTGCTACGTGTGCCTGCGCGACGGCTCGATCCACGAGCGCGAGAAGCTGCACCCGACGCCGAGCGAGCGCAACGTGTGGAACATCATCGGTGGCGACAGCGCGGCGACCGTGCTCACCGACTGCGGCCCGATCGGCGTGATGATCTGCTACGACTCGGAGTTTCCCGAAGTGGCGCGGCACCTGGTCGACCAGGGCGCGCTGATCCTGTTCGTGCCGTTCTGCACCGACGTGCGCGAGGGCTACCTGCGCGTGCGCTACTGTTCGCAGGCGCGGGCGATCGAGAACCAGTGCTACGTGGTGCTGTCGGGCAACGTCGGCAACCTGCCCGGCGTCAACAATTTCGACATCCAGTACGGCCAGAGCTGCATCCTCACCCCGAGCGATTTCGGCTTCGCCCGCGACGGCGTCGCGGCCGATTCGACCCCGAACATCGAGACCGTGCTGTTCGCCGACCTGCGACTGGAAAGCCTGGCCCGTGCGCGCAATGCGGGGGCGGTGACCAACCTCAAGGACCGTCGTTACGATCTGTACGAGACGCGTTGGCGACCGCGCTGAACGGCCTCACTGCGGGAGCGACTTCAGTCGCGATGCTCTTGCTCCTGAAAAGCAGAAGCTCGCGACTGAAGTCGCTCCCACAATGGTGGCGGCAACGTCTGCGATAATCGCACCATGCCCGACTCAACCGAACCCGTATCGAAATCATCCAACCCGCGCCTGCAGGCGCTGCTCGGGCACGAATTCTTCGCCCCGCACCACTGGAGGCGTCGGCTGGTACTGTGGTTCGGCGCGGTGCTGGTGGCGCTGGCGGCGATCCTGTTCGCCAAGGCCAGCGTCTGGTCGTATCGCCTTTTCCTGCACATCCTCGGCTACGGCGTCTGGATTCCGCTGATCCTCACCCCGGTGGTGTTCGGCCTGCTTTCCTGGGCCACCGAAGGGCGTCTGCGCGCCACCCGCGGCAGCGGCATCCCGCAGGTGATCGGCACCTTGCATATCGAAGACGATGGCTTTCGTGCGCGCATGCTGTCGCTGCCGATCGCTGCCGGCAAGCTCTTGCTGACCCTGATCTCGCTGGCTGTCGGCGCCTCGATCGGCCGCGAGGGCCCGACCGTGCATGTCGGTGCCGCGCTGTTCTATTCGATCGGCCGGCGGTTCGGCTTCGATGACCCGAAGGCCGCCTCCCGCTTCATCCTCGCCGGCGGCGCAGCCGGCATCGCGGCGGCGTTCAACACACCGCTGGCCGGCGTCATCTTCGCGATCGAGGAACTGGCCGGAACATTCGAACACCGCTTCAGCGGCCTGCTGCTGACGGCGGTGTTCATCGGCGGCGTGGTCTCGCTGGGCATCATGGGCAATTACTCCTACTTCGGCGAAGTACAGGCCAGCCTGCCGCTGGGCCATGCGTGGCTGGCGGTGCTGCTGACCGGCGTCGTCTGCGGATTGCTCGGAGGACTGTTCGCGCGCCTGATCCTGCTCAGTCGGCGCGGGCCGCTGGCCTATGTCGGCCGCCTGCGCGCGCATCGACCGGTGCTGTTCGCGACTGGTTGCGGGCTGGCCCTGGCACTGCTGGGATTGTTCTCGAACAACAGCATCTACGGCACCGGTTACGACCAGGCCCGCGGGATCGTGCAGGCGGCCGCCACGATGCCGGGGCCGGGTTTCGGCATCGAAAAACTGCTGGCCAACGTGGTCTCGTACTGGGCCGGCATTCCCGGCGGCATCTTCTCGCCGGCGCTGGCGGTCGGCGCCGGCCTGGGTCAGAACATCGCGCACTTCCTTCCCGGCGCACCCGCCGCGGCGGTGGTGCTGCTGGGCATGAGCGCCTACCTGTCCGGCGTCACCGGCGCACCGCTGACCTCGGCGGTGATCGCGATGGAGCTGACCGACAACCAGGACATGGTGATCCCGATCATGGCCGCCTGCCTGCTCGCCCGCGCGGCAGCATCGCTGTTCTGCCCGACGCCGGTCTACCGCGATTTCGCCGAGCGCATGGTGCAGGATTTCGAACGGCAGCAGGCAGCCCGCAGCAGGGCTGTCGATCCGACGGACGCGCTTGTCGACGAGGATGCATCATCGCCACCGGCCGGTCACACCAGCGCGTTCGACGAACCGGCCGGGCCGGGCGCCGGCGTGACCCGCAATGCCACCCTGGCCAACCACTCATAGATCGCCACCAGGAAGTCCGCATGAACGCATCACGCTGGGATCGACTGCTGCTGAATGCCACACTGGCGACCTTTGCCGGTGACGCGCCGTACGGCTTGATCGAGCGCGGCGCGATCGCGCTGCACCACGGCCGCATCGCCTGGGTTGGCCGCATGGACGCGTTGCCGGACGCACCGGACACGCTCGCCTTCGCGGTCGAGTCGCTCGATGGTGCGCTGGTCACGCCGGGGCTGATCGATTGCCATACCCATCTGGTGTTCGGCGGCGATCGCGCGCACGAATTCGCCCTACGCCTGAACGGGGCCAGCTACGAGGAAATCGCCCGCGCCGGCGGCGGCATCGTCTCCAGCGTCAACGCGACCCGCGCCGCCAGCGAGGAGCAGCTGTTCGAGCAATCGCTGCTGCGTGCCCGGGCGCTGCTTGCCGATGGCGTGACCACGCTGGAGATCAAATCCGGGTACGGGCTGGATCTGGATACCGAACGCCGCATGCTGCGCGTGGCGCGAC
This sequence comes from Rhodanobacter sp. T12-5, assembly GCF_008329435.1. Taxonomy (GTDB): domain Bacteria; phylum Pseudomonadota; class Gammaproteobacteria; order Xanthomonadales; family Rhodanobacteraceae; genus Rhodanobacter. The sequence continues at coordinate 23,312 of NZ_NPKN01000002.1, forward strand.
ATCTTGGCCGCGAGCTCGGCATTGGCGTGCGCACCAGTTTTCTCGGCCTGCATGCGCTGCCGCCGGAATACGCGGATCGGCGCGACGACTACGTCACTCTGGTCTGCGACGACATGTTGCCGGCGCTGGCCACCGAAGGTCTGGTCGACGCGGTCGACGCGTTCTGCGAAGGCATCGGCTTCAGCCGCGATGAGACCCGCCGCGTATTCGAGCGCGCGCAGCAACTCGGGCTGCCGGTGAAGCTGCATGCCGAGCAGTTGTCCGACCTGGATGGCGCCGCGCTGGTCGCCGAGTTCGGTGGATTGTCGGCCGATCACCTGGAGCACCTGAGCGAAACCGGCATCCGGGCGATGGCAGCTGCCGGCACCGTCGCGGTGCTGCTGCCCGGCGCGTTCTACGCGCTGCGCGAAACGAAACTGCCGCCGATCGCGGCATTGCGCGAACACCGCGTAGCCATCGCGATCGCCACCGATTGCAATCCCGGCACCTCGCCACTGCTGTCGCTGCGGCTGGCCGCCAGCATGGCTTGCACGCTGTTCCGGCTGACGCCGGAAGAAGCGCTGCGCGGCGTTACCGTGAATGCGGCCCGCGCGTTGGGCCTGTCCGATCGCGGCACGCTGATGCAGGGCCAGCGCGCCGACCTGGTGGTGTGGAACGCACGCCAGCCTGCCGAGCTGTGCTACTGGATCGGCGGCGGCCTGGCCCGCAACGTCTATGTGGCTGGCGAACTCGTCTCGCGGCGCAAACCTTCCAGGCGCCCGCCCAGCGCTTCGTGAAATGCCTGTGGCAGGCTCGCCTGTACCGGTACCCGCCACCAGTGCGGCTGCGCGAACGGCCGGCACTTCACCGCGTCCTTGTCGGTCATCAGCACCGGCAGGTCATCCGCAAAGGCCAGCTCGGTCGGAACGAACTGATGGTGATCGGCAAACGCATGCTCGATCACCTCGATGCCTGCCGCACGCAGGCTGTCGAAAAAGCGTTGCGGATTGCCGATCGCCGCCACCGCATGCACCGGTTGGTTGTTGAAGCTGGCCAGGGTTCGTCGCTGGCCGCCGTTCAACGCCACGACATCGCCACCGCACAATTGCATCGGGTATTCACCCACCTCGGCGGTGCCGCCGTTGCACACGCGCAGATCCACCTGCCGCAATCGATCCATTGGCTCGCGCAGCGGCCCCGCCGGCAACAGCCGGCGATTGCCGAAGCGGCGCGTGCCGTCGATCACGCAGATCTCCACGTCGCGCGCCAGTGCGTAATGCTGCAGGCCATCGTCGGCGACCACCACGTCGCAACCGGCATCGAGCAGCAGTCGCGCCGCTGCCGGACGATCACGCCCGACCGCCACCGGCACGCCGCTGGCGTGGATCAGGCAGGGTTCGTCGCCAACTTGCAGCGGGTCCGGCGCATCGCCCAGCAGCAACGGTTCGCGCTGGCTGCCGCCGTAGCCGCGACTGACCACGCCGGGGCGGTAACCGCGCTCGCGCAGGCTGGCGACCACCGCGATCGTCAACGGCGTCTTGCCGGTGCCGCCCACGCTGAGGTTGCCGATCACCAGCACGGGTACCGGCAGGCGAACGCTGCGCAGCCAGCCGATCCGGTAAAGCCGACGGCGCAGGCGAATCGCGCTGCCGTAAAGCGCGGCCAGCGGGCGCGTCCACCACGGCGCGCGACCGTCGCCGTACCAGGCTGATTCGAGCGTGTCGATCAGCGCCATGGGCCGTCCTCAGTCGCTGCCTTGATCGGCCGCATGATCGTGGAACTGCATCCGGTGCAGCGTGGCGTATTGCCCGCCCAGCGCGATCAGTTCCGCGTGCGTGCCGCGTTCGATGACGCGGCCGTGATCCATCACCGCGATCTGCTCGGCATGCTCGATGGTCGACAGCCGGTGCGCGATCACGAGGGTGGTGCGGTCCTTCATCAACCGCTGCAATGCCTGCTGGATCAGGCGTTCGGATTCGGTATCGAGCGCGCTGGTGGCTTCGTCCAGCACCAGGATGGGCGCGTTCTTGAGAATCGCGCGGGCGATCGCGATGCGCTGGCGCTGGCCACCGGACAAGGTGTTGCCGCCCTGCCCGACTTGCGTGTGGATGCCCTGAGGCAGCGCCGCGATGAATTCCATGGCGTTCGCCGCCTCGGCCGCAGTGACGATATCCGCCTCGCTGGCTCCGGCCAGTTCGCCGTAGGCGATGTTGTTCGCGACCGTGTCGTCGAACAGCATCACGCTCTGCCCCACCCAGGCGATCTGCCGCCGCAGCGACGCCAGCGTGTAGTTTTCGTAATCCGTGCCATCCAGCACGATGCGACCGGCGCTGGGTTCGTTGAAGCGCGGCAGCAGGCTGACGAGGCTGCTCTTGCCGCTGCCCGAGCGACCGACCAGTGCCGTGACCGTGCCCGGTGCGCAATCGAGATCGACCGCGCGCAAGGCCTCGGCCTCGTTGCGCGGATAGACCAGGCTCACCCCGACGAAACGCAGCTCGCCTCGCGTTCGCTGCAGCTCGATCTTGCCGTTGTCCCGTTCCGGCGGCAGATCGATCACCGCGAAGATATCCTCGGCCGCCGACAGGCCGCGCTGGATGTTCGCCTGCACATTGGTCAGTCGCTTGAGCGACGGCAGCATGGTGCCCATCGCCGTGAGCACGGAAAAGAACACGCCGGGTGTCATGCTGGTCAGCACCGCCGGCCGCGTGCCGAGATAGATCAGGGCAGCCAGTGCGCTGGCCGCAACCAGTTGCACGGTCGAACTGGACGCCGCATTGGTGGCCGCAATCTTCAGGTTCAGCCGCCGCGTATGCCGGGTGATCTGGTCGAACCGGGATGCCTCGTGCGCCTGGCCGCCATACACGCGCACTTCGCGATGCGCCCCCACCGATTCTTCCACCGTGCTCGTGACCGAACCCATGCTGCCCTGGATGCGCCGGCTGATCTGCCGGTAGCGGCGGGCAACCACGGTCGCCACCAGTGCGATCGCCGGCACCATCACCAGCAGCGAAAGCGTGAGGTAGGGACTGTAATAGAGCATCACGAACAGCATCGCGATCACCGTGAAACCGTCGGTGATCGCGATCTTCGCGGCGCTGCTGGAGGCCGCGGCGACCTGTTCGCTGGTATAGGTGATGCGCGAAACCTGCTGGCCCGAAGGTTCGCTGCCGAAATACGGAGCGGGCAGCTTCAGGTAGACGGAGAAAACTTCATGCTGCATCGCCTGCACGACGTGCCGGCCGATATAGGAGACACCGTAGTCGCTGGCGAAGGTACCCAGCGAACGCACCGAGAAGATCGCGATGATCCAGATCGGCATCCAGAAGATCAGGTAGGGGTCTTTCAGCGCGAACAGGTTGTCGATCATCGGCTTGAGCAAGCCGGTGAACAAGGCCAGGCCGCCACCGTCGGCCAGCATGCCGACGAAGGCGACCAGGCCGATCGCCCAGTAGCCGCGCGTGTAGCCGAGCAGACGCTTGTAGGTGGGCCAGCTCCCGGTATCCGGCGCGTCGGCCTTGGCCGCGTTCATTGAGCGGCGCCCGGCTTGCTCGGGGTGGTGGCGATCGACAACCGGGTGAAACCCAGCTGACCCAGCGCGTCCATCGCGGTGACCACGTCCTGGTGCGGCGTATTCGCATCCGCACGGATAGTCACCTGGCGCTCGCGATCGTCGCCGGCATGACGCGCGATGGCCTGCTTGAGCACCTCGATGCCCTCGCCCAGCACCTCGTCGCTGCCTACGTAGAAACGACCATCGCGGTCGATCATGACGGTCAATGCCGGCGCGTTCATGTCGCGATCCTGCGTGCTGGCTTGCGGCAGGGTCACCTGCAGGCGCGAATGCTGCACGAACGTGCTGGTCAGCACGAAGAACATCAGCAGGGTCAGCAGCACGTCGATCAACGGAATCACGTTGATCTCGAAGTCGTCCCCGCGGCGATTGTTGCTGATGCGCATCGGTGCGTGCTCAGCCTGCGCCCGATGCGGAAGGCGTCGGTGCACGCCGCGGCCGCGCCGGTGTCGCCGCCGTGTTGGTCAGCGTCAAGTCGTCGAGCAAGGCCGTCGCCTGCTTCTCCATCTCCACGCAATAGCCGGCCACGCGCGAGCGGAAGTAGCGATGCAGCACATACGCCGGGATCGCCACGGTCAGCCCCGAGGCGGTGCAGATCAGCGCCTCGCCGATGCCGCCGGCCATCTTGGCCGGATCGCCGATGCCGCCGGCCATCACTTCCATGAACATGCGGATCAGGCCGATCACGGTGCCGAACAGGCCCAGCAGGGGGCCGATCAGTGCGATCGTTCCCAGTGTGTTGAGGTAGCGTTCCATGCGATGGATCACGTGCCGCCCGGTGTCCTCGATGCGCTCCTTGATCACATCGCGCGACTGGCTGCGCACGGCCAGCGCGGCGGCCAGCAGCTCGCCCAGCGGCGAGCCCTCCGACAGCGTCTCCAGATGGCCCGGGTCGAGCTTGCCGGAGCGCGCCCATTGGCGGACCTCCTCGCCCAGGCCCGGCGGCAACACCGACTTGCGGCGAAGCGTCCAGCACCGCTCCAGCACGATCGCCAGCGCGATCGCCGAACAGATCAGGATGGGCACCATCGCCCAGCCACCCGCCATCAGAATTTCCAGCACTTTTCGTCCCCGCCGTACTGCCTTCAAGAAGCGCGCATGATAGCAGTCCCGTCCGGATGTACTGCGGCACCGGTGGCATTCCCCCGCTTCGCCCGGCGCTACTCGCGCCAGTAGCGTGGCTGCCGCCGACGCCAGCCACGAAGCCGCCGTGGCGGAGCATTGACGGGAAAGTCCAGTGGTATCGCGCCCTGCACCGCCGTATTGAACACCGGCACGCCAGCGGCAGCATAACGCGCCAGCACTTCCGGTTTCGGGTGACCGAACCGGTTGCGCCAGCCCGCCGATACCAGCGCCAGCGGCGGCTGAACGGCGGCGATGAAAGCCGCGCCGGACGAGGTCTTGCTGCCGTGGTGCGGCACCAGCATGAACGGCCGTGGTCCGGGCCCGAGTGCGGCCGCCACCTGCGGCTCGACTTTCGAACTGATGTCGCCGGGGAGCAACAGCCGTCCGCCACGGCCCTCGACCAGCAGCACGCAGGAACTGTCGTTGTCCCGATCGCCCTCGCCGCGAGCGGGGCTGAGCACGCGAAAACGAACGCCGTCCCATTGCCAGGACTGCCCGGCCACGCACTGCTGCATCGGCATCCGCATGCGCGCTGGCTCACCGGCATATCGCCGTGCCTGCGGGAACGCGTTCGCCACCGCTTCGGCACCGCCGGCGTGATCGTTGTCGCCATGGCTGATCATCAGCACGTCGAGCCGGTCGATGCCCAACGCATGGATCGACGGCAACACCACCGCCTCGCCCAGGTCGAACCCCGACGGATAGCGCGCGCCCGCGTCGTACACCAGCGCATGGTCGCTGGTGCGCAACAGCACCGACAGGCCCTGGCCCACATCCAGCACCCACACCTGGAACGCGCCCGCCGCCGGCATTCGCAGCGGTGGCCACAGCAACGGCAGGAACAGCAACAAGCCGAACCAGCGCAGCGGCACCCCGCGCGGCAGGAACAGCCACAGCGCGCCGAGCAAGGCCAGCAGCAATGCATGCGGCTGCACCTCAGGCAGGTACCAGTGCGCGCCGGGCCACGTCGCCATGTGTTCCAGCAACCACCATTGCGCATGCGCCATCCGCGCGGCCAGCCACAACACCGGCGTGGCCAGAGGCGGGCACAGCCCCAGCATCAGCATGCCCAACAGCGCACACGGCACGATGACGAAACTCACCAGCGGTACCGCGATCAGGTTGGACAGCGCGCCGACCAGCGAAGCCTGGCCGAAGAACCACAGGGTCAGCGGCAGCAGGGACACCGTCATCACCAGCTGCCCGGCTGACAGCTCATGCAAAAAGGCGCGCAGCCCGCGGCCGTGCGCCTGCAGGCACAGCATCAGGAATCCCACGCCGACGAACGACAGCCAGAAGCCGGCCGCCAGCACGGCCAGCGGATCGACCAGCAGGATCGCGATCATCGCCAGCGCCAGCGATTGCGCGCCGCTGCTGCCGCGTCGGCTGCAACGCGCCAGCGCCACCACTGCGATCATCAACAAGGTACGCACCGTGGGCAGGCCGAAGCCGGCCAGCGCGCTGTACATTCCCGCCACCAACAGCGCGGCTGCGGCTTGCGCCTGTGGCCGCGGCAGCCACAAGCCCAGGCGCGGCCACAGCGCGTAGGCCAGCAGCGCCAGCCAGACACCGAACACCGCGGCCACGCCGACGTGAAAACCGGAGATCGCGATCAGATGCGACACCCCGTTGGCACGTGCCACCGCCCAGTCGTGCTGGGTCAGTCCGCGCGTGTCGCCGACCGAAAACGCCTGCAGCAGCGCCGCATCATGCCGGTCGCGCACCCGCGCCGCGATGCCGCGCGCCACCGCATCGCGTATACCGTCGACACACCAGCGTGAGCCGGCCAGCGGCACGTTGTCGGGATCGTCACGCACATAACCGGTGGCGACGATGCCGCGCTCCAGCGCCGAACGCTCGCTGTCTGCGCCGCCGGGATCGAGCAGCCCGCGCGGCCGTTTCAGGCGCAGCAGCAGATGCCAGCGGGTACACGGCTGCAACGCTGGCGCGCCGTCGTACCACGACACCGTGATGCGCCCATGCAGGTCGATCGGCTGGCCATCCAGCAGCGCGTGACCCACGCGCAAGGTGAAGCGGCTGGCATCCGTGCGGGCCAGCGGCAGATCGACCATTGTGCCGGTCACCGCGAAATCGCGGCCTTCCAGTGCCCGCGGCAGGCGCGCTTCCATCGCCAGTCCGCCGCGCCACACCGCCCAGACGATGCCGAACATCACACAGGCCAGCCACCGCCAGTGCGGACAACGCCAAGCCAGCAAAGCCGCCACCGACAGCAGCAAACCGATGCACCAGCGCGGCGGCAACTGTGGCCACCACTGCACCAGCAATACACCGGCCAGCAGTCCCGCAGCCAGCTTGATCGCCGACAGTTGCGCCATGCCGCCTGCCCCATTCCTTCCTGGAAGAGTCCGAGCCTAGCGCGGCGGGTGCGGCGACGTGGATGAAAGATGCGTAGGTGCACGCCGGCATGTTTACGGCGTGCCGAATGCGGCTCCTTGTTCGCAAGGAAGCCTCGCAGGCGCTATGGGAGCGACTTCAGTCACGATGCGCCCTGGCGCCTGCGGCGGCTAGCTCAAAAGCATCGCGACTGAAGTCGCTCCCACAGCGGAAAGGCCATGCAACTGTTCAGACCTTCGGGCTTTCCTGCAACACGCCGTTGTGCAGCACCAGCGTGCGATCCATCCGTGCGGCGAGGCGGGTGTCGTGGGTGACCAGGATGAAGCTGGTGCCGATCTCCCGGTTGAGTTCCAGCATCAGCGCGTAGACCTGCGCGGCATTGCCTTCGTCGAGGTTGCCGGTGGGCTCGTCGCCGAGCACGCAGGCCGGCCTGGTCACCAGCGCGCGCGCCACCGCGCAGCGCTGGCGCTCGCCACCGGACAACTCGGACGGCTTGTGGTGCGTGCGACCACCGAGCCCAACCCGCTCCAGCAGGGCAGTGGCCTGCGTCTGCGCCTCGGCGATCGCGGTGCCGCGGATCAGCAGCGGCATGCACACGTTCTCCAGCGCGGTGAACTCGGGCAGCAGATGATGGAACTGGTAGATGAAACCAAGCGAACGATTGCGCACGCGGCCGCGCTCGGCATCGGACAGCTTCGACAGCACGCGGCCGTCCACTTCCACTTCGCCGGCGGTCAGCGTGTCGAGTCCACCGATGATATGCAGCAAGGTGCTCTTGCCCGAGCCTGAGGCACCGACGATCGCCATCGTCTCGCCACGTTTCAGGGTGAAGCTGACGTCGCTCAGCACGTCGGTGCGCAGGCCGCCTTCGGCATAGGTCTTGGCGACATGGCTGGCACGCAGCACGTTTTCGTTCGTGGGATTCATGACGGCCTTATTCATAGCGCAGCGCCTGCGCCGGCTGGGTGCGCGAGGCGCGCCACGCGGGGTAGAGGGTGGCCAGCAGCGAGAACGTGAAGGTCAGCAGTGCGGTCCAGCCCACGTCGTGCCAGTCCAGTCGGCTCGGCACTTCGCTGATGTAGTAGACGTCCGGCGACAGGAAGGTGACGTGGAAGGTGTGCTCGATCCACTTGATGATGCCCGGCAGCTTCCACGACAGCAGCGAGCCGAAGCCCACGCCGAAGCCGATGCCCACGAAGCCCACCAGCACGCCCTGCACCATGAAGGTGCCCATGATGCTGCGCGGTGTCGCGCCGAGCGTGCGCAGGATCGCGATGTCGGCCTGCTTGTCGGTGACCAGCATCATCAGCATCGAGATCAGGTTGATCACCGCGACCAGGATGATCAGCGACAGGATCACGAACATCACCATCTTTTCCATCGACAGCGCGGCGAACAGGTTCGCGTTGGTGTCCATCCATGTGCGCACGCCGTAAAGCTGGCCGAGCTGGTCGACCAGTTCGTGCGCCACCGGCCGCGCGTTGAACAGGTCGTCGAGCTTCAGGCGGATGCCGGTGGGGCCGTCCAGGTCATTGAGCTTCTCGGCATCGCCCATGTTGACCAGCGCCAGGCCGGAGTCGAACTGCTCCATGCCGAGCTGGAACGTGCCGACCACATGGAAGCTGCGCATCCGCGGCACACCGCCCATCGGCGTGGCACGCACTTCGCCCACCGCCATGGTGATTCGATCGCCCACGCCGACCCCAAGCGTACTGGCCAGGTCGCGGCCCAGCACGATGTTCCAGCTGTTCGGGGTCAACTCGTCGAGTTTGCCGTCGAGCATGTGCTTGCCGATGTCGACGACCTTCGGTTCCTGCGCCGGATCGATGCCGCGCACCATCACGCCGCTGGAGCCGCGGCCGCTGGTCAGGTACGCCTCTTTCTCGACATAGGGGGCGGCGCCAAGCACGTGCGGGTTTGCCTCGGCGATCTGCAGTGCGCGCGGCACGTCGTGCACGCCGCCGTCGATGCTGATGATGGTGGCGTGCGACACCGCGCCGAGGATGCGCGAACGCATCTGGTAGTCGAAGCCGTTCATCACCGACATCACCGTGATCAGCGCGATCACGCTGATCGCGATGCACACGATCGAGACGGTGGAAATGAACGAGATGAACTGGTTGCGCCGCTTGGCGCGGGTGTAGCGCAGGCCGATGAAGAGTTCGAGCGGTCGAAACATGGGCGGGTCGCTTGTTGGGGATCGCAGGGCGGGCCGCCCGGTCGTCCATTATCAGGTATTCGGTCAGACCGCGCTGCGTTGGCGAAGTTGCCGGCCGATCACAGTCGCGGCACGGCTTCGCCCGGCTGGATCGTGGCCAGCCGCATGCGCAGGCGACGGCGGATGTCCGCATCGCTGTTGTCCGGCGCCAGCAGCAATACCTGCACGCCACGCTCCGCTGTCTGCAGGCGCAGCAGCACGAACGCGCCGAGTACCCGGAACGAGGCCAGCGTGGCCGGCACGTCCTCGTGGTCGGTCAGGCGCAGCGTCCAGGCATCGTCGGCACTCCAGCCGGCCGCCGCGATCGGACTTGCGGCCAGGCGGCGGAGCGCATGCCAGGCCGCCAGCGACACGGCCGTCGCCAGCAGCAACCCCAACCACACCGGCAGCGCGCTCAGCGCCACGGCAAGCACGGCCAGGACGGCGATCAGGATCAGCGCTCGCCGCAACAACCGCGACGGCCGGTACTCAAAGCCGATGGCGGGTGCGGATGTCATCGATGATCGCCTGCCAGTCCGCCCGCTCGGGGCGCGCGTGGCCCATCACCCAGTCCCACAGGTCCGGATCCTGCACGTCGAGCAGTTCGTCGAACGCCTGTTGCTGCGCTTCGTCCGCATCGGCAAAACATTCGTCCAGCCAACCACCGAACAAGGCATCCAGTTCGCGGGTACCACGGCGGGTGCGCCAGCGCAGGCGCTTGATGCGGGCTTCATCCATCACGGGGCTCGGGTCGTATCCATGCATGCCAAGTGTAGCCGTTGCGCCAGAACGCGACAGGCCGCACGCGGCGGCCTGTCGAGGTCGAACCGTGCAAGCACGATCAGGCCGAGCGCCGTTCCACCATCAGCTTCTTGATCTCGGCAATCGCCTTGGCGGGATTGAGACCTTTCGGGCAGGTGCGCGTGCAGTTCATGATGGTGTGGCAGCGGTACAGCTTGAACGGATCTTCCAGGTCGTCCAGGCGTTCGCCGGTGGCTTCGTCGCGCGAGTCGACGATCCAGCGATACGCCTGCAGCAGGATCGCCGGGCCCAGGTACTTGTCACCGTTCCACCAATAGCTCGGGCAGCTGGTCGAGCAGCAGGCGCACAGGATGCACTCGTACAGGCCGTCGAGCTTCTTGCGTTCTTCCGGCGACTGCAGCCGTTCCTTGTCGGGAGCAGGACTCTGCGTGCGGATCCACGGCTTGATCGAAGCGAACTGCGCGTAGAAGTGGGTCAGGTCCGGCACCAGATCCTTCACCACCGGCATGTGCGGCAGCGGGTAGATCTTCACGTCGCCGGAGGCGCACTCGTCGATCGCGCGGGTGCAGGCCAGCGTGTTGGTGCCGTCGATGTTCATCGCGCACGAACCGCAGATGCCCTCGCGGCAGGAACGGCGCAAGGTCAGCGTGGGGTCGATCTCGTTCTTGATCTTCAGCAGCGCGTCCAGAACCATCGGCCCGCACGCGGCCAGGTCGACCTCGTAGGTATCGATACGCGGGTTCTGCCCGTCGTCCGGCGACCAGCGATAGATGCGGAAGGTGCGCGGCTTCTTCGCATCCTTGGCCGGATGATGCTTGCCCGGCTGGATCTTTGAATTCTTCGGTAGCGAAAACTCTGCCATGTGCGGAACCCTTCAAATCTTCGTGTAGGAGGGGCCGTGGCCCCGACAGCGTTTCGATACGGTCAGTAGACCCGCTTTGCCGGCGGCACGGCCTTGACCTCGTCGGTCATCGGATTCATGTGCACCGGCCGGAAATCGAAGCGCGATTTTCCGGCTTCGTCGATCCATACCAGCGTGTGCTTCATCCAGTTGACGTCGTCGCGCTCGGGATAATCCTCGCGCGCCTGGGCACCACGGCTTTCCAGCCGCTGCTCGGCCGAATCCATCGTGGCCACCGCCTGCGCCAGCAGGTTGGACAGTTCCAGCGTCTCGATCAGGTCGGAGTTCCACACCATCGAACGGTCGCTGACCTTGACGTCCTTGAACATGCCGAACACCTCGGCGATCTTCCGCTTGCCTTCGGCCAAGGTCTCGCCGGTGCGGAACACGGCGGCGTCCTTCTGCATCGTGCGCTGCATCGCCAGGCGGATCTGCGCCGTCGGCGTGCCGCCATTGGCGTTGCGCAAGGCGTCGAAGCGGGCCAGCGATTTGTCCAGCACGGTCGCCGGCAGATCCTTGTGCGCGGCACCGGGCTGGATCAGCTCGGCGCAGCGATGCGCCACGGCGCGACCGAACACGACCAGGTCGAGCAGCGAGTTGGAACCGAGCCGGTTGCCGCCGTGCACGGAGACGCAAGCCGCCTCGCCGATCGCGAACAGGCCCGGCACCACCGCGTCGACATCATCGCCGCGCTTCTGCACGACTTCGCCGTGATAGTTGGTCGGGATGCCACCCATGTTGTAGTGCACGGTCGGCAAGACCGGGATCGGTTCCTTGGTCACGTCGACACCGGCGAAGATGCGCGCCGACTCGGCGATGCCCGGCAGCCGCTCGTGGATCACTTCCGGGCCGAGGTGCATCAGGTTCAGGAACAGGTGATCCTTTTGCTCGCCGACGCCGCGGCCTTCGCGGATCTCGATCGTCATCGCGCGGCTGACCACGTCGCGCGATGCCAGGTCCTTCGCGCTGGGCGCATAGCGTTCCATGAAACGCTCGCCTTCGGAGTTGGTGAGGAAACCGCCTTCGCCGCGCACGCCTTCGGTGATCAGGCAGCCGGCACCGTAGATGCCGGTGGGATGGAACTGCACGAACTCCATGTCCTGCAGTGCGAGGCCCGCGCGCAGCACCATGCCGCCGCCGTCGCCGGTGCAGGTGTGCGCCGAGGTGGCGCTGAAATAGGCGCGGCCGTAACCGCCGGTGGCCAGCACCACAGCCTGGCCACGGAAGAAATGCAGAGTGCCTTCGTTCATGTCCAGCGCCAACACGCCGCGGCAGACGCCCTCGTCGTCGAAGATCAGATCGATCGCGAAGTACTCGATGAAGAACGTGGCGTCATGCGCCAGCGCCTGCTGGTACAGCGTGTGCAGGATCGCGTGGCCGGTGCGGTCGGCCGCGGCGCAGGTGCGCTGGGCGGTGCCCTTGCCGTAGTGCGTCGTCATGCCGCCAAACGGACGCTGGTAGATCTTGCCCTCGTCGGTGCGCGAGAACGGCACGCCGTAGTGCTCCAGCTCGATGATCGCCGCCGGTGCGTTCTTGCACATGTACTCGATCGCGTCCTGGTCGCCGAGCCAGTCGCCGCCCTTGACGGTGTCGTAGAAGTGGAAGCGCCAATCGTCTTCGCCCATGTTGCCGAGCGCGGCGGAGATGCCGCCCTGCGCCGCCACCGTGTGCGAGCGGGTCGGGAACACCTTGGTGATGCAGGCGGCCTTGAGGCCCTGCTCAGCCAGGCCGAAGGTGGCGCGCAGGCCGGCGCCGCCGGCACCGACCACGATCACGTCGTAGTCGTGCTGCTGGACTTTATAGGATTCCAACTTGGAGCTTTCCATGAAGCCTTTTCCTCGCGTCTTGTTCTTAAGGGGTCAGCGCAATGCGCAGCACGGCGAGCACGCTGGCCAGCGCACCCAGTACCGCAAGGAATTTGATGGCCACCAGCAGGACGACTTCCTTCCAGCGGGTATGCACGTAATCCTCGATCACCACCTGCAGCCCGAGCACGGCGTGCCAGAACATGGTCAGCACGAACGCGATCAGCAGCAGCGCGTTCCACGGCTTCGCCACGCTGGCGCGGGCGGTGGCGTAGTCCGCATGCAGCAGGCAAAGCACGGTGACCACGAACCAGATGCCCAGAAGCACCAGCGCCGCGGCGGTCAGCCGCTGGGTCCACCAGTGCTCCACGCCGGACTGCGACGAACCAAGGCCGCGGGCAATCTTCAACGGGTTGCGCCGATCCTTCACGACGGTCTCCTTCGCGTTCATGCCGCACCTCCCGCGCTCAGTACGTAAGCCCACACCAGCACCGTAAGCACGACGCTGCCGATGACCGACAACCAGCTGGAACGCACGAACTGGGGAATTTCGTAACCGAGGCCGGCATCCTGGACCAGATGCCGGATGCCGTTGCACAGGTGGTAGAACAGCGACCAGCTCCAGCCGAACAACAGCACCATCCCGATCGGGCTGCCGATGACTCCCTTGAAGTGGTTGAAGCTGTCTTCACCCGCAGCCAGGTGCAGCAGGCCGGCGACCACCAGCAGGCTGCCGACCGCCAGCGCGATGCCTGTGGCGCGGTGGATGATCGAACTCATCATCTGCACTTGCCACTTGTAGACCTGAAGATGCGGGGAGAGCGGGCGTTTCGTGTCTGCCATGGCGGCTATCCTGTGTGGAATCGCTGATGTCCGTACCGCGTCATCCGCTGGCCCCGCCCCTGGCGACGAGCACCGTGGCGATCGCTCAGAAGTCGATACAACGTCCGTTCTTTTCCCAATCGCCGTAGCGCGTGGGATCAAGGGCCGGCCGCTCCAACGGCAGCTTGTCCGGCGCCGGGCCCGCAGGCACGGCAGTCGTTTCCGCTGGAACGGAAACAGGCAAGGACTCGGCTGGAGAAGAGGTATCGGACATGGTTTTGTAAGCCGTCAAAGGTTAATACTTGCGGCAAAGCAGCACAACCATCGACCGTGTACCGCGCCCGGGCGCAACCACTTGCTCTCGCTTCCCGGCGCCCCCAACTGAAACATCTCATGACCTCCCATCCTGCCGAAACCATGTTGATCGAAGGCGCCGACGCGAAGGCGTTCGCGCATGCGCAGTTCAGCAGCAAGGTCGACGCCCTGGCCATCGGCCAATGGCAATTCAGCGCATGGCTCGATCCGCAAGGGCGCGTGCGCTTCCTTTTTCACCTGGCACGGATTGCCGAAGACACGCTGCTGCTGTTGCTGCGTGGCGGCCATGCCGGCGCGATGACCGACGCTCTGCGGCGTTTCGTGTTCCGATCGAAGATCACACTGACCGCCCTGCCACCACGAGCGCTGGCCATCGGCCCGGCACTACCGATGCACGTGATCAGCCACGACGCTGAAGAGCTTTCGCTCGGTTGCGACACGCACAGCCTGCGAATCGTCGAGGCCGATCATGGCGACGACGCATGGCGCGCGCCGCAACTGCATGCGGGCTGGCCATGGCTGCCGGCACAAGCTCTGGATGACATGCTGCCGGCGGCATTGTCGTTGCAGCGACTGCAGGCCGTCGCTGTCGACAAAGGCTGTTATCCGGGGCAGGAAATCATTGCCCGATTGCACTTCCGTGGTGGCCACAAACGACACCTGCACCATGTCACATTGTCGCACCCCGCGAGTGCCGGCGACGTGGTGCGCAGTGGTGATCGCGACATCGCTCGCGTACTCGATGTGATCGTCGCTGACGATCGCATCGATGCACTCGTGGTGATGACCGACGAGGTTGCGGCGCTCGCCTACGAGGATCGCCTGCCCTCTCTCGACAAAGGTCTCTCGATGCGCATCGTCATGTCGTGGACGGCGTGAGCCATGCGTGCCACGAAAAAAAATCCATGACTCACTCGCCGTGCACATGAGCGCCGGTTAAACTTGCTTGCCCCGGCACTTGCCAGCGGCGGCATCCGCCACTAGGCTCCGCCGATCGAATATCGCGACATCCGGAACACGGGGTGTCGAAATACGCGACGAATCGGAAGAGTCCGAATCGGCGCGACCCGGCAGAACAATGTCGGATGGCATAACGCCTCGCATCCAACGAGCGCGCAGCAGCAGTTGCAGGCAACACGGCCGACACCGGTACGCGCAACGCCACAGCAACACCTACTCCCGATCGGCATAGAGAAAGCCGTTCGAAACGCCACAATCCCGTGGCAAAGCGTCTGACCACAAGTTTCGGTCATGGCGATAGATCCAGGTGGAACGGCCTGCCCGCCCGTCCACCGCAACGGCGCCCAAAGCTGCAGTTTGCTTTGTGCGTACAGCACGTTGGAGGCAGAACATGAAACTTTCCATGCTGTTATGGCTGACATCCCTGATGCCCCAGCCTGTCGCCGACCAGGCCTGCCTGGCCACCACGGTCTACCTGGAAGCTCGCAGCGAACCGGTCATCGGCCAGCTCGCCGTGGCCGAGGTCGCCTTGCGTCGCCGCGATCGTGGTCACTGGGGCAATACCGTGTGCAAGGTGGTTACGGCACCGCACCAGTTCGCCACGACCACCACGCCCGGCTCGTTCGAAATCACCAATCTCGATGCCTTCCACAAAGCCTGGTTGATTGCCGGCAGGTCGATCAACAACTGGAGCCTGCCGGTGGCGCAACGAAAGATGCTGGTGCCGCGCGCGGACCACTTTGCAACCATCGAAATCAGCCCCGCATGGTCGCGCAATCGTCCCAGCGTCACCATCGGCGAACACGCGTTCTACGCGGTGAACTGATCCACGACGCGAACCGCAGACAAAAAAAAGGCCATCCACGCGGATGGCCTTTTTTTGTTATGGACGTCCATACATATGGACGTCCATTTCGAAGCGATCAGCGGGGGTAGACGTGATCGCCGCGAACCTCGACGTAGTCGCCGTTGCGAATCCCCGGGTTCTCGCGCTGGGTCACGGTCGCATACTGACCATTATCCAGCCGCACGACGATTCGCCATGCGTCTGCGCCTTCGCCGTGACGCTTGCCGACCTGGTTGCCGACCACACCGCCAGCTACCGCGCCAGCCACCGTGGCGGCCTTGCGTCCGTCGCCCTTGCCGACCTGATTGCCAAGCACTCCACCGGCGACCGCACCGATGATCGCGCCCAGGGTACCGCCGTTACCGCTGCCCTCGACACGAACCTGCTGCACATCCTGCACCACTCCGCAGGTCTGGCAGCGCACGTTGCGATCACCATAGCCATTCGACTGAGACTGGTAACCGCGGTCGTAGTTGCCATTGTTGCCGTACGGCGCCGTGGTGCAACCCGCCAAGGCGAGACCGCCCGTCATCGCCGTCACCAGAATCAACTTGCTTGAAAGTGCTTTCATGGCCATTTCCTTTGTTTGGATGGATGAAGCTCAGCGGGCGTCGGACACGGCAGTCACGCCCTCCTGCACCTGCACGCGATCGCCGGGGTCGTGATCCATCCGGACCGTGCGGGTCACGCCGTTGTAGATGTAGCGAACGTCATAGCCGACGATCTTTGTGCTGGTGTTGTTGACCGTGCTGCATTTGCGCTCGACCGTCGATGTCACCTGGCCGTGCTGGCGACTGGCCTCGATCCTGTTGCCGGCATACCCGCCACCGACGGCACCGGCCACGGTAGCCAGGGTCTTGCCCTTGCCGCCGCCAACCTGATTGCCGAGGAGGCCACCGACCACTGCACCGATCGCGGTACCCGCGATCCGGTGCTGATCCTTCGGGGGTGCCGTTTGCGTCACCGTTTCATCGTGGCAAACCTGCTTTGGATTGTTCACCGTCGAGCGCACCGGCTCGACGCCGACGACCTTGGCGTACTTGGGTCCTGCGTCGGCGCTCACACCGGCATCGGCACCAGCCGAGGAAGTCCCGGCGTCAGCACTCCGATTACAGGCCGACAGGCTCGTCGCCAGTGCCGCGGCGATAGCGATATTGAGTACATTGACCATCAACCTGCTCATTGCAATCCTCTCCTCTGTTTGATGTTGCCGCATCCGCACCCCCTGTAGGTACAGCCTGCATTGTCATTGAACCGTTGTACAACTGAATCGGACCTAGCTCGCCCTCGTGACATTGTCTTCACGTCGGCGTTTACAAAACGATTGCCAACGCACGGATCCAGATGTTCGAACTCGTCGATAGCCACGTGCACCTTGATGACAGCGTGTTTGATGCCGATCGCGGGGAGGTGATCGTACGCGCGCGGCACGCTGGCGTGAACACGATGATCGTGCCGGCCGTCGATGCCGCCAGCTGGTCGCGGATCACGGGACTGTGTGCACAACACCCCTCCTCGGTGTTTGCCGCA
The DNA here is from genome assembly GCF_008329435.1 of Rhodanobacter sp. T12-5. Taxonomy (GTDB): domain Bacteria; phylum Pseudomonadota; class Gammaproteobacteria; order Xanthomonadales; family Rhodanobacteraceae; genus Rhodanobacter. The sequence goes on from NZ_NPKN01000002.1 coordinate 40,481, forward strand.
TTCGGCATGCACCCGCTTTTTCTGCACCAGCATGCACCTGCACATGTGGACGCGCTGTCTTCATGGCTCGATGGCAACGAGGCGGTCGCCATCGGCGAGATCGGCCTGGACTTTCACGTCGATGATCTCGATCGTGACCTTCAAAGGCATTACTTCGCGCATCAACTGCGGCTTGCGCGCGAACGAGGCCTTCCGGTGATCGTGCATGCGCGGGGCGCACTCGAAGAAGTGACCCTCACCCTGCGCCGAACCGGCCAACTGCGGGGTGTCGTGCACAGCTTTTCCGGGAGCGAGCAGCAGGCCCACCGCCTGTGGGAGCTGGGCTTCCACCTGGGCATCGGCGGCCCGGTGACCTACCCGCGTGCGCAGCGTCTGCGCCGAATCGTGGCGACGATGCCGATCGAATTCCTCCTGCTCGAAAGCGATGCGCCCGATCAGCCCGGCGCGGATCATCGCGGCCAGCGCAACGAGCCGGCCCGGGTCGCGGATGTGCTGCGCTGCGTGGCGGCGCTTCGCGACGAGCCGGAAGCCGTGGTGGCCGCCGCAACCACCGCCAATGCGCATCGCCTGTTCGGCATCCATCGACACGGCGGCTGACCGTTCCGCCGCGTGCGCAGCCTGCGATTTCCGCAGAGACCCACATCCGTACACCGGAATCGGCTGCTCGTCGTCGCGACAGGCGGATGCTGCGGCCCACTTGCGTATCGCCGCATGCACTTGCTATCTTTTATTTCATTGGTGAAATATGAGCTGGTGAAATGGCGCGGCTGACGAATTGCATCGTAATGATGGACGAGGGCATCGGCCGGGTGAGCCAGATCATCCCGCAGATGCCGGCAGCCGAGGCACGGTTGTGCCGCTTGATGCTGATGGTCAGCAGCAGCCTCGAGGAAGAGCTCGAGTACAAGCTGAAATCGCACAAGCTCAACCACAGCGAATTCCTGACCCTGATGATCCTGTACAGCCGCCCGGACGGCAGCTCCACGCCCGGCGAACTGTGCGAGTACGCGACCCAGGGAGCCACCAACATGACCCGCATCGCGAACGCACTGGTCAAGCGCGGGCTGATCACCCGCGGTGCCGGCAAGGAGGATCGCCGCCGTGTGCTGATCCGCATCACGCCGGCCGGCCGGCGCTTCGTGCAGAAGATGCTGCCGCCGATGTTTCCCCGTGTCGCCACCATGTTTGCCGGCTTCAGCGACAGCGACAAACGCCATCTCGATCGCCTGCTGCGCAAATTGGCCGGCAATCTCGATCAGCTGAGTGAAAACCGCCTCCCATGAAGAAGATTCCGATGAAGCATGCCCCGCTCCACGGTCGTGCCGTGCTGGCTGCCGCGATCGTGCTGATGCTGGCCGGCTGTGCCAGCGCACCAGCCAGACTCGGGTCGCCGACGCTGCGTGACGACGTACCGCTGGCCGGCCTGCAGGCTCCCGCCCGTCCCGGCTGGCCCGCCGCGCAGTGGTGGCGCCAGTACGACGATCCGCAGCTGGATGATCTGATCGACCGCGCAATGCAGCAGTCGCCCGACCTCGCACTGGCACAAAGCCGCGTGAGGAACGCCGAGCAATCGGCGCGACTGGCCGCGGCGCAGCTCGGCCTGTCGGTCAACGGCAGCGCGCAGGTGTCGCGCCAGCGCATGAGCGACCACGGACTGATCCCGAGCAAGTTCCTCGGTTTCAGCTGGTACAACCAGGCCGACCTTGGCGTGCAGCTGGACTACGACTTCGACTGGTGGGGCAAGAAGCGTGCAACGGTGGAAGCGGCGCTGGACCAGGCCCACGCCACCGAGGCGCAACGCAGCGCCGCCGCACTGGCCATCCAGTACGCCGTCGCCGATACGTATTTCGGCTGGCAGGCTGACCAGGCACGCCTGCAACTGGCCGACCAGTTGCTCGCCACGCAGCAGCAGCTCTCCCACATCGCCGAGCTGCGCGTACGTCAGGGCGTGGATTTGCCGGACGAGGCGCAGAAAGCCAGGGCGCAACTCGCTGCCGTGCGCGAAATGCGCGCGGCACTGGACGGCTCGGCGAAGATTCGCCGCGCCGCACTGGCCTCGCTGCTTGGCGTCGCACCGGCGCAGCTGCCGGAACTCCAGGCGCAGCCGTTGCCGACGATCAAGCGTGGCATCCCGGCCGATGCCGGGCTCGACCTGATCGCCCGGCGACCCGACATCGCCGCCAGCCGCTGGCAGGTCGAGGCCGCCCTGAAACAAACCGACACCGCACGCGCCGAGTTCTTCCCCGACATCAGCATCAAGGCGATGGTCGGCCTGTCCAGCATCGACATGGGCAAGCTGCTCACCGCCGGCAGCCGCACGTTCGCACTGACGCCGGCGCTGCATCTGCCGATCTTCAGCGGCGGCACGCTCGAGGCGAACTATGGCGTGAGCAAGGCCCAACTCGACGGCGCAGTAGCGCAGTACGACAGCACCGTGCTGACCGCCGCACGCGAGGTGGCCACGCAGGCGCTGAGCGCCGAGCAGATCGCCGCACGCCAGCGCGAGCAGCAAGCCCAGATCGATGCAGACCGGCAGTTGCTGGCAAGCGCTCAGGCGCGGGCGCGCCAGGGCGTGCGCGACGCCCGCGAGAGCCTCGCGGCGCAGGCGCAGTTGTTGCAGCAGCGCGATGCCGCGACGCAACTGCAGGCGCAGGCATTGAGCACCGACCTTTCGCTGATCAAGGCACTCGGCGGTGGCTACCAGGCCACCGACAAGCCGACCTCCTCATCACCTTCTGTTACCGCCGGAGCCTCCGCCCATGAGCGCCACTGAATCCGACAAGACGTCCGTCGAAACCAACGACAGCGGCATGGCCGCGAAGGATCCGGGCAAGCGCCGGCGCGCGCTGCTGATCGTGGCCGGCGCCTTCATCCTGGCTGGACTGCTGTGGTTCCTGCTGTGGTTCTTCGTGTTGTCGACCCGGGTGAAGACCGACAACGCCTACGTCGGCGGCAACCAGGTGGCGATCTCGGCGCAGGTGCCGGGCACGGTGGTGGCGATCCTCGCCGACGACACCCAGCACGTCGAGGCCGGCCAGGTGCTGGTGAAGCTGGACGGCACCGATGCCGACACCCGGCTGGCGCAAGCGCGCAGCGCGCTGGCCCAGGCCGTGCGCGGCGTGCGCCAGCAAACCAGTTCGGCCAGCAGCGCCGATGCGCAGGTGGTTGCCGCGAAGCTCGACCTGAAGAAGGCCGAGGCCGACCTCAAGCGCCGCCTGCCCCTGATCGCCGCGCACGCCGAATCGCCCGAGATCGTGCAGCATCTGCGCAACGGCGTGGAACAGGCACGCGCCGCGGTGAACGCCGCCGAGGCGCAGTCGGCTGCCGCGCATGCCGCCATCGAAGGCACCGACGTCGCGCAGAACCCGGTGGTGCTGCAGGCCCGCGCGAACTTTCGCGCCGCCTGGGTCGCCGCGCAGCGCAACACGATCTATGCGCCGGTATCCGGCTACGTGGCCGAGCGCAGCGTGCAACTGGGCAACAGCGTGCAGCCGGGCCAGCAGCTGATGACCGTGGTGCCGCTGCACGACCTGTGGATCGACGCGAACTTCAAGGAAAGCCAGCTGCGCCATATCCGCATCGGCCAGCCGGCGACCGTGGTGTCCGACCTGTATGGCGGCGACGCGGAGTACCACGGCAAGGTGATCGGCCTGGGCGCCGGCACCGGCAGCGTCTTCTCGCTGCTGCCGGCGCAGAACGCCACCGGCAACTGGATCAAGGTGGTGCAGCGCGTGCCGGTGCGCATCGCACTGGACAACAAGGAGCTGGACAAGCACCCGCTGCGCATCGGCCTGTCCACCGACGTCACAGTCGACATCCACGATGACCGGGGCAGCGTGCTGGCCACTACCTCGGCGCAGCAACCGGTCGCGCAGACCGACGTCTACGACCGGATGGCCAGCAAGGCCGATGCGGAAGCGGAACGGATCATCCGCGCCAACCTCTCCCACGCCACCGCCGCGAACTGAGCCTGATCATGGCTGCCACGCCGAACGACGCCATCGCCGAAGCCGCCCCGCTGAAGCCGCTGCACGGCGGCCCGCTGGCGCTGCTCACCATCGCCGTCGCGTTCAGTACCTTCATGGAGGTGCTGGACATGACGATCGTCAACGTCGCGGTGCCGCACATCGCCGGCAGCCTCGGCGTGAGCCCCAGCGAAGGCACCTGGACGATCAGCTCCTACGCGTTGGCCAGCGCGATCATGCAGCCGCTCACCGGCTGGCTGGCGCGCCGCTTCGGCGAGGTGAAGACCTTCGTCGGCTCGGTGCTGATGTTCGTGGTCTTCTCGATGCTGTGCGGCCTGGCCACCAGCATGCCGATGCTGGTGATCGGCCGCCTGCTGCAGGGCGCCGGTTCCGGTCCGATGGTGGCGCTGTCGCTGACCCTGCTGCTGTCGAACTACCCGAAAGAGAAACAGGGCATCGCGCTGGCGCTGTGGGCGATGACCGTGGTGGTGGCACCGATCTTCGGCCCGATCCTGGGCGGCTGGCTGACCGACAATTTCTCGTGGCCATGGATCTTCTACATCAACCTGCCGGTCGGGCTGGCAGCGGCGGTGGTCACCTGGGGCCTGCTGCGCAAGCGCGAGACGAAGACCTTCAAGGCGCCGATCGACATGATCGGGCTGGTGCTGCTGGTGGTCGGCGTGGGTGCGCTGCAGTTCATGCTGGACAACGGCAACGACCACGACTGGTTCTCCTCGCCGATGATCCTCACCCTGGGCCTCGTCGCGCTGGTCTGCCTCACCTTCCTGATCGTGTGGGAACTGCACGCGAAACATCCGGTGGTCGACCTGTCGCTGTTCAAGCAACGCAACTTCACCGTCGGCGTGATCAGCCTGTCGCTGGGCATGTTCGCGTTCTTCGGCATCAACGTGGTGTTTCCGCTGTGGCTGCAGATCACCCTGGGCTACACCGCCACCTGGGCTGGCCTGGCCACCGCGCCGGTCGGCGTGCTGGCGTTCCTGATCGCGCCGATCCTGGGCAAGAACATGCACAAGCTGGACCTGCGCGCGGTGGTGACGTTCGCGTTCCTGGTCTTCGCCGGCACCGCGTACTGGTTCTCCACCTTCGACAGCTCCGCCTCGTTCTCCACCCTAGTGGTGCCGCGCTTCGTGATGGGCCTGGCGATCCCGTGCTTCTTCATTCCGTTGAACCAGGTCTACCTGTCCGGACTGCCGGTGGACCAGATCGCCAGCGCCTCGGGCCTGTCCAACTTCTGCCGCACGATCGGCTCGAGCGTGTCCACCGCGATCATGGTGACGATGTGGCAGCACCGCGGCGAGACCCATCACGCGACCCTGACCGAGTACGTCAGCCCCGGTCATCCGGCCGCAACCCGGTTCATCGGCCAACTGTCGCATGCGGGGCTGTCGCATACGCAAAGCCTCGGGCTGATCGACCAGTTGCTGACGCGCGAAGCGCTGACCCTTGCGGTGAACGACGTGTTCTGGGCCTGCGCGATCCTGTTCGTGGCGCTGATTCCGATCCTGTGGTTCGCCCGGCCGCCGTTCGGCAGTGCCGGTGGCGCGGTCGGTCATTGAGGAATGCTGCGCAGCATGAAACACCGGCTCACGACTGGTGCGCCGCAATATCTTCTGCTAGCGTTCGTCGCATGGCACAAACCAAACGCACCATCAAGAAGTATCCGAACCGGCGTCTGTACGACACGGAGATCTCCAGCTACATCACGCTGGAAGAAGTCCGCCAGCTCGTGCTGGACAACGAGGACTTCGAGGTCCGCGACGCCAAGAGCGGCGAAGACCTGACCCGTTCGGTACTGCTGCAGATCATCTCCGAGCACGAAGACAAGGGGCAGCCGATGCTGTCGCCGCAGCTGCTCAGCCAGATCATCCGCTTCTACGGCAATTCGCTGCAGGGCTTCATGGGGCCTTACCTGGAGCAGAGCCTGCAGGTGTTCCTCGACCAGCAGACCCAGTTCCGCAGCCAGCTCAACAGCCTGATGGGACAGACCCCGTGGAACACGCTGACTGACCTGACCGAGCGCAATCTGGCCGCGTTCCAGGCCATGCAGCGCGGCCTGATGGATACCGCGGCGCAGGCAATTCCGACGCCAGGTGCCGGCACTCGCGGCGGCAAGAAGTCCGGCTGATCCCAACCCGGCGACGGCATGCTTCGACGCGCCGTTCGTCCATTCCCCACGAACCGATCGCTGCAGCACGACACGTGCTGCCTTGCGGCATGATCGAGCCTTGGAGACACCCCATGAGCCAACCTGCTCCGCCCAAGCGGATCGCCCTGGTCACCGGCGGCATCGGTGGCCTCGGCACGGAGATCTGCCGCCAGCTGGCGCAAGCCGGTCGAACCGTGATCGCGGTGGATCTGTCCGTGCGCAACGAACGCGTGGCCGCGTTCCGCGACGAGGTCGCCAGCTTCGGTGATGCCATCGCATTCGAGCCGGCCGACGTCAGCGACTTCGACAGCTGCCGGCAACTCACCGAACGCATCGAACAGCAGCATGGCAGCATCGACATCCTGGTCAACGCCGCCGGCATCACCCGCGACGCCAGCCTGCGCAAGATGACGCCGCAGCAATGGCACGAGCTGATGCGGGTGAATCTGGACGGTGTCTTCAACATGTGCCGCAACGTGGTCGAAGGCATGACAGCGCGCGGCTTCGGCCGCATCGTCAACATCAGTTCGGTGAACGGCCAGACCGGTCAGTTCGGCCAGACCAACTATTCCGCCGCCAAGGCCGGCGTGCACGGCTTCAGCATGGCGCTGGCACGCGAGACCGCACGCAAGGGCGTCACCGTCAACACCGTCTCGCCCGGCTATTGCGACACCCCGATGGTCGCTGCGGTGTCGGCGGAGATTCGCGCGCAGATCATCGCCGACATTCCGGTCGGCCGGCTCGGCTCACCCGCCGATATCGCCCGCGCGGTGGGCTTCCTCGCCGCCGACGATGCCGGCTACATCACCGGTGCCAACCTGCCGGTCAACGGCGGCTATTTCATGAGTTTCTGAGCAATTCCGGCAGCGCGGCATTGCAGTCGCGCGCCGCTTGCGGAACAGTGAGCGGGTTCACCTCACGGATCGCAGCATGGCGCAGCAAACCATTACCCTCATCGGCGGCGGCCTGGTCGGCGCGCTGCTGGCGCAGCAACTGGCTCGACGCGGCTTTGCGGTTGAGGTGTTCGAGAAACGGCCCGATCCGCGGCAGGCCGGCTTCCTTGGCGGTCGTTCGATCAACCTGGCACTGGCCGAACGCGGGCTGCAGGCGCTGCGCAGTGCCGGCCTGGCCGACGATGTGCTGCAACGCGCGGTGATGATGCGCGGTCGCATGGTGCATGCCCGCGACGGCAGCAGCGGCCTTCAGCGCTACGGCGTCGACGACAGCGAGGTGATCTGGTCGGTCTCGCGCGGCGCGTTGAACATGCTGCTGCTGGATGCCGCCGAGGCCGCAGGCGTGAAGTTCCATTTCGGGCAGTCACTGGTGGGCGCCGACTTCGATGCGCAGCGCATCCGGCTCGCGGATGCAGCAGGCACCGAACGCGAACATCCGATCGGCATGCTGATCGGTGCCGACGGCGCCGGCTCGGCGGCGCGCGCGATGATGAATGCACACACGCCGCTGGGCGAACGCGTCGAGTCGCTCGGCCACGGCTACAAGGAACTGGAAATTCCACCGTCCGGCGAACTGCCGGGAGCCGTGCTGCAACTCAGTGGCGGTCGCGACCAGTTCGCGCTGGAGCCGCATGCGCTGCACATCTGGCCTCGCGGCGGCTACATGTGCATCGCGCTGCCGAATACCGAAGGCAGCTTCACCGTTACCTTGTTCCTGCCGGCGCAAGGCCCTGCGCCGAGTTTCGCCACCCTGCCCGACGCCGACACCGCCGCGGCCTTCTTCAGCACCCAGTTCCCGGGCCTGCTGTCGTTGATCCCGCGCTTCAACGAAGATTTCGACAGCCATCCGGTCGGCACCCTGTCCACGCTGTACCTGGATCGCTGGCACCTGGACGGCCGCGCACTGTTGGTCGGCGATGCCGCCCACGCGATCGTGCCGTTCCACGGCCAGGGCATGAATTGCGGCTTCGAGGACACCGTGGTGCTGGCCAACCTGCTGGCCGTGGCGCCGAACGACGGTGCCGAGGTGTTTGCCGAATTCCAGCGCGTGCGCCAGCCGAACGCCAACGCGATCGCCGCGATGGCGCTGGAAAACTACGTCGAAATGCGAGACTCCGTGGCCGACCCGCATTATCTGGCCAAGCGCGAACTGGGCGCGTTGCTCGCCTTGCGCGTGCCGCAGCACTACATGGCGCGCTATCGGATGGTCACCTTCACCCACGTGCCGTATGCCTATGCGCTGGAACGCGGACGCGCACAGGACGCCTTGCTGGAACAGCTGCTGCGCGACGTGACACGGGTCGAGGATGTCGACCTCGATGCGGCGGCCAGCCTGTTCCAGAGCAGCCTGCCACCACTGCCGCCCTTGCGTGGATAGCGATCTGCGCGCCGCCTTCGAGGCCACCGAATACCGGGTGCGCCTGGCGCGCGGCGGCTGGGCCGTGATCCGGATTGGCGAAGCGCTGCCTGCCCCATTGCATGCGGCTACGGACAAGCGGTGCTGGGGCTTCATCACTGCATGGAACCCCGGGGCACGCCTCGGCGACCGGCACCACAATCGCGCGGCACAGCGCCGGTTGATCGAATCGCTGCGTGCGTTGCCGAGTACCGTCGTGATCCGTCCGGCGCTCGGAGTTGCAGCAGACTGGCGCGAACCGAGCCTGTTCGTGATCGGCCCCGACACCCGCGCGCTGGACGCGTTGGCCAGGCATTACCAGCAGCGGGCCTACGTGCACGGTCAAGCCTGCAGTTGCGCGTGCCTGCGCTGGCTGGACTGACCGGCTCAGCGGCAGCACGCCGCATGGACAAGCCCCCTCGGCATTGCGGACAATCGAGGCAATGACCGCCGCCAATCCCGCCGTGCCCCTGCTCGAAGCGCGGGCCTTGAGCTTCCATCGCCAGGACGAACCGGTGTTCGCACCGCTGGATTTCGAGCTGTGCGCAGGCGAACTCGCCCTGATCGAGGGCGACAACGGCAGCGGCAAGACCACCCTGCTGCGCATGCTCGCCGGCCTGCTGCACCTCAGTGCAGGTGAACTGTACTGGCGCGGCGAACCGCTGCAACGCGACGACTGCGCCGGCGAGATCCTGTTCCTCGGCCATCAGCTCGGACTCAAGGCCGATCTCAGCCCGCGCGAGAACCTGCGCATTGCCGCTGGCCTGCATGGCTGCCGTGACGGTGCCAGCGTGGCGTCGGCGCTCAATGCCATTGGCCTGCGTGGATACGAGGACGAGCCCGTGCGACGCCTGTCCGCTGGCCAGAAGAAGCGCGCCGCGCTGGCCCGGCTGCTGTTGCTGCCGGCCAGCCTGTGGTTGCTCGACGAGCCCTACGCGAACCTCGATCGCATCGGCATCGCACTGGTGAACGACCTGCTCGAAACGCACACCGCCGCCGGCGGCGCGGCCCTGGTCACCAGTCATGGCACGGTGAGCTTCCACGGTGGCGAGCCCAGGCATATCCGGATGCATGCATGAGCCATCCCAGCCTCGCCACCGCCTGCTCCGCCATGCTGCGGCGCGACCTCACGCTGGCCTGGCGCCGGCGTGGCGACATTGCGATGCCGGTGCTGTACGCGCTGATCGTGACCATGCTGTTCCCGTTCGCGCTGGGTCCGGAAGACACGCTGCTGCAGCGGATTGCCGGCGGCGTCGTACTGGTTACCGTGCTGCTGGCCATGCTGCTGGCGCTGGATGCGATGTTCGCCAGCGACATCGAGGATGGCTCGCTCGAACAACTGGTGCTGGCGCCGCAGCCGCTGGCGCTGATGCTGGGCATGAAAATTCTTGCGCACTGGATCACGACAGCGCTGCCGCTGATCGTGATCGCGCCGTTGATGGCCGCGATGCTGCACTTGCCCGGCGCGGTGATTCCGGTGTTGCTGCTGGCGCTGTTGCTGGCCACGCCGCTGCTCAGCCTGCTCGGCGCGGTGCTGGTGGCATTGACGGCCGGCACCCGTCGCTCTGGTATGCTGCTCGCCTTGATGTTGCTGCCTTTGTGCGTGCCGGCGGTGATCTTCGCCGCCGGTGCCGTGGCGGCCGCCCAACAAGGGCTGCCGTGGCTCGCGCCAGTCAGCTGGCTCGGTGCCGCACTGGTGCTCGCCGTGGTGCTGGCACCGCTGGCCTGCGCCGCCGCCCTTCGCATTGCCCTGGACGCATGATGTCGAACTGGATCCCACTCTGGTTGCACAAACTCGGCTCGCCGCCGACGTTCTACCGCTTCGCCGGCGCACTGCAGCCGTGGGCGATGACACTGGCGCTGCTGCTGGGCGCTGTCGCGCTGTATGGCGGGCTGGTGCTGGCACCGGCCGACTACCAGCAGGGCGACGCCTACCGGATCATCTTCATCCACGTGCCCAGCGCCTGGATGAGCATGTTCATCTACGCGGTGATGGGCGTGGCCGGGTTCATCGCGCTGGTGTGGCGGATCAAGCTGGCCGAGGTGGTGGCGATGGAATCGGCGCCGATCGGCGCGGCGTTCACCTTCATCACCCTGGTCACCGGCTCGCTGTGGGGCAAGCCGATGTGGGGCACCTGGTGGACGTGGGACGCGCGCCTCACTTCCGAGCTGGTGCTTCTGTTCCTGTTCCTGGGCGTGATCGGGCTGTACCACGCGTTCGAGGATCGCCGCCAGGGGGCGCGCGCCGCCGCCTTCCTCGCCATCATCGGCATCATCAACGTGCCGATCGTGCATTTCTCGGTGAACTGGTGGAACACCTTGCACCAGGGCAGCACGGTCAACGTGTTCGGCCAGTCGAAGATGTCGTGGGACATGCTGTGGCCGTTGCTGACGATGACCCTGGCGACCAAGTTCTACTACGCCGCAAGCCTGTTCCGCCGCGTACGCACCGACCTGCTGGCGCTGGAAGGCGGCAAGGACTGGGTGCGAAGGATCGCCGAGGACGAGGTCGACCGATGAACGCCTTGCAGACCTTCCTTGCGATGGGCGGTTACGCCGCCTATGTGTGGCCGGCCTACGCGGTGTTCTTCATCGTGCTGATCGCCGACACCGTCGCGCCGCGGCTGCGTCGCCGCCGCGTGCTCATGGAACTTCGCGCCCGCCTGGCACGTCAGAGCGTCCGCCAGGAACGCAAATCCACCTCCACTTCACCATCCCCCTGACCGGGGCGGCTCGACCATCATGCCCATGAATCCCACCCGCAAGCGCCGGCTCACCATCGTGCTGTCGATCCTCGCTGCCGCCATCGTCGCGACCGTGCTGGTGGTGCTGGCGCTGCAGAACAACATGAATTACCTGCTCACCCCGAGCCAGGTGCAGTCGGGCGAAGCAGCCAGCTACAAGACGTTTCGCCTCGGCGGCATGGTCAAGGCCGGCTCGATCCAGCGTTCCAGCGACTCGCTCAAGGTCACCTTCACCGTGGTCGACGCCGGCGGTGCGATGCCGGTCGAGTACACCGGCATCCTCCCCGACCTGTTCCGCGACAACCAGTCGGTGATCGCCACCGGCCACATGGACAACGCCCGCTTCATCGCCACCGAAGTGCTGGCCAAGCATGACGAGACCTACATGCCGAAGGAACTGAAGGACGCGATGGCCAAGGCGCATGCGAACAAGAAGATCGAAGAATCGCCCACCGCTCAGGACAAGATGCCATGACCCCCGAACTCGGCCAACTCGCACTGATCCTGGCCCTGCTGCTGGCATTGGCACAAGGTGTCCTGCCGTTGATCGGCGCATGGCGCGGCAACCGTGCGCTGATGGCGGTGGCGCGGCCGGCCGCTGCCGGACAGGCGGTGTTCGTGGCGATGGCGTTCGCGATCCTGGTGTGGGCGTTCCTGCATTTCGATTTCTCGGTGCAGTACGTGGCCGACAATTCGAACCTGGAGCTGCCGTGGTACTACCGCATCGCCGCGGTGTGGGGTGCGCACGAAGGTTCGCTGCTGCTGTGGATTCTTATCCTCAACGTGTGGACGGTGGCGCTGGCCGCGTTCAGCCAGAAACTGCCCGAGGTATTCGCATCGCGCGTGTTGGCGGTGATGGGGTTGATCGCGGTGGGTTTCCTCGCCTTCATCATCTTCACCTCCAATCCGTTTGGACGGCTGTTGCCGATGCCTGGCGACGGCGCGGACCTGAACCCGGTGCTGCAGGATCCGGGCATGACCTTCCATCCACCGGTGCTGTACACGGGCTACGTCGGCTTCTCGGTGGCGTTCGCCTTCGCCATCGCCGGCCTGCTGGGCGGCGAACTGGAACAGGCGTGGGTCCGCTGGGCGCGGCCATGGACGAATGTGGCGTGGGCCTTCCTCACCCTCGGCATCGTCGCCGGCAGTTGGTGGGCTTATGCGGAACTGGGCTGGGGCGGCTGGTGGTTCTGGGATCCGGTGGAAAACGCCAGCTTCATGCCGTGGCTGGTCGGCCTGGGGTTGATCCATGCGCAGGCGATCACCGAGAAGCGAGGTTCGCTGCGCGCGTGGACGATCTTGTTGTCGATCTTCGCGTTCTCGCTCTCCCTGCTCGGCACCTTCCTGGTGCGCTCGGGCGTGCTCACCTCGGTGCACGCGTTCGCCTCCGATCCGCGCCGCGGCGTGTTCATCCTGGCCTTTCTGACCATCGTGGTCGGCGGCTCGCTGCTGCTGTATGCGCTGCGCGCACCGAAGGTGGCCGGCGGCAAGGCGTTCAAGCTGGTCTCGCGTGAAACGGTCCTGCTGATCGGCAACTTGATGTTCGCTGTGGCCGCGGCAATGGTGCTGCTCGGCACGCTGTTCCCACTGATCGGCGATGCGCTGAACCTCGGTCGGATCTCGGTCGGCCCACCGTATTTCGGTTTCCTGTTCCCGTTGCTGATGTTGCCGGTCGTGTTGCTGATGCCATTCGGCCCGTTCCTGCGCTGGGGCAAGGGCGAGCCCGCCGTGCTGAAAAGCCTGCTCTTGCGCGTATCCATCGCCGCTGCCGCTTGCGCGATCGTCGCAGCGTTCTTCGTCGACGGCCAGCCCAAGGCCATCGTCGGCGTGGCCGCTGCCACGTGGATCGCGATCGGTGTGCTGCTCTACGTCTACAAGCGCTGGCGCGAAGTTCCGCGCGGCCGGCGTTATCCCGCCGAGATGGCCGGCATGCTGCTGGCGCACATGGGCCTGGCCGTGTTCGTGGTCGGCGTGCTGTTGTCCGAATCGCTCAGCGTGACCAGCGACGTGCGCATGGCTCCAGGGCAGACTCAGCATATCGGCAGTTACGACTTCCGTTTCGACGGCGCGCACCGCACCACCGGACCGAACTGGCGCGCCGACCAGGGCACCGTCACGGTCACCCGCGACCGCAAGCCGGTCACCGTGATGCATCCGCAAAAGCGCACCTACCTGCGTGGCCAGGTGCAGACCGAGTCGGCGGTGGATGCCGGCATCTTCCGCGACCTGTACGTGGCGCTGGGCGAGCCGATGGATGCCGGCAACATCGAGGGTGCATGGTCGCTGCGGCTTTACTACAAGCCGTTCATCCGCTGGATCTGGGGTGGCGGTGTGCTGATGATGCTGGGCGGATTCACCTGCGCCGCCGACAAGCGCTTCCGCATCAAGCGTGCCGCGGCCATCGCCGATGACGTGCTGGTGCAGGAGGCCCGCGCATGAACCGTCTGCTGCCGTTCATCGCCTTCATGCTGCTGGTGGCCTTGTTCGGCTTCGGCATCTGGTGGAACACCCAGCACGACCAGAACGCGATTCCGTCGCCGCTGCTGAACAAGCCGGCGCCGGCGTTCAACCTGCCGAAGTTGTACGAACCCACGCAGATGGTCAGCAAGGCCGACCTGCTCGGCAAGCCTTACCTGCTCAACGTGTTTGCCAGCTGGTGCATCGAGTGCGGGGTGGAGCATCCGGTGCTTGAAGCCGCCGGTCCGAGCCTTGGCGTGCGGCTGGTCGGCTACAACTACAAGGACGCACCGGCCGATGCCAAACGCTGGCTGGGCGAGCACGGCAATCCCTACGATCTGCTGGTCGCCGACGAGCCCGGTCACACCGCGATCGACTTCGGCGTGTATGGCGCACCGGAAAGTTTCCTGATCGATGCCAAGGGCGTGATCCGCTACAAGCACATCGGCCCGATCACGCCCGAAGTGCTGGCGAAAGAACTGAAGCCGGCGATCGCGGCGATGCTGAAGGAGACGCCGTGATGCGGCTTTCTTCCTGTGGGAGCGGCTTCAGCCGCGACGCTCTCGGTGAGCCGCGACAAAAAGCATCGCGTCTGAAACCGCTCCCACAGGGTGCGCTCCTGCGGCTGTTGCTGGTCGCGTTGCTGGCCTTCACCGGCCTCGTCCACGCGCAGGCGATCGAGCCGATGCCGTTCGCCAGCCACGCGCAGGAACTTCGCTTCCAGCATCTCACCCGCCAGTTGCGCTGCCCGATGTGCCAGAACGAGACGCTGGCCGATTCCAACGCACCGATCGCGCGCGATTTGCGCAACCAGATTTTCCAGATGATGCAGCAGGGCAAGAGCGACGAGCAGATCAAGCAATATCTGGTCGACCGCTATTCCAACTATGTGCTGTACGACCCGCCATTGAACCCGGGCACCTGGCTGCTCTGGTTCGGTCCATTGCTGATCCTGATGGGCGGGGCCGGCGTGGTCTGGATGGCCATACGAAAACGCGACCGCGGTGGCAGGGCGAGCCCGACCATCGACAGCCGCTCGAGCAACAACGGGGACGACTGGTGATCATTGCTTTCTACATTGCCGCTGCCGTGATGATCTCGGTGGCGCTGGCCGCCTTGTTGCTGCCGCTGGTGCGGCAGGGCCGCCGATCCGGCCGCAGCGCGGGTGTTTTCGCGCTGACCCTGGCCATCGCCTTCGTGCTGCCGTTGAGCGCGGGCGCGCTGTACCTGCTGGTCGGCACGCCTGCCGCACTCAAGGGCGTATCGGCCCAGGCGGGCGCGCCGATCAGCATGCAGCAGGCGATCACCGAATTGCGCGTGCACCTGACCCAGCAGCCGGAGGATCTGCCGGCATGGATGCTGCTGGCACAGACCAGCGCCATGCTGAAACGGCCGACCGACGCGCGCGATGCGTACGACCACGCGCTGAAGCTCGACCCGAACAATGCCGAGGCGATGGTCGGCTGGGCCGAGAACGATTCGATGGCGCGCAGCGATCACAAGATCGATGGCCGTGCGCGCGACCTGCTCAAGCGCGCGGTGCTGTTGCACCCGGACAGCCAGCGCGGCCTGTGGCTGCTCGGCATCAGCAATTTCCAGCACGGCGAATACCGCGAAGCTGCCGCCACCTGGCGCCTGCTGCAACCACAACTGGAGCCGGGCTCGAACGTGGCCAAGGCAGTCGCCGAGCAGATCGCCATGGCCGATGCACGCGCTGGTGTCGCGCCGGCTGGCGCCACCAGCAGCGCAGAGGCACCAGCGTCGAAAGGCGGCGCGTTGCAGGTGCAGGTGGCGCTCGCTCCCGCGCTGAAAGACAAGCTTCGCCCGGGCGATACCTTGTTCGTCTACGCTCGTGCCGACAACGGCCCGCCAATGCCGCTGGCCGTGGCCAGACTCGATGCCAGCCAGTTGCCGGCCAGCGTCACCCTGAGCGATGCGATGGCGATGACGCCGGCCATGAAGCTGTCCTCGGTTGCGCGCGTCTTCGTCGGCGCGCGCATCAGCCACAGTGGCCAGCCGATCGCCCAGCCCGGCGACCTGGAAGGCGACGCCGGGGTGGTGGCAGTGGACAGCAAGACGCCGATCAAGATCAGCATCGACAAGGTGCATTGACGATGGGCGATGCACGCCGCTACTTCGCCCTGCCTTCGCCGTTTCCGATGAAGCGCGGCGGCAAATTGCACGGAGCGCAGGTCGCCTACGAGACCTGGGGAAGATTGAACGAAGCGCGGGACAATGCCGTGCTGGTGCTCACCGGACTCTCGCCCAGCGCGCACATGACTTCCTGCGAAGAAGACCCGTCGCCGGGCTGGTGGCAGGAGATGGCCGGGCCCGGCAAGGCGATCGACACCACACGCTGGTTCGTGATCTGCGTGAACTCGCTCGGCAGCGACAAGGGTTCGACCTGCCCCGCCTCGATCGACCCGGCCACCGGCGAAGCCTATCGATTGAGCTTCCCCGAACTGGCGCTGGAAGACGTCGCCAACGCTGCGCACGCCGTTGTCGGCAGCCTCGGCATCACGCGACTCGCCTGCCTGATCGGCTGCTCGATGGGCGGCATGAGTGCGCTGGCCTACATGCTGCTGCACCCGGGCAGCGTACGCACGCACATCAGCGTGGACACCGCACCGCAGGCGCAACCGTTCGCCATCGCGATCCGCTCGCTGCAGCGCGAGGCGATCCGCCTCGATCCACAGTTCAACGATGGTCAGTACGACATTCATGCCGAGCACGGCGGCAGCTACCCCGACCTGGGCATGAGCATCGCGCGCAAGCTCGGCGTGATCACCTATCGTTCCGCGATGGAATGGAACGGTCGCTTCGCCCGCATCCGGCTCGACCCCGAGCAGCGCGAGGACGAACCGTTCGGCCGCGAGTTCCAGGTCGAGTCCTATCTCGAAGGCCATGCCCAGCGCTTCGTGCGCAACTTCGACCCCAATAGTTACCTGTACCTGTCGCGCGCCAGCGACTGGTTCGACATCGCCGAATACGGCCATGGCAGCGTGCTCGAAGGCCTCAAGCGCATCCGCATCGAACAGGCCATGGTGATCGGGGTCAGCACCGACATCCTGTTCCCGCTGCAGCAACAGGAACAGATCGCCGAAGGCCTGGAAGCCGCCGGCGCGCGAGTGGAATTCGTGGCGCTGGACTCGCCGCAAGGCCACGACGCCTTCCTGGTCGATATCGACAATTACAGCCGCGCGATCGGCGGCTTCCTGAACCAGCTACCGGCCGGGTAACAGCCACGCTGATAAGATGGGTCCCATCACGCATCACCCGAGATCACCATGCTTACCCTGGATTTCCCCGGCAGCCGCACCCTGATCGACGCGATCGACACCGCCGTGGCCAAGCCGACCACCCACGAACTCACCGACAGCCTGCGCAACAGCCTGTGCAAGATGATCCGCGACAGGACGGTTACCCTGCCCGACTGCGTCTTCGAAGCGAATGCCGAGCACTACGCCCGCCGCGAGCTGTACCGCAGCGAAGAGCACGGCTATTGCGTGGTGGCGATGACCTGGGGCCCGGGCCAGGGCACACCGATCCACGATCACGACGGCATGTGGTGCGTCGAGGGCGTATGGAGCGGCGCGCTGGAGATCGTGCAGTACGAACTGATCGAACACGACGCACAGCGGTACTGCTTCCAGCCGGTGGGCTCGATCCAGGCCGGCACCGGCTCCGCCGGCAGCCTGATCCCGCCGCACGAGTACCACAGCATCCGCAATCCCAGCGACAACTCGGTCACCGTCAGCCTGCACATCTACTCCGGCCCGATGCTTCGCTGCGCCGTGTTCCAGCCACTGCCGGAAGACCGCTGGTACGGACGCGACGTGCGCCAGCTGGGTCTCGACCGCGTGCATTGAACCCGGCATAATGTCCCGCTCACATGCCGGTGTGGCGGAATGGTAGACGCGGCGGACTCAAAATCCGCTTGTGGTGACACAGTGGAGGTTCGAGTCCTCTCACCGGTACCAATGGAGGGTTTCAGGCGGCACCGCCGAGACCCACGAAACACCCGAAGCCCGCATGACAGCGGGCTTTTTCGTGTTTGCCGCTACAACTCCCTGATCACCCGGAAACCAACCCGGGCGCTGCGTACGTCGCCGTTCGTGCCTTGGCGGTACGCCGAGTTCACCTGGTCCGGCGAACTGCCCCAGGAACCGCCGCGCACGACGTGGGCACGGCAGCCGGGGTTGAGCCAGGCGCTGCCGTCGTTCGGCGCGCGGATGTAATTGTCGTGCCAGCAGTCCTGCACCCATTCGGAGACGTTGCCGTTGATGTCGTAGAGGCCGAATGGATTGGCGGCGAAGCTCATGACCGGTGCCGGCCCCCAGTAGCCGTCACGGTAACCCTGGAAGGAATGGCTCCAGCGCCGACCGCTGCGCGAGCGGTCGCCTGAGCCGGTGAGGTTTTCCACCTGCCGGGTGGGCGCGCCGTCACCCCACCAATAGCGGCTGGTGGTGCCGCCGCGCAAGGCGTATTCGAATTCGGCCTCGCTCGGCAACCGGTAGGTTTTGCCGGTGCGCTGGCTGAGCCAGTCGGCATAGGCCTTGGCGTCGTTCCACGAGACGTTGACCACGGGCAGATTGTCTTTCGCCTTGTGTCCGACATAGTCGTCCTGCCAGGTCGCTTGCGCATCGTCGCGCACCGCACCGCTGCGCTCGTCGTAGATGCTGGAACCGCCCAGCTTGACCGAGTCGGGCACATAGCCGCTGGCGCGCACGAAGTCGCGGAACTCGCCCACCGTGATCGCGCTGCGTGCCATCGCAAAGCCCTTGTCGATGGCCACCTCGTGCTGCGGAAGCTCGGAGTCGATGTGGTCGCTGGCCGGCGCGCCCATCATGAATTTTCCGGTGGGGATCACCACCATCGAGGGCGTCTTGCCCGGCAGGTCGACGTAGCGATCGGTAAATACCTGGCCGGGTTTGTAACTGGCATACAGTCGCGCATTGGTCAGCTCCTCCTCGAAGTCGGCCAGCGCCGGCAGATCGGAATCGGTCGCCCGCGCCTGCGCAGCCAGTTTCTTCGCCAATGCGAGATTGCCGGCGTCCAGCGCCGAGCGCGCCTGGGCCAGCAATCCGTTTGCGTTCTGCCGACGCATGTCGTCGACGCGCTTGCGCACGTCGCGCATCTGCTGCGAACCGGGACGGATGGTCTGCGCTTCGGCCAGCTCGCGGTCGGCGCCGGCAAAGTCGTTCTGCGCCACCGCCGCCAGCGCGCGATCGAGCACCGCGCGCTGGACCTGGAAGATGCCCTGCTCGGCGACCGCATTCTGCGGGTCCAGTTGTTGCACCTCGCGGTACAGGTCCAGCGCGCTGCTGCCCCGTGGCCGGTCGACCTTGCCCTGCTGCAGCAGGCCGGCCGCGCTGGCCAGCATCGGCCGCACCTTGACCAGGATCTTCAGGCTGGTCTCCAACTGCTTCACTTCGGCATCCGCATTCGGCAAGGTACGCAATGCATCAAGCAGCTCGCCTGCCGCATCGGCGTCCCCCACGGCGATGTCCTGGTCGATCTGCGCGACCAGCCGGGCGCGCACATCGAACATGCCCTGTGCCGCTCGGCGGCTGTCCGGCTTGTCCTTCAGCGCCTGGGCGAACAATGTCGCCGCACTGTCCTTGTCGCCCACCAGTTGCCCGGCATGCAGTGCCTTGGCGGCGCGTGCCAGCAGCGCCTGCACCGCGGGCGGATCGGCACTCAACTGTTCGGGCAGGCTCGCATTCTTGGTGTTGCGCGCGGCGATCACCGCCGTCGGCGCCAGCGTCAGCGGCGGCCCGGCATTGATCTCGTTGATCGCCGACACCCGCTCCGGTTGCAGGCGGTTCGCAGGCTCCATCGCGCCCATCGACATCGAGCGGCGCGGCGCCAGCGTCGGATCGACATGGAACACCCGTGGAAAGAAGTGATAGATCAGCGCGAACCCCAGCACAAGCACACCCAGCGCGCCACCAAGAGCGCGTTGACGGCGGAGGGTTGCGTTGCTCGGCATGGATGGGCGTCCTTGGTGCGGCCTGTTATCGTGCGCTGTCCACCATAGGCACAAACCACCGACAGGGCAATCCACGGCCTGCGTCTTTCAAGGAAATTCGATGTCACTGCCCGAACCCGCCGCCGACTGGATCGATCATCGCGATGCACTACTGGCGTGGCTGGACGACGTACCCGCGAACGCAGCGGTCGGCCTGGACACCGAGTTCATGCGTCGCAACACGTTCTATCCGCAACTGGCGCTGCTGCAGCTGGGCTGGAACGGCCGTTACGCCCTGATCGATCCGCTCGCATTCGACATCGGCGATGCACTGCAGCCGCTGCTCGGCGCCGGCCCGGCGATCACCATCATGCACAGCGCCAGCGAGGACCTGGAAACCCTGGCGCCACTGCTGCCGAACGGCCCGCATATCCTGTTCGACACGCAGATCGCCGCGGCCTTCGTCGGCATGGGTCTGGGCATCAGCTACCGCGCGCTGGTCGCGGAGCTCGCCGGGGTGGATCTGGACAAGGGCGAGACCCGCTCCGACTGGCTGCAGCGTCCACTCACCGCGTCGCAATGCAGCTATGCCGCACTCGACGTGGTGTTTCTGAAAGGCATCCACGAGCAGTTGGCCGAGCGCCTGCAGCAACGCGATCGCAGCGCCTGGCACGCACAGGATTGCGCGCGGCTGAAAAGCCGCGCCAGCCATCGTGACGGCGATCCGCAGCCGCAACGCGCGATGCGCGGCGCGGCAGAGTGGCCTGAGGCGCAACAAGCCTTGTTGCGCCGACTGCTGCTCTGGCGCGACAGCAGCGCCCGCCGCCTCGACGTACCCCGCCCCTGGCTGCTCGACGACAACCTGGCGCTCAGCCTGGCGCAACAACCACCGCGCAGCCTGGCCGATCTCGAACAGCGCAGCCGCGGCCAGCGCGCGTTGCGATCGGCTCCCCGGATCGAGTTGTTCGAACTGCTCGCTCCTGCCGTCGGCACCGAGGAAATCGCCGCCACCGCACGCATCCCCGGCCATCCGCAAGGCGAGGCGAAAAAGGCGCTCGGCGAGATGAAACAGCTGATCGACACCCTTGCCATCGAACTCGACCTTCCGCCCGGCCTGCTGTGCCCGCGCAAGGTGCTGGAAGAATACGTGGTCACCGCCGAATGGCCCGACTTCCTCGAAGGCTGGCGCCGCGACGTGCTGCACGACCGCCTGCCGGCCCTGCTTCCCGGCTGAAGCGCAAGGAGTCCGTGTGCAGGTCTTGGCGAAGCCCGGCCGCGCTGCTAACATTCGCCGCTTACGTGGGGCGGTAGCTCAGCTGGGAGAGCGTCGCGTTCGCAATGCGAAGGTCGTGGGTTCGATCCCCATCCGCTCCACCACTCATTTCAGGATTCACGAGAAGCCGGCCTTGCGCCGGCTTTTTCGTGCGCGCCTGCTACAACCTGATGAAATACGGAATCGCCATCAGCATCGCGCCGACCAGGACCAGCAGGACCGTGCCCGACACGAAATAGGGAAATGCCATCAGCGCGAGCCCGCATATCAGCGGCACGATCGCCCGTTGTTTCTTGCCGTAGATGAAGAAACCCAGTCCGATCGAACCGAACAGCACGCCCCACAGCAGTGTCGATGCGTTCAAGAATTTCACCCCGGTTGGCCTGGATGGCGAAATTCTGCGCCTGATCGTGGGCATCGGCACGCGTCTCGCGACCCCAAGCCCGTGACATGTGCCTACATGCACTTCTCCGGGGAATCGGGAACGTGCCAGTCTCGTCGCCGGGATTCTGTCTACTGACAGCCGGATATGATTTCGCGCGATCGCACGTTGCGCATGCGGTCGCGCCCATCGTTTTTTTCAGGGGAGCATTGCCATGAAGTCCATCGGATATGCCGCGCTCGCGGCCTGCTGCCTGTTGGCGCTGCCGCCGCCGGCACGTGCGGCCGCCAGCACACCGGCGTTCCAGCTGACCGACCTGCAGAAGATCGTGAGCCTCGGCGAGCCACGGATTTCGCCGGACGGCAAGCGCATCGCGGTGATCGTTTCCACGCCCGACTGGAAGACCGACAAGAGCCAGCAGGAGCTCGACCTGGTGGACACGGCCAGCGGCATGCGCCGCGCGCTGACCTGGAAGCGCGAGGACATCTCGTCGCCGCGCTGGTCGCCCGATGGAAGCCGGCTGGCCTTCATCGCCAAGGACGCACAAACCAAGCAAGGACAGTTGTACGTGATGCCGATGGATGGTGGCGATGCGCGACGCGTCACCGACATCAAGCACGGCGTGGATGCCTACAGCTGGAGCCCGGACGGCAGCCAGCTCGCGTTTGTCAGTGCGGACGAACCGGCCAATGCCAAGGCAATCAAGGCGCATGACGATGCGTTCCAGGTCACCGACAACCATTTCCTCATGCGCAAGGCGCTGACGCCATCGCATCTGTGGGTGGTGCCCAGTGCGGGCGGCACGGCGAAACGGCTGACCCAGGGCAGCTTCAGCCTGCAGACCGACCAGCAGGACGGCGCGCCCGCGCCGACGTGGAGCCGTGACGGCCGGAGCATCGCCTTCGTCCGCTTCCCCGGAGCGTACTGGGGGCCGTCGTTTCATTCGGTGATCGACACGGTCGACATCGGCGGCGGCACGCCACGCGCAGTGGTGACCGACGAAGGCGCAATGGACGCCAACTACGCTGCGGGCAGCGACATGCTGGCCTTCATGCGTCCGCGCGGTGGCGACCAGAACAACGGCAATGCCGTCTACGTGTCGAGCGATGGCCACAGCCGCGATGTCACCCAGGCGCTGGCGCGCAACTTCGACAGCTACGCCTGGCTGCCACGCGGCAAGGCGCTGCTGCTGGCCGGCGAGGATGGCACCCATGCGGTGTTGTGGGTGCAACCGCTGTCCGGTGCGGCGAAGAGACTCGACCTTGGCGGGGTGGAAGCCGGTGCCGACATCAGCGTGTCCAAGACCGGCGCGCTGGCCTTCGTCGGCAGCACCGAGACTCACCCGGGCGAGCTGTACGTGATGGATTCGGTGAACGCGAAGCCGCGCCGGCTCACCAACCTCAACGCGTTTGTCGACAAGCTTGCGCTCGGCCGCACCGAATCGATCGAGTGGCAGGGTCCGGACGGTCTCCGTGAAGACGGTGTGCTGACCAGGCCGGTCGGCTACCAGCGCGGACAAAAATATCCGCTGGTGCTGGTGATCCACGGCGGCCCGGAAGCCGCGTCCACGGTGAAGTTCTCGCCCTTGCCGCAATTGCTGGCCGCGGCAGGCTTCGTGGTGTTCCAGCCGAACTACCGCGGCAGCACCAATCTTGGCGATGCGTACCAGCACGCGATCTTCCGCGATACCGGCGACGGTCCGGGCCGGGACGTGATGGCCGGCCTGGCCGCGGTGCAGAAGCTCGGCGTGGTCGACGCGCAGCGCATCGGCGTCAGCGGCTGGTCCTACGGCGGCTACATGACCACCTGGCTCACCGGTCACTATCCGCTGTGGAAGGCGGCGGTGTCCGGGGCCGCGCTGACCGACTGGGTCATGGACTACACCGTGGCGTATTACCAGACCGGCGACACCTATTTCTTCGGCGGCTCGCCGTGGTCGGCGAAGTACCGCGACATCTGGCGCGAACAGTCGCCGATCACCTATGCGCACAACGTCACCGCGCCGACCCTGATCATGGGCGATGTGGGCGATCCCAACGTGCCGCTGGTGAACAGCTACGAGTGGTACCACGCGTTGCGCGACAGCGGCGTGCCGGTGGAGTTCTACGCGTATCCGGTCGATACGCATTTCCCCAAGG
Source organism: Rhodanobacter sp. T12-5 (assembly GCF_008329435.1). Classification (GTDB taxonomy): domain Bacteria; phylum Pseudomonadota; class Gammaproteobacteria; order Xanthomonadales; family Rhodanobacteraceae; genus Rhodanobacter. The sequence goes on from NZ_NPKN01000002.1 coordinate 63,927, forward strand.
ACATCGTGCGCACCACCGACGTGTACCGCCGCTGGGTCGGCTGGATGACCGCGCACCTGAAACCCCGGTCCTGAAGCATCCCTGCGGCTGGCGACGGCCTCATTCCGGATGGCCGGTGCCGGCCCCTGCCCCGCATAATTTCTCCAGCAACTCGGCCTGGACGTTGCGCAGGGGTTCGCCCTCGGGCACGGATGGGCGCAGGTACTGGCCATCGGGCTGCAGCAGCGACGTGCTGCTGTTGTCGGTGAGGTAGAGCTCCAGCGCGCTGCGGATCCGCTGCTGCAGCTTCTTTCCCTCGATCGGGAAGGCGGTTTCGACGCGGCGATCCAGGTTGCGTTCCATCAGGTCGGCGCTGGACAGGTACAGCCGCGGATCGCCGTCGTTGGCGAACCAGTAGGCGCGGCTGTGCTCGAGGAAGCGGCCGATGATCGAGCGCACCCGGATGTTCTCCGAAACGCCCTCGACGCCTGGGCGCAGGCAGCAGATGCCGCGCACGATCAGGTCGATCTGCACGCCGGCGATGCTGGCCTTGTATAGCGCGCGAATGATCTTCGCCTCGGTCAGCGCATTGACCTTGAAGATGATCCGCGCCGGCCGGCCGGCGGCGGCGTGCGCGGTTTCCCGCGCGATCAGTTCGAGCAGGGTCTTCTTCAGCGTGAACGGCGCATGCAGCAGCTTCTTCATGTGCAGCACCTTGCCCATGCCGGTGAGCTGGCTGAACAATTTGTGCACGTCTTCGCACAGCGCCTCGTCGGAGGTGAGCAGGCTGTAATCGGTGTACAGGCGCGCATTGCCGGTGTGGTAGTTGCCGGTGCCCAGATGCGCGTAACGCACGAGCTCGCTGCCCTCGCGGCGCTGGATCAGCATCAGCTTGGCATGGGTCTTGATGCCCACGACGCCATAGATCACCATCGCGCCGGCCTGCTGCAGGCGCGAGGCGAGCGTGAGGTTGGACTCCTCGTCGAAACGTGCGCGCAGCTCTACCACCGCGGTCACTTCCTTGCCGGAACGCGCCGCGTCGACCAGCGCATCGACGATTTCCGAATTGGCATTGGTACGGTAGAGCGTCTGCTTGATCGCCAGCACCTGCGGATCCTGCGCCGCCTGGCGCAGCAGGTCGACCACTGGCGAAAACGACTCGTACGGATGCAGCAACAGCACGTCCTGCTTGCCGATCACCTGGAACACGTCCTCGGCATGCTTGAGCGCCTTGGGCAGCACCGGCGTGAACGGCGGGTACTGCAACTGCGGATAGCTGGCATGGCTGGCGATGCGGAACAACCGCGCCAGGTTCACCGGGCCGTTCACCTCGTACACTTCCGACTCGGCCAGGCCGAACTGCCTGAGCAGATGATCGATCAGGTCACGCGGACAGTTGTCGGCCACCTCCAGCCGCACCGCATCGCCGAAGCGACGCGAGTACAGCTCGCTGCGCAGGGCCAGCGCCAGATCCTCGACATCTTCCGGATCGAGCGTGAGATCGGCGTTGCGGGTCAGCCGGAACTGGTAACAGCCGAGCACCTGCATGCCCGGGAACAGTTCCTCCGCATGCGCATGGATGATCGAGGACAGCAGCACGTAATTGTCGCCGCCCTCGCAGATTTCCAGCGGCATCTGGATCAGCCGCGGCAGCACGCGCGGCGCCGGCACGATCGCCAGGCCGGAGTCGCGGCCGAACGCATCGACGCCGTCCAGCCGCACGATGAAGTTGAGGCTCTTGTTGACCAGCAGCGGAAACGGATGGGTCGGGTCGAGTCCGATCGGCGTCACCAGCGGCGCCACTTCCTCGCGGAAGTAGCGGCGCACCCACAGCTTCTGCTTGTGCGTCCACTGCGTGCGGCGAACGATGCGGATACCGTGCGCGACCAGTTCCGGCAGAATGCGCTCGTTGAGGATCGCGTACTGCCGTTCGATCTGCCGATGCGCGATCTCGCTGATCTCCGCCAGCGCCCGCTTCGGCGGGATGCCGTCCGGTCCGATCATCTCGTGATCCAGCGCGATCTGCCCCTTCAGCCCAGCCACGCGGATCTCGAAGAACTCGTCCATGTTGCGCGAGAAGATCAGCAGGAATTTCAACCGTTCCAGCAGCGGCGCGCGCTCGTCCAGGGCCTGGTCCAGCACGCGGATGTTGAACTGCAGCTGCGACAGTTCGCGGTGGATGTACAGCCGGTTGTCGGTGAGATCCACCGCCGCCGTCTCGGCATCATTCGCGGCCGGCGCGGAAGCACCGGCCGGCGAGGTCTCGCGGATCAGGCGACTGTTCATCGGTGCATCGGTTCCGGCAAGGGTTGTCATCCAAGATAGTGCATCATCGGTGATGACAGGATCAGCGCACCGCGGTTGCCCCGCGAGTTTGCGACAGTTTTCTGACCGCCGGATGACACGGAATTCCCGCGGCAGGCAGGTGTTTCATGTATCGCCTGCGCCGCGGAGCAGCCATTCATCCGCTGCCAGGTAGCGGGTGGGTGCCGCACCGAGCACGCGCCGGAACGCCGCGGTGAAAGCGCTGGCACTGCTGTAGCCGAGATCGACTGCCACCTGGGTGATCGAGTCGCCGCCAGCCAGCCGGGTCAATGCGGCGAGCAGGCAGGCCTGCTGGCGCCATGCGCTGAAACTCATGCCGGTTTGCTGGCGAAACAGGCGGGTGAAACTGCGCCGGCTCATGCCGGCCTTGTGCGCCATCGCGTCGATGTCGATCTCCAGCGCCGGCGCCGCGATCATCGCGCGGCACAGGCGGGCCAATCGCGGGTCGCGTGGCAGCGGCGTGTTCAACGGCAGCGCCGGCATCGCGGCGATTTCGTCCAGCAGCAACGCCATCACCCGGCCATCGCGGCCGTCCAGCGCGTACTCGGCCGGCACATCCACGGCCTCCAGCAGCAAGGCATGCAGCAGCAGCGAGACGCCGATCACCCGGCAACGCACCGGCAACGCAGTGGCGGCCTCGTTGCGCACGTAGGCGCTGCGGGTCGACACGACGCCGCTCATGCGCACCTCGTGCGCGACACCGGCCGGAATCCACAGTGCGCGGCGCGGCGGCACCACCCAACTGCCTTCGTCGGTGATCACGGTGACCACGCCGGTGGCGGCGTACAGCAGCTGGCCGCGTTTGTGCGCATGGCGCGGCAAGACGTAGTGCGGCGGATAGTCGTTGCCGGTGATGACGATATCGCGCGGGGTGTCTTCGTAATGGGTGACGCGGGCATTGCGCACGGTGGATGGCCCGATTTCGACAGAACTTGACCCGCCGATGCATGCGGGCCGACCCCAACCACTCTAGAGTGACGCTCCCGGCGGTGCAATCCGGCCGCCTCTTTCCCTCCCATCAAGAGTTCCACCATGAATACCCGCGTCGACGAGGCAAGCCTGCCGCTCGAACCGATGACGACCCCGCATTCACCCGCTCAAGGCACCGCCTACGGCGTGCTCGGCGGGATCAGCTTCGCGCACATGCTCAACGACATGATCCAGTCGCTGATCCTCGCGATCTACCCGATCCTGAAAAGCGATTTCCACCTGAGTTTCGCCCAGGTCGGCCTGATCACGCTGACCTACCAGCTCACCGCCTCGATGCTGCAACCACTGGTGGGCACGGTCACCGACCGCCGGCCGATGCCGTATTCGCTGCCGGTCGGCATGGGCTTCACCCTGTGCGGGCTGCTGTTGCTGGCGGTCGCACCCACCTTCCCCGTGCTGCTGCTGGCGGCCGCGCTGGTCGGCACCGGTTCGTCGATCTTCCATCCCGAATCCTCGCGGGTGGCGCGAATGGCCTCCGGCGGACGGCATGGCCTGGCGCAATCGCTGTTCCAGGTCGGCGGCAATACCGGCTCGTCGCTGGGACCGCTGCTGGCCGCGTGGATCATCGTGCCGCACGGGCGCGGCAGCGTCGCCTGGTTCTCGCTGGCGGCGCTGCTGGCGATCGTGGTGCTGTTGCAGGTCGGCCGCTGGTACAGCCATCACCACGTCAGCCGCAGCAAGTCGACCTCACGCCACCTGGCGCTCGTGTCGCTGTCGCGCAACCAGATCATCGGTGCGCTGGCGATCCTCGGCCTGCTGATCTTCTCCAAGTATTTCTACCTGGCCAGCCTCAGCAGCTATTACACGTTCTACCTGATCCACAAGTTCGGCGTGTCGGTGCAAAGCGCGCAGGTGCACCTGTTCGTGTTCCTGTTCGCGGTGGCTGCCGGCTCGCTGATCGGCGGCCCGGTCGGCGACCGGATCGGGCGCAAGTGGGTGATCTGGGTATCGATCCTCGGCGTGGCACCGTTCACGCTGCTGTTGCCGCACGCGAACCTGATCTGGACCGGCGTGCTGACGGTGATCATCGGACTGGTGTTGTCGTCGGCATTCTCGGCGATCCTGGTCTACGCGCAGGAACTGGTTCCCGGCCGCGTAGGCATGATCTCCGGCCTGTTCTTCGGCCTCGCCTTCGGCATGGGCGGCATCGGCGCAGCCGTGCTTGGCGGACTGGCCGACGTGCACGGTATCGAATACGTCTACCGACTGTGCGCGTACCTGCCGCTGATGGGATTGATCACGGTGTTTCTGCCGAATATCGAGAAGCGGGTTCGCGCTTGATCGCTTTGTAGGAGCGCACAGGGTGCGCTCCTACAAAAAGACTCAGCGCGCGCCGATCACCACCGGTTCCAGCTCCCACGTGACGCCAGACTTCCCGCGCACTCCTTGCATGACTTGCTGCGCCAACGCCACGGCGTTTTTCCACGACGCCACAAGAGCGGCCAGCGCTTTACCGGGGTGCCATGCCGAAGGCGCCTCGGCTATGCTTTTGGGGCCATTCATCGGGGGAGGGATCAAGTGGGCATCAAGGGATTCGGCTTTCTGGCGTTTTTCGCCGTCATCGCGATTTACGTCGTGGTGATCTACAACAATCTGGTGCGGTTGAAAAACAACGTTGCCAAAGCCTGGTCCAACATCGATGTGCTGCTGAAACAGCGTCACGATGAACTGCCCAACCTGGTGGAGACCTGCAAGCAATACTTGGTGTACGAGCAGCAAACGCTGGTGAAGGTTGCCGAGGCACGCAGCGCGATCTCCGTCGCCCGCCAGCACGCCGACGCCGCTGCCTTGGGGCCGGCGGAGGATCAGTTGCGTAGCGGCCTGGGCCAACTGTTCGCGGTGGCCGAAAAGTATCCTGACCTCAAGGCCAACGAGACTTTCCGCAATCTGCAGAGCCGCATCAGCGGCCTGGAGTCAGCCATTGCCGACCGGCGCGAGTTCTACAACGACACGGTAACCGAGTTGAACGTGCGCATTGAACAGTTCCCCGACCGCTTCATCGCCAGCTTGTTTGCGTTCGGTTCTGCCACCCCGATCCGCTTCAGCCAGAGCGAGCTCAAGCAGCCCGACCTGAAGGCACTGTTCAACTGATGGCCCGCCCGTGATGACAGGTGTCTCGACGGTTCCTCCAGGTTTCATCGCTTTCATCCTCGGCGCAGGCGCGCTTGGCAGTCTGTACTACTGGGGACGCAAGCTGCAGCAGTTGCGGTTGATCCAGGGCACCCCGGTATCACGCTGTCGTGCCGCTGCACAGGGTTATGTCGCCTTGTCCGGCACCCAATCGACGGTTCCCGATCATCCCCGGGTGGGGCCGATGACCGGCCAGCCGTGCACCTGGTGGAGCTATACCGTCGAGGAGTTGCGCGGTGACGACAAGCACAAGAAGTGGGTCACGATCAGTCAGGCAACCTGCTCCCTGCCGTTCATCATCGACGACGGCACCGCTCGGGTGATGATCGTCCCGGAGGGGGCCAAGGTGACATTCAGCAGCATGGACCGCTGGCGCGGCTACTCCGAGTGGCCAACGAAGACATCTGTCATGAACTCGATGGACGGCGATTACCGGTACACGGAAATGCGCATGTCGGAGGGCGACTCCTTGTATGCGATCGGCCAGTTTGGCAGTCATTCTGTCCACGAGGTCCCGAAGGGCACCGACGACGCCGTGTCCGCCATCCTGACATCGTGGAAGAACGATCACGCCGCCCTGCTGGCCCGGTTCGATGCCGACAACAACGGGCAGATCGATATGGAGGAATGGGACAACGCGCGTGAAGCGGCAAGAAAACAGGCCATGCTTGGCGCCGATGCTCCCGACGTGATGAGGCCTGAGCCGATCCTCTCCTGCCCCAAGGATGGCCGACCGTTCCTGCTCTCGACGAAGCCGGTGGAGGACATTGCCGCCGCGCTGCTCAAGCAGGTGCGATATGGATTGATGATATTCGCCGCCTGCACCGCAGGCGCGCTGTGGCTGGCAAGCAGATAACAACCGATCAGCATCCCGGCGCATCGACACCGCCGTGCTTGGCGGCTTGGCCGACACACATGGCATCGAGTACGTCTACCAACTGTGCGCGTACCTGCCGCTGATGGGGTTGATCACGGTGTTTCTGCCGAATATCGAGAAGCGGGTTCGCGCTTGATGCTTTTGTAGGAGCGCACCCTGTGCGCGATGCTCTTGCTTGATTTGTTGTCGTGAAGCGAAGGGCTTTCACCCTCCTGCGGAGGGCGAGGTACTTCTCTTTTGCTTGTCCAAAAGAGAAGTACCCAAGAGAAAACGACACCCCGCTTGCACGCTTTCCGGGCTTCCTGCCCGGAAAGCGCGGAAGCGGGGTGGCCTCTCTTTGGGCCACGTTTCTCTGGCCAAACAGAGAAAGGTGGCTCGGCTGCCGTAGGCAGACGAAAGCTTTTCGCTTTGAATGCCGCAGGCAAAGCAAGAGCATCGCGCACAGGGTGCGCTCCTACGAGAACAGCTACGCGACGTAGCACCGCGGGAAGACCGGCGGGCGTTGCCCGCCCTACGAAAGGTGGCTCGGCCGCCGGAGGCAGGCGAAAGCTCTGCTCTGCATGCACCAGGAGCATCAGGCGCTCCGCGCCAATACAGAGGCTCAGCGCGAGCCGATCACCACCGGCTCCGGTTCCAGTTGCACGCCGAACCTGGCGTGCACGCCGTGCATTACCTGCTGCGCCAGCGCCCACAGTTGGGGGCCGGTGGCGTGGCCGTGGTTGACCAGCACCAGCGCGTGCCGGTTCGAGATGCCGGCGTCGCCTTCGCGGAAACCCTTGAAGCCGGCGGCTTCGATCAGCCAGGCGGCAGAGAGTTTGCTGTGGCCGTCGGCCTGCGGCCACGCGGCGAGTTCGGGGTGCTCGCGCTTCAGCGCATCAGCCAGCGCAGCGTCCACGATCGGGTTCTTGAAAAAGCTGCCGGCGTTGCCGATCACCGATGGGTCGGGCAGTTTCTTCGTGCGCAGGTGCACGACCGCTTCAGCCACGTGGAACGGTGCGGGTTTGTCCACGCCCATCCGCGCCAGTTGCTCGTTGATGCCCGCATAGTCGGTGCGCAGCGGCCGGCTGCGCGGCAGCACGAAGCGCACGGCGGTGACGATGTAGCGGCCGGGCTCGTGCTTGAACAGCGAGTCGCGATAGGCGAAGGCGCAGGTGGCATGGTCCAGCGTCGCCACGCGGCGCTCGCGGGTATCCCAGGCTTCGACACTCTCGACGAACTCGGCCACTTCGCAGCCATAGGCGCCGATGTTCTGGATCGGCGCGGCACCCACGGTGCCGGGGATCAGGATCAGGTTTTCCAGGCCGGCGTAACCCTGGCCCAGGCTCCAGCGCACGAAGTCGTCCCAGCGCTCGCCCGCGGCCACCGCGATACGGGCGCTGTCACCGTCGCTTTCCACCTGTACGCCGCGGGTGGCCATCGCCAGCACGGTGCCATCGAAGTCGCCGGTGAACAGCATGTTGCTGCCCTCGCCCAGCACCAGCAGGCGGCTGTTGCGGATCGCCGGGAAGTCGAGCAGTTCGGGCAGTTTCGCGGCGTCGCGGATCTCCGCCAGCAGCGTCGCACGCGCGTCGACGCGCAACGTGTTGCGCGTGGCCAGCGAGGCGTTTTCGATGAGCGTGTAACCGCCCATGTCTACCTGTTCAACCGGCATGGGTGTCCTCGCGCTGGCGGCGGATTTCGTTGACGCATTCGCCGACAAGTTGCGGGCCGCGATAGACCAGCCCCGAATAGACCTGTACCAGCGAAGCACCGGCGTCGAGCTTCTCGGCCGCATCGCTGCCATCCAGGATGCCACCCACGCCGATCAGCGGGATGCGCCCCTGCAGCCGCTTGTGCATGCCGGCCAGCACCGCAGTGGAGCGCTCGAACAGCGGCTTGCCGGACAAGCCGCCGGTTTCGCCGCCATGCGGATCGTCGGCCACCGACGCGTGGTCGATGGTGGTGTTGGAGCAGATCACGCCATCGATGCCGGTGCGCAGAAGCACCTCGGCGATCGCATCGAGCTCCGCCTCGGCAAGGTCGGGCGCGATCTTCAGCAGCATCGGCTTGCGCCGCCCGTGCTGAGAGCCCAGTCGCTCCTGCGCCGCACGCAGCAGCGAAATGAATTTGTACAGCGTGGCTTCCTGCTGCAGGTCGCGCAGGCCCTGGGTGTTGGGCGACGAGATGTTCACCGTGACATAGGTGGCCAGTCCGTGGACCTTGTGCAGGCAGGCCAGGTAGTCGTTGACGGCCTTCTCGTTCGGCGTGTCCTTGTTCTTGCCGATATTGATGCCGAGCACGCCGTGGTAGCTCGACTTCCGCACGTTGCGCACCAGCGCGTCGACGCCGCCGTTGTTGAAGCCCATGCGGTTGATGATCGCCTCGTGCCGCGGCAGGCGGAACATGCGCGGCTTGTCGTTGCCCGGCTGCGGCAGCGGCGTCACCGTGCCGACCTCGATGAAGCCGAAGCCGAGCGTATCCAGCGCGTCGAGGTGCTCGGCATTCTTGTCGAGGCCGGCGGCCAGGCCGACCGGGTTCGGGAAGGTGATGCCGAATACGGTGGTCGGCAGGTCCGCCGGCGGCTTGGCGATCAAGTGGGCGAAACCGCTGCGCTGGGCCACGCCCAGCGCGTAAAGAGTGAGATGGTGCGCCTTCTCGGCGTCGAGCTGGAACAGCAGCGGGCGCAGGATGTCGTACATGGATCAGGCCAGGTGGCCCGCGAAGATGCGGGTGTCGTAGTCGAAGCTTACCGCGCCGTTTTCGGCGCAGCTGTCAAACAGTTCGCGCAGCGCGCGCAGCATCGGCTCGTGCTGCGGATGGCCGGCCTGCGGCGCATAGGAAGACGACATCAACCTCCCGCGCAGGGCATCGAAATCGAGCTTCTGCGCGTGCTCGAAACGGCCGGCACCGCGGAAGCCGGCACCGAACCAGGTGCGCATGCGGGCATCGTCGGCGTAGCGTTCGGCCACGCTGGTGTAGTCGGTGCCGAAGCGCAGCAGCAGCGCTTCGTAGCCTTCCAGGAACGGCGTGCCGGTGAGCCGGCGCGAGTTCCACCAGATCGCCGCCAGTCCGCCGGGGCGCAGGATGCGTGCGAACTCGCGCCGCGTCGCCTCTTCATCGAACCAGTGGAACGCTTGCGCCACGGTGACCAGGTCCACGCCGGCATCGGGCAGGTTCGTGGCATCGGCACGGCCGTCGATGGCATCGAACGCCGGATAGCTGCGCAGCCACCTTTCGGCGGCGGCGCGCATCGGTGCATTCGGCTCCACCGCGGTCACCCGATGGCCGGCGTCGAGGAACATCTTCGAGGAGATGCCGGTGCCGGCGCCCACGTCGGCCACCCGCCAGTGGCTGTCCACGTGGTGCTCGCGCTGCAGCCATGCGAGCAACGCCGGCGGGTAATCCGGCCGGTAGCGCACGTAGTCGTCGACGCGATCGCTGAAGCGTGCAGTGGAGTGCAGGTCAGCCATGCAGCATCTGCCCGCCGTCGACGACCAGGGTTTGCCCGGTGATCCAGCCCGCCCACGGCGAAGCGAGGAACAAGGCGGCATGTGCGATCTCTTCCGGGGTACCGAAGCGCCCGAACGGAATCTTCGCCAGGGTGGCGCGATAGAGCTCGGGCTGTTCCGCCCGGCGGCGTTCCCACAGGCCATCGGCAAACAGGATCGAACCCGGTGCGATCGCATTGACGCGGATGCGATGTTCGGCCAGCGCCAGCGCCTGCGAAGTGGCGTACTGGCTCAGCGCGGCCTTCACCGCGGCATAGGCCGCGCCGTGGGGACGCGGGCGGAACGCGGCGATCGAACTGGTGTGCAGGATACAACCGTGCGGCGATGCCTGCAGATGCGGCAGGGCCGCGCGCGAGGCGCGCACGGCGGCCATCAGGTCGACGTTGAAACCGGCCAGCCAGCCGTCGTCGCTGTCGTCGAAACCGTAGCCGCTGGCGTTGTTGACCAGCACGTCGATGCCGCCGAGCGCTTCGGCTGCGTTGGCGACGTAACCTTCGATGGCCGCCGGATCTGCCAGGTCGCAGCTTTGCGCATGGACAAGGCCGCCATGCGCGGCAAGCGCCTGACGAGCCTCGTCCAGCGCAGTTGCGCCGCGCGCGCAGATCGATACGGCCGCTCCGGCTTCGGCGAAACCCAGCGCGATGCTGCGGCCGATGCCGCGGCTGCCGCCGGCGACGACGACCCGGTAACCACGGAAATCGAAGGGAGCGGAAACGGTAGCGTCGCTCATGCGTCGATCAATGCCAGCCCGCAAACGCGAAACCGAAGATCAGCACCGCGATCAGCACGAAGATGCCGAGTATGCATAACGCCAGTTGCGCGTAACCGAGCACGAGGCCGGCCACCGCCATGCCGTCGCCCTCGATGCGGTTATCCGGCGCACTGCGACGGATCTCGCCGCGCGCCAGGTGGCCGCAGATGACCGCCACGATCGCGCCAATGAACGGCAATACGCACCAGCCAAGGATGCCGAACACCAGGCTGACCACCGCCAGCGAACTGGTGGTTGCAGGACGATAGGATGGTTGATAGCTCATCGGGTCGCTCACTCGTCAGAAGTGGAACAGCGCCGTCATGCCACGCCCGGCGAGGGACGGCAAACCGTCCACCGCCTGGCTTTCGCGATTACACCGTGAACTTGATGCCCTGCGCCAGCGGCAACGCGTCGGAGTAATTGATGGTATTGGTCTGGCGGCGCATGTAGACCTTCCATGCGTCCGAACCGGACTCGCGCCCGCCGCCGGTCTCCTTCTCGCCGCCGAATGCGCCGCCGATCTCCGCACCGGAGGTGCCGATGTTGACGTTGGCGATGCCGCAGTCCGAACCGGCCGCCGACAGGAATTGTTCGCCCGCGCGCAGGTTGTTGGTGAAGATCGACGAGGACAGGCCCTGCGGCACGTCGTTCTGCATGTCGATGGCTTCGTCCAGCGTCTTGAACGGCATCACGTAGAGGATCGGCGCGAAGGTTTCGGTCTGCACGACTTCATGCGAGTTGGCGATGCCGGTGACGATGGTCGGCAGCACGAAGTTGCCCTTGCGGTCGGTCAGCGCCTTGCCGCCGGTGCGCACGGTGCCGCCGGCCGCCTTGGCCTTCTCGATGGCGCCCAGGTAGCCCTGCACCGCCTCCTGGCTGTTGAGCGGGCCCATCAGCGTGGTGGCCAGGGTGGGATCGCCGATCTTGCCCTCGACCTGCTGGTACGCCTTGATCAGGGTATCGACCACGCCGTCGAAGATCGACTCGTGCACGAACAGCCGGCGCGTGGTGGTGCAGCGCTGGCCGGCGGTGCCGACCGCGCCGAACACGATGCCGGGGATCGCCAGCTTCAGGTCGGCGGTTTCATCGAGGATGATCGCGTTGTTGCCGCCCAGCTCCAGCAGCGAGCGGCCCATGCGCCGCGCCACGCGCTCGCCGACCATGCGGCCGACCTTGGTGGAGCCGGTGAAGCTGATCAGCGGGATGCGCTTGTCGTCGACGAAGGCCTGCGACAGGTCGGTACCGGCGTCGTTGAACAGGAAGAACAGGTCGGGGAAACCACCGGCCTTGAGTGCGTCGTTGCAGATCTTCATCGTCGCGATCGCCGACAGCGGCGTCTTCGGCGACGGCTTCCAGATGCAGATGTCGCCGGCGATGGTGGCCAGCATGGCATTCCAGGCCCACACCGCGACCGGGAAGTTGAACGCGCTGATGATGCCGACCAGGCCCAGCGGGTGGTACTGGTCGTACATGCGGTGTCCCGGGCGCTCCGAGTGCATGGTGGAGCCGTACATCATGCGGCTCTGGCCTACCGCGAAGTCGGCGATGTCGATCATCTCCTGCACTTCGCCGTCGCCCTCGGGCTTGATCTTGCCCATCTCCAGCGCGACCAGCGAGCCGAGCGCGTCCTTGTGCTTGCGCAGCGCCTCGCCGCACAGGCGCACCGCTTCGCCACGTGCCGGCGCCGGCGTCGTGCGCCACACCTTGAACGCGGCCTGCGCGCGCTGGACGATGATGTCGTAATCGGCGGCACTGGACGCATGCACGGTGCCGAGCACTTCGCCAGTGGCCGGGTTCACCGGCTGCAGCGCGCCGGCATCGGTGGTCTTCGACCACTCGCCCTGGCCGAGGTACGTACCGGACTGCTCGCCGGAAAGGCCGAGCGCGCTGAGGATTGCATGGGACATGGATGTCTCCTGGACGTGCGGTGCCTGCCGGCACCGTGAATGGAAAGCGGGCAATTGCCCATTCTAGCAGGGGCAGCGCAATCGCCCCCTTCCCCTGCACGCAGAGGGATGCGCAACGCAATCGCACCGCCGCGCGATCCATGCGAAAATCCCGGCGCTGCCCTCGTAGCTCAGTTGGATAGAGCGGCCCCCTCCTAAGGGGCAGGTCGGACGTTCGAATCGTCTCGAGGGCACCAATTCCCGAATGCGAAGGCCGGCCATGCCGGCCTTCGTGCTTTCCGGCTCATGAGCTGCACGACAGCATCGAGCAGCCGGCCTTGTGCCGCGCCCAGTCCGGCCGCTTCTGCGCAAATGCCTCGCGACCGGGTTGGTCGTCGTACGGATGGCGCATCACGTCGAGCAGTTCGGCGATGCCGCCAGCGTCGCCCTGCTCGGCCCGGTCGATGGCCTGCTGCGCCAGGTAGTTGCGCAGCACGTAGCGCGGATTGGCCTGGCGCATCTGTTCGCGGCGCCGGTCCGGCAACAACGGATCATCGGCCAGCCGCGCGGCATAACGGGCCAGCCAGTCGTCAAGCGCAGGCGCCGCCTCGTTTCGCCTCGCCTCGTCGTAAAACGCTTCGTCGAACGTCGTCAGCGTCGGTGCGTGCGCATCGAAGTCGACCAACGCGCGGAACCACAGCGTCATATCGATCTCGGCCTGCTGCATCAACGCATGCAGCGACTTCATCAGGGCCACGTCATCATCGCGGCATTCGGCCAGACCAAGCTTGGCGGCGGTATTGGCGCGATCGGCGGCAGCGTAGGTGGCCGCGTAACGATCCAGCCCGGCCTGCAACGGTTCCACGGTATTGAACAGCGGCGCCAGCGCACCGGCCAGGCGGCTGAGGTCCCACCACGCCACGTCCGGCTGCTGGCCGAAACGGTAGCGGCGGCGCTGCGCGTCGGTGGTATTCGGCGTCCAGTCCGGATCGTAGTTGTCGACCCAGCCGTACGGGCCGTAATCGATGGTGAGACCAAGGATCGACATGTTGTCGGTATTCATCACGCCATGCACGAAGCCCACCCGCATCCAGTGCGCGATCATCGTGGCGGTGCGCTCGCACACCTGCGCGAACCACGCCGCGTACAACGCCTCGCCCTGCCCCGGCAGTTCGGGGAAATCGCGGCGGATGGTGAAGTCGACCAGTTGCTTCAGCAGCGCGGTATCGCCACGCGAGGCGGGCAATTCGAAGTTGCCGAAACGGATGAACGACGGCGCGACACGACAGACGATCGCGCCGGGCTCGGGTCTGGCGTGACCGTCGTAGAACATGTCGCGCAACACCGGCTCGCCGGTACCGACCAGGCTCAATGCCCGCGTGGTCGGCACACCCAGGTGATGCATGGCTTCGCTGCACAGGAACTCCCGTATCGACGAGCGCAGCACGGCGCGGCCATCCGCGCCGCGCGAGTACGGCGTAAGGCCGGCGCCTTTCAACTGCAACTCCCAGCGTTCGCCGGTACCGTTGATCACCTCGCCCAACGAGATCGCGCGCCCGTCGCCGAGCTGCCCCGCCCAATGACCGAACTGATGCCCGCCGTAATTCGCCGCATAGGGCTGCATGCCGTCGAGCAAGGCATTGCCGCCGAACAACTGGGCAAACTCGGGCGTGACCGCATCCGCCTCGCTGAAACCGAGCGCTGCCGTCATTTCGGCCGAATGCGCCAACAGACGCGGCGTGGCCACCGGCGTGGGATCCATGCGCGAATACAGCGCACCTTCGACCTGACGCAGACGTGCACCCTGCTCCGGATCGCCGGGCAAATCGCGCACGAACGCGTTGTCGAAATGAAGCTTGAACATGGGTTTCAACCGCTGGGCTGTACCGACTCGACCTTTATATCCGGGCAGGCGATGCCGCTTGCAAGAGCAAGCCCCCCATTCCTGTGGGAGCGACTTCAGTCGCGATGCCCTGCTTTCCGCCCACTGAAGAGCATCGCGACCGAAGTCGCTCCTACAACTTCCACGAGGACACCGGCGCAAACCGCATGGCGCTATAGTCGGCGCCGCCAGCCATTCGCGAGAACCGCATGAACGACGCGCCCAACAGCCTCAACGCCGATGCGCTGCCCGAAGATGCGCCCTACCTTGCCGCCACCACGCGCTGGCTGGAGCGCGCGGTGATCGGGCTCAATCTGTGCCCGTTCGCCCGCGCGCCGCACGTGCAAGGCGAGCTGCGGCTGCGGGTCAGCCATGCACGCGATACCGATGCCTTGCTCGACGACCTCTGCGGCGAACTGCAGTCGCTCAATGCGCTGACGCCGGACGAATGCGAAACCGGCCTGCTGATTCATCCATTCGTGCTCAACGATTTTCTCGACTACAACGATTTCCTCGACGTGGCCGACGCGGCGGTGCAGACGCTGGGGCTGGAAGGCGAGTGGCAGGTGGCCAGCTTCCATCCCGATTACCAATTCGCCGACAGTGCACCGGACGCGATCGAGAATTTCAGCAACCGCTCGCCCTATCCCACCCTGCATCTGCTGCGCGAATCGAGCATCGAGCGGGCGATGGACGCCATGAGCGATACCGACAGCATCTACAGGCGCAATATCGAGACATTGCAGCGACTTGGCACCGATGGTTGGAACAAGTTGTGGCGCGACGCCGACGATTGAAGCAGCGCACCTGCGTCGATCGGTTCAGGTGCGCGCCGACCGATGCTGTCATGCTGGGGAGTGAATAATCTCCCCGATCCCTACGCGGAAAGCGTCGACCCCAGCGTGCAATGCACGACTTGCGAGGCCGTGTGCTGCCGCCTCACCGTCGTGCTGATGCCGGATGACCATGTACCGGCATGGCTGGTCGACCGTGACGAGCACGGCATGGAAATCCTGGCCAAGGGCGAGGACGGCTGGTGCGCCGCGGTAAACCCGAACACCTCCGGTTGCACAATCTACGAGGACCGCCCCGCGATTTGCCGCAAGTACGCGATGGGCAGCCCGAGTTGCCGCGACGAGCGGCACAAATGGTTCGGCGCAACCATTCCCACTGCAGTGCACGTGCTGTAGCCCCACTCGAGGCAGCTCGGGCACGGCCCGCCGGATTTTCCCTTTGACGTGAGGCAGCGCGGCGGACGATGCCCGCGCTACGAGGCGAAGAGCAGGGCTACTTCGTCGGCACCCAACTGACGCCATTCGCCCAGTGGCAACCCACCCAATGCGAGTGCGCCGACCGAGATGCGTTGCAGCGTTTCGACGTTGTTGCCGGTCGCAGCGAACATGCGGCGCACCTGGTGGTAACGGCCTTCGGTGACGGTGAGGCGGGCGTGGCGCGGACCCAGCACGTCGAGCCCGGCCGGTGCCAGCGGCTCCTTTTCCGACTCCAGCATCAGCGTACCGCTGGCGAACAGCTCACCCTCGTCGCCGCGCAGATCCTGCGCCAGGGTGGCCTCGTAAACTTTCGCGACCTGCGCCTTCGGCGAAATGATCCGGTGCAGCAGCGCGCCGTCGTCAGTGAACAGCAGCAGGCCGGAGGTATCGCGATCGAGCCGGCCCACCGTCGACAGCACCGGCGAGCGCACGTTGTAGCGCGGCGGCAGCAGGTCGTAGACGACGCGGCCCGGGTCCTTGCGCGAACAGGTGACGCCGAGCGGCTTGTTCATCATCAGCACCAGGCCGGGCGGCGGATCGAGCGGCTCGTCGTCGACGCGGATGGTTTCGTACGGCACCACATCGTCGGCGTAGAGCACCTCGCCATCGGCGTCGGTAATGCGGCCGGCACGGAACAACTGCGTCACGTCCTTGCGGCTGCCGTAGCCCAGGTTCGCGATCAACTTGACCAGTTTCATGGTTTGACCCCCGCCGCTTCGATCACCTTGAACCCCTCTTGCGTCGCCAGCGTGCGCACGTCGCGGAAACGCGCGGCCAGGACCGCCTCGTACGGCAGATGCCGGTTTGCCACGATGAACAGGCGGCCATCCGGCACCAGCGCATCGGCAGCGCTGGCGATGAACGCGCGGCCCAGTTCCGGCAGGTCGGCACGGCCCTGGTGAAACGGCGGGTTGCTGACGATCACGTCGTATCGCCGCGGCAGGCCGCGAGTGACATCGTGCCAGTGCACCGCCACCTCGCAGGCACGGTCGCGCTGCGCCCGCGCCAGGTTGATCCTCGCCGGCTCCAGCGCCCGTGACTCGGCCTCGTACAGATCGATCGCGCCGACGTTCGGGCAACGTGCGATGACCCGGCTGGCGAGATAACCGTAGCCGGCACCGAGATCCGCCGCACGTCCGTGCAGATCCGTCGGCAGATGCGCGGCCAGCAATGCCGACGCGCGATCGATGCGATCCCACGCGAACAGGCCGGGACGGCTGACGTAACCGTCGACGATGGTGCGCGGCGCATCCAGCGCCAGCCATTCGGCCAGCAGGCTCCGATCGATGTCGGCCAGCTCCGGCGTGCTCCAGAACACCCGGCATTTGTGTTTGGAAAGATGCTCCACGGCACCGGCAAGTTTCGCCAGATCCGCCTCTCCCGATTTCGCGCCCTCGGCATTCGGCATCGCCGCCAGCACGGTGCCGCTTGGCGCCGTGTGCGACAACGCACGAGCAAACAGCGCCCGCGCCTCGTCACGCTGGCGCGGCGGCAGGATCAGCACCAGCGGAAAGCGCTCATCGTCGCCCGGTTCGCCCACATGCAGGCCGTTGCGAGCCAGCTCGTCGGCGAACGGCATGAAACCCTGTTCGCACAACCACCCCGGCTGCGCCATCTCGCGCAGCCGCACGCCCGCGCGGGCGCGCAGGAACAACGCACGGCCATCTGCCGGCAGTGACAGGCGCGCCGATTCGAATGGCATGAACAGTGCGGCCAGCGCCGTATCCGGCGCGGCCGCGAAAAATCCGGCAGCAGTCACGTCAGGTCAGGTCTTCGATCGTGGGACGATGGCGGCATTGTACGTGGCTGCCGGCGGACTCGGAGCCTGGGAAGAAAACCACTTCCTGTGGTTTTCTTCTATCGCGGATCCTGCGCAGAGATCGCGCGTGGATCTTTGCATCCATGGTTGCCCTTCAGCGTGTCCGGGCCGGGCTTGTCGATCTCGCCGATCCTGCCCGGCAATTCCTTGCGCTATTGCAGCCCATCCAGCATGGGGGGAGTCATTCCGTTGTCGTGGCGACCGGGCAAATCCGCGTCGATCGTTCACGCCGCGGCTGGCGTGCGCCCCAACCGCGCCACCCAGCGATACAACACCACGTTGACCGCGACGAAAGCGATGCCGCCGATCCAGATCGCGGCGGTGCCGAAGCCGTCGCCGACCAGCGCCAGCGGTGTGGCCTTGCCGGAGAACACCACGATCGCCGCGATGATCACGCCGATGATGCTTTCGCCCACGATCATGCCCGAGGCCAACAACACGCCCAGTTGCTTGGTCGCCTCCGGTTTGGCGCCGCGCTCGGCCCGTTTGTCGAAGTACCAGCCGACGATGGCACCGACCACGATCATCAACGTGGTCGAGGTCGGCAGATAGATGCCCAGGCCCACTGCCAGCGGCGGCAGTGCCGCGGATTTGGCGAAGCGTCCGAGCAGCGCGTCCAGCACGATCAGGGCCACGCCGATGGCGCCACCGAGAATGATCAGGCTCCAGTCGATATTGCCCTGGATCACGCCCTGCGCCAGCGCCGAAATCAGGCCGGCCTGCGGTGCCGCCAGCGCCCGCGCCGGATCGACGCCGGGCATGCCGGCAAAGCCGTAAGCCTTGTTCAGCAGGTCCAGCACCGGCGGGATCACCGCCGCGCCCACCAGCACGCCGACCACCAGCGCCACTTGCTGCTTCCACGGGGTGGCGTCGACCAGCTGGCCGGTCTTCAGGTCCTGCAGGTTGTTGTTGGCGATGGTGGCCACCGCGAAAACCACCGAAGTGGCGAACAGTGCAAACGCCACCAAGCCCTTGCCCGCATCGCCAGCCACTTGCGACTGCACGCCGGCCACCAGCAGCAACAACGCGGCGATGATCACCACCAGGATGCCCACGCCCGACAACGGGCTGTTGGACGAACCGATCAGGCCGGCCATGTAGCCGCACACTGCCGAGACCAGGAAGCCCATCACCACCACGAACAACAGGCCGCCGATCACCAGCAACCACAGGTGATCGCCCAACCCGGTGGTAATGCTGAAGTTGCCGAGCAGCCAGCCGATCGGAAGCAGGCAGAGCAGGCTGATCAGGCCGACGATGCCGATCGGCATGTCGTGCTCGGTACGCGGCAGCGCACCGCCCTGCCCGGCCTTGCGTGCCTTGGACGAAGCCATCGCCGAACTGAGTCCGCCGATCACCGGCTTGACCAGCTTGGCCAGCGTCCAGATCGCCGCCACGCCGATCGTGCCGGCGCCGAGGAATCGCACCTTGGTGCTCCACGCCGCCTGCGCCAGATCGGCCGCGGCGCCCGTGGCGGCAGCGAGCATGGTGTAGTGCGGAACGGCCCAGCCCCACGCGATCAGCGCGCCGAGCAGCATCGCCAGGCCGACCCACAGGCCGACCAGGTGACCGACGGCCAGCAAGGCGAACGACAGACTGAAGTCGTAGCCGCTGGCACCACCCCGATCGCCGACGTGGAAGTATTGCGACACGCTGGAGGCGAATACCCTGGTGGCGACCACTACCGCAAATACCGCCGACACGACGGTGCCTGCCGCCACCGCCAGCAGGCCGCTCCTGCTGCTTTCTTCCGACGCCGCGGCGGCATCGTCGCCACCGCCGACCTTGAGCACTTCGGCGCAGGCCACGCCTTCGGGATACGGCAGGTCGGAGTCGGTCACCAGCGCACGGCGCAGCGGGATCGTATACATCACGCCGAGGATGCCGCCGGTGGCGCAGATGCCGAACGTCTCCCAGAACGGAAAGCCGTTCCACCAGCCGACCATCACCAGGCCCGGCAGCACGAAGATGATCGCCGACAACGTGCCGGCCGACGAGGCGACCGTCTGCACGATGTTGTTTTCCTGCATCGTGGAGTTCTTGAAGCCCCGCAGGATCGCCATCGAAATCACCGCCGCCGGGATCGAGGTGGCAAAGGTCAGGCCGGCCTTGAGGCCGAAGAACACGTTGGCGGCGGTGAACACCAGCGTGATCACGATGCCGATGATCAGGCCGCGTACGGTCAACTCGGTGCGCGGTGTGGCGCTGGACATGGGTTGTGCATTCACGAATGGTTCTCCCCGGGGCGGATGCTGCCGGGGAAGATAGCGTGGAATGGCCGCGTGTGGTTATTCCGCAGCGCCGAAACCGCGGCCGGCCCCGCTCACAAGACCCGCCGGCTCTCGAATCGCCGCGGCTGCCCGGACAGCGGGTCGATGAAAGCCAACCCTTGCGCCAGCAGTTTCAACGGCCGCCGGTAGTCATCGGCGGCCTGCTCGGCCAACTCCGGATACAACCCGTCGCCGACGATCGGTGCGCCGAGCGCAGCCATGTGCAGGCGCAATTGATGCTTCTTTCCGGTCAATGGAAACAACGCGTAACGCCAGTAATCCCCGCCACGCTCGATCGGCTCGATCCGCGTCTCGCTGTTCGCCGTGCCGTCGCTCTCGCGCATGCGAAAGAACGGCTCACCCGCCACGATGCGCGAGCGGCGCTGCAGCGGAAACGCCAGCGCGGGCAGGTCCGGCGCCAGCGCCTCGTAACGCTTGTCGATCCGACGCTCGCGAAACAGCGCCTGATAGGCGGCGCGACTGCTCCGGGACGCCGAAAACAGCACCAGCCCGGCCGTGGCGCGATCGATCCGGTGCAGCGGCACCAGCTCGGGGTTGTCCAGGCGCCGGATCAACCGTCGCAGCAGGGTCTGCTCGACAAAGCCGCCTGCCGGCATCACCGGCAGGAAGTGCGGCTTGTCCGCCACCACCAGGTGCTCGTCGACATGCAGCACGGTTTCGATGAACGGAATCGGCGGCTCGTCCGCCACCTCGCGGTAGTAGTGGATGCGCAACCCTGCCCGGTACGGCGTTTGTGGCGTGATCGCGATGCCGTGCCCGTCCAGCACACGCCCGCGCGCGATGCGGTCCAGCCATTGGTCGCGATCTATGGCGACGAACCGGTCGCACAGCGCGTCGACCACCGTGGCCCATGCACCGCTCGGCAGGTGCACGGTGCTGGCTCGCGAGTCGCGGGTGAAAGGCGCAGTCATGATCGCCACAGTCTAGCCAGACGGGCGATGCCCTTCCGATTCCCAAACGCGCCCCACCATGGCGGCGCGTACAATGGTCGGCTTGTTGTCTCAAGGCACACCCCCATGGCACTCAACTCCACCATCTACAAAGTCGAACTGCAGATCAGCGACATGGATCGGCATTACTACGCCACCCATGCGCTGACCCTGGCAAGGCACCCGTCCGAGACCGAGGAACGGCTGATGGTGCGCCTGCTTGCGTTCGCGCTGTATGCCGACGAGCGGCTGGAGTTCGGCAAGGGCATCAGCGACGAGGACGAGCCGGCGCTGTGGCGCAAGGCGTACACCGACGAGGTCGAGCTGTGGATCGAGGTCGGCCAGCCCGACGAGACGCGCATCCGCAAGGCCTGCGGCCGGTCGCGCCAGGTGGTGGTGATCAGCTACGGCGGCAACGCCGCGGAGATCTGGTGGAACAAGGTCGGCGCCGCACTCGGCCGCAACAAAAACCTCACCGTGCTGGACATCCCTGCCGGCACCGTGGCCGAACTGGTCGCGCTGCTGCAGCGTGGCATGCGGCTGCAGTGCCTGATCCAGGACGGCCAGCTGCAGGTGATGAACGATGCCTCCGCGGTCGCCGTCGATCCCCTCCGGCGCATGGCACCCGCCGAAACAGTGAACTGAGCGGGCCTGCCGATGACCACGCATGACACCGCACTGCGTCGCGTCGTGGGTATCGTGGCCCTGCTCAACCTGGGCTACTTCGGCGTCGAATTCGCAGTGGCGCTGGCGATCGGCTCGGTCTCGCTGTTTGCCGACAGCGTCGATTTTCTGGAAGACGCCTCGGTGAATCTGCTGATCCTGCTCGCACTCGGCTGGAGCCTGAAGGCTCGATCGCGCGTGGGCATGGGACTTGCCGGCATTCTGCTGGTACCCGCGTTAGCCACGCTGTGGGCGTTGTGGAGCAAGTTTCAGCTGCCCGCGCCGCCGGCACCACTGGCGCTGACCGCCACCGGCTTCGGTGCGATGCTCGTCAATTTCGGCTGCGCGATGCTGCTGATGCGCTACCGCCACCACCGCGGCAGCCTGACTCGGGCTGCGTTCCTGTCCGCGCGCAACGACGTCTTCGCGAATATCGCCATCGTGATCGCCGGCGCAGCCACCGCGATGACGCACGCGGTCTGGCCCGACATGGTCGTCGGTGCGGGCATCATGCTGATCAACGCCGATGCGGCGCGCGAGGTCTGGCGGGCAGCGCGCAGCGAGCGCCGGGAAGCGACCGACCCGCGTGCCTGAGCGGCATCCATCGGGACGCCGTGCCCCGTTTGCCGGATAATCGCCGCTTCGTCCACGTTCCGATGGAGTTGCTCATGCGCTGGTTGCTACCCTTGCTCGCCGTGTTCGCCCTCGCCGCCTGCACCGCGGCACCACAAGCCCATGCCAGCGGCAAGGTGGACAAGCTCACCGTGATCGACCGGAAGGTCGGCACCGGAGCCGAGGCGAAGGCCGGCATGGACGTGCTGGTGCACTACACCGGCTGGCTTTACGACGAAAACGCGAAGGACAAGCACGGTGCGCAGTTCGACAGCTCGCGCGGCGGCGCACCGTTCAATTTCACGCTTGGTGCCGGCAGGGTGATCGAAGGCTGGGACCAAGGTGTGGCCGGCATGCGCGTCGGCGGCAAGCGTACCTTGTTGATTCCCGCTGAACTCGGCTATGGCGCGAACGGTGCCGGCGGCGACATCCCGCCGAACGCGTCGCTCGTATTCGATGTCGAACTGATCGACGTCAGCGCACCTTGATGCTCTCCCTGTGGGAGCGGCTTCAGCCGCGACACTCTCTGCCGTCGCGGCTGAAGCCGCTCCCACAAGCGCGATCCACAGCGGCGACCGATCCGCTCAGTCTTCCTGCGCCGCTGCCTCGCGCCCCTGCTGGCGGATGATCGCCTCCTCGCGCGCATCGATGATCGACTGCATCACGCTGTCGACGTCGGCGATGCTTTCGTCGAACTCGAAGTGGCCGGTGAGCTCGCTGTCCGGATGCAATTCGCCCAGCTCGTACAGCGCCCACATCTCCTCGCCGTAGTAGGTATCGAGCAGTTCCGGCGCAAAGCGCGACAGGCTGATGGTGATGTTGCCCACATCACGCCGCAGCATCGCGCGCGCCGCGTTGTTGCCGGACGCGCTGACCGCCTGCGGCAGGTCGATGATCACCGGGCCTTCCGGCCCCACCAGCACGTTGTACTCGGACAGGTCGCCGTGGATCAGCCCCACGCACAGCATCCGCGCCACTTGCTGCATCAGGAAGCGGTGGTATTCGCGCGCGGTGTCCGCCGACAGTTCCACCTCACCGAGCCGCGGTGCGGAATGGCCGTCCGCGTCGGTGACGAGTTCCATCACCAGCACACCGTTGAAATAACCATACGGCTTCGGCACTCGCACGCCGGCCGCGGTGAGCTGGTACAGCGCGTCGACCTCGGCATTCTTCCAGGCGGCCTCGGCCTCCTTGCGGCCGAACTTGGTCGCCTTGCCCATCGCGCGCATCTGCCGGCTGCCACGCACCTTGCGCCCTTCCTGATATTGCACGCGCGCCTGGAAACTGCGCTGGGCCATGTCCTTGTAGACCTTGGCGCAACGGATGTCCTCGCCCGATCGGACGACGTAGACGGAGGCTTCCTTGCCGCTCTTCAGCGGTCGCAAGACCTGATCGATCACGCCCTCTTCGATCAGATCCTGCAGGCCCTTGGGTGTTTTCATGCGTGGGAAAGCTTCGGCGATTCGTGGAATAACGCCCATTATGGCCGATCGGCAGGCCTGCCTGTGTTCTTTGCGGCCAGCGCGTCCCTCCTGCGCGCAAGGCTGCACGCCGGCCGGAGCTCGCGATTCACGCCGCAGTGGCCCAACGGCTGGCGGGGTCAGCGGCGCAGCAGCACGTCGTCGAGCGGTCGCGGCAACGCGAAGTGGTAGCCCTGCCCCCAGTCCACCTGCAACTCGCGCAGCGCCTGGGCGGTCTCGGCATCCTCCACGTATTCGGCCACGGTCTCCGCCTTGAACGCGCGCGCCACCATGACCGTGGCACGCACCATCGCCAGGTCCCGCGGCGAACGCGTCATGTCGCGGACGAAACTGCCGTCGATCTTGATCACGTCCACCGGGATCTGCTTCAACCGCTCGAACGACTGGAAACCGACGCCGAAATCATCGATCGATATCTGGCAGCCTCGCTCGTGCAACCCGGCGAACAACGCAGCCGACTCCTCGGCGTGTGTGATCGCCGCTGTTTCAGTGACCTCGAAACACAATTGCCGCGGCGACAGCGCGAAGCGATCGAGCAGCGCCAGCAGCTCCTGCGCGAACATGCGCGAAGCCAGCGATTGGCCGCCGATGTTGATGGACAGGCGGCCCAGCAACGGCAGCCGGGGCCGATGTTCGCGCAACCACCGATCCAGTTGCCGCACCACGGCCAGGTCCAGCTCGGCCATGCGTCGGTCGGCCTGCAATTCGCCGAGAAACTGACCGGGCAACATCAGTTCGCCCTGCTCGTCGCGCAGGCGGCACAGGATTTCGCCGGAGACGGATTCGTGCGCGACCCGTGAGGACAGCGGCTCGAACGGCTGAAAATGCAGCTCGATTTCGCCGGCGCGGATTCGCGACAGCACGGTGGAGGAGAGCTGCAGCGCGCGTTGGCGATCCACCTGCGGAGCGACGCCGGCAAGCATGCCCGCTCGCTGCAGGCGCATTTCACCACGCTGGCGCGCCTCGATCGCCGCATCGGAGGCGCGCAGCATGCGCGCGTCCAGCGTCTCTTCGTGCATCTCCGCGCCGGCAACGCCCAGATAGGGCAGCAGGCGCAGCCGGCGATCCATCCAGACGAACTCGCTCTCGTGCAGGCGCTGCAGCACGTACTCCCACTGCGCCGCCAGGTCCTCCTGCGGCGCGCTCGGCACCAGCACCATCTGGCCAGTGCCGATATGATAGGTGTCGGCCAGATCGGCCAGTTGCGTTGCCACCCAGCGCGGCAGTTCGGCCTGCGCACGCAAGCCCAGGCCGGTGGAAATCTTCTCCACCCGATCGAGCAGCAGGAAGCCGAGCGGCGGCAGGCCATCCACCTCGCAGCGGCGCCGCAACGCGGCGACGTTCGACAGCCCGGTCAACGGTTCGACCAGGCTGGCGCGCTCGTGCCGACGCAAGGCTGCCTCGCGCTCGCGGCTGTACATCAACAGCAACAGCACCAGCAGCTCCAGC
This sequence comes from Rhodanobacter sp. T12-5, assembly GCF_008329435.1. GTDB lineage: Bacteria > Pseudomonadota > Gammaproteobacteria > Xanthomonadales > Rhodanobacteraceae > Rhodanobacter. The sequence continues at coordinate 88,753 of NZ_NPKN01000002.1, forward strand.
ATCATGCATTCGATCGCGATGCGCAGCAGTCCGGCCAGATCGGTCAGGTTGGCAGAGGTACCGGCATGGCGGGCCAGCGCCGTGGCGAAGAAAAACTCCACCAGGACCAGCAGCGGCATGCCCCAGCGCAGGCCGGCGCGCAAGGTCGCCCAGATCAGCGCCGCGGTCACCAGCAGGCGGTTGTTGAGCAGGACCTGCAACAGCGCATCCACGTCGAACCCGGCCCGCGCGGCCAGCTGCAGTGCGACCATCGGCAGCAATACGCCCACGCCCAGCAATCGCCACGGCAGCGCCTCGCGCCACCAAGCCACGTCCGGCCATCGACCTCGCCCGCGGGTACCCAGCACGATCATCGGCAACCCGATGATCAAGACGCCGAAAAATTCGGCAAACAGGACCTGTACCGCGTCACTGCTCATCGTGGCCATGCTGGCGTGCGGATCGAGCCACCGGCTGAACACCCAGTTCGTCAGCGTAAGCAACAACGGCAACGCGACCATGCCGAACAACACGAAACGTGGCATGTCGGCCACGCCGAACCGCCAGTCCGGATCCTTGCCGCTACGCAACCAGCGCGCGCCGGAACGAAGCGCGGCATACATCACCACGGACCAGCCAAGCCCCATCAAATCGATCAACGGAGCGTGCCGGCGGACACCGACCGCGATCAGCCAGACGATCAGTGCAGCCAGCGTAACCGCCAGCAAAGGCAGCCGGTCGCGATACAGCACCGCCACCGCGAACATGAATCCGATATGCAGGTGCGCCAGCGACGCCTCGATGCTGACCCCGAAAAACCCCGCCTGGTACGGCACGCTCACGCCATACAGCGCCGCACAAGTCAGCGCCAGCATTGCACTGCGCACCCAACGGGCGCATTCCATCCGTCACCTCCGTCCACACCGCAAGTCGAACGACGACAAGGTCGGCAAGATCATGGGTGAGCTCGCGCCCGCGCAGAAGCCCCGCATCCCCTTGCAACCGGCATGTGGAGCTTAGCGGCAGACCGGCGCACAACTGAAATCCGGCGACGTGCCGGAGGCCTCAGGGATGTTCCGAACGGGCCGCCATGTCCTGATGCACCGCCGCGGCGATCTCGAACGACCGCCGTCGCGCCACATGATCGAACACGTTGGCGGTGATCAACAGTTCGTCCGGGCGGTGGCGCGCGACGAACGCCTCGATGCCGTTGCGGACGGTGTCGGCGGCGCCGACCACGGCGCAGGCCAGCGCGCGCTCCACCCCCAGCTTTTCGACCGGCGTCCAGAACGATTCGATGTCGTCGATCGGTGGCGGGATCAGCCCCGGCATGCCGCGGCGCAACTTGATGAAGCTTTGCTGCTGGGTGGTGAACAGCCGCCTCGCCTCGGCATCGCTGTCGGCGGCGACCACGTTCAGGCCCAGCATCGCGTACGGCTGCGACAAGCGCGCGGACGGTCGGAAGTCGCGGCGATACAGTGCCAGCGCTTCGTCCATGGCATCCGGCGCGAAGTGCGAGGCGAACGCAAACGGCAGGCCGAGCTGGGCCGAAAGCTTGGCGCTGAACAGGCTCGAACCGAGCAGCCACACTGGCACATCGATACCGGCACCCGGCACTGCACGTACCTGTTGGCCGGGTTTGGCCGGCTCGAAGTAGCCGAGCAGTTCCAGCACGTCATGCGGAAAGGCGTCGGCGCTGTCGAAATAACGACGCAGGGCTTTCGCGGTGGCCTGGTCGGTGCCGGGTGCACGGCCCAGCCCGAGATCGATCCGCCCCGGATACAACGAGGCCAGCGTGCCGAACTGTTCGGCCACCTGCAGCGGCGCGTGGTTCGGCAGCATGATGCCGCCGGCTCCGACGCGGATCGTCGAAGTGCCGCCGGCCACGTATCCGATCAGCACCGCGGTCGCCGCGCTGGCGATGCCCGGCATGTTGTGGTGCTCGGCCAGCCAGTAGCGCCGGTAGCCCGATTGCTCGGCAAGTCGGGCCAGATCCAGCGTGTTGCGGAACGCCTGCCCGGCATCGCTGCCTTCAGTGACCGGGGCCAGGTCGAGGACGGAGAAGGGAATCATGTCGGACTCTCACCAGGACGGAAGCTGACGATCTGGGGGCTGTCGCGCCGATTGCCACGGTGGTGGGCACTTCTGTGGGGCGGCTTCGGCCACGATGCCTCTCCGGTTCGCGCGGCGGGAGCGATCGCGCCTGAAGTCGCTCCTGCTGTGCCTACAATGGTCGTTCCTCACTGCATGGCATCTCGATGACAGATCCGGTCCGCCTCGCCAAACGCGTCGTCGCGCTGGCCCAATGCTCGCGCCGCGAGGCCGAGCAATACATCGAGGGCGGCTGGGTGCGGGTGGACGGAGAAGTGGTCGAAGAACCGCAGTTCATGGTCGACACGCAGACCGTCGAACTCGATCCTCACGCCCGGCTGATCCCCACCGAACCGGCCACCCTGGTGCTGCACAAGCCGGTCGGTTACGACGCCGGCAACGGTGCGAACCCGGCCAGCGCGCTGGTCACCCCGCAAACGCGCTCGCCCGACGATGCCTCCGGCGTGCGCCCGCTGAAACGCCACCTGCAGCGACTGACCTCGCCGTTGCCGCTGCCAGCCACCGCCAGCGGGCTGCTGATATTCACCCAGGACTGGCGCGTCACGCGCAAGCTTACCGAGGACATCGACCGGGTCGAACAGGAGTTCGTGGTCGACGTCGGCGGCGAGCTGATCCCGAACGGGCTGGCCCTGCTCAACCATGGCCTGCGCTTCAACAATTATGCGATGCCGCCGATCAAGGTCAGCTGGCAGAGCGAGCAGCGGCTGCGCTTCGCGTTCAAGGTGCTGCAACCGACCCAGATCGAGCCGATGTGCCGAGCGGTGGGCCTCACGGTGCTGGCCATGAAGCGCCTGCGCGTGGGTCGCATCCCGCTGGCGAAACTTCCGCCCGGGCAATGGCGTTATCTGGCGCCCGGCGAACGCATCTGAAAAACCGGCCGCATGTCGCCGCGCCAAACCGTTCGTGGCCGTCAACCATTCCGCCCAACCGCCATCGGAACCGCTTAGACTTCACTGCGCGTCACCTGTCAACGCATCCACCACATCGGAGATCAGCATGAGCAAGGGCATGGATTCAAAGAAGAGCGAAAAGAAGAAGCCGGCCAAGACCATGAAGGAGAAGAAGGCCGCCAAGCAGGAAAAGAAGAAGAACAAGTAACCCGCCTTGGCGATGGCATCCGCGCACCGGCAAGCACTGCTCTCCCGCCGAAACGGCGGGAGGAGTCCGTTGCGCTCGCTTGCGCACAGGCAGATCAAGGCATGGCGTTCCTGCGATGAGCGGCAGCACGCCTCAATGATTCCGGCCCGCTGCCGATAACGGACGGATACCCGGACCTGGCTCGAAAAAATGAGGGAAATACCGTATGGCGAGCATGTGGCAGCGCATTTTTGGCGGCGGCCGGAAAACGGTTGCACCTCGCGCGCAGCCTCGTGCCACCGCCATGCCCGCGCCTGCACCCGCGCCGCGCATCGCCGCGGCAGTCCGACCGACCATGCCGAGAACGCAGATCGAGGATCGGTTCCAGCGCTTCGTGCTCGACCTGCCCGACGCTGACATCGACGGTCCCACCACGTCCGAACAGGCCACCCTCAAACGACTGGAGCTGCTCAGTACCCGTTTCGACATGCGCAGCCTGCCGCGGCTGCCGAGCGTGCTGCCGCAGTTGCTGCGCACCCTCAAGAGCGAGGATGCCGCCGGTGGCCAGCTGGCCAAGCTCGTGGGCCGCGATCCGCTGATGGTCGGCGAGGTGATGCGGGTCACCAGCAGCGTCTATTACCGTTCGGCCCAGCCGATCACCAGCTTGCAGCAGGCGGTCGTGCTGCTCGGCCAGGACGGCCTGCGCCAGGTGCTGACCCAGCACGTGATGAAACCGATCCTGCAGGCCAACGCCGGCGCGCTCGGCCACGCCGCCGGCGTGCGCCTGTGGGATCACGCCGAACGCTGCGCGCACGCCTGCGCGTGGCTGGGCAAGAACAGCGGCTGCGACAGCTTCGAGGCCTACCTGGCGGGCATCATCTGCCGTACCGGTACCGGCGCGGTGGTACGCCTGCTGGATCAACTGATCGCCGACGTCAGCGTGCCGCTTTCGCCCGGCTTCCTGGACAGCTGCGCGCGACTCGCCGGGCGACTGTCATTGCAGGCCGCGCAACACTGGGAACTGCCGGCGCGGGTGATCGAGGCGATGGCCGATGGGCAAGACCCGGCCAGCCCGCCCACGACGGCACTGGGCAAGGCGCTGTCCGCGGCCGACCTGCTGGCGATGGCGCAACTGCTGGCCGAGCACGACCGGGTTGCTGCCGACCTCGACCTCAGCCAGGGCGACGGCGACCCGTTCGCCCCTGCACTGCTGACCCGCTGCCAGCAGGATCTGCGCCGTCATTTCACGCAGGCAAAGACCACCGGCTGATCAAGAATCGGATCGGCTGCCGTCGCGCGGTGCCAGCGGCTAACAGCTCATCGGCAGTCGCACGCCGATCCGCCAGCATGTAGGCGATCAGGCAACCGGCGGCACAGAAATAGAACAACGGCTCGAGTGCCGTCCAGCGGGGGGGGAATGTCCAGCATCACCCGGGGCACCACCGCCGGCACCGCAATGCCAACGCTGATCCGACCATGCCCGCGCGTGCGGTGCACCGCACGCGGCTCCATGCGCGTGCCGACAGGGCGGAAGGCGCGCGTGCGCCTTCCGCGCCTGCTCATTGCACGGTGACGGCGACGTCGTCCAGCACGAACGAGGTTTGCTGCATGCCGTCCTCCACACCGACGAAATTGACCTGCAGGGTCTGCCCCTTGTACCCGTTCAGGCTGAACGTGTGGTGCTGGTAGCCGGTGGCCGCATCCTGGTTGGAGAAGGTCGCCAAGGTCAGCACCTTGCCGGTCGAGGTGATCACCTGCACCTGCAGCGTGTCATACGCTGTGGTGGTCGGCTCGTCGGTGTCGACGTGCATGAAAAAGTCCAGCGTCGCCGTCGACACCCCGGCTGGAATGCTGATCTTCTGCCGCACGTAATCGGTGTGCGTTGCGCCATAACCATCGAGCCACGCCTTCCAGCTGCCCGCATGGGCCGGCTCGCTGCTGCTGTTGGTGATCACGCCGCTGGTCCGGGTCCAGCCGGTGTCGCCACTTTCGAAATTGGCATTGGTGATCAGCTGGGTGCTGCCACCGCCACTGCTGTTGGACACGCTGAAGCTGACCGGGCTGCTGCTGCCGATATTGCCGGCCGCGTCGTACGCCTTGGCGACCAGCGCGTGCGTGCCGTTGGCGAGCGTGGTGGAGTCGAGCGTGGCGCTGTACGGAGAGCTGCTGTCGGTGGCCTTCAGCGCGCCATCCACCTGAAACTCCACCCGACTGACCCCGACATTGTCGCTGGCACTCGCGCTGAAGGTGATGCTGCCACTGCTGCCGCTCTCACCGGCAGTCACCGTCGGCGCGGTGGTATCGCCAGCGGTGCCGTTGGCCACGTTGAAATTGACCGCGCTGCTGCTGCCTACATTGCCGGCCGCGTCGTAGGCCCTGGCAACCAGCGAGTGCGCGCCATCGGCAAGTGTGGTCGAGTCAAGCGTGGCGCTGTATGGCGAACTGCTGTCGCTGCCCTGCAAGTTGCCATCCACGTAGAACTCCACCCGGGTCACCCCGACGTTGTCGCTGGCGCTGGCGCCGAAGGTGATGGTGCCGCTGCTGCCGCTTTCGCTGGCGCTTGCCGTCGGCGCGATGGTGTCGCCACCACCTCCCGAGCCTTCGGTCACCCACACCGGCGCCGACCACAGCCGCAGGCCATTGGCCTGGGTGATCTTGGCGTAGTAGAAGTGCTCGCCGGTGGCGGGCGTGACGGTGGTGGTCGCGGTTTCGGACAAGCTTGCGACCGTGCCGTTGCTGCCCGGCACGCCCTCGAATACCTGCACCCGCTGGGCGCTCTGGCCGGACGTGCTGGCGTAGTCGACGGTGAGCGTCAGCGCACCGCTGTTGCTGAAGCGCTCACCCATCAGGTGACCGTTCGCGGTCAGCACGATTTGTGCGGTCTTGTCTTCGGTGGCGAACACGCGGCGCGCGCGCAGGGCGTCGAGAAAACTGTTCAGGCTCAACGCTGTGCCGCTCGGAATCAGCACGCCGGTGCGGTTGGTGAAGCTGGCACCCCAGTTCGCGCAATGGTTGTCCTGATCCGAACTCGGCGCGACGTGGTAACCGCGTTCGAGGATGGTGTTGAAAGCGGCCTCGTAATTCGGCCGGCTGGTTTCCGATTCGGTGGTGTTGACCGAGAAGGCCGAGCTGTTAAGCACCTCGGCCAGCACCATCACCGCATCGCCGTCCGCGGTATAGCCGAAGCTGGTGCCGTCGACCGTGAACTGGCCGCTCTGCGCCGGGTGGTTGAACTGGCCGATCCAGCCCTTGCCGCGCATCAGCGTGTACAACGAAGCGTAGTCGCCCTTGGCGATCTCGTAGTCGCCGATCAACTGGCCGGCACTGTTCTTCTCCCACTCGATCAGGCCGTCGGCGTTGAAGATGTTCATGTGCCCGCCGTTGCTGATCACGCCCCACTCCTGGCCGTAGATCGACAGGAAATCCGGGTGCGCGGCACGGAACGTGGCCGCCGCCTGCAGACCGGAGGCGAACAGGTTGTGCGCGGTGGCCGGATTGGCCGACGCATTGGTGCCGGTGGACCCGTCGAACATGTGGTTGTGTTCGGACGTCATCAGCATGTCCAGCCCGCGGTTCATCGCGTACTGGTAGGCATCGGTCGGGCCGTAGGGGCTGCTCTGCGGTGCCTGCTCGCCGTGGCAGGTAGCGAGCTCGCCGCCACCGTCGCTGTGGTTGGTCTGACTGTGCAGGTCGCCGTACCAGATCGTGTACGGCAGCCCGCCGGCACCGACCGAGAGTGCGTGCACCCCGCCATGCTGCGGCAATGCGCTGAATGCCGGCATGGCCGTGGCCGCCACTTTGCCGACCTGGATGTCATAACGCTGCTCCTCGACATGCGTCGGCGCCAGCCGCGTGGCGAGTGCCAGTGCATGGGCAGGCATGCCAGTGCCGATCCGGCGGGCATTGTCGTCATCGAGCGGGATCGCACGCAGACGCACCGTGTAGTAACCCGCGGGCAGCGGGCGCCGGTGACTGTCCAGACCGTCCCAGCGAACGCTCGCCGTGGCCTTGCGCACATGCATCACCGTGCTGCCATTCCATTCGCGCAGCAGCTGGCCGCTGCGATCGAGCAACGAAACCTGCCATGCCACCGGCGTCCCCACGGCCGCGCCGGGATATTCGAAATGCATCACGATGGATCGCGCTGCATCAGCCTGGAACGGCACCTGCAGGGCCGCGTCAAACTCTTGATGGTCCGGCAGCGCTGGCGCAGCCAGCGTCGGCAAACAGAGCACCCATCCCGCGAACACGAGGCTGCGGGTCACCATTTTTTTCAATCGCATCGCCAGATCCTTACGCGTTGTCGAGAATTCCCCTGGCGGGCTTTATATGCGACCGGCGATGGCAGCGGTATGACCAAAAGTCGTAGGCGCGATCGCAGGATCTTGCACATCGCGACCATCGAACACGTTCCGGCGCGGCGGAACATCCTGCGCACTGGCCGGGCGGCAGCGGACCCTCGCCGCAAGCTCAGTCGTCCGAGCGAAACACCAGACTGCAGCAAGTCACCGCGCCTTCGGCCTTCTGCAACTCGGAGACGTCGACGGAGCTGACCTGGAATCCCGCATCGAGCAGCCGCTGCCGCGTGCGCGGAAAGCTGGCCGGCATCACCAGCGCGTCGCCGACACGCAGCACGTTCGCGGCGTGCGGTTCGGCGGGATCGACCTCGATCACGCGGAAATCGTTGAATCGCCCGCGATCGACCCACGCCGGCTGCAGCAGCAAGGTATCGCCGGCAAGTTGGGTCACCGCCGATTTCAGATGCAGGCAGCCATGGGTCGGCACGCCCTGCACGGTGTATCCCCGGCCAGCCAGCAGGGCACGCAATTGGGCGATGCCGTCGGCGTTGCTGCGCGAGGACTGGCCCACGTAGAGCATGCGGCCGGCCAGCAGCACGTCGCCGCCATCGATCGTGCCCGGCGCCTCGATCGCCAGAAGCTTGCGATAGCCGCCAAGCAACGCACCGACGCTCGCCACTTCGTCGCGACGGGATGGCGCCGGGGCGGGTCAGTATCGCGACGTCATCCAGCACGATCGCCACGTCCTCGACGAAGACGGAGTCCGCAAGATGCGGTTCGGCCGGCAGCGTCAGTACGCGGCAACCCAGCGCTTCCAGCACCCGCCGGTAAGCATCGTGCTGCGCGCACGCACGCGGCACATCGATGGCCACGCGCTCGACGTACGACAACTCGCAGGCACCGAGCGCGGGGCTGACTTCACGGGTGACGGCCATCCACATGGTTGCTCTCCAAGGCTGAAGTGTCCTCACCGGTGCCGGGCTTGCCACGCCGCCAGTTCCGCCTGATAGCGTTCCAGCGCCTCCTCGTAGATGTCGTACACGCAACGCACGCAACCTTCGCCGCAGCAATCGGCAGCGTCCGGTTCAGGCGGACGCCGTGGCGGTGGATCGGGATCAGGCATGAGGGAATCGGTCGGGTTCACGGGCTGGTGTTCCGCATGACTTCGCGCGTGCGGCCGATTGCGTCGCGGCCCAAGCCGGTCGCGTGATGGATGCACGCGACCGGTGAGGCTCCGCGCGTTATTTCGCGGGCTTGCGGAAGCGGTAGATGAACTGGTCGGTATGGCCGCGTATCGACTTGTCGAACACCTTGGCCTCGTGCGAATCGTCCGGATTGCGCAGTGCGTTGTTCTCGCCGTCGAAGACAAAGCCGGCAGCCTCCACTTCCTTCCTGACCGCCGCCGGATCGATGCGGTGCAGCGTATCGGTATCGGCAAAACCTGAGCCGGCCGGGGCGACGTGGTCGATCACGACGAACAGGCCGCCGGGCTTGAGCGCGTCATAGACCTGCTTGTCGAAGCTGGCCATATCCACCGGCCCCATGAACGAATCGTGATAATCGTGATAATTCTGCGCGGTGAATACCAGATCCACCGGCGCCGGCACGCTCAAGTGCGCACCAGGCTGCTGCAGCACGCTGACGTTGGCGTAATGCGGCGTGGCGGCCAACTTCTGCCAGTTCGCGAGGCTTTTCGCCGAATACTTGGCCATTTCCGCCGGCCAGACCGTATAGACGTGGCCTTGCGGACCCACGATGGCACTGAAGACGCGCGTCCAGTAACCGCTGCCGGGCACCAGCTCCAGCACGCTCTGGCCCGGTTTGACGTCGGCGAACATCATCACCGCGGCGATCTTGCGGTGGGCATCGTCGGATTTGTCCGCCTGCCGGGCCGGGTCGTCGATCGCCTTCTGCACCGCGGCGGTGATCGCGCCGCTGTGCAGGTTCGCAACCTGGGCCGACGCAGCAGCAGGCAGGGCAAAGGCAATCAGTACAGCAAGAACAGTCGGGCGCATGACGTCTCTCCGCAGCGATCAGGGAACAACGATTGTGCTCCCGAACCGGCCGCCCCGTCTCGTGCCCTCGCGCTCGACGCTGCCGTGCCATTGGTCAGGCGACAGCCGGGGCCCGTGCTGGTAAAACTGCCGATGCCAGTACAAGGCACCACGGGAGGACATCGCATGTCGGCACTACGCACCGGAATCATGTTCAGTTGCGCGCTGTTTTTCTGCGTGCCCGCCGCCAGCCTGGCGCAGTCGTGGAGGTCGCGCCAGATCGAGGCCTCGCGCAAATCCGAAAAAATCATGCACGAGGCGGACAAGCACAAGGGTCTGCTGGCGCAGTACCAAGTCATGCGCTACGCCTACGCCAATGACAAGGACCCCGCCTTCCGGCTGATCTTCGGTCAGTACCTTAGCTGGTACCAGACGTTCATCGGCGACTACCCGGATGCGGCGTTGAGCTTTTCGATCAAGCAGCCGCTGGAGAAGGACGATCGCCCTTCGCCGCTGTCCGATCCCGAATACAGCGCCCGCCCCGCGCTGGAGGCGATTCCGGAACTGGCGAAGAAATACCAGTTGGTCTACCTCAACGAAGCGCACAACATCCCGCTCACCCGCACGCTCACCGTGCAGTTGCTGAGCAAGCTGCGGCAGGAGGGCTTCAGCTATTTCGCCGTCGAAACGATCTACCAGACCGACAGGAAATTGCAGTCGCGCGGTTATCCCACGGCGGACAGCGGTTTCTACACCGCCGAACCGATCAGCGCCGAAATGGTACGCACCGCCCTCAAGCTCGGCTTCAAGGTGATCGGTTACGAGGCGCTCTCCGACGCGACCGGCGACGCCCGCGAAGCGGAACAGGCACGCAACATCTATGAACACATATTCCAGCACGACCCGCGTGCTCGGGTGGTGGTCGAAGCCGGTTACGCGCACATCCAGAAGTCTGGCGAATTCCTCGGCGGCTCCTCGATGGCCGAGCATCTGTACAAGTTGTCGGGCATCGACGGGCTGAGCGTGGAGCAGACCGTGCTCGTGCCGCATCAGGTCAAGGAAGACAACCATCCCTATTACGACGCCATCGTGGAGAAGCTGCAGCCGCAGGTGCCGATCGTGTTCGAGAACAAGGCCGGCAAGCCATGGGCATTGCGCGCGGGCTACGATGTCAATGTGGTTTTCCCAGCGCAGCAGATGCGTCGCGGACGTCCCACCTGGCTCAGTCTCGGTGGCTTGCGCCACCCATATTTCATCAGCGGCGATCGCTGCGAAGAGCATTACCCGTGCCTGATCGAGGCGCGCTATGCCGACGAAGGCAAGGACGCGATCCCGGCCGATCGCATGGCGCTCGACCCGGTGCCGCTGATGGCCACCCTCAATGACCGCGTCCGCCAGGGCCAGGGAGCGCCCGTCAGCGAGCTCTACCTGCGCCCCGGCAAATACGATCTGACCATCAGTGCCGAGGATGGCAGCCCGATTTACCGGCAGACCATCTCGGTGCCGGAAAAGGCCGACGACACCCCGTAGCCGTCCAGACATGCGGATGCCGCCATGAGACTTGAGTCATCAAGGACAGAACCGGGACCCCGGCAGGAAGTGCAGGCATGACTAACGTCCTACGCATTCTGCGTGGCGCACGCGTATAACCAAAGAGTTGTTGCCGTGAAATCCCCCTGCATGGGTATGGGCCCCGTGCTGCGATTCGAATGACGATCCCCGACCAGTGGAGTACGCGCATGACTCGAATGAAGATCCGCCCGTTGCTGATGGGCGCCTGCCTGCTGGCGACGTTTGCCGCCGCCGCCACCACCGCCAACAATGCGGACGACCACGGCAACGGTGCCATGCTCGGTTTCGATGCGGACGGTGCCACCGCCCAGCGCAGCCTGGAGCAGCGTTTCGACGCGCAGTTGGATCCGGCCGACCAGCGCAGCTGGCTCAAGCAGATGTCATCGCAGCCCAACCAGGTCGGCGCTCCGCACGACAAAGCCAACGCCGAGTTCATGCTGGCCAAGTTCCGCGAATGGGGCTGGGATGCGCATATCGAAACCTTCAACGTGCTCTATCCCACGCCGAAGAAGGTTGCGCTGGAACTGCTGGGACCGAAGCCCTACACGGCCGTGCTCAGCGAGCCGGCCGTTGCCGGGGACAGCACCTCCGACATCCGCGCCAATGCACTGCCACCCTATAACGTTTACGGCGGCGATGGCGATGTCACCGCCGAGCTGGTCTACGTCAACCAGGGCATGCCGGATGACTACAAGGAACTCGCCCGGCGCGGCATCGACGTGCGCGGCAAGATCGTCATCACGCGCTATGGCGGCGGCTGGCGCGGCCTCAAGCCGAAACTCGCACAGGAACACGGCGCCGTCGGCTGCCTGATCTATTCCGACCCGCATGACGACGGTTACGCCCGCGGCGATGTCTATCCGCAAGGCGGCTGGCGTCCGGCACAAGGCGTGCAGCGCGGCTCCGTCGCCGACATGCAGGTCTATCCCGGCGACCCGCTGACCCCCGGTGTAGGGTCCACCGCCCATGCGAAGCGGCTGGCGCTGAAGGACGCGAAAACCGTACTGAAGATCCCGGTACTGCCGATTTCCTACGCCGACGTGACCCCGTTGCTGCAGGCGCTGGGCGGGCCGGTGGCTCCGGCTGGCTGGCGCGGTTCATTGCCGTTGACCTATCACGTCGGACCAAGCACGGCCAAGGCGCACATCACCGTGCAGTCCACCTGGGGCCAGAAGCCGGTCTATGACGTGATCGCCGTGCTCAAGGGTTCCAGCGCGCCGGACCAATGGATCGTGCGTGGCAACCACCATGACGGCTGGATGTTTGGTGCATGGGATCCGCTCGCCGGCAACGTCGCGCTGATGGCCGAGGCCAAGGCCATCGGTGGTCTGGTCAAGCAGGGCTGGCGGCCGCAGCGCACCCTCGTCTACGCCAGCTGGGACGGCGAGGAGCCGGGCCTGCTCGGTTCCACCGAATGGGCCGAGACACATGCCGCGGAACTGCAGAAGAAAGCGGTGCTGTACGTCAACTCCGACACCAACGGCCGTGGCTTCCTCGGCGCCGGCGGCAGCCATTCGCTGCAGCACCTGGTCAACCAGGTGGCGGGCGGCGTGACCGACCCGGAAACCCACGTCAGCGTGCTCGAACGCCTGCGTGCGCACATGCTGGTGGATGGCTCCGCCAAGGACGCCAAACCCGAGGCCAGGGCGATCGCCAAGCTGGCGGCAGCCGGCGGCGACGTGCCGATCGAAGCGCTGGGTTCCGGTTCCGACTACAGCGCATTCCTTGAGCACCTCGGCATCGCCTCGCTCGATCTCGGCTTCGGCGGCGAAGACGACAACGGTGGCATTTACCACTCGCGCTACGACTCGTTCGACCACTACGTGCGTTTCGGCGATCCCGACTTCGCCTACGGCGTGGCGTTGGCAAAGGTTGCCGGCCACATCGTGCTGCGCACTGCCGATGCCAACGTGCTGCCACTGCGCTTCGGCGACTTCAGCGACACGCTCGATCGCTACGTCGGCGAGCTGCACAAACTCGTCGACGACACCCGCAAGGCCACCGAACAACAGCATCAGCTGTTCGATCACCACGCCTTCGCGCTGGATGCCGATCCGACCCGGCCGGTAGGGCCACCAGCACGCGACTCCGACATGCCGAAGATCGACCTCGCACCGCTCGACCAGGCCGCGAAACAATTGAAGCAAAGCGCGCAGGCTTACCAGACGGCCTACGACAAACGCGTAGCCGCCGGCTTCAACCTGCCCAACGCGCAACGGCAGCAACTGAACCATCTGATCGGCAGCATGGAACAGGCACTGACCGATCCGGCCGGCCTGCCCGGCCGCGCCTGGTTCAAGCACTTCATCTACGCACCCGGCATGCTCACCGGCTACGGCGTCAAGACCGTGCCCGGCGTGCGCGAAGCACTCGAAGCCCGCCGCTGGAATGAGGCCGACCACTACGCCGTCGTCACCGCCAAGGTGCTCGACCGCTACCGCGCGCAACTGGACCGGTTGACGGCATTGCTGGAAAAATAACTGCCGCCGTCATGGCTGGAGCACAGGGCGGCGCATGCAACGTGCGCCGCCCTGTTCAGTGATTCGCCGGGGAGCCCAAGCGCTCCTGTATTTCGGGTCGGGGCAAACTCGTGGCTCGGTGCAGCGCACCTTCGAGTGACCGGAACCGCTAAACTAATGGCGGGGGGCAACCGTGTCGACACCGGTCGCCTGGATCATCCAAGGGGAACAAAGCCATGGTTTTGCGACACGGGATCGTTGCGTTGGGGTTGCTGTTTTTTTCCATCGTGCTGCAGGCGCAGCCGGTATCGTTCGCCGACCTGGCGAAACATGCCGAATACAAGGATGCGAAGATTTCACCGGACGGTGAGTATCTGGCGGCCACGGCCGTGGTGAAGGGACAGACGGTGCTGGCCTTGATCCACCTGGCGGACAGGAAGATCAAGGTGATCAGCCCGCGCGAGGACGACGACATCATCGACTTCTGGTGGGCGGCGCCGACACGCGTGGTGTACAACGTCGGACTGCGCCGGGGCGGTTTCGACAAGCCATTGTTCACCGGCGAGCTGTTTGCGGTCGACGCGGACGGCAGCAACCCGGACATGCTCTACGGTTTTCGCAAGACCGGCATGAGTACCGGCTCGCATATCCAGCACGCGACGGCCGAGCGCGGCACCGGACGCTTCATAGCAGCTATCCCGGACGACCCGCACCACATGCTGGTGTCGGTCAGCAGTTGGGATGCTGCAGGCTACGAGCGCGAGCTGCCGGTCGCCTACCGCATGGATGTGCGCACGGGCGACAAGATCAGGATGATGACGGCACCGATGCGCGGCGCGACTTTCGTCGCCGACCATCACGGGCATATCCGATTTGCCGCGGCAGCGGCCGACGACGGCAGCGTCAAGGTATACGAGCATCCCGTCGATGGCGATGGCTGGCAGCTGTTGCCCAAGCTCAGCAATGATCGCTCGACACCGATCGCTTTCAACAAGGATGACAGCGCCGCGTATTTCAGGTGCCCTGCGGAACCCGGCTTTGGCATCTGCCGTTGGGATCCGGCAAAGCACACGCTGGCACCGCTCTGGGGCAATGCCACGGTCGAGCCGGACGGCCTGCTGCAGGGGCTGGCCGAGGACAGCATCATTGGCGTGAGCTTCATGGATGGTCGCGCCGGACTGGCGTTGTTCGACAACCAGTCCGCCGATGCCCAGGCACTGATGTTGCTGATGAAGCAGTTTCCCGGAGAGAGCGTGCAGTTCGTGTCCGGCACCCGCGATGGCCGCCTCAGCGTGGTGCTGGTTGATGCCGACGCGGATCCCGGCGCGTTCTACCTGTTCGACCCCAAGGCGAAGAAGCTGACCCAGCTGCTATCGCGCGCCTCGTGGATCAACCCAGAGCAGATGGCGATCAAGGAGCCCTTCGAATTTGCCGCGCGTGACGGTTTGAAACTGCAGGGCTACGTGAGCTACCCGCCCGGGCAGGAAAACGCGAAACACCTGCCCATGGTGGTCTTCGTCCATGGCGGTCCACGATCCCACGACCGCTGGGAATACGATCCCTATGTGCAAGCCATGGCGACCCGGGGCTACGCCGTGCTGCAGGTGAATTTCCGCGGCTCCGATGGCCGCGGCTACGACTTCGCACGCGCCAGCGAGCATGAGTGGGGCGGCAAGATGCAGGACGACGTCACCGATGCCACCCGCTGGGCGATTGCCCAGGGCATCGCCGACCCGAAGCGGCTCTGCATCTTCGGCGGCAGCTATGGCGGTTACGCCGCGCTCGAAGGTGCCGTGAAGGAGCCCGATCTGTATAGGTGCGCCATCGGTTATGTCGGCGTCTACGACCTGAACATGCTGTTCGAACTGGGTGGCACGCAGGACTCGAGTTTCGGCGACGCATTCCTCAAGCGCGAGTTTGTCCATGACAAGGCGGCGCTGGCCAAACGCTCCCCCGTCAACCAGTTGGACGCGTTGAAGGCCAAGGTGATGCTGGTCGTCGGCGGCAAGGACACCACGGTGCGGCCGATGCAGGGACTGGCCCTGCATCAGGCCCTGCTCGACCGGCATATCGCCCACGAGTGGATGCTCGATCCCGGCGAAGCGCACGGCTTCTACGACGAAGCCAACACCGCCGAGCTGTACACGAAACTGGTGCAGTTCCTGTACAGCAACATCGGCCCGGGCGTGGTCGGCGCGGCGGCCCCTGCTGCCGCTCCCGCCCATTGAACCCGCACTGACGCACATGGGGCGATCCATGGACGGGTCGCCTTTTGCCGTCGCCACGGGACGCATGGCGTGGCCCCTGTGCCAGGCACATACTTTTTTCACGACAAGGGGCCCGGAAGATGGAATTTCGACGCTGCGTCGTTGCGCTGCTCATGTTGTTGCTGGCCGCCGCGCTGCATGCACAACCGGTGTTGTTCACCGACTTGGCGAAACACTCCGAACACGGCACCGTGAAGATATCTCCCGATGGTTCCTATCTGGCCACCACCAACGTGGTGAAGGGACAGGCTGTGCTGGCCCTGATCAGGCTGTCCGACAAAACCGAAAGCACGGTGCGCCCGCGTGACGGAAACGACGTCGTCAACTACTGGTGGGCATCGCCTGGCCGTGTGCTGTACACGGTAGGTCTGCGCGACAGTCAGTTCGAAGAACCCTACTCCCTCGGCGAGTTGTTTGCGGTCGACGTGGACGGTGGTCACCCGAAAATGCTTTATGGGTTTCGCAAGGCTAATACCGCGGCACCCGACCGCGGCTGGGCGACATTCATCGGCGGCATCGCGAACGACCCCGTGCATGTCCTGGTCGAAATCACCCCATGGGAAAAGCAGTATCCCCACAACCTGCTTCCGATCGTTTATCGCATGGACGTGCGCGACGGCAGAAAAGAGGAAGTCGTCGCAGCTCCCATGGAGGATGCCAGCTTTGTCGCCGATCACCAGGGCAGGATCCGCTTCGCCTATGCCGAAGACGCCGATGAGCGGATGCAGGTCTCCGTGCTCCAGGCCGATGGCAAGAGTTGGCTATCGCTGCCGAAGATCAGCGCGCAACGAGCCTACCCGTTGGGCTTCAACGCCGATGACAGCGTCGCGTACTTCGATTGTCCGCAGGCGCCCGGTGTATCGGGTATCTGCAGCTGGGATGCGAAGACCCATGGCTTGACGCCGATATGGACCCATCCGGAAGTCGAAGCCGACGGCCTGCTGCGGGGCTTGGCGAGAGACAGCATCATCGGGATCAGCTTTACCGATGGTCGTCCGGCCGTCGCACTGCTCGACAACCAGTCCACCGACGCGAAAGCCCTGATGCTTTTGATGAAGCAGTTTCCCGGTGAAAGCGTGCGCTTCGTTTCAGGCACCCGCGACGGCCGCCTCAGCATCGTGCTGGTCGAAGCCGACACCGATCCTGGCTCGTTCTACCTCTTCGATCATCGCGCGCACAAGCTGACCTTGTTGCTGTCACGCGCGCCCTGGATCGACCCCACGAAAATGGCCAGCAAGCAGCCGTTCGAATTCGCGGCGCGCGATGGGCTCAAGTTGCGGGGCTACATCAGTTTTCCTCCCGACCGGCAAGACGGCAAGAACCTTCCGATGGTGGTATTCGTGCACGGCGGTCCCTATGGCATCAGCGACGACTGGGACTACGACCCCGACGTGCAGGCCATGACCACGCGCGGCTACATGGTGCTGCAGGTGAATTTCCGCGGGTCGGGCGGGCGCGGCCGTGATTTCACGCACGCCGGCTGGCTGCAATGGGGCGGCAAGATGCAGGATGACGTTACCGACGCCACCCACTGGGCTGTGACCCGGGGTTTGGCCGACCCCCAACGCATCTGCATCTTCGGTGCAAGCTATGGTGGCTACGCAGCGCTCGAAGGGGCGGTAAAGGAACCAGGCCTCTACAAATGCGCGATCGGCTACGCCGGCATCTACGACCTGAAGCTGATGTTCAAACGTGGCGACATCCCACAGTCCAAGTCAGGCAAAAACTATCTCAAGCAAGTGCTGGGCGAAGATATGAACCTGCTGGCGCAACACTCACCGGTCAACCAGCTGGATGCACTGAAGGCCAGGGTCATGTTGATTGTGGGCGGCGACGATACCCGCGCACCGCCGAAGCACTCGCTGGAACTTCGCCAGGCGCTGCGAAAACATCAGATGGATCCGGTATGGCTTTTCAAGCCTCACGAAGGTCATGGTTTCCGGCAAGAAGCCAACAACGTCGAGCTGTATACCCAACTGATGCAATTCCTCGGCGCCACCATTGGCCCTGGTATGCCCAGCGTGGGCGGTGGCACGGCGACTAAGGCTGCCGCGCATTGAGGCGAGCCAGCAGGGCCGTTCCCCTACCCAACTGATGGGCTACGCGCTGGCGCTGGTGATCTGGCAGAGTATCCAATCTGCCGTCTCGCCGACTCAGGGGAATCTCGTCATGCGCGTGTCCATCCGGTTTTCGATCGCCACCCTGCTGGTGCTCGCCAGCTTCGCCACGTACGCGGCGACAGAACCTGACAGTGCCAAGCCCTACGCGCGCGATCCGGCGCAGCCGGTCGACCGGGGCTATACCGACCAGATCCTGAAATTCACCACCGATCCGTCGTTCAACTCGCCGCTGACCGACTACCTGCCCGCCTCGGCCAGCGTGCCCACGCCGGAGAAAGTGCTCGGCCATATCGCCGGCGCGCCGGATTACCTGCCCTATTCGGCTGACGTCTACCGTTATTTCCGTGCGCTGGCGGCAGCCAGTCCGCGGGTGAAGGTGTTCTCGATCGGCAAGACCGAGGAAGGCCGCGAGATGATCGCCGTGGCGGTCGCCGACGAAAGCCTGCTGGCCGACCTCGATGCGAACAAGGCGCGCCTGGCCAAACTGGCCGATCCGCGCAGCATCCACATGGACGATGCGACGGCCGACCGGCTGATCGCGCAGACCACGCCGGTCTACTACATCACCGGCACCATCCACTCCACCGAGACCGGTGCGCCGACTGCGCTGATGGAACTGGCCTACCGGCTCGCGGTGGACAACGCGCCGTACATCAAGCACATCCGCTCGCACGTGATCACCTTGATCACGCCTGTGGTCGAAGTCGATGGCCGCGACCGCCAGGTCGACCGCTACAACTGGCACAAGGCGCACCCGGGCGAGAACTATCCGCGGCTGCTGTACTGGGGCCATTACGTCGCGCACGACAATAATCGCGACGCGATGGCGATGACGCTGAACCTCACCCGCAACGTGGCGAACACCTATGTCGGCTGGCATGCGCAGGTGCTGCACGACCTGCACGAATCGGTGCCGTTCCTGTACGACAACACCGTCGGCGATGGCCCGTACAACGCGTGGATCGATCCGATCCTCACCGGCGAATGGCAGCAACTGGGCTGGGACAACGTGCAGCAGCTGACCAAGCTGGGCATGCCCGGCGTGTTCACCCATGGCGACTTCGACACCTGGAGCCCGGGCTACCTGATGTTCATCGCCGCCATGCACAACGGCATCAGCCGGCTGTATGAAACCTTCGGCAACGACGGCGCCGACACCGTCCAGCGCATCCTCGATCCGAGCGAATACCAGCGCACCTGGTACAAGCCAAACCCGCCACTGCCGACCGTATTGTGGTCGCAGCGCGACAACAACAACTACGAGCAGACCGGCCTGCTCACTGCGCTGAATTATTTCTCCGACAACGGCCAGCTGTTCCTCAAGAACTTCTATCTCAAGGGCAAGCGCTCGATCGAGAAGCCCCAGGAAGCCGGCCCCGCCGCCTATGTGTTCCCGGCCGACGACAGGCGCAGTGGTTCTCGCGCGCAACTGCTGCAGATCATGCAATTCCAGCATGCCGAGGTCAGCCGCCTCACCGCGCCAGTCACGGTGAAGCTGCCGGCGACCAAGGGCGCCGACGGCAAGGCCGGCAAGGCCACCACGCGCACGTTCGCCACCGGCAGCTACGTGGTACGCATGGACCAGCCGTACTCGCGCATCGCCGACGCCCTGCTCGATCGCCAGTACTGGTCGCCGAAGGATCCGCAGCAGCATCCCTACGACGACACCGCCTGGTCGATGGGCGACCTGTTCGATGTCGAAGTCGTGCGGGTGACCGACAACGCGATCCTCAAGGCACCAATGAGCCTGGTCAGCGAACCTGTCACCGTGCCGCAGGGCCTGGCCGCGGTCGACATGCCGCGCGCGAAGCTGCCGCGCATCGCGCTGATGCACACCTGGCTGGGTACCCAGACCGAAGGCTGGTGGCGGATGGCGCTGGACAAGCTGCACGTGCCGTACGACTACATCAGCACCCAGGACGTGGCGAAGGACGGCAATCTGCGCGCGAAATACGACGTGATCCTGTTCGGCCCGGTCGGTGGTGCCAACACGAAGCAGATCGTCGACGGTCTGCCGATGTGGGGCAACCCGATGCCGTGGAAGACCACGGCGTTGACGCCGAACCTCGGACACATCGACGCCACCGACGACGTCCGTCCCGGGCTCGGCGAAAGTGGCGTCGCCCACCTCAAGCAGTTCGTGCACGGCGGCGGCCTGCTGATCACCTCCGAGGACACCGCGAAGTTCGCCATCGACGAAGGCCTCGCCCCGGGCGTGTTCGTCACTCCCAGCGACAAGCTGAAGGTCGTCGGCAGCGTGCTGCAGGCGCAGTTCGTCGATCGCCGCAGCCCGATCGCCGCCGGCTACGTCCGCGACGACCTGGCCCTGTACAGCGCCGAGGGCCAGTCATTCACCATTTCCAACCTCATCGTCGGCGATCGCGGCCTGCCCAACGCGAAGGATTTCCAGCGCTCCACCGGCCGCGGCGGCCCGAACGACAGGGACACCCCCGAAGGACGCGCTTCCGTCGACGCACCGGCGCTGCCCGAAGCCAAGCCGTGGCAGGCGCTGCCGCTGAACGCGGAGCAGTCGCGCAACAATCCGTGGGTGATCCCGGCCGACCAACGCCCGCAGGTGATCCTGCGCTACGCCGATGCCAAGCACCTGCTGATCGCCGGCCTGCTCGACCATGGCGACGAAATGGCCGAACGTGCGGCGGTGGTCTACGCCCGCTACGGCAAGGGCCACGTATTGCTGTTCGCCAGCAACCCGATCTGGCGCGGCGAAACCATCGGCAGCTATCCGCTGGTGTTCAACGCGATCGTGAACTTCGACAAGCTGGATGCGCCGGCGGCCAGGCACTGAGCCTCCCGCACCCAGACCTTGTTGTCTGTTGTGGGAGGGTTATTCCCGGGTTCGGTCAGTGACCGAACCCGGTTTCGACGGGAACGCCTCCATCAGCGGCCGGATCAAATCCAGCGGCAACGGGAACACGATGGTCGACGACTTGCCGTTGTTGGACATGTCGGCCAGCGTCTGCAGGTAGCGCAGCTGCAACGCCTGCGGCTGCTGCGAAAGCATCGCCGCGGCATCGCGCAACTTCTCGGCAGCCTGCATCTCGCCCTCGGCGTGGATCACCTTGGCGCGGCGTTCGCGTTCCGCCTCGGCCTGGCGGGCGATCGCCCGCACCATCGTTTCGTTGAGGTCGACATCCTTGATCTCGACGTTGGCGACCTTGATGCCCCACGGGTCAGTCGCCTCGTCCAGGATCGTCTGCAGCGTGTGGTTGATCGAATCGCGCTGCGACAGGATCTCGTCCAGCTCGTGCTGGCCCAGCACCGAGCGCAGCCGCGTCTGCGCCAACTGGCTGGTGGCCTGCAGGAAATTCTCCACCTGCAGCACGGATTTGTCGGGTTCCACCACACGAAAGTAGACCACCGCGTTCACCCGCACCGACACGTTGTCGCGCGAGATCACATCCTGCGGCGGCACGTCCATCACGGTCACCCGCAGGTCGACCCGGATCATCCGCTGCACCGCGGGAACCAGCAGCACCAGCCCTGGTCCCTTGGTCCCGGTATAACGACCCAGCGTCAGCACCACGCCGCGCTGATACTCCGGCAGGATCTTCACCGCGGAGAACAGCAGCAGCACGCCAAGGATGACCAATACACCGATAAATCCGAACATGACATTCTCCCGTTGACCGACTACGAAGCCGCTTTCGCCGCTCCACCACATCACTCATCTGCACATCCGGATGCAGGGAGTGCGTTGTCCGCCACTTTTGCTTCGCTGCTTCGCATCAACGCAAAAAAAGCAGAAGGCGGCGAACGGTGCACGCCCTACAAATCACAGAGGCTCGACCCACAGCAGCAGACCCTGCCGGCGCACGATGCGCACCGATGCTCCGGCGGGCAGCGCGGTGTCGCAGCGCACGCGCCAGCGTTCGCCGCGCACCATCATCCAGCCTTCGCCATCGGCATCCAGCGGTTGCAGCAGTGTGCCGATGTCGCCGAACATCTCTGCGTCGCCGGTAACCTGTTGCGCACGACGCGAACGCCATACCAGCCACACGATCACGCCAAGCAGGATCGCCGCGCACAGCGCGATGCCGGCGATGACGCCTAGATTGACGCCGTAGCCGGGCACGCCGGTATTCATCAGCATCACCGAACCGACCACGAACGAAACCACCCCGCCGACACCCAGCGCCCCCACGCTGGGATTGACCGCCTCGGCCACCAGCAGGCCGATACCCAGCGCCATCAACGCCAGCCCGGCGTAATTCACCGGCAACAGTTGCAGCGCGTACAAACCCACCAGCAGGCAGATGCCGCCGACGATGCCCGGCAGCATCGCGCCGGGATGCAGCGCTTCCAGCAGCAGCCCGAAGATGCCGGCGAGCAACAGCAGGTAGGCGATGGTGGGGTTGGTGATGATCGCCAGGAAACGGGTGCGTGCGCCCGGCGTGTAGTCGCGCACGGATGCACCCTTGAGCCGCAGCGTGACGCTGCGATCGCCTACCTGTACCTGCCGGCCATCGGCCTTCGCCAGCAGGTCGGAAATATCCGTCGCCACGAAATCGATCACGTGCTGCTGCGCCGCTTCGCTGGCAGTCAGCGTGGCCGCGCCACGCACCGCCTGCTCGGCCCACGCCGCGTTGCGTCCGCGCAATTGGGCCAGCGAGCGGATGTAGGCAATCGAATCGTTCAATACCTTGCGCGACTCGGCATCGTCGCCTGCCGCAAACGGATTCGTCCCCGCCGAACCGGACGTTGCCGGCGTGTCATCGGGTTTCGGCATCGGCGTGACACCGCCCAGCTTCACCGGCGTCGCCGCGCCCAGGTGCGTGCCCGGCGCCATCGCGGCGATCTGCCCTGCATACAGGATATACGTGCCGGCCGAGGCGGCCCGCGCGCCGCCCGGTGCGACGTACACCAGCACCGGCACTTTGCACGCCAGCATGCTGGCGATGATCTGGCGCATCGATTCGGACAAGCCGCCCGGCGTGTCCAGCCGCAGCACGATCGCCACCGCGCCGTCGGCCACGGCGCGCTTCGACGCATCGTCGAAATACTCCGCGGCCGCCGGACCGATCGGGCCATCCAGCGCGATCTGCGCCACCGTCGTGGTGGTCGGCACGCATGCAGACGCTGGAGTGACGTTGGCGACGGCCGCAGCACGCGTCGATACCGCGTAGAACATCACCAACCATCCGAACCACAGCCAGCGTGCCATCACCCACCTCCCGACGGATCAGGGTCGATGGAAGGACTGTAGCGCGAACCGGGTGAGTGAAAGGTTGGCGACGGGGTGGCCCCTCCGAAAGCCTACTTTCCCGCCGCTGCAACCGGCTTCATCATCGCCTCGCGCTTTGCCCGGAACGGGCTGTCGGCATACCACGTCGGCCAGACGCCGGCGTGGCTCAGGTGCTGGCCCAGTTCGTAGATCGCCTGGGTGTCTTCGAGGATGCCGCTGAGATCCCAGTTCGGATTGAACACGTCGTTCGGCGTGTGATAGCGGTGTGCGGTGTAATCGGCCGCGGCCTTTTCACCGGCGGCCTTGCCACCAACCAGCAGGTCCAGGCCCGAGCTGGGCAACATCGCCGGCACGCCCGCCTTGGCGAAGTTGAAATGATCGGAACGGAAATAGAAGCCGTTCTCCGGCGTGGTCTCCGGCGAGATCACCCGGCCCTGCTTCTTCAGCACGCCGGCCAGCAGATCCTCCAGCTCGGACTGACCCTTGCCGATCACCGTCATGTCGTGAGCGCGACCGATGATCGGCAGCGCATCGACGGCGATATCGGCCACCGTATGGTCCAGCGGAAACACCGGCCTGGCCGCGTAGTACTGCGAGCCCAGCAGGCCAGATTCCTCCAGCGTCGGCATGAAGAACAGCACGCTGCGCTCCGGTGGCTGTTCCTGATGGGCGAATGCATCGGCGATCTCCAGCAGCATGCTCAGGCCGGTGCCGTTGTCGATCGCGCCGCTGTAGACCTTGTGCCCCTTGCGCGACGGATCGGTGCCCAGGTGATCCCAGTGCGCGGTATAGACAACCACTTCATCGGGCTTGGCGCTGCCCTTGACCATCGCCACCACGTTCTTCGACTCGATATGCCCGATCTTGCTGTGCAAGGTCATCGAGGCCGTCGCGTCCAGCGGCACCGGCTTGAAACCCGGCTTCGCTGCTGCTTTTTCGAGCTGGTTGAAGTCGAACCCGGCGGCGGCGAACAGCCGAGTGGCGGCATCGCGCGTGAGCCAGCCGGCCACCGGCAGGCGCGGCGCCGGATCGACGCTGGCCGGCAGGCTCAGTTGCGGGCCGTGGCTGCCGTTCCTCAGCACCGACCATGGATAGCCGGCCGCCGCGTCGCTGGTATGCACGATGAAACAGGCGCGCGCGCCCTGCAGTGCGGCCTCGGCCCATTTGTACGGCCAGCGGCCGTAATAGGTCATCGCGCGGCCGTTGAACAGTTTCGGATCGAGCGTGGCGAAACCCGGGTCGTTGACCAGCACGATCACCGTCTTGCCCTTCACGTCGACGTTCCGGTAATCGTTCCAGTGCCAGTTCGGCGCATCGGCACCGTAGCCGAGGAACACCACCGGCGAATCCTTCAGCGCGACCGTGGCCTTCGCCTGCAGCGTCTGCGCCACCATGTCGGTGCGGTAGGCCAGGCTGACCTGTTTGCCGTGCGTCGAAATATCCAGCGTCACCCCGGTGTTCAGCAACTCGGCCGAATCCGCCGGAACGGCCTGGAACCACGAACCGTGATTGCCCGGTTGCAGTCCCATCCGCTTGAACTGTTCGACCAGCCAGTCGGTGGTGCGCTGCGCACCCACCGTGCCGGGCTGGCGGCCGCCGAAGGCGTCGGAGCTGAGGGTCTTGTCGAACTGCGCGAAATCGGCGGTATTGATCTGCGGCGCGAGGGCGACGGTCGATGCCGGCGGATCAGCCGGAGCGGCCGGTGTGGCCGCGTGCAGCGGAGACATGGCCATGCCCATGGCGATCAGTAGAACGGATGTCGCTGTGCGCATCGGAGAGTTCCTGGTCTGCGGTATAAGCGACCTTTTTAACGCGACCATCCCTGGCTGTCCATGCAACGGACGATCAAACCTGCTCGATCAGGCCGGAATCGTTGGTCCCGCGCACCGCGCCATTGCAGTAAATTGGACAGCTCCAGCCCGAGCATGCCCATGCCAAAGATCGACATCTCCCGCGTTCCCGAACAGCAAGGTTCCGGCTATCCCGCCCCATTCTCGCAACCAGTCAGCGCGCGCGTCCGGCAGGCGCTGGGCAATGCTGGCGGCCTCACCGACTTCGGCGTCAACCTGATGCATCTGCCGCCGGGCGCATGGTCGAGCCAGCGCCACTGGCACACGCGCGAGGACGAATTCGTCTACGTGCTGGACGGCGAGCTGAGCCTGGTCACCGACAACGGCGAACAACTGCTGAAAGCCGGCGACTGCGCCGCGTTTCCGAAGAACACCCCCGATGCCCACCACCTGATCAACCGTGGCACGGCAGTGGCCATCTACCTGGACATAGGCAGCCGCCACGCCGACGACACCTGTCACTACGCCGACATCGACCTGCATCTGCAACGCGACGCCGATGGCTACACGCACAAGGACGGCACGCCGTATCCGTGAGAGCCTGCAGGTACACCTAGACCGTACGCAGCGTGGGCTGGCTGATGTCCCACACGCTGACCCGATTGCGACCCTCGCGCTTGGCGCGGTACAACGCGTCGTCGGCGTGGATCAGCAACTGACGCAGGTCGTAGCCGGACTGGCCGGTCATCGATACGCCGAAACTGGCGGAGATCGGGATCCCGGGAGCGTCCTCGCCGGTGGCGGCGGTCGCGATCGCAATGCGGATCTGCTCGGTGCGGGCAACCACCTGCGCCAGCGTGCATTCCGGCAACAGGATGCCGAACTCCTCACCACCGAGGCGACCGAAGATGTCGGTCGAACGCAGATGCGCCTGACACGCCTCGACCGCGCGCCGCAGCACGCGATCGCCCACGGCATGGCCATGGGTGTCGTTGACGATCTTGAAATGGTCCAGGTCGACCAGCACCAGGCAGGCGTCGCGTGACGATTTCCTGCAGTACTGCAGTTGCAACTCCGCCTCGCTGACGAAATGCTGCCGGTTGAAGATACCGGTGAGGCCGTCACGCCGCGCCAGTTTCATGAAGCGCAGTTGCGAGCGCTTGATGCGGTAGGCCCAGAAGGCGATGAAGGCCAGCACCATCAGCAGGACGACGATGTATAGGCGGCTCGTTTCCTCGGCCTTTTTACCCAGATCCTGCTGTAAGGTGAGTATCTGGTTCTGCTTGCTCAGCGTTTCGATCTGCAGCTTCTTCGCCAGCACTTGCTGCTTGACGGTCTGATAGGCGAGCGCCTTCGCGCTGATATCGTTCAGATAACCCTTGTCCGCCGCCATATATCTTTCGTGGTACGCCAGAGCAGCTTCCATATCGCCTTGTTTCTGTGCGACCAAATAGAGCAAATGAAACGCGGTGCTTAATGGCTCAGTGTATTCATTCTTGACGCTGCTATCGATGGCGGCGAGAGCGAATTTATGCGTACGCGCGATGTCACCCTGTTGCCAGTACGCTTGCGCCAACAATGCATCAAATTCCGAAATAAGCAGTGGATACCTGGTGCGTTGAGCGTCCTCATAATTTTCTTTTAACAACTTGATGGCAGCTACCTGCCGATCATGCCGTACGTCCACATTCGCAGCATAAAAACGAATTAAATTGCTGAATACAGGCTCATTCGCCTTCACGCACGCATTAATGCCATCCTGATAAGATTCGTCATCGGCCTGGAGCTTAGAACTACGGTAGCTTGCTTCAATCTTAAGATATTTACCTTTGCAGTCACCTGCGATGCCATGACTCTCTTCCAGGAACCTGTTGGCATAATCCACAGCAAGATCATATTGCCCAGCCTCAGAATATAAAAAAGAAGCAACGCCAAGGCTCTGCGCCCGAGCGTCTTTATCAGTAATCGACGGCAACTGATCAAGTAATTGACTCAGTCGTTTGAAAGCTTCCTCATAATGCCGACCGAAGACCAGAATGTTTACGGCGGTAACGTTAGCACGGAATCGCAACGTGGGCTCACTTGATTGGCTGATTACTTCATCCAAAAGCGGAATAGCCGCTTCATACTCACCCGTATAGCCTAGCTGGTAAGCGCTGAGGTAACGCAGATAAAACTGCTGCTCCTGAGACAGCTTCATTGTTCCATCGTTTAGCCGCTTAATCAGCGCGGCGAACTTAGCATGATTGGAGGTCTTTATGCTGTCGGCCATCCTCAGCAGTCGCGATGGGTCATCTGAAGATGAAATGGGCACGACAGCAAAGCCCGCGCCCACCAGAAGAGACATGAGACCAGCAAAAAGCATGTAACGCAGTGCGTTCAAGCTGAAAATCTAATAGCCGGCACGGGCGATAGCGAGTGACGCATCATGCATGGAAATTTCCTCGTCGCCCTGGGCCGGGCTCTCTTCGCTTTCCTCTTCTCCTTCTTTGACCGGAAACATTGCACAGCAGAATGATGCCTGACCAAGCAATACTTGCAGCTGCGATTGATCCTCGGAAAAAATCGCCTCCCGAAGTTCCGAGTTCACCTGCTCACCCAACAGCGCAAGTTCCAACTCACTATCCGATGTGTCGCGCAAACGCGCGTCCTGACCGATCCTTTCAAGAAAATTGATCACATTCGACATGGAATTCCCCTGCTAATTGCCTTGATGTTTAGTAACGGTCAATGGACGTTGCCCCATGCCTGACGCAAAATCCTCCTCATGAAACGTCAGCGCAGGAAGCAGTTTCTTGCGCTGACGCTGGTCAGATCTCAGGCACACTGCTCAAGATGGGCCTCGCTTTCA
Organism: Rhodanobacter sp. T12-5; assembly: GCF_008329435.1. Taxonomy (GTDB): domain Bacteria; phylum Pseudomonadota; class Gammaproteobacteria; order Xanthomonadales; family Rhodanobacteraceae; genus Rhodanobacter. The sequence goes on from NZ_NPKN01000002.1 coordinate 116,475, forward strand.
CGCTCATCGCTGTCGTCACATAAAAATGCAGCTAACCGTGCATGAAATCCTCCTGATAACTGCTTTAATGTTTATTGGCAGTCGACCAATCCTTAACTACAAAACCCTTCCCTAAAACGTCAGTGCAAGAAAATTAATTCTTGCGCTGACGTCAGCCGGGTTTCAGGCACACTGCTTAAGATCAGTTTCGCTTTCACGCTCATCGTTGTCGTCACAAAAAAACACGCAACTAACAGTGCTCCCACCCAGCAGAGCTTCCAACTTCTCTTGATCTTTTGCGATGATCGCAGCTTGCACCTCAGGATCAATCTGAGTGTTCACAAGCGCTAGCTGCACTTCGCCCTGCGAAATGGCGAAGTTGTGCGTCCCGGCCCATCCTTTCAATAAACGCGATCACATTCGACATCCGTATTTTCCCGACAATTGGTTTCAGTTGGTGGTTTGATTCACGTACCACGACGATCGATGCACCGACCCGACACGTTTGGAAAGTACTCCTTTTTCTTGCGCTCCATCCGCGCAAGGCATGAAGCCCACGCGGGTATTCAGTCGCAGCATCACGGAATGCTGCGCGGGAAACCGCAAATATATCTCTTGGACGGACGACACGGCAAAAATCCTGTTCATCAATGCTGGGAGCGCCTCACTCCCAATCCCCCGCGAACGCGCTTCGCTCTTCAATACTATGCCCACTTCCACTCGCCGCGTATCGGCATCAAATGTCGACGTACCGCAGATGCCCAAGCCCTTCTTCTCCGCCTTTTCCTCGATCACCATGAAGCGCGACGCCAGCGTCGGTTCGTGCTGCAGAGCCACGACTTTCCTGAAACTGTTAGCAGCCTTTTCCGTCGAAAACGGCGGCGCGATGAAACGCATGGTTTCCGGGTCGGTATAGAGGTCGTGATACAGCGCTTCGTCGTCGGCGTTCAAAGGCCGCAGGCGCAACCTTTCGGTCTCCAGCGCGAGCAGCGACGGATCGAACACATTCACTCGGCGACAGCCTTGGCTGCCACTGCACGGTCCAGCGCGGCCAGCCTCGCGTGGATTTCAGGATCGGGTTGCATTGCGCGCGCGGGCGGGAGCACCACGGTGTCGGCCATGCCGATGTCGGCGTGCGGCAGTTCGCGCAGGGTCATCCGCTCGATCCGCGGTTGCTGGATCGGCAGCGTGGTGGTGCGATAGATGATGGCTTCGTGGTCCAGCGGGTAGTCGCGCGCCAGTACGTCGACCAGTACCTGCCGGTATGCCGCACCGGTGCTGAAGCGCGCCAGCGACTGGTCGCCGGCCAGGCCTACCTGCCACAGCACCAGGTAGGCGGTGGGATCGATACGGCGCTGGTACAGCATCAGCTGGCTAGCCTCGAAATGCAGGCAGCCATAGGTGCCCGGATCGATGCCAAGGTCCGCGTAGAGGCAGTCCTCGGCAGAGATGCCCGGTTCCATGTGCGCGCGGTAACCCTCGCTGCGGGCGACCGCGATGGCCTTGTGCGGTGCCCAGGCGAATACGCCAGGATGCCCGTAGAGCGCAGCGCAAACCTGCCTGCCCGCGCGTACTTCAGTCAGCATGGCATCGACCATCTGATGGTAGGTCTGCATGCGCGACTTGCCTTCGCGGTAGTACGGCTGCAGGCTGCGCACGTCGGCGTTCATCTGTTTCAGCCACAGCTCGACGACGCCGTCGGAAACGCCCGCGAACACCACGTCTGCCTGCTCGATATAACTGCGCGCCAGCGGCCCGATGTGCGAGCCCAGGGTCATGCCGATGCCTACGCAGACCAGGCTGCCGTTGGATTGGGTTGCGTCCATGTATCTGCCCGATGATCTTGGTTGGTTAGTGAGCGGAGCTTGTCGCAGCGTGCGTCGTCGCCCGAACAGTGTCCGGACGCGCGCATTACATGGTGCTGAAACCCCGCCTTATACCGTGGCCCCGGTCTTTGCCCCGCCACGACTTGTGCAAGTTAGCGGGCTTGGCCTCGTCATGGCAAGCGCCGCGGGTACCTGCCGGTCAATCTGCCAGCGACCATCGCCCGAGGATCTGGTAGCCACCCTGGCCGACCACGCTGTGCACCAGCACGAATTCAGCGACCCTCCATGCCAGCGGTTCAATCGCCAACGGCTGCAGCATCGTGCCATGGCTGTAGGCCAGGGTGACGTGCGGAGTGAAGCTGCGTTCGCGCGGCGCACCCTGCCCGGCCAGCACCAGCGCTTGGCCAAGCGCGTGCCACAGCTGTTGCATCGGTACCGGAACCTCGTCGCTGCGCAGCACGCATGGCGGCTCGCGGCCGCGGAAGCTGTCAACGCGGTCCAGGCTCCAGTCGAATGGGGCGGCGCGTACCTGCGCGGCGGCAGCGATGGCCCCGTCCACCATGTCTGGCCGCAGCGCAGCGTGGTCACCGAGAAACTTCAGCGTGGCGTGGTAGCGCGACGGATGGATCCAGCGGGCGCGCAGGCGGGGGCGCGAGACTCTCAGTCCCTCGGCCACGGCGGTCAGCTCCGCTCGCGTAGCCTCGTCGGGCATCAGCGCGAAAAACAACCGATGCACTTCGGTGGAAGCGATGCCGCCGCCGAGCAGGTCGAGCTGGCGGCTTTCGGGGAGGGTTTGTCGGATGGCCATGAGCTTCATGTAACACGCATGCGGCGGGGTTGTGCAAGCGTGGCTGCACTGGCCATGCACTTCGATTTCGCCGGCTGGCGCGGGCTAGGTTCAGAGGTATGAAAACCGACCGCAGGACCCGGATGCCGCAGTGCGCCATTGCCACCGCTGGTTCAACCCGTCAGGCAGATTCCGGACGATTCGCCACCCTGACCCGGTTGCGGCCTTCGCGCTTGGCCTGGTACAGCGCCTCGTCGGCGTGGATCAGCAGTTGGCGCAGCTCATAGCCGGAACGAGTGGTGACGGTCACACCGAAGCTGGCGGAAATCGGAATGCCCGGAGCGTCCTCGCCGGTCGCAGCGGTAGTGATCGCCTCGCGGATCTGCTCGGCGCGCGCGACGGCCTGCTCCAGCGTGCACTCGGGCAACAGGATGCCGAACTCCTCGCCCCCGAGGCGACCGAAGATATCGGTCGAGCGCAGATGCTCCTGGCACGCCTCGACCGCGCGTCGCAACACGCGATCACCCACGGCGTGGCCGTGGGTGTCGTTGACGATCTTGAAATGGTCCAGGTCGATCAGCACCAGGCAGGCACCGTGCGATGATCTCCGGCAGTGCTGCAGCAGCAACTCGGCCTCCTTGACGAAATGCTGCCGGTTGAAAATGCCGGTGAGGCCATCGCGTCGGGCCAGCTTCATGAAGCGCAGTTGCGAACGCTTGATCTTGTAGGTCCAGAAGGCAATCGACGCCAGCACCAGCATCAGCAGGACGATATGCAGCCGGCTGGTTTCCACAGCTTTCTCGTTGAGCTCTTGCTGCAACGTGAGGATCTGGTTCTGCTTGTTCAGCGTGTCTATCTGCTGCTTTTTCGCCAGCACCTGCTGCCTGGCTATCTGATAGGCGAGCGCCTTGGCGCTGAGTCGACTCATGTAGCCATCGTGGGCAGCGACATATTTTTCGAGATTGGCCAACGCACCATGGCGGTCGCCTGCTTTCTTGTCGACTTCGTAAAGCACTTGATAGGCGTTGGCCGTCGACTCCGCGTACGGCCTGTTGGCATTGTTGGCCACGGCGCGGTTGGCAAATTTCGCTGCGGACGCAAGGTCATTGCGCTTCCAGTAAGCCATGGCGAGCGTGGCCTCGAACTCGGAAATCAGGGGCGGATAGCCTGCTTCCAGAACCTTGGGGTAACTCGCTTGCAGCACACGGATGGCCGACTCAAGGTGGCCCTGTCGCATGTCGAAACTCGCCAGCAAGTGCTGAAAGCCGAGAGAAAACAGCGTGTCGCCTGCCTTTTTGCATGCTTCCGTGCCATCGCGGAACTGATCGACGGGAAGCTGCGCACTGCCGCTTTCAAACAGCGCATTGGACTTGTAGAGCCAGCCCCTGCATGCACTTGGGGCGTCAGTGCTTTCCTTGATCATCTGATCGGCATAACGAACGGCCGTATCGTATTGGCCAGCCTCCGTGTACAACTGTGCCGCGACACCGAGCCCCTGGATGCGAACGTCGTGCCCCTTCATTTGCGGCAGTTGGGCCAGCAACGGATTCAACCTGGCAAAAGCTTCTTCATAGCGGGATTCGCCCACCAAAATATCGATCACGTTGGCGCTGGCGCGAAACGCCAGGACAGGATCCGCCGTTTGACCGGCGATCTCTTTCAACGCCGGCAGGGCGGCGGCGAAGTTGCCCGCAAAGGCGACCTGCCGGGCCATAAGGTAACGTCGATGCAGTTTCTGTTGCGGTGAAAGCTTCATCGCAACCTCGTCGAGCCGACGCATGAGCTCGTTGAGCTCGTCGTGATCGATCGGTTTGACGCTTTCAGCTTGTCTCAGCAACTGCGCAGGATCGTTGGATACGGGCGCAGTAGAAGCCACCGCGCCCGCAATGAATAAAAGCAGAAGCGCGCCGCCTGGGAACACTGACCTGCATCTGTTCGCCCGCTGCATTAGATAGCCAGTGGTTGAGGGCGCGGAAACGAAAGTCGTGATGCCTGTTCTTCAATCACCATCCCTGCTCTTGTCTTCGGCGCGTCAGCGCCTCCGGATCAGCATGACGCCACTGCGCGTCCTGGCCGAGACCTTCAAGAAAATCGATCACGTCGAGCATCGCTCATCTCCTGACCGTCGATAATGTCGATATTCCTGTCGGACCGTTACCTTCGCGCGATTCTCTCACAAACTCCCACACTGGCTCTTGCTTCTTGAGGGCCCAAACGGAGGCGGGCAGCACCTTGCCTTGAAGGCCTGTGCCGGGCTGACCCCAACTCCCCACTCAGACGCATTAGCCGACATCGCGAACAGCATCCGACACAGCTCTGTCCGGCGCATCCAGCCTCATCCCCATTTCGTGATCCACCGGCAAGTCGATCGACTGGCCCGAACTCTTGCAGCCGCCCAGCGCGCGAAGTGCCGGCCATGCCGTGCCGCGATCCAGGCCGCCTCCCCTGCCGTGCATCCCGCCCGGCCGCAGTATTTGCGCCGTAAGCCGCTGGGTTACAGGCGGCGCAACTTGCGGTGGGTTATGCATCATGCGCGCGCCGCATCCTCGGGAAGGCCAGCTTGCCATCGATAGGCGCGAGCCCCTGCAGACGGGCCATCGGCAGCAATCGACGTTGGCGACGACAGACGGCAGAGCTGGCGGGCTCCGCGACAGGCGCTGGCCGCGCCGGGTCGTTTTGTAACGGCCCGTCCTCAACCAATCGCATCGGACCCCCACAGCGCCTCCATGCTTACCGACAGCTCGAACTCGTCGAGGTCGACGACTTCGGCCACCGAGTGGGCCAGATCGTCGCCACGGCGGCGGATGGGGATGTTGATGCGCAGGCCGTCGTGGGTGGTGATCGAGGCGACCTTCGGCGTGTGGCCGTTCGCGCCGCGGTGGGTAACCACGGCGATGCTGCCGTTGCGCAGGCGCACGCCGGTGCCGGGCGGATAGACGCCGAGCGTCTTGATGAACAGCGCGGTGATGTCCCGCGCCACCGCCATGCCCTCGTTGAGGAACAGCCAGCGCAGCGCGACGTTCGGGGTCATGGCCGGGCGGTAATGGCGATGGGATACGCGCGCGCAATAGACGTCGGCCAGTACCAGCAGCTGGGTCGGCAAGCTCAGCGCCTCGACCGTCTTGCCGGCCGGATAGCCGCTGCCGTCGGGACGCTCGTGATGATCCAGCACGATCTCCAGCCACAGCTGATCGCTTACGCCGTATTCGCGCAGGATCGCGACGCCTTGTTCGCAGTGGCCGCGCACCGCCTGGCGCTGCTGCTCGTCCAGCAGTCCGTCGAGGGAGTGCAGCTTTTTCTGCAGCTCGTACATGCCGATGTTCATGGTCAGCGCAGCCGCCACCATGGCGGCCAGCTCGGTGGTCGTCAGCTTCATCGCGATGCCGATGATGTTGCACACGATGGCGGCGTTGACCGCGTGGCGAATCGTGTAGCTCCCGTCACGGCGCATCAGTACGGTGGCCAGCGCCAGGTCCGGGTTGGCCTTGCACGCGCGCTGCAGCATGCCGACGATGCGCAGCACGTCAGCGGAAAAGTCGGCCGGCGATCGGTTCGTGTGCAACGTGGTCAGGTGCTGGCGTGCCGCCAGCACCAGCCCCAGCGGCGACAGTTTCGCGGGTTCGTCCGTTGTATCCGCAGCGGGCGGCCCCTTCGCTTCCAGCGCGTTTTGCGTCAGCCGCTCAAGTTGCGTGGCGGTGGCGATGACATGGCCTTCCCGCAGCAACAGCTTGCCCTTGCCGTCATAGGCGTCGCAGGGCAGCGGCTGGCCCAGCTTGAGTTCGGACGGATGGATGCTGCGTCTGGTCACGTCAGCCCCGGCCGGCGGGTGCACGAAGCTGCGCCAGCCAGCGTGTTGGTTGCTGCTTCATGATGTGACCCCTTCCGCGCTGCGTCCCCGCGCAGCGACCCGGCAGGCTGGCGATCCTGCACATGACTGATCGGCCGATCCGGCCAAAACTTTAGCGCCAACGCCGGTGCTGGCGCCGCGCCGGATGGGCGCGTTTTCGCCGTCGTCATTGGCGCTAGACTGACCCGAATGTGTTCACCCCAAGAGGTTGGAGATGCGCCTGTATCGCCTTGTGCTCGCCGGGTTCGGCTTGGCCTTCTGGCTGCCGGCCATGGCCGCGGTGCTGAATGTGCAGGTACTTGACGATCACGGCAAACCGATCGGCGATGCAGTGGTCAGCATGGTCGCGAGTGCGGCGACAGCTGGCGATCCCCCTGCCTTGCCGGTCGCGCAGACGAAGATCATCGATCAGCGTCGGGAGACGTTCCTGCCCTATGTCGAAATCTTCCGCCCCGGCGATCGCGTGGTGTTCCGCAACAGCGACACTACCCGCCACCACGTGTATTCGTTCTCGCCGACGCGCAGTTTCGAGATGGTGGTGCGGCCCGGCCGAAGTACCGCGCCCCTGCTGCTCGACCGCGCCGGCATCGTCGCGGTCGGCTGCAATATCCACGACCACATGCGCAACTGGCTGTTCGTCTCCAGCGCACCGTGGCTGGCGATCACCGACGCCGCCGGCCAGGTTCGCTTCGACGCCATGCCCGTCGGCAAGTACACCGTGACGGTGTGGCATCCGCAGCTGAGCCCGCGGCAGCCGCCGGTCGAGCGTCAGCTCGACGTCCCCGCCGACCGCGCCGACATGAAACTGCCGGTGACACTCTCGCTGCTGCCGGACCCGCGCATGCCGATGGATCACAACCGCATGCAGTACTGATCCGCTGGAGCCACGCATGGGTTTTCGCGTTCGACTCGTCGCTTTCCTGGTCGCCATCCTGGTGATCGTGCAGGGGCTGACCTGGCTGCTCGTGTTCGAAGTCACCCGGCACGAGTCGATCAAGGTAGGCGAGCGCCAGCTTGCGTCGGCCGCCGAGGTTTTCGTCAACCAGCTGGACGACATCTCGTTGCGCATCGCCAACAGCGTGCAGGTGCTGGCGCTGGATTACGCGCTGCGCGAGTCGATCGCCGAGCATGACCGCGCCACGGTGCTGTCGGCGCTGCGCAACCACGGCCGCCGGGTCGGCGCGGCGCGCATGCTGCTGATGGATCTCGACGGCCACATCAGCGCCGACACCGGCAGCGCCGATCCGGACGGCAGGCCCACCGGCAACCATGCCTTGTTTCCGTTTCCGGAATTGCTCAACGGCGTGCTGGAGCATCCGGTCGCCGCCGTGGTGGCGATGGACGGTCATGCGTACTGGATGGTGGTGGTCACGGTGAATGCGCCGCAGCCACTGGCGCTGATCGCTGCCGGCATTCCGATCGACGACCATCTGCTGGCGAACATGCAGCGGCTGTCCACGCTGCCGAAGAACATCGAGCTGATCGCCTCGACCGATCGCGGGCCATGGAAAGTGGTGGCTCGGGGCGACCGCCACGTGCCGCTCAGCGCGCCGTTGTTGCGCGACGGCAAGGCGCTGCCCGCAGCGCCGGTGCTGGTGAAAGTGGGCGGCCGCGAATACGTGGCGCTGGCGCGCCCGTTCGGACGCTCGCCGGGCAACGTGGCCATGGCAGTGGTGATCGGCTATTCGCTGGACGAGGCGCTGGGGCCGTTCCGCTCGGTCACCGCGACCTGGCTGCTGCTGGTGCTGCTCGGTCTGGCCGTCGGCGCGGTGGGTGCGTGGCTGATCGCGCGCGGCGTGGCGCGGCCGCTGGAGGAGCTGGCGGACACTGCGGCACGCATCGCCAGCGGCGACTACACGCCGCCGCCGCCGCGTCGCCGCCACGATGAGCTGGCGCGCCTGGCCGATGCCTTCACGCGCATGCTCGGCGCGATCCGCGAGCGCGAGGAACGCATCCGCTTCCAGGCCGAACACGACGCCATCACCGGTACGCCGAACCGGGTCGCCGCCGAAGCGATCGTGCAGCGCGACCTGGCGACGACGGCGCGCCATTCCGGCGCGCTGCTGATGATCGGACTGGCCCGATTGCCCGACATCGTCAAGACCATGGGACACACGATCAGCGACCACCTGATGCACGACGCCAGCGTGCAGCTGCAAACGCTGGCGCCTGGCCAGCTGGTCGCCTGCGCGACCGACAGCCAGCTGCTGCTGTGGCTGCCCGGCGCAGGCCGCAGCGAAGCGATCACGCTGGCGTTTCGCGTGCGCGATGCGCTGGGCCGGCCGTGGCGCGAGGCCGAGCTGTCGATCGACGCTGCACCGGCGATCGGCATCGCGCTGCACCCGCAACACGGCGCGGACGCCAGCGCGTTGCTGCAGCACGCCGAAGTGGCGCTGTTCGCGGCGCTCGGCCATGAGGATCCGGTGTCATTCTACGAACCGGCCACCGATCCGCACCGCCCGGCACGGCTGGCCTTGATGGGCGAACTGCGCCAGGCGCTGGACGGCGACCAGCTGAGCATTGCCTACCAGCCGCGGCTGGACATCGCGATGGACCGGATCGAAGGGGTCGAAGGGCTGGTGCGCTGGAACCATCCGCTGCACGGGCCGATGGGTCCGGACGAGTTCGTGCCGCTGGCGGAGAAGACCGGCAACATCCGCCATCTCACCCGCTGGGTGCTGGCCAGCGGCATCGCGCAGCTGCGCCAATGGATGGACGAGGGCCGCGAGCTGCGGCTGGCGCTCAACCTGTCGGCGCGCGATCTCGATGACGCCGACCTGCCACGGCGGGTGGCCGCGCTGCTGGGCGCACACGGCGTGCCGGCACGGCGCCTGGTGCTGGAGGTGACCGAAAGCGCGGTGATGGCCGAGCCGGACGCCGCGCTGAAAGTCTTGCAACGGCTGGCCGCCCAGGACATCGACATCGCCATCGACGATTTCGGTGTCGGCCAGTCCTCGCTGGCCTACCTGCGGCGACTGCCGGTGCGCGAGCTGAAGATCGACAAATCCTTCGTCGCCCGGCTTGGCGAGGACAGGGAGGATCAGGCGATCGTGCGCGCGATCGTCGACCTCGGTCACCGGCTCGGCTTTCGCGTGGTCGCCGAAGGCGTGGAAAACTCGACCGCGCTGGACTGCCTGCGCGACATGGGTTGCGATTTCGCCCAGGGTTTCTTCATCGCCCGGCCACTGGAAGCCGCGGCGCTGCGTGACTTTCTGGACCCGCCGTGACCGTCATGCGCCTGACCAGCATCCTCCTGCTGCTCGCCGCCGCGCCGGCGTGCGCCAAGGCGCAGAACCTGCAGTGGCACGGTTACCTCGACTACCGCCTGGTGGCCGGGTCCAGCGCACCGAACTGGACCGACGGCGGGCTGGGCAAGCTGCGTTGGGACGGCCACGGTGTTTCCGCGCGCTTCGGCGGTGCGGCGCTGCTGGCCACGGCGCAACTGAGCCCGGAGTTGCTCGGCGTGGCCAGCGCGCAGTTCCAGACCAGCGATCGCCGCGGCATCGATCTCACCGAAGCGTGGCTGCGCTATCGCCCCGTGTCGACCACACCGTGGCGCTGGTCGCTGCGCGGCGGCTTGTTTTTCCCCGCAGTGTCGCTGGAGAACGACGGCATCGGCTGGACCAGCCCGTACACGCTCACGCCATCGGCGATCAACAGTTGGGTCGGCGAGGAGCTGCGCTCCACCGGCGCGGAATTCCGGCTGGAACGGCGTGGTCGCTCGATGTCGGTGGAGGCCGCGGTGACTGCCTTCGTCGGCAACGATCCGGCCGGCGAGCAACTGGCCGCGCGCGGATGGTCGCTGAGCGACCTGGTCTACGGTTTGGGCAGCAGCATGCGCGAACCCGACCTGGCTGCGCGCGACGGGCCGCCGCCGCGACGCTACGACGCGTTCGTCGAGACCGATCACCGGATCGGCTGGCAAGGCGAGCTCACCGTGCGCGCCGACGATGTCTCGCGACTGACCCTGCTGCACTACGACAACCGCGCCGACCCGACCACATCGACGATGTTCGAAGGCCAACGGATCTTTTCCTGGCACACGCGTTTCTGGAGCCTGGGCGAACGCACGCGAATGGGCGATTGGGTGCTGATCGGCCAGGCGATCCGCGGCAGCACCGCGATCGTGCCCAGCCCGTTCTTCCATACCGAGACCGGCTTCTGGTCGGCGTTCGCAATGGTCGCCCGCGAGCAGGGCCGCTGGCGGCCGGCGCTGCGCCTGGAAATGTTCGGTACCCGCCAACGTCCCGACTCGCTGGCCGAGCGCGCCAACGAGCACGGCCGCGCACTGACCGCCGCGCTCAACTGGCAGCCACGCAGCTGGCTGCGCGTCACCGGCGAGCTGATCGCCCTGGACAGCTCGCGCACCGAGCGCCGCCACCTCGGCCTGGCCGAATCGTCGTTCGACCTGCAGGCACAGCTGGGTGCGCGGCTGGTGTTTTGATGTGCCGGATCAACCCGCGCTGTGCGCCCCTGCCGGCGGCATCTGGCCGGTCAGCTCGGCACGGATCGCGCGCAGCTTCGCCTTGATCTTCGCCTCGTTGGCAGGGCCGACACGCAACAGCAGCCTCTGCCCCGCCGACAACGATTCCAGCGCGGGATCGGCGTAGACATAGAACGCCTGCGGGTGCACCACCGCCGGCGGGCTGGTCGGCTCCGGCGCGGCCAGCAGGTTGTCGATCGCCACGACCAGGCGATCGTTGAAATAACCCTTCGGATAACCCAGTTGCTCGTACGCCTTCTGGAACAGCGGATAAGCGTGCACGTACCAGGCGACCAGCGCCTTCGGATCGGTGGCCTCAACGATCCGCATGTAGGGCGCATAGCGTCTCGCGTTGCCGGCACCGATCACCGTGCTTCCGTCCACCTCGTCGGTGACGAACGCGCCTTTCGGCGTGTGCACCGGCAGCATCATGGTGCCCAGGCTTCTACGCGGCAATGCGTCGATGGTCGCCACGATGCGCGCAATGACCTGCTGGCGCAGCAGCGACGACAAGTCGCTGTCGCCGGCCAAGGCGGCCAGCGCTGCCGCCACACTGGCGTCACTGGCGTCGAGCTCCGGCAACGGAGCGGTCGAGGCGGGCGCCGGCCCGCTGTTGGCCTGGGTGATCGGATGCTGGATGGGGGCCGGCGCGGTGCTCGCGACGGCCGGCGGCGGTGGCGCGGACAACACGGGCGCCTGCCTGCCCTTGCCCAGGAAATACAGCCCCGCCACGACGATGCCCAACAGCACCACCAGTCCCGCGATCCAGCTTCCCACCGACGATTGCTTTCTCATCAAGGCTCCCTTTTTTCGCTTCACCAGCAACCTTGGACTGGCATGCGCGTCATTTGTTCACCACCGCCCATCCTGCCCGTTACCGCCGATCACGCCTTCAGGCGATAGCCGCTGCGGAAGATCCACCACACCGCCACCAGGCAAGCCACCAGGAACACCAGGGTCATCCCCAGGCTGACGCCCACGCCGACATCGGAGACGCCGTAAAAGCTCCAGCGGAATCCGCTGATCAGGTACACCACCGGATTGAACAGGGTGACCTTCTGCCAGAACGGCGGCAGCATGTGGATCGAATAGAAACTGCCGCCGAGGAAGGTCAGCGGCGTCACCACCAGCAGCGGCACCAGTTGCAGCTTCTCGAAGTTGTCGGCCCAGATGCCGATGATGAAACCGAACAGGCTGAAGGTGATCGCCGTGAGTATCAGGAACGCCAGCATCCACAGCGGATGCTCGATCTGGAACGACACGAACAGCCGCGCGGTGACCAGGATGATCAGGCCCAGGATGATCGACTTGCTCGCGGCGGCGCCCACATAGCCGGCCACGATCTCCAACGCGGACACCGGCGCCGACAGGATCTCGTAGATCGTGCCCACGAACTTCGGGAAGTAGATGCCGAACGAGGCGTTCGAGATGCTCTGCGTCAGCAACGACAGCATGATCAGCCCCGGCACGATGAACGCGCCGTAGCTGACGCCGTCGATCCCGTTCATGTGCGAACCGATCGCCGCGCCGAACACCACGAAGTACAGCGAAGTGGAGATCACCGGCGAGACGATGCTCTGCAGCAACGTGCGCCAGGTGCGCGCCATTTCGAACAGGTAGATCGCACGGATGGCATAGATGTTCATGCGCGCTCCCTCACCAGGTTGACGAAGATATCCTCCAGCGAACTCTGGCTGGTCTTGAGATCCTTGAAGTCGATGCCGGCCTCGCCGAGTCGTCGCAACAGCACGTCGATGCCGGTGTGCTCGCCTTGCGCGTCGAACGTGTAGACCAGTTGGTTGCCATCGGCCGACAGTTCCAGCGGATAGCCGGACAGCGCTGCAGGAATGCTTTCCAGCGGCCCCTGCAACTGCAGCGTCAACTTTTTGCGGCCGAGCTTGTTCATCAGCTCGGCCTTTTCCTCGACCAGGATCAGTTCGCCCTTGTTGATCACCCCGATGCGATCGGCCATCTCTTCGGCCTCGTCGATGTAGTGGGTGGTCAGGATGATGGTGACGCCGGTGGCGCGCAGCGCGCGCACCATCGCCCACATGTCGCGGCGAAGCTCGACGTCGACGCCGGCGGTGGGCTCGTCCAGGAACAGGATCTGCGGTTCGTGCGAGAGCGCCTTGGCGATCATCACGCGCCGCTTCATGCCGCCGGACAGGGTCATCAGCTTGCTGTCCTTCTTGCCCCACAGCGAGAGGTCCTTCAGCACCTTCTCGATATGCGCCGGGTTGGCGCTCCTGCCGAACAGGCCGCGGCTGAAGCTGACCGTGTTCCACACCGTCTCGAAGGCGTCGGTGGTCAGCTCCTGCGGCACCAGGCCGATCTTGGCGCGCGCGGCGCGGTAGTCGCGAACCACGTCGTGGCCATCGGCGATCACGCTGCCTTCGCTGGGATTGACGATGCCGCAGATGATGCTGATCAGGGTGGTCTTGCCCGCCCCGTTGGGGCCGAGCAAGGCGAAGATTTCGCCGTGGCGGATGTCCAGGTCAATCCGCTTCAGCGCCTGGAATCCGGAGGCGTAGGTCTTGCCGAGTTGTCGGACGGAAATGATCGGCTGCACGCGATCTCCTTCGCTGGGGGTGATCCGGGGAACCGCGATGGTATGCCCGGACCAGCTTCGCGACCACCCCGTCGCGACCGGTACTTGCTGGTCGTCCGCTCGAAGCGGCACTCGCATGTGGCCGGTCCCGGTGGGCCGTGGCTATCCGACGCCCAAGTCGCTGGTATGCGGCCATCGCCGCTGGGAGGGATCGTTCGGGCGCAGTGCGCGCCGGAGATATTCAACTCGGACGTGCCGGGAGCGGCTGGGCCGAGGATAGTTGTCTGCTGTTTGTCACCGCCGTCGTGCCGTTTCTCGGCGGCTGGCGCATGACCACGATTCAACGGTTTTATGGCAAGGCGACCATCCTGGTGTGCAGCAAGCGGATGGGGATCCCCGTGACCGGACTCGCGCCTTCCCGGAGGATTGACTGAACCGGCATGCCGATGGCCGCATTCGCCCCGACCACGATCGTGTCGCTGCCGGGGCGGTCGGCGATCACTGCGCAGGCAACTCCTGTTCCGATGCGCCGATCAATGTTTGTTCTTGCGGAGGTCGTCAGCGGCCTTGCCGACTTCCTTCTGCACCTTGCCGGCATTTTTCTCCAGATTGCCGGCTGCCTCCTTGGCATGGTTCCCGGTGACCTTGCCGGCACCTTCCTTCAGTGCACCCTTGACCTCGTGTTTGGTACCTTCTACGCGATTCTTGTCCACGCACCATCTCCGCTATGCGCCTGCAACATTGCAGACAGGAACCCTTATAGGGATGTGCAAGTAGGCTGTGCGTGACCGTGATGTTGGAAGGACGTTGACTGATCGGCATCGTTCATCAAGCGCGACAGCGCCGTCACGACGCGCTCGTTCATCGCCCACCGACACGGCACTGCCATACTGCTCGCGTCGATCGCTTCCGTGATTCTCCCGCCAAGGAAACGCGCATGCTCCACGCCATGCTCATGACCCTCGTGATGGCTGTCTCCACGCCCATCGGACTGCCGACGCTGCCCAACGAGCCCGTGCCTGAGCTCGATCTCGCCAGCTATGCCGGCCAGTGGCACGAGATCGCGCACCTGCCCATGTTCTTCGAGCGCAAATGCCTGCAGGCCGTCACCGCCCGCTATACGCCCATGCCGGACGGAACCATCCATGTCCGCAATGCCTGCCAGACCCGTGATGGCAGGCAGACCGTCGACGGTGTCGCAAAAATCATGGATGGCCAACCTGCTGTGTTCAAGGTGCGTTTCGCACCCGCCTGGCTCGGCTGGTTGCCGCGGGCATGGGCTCCCTACTGGGTGATCGAAGTGGGCCCCGATTACCAATGGGCCGTAGTCGGCAGCCCCAGCCGCAAGTACCTGTGGATACTGGCGCGCCGCCCCGACATGCGGCGTGCGCTGTTCGAAAATATCAAGGACCGCGCCCGTCGACGCGGCTACGCGGTGGAAGACCTGATGATCATGGCGCCGCTGGATTGACCGCGTCGCGTGGCCGCGCCGACCAGGCCGCCGTCGCCCATTCGAACCGGGGCCGCCACGCCGGGCACGCCGCTCACGTCACCGCGACGTGCGACACCCGAGTCTGACGACGCGCCACTGCGCGATCGAAACCCGTGGAACCGGCATGGACCTGAAAAGCGGTTATCCGTTCTGGGCAATCAAGAACGGCCTGATGTATGTCTTTCCGCAACTGCGACAGGATCGGCACTGCGACGTGGCGGTGATCGGTGGCGGCATCAGCGGCGCGCTGATCGCCAACGAACTGGCCGAACACGGCCACGATGTCGTCGTGGTCGAGCAGCGCGACATCGGCTGGGGCAGTTCCGCCGCCAGTACCGCGTTGCTGCAGTACGAGATCGATACCCACATGACCGAGCTGGCCGCGCGCTTCGGCGAGGCCGATGCGGTGCTGGCGTACCGCGCCTGCGCCGATGCCATAGGACTGCTGCAGGCGCTCGCCGGCGAGGTGCGCGACGTCGATTTCGCGTGCATGCGCAGCCTGTACTACGCCAGCCGGCGCCGCGATGTCGAGGTGCTGCGGGCCGAGTTTGCGCTGCGCCGGAAGCACGGCCTCGACGTCAGCTGGGTCGGGGCCGCAGGCCTGCACGCGGACTACGGCATCGACGCGCCCGGCGCGATCCTCAGCCAGCTCGCCGCCCGCATCGATCCCTACCGCATGGCATGGCGCCTGTTCGAGCGACTGGAAAAGCGCGGCAGCGGCGTATTCGACCGCACCTGCATCGAGCGCATCACCGCGGGGACGCGCGGGGTCACCCTGCACACCGGTGACGGTGTGCGTTTGCGCGCGGGACACGCGGTATTCGCCGCCGGCTACGCCAGCCAGCATTGGCTGGAGCAACGCGTGGCCAGCAACCGCAGCAGCTACGCCTTCATCACCGATCCGCTCGATCCGGCCCGCCTGCGCGGGCTGACCGATACGATGGCGTGGGAATCGGCGCGACCATATCTCTACCTGCGCAGCACCGGCGACGGCCGCCTGCTGGTCGGCGGCGAGGACGATGCCATCGACATTCCGTCGCGGCGCGACGCACGAGTGGACAGCAAGGCACGCCGACTGGTCCGCAAGGTCGCCCGGGCCATCCCGGGCTTGGCGCTTGAACCCGCCTTCGCCTGGGCCGGCACGTTTGCCGAGACCGACGATGGCCTGCCGTTCTTCGGCCCACATCCGCAATACGGCCCGCGCGTGCAGTTCGCCATGGCCTATGGCGGCAACGGCATCACCTACAGCATGTTGGGGGCCGGCCTGCTGCGCGCACTGATCGAACGACGCCGGCACCCGCTGGCGAAACTTTTTTCGTTTGAACGACAGGACCGCTGACGGTGCCGCTGGCGCGAGCCACCAACCGGTCGCCTCAATCCACCGGAAAAATCTCGCCAGGCGCCAGCCCGAGGCCCAGGCCGACCATCAACCGCAGACGCGCCTTCAGCGGCTGCAGGTTGCCCACCGGAAGCAGGCCCGCGGCGATCAGGTCGCTCTCGGCGCCAATGCCGCGGTAGGTCGATGTCAGCACCGGCCCGGCCGTGCACCGGCTGGCCAGCACCACCGGCATGCGCCGCGCCAGTTCGACCAGCACCGTCGCTGCGGCAGGCGGCACGTGGCCACCGCCCATGCCGGCGATCACCAGTCCATCGGCGTAACTGCCGGCCGCCTCGGCGAGCCGGCCATCGTCGCCGCTGCCCATGACCAGCAATTCGACCCGGTGCGGCAGCGCGGACGGTCGCCCCAACGGTCCGCCCCACGACGGCCCCCACAATCGCACCCGCCCTTCGCTGACGATGCCGACCGGGCCGAAGCCCGGGCTGGCAAACGCCGCCGGTCGGGTCGAATGCACTTTGCCGACCCAGCGGGCCGCGTGGATCTCGTCGCCCATCACCACCAAGGGCCCCAGCGCGGCGGCTTCGGCACAGGTTGCCACCGCGATCGCCGCCGCGATATTTGCCGGGCCGTCCGACCCTGGCACGACGTTCGGGCGCATGGCCCCGGTGAGCACCACCGGTACCGTTGCCGCGCACGTCAAGGCGAACAGGTAGGCCGTCTCTTCCAGGCTGTCGGTACCCTGCGCAATCACCACGCCGTCGATACCTGGCGCCGTCGCCGCCAGCGACTCGACCATCACCACCAGCCCCAGCACATCGGCCGGCGACATCGCCCGGCTCGGCATCGAAAGCGCGTCGATCGCGACCACCTCGACCTCTGGCGTCAGCGTCGCCCGCTGCAGCAACTCAGCCGCACCACCGGACGGACTGAACCGGCCCGTCGCATCGGCGTGGCCGGCGATCGTGCCGCCGCAGGCAATGAAAGCCACTCGCATGTCTGTTCCACCTCATAGGGACCGGCCCGTGCGATGCGATCGCCTCGCCGGCGCAGGAAGAGCAACAGGTAACCCGATCAACTCTCCTTGTCAAAACCGGCCTGGTCAAAGCCGGCGCGGGCAGGCGCACATTCGCCAATCCCGACGTCAGAACAAAAGCAGCAACAACGGCACGACGAAACCGCCAGCCAGCACCATGCCGAACAATCGGGGCCGGCGGCTGTAGCGCCAGGCCATGTACAAGCCGCTCAACGTCGAGATCGCCAGGCCCAACGCCACCAAGGCGAAGAACACCTTCATCGGCAGCAGGTTTTTCCCTGGCGGCATGAGCTTGTCCGACGGCTGGGCGGCCGGGCGGACCGGCGTTGCGTCGACCACCGGGTTCGTCTGCACCGTCGATGCCGCCACTTCGGCGGGCCGCGACCGGCGCACCGGCTTCAGCGTGGTCTGCTTCTTGTGCAATTGCGCGGCGCTGGCCAGCCATGCCGGCGGCACGTAGCTGCTGCCGCGGGTGGTCTCGTGGAGGCTGAAGGTCTGCAGCCCGCCGGTAATGGCGAAGAACAGCAAGGCCGGTGCGGTGAATACACCAAGATAGAGATGGATCGTGCGGCTGAGTTTCAGAAAGCGATGGCCCAGGGACATGAAGAACGCTGCGCAAGGAAAGAATCGCGGACTCTACCGGAGCGACACTAAAACGCCAATGATAAGCAATCTCATCAATTCCCGCCCATGCCGGCCCCGGCCACGCGCGGATCGGAGCTTTGGGCTATGTTGCATTTACCCAAGCGCGATCATCGCCGGCACGATCGCGCCTTACCGCCCCCTGCTCCCGCAAGCCAGCACGTGATGGAATTCAACAACAACACTCTCGCCAACGTCATGGATCTTTTGCTCGACGCGATCTGCATGGTTGACGTTGAAGGGCGTTACGTTTACGTCAGTGCCGCGTTCGAACGCATCTTCGGCTACGCGCCGGCGGAAGTCATCGGTCGCCCGATGATCGAACTGGTCCACCCCGACGACCGGGCAAGGACACTGCAGGCCGCCGACCAGATCATGGGCGGGCAACCCAAGCCGCACTTCCAGAACCGTTATGTGCGCAAGGACGGTCAAGTCATTCACATCATGTGGTCGGCGCGCTGGTCCGAGACCGATCGTTTACGGGTCGCGGTCGGGCGCGACATCACCGAACTCAAGCGAGCCGAGTCGATGCGCGCCGCCCTGCATGCCATTTCTGAAGCGGCGCACCTGGCTGAAGACCTGCTCGCCTTGTTTCGACGCATCCACCAGATCGTGGGCGAGCTGCTGCCGGCACGCAATTTTTTCGTCGCCCTGTACGACAGCAAGAAGGACGAGTTGAGCTTTCCCTATTTCGTCGATGAGTATGACCAGACGCCCATGCCCCAAAAGCTGGACTCGGGCACGCTCAGTGGCGAGGTCATCCGCAGCGGCGAAGCACTGCTGCTGACGCGCGCCAGCGACGAATCGCCGCCCGCAGGGGCCGGTCCGATCATCGGCATGGACTCGCTGGACTGGCTCGGCGTACCGCTCGGCTCGCCCAGGGGGACCATCGGTGCGCTGGTGGTGCAGAGCTATTCCAGCGGTGTGCGCTATACCGAAAAGGACAAGGTCTTGCTGGAGTTCGTCTCCATCCAGGTCGCCGCGGCGATCGAGCGCAAGCAGACTGAAACCTGGCTGCAGTACGTCGCCCGTCACGACCAGCTGACCGACCTGCCCAACCGCGAACTGTTCCATGACCGCTTGCGCACCTCGATGGCCAGGGCGCGGCGGGAGCAGGCGCGGCTGGCCGTGCTGTACATCGACCTGGACAAATTCAAGGAGGTCAACGACAGCTTCGGCCACGACACGGGCGACCGGCTGCTTTGCGAAGTCGCTCGTCGCATCAACGAGTGCGTGCGCGAATCGGATACGGTGGCCCGCATCGGCGGCGACGAATTCGTGGTTCTGCTCAACAGCATCGATTTGCCGGAACATGCGTCGGCGGTAGCCGAAAAGATCCGCCAGTCACTCGAGCAACCGTTCGACCTGGCCGGTCGTCAGCTGAATGTCTCCTCGAGCATCGGCATCGCGATCCATCCCGAGCATGGCGAAGAGGCTCGGCAACTGATGCGGCATGCCGACGACGCGATGTACGCGGCCAAGCGACAAGGCGGCAACAAGGTGATGCCAACCGTCCTGCAGGAGCTGCACGACGACACCCTCGCTTCCTGAGCGGCGCAACCTGCGCGGTCGCCCTGAGGGGAATATGGGCCGCATCCAGCCGTGTTTCATCGGCCCGGCAGGACATCGCGCAAGGTTTTCCCCGCATGTCTTCACGCGGCCGACATCAGCATGGTGCTAAATGTCCAGCACCCTTGCGGAGACTGTTCATGAATGCCCACCAGGTTCTCGCCACCGTTGCGGTGAACGATTTCGCCGCTTCCAGCGCCTGGTACGCCCGTCTGTTCGGACGCGCGCCCGACTACCGCCCGAATGCGTGCTGCGCGGAATGGCAGATCGCCAAGCGCACGAAGATCCAGGTGTTGCCGAGAAATGCCGCGGCAGCGACCACGGCGCACGCAGACTCCGCATCGGTCGGCATCATCGTGGACAATCTCGACGAAGTGTTGCTCGGCCTGCACGGCCGCCAGATCGACGCCACCCCGCAAGCCGCGACCCACTTCGTTCGCTTCGCCCCGGTGAGCGACCCGGACGGCAACATGGTGACCTTCGTCGAGTCGGTTGCCGGTTGAAGTCGCACGCGCGGGCGACTACCCGTCGGTCGGCGCATCCGATTCCCGTTGCCATTCTTCCATCTCCGTGAAGTAGTCGGGCACTTCCGGCCGGGCCGGCATCTGCAACGGCCAGCGGCCGATGACTTCGTGGGTGGACTGGCCGAAGAAGCTGCGGATCAGCACGAATTCGCTGACCGGCCAGCGCACCGGCGGGATGGACTCCTGGATCGCGCCGACCGTATGGCCGTACAGCACGGTGACATGCGGCAGGAAGCTGGATACGCCCGGCACGTACAACCCGAAACGGAGCTGCTCGACGGCAATCGCCCTGCGCAACTTCATTGCCGCGTCGGTGGTGGCAGCGTCGCCGCACAGCACGAACGGAAACCGGCCGTCCGTGGCACTGAAGCGCATCGCCGAATCCAGCGATGCCTCGAAAGCTTCGGCGCGAACTTCGGCGGCAGCAGCCAGCAATGCCGCTTCCACGGGCTGCTGCAGCCGCTCCGGCTTGCCCATCGGGGCCAGCGTCAGATGAAAGCGTTCGGGCCCTATCGGCGAGCCGCTGATCCGATGGGCCTTGCGAAACCGTTCGCCGACTCTGGCGATGCCTGCCCGCGCCTCGTCATCCGGCAACGCGGCAAAAAAATAGTTGATGCCTTCGGTGAGCTTGCGGTGGGTCGGCAGGGTCGGAATGGTCTGGCCTCCGGTGGCGATCGCTGTGGCGGCGACTCCTCGTCATGGGGGAGATAGTACCTTCCCCGCCTGCCAAGCGCGCGGTCAGCGCCACCGCCGGATCCCCGATGGCGCCCCCACTTGCCGGACACATCGAACCGGACACGAGCTAGTGACCGGCCGGCCCGACGATCGTGCTGCTGCCGTAGTGCTTTTCAAGTCGTTCGTTGCGGATGAAATCGCGCATCATCGCGAAATAGCCATCCGGATTGCGGGTGGACACGCGCTCGCCATCGGCCTTCGTCTCGTACTCGTAAATGCCATGATCGGCATGCGGAAACATCGCCAGCGTGATCGGCTTGCCTTGCGCGATGAGCCCGCGCAGACGCCGTGCGGTCTCGGCACTGGGTGCGTCGGTGTCGTCCTCGCCGAGTATCCACAACTGCGGGGTATCGAGATTGCGCAACACCGGCATGGGGTCGTAATCCGCCGGCACGCCAGCCAGCAGGGCCGGGCCCTTCTCGCGCAGCGTGGCCGTGGGCGTGCCGAGCAGGAAGAAGCTGAAGTCGCCGTGCACGTGCTTGAACCACGCTTCGCCGGCGTATTTCTTGCGCACCGCGGCGAGTTGGTCGTAACCTTCGCGAAAACCGCTGCGCATGACCGCCGCCGTGGCATCGGCGACCTGCATTGCCTTGGCCATCACGTCGGGGCCGTAGCCACGGCGCGTCATGTCCAGCGCGATCGCCTCGCGATCCTCGTCCAGCGGCGAGACCGCCAGCCCGAAGCCGACGATGACGAAATCCACCGGCTCGATCTTCGCGGCGAGCGGCGCGACCCAGCCGCCCTGGCTGCCAGCCTGGTAGCCGATCCTGCCGGCGCGATCGCCGGCCAGCCGTTTCGCCTCGCGCATCGCGGCGATCGCGTCGTCGGCAAGCAGCAGGTAACTCTGCGAATACAAGCCGCCGGACGCGCCCGTGCCGCGCTTGTCGTAGACAAAAACACCGATGCCCTCGGTGGGCAGCTGTCTTTGCAGCGTGTAGAACTCACGCGCCGAAAAATGTTCCGAGCCATGCACCAGCACGACGATCGGCACCCGTGAATCGCCCTTGGGCAACACCAGGCGACCGGCCAGACGCACGCCCGCCCCCTGGAACGTGGTTTCTGTCACGTCGAGCGCGATACGTCGGCCGGGCACGCCGTCGAAGGTGATCTGCCCCGCCCTGCAATCGGAGAACGACACGCGCTTGCCGTCGGGCCGGCCGGTCCAGCCCAGCGTGCTGGTCCAGCTTCCGTCGGCGGTCTGGCTGAGCGCGCCGGTGGTGCCGTCCTTGCGGCGCCAACGCAGGTGATCGCCATCGGTCAACCCGATATCGACATCGCCACCGCCGCGCAATTGATAGATGCCGATGTGGCAGTCGCCGCGACGATCGGGCGCCTGCGCGGCGGCGGGACCGGCATGGACAAGCCACAGCATACCCAGCGCCGCGAAGGCAGCGGCACGCAAGGTATCGATGGGGGACTTCGGCACCATGTTGTTCATTGGGGGCTCTCCAGAGGCGCAATAGCGCTCGGGTGTCGACAATACGTAACTGTTTACGTAAAATCAAACGATGTTGGCCACGACCGACGGTCACCTCACTCGAAAGGCGATATCTCCCATGGACGATTTCATCCGGCAACAGGGTCCGGCCTTCCTCGCGCACCTGCTCAGGCGGCTCTCCGACGAACTCGTTCGTGGCGCCAGCGAGTGGTATCCCGAGGTCGGGGTGACCGCACCGCCGCGCACCACTTCCACCTTGCTGGCCTTGGCCGAGCACGGCCCGCTCGGGGTGACCGAGATCGCCGCATTGCTGCGGCAATCGCACCCGCTGGTGATCAGCTGGATCCGGCAGTTGAAGGCCGATGGCTTCATCAAGTCGCGTGCCGATGCGCGTGACGGCCGGCGCACGGTGATCGCACTCAGCGCCAAGGGCATCGACGAGGTCGCGCGCCTGCGCAAGGCACTGAAGCTGATGGGCGAGGCTTCGGGGCAACTGATGGACGATGCGGCGCCGGGCCTGTTCGCCGCCCTCTGGCGGATGGAGCAGGCCTGTCGCGACACGCCTTTCGCACGGCAATTGCGCGAACGCGACAACCGTCCCGGCGCAGACGCCGGGAAAGCCCCGCGTGCTACTTCTTCCGGTAGACAACCCCGTTCTTGATCACGAACGCGATCTTCGTGGTGTTGTGGATGTCACGCGCAGGATCGGCAGTGAGCACGACCAGGTCGGCGCGCTTCCCGGCGCTGATCGTGCCACGCTGATCGCCCTGCCCCAGCGCCGCAGCGCCGACCTGGGTGGCGGCGTGGATCGCCTCGATCGGGCTGAAGCCGGCATGCTCGACCAGCAGCGCCATTTCCTCATGCACCCCAGGCAACGCGGACAGGTCCGGACCTTTCGCGTTCGACGGCAGGCCGGCCGAATCCGTGCCGACATCGATACGCACGCCCTGCTGATGCGCCAGCCGGGTGACCGCGTAACTCCAGCGCATGATGCCCGCGCCGACCTTCTCCGGATGGTGCTGCGCCTCTTCCTCGAAAGCCAGCAGGGTGGCGTCGAGTATCGTGTCGTGCTGCTTCATCGCCTTGAACAACGCAAGGATCGACGGTGCATCCGGGGCGACGTGCGTGAAGTCGCCCTTGGCGCGCACGCGGTAATCGTCGGGCACCTGCGCTGCCGCCTCCCAGACCAGGTAGGGGCTGTGCGAAATGGTATCGACGCCGGCGTTCACCGCATCGCTGGGCCGGGCCGGGAAAATCGTGGCGTGGGTCCACACCCGCAGGCCCTGTCGATGCGCCTCGGCCGTGATCGCGGCGACCAGCTTCGCCGGCAGGTTCGCGTACAGCTTGAGGCCGGTCGCGCCGGTGCCCTTCGCTTCGGCGACGGCGAGCGGAATGTCGGTGTCCGCGGTGATCGCCTGCATCCATGGCGCGTGGCCATGCGGCATGCCGGCGGCGGCTTCCTGCGCGCGCATGTCCTGGGCGAAGAAGGTCGGCCCCGCCATCAACGCCACGTAGAAGATGTCCGGCGACGCCATCGTGTCCGAATTCGCCTGCCACGCGAGATAGCCTAGCAGCCGATCGTCGCCGGCCATGTCGCGGATGGAGGTGACGCCGCCGAGCAACAGCGCGCGCAGCAGCGGCCGATAGTGCGCCAGGTCGGTTTCGGCACCGGTGAGGTGCACGTGCGCGTCGATCAGGCCCGGGATCACGTAGCGCCCACGCAAGTCGTCCACCTTCGCGCCCTTCGGCGTCGGCTGGCTGTCGTCCGGATAAACCGCCTCGATGCGGCCGTCGCGTATGGCGATGCTCATGCCGCTGCGCGGCGGCGCGCCGGTACCGTCGATCACGGTCGCATGGGTCAACAGCAGCGAGGGCGCAGCGGCCAGCAGCGGCGACGCCCATAGCGCCAGTCCCAGCCACAGGAGGCGTTTCGTCAGTTTTACGGCAGGCATTTGCATCGGGTCTTCGCTTCCCTTGGTGCGTGAGCGCCGAGCATGCCACAGCGCCGCCGCATGCCAACATTCTGCGGCTGTTGCCTTGGTGGGTACATGCGAATGGACGATGATGGGCCATTCCCGAGGAGCAAACCATGAACATTTCCATCGTCCACGCCAGCAGCGGCACCGTGCCCTATACGGTGACCCTGCGCGATGATTCCGGCCACACCTGGCTGGCCGATGAGCCCGTCGAAGCCGGGGGCGCCGACATCGGTCCGTCGCCACATCATCTGCTGCTTTCGGCGCTGGGCGCGTGCACCGCGATCACCCTTCAGATGTATGCAGCGCGCAAGCAGTGGCCGCTGAGCGCGATCGCAGTCGAACTGCGCTTCAATTCCGCAGGCACGCCAGCCAACGGCAACGACATTGCGCGGGCGATTGCCTTGCAAGGGGACCTGACCGACGAGCAGCGCGAACGCCTGCTGCAGATCGCAAACGCATGTCCGATCCACAAGGTGCTCACCGGCGAGGTACGCATCGCCACGACGCTGCAAGCCAATCCGTAACGGCGCGCTCCGATCAGCGCAGCTGGCTGTCCTTGCTGCCGCGGCGGTTGTACAGGCCGGCACCGCGGTGTTCCTCGTCTTGCGCTTCCTGGCAGGTCACGCACAGGCGCACGCCCGGCACGGCCTTGCGCCGCGCGGGTGGAATCGGTGCATCGCACTCCTCGCATCGGGTCAGGCCCGGACCCTTGCGCAATTGCTGGCGGGCGCGCTGCACCGCGTCGTCGACGGTGGCGTCGATCTGGTCCTGCACTGCGCCGTCGCCTGCCCAACCGGTCGCCATGGCAACCTCCCGAGAATCAACTCGTCTGGAACGTCATGGAAAAGCATAATGTGGCGGGCATGAAATCTTCGTGCCCCAATCGTTCAGCCGGTGGCACGGCGATGCGGCAGCTTCCAGCCCGGCCGTACGAAGTGACAGGTATAACCGTCCGGATAACGCTCCAGATAGTCCTGATGTTCCGGCTCGGCTTCCCAGAAGTCACCGACGGGCGCCACTTCGGTCACCACCTTGCCCGGCCACAGGCCCGACGCATCCACGTCCGCAATAGTGTCCTCGGCGATCCGCTTCTGCTCCGGCGAGGTGTAGTAGATCGCCGAACGATAGGAGGCGCCACGATCGTTGCCCTGGCGATTCGGCGTGGACGGATCATGGATCTGGAAGAAGAACTCCAGCAGATCCCGGTAGCTCAGCATCGACGGGTCGAAAATAATCTCGATCCCTTCGGCGTGGCTGCCATGGTGGCGATAGGTCGCCTGCGGGACGTCGCTGCCGGTATAGCCCACGCGGGTAGACAGCACGCCCGGATATCGGCGCAGCAAATCCTGCACGCCCCAGAAACAGCCTCCGGCGAGTACGGCGCGCTCGTTGGTAGCGGTCATCAGTCTGTCCTCCGGTTTCGAAACGGGGCCGATCCCGACGCTGGCGAAACATCCGGCAACGCGGCAAAGCCGAATTGCCGCCACGGTGCGCTGCGCGGATCGCTTTCCGACTGAGTGAGACAGTCGGTGCTGCCGCCATTATCTGGCGGCGGCACGAGTGCTTTTCAACGCTGCCCGCTGCCGTCAACGCGACAACTGCTGCGCCCGCCGCCCCTTCCATGCGTACGCCACCGCCAGCAGCACGAACCAGACCGGACTGGCCAGCAGGGCCGCGCGCGTATCGGACTGCAGGGTGAGCAGCACCAGCACGAACACGAAAAACGCCAAACAGGCCCAGCACATGAACACGCCGCCGGGCATCTTGTAGATGGATGCCTCGTGCAATTGCGGGCGCTTGCGCCGATAAGCCATGTAGGCGAACAGGATCAGCGACCAGACGAACATGAAGAGCACCGCGGACAACGTGGTGACCAGGGTGAACGCCGTGATCAGGTCGGGGATCAGGTAGATCAGGGCCGCGCCGAGCAGCAGGCAGAAGCAGGAAAACAGCAGGCCCAGCGACGGCACCGCCGCCCGGGACAACCGGGCGAACATCTTCGGCGCGTGGTCCTCCTCGGCCAGGCCGTACAGCATGCGGCTGGTCGAGAAGATGCCGCTGTTGGCAGACGAGGTCGCCGAGGTAAGCACGACGAAATTGATCAGGCTGGCGGCGGCCGGGATGCCGGCCAGCACGAACAGTTCCACGAACGGGCTCTTGCCCGGCTCGACCATGCGCCACGGCGTCACCACCATGATCGCCAGCAGGGCCAGCACATAGAAGATGATGATGCGCACCGGGATCGAGTTGATCGCCTTGGGCAGGTTGCGCCTCGGATCGGCCGTCTCCGCGGCCGTGGTGCCGACCAGCTCGATGCCGACGAAGGCGAACACTGCGATCTGGAACCCCGCGAAAAATCCACCCACTCCCTTCGGGAACACGCCGCCGTCGTTCCACAGGTTGGACAACGACGCCAGATGCCCGCTCGGCGAGCGAAAGCCCCAGAGGACGAGGGCGAAGCCGGTCACGATCAGCGCGCAGATCGCGATGATCTTGATCAGCGCGAACCAGAACTCCATCTCGCCGAACAGCCGCACCGTGGCCAGGTTCAGCGTCAGCAGCAGAAGTACGCACAGCACCGCGGGTATCCACGGCGCCAGCCCGGGAAACCAGTACTGCGCATAGGCCGCGATCGCGATCACGTCGGCAATCGCGGTGATGATCCAGCAGAACCAGTAGGTCCATCCGCAGAAAAAGCCGGCCCACGGACCGAGCAGATCGGTGGAGAAGTCGATGAAGGACTTGTACTCGAGGTTGGACAGCAACAGTTCGCCCATCGCCCGCATCACGAAGAACAGCATCACGCCGATGATCAGGTAGACCAGCACGATCGATGGACCGGCCAGGCTGATCGTCTTGCCCGAACCCATGAACAGGCCGGTGCCGATGGCACCGCCGATGGCGATCAGTTGCAGGTGGCGATTGGACAGGCTGCGCCTGAGGTGATCGGGATGCTCCAGCGATGCAGTCATGGTGCGCGCCTTTGACGTTCGGAATGCGCCAACATACAGAAAACCGGGAGCCGGGTGCAGGCCCTGTCGATCGAAACCGCAAGAATCGGCCCGGATTGCCTGCGTCACGCACGAAACCCGGTCGCCCGTTCACCCCGCCACGGCTGCAAGGCAAGGTGGGCTCATGTCCGGCGCCATCCTGCCGATGCAGGACATGGCGCATGGCTTGCGCGTGTCCGCAATGGACGGCCATTCAATTGCAACGATCAGGGCACGTGGTTAAGGTGGCCGTGGCCGGCGGCCGTGCGCTGTCCTGCCGAACGATCGAACAAGCTACAGGGGAAAACGATGACGCGACACTTGACGATACTGATACTGCTCGTGATTTCCACGACGTGTTTTGGCCATGGATCGGCGAATGGACAGAGCCCCGACGGAAGTGCAGCTTCGGCAACGGGGATAGCGGTCGGCGACATCTCGAAAATGACACCGGAGCAGCAGGCTCAATTCCGATGCGAGCAGACCCGTGAACAGATCCAGAGGCAGCTCGACAGCAAGGACAACAGCCCCTCGGCCGCCGCGAACCTGAAATCGTTGCGCAACAACGAACGAACCATCTGCGTCCCGCCGCTGGTGGAACAACCGGCGTCCGCGGCTGCCTTGCAACCCAGATACCCCATGCAAGCCATGCGTGCACGCCATCAAGGCGTGGTGATCGTGCTGGTGGAACTTGCCGCTGACGGCGCGGTGACGAGCGACAGCGTCTACCAGTCCAGCGGCTTCCGCGAACTGGACCAGGCAGCGCTGGAAGCCGTGCGCAAATGGCACTTCGATGCTGCCGTCGGCCGCTCGATCAGGGTACCGGTGAACTTCAGCCTCGGCGGTTGAGGCAGGTGCGGCCGGGTCGACGCACCCGGCGGCAGGTTATTTCCCGTTGCCGCGCAAGGCCTTCAGATCGGCCAATGCCTGCTCGGCCTTCATCCGCTCCTTTTCCGAAAGGGCCTGGATCGCTTCGTCGTCGGCGAGCACCGCCTGGCCGAGCAGGTCGAACTGCTTGCGCCTGACATCCAGGTAGCGGAGCAGAATGCGCTGTAGTCCGTAGCTGCTGTTGGCGCCGCGACCGCATCGATATCGTCGCGACCGTGCGCGTCCTGCTGTTCCATCAACATTCCCTTTTTGAACCCGGCGATGCCGGGTCATCGCCTGTACAACGTCCGCGGATGCTGACGGCACGCAGATTTGCCAACAACCTGATCGGTGCATCGAATTTGCGGGTTGCGCATGTCATGCCGCGGTCCGATCGAAAACCCGTCTGCAAGAGCCATATGAAAATTGCCCATGCGCGTGGCACATGACTTCCTGCGCATATCCGGGCGCACCGCAGGTACCAGACTGATCGCCCCACCCGCGAAAACCCGTCCATGAAAATCCCTACCCTTCCGTTCACCCTCACCAACTGGAACGACATGTCGCCTACCCGGCATCCCGGCACCTCCGGGGAGGCGTCGTGGCGCTCATTCCATGTCGGTGACCTGCGCGTACGCGTAGTCGAATACAGTCCTGGTTACCTGGCCGACCACTGGTGCGATCGCGGTCATGTGCTCTACGTGCTGGAAGGCGAACTGCATACCGAACTGCAGGACGGCCGCCGCTTCGTGCTGACGCAAGGCATCGGCTACCAGGTCTCCGACTTCGGCGACGCGGCGCATCGCTCATCGACCCCAACCGGCGTCAAGCTGTTCATCGTCGACTGAACCCGACGGCTCCCTCCTTGCCAGCGTGCCATGCAGTAACGTCACGATTTGTGGAGAGTGCGAATTGTCCGCCACACTGATCGCCGCCCCGGGGGGAAACACGACATGCGGAATATATTGCTGGCTGCTGCACTGCTGATGGCATCGTTTTGGGTACAGGCATCGATCACGCCGCCATCGCCAACGCCGCCCACGATGGCGGGTCAACTGGATGCAACGCGCGACGAGATAGCCGCTGGCTATGAAGCGTGGCGAAACAAGGACCCGACCGCCGCGTCGATAGCGCTCGAAAAGGCGATTTATTCGGATGGATTCACAAGGCTCACCCGACAGCAGCAATTCGGTACGCTGGTGCTGGCCGGCACGATTGCCCAGGACAGCGAGCGGTATGACGTGGCGCATGCGTTGCTGCTGCGGGCGAGCGAATACGGCGAGGCCGACAGCGACCTCTGGCAACGCCGGCTGGAGACGGCCTATCGCACAAAGGACTATGTCGACAGCGCCCACAGCGTGGCAACCATCGCCCGGCGCTGGCCGGAAACGCTGGGCAAGATCAACTATGCGGCGATTTACAGCCTCGACCGCAAGCTCGAAGGCGACAAGAGCCTGGTGCACTCGCAGCAGGACATGCTGCAATCCCTGTTCGACGCGAAGTGGTCTACCCCCGAAGGGGAACCCTGCAACCTGTGGCGCGACCTGACCGCCATGCTGCTGGCCGAACACAAGTTGCATGCGGCCTCCGTCGTGGCGGCACGCATCGACTCGGCCGAGGTTGCGCTGACCATGCGCATCGACAAACGCTACGACCGCCTCGTGCGGAAGGATCCGCGCGCGTTCGACATCGATCGCGTGGCCGCCGATGAAATCGCGCTGTACAAGGCCAGGGTCAAGGCCGCGCCGGACCAGCTCGTGTTGCTGTCTGCCCTGGAGGGTCTGTTGCTCGACAGCCGGCAATTCGAGCAGGTACTGGCGGTCAGCGACGCCGTGGTGGCGAAGGCCGAGGCCGGCCAGGGCGCAGCGAGCTACAAGGACTTCAACGAGAAATACATCTGGATCCTCGACCAGCGGGCGCGGGCACTGGTACGGCTGGGGCGCTGGGACGAGGCCATCGAGCAATGGGCGCGGGCAACCCGCCGCCCCGAATACGGCGAAATGAACACCAGCCAGACCGTGAACCTTGCCGAGTTCTACGCCGAGATCGGCAAGGCCAGGCAGGCACGGGAAATGGTTGCGGAGCTGGACGACCCGAGCTCCGTCGGCAGCATGCAGATCATGATGGTGAGGTTGCTGGCGGCGCTCCAGCAGGATGACAAGGCCGCCGTCGCCAAGCTCCTGGCCTCAATGCGCGCGCACCGCGCAGACGACATCGCCACGTGGGAAAACGCCCTGCTGGCAACGAACGACCTGGAAGCCGCCGGCGACCTGCTGGTAGAGCGCCTGCAGAACGAACGCTGGCGCAGCGTCGCGCTCACCGACATGCAGGATTACGCCGAGGTGCGGATGACCCCGATCGAGGCTCGCCGCCTGAAGCGCTGGCACACCGTCCTGGCACAGCCGAAAGTACGCAAGGCGCTGGCCAGGGTCGGCCGGATCGAACACTTCAATCTCGAAGCGCCCCAGAAATAGCGGCAACGCACCCGCTGTGCGTGCTCGCACCCACGATGCATCGCCACGGGGAGCCTCGAATAACCCGGCATTTTGTAAGAGCGCACCCTGTGCGCGATGCTGTTTCGTCACGCCACGGAAAGCATTGCGCACAGGGTGCGCTCCTACAGATGATCCGACGGGATTTCTCGAAAATCCCTACGACGGCTGCCACGCGTGATCCGGGTAATAGCGCTGCATCATGCGCGCGACGTAGGCGACCAGGTTCGGACGGGCCTCGACGGCCCCGCGCAGCGGCGTGTCGAACAGCGGGGCGAGCACGCTGGCAAGTACGCCGAAGGCGGTGGCGTCGACACCGCTGGGTGATTCGCCCATCAGGTACGGCTTGTCGCCGAGCAGTTGCGCCAGCGCGTCGATCGAGCGTTCGCCCAGCTCCGCGATCCGTTCGGGCGCATGTCTGCCGATTCCCTGCGCATGCAGATCGCTGGCCTTGCGCGCCTGCATGTCATGGCGCAGTTGCGCCCGATCGGCTTCGGGCGCGCTGTCGGCGAAGTGTGCCGGCCCCCTGGCGAAATTGTCCGGATCGATCCAGCGGAACCAGACCATCGCGAAATACAGGTGATCTTCGAGCAGGCGCTCGATCGCCCAGGCTTGCGCGCGCTGCCGCGAGTCCAGGCCCGCGTCCAGGTCCACCGCATATTTCCGCTCGACATGCGCGCGGATGAAGGTGGAATCGCTGACCGCTTCACCATGGTCGTCGATGTAAGGCAGCTTGCCGTTCGGTGCCTGCGGCGGAATCGCGGAAACCCGCTCGTAAGACAGACCGGCCATCTTCAGCTGCACTTCGGTCTTGATCACGAACGGGCTGGTATCGGGCATGCCGAAACCGGCGCGGGTGGCGTACAGGGTAAGGCTCGATGACGACATGGCGGTCTCGCGGGCGGGAGGTACGCACAGCCTGGCCCAGGGCTGCTGCCAGCATCGTGTCAGCAGGGATGTCGATTTCCGCCGATGCCATTCGTCGCCAGGGAAACATTCCCCTTCTTCACTGGCCGAGGTGCCCTCCGATGAGCCTCAAGCTCTATGCCCACCCCTTCTCCTCCTATTGCCAAAAGGTGCTGGTCGCTCTGTACGAAAACGACACGCCATTCGAGTGGTGCCTGCTTTCGCCGCATCACCCGCAGGCGCTGCAGGACTGGGCCAGGCTATGGCCATTGCAGCGCATGCCGGTGCTGGTCGACGCCGGCCGCACGGTGGTCGAATCGACCATCATCATCGAGCATCTCGGCCTGCACCATCCCGGATCGGTGTCGCTGTTGCCGACTGACGCCCGCTCCGCGCTCGAAGTGCGCAGCATGGATCGCTTCTTCGACAACTACATCTCCACGCCGCAGCAGAAGATCGTGTTCGACAGCCTGCGTCCGGAGGCGGAGCGCGATGCCCGCGGCGTCGCCGATGCCCGCGCCATGCTCGACACCGCCTACGGCTGGCTGGACCAGGCCATGTCCGGCCGCGAATGGGCTGCTGGCGAAACCTTCAGCCTCGCCGATTGCGCGGCCGCGCCGTTCCTTTTCTACGCCGACTGGACGCACCGGATCGACCCGTCGTTCGCGAATGTGATCGCCTATCGACAGCGCTTGCTGGCACGCCCTTCATTCGCGCGAGCGGTTGACGAGGCGCGCCCGTACCGCCCGCTGTTCCCGCTCGGCGCGCCCGACCGCGACTGAACCTTCCCAACGGAGACCTACCATGAGCCACACCCCCGACCTCGTCCCCGCCGCCGAACTGGCCAGGCGCAACGGCATGCGCATCCCGAACGAAAGCGACGACTACCGTCGTGCACGCGAAGCGCTGCTGGTCGAGGAAATCGAATTGCGCCGGCACATCGAGCGCGTCGCCGAGCAGCGCCGCGCACTGCCGCCCGGCGGCGCGGTGACTGGCGATTACCGCTTCGAAGGCGAACACGGCCCGCTCGATTTCGCCGGCCTGTTCGGCGACAAGCCGACCCTGGTCGTCTACAGCTACATGTTCGGCCCGCAGCGCCAGCGCCCCTGCCCGATGTGCACCTCGTTGCTGAGCGCATGGAACGGCGAGGCGCGCGACGTCGAGCAGCGCGTGGCGCTGGCCGTGGTCGCGCGCTCGCCGATCGAACGCCTGCTCGCGTTCAAGCGCGAACGCGGCTGGCGTGACCTGAAACTGTATTCGGACATCAACGGCAACTACAGCCGCGACTACTTCGCCGTCGACGCCGATGGCGGCGACGGCGACCAGGCCGCCATCCACGTGTTCACCCGCCGCGACGGCACGATCCGCCACTTCTGGAGCGGCGAGATGGGCTTCGAGACCGCCGACCCCGGCCAGGACCCACGCGGCGCACCCGACCTGATGCCGCTATGGACCATCCTCGACATGACCCCCGAAGGCCGCGGCAGCGACTGGTACCCGAAGCTCGACTACCCGGGGTGAGGCGTGGGCCTGTGTGCCGGCTGATCCCCGGGCACCGGACAGCGCTACGCGGTACGCGCGTCCGCGCGTCCGCTTGGATGAACTGCTAGGCCGCAGCCCTATAAGCCCGGAGCCGCAGGCCTAGCCACTGAACAAACCCAAGGCTCATAAGACACAAGAAGAGCGACCCAGAGGAAAAAATACGCAGACCTACCGCGGGGCCCAAATCTACACCAGAAGGGTAGTAGAACGCGCCACCAACGAACACCGCCAAAAAGTAGAGCAGCGAGACAACACAGGCCAACCAATAGGCGCGCGGTAGCGACACACGGACTGGCGGAAAATCTTTGACGCTCCAGACCACCCAGTGGTGGTAAGCGACGAGAATGAAGCCAGCAAAAAGAATGGCCATGGTGATCAATGCCATGGGCATAAGAACGACCTGGGAATGTGACCGTAGCGGTAGCCAGCTATAGACGGCGACTGCAACGTCGGCCACCGCCATGAGCAGGCATACTCGAGCCAAAGGGATGAGCGACTTAAAGAATGGCGTGAAATTCGATAAAGCTTTCATGCGGCCGGGGTTGACGGGAAGTCTCTTACGGAGATGTTAGCCCGACGCTACAGGTTGAAGAAGTACACGGGCGCGAGCGCTGCAATGACCGCTATTGCTTGAAGTGCCAGGACCGGCAGCGAAAAGCGCGGAGCGCGCGGAAGCCACTTGATTGCGAAGAACGCCACGAGCGGAACTTGCCCGGCGATGAGAAGCTGAAAGATGTGCGCGGCAGCACCCTCATCGGCTTGCCGGGCAGCACCAGCCACAGCGACGTGACCAAGCACCAAGACCAATGCTGCGACTGACATGGCCAACGGAAGAAACGCGCTCGGCCGTTTAAGCACAGTTGGAAGAGTCATTTCACACGTCCATGGACAGGTTAAAGGCCTAAAGCGGGAGTTGAGCAGCGCGCGGCTTTTCGCGCGCCTGCTTGGACGATTGGGCCGGGAACATCGCCCGGCTGACGCCCCAAAATGTACTACCAGAATGCTTGCGGTCGACCAAGTAATGAACACCACATTTTCGGGCTCTACCTGGCGTTGGGTCTCACCCTTGAAAATTTCACGCAAAGTGCATCGTCGGCTGGGTGGCTGATTGCTGCATGGCAGTTGCGCGAGAGGCAGGCTTGATCGGAT
This sequence comes from Rhodanobacter sp. T12-5, assembly GCF_008329435.1. Lineage (GTDB taxonomy): Bacteria > Pseudomonadota > Gammaproteobacteria > Xanthomonadales > Rhodanobacteraceae > Rhodanobacter. The sequence goes on from NZ_NPKN01000002.1 coordinate 150,642, forward strand.
GCGGCCCTTGGGGATCAGGCATGAATCGAAGCAGGGGCAGCATCTGATCCCGTTTGCGCCCGGTGCCGGCGTTGCATCCGGGGATGCAACGCTGACTTTGCAATGCGACGTCATCGAACGTGGCACCCACCCATGACGCTACCGGTTGGAGCGCGTCGCGCATGTCGTGCAGGCTGGCATGAGACACTACGCAGTTCGCTCACTCGCACCCCGCCCGTTTCCCCCAATGATCGCCAGCGACCTGCATTCGATACTCCAGCATACCGAGTGGACATCCACTTTCGATGAGAGAACCCTCCAGCGCGGCGCCGATTACGTACGTCGCCAGCGGGTGATCACGCTCGATTTCAATGCGGGCGACAAGGATTCCGGCTGTTCCCTCGATGGCGTCATCCGCGGCAGCGAACGGCAGCCTTACCGTTGCAGGGTCGACATCCAGGCCAGGGAGAACTGGCTGGTGTTCGACACCACCTGCTCTTGTCCGGTCGGCGTGGATTGCAAGCATGCCGCCGCCATGATCTTGCTGGCGGCAAACCTGCCGCCGCAGGCATGGCCTGGCACAACGCAGATACCCCCGGTGACGCGGCGCCCCGCCGCAGCGGCGAGCCGCCAGCCCGACCTGTCCAGATGGCCGGCCTGGCTGCAACGCCTGAAGACGCAGGCCGAGACTGACCTTGCAGCGATCGAGCCGGCGCGCCAGTTCGGCGTGCTGTTGCGTGGCGAACCGCATGGCCAGTTGCTGGTCAATCCCGCATGGCTGCGTCCCGGCAAGGGCCGCGGCCCGGCCATGGTCGACCCGCAGCCGCTGCATTTGCATGAACGCGCCGGGCCGTTGCCGACACCGCCGGGCGGCTGGCCGGAAACGGTCGCCAGTGCGCTCGCACTCCTCCTGCATCATCAATACACACGTATTGCCGGTCGCTGCTGGACCGCGATTCACGCGGTTCATCAGGAGCAGGCGCTGGAAACTCTGCTCACGCACTATCCGGTGTATTTCGAAAAAGGCTCCGCGCCGTTGCAGCGCGGACCCACGCTGCCCTTGCAAGTACGCTGGCTTGGCCAGCCCGATGGCAGCCAGAAGCTGGTCACCGACATCGACAGCACCGAAGCGGCCTTGCTGCTGCGCGGATCGGGCTTGTGGTACGTGCTGCCGGGTACGCGGATTTACGGCCGCATCGAGGGCGCTCCCGCACTGCTCGACAGCGTCGCCCAGGCGCCGGTCGTGTTGCCCGAACAGGTCGAAGCGCTGCGCCAGGAACTGTTGCAGCATCCGGGCGCGACGCCGATTCCGCTGCCCGAGCTGCGTCCGCCCGTGCAGACCGTGCAAGTGAGGCCGCAACCCGTGCTGCATCTTCGCGTGGTCGAGCTGTCGATTTCGCAGCAGCGCAACGGCCAGCGAACGCCGGTGCCGCTGGGTTGCGCGCGTCTGGCGTTCGATTACGGCGGCCACGTACTGGCGCCTGGTCCGGACGTCGATGACGCCCCCACCCGAATCATGCATGGCGCACAGGTGCTGGAGATCGTGCGCGACGGAGGCGCGGAGAACGCCGCCCAGGAACAGCTCGACCGACTGGGCATGGTCGAGGTCGGCCTTTATGCCTACGAACAAGGTCTGTGCCGGTTGCCGCTGGACGAGAACGACTTCGTGCTGCAGCCGGACGAGCGCAAGCCACCGCTTGCGGCCGACGGCTGGAAAACCGTACTGGAGACGCTGACCGACGCCGGCTTCCGGCTCACCTTCGATGCCGGCTTCCCGCGCGACGAACTGGTTGATGTCGACGACTGGCACGCCGACCTGCAAGCCAGCGGCAACCAGTGGTTCGACGTGTCGCTGGGTGTGGACGTCGCAGGCGAGCGGATCGACCTGCTGCCGGTGCTGCGCCGCCTGCTGGCCGATCCGGGCTTTCCGCGGCATCCACTCAAGGGCGAAAAGAAGAACGCCAGCTGGCGCGTGTTGCTGGACGAGCGGCGCAGCGCGAACCTGCCCCTGAGTCGCCTGCGCGCATTGATCGAACCGCTGCTGGAATGGCTCGAAGGCGACGGCGAACTGCGCCTGCATCGCAGCCAGGCGCCGCTGCTCGCCGCGCTCGACGAACACCTGCACTGGCGCGGCGGCGACCTGTTGCGCGTCCATCTGGATGCGTTGCAAAACCTCGAGCGCAGCGCCAGCGCACCCAAAGGCTTCAAGGCCACGCTGCGCCCGTACCAGCGTGACGGCCTGGCGTGGCTGGACTTTCTCGGCGCCGCCGGTCTGGGCGGCATCCTCGCCGACGACATGGGCCTGGGCAAGACGGTGCAGGTGCTGGCGCATATCCTGGGCGAGAAACAGCGCGGCCGATTGCAACAACCGGCGCTGGTGGTCGCGCCGACGAGCCTGGTCGGCAACTGGCAGGCCGAAGCCGCGCGCTTCGCGCCCGCCCTGAAGGTGCTGGTGATCCACGGTGCCGCGCGCGCCGACCGCTACGACGAGATCGCCAGCCACGACCTGGTCATCACCACCTATCCGCTGCTGCCGCGCGATCGCGAACAACTGCTCGAACAACGCTTCGCCCTGCTCGTGCTGGACGAGGCGCAGGCGATCAAGAACGCCAACAGCCAGGCCGCCCGCGTGGTGCGCGAGATCCCCGCCACGCGCCGGCTCGCGATGACCGGCACGCCGCTGGAGAACCATCTTGGCGAATTGTGGGCGCAGTTCGATGCGGTGGAACCGGGCCTGCTCGGCAGCCAGCGCCAGTTCGTCAAGCTGTACCGCACGCCGATCGAGAAGCACGCCGACGTCGATCGCCAGCAGCGCTTGAATCGCCGCATCGGTCCGTTGCTGCTGCGCCGGCGCAAGGATGACGTGCTCACCGACCTGCCCGCCAAGACCGAGATCGTGCGAACGCTGGAACTGGAAGGCGACCAGCGCGCGTTGTACGAAACCCTGCGCCTGGCCCAGCACGAACGCGTGCGGCAGGCAGTGCGCGAGCGCGGCATGGCGCAATCCGGCATCATCGTGCTGGATGCGCTGCTCAAGCTGCGCCAGGCTTGCTGCGACCCGCGCCTGGTCAAGCTGGCCAGTGCGAAGAAGATCACCACCAGCGCGAAACTCGACGCCCTGCTCGAACTGCTCGACGGCCTGCTCGACGAAGGCCGCCGCATACTGCTGTTCTCGCAATTCACCGGCATGCTGGCCCTGATCGAGGCGGCGCTGATCCAACGCGGCATCGCCCATCAGCTGCTCACCGGGCAGACCCCGGCGGCCGCCCGCAGCGCGCTGATCAGGCGCTTCCAGCAAGGCGACGTGCCGATCTTCCTGATCAGCCTGAAGGCCGGCGGGGTCGGCCTCAACCTCACCGCCGCCGACACCGTGATCCACTACGACCCGTGGTGGAATCCCGCCGCCGAAGCGCAGGCCACCGATCGCGCGCACCGCATCGGCCAGGACAAGCCGGTGTTCGTCTACCGGCTGATCTGCGCCGGCACGGTCGAGCAAAAGATCCAGGCCATGCAGTCACGCAAGGCCGAACTCGCCCGCGCCGTGCTGGAAGGCGGCGGCGCCACGACCCAGCTGCGCTTCGACGAGACCGATCTGGCCGAGTTGTTCGCGCCGTTGTGAACCCATGGACCATTCCCGTTCCCGGGCTTTCCGGGGCGTGGCACTACACTGACTTGCCCTTACGGAGATACGCACTTGGCCAAGCCCAACTATTCCTACGAAAAACGGCAACGCGAGATTGCCAAGAAAAAACAGCAAGAAGAGAAAGACGCGCGCAAGCGTGAGGCACGTGAAGCCGCCCAGGCGACGACAGACCCGGCAAAAAAGCCGTCGCCTGACGATCGATAGGGCGCACCGCTGTCCGGCAATATCCTGAGGCGCGCATTCCGCACTGTGGGAGCGACTTCAGTCGCGATGCTCTCGGCGTTCTGCGGCGGCTTGCGCAAAAAGGGAATCGCGACTGAAGTCGCTCCTACAACGCGGGAATCACGATGATTGAAGCATCCGCCATTCGGCTCAGTGTTTTTTCTTCGGCCCCAGCGCATTGCGCAGCAGGTCGTTGAGCACGTCCTGCTTGCGCTTCGACGAATCAGGCGCCGGCGTCTTCGAGTCGGTTTTTTTGGCACCCGCCACACCAGCCTTGAGCAGACCGGTCACCGCCGTCGGGTCGAGCTTGAACGCCGGGGCGCTGGCGGTACCGGAAATGCGCACGCCGATGCCCTGCGCCGTCGTGCCGCCGATCACGCTGCCGAGCAGGCGCCCCGCTCCGGAGTTGCTCAGCAGGCTACCGAGGGCCTGCCCGCTCTGGACGCCAGCGGTGATGCCCTGGTCGAGCTTGACCAGCATGCGGCCGTCCAGCCGTCCATCCGTCGCCATGCTGACCTGGCCGGCGACGTTGCCGAGCTCGGCAACGTCGGCGCGCAGCGCATCGGCGCGGATGCCGGACGGTGTGATATCCAGCGTCGCCTGAGCGTGCCGGATCACCGTGTCCTTCGGGGTCTTGATGCCAGCCAGCGCCAATGCACCGCCGAGCTTCGCGCCGAGGCTGAAACCCACCAGGCGCGAATCGTCCACGCTCACCGGACCGTTGATCAGCAACGCATCGAGCGGGCCGTGCGCGTGCAGGTCCATGCTCATGCTGCCGCCGCTGAGGCGGGAATTTTCCGGCAACACCACGCCGAAGACCGGCAGCAACGACTCCATGTCATCGACCGGCAGGCGATTGCCATTGATGCGCAGATCCAGTTGCATGACCTTCGGCCGGTTGTCGAAGCTGCCGCCGACGGCCACGTGCGTCGTGCCCATGCCGATCGCGGCCGGCTTGATCTGGCCGCGACCGCTGCGCAGGTCGTAACTGGCTTGGTAGTCGATGCGCAACAGGCGTGGCGACGGCGCGCCGGCGGCCATCAGCTTGAGCCCGCTGGCATCGATGCGACCTTTCGATTGCAGCACTCCCTTGTCTGCGTGGATGTGCGTGTCGATGTCGAGCACACCGCCGACGCCGGCGCCCGCGCTCATCAACCCTGCTCGCACCAGGTCCAGGCGATGCATGACCAGGTGGGCGTCGACCGGTGTCAGCAACGCGTTGGCCGGGTTCCACGGACCCAGCGTGCCGTCGAGCTGCAGCGTGCCGCCGCCGGCGATGGCTGCGCTTGTCGAAAACGGAAAGGCGGCGCCCATGCCGACGTGATCGGCACTCAGCTGCACCTGCTGGTAACTGCGCGTCCCGCCGACGGCACGGGTGAGATCGATGCGGCCGTCCTTGATGCGCAGTTGGTCTACGCTGAAGGCCAGCGGCTGGCTGGACGAGGCCGGCGCCGGGGCCGTTGCGCCGCTGCCGCCAAGCGTGGCGAAATTCCAGTCGCCCTTGCCGTTCTGCGCCAGCCGCACGCCAGGATGGTCCAGCGTCAGCGAGGTGATGCGCAGTTCGCGGTGCACCAGCAGCGGCCACAGCCGCACGCCAAGTTCCAGCGATTGCGCCGTGACGAACGGCTGCGCGCCGAACGCCGGATCGTCCCCGATGCGGATGTCGTCGGCGTCCAGCGCACCCGACCACAGTGACACATGCAGCTTGCCCAGCGTCACCTCGCGCCCGAGCGCCTGGCTGAGCGTGTTCTGGATCTGCGGGCGGAAATGGTTCGCGTCCACCAGCATCAATGCACCGGCGCCGACAACGATCAGCGCCAGCACGACGACGGAAATCACGATCGGCAAGCGTTTCATGCGCACTGCTCCCGCACGGTCGATGACGGCGCGTAACTGCGTTTGGATACTAGGCCGGCATGGATTCGGCGTCTAGAAATGCCTTCCGCTTTCAGATTGCCGGAACCCGTCCATACCGCGAGCGATGTCTGCAAGCGTCGAGGCACCGTGTTTTTTTCGCATGGAACTCACACGGCGAAGTCCAGAATCACGTGCGCCGGGGGATCTTGATTTCGCTTCGCGGGGAATAGCATGAAGCGCATGGAGCTTGTGCGTTCCGGTCTCTTGGCAGTGCTCGATTCTCTCGCCGTCGCAGCCGCATGCGAAGACGCGCTGACCACGTTCGACCGCTCCATCAGCGCGCATGTCGAGCGCGTCGGTTGACCGCACCATGGCAATCGATTGCACCGGTTCGTGCACCCGAACGGCTCATCCGCCAGCCTTGGACGGGCACACCGACAGCCATGACATGAATGGCGACGAGCACGTGCCGGGCGCTGGCCGCCACATCCTCCTGCAGAGGTGCGATGCGCCATGACACCAGCCTCGGCGACGCCGGTTTTCCGGTATCGCGCCTTCATCAGCTACAGCCACCGGGACAAGTCCTGGGCGGGCTGGCTGCACAAGGCGCTGGAGGCCTACGTGATCCCGAAACGACTGGTCGGCCAGAGCACGGCCTTCGGCACGGTGCCAAGACGGCTGGTACCGGTTTTTCGTGACCGCGAGGAACTGGCCAGCGCCACCGATCTCGGGCGCAAGGTCAACGAAGCGCTGGCGCAATCGGCGTGCCTGGTGGTGATCTGCTCGCCGCAATCGGCCAACTCGCGCTGGGTCAACGAGGAGGTGCTGGCGTTCAAGCGGCTCGGCCACAGCGATCGCATCTTCTGCCTGATCGTCGCGGGCGAACCCGGCGCCGGAGACCTTCCCGGCCGCGAGGCCCAGGAATGTTTCGCACCGGCGCTGCGTCATCGGCTCGGGCCAGACGGCAGGTTGAGCCGCGAGCGCACCGAACCGATCGCCGCCGATGTGCGACCCGGCAAGGACGGCAAGACGAATGCCAAGCTGAAGCTGATCGCCGGCATGCTGGATGTCGGTTTCGACGCATTGAAACGACGCGAGCTGCAACGACGCACGCGTCGGATGGCAGCGCTGGCCATCGTCGCATTGAGCGTGATGACGGTAACCACCGTACTGGCGATCGCCGCGGTGATGGCACGCAATGCGGCGGTCGCCGCCAGCCACGCTGCCGAGCGTAGGCAGAAGCAGGCCGAGGACCTGGTCGACTTCATGCTCGGCGACCTCAACGACAAGCTGGCGCAGGTGTCGCGGCTGGACATCATGGAAGCAGTCGACGACCGGGCCATGAACTATTTTCAGTCAATGCCCACCGGCGACGTCACCCAGGAAACACTGGCGCAACGCGCCAGGGCGCTGGAAAGAATCGGCAGCGTGCGACTGGACCAGGGCCAACTGGCCGCGGCCATGGCGTCCTACCGGGCCGCGTTGAAACTGGCTTTGCCGTTGGCCGCCGCCGCGCCGGCAAACACCTCGCGGCAGCTGGCCGGTGCGGAGATATGGGCGTTCATCGGCATGACGCAATGGCGCCAGGGCGATCTGGATGCCGCGCAGCAGAGTTTCGTGGCGGCGCAGACGCTTCTGCACCGCGCACGCCGGCTGACCCCCGACGACCCGCAACTGCGGTTCCAGCTGGCCACGATCGACAACAACATCGGCCATGTGCTGGAGGCGCGTGGCCAACTGGACGAGGCGCTGGTCCAGTACCGCAGCATGCTGCAGTTGATGCAGCAACTGGTCCCGGCGCAGTCGACCGATGCGGAATGGACATCCTCCCTCGGCTCGGCCTACAACAACATCGGCAGGCTGGCGCTGATGCGTGGCGAACTGGCCATCGCCGTGGCGCACTACGCAACCGACGACGCCATCGAGTCTGCCCTGACCGCGCGCGACCCCAACGACGCCAGCCAGCGCGACAGCACGTTGACCGTTCGCGCGATCCTGGGACGCACTCAGGCACTTGCCGGCGATCTCGAGAGCGGCATGGAGCGGCTGCAACAGGCCATCGACATCGCCACGCAGCTGAAGGCGATCGATCCGGGCAATACCGATTTCAAGGAACACGCGGCCCTGTACGCCACCCAGCTGGCCCGGTTGCGACGCCTGAGCGGCGACCTGCGCACGGCGAACGCGCTCACCGCACAATCGCTGGCGACTTTTGCCGCGCTGACCGCGCAGGCGCCCGCCAACACCGGCTGGCAACGCGAGTTTGCCGAGGCGCGGCTCGAACAGGCGGCGCAATCGCTTGCCGTGGGCCGCGTCGACGCGTCGCGCACGCAGGCAAGCGCGGCGTTGCACGCGCTCGATCCGCTGCTTGCCCGACAACCCGGCGATCGTGCCACCTTGCTGGCCACGGCCGGCGCTCGGCTGCTGCTGGCCGGGGTCGAAGACACGCAGGCTGCCCGGCCACTGCGGGAAGCCACCTTGCACACGCTCCAGACCGTGAAAAGCGGACGCGACGACCCCCGCCTTCTGGCGCTGCAGGTCGAAGCCCTGCTCGCGCTCGACAGGAGGACCGAAGCAACGCCGCTGGTCCGGCAGCTGTGGCGAAGCGGCTACCGCGATGCGGCATTGATGCAGGTGCTGCAGCGCGAACGGATCGACTACCCGGTCAATCCCGCGTTCCGGCAGGAGTTGCTGGCGGCATCCGGAGGCAAGCCGGGGAAATAGCCGTACCCCTGACGTTGCGACCACCGTCGATCGCGAACCCGGCCAAGGAAAAGCCGGAAAGCGTTGCATGCAAGCAGGGCCACGGAGTCAGGCACACACCGCGTACCGGAGTCCGCACATATCCCGGCACGGCCAACTTCAACCATCACCACGACCGGAGAACACCATGCCAAAGACCGGAAACAAAGATCAGGACGTCCCGGAGACCACGGAAGAAGAAAACAACAACGACCCCGCGCTTCAACCAGAGCCGGACGTCGAGAGGAACGCCCCTGCACCCAGTACCACCACGGTACCGCGGATCAAGCCCACTTGAGGCAGGACCGCGTCATCAACAACGGCAGGGCAGAAGGCCAGGCCGGCGGCGTCGAACGGCAGAAGGCAACGTCGGTGGCCGGCGATGCGGTCGCGCGGCCGTGCATCGACCATCGTTCCATCAACCATCGTCCGGACGCCGCCATGACGCCCCTGATTGTCGGTGTCACCAGCCACCGCAATATTCCCGCGCGCGAGATCGAACCGATCCGGCAGCGCGTGCGGGATTTTTTTGCGCAACTCCAGCGCGATTTCCCCGACCTGCCGCTGATGGTGCTGTCGGCGCTGGCCGAAGGCGGCGATCAACTGGTCGCACAGGAAGCGCTGGCCATCGGCGCGCGCCTCGTGTCGCCGCTGCCGTTGCCGCGGGAGCTGTATGTCGACGACTTCTCCGATCCGGCAGTGCGGGCCAGCTTCGACGCGTTGTGCAGCCGGGCCGAAGTCGTGCTGCTGCCCCGGCCGCTGGAGCAACCGCGCCACGCGATCGGATCGGAAGGCCCGGAGCGCAACCGCCAGTACGCCAAGACCGGCGTATACATCGCCAGCCACTGCCACATCCTGCTGGCGATCTGGGATGGCAAGACCTCGGGCCAACTGGGCGGAACCGCGCAAATCGTGAACTACCACCTGACCAGCGCCCTGCCCGGCCTGATCGACCGCCGTCGCAATACGCGCCATGTACTCGGCGGCGGCGACGAAAGTCTGCTGTATCACATCGTCTGCTCACGCGATCAGCCCGATGGCGCACCGGCGGCGGGGTTGCTGCCGCTGCAGGCAGGCTGGCGCGGCCCCGACACCCCGACCTGCCAGGCCGAATTGCCGGCGGAGTTCCAGTTGGTATTCGCGCACATGGCCGAGTTCAATGCCGACTGCAGCAAATACGCCGACCAGATCGAAGCCACCCCGAAACCGCCGCATCACGTTCCGTCGAACGCCACCGCCACCATCGATCAGATCTTCCAGGCGGCGGACTGGCTGGCGATGCATTTTCAGAAACGCGTACTGCTGGCGATGCGCACGACCTACATCCTGGCCGCGCTGATGGGCATCGCCTTCACCTTCTATGCCCACCTGCCGGCACAGGACTACCTGATCTACCTGTTCCTGCTGTTGTTCGCCAGCGGCGGTTTCGTTGCCGTACTCGCGCGCCGGCGCGGCTGGCACCGCAAGTACCTCGACTACCGCGCGCTGGCGGAGGGCCTGCGCATCCAGTCATGCTGGCGGCGGGCGGGCGTTCAGGCCAATGCCGACCACGAATTCGCCCACGACAACTTCCTGCAGAAGCAGAACATCGAACTGGGCTGGATCCGCAACGTGATGCGCGCCGCCAGCGTGAATCCCTCGATTCGCCCGGAGCAGGCCACACCCGCCGCGCTGGCGGACGTCATCGCCGAATGGGTGGGGGAATCCGGGAAATCCGGGCAACTGCACTACTACGAATGCAAGACCGTCGAGCGCACCGGCGTGCACCGCATCACCGAAACGATCGGATCGATCAGCCTGTGGGGCGGCGTGACGATCAGCGTGTTTCTCGCCGCCTTCGCGCTGGTGCTGTCGCCGGATACCAAGGTCACCCTGGTGATGATCATGGCCGTGCTGTCCATCGTCGCCGCCGTGCGCGAGGCCTACGCCTATCGCAAGGCCGACAAGGAACTGATCCGCCAATACCGCTTCATGCAACGCATCTTCGCCGGCGCACGTGCCGCACTGGACCGTACGCAGGATCCCGTCCAGCAGCGCGAGATCCTGCTCTCGCTGGGCGATGCCGCCTTGACCGAACACGCCGAATGGACGCTGATGCAACGCGAGCGGCAGGTCGAGCACAGCAAGATGTAGGGAGACGGGCGCGGCGACTCGATATGGATTCCGGTCGGGTCGATCAGTCAACCGGCAACCGCGGAATCGCCAGGCTGCGCTCGTTGTCGCCGGTTGCCCCGGCCAGCATGCTCGGCGGCAGATGACCGACATCGCCGACGGCAATGACCTTGAAACGACCCTCCGGTTCGATGAGGGTTTCGGTGATGCTGGCGTTGCCCCCGACATCTGCAGCCACGCCTGGGTTGCAGCGCCGTACGCCGGTACGATCGGCAACAGGAAGCAGAGGCATGGCGGGAGTCGGAGATCGAAACCCGGTCAAGGCGACGGATCGTTCGGCGCACGTGCTTCCGACAACAGCGTGGGGATGAGTTCCGATACCGTCGGGTGGATCGGCACGGTGTGTTGCAGCCGGGTGGCGGTGGCGCCCACGCTCATCATGTCGATGATGCCGTGGATGGCCTCGTCGCCTTCGAGGCCCAGGATCGCGGCGCCGAGGATCGCCTTCGTCTCGGCGTCGACGATCACTTTCATGAATCCCTGCGTCTCGCCCTTTTCCACCGCCCGCCCGACTTTCGTCATCGGTCGCTTGCCGACGAGCCAGGGACGACCGCGTTTGCGCGCCTCGGCTTCGCCGATGCCGACGCGGCCCAGCGGCGGGTCAATGTACAGCGCGTAGCCGCTGACGCGCTCGCTCAGGCGGCGGTGCTCGCCGTCGAGCAGGTTCGCGGCGACGATCTCGAAGTCGTTGTACGCGGTGTGGGTGAATGCGCCACGGCCGTTGCAGTCGCCCAGCGCCCAGATGCCGGGCACGTTGCTGCTCAGTTCGTCGTCGACGGCAATGTAGCCGCGTGCGTCGGTCGCCACGCCGGCCTTGTCCAGGCCGAGGTCTCCGGTGTTCGGCACGCGCCCCACCGCTATAAGCACGTGGCTGCAGGCGACCCGCGCACCATCGAGCACCGCCACGATGGTCTTGCCCTCGCGTGCGAAGGCGAGGTTGTCGATACCGGTACGGATGTCGATGCCCTCGCCTTCCAGGATGTCGCGCACGGCGACCGAGACATCTTCGTCCTCGCGCCCGATCAGGTGCCGGCCTTTTTCCACCACGGTCACGCGGGCGCCGAAACGCCGATACATCTGCGCGTACTCCAGCCCGATATAGCTGCCGCCGACGATCAGCAAATGCTCCGGCACCTGCTCCAGGTCGAGGATCGAGGTGTTGGTCAGGTAGGGGACGTCGTGCAGTCCGGGCATGTCCGGTACGGCCGCGCGGCCGCCGACATTCAGGAAGATCCGCGGTGCGGTGAGCCGTTCGTCGCCGACGCGCAAGGTCCGCGCATCTTCGAAACGCGCATGGCCCTCGATCACCGTGCAGCCGTCCATGCCATCCAGCCACGCGCGCACACCATGGCGCGCGTTCGCGATGACGGTGTCGGCCCGCGACTTCACCTTCATCATGTCGATGCCTACCTCGCCCGCCAGCACCACCCCGAAATCCGCCGCGCGACGGGCGACATGCGCGGCGCGCGCGCTGGCTACCAGGGTCTTGGTCGGCATGCAGCCGGTGTTGACGCAGGTGCCGCCGAACAGCTTGCGCTCGATCAGCGCCACCGACTGGCCAGCCCCGGTCAGCCGGTTCGCCAGCGACGGGCCGGCCTGGCCGGCGCCGACGATGATCGCGTCGAATACGCGGCTCATGACACAGCCATCACGATCAGCAGCGCACCGCCGATCGCCGCCATGTCTTCAATCAGCGCAGCCGGGCGATCACGCCCGAACGCTGCCGTCAGCTTCGCGCGTACGGCACGTCCGCCCAGGGTGCCGATCAACAACGCGAACGGATAAAGGGTCATGTCGTCTCTCCCGCATGGATGTGCCGCGCGATCTCCATGGCGCCGTCGGTATCGCACCACCACGACGACACATCCGCCCGGACGGCATACTTTACTCCCGACCACGAATACGGCTGACACATCGGGCCGCCTGCATGCCAGCACGGCGTAGACCTAGCCCTGCGGATGCGGTGCGGCGCCCCTTTGCAATGCATCAGCCGGACCCGAGATCCATCCGTGGGTTACGATGCCGATCCCTCCGCCGCGTGACGGCCGGGTTCCGTCGTTCCCAAGAGATTGCCCATCGTGTCGCACTATTCCGGACCCTTGCTGACACGCGCCGTCGCCGATGCGCTGTTGGCTGCGCGCGATGCGGGCACCGGCGCATGGACAGGCTCGCTCGACCTGGGCCGCTCGAACGAACACGTCACGCTGCAGGCGGACGCCTGGAAGTGGCGGGATCGACAGTATCCGTATCCGGCGAAGCTGAAGGACCGCACCATCCATTACTGGGACGGCGACGAGTTCGCGCCGGCGTCGCGCTATGCCGGCTCGCTGATCAAGCTGGTGCCCACCGAATGGGGTGCGCCCACCTTCGAGATCGACGGCATCAAGATGCTGCCCACGTCGAAGGAATCGCCGTTCGAGGATGCGCGGCGCAAGGTGGCGCTGGTCGAGCCGCATGGCAAGGTGCTGCTCGATACCTGCGGTGGCCTCGGCTACTTCGCCGCCTGTTGCCTGGAAGCGGGCGTGGCGCGCGTGCATTCGTTCGAGAAGAACTCCGACGTGCTGTGGCTGCGCACGCTCAACCCGTGGTCGCCGGATCCCGACGCGCCCGCCCATGGCGGCCGCCTGCAACTCATCCATGCCGACGTGGCGCAGGCGATCATGCAGATTGCCGATGCGTCGATCGACGCGCTGCTGCACGACCCGCCACGCTTCGGCATCGCCGGCGAACTCTACTCACAGGCGTTCTACGATCAACTGGCGCGCGTGCTCCGCCGCGGCGGGCGCCTGTTCCACTACACCGGCAGCCCGAACAAGCTCACCAGCGGCCGCGATGTGCCGCGCGAGGTGGAGAAACGGTTGGAGAAAGCCGGGTTCAAGGCGCAGCTCGCGCTGGACGGCGTGCTGGCAGCCCGACGCTGAACCGCGCGACGAGCCGGCGTGCCGTGTTGTGGGCCACGCGCTCCGGGTCGGGACGACTTTCGCGCCGCGCGAGCATCCGAAGCATTGTCCACAGCATCCGCTCCGGCGATTTCGGCGTATAAATCCCCAAGCTCCCCCATCGTCCAGGAATCACGCCCATGAAGTCCTCGCTGAAATTCGCCGCCCTCGCTCTGCTCGCTGGCGCCACCCTGGCGTCGCCGGCTTTCGCCGCCCTCAAGGAAGGCACGCAGGCGCCCGATTTCTCCGCACCGGCCTATCTCGCCGGCCAGCCCTTCACCTTCAAGCTCGCCGACGCCCTGAAGCATGGTCCGGTGGTGGTCTATTTCTTTCCCGCCCCGCACACCTCCGGCTGCAACGTCGAGGCGCACCTGTTCTCGCAGGCCATCGACCAATTCAAGGCCGAACATGCCACCGTGATCGGCGTCACCGCCGGCAACCTCGACCAGTTGGCAGCTTTCTCGAAGGAAACCGAGCATTGCGGCGGCAAGTTCCCGGTCGCCGCCGACAAGGGCGCGAAGATCGCCAAGGAATATGACGCGCTGCTGATGTTGAGGCCCGGCTGGTCGAACCGCACCTCGTACGTGATCGCCCCATCGGGGAAAATCACCCATGTCTATTCGGATCTCAGCCCCAAGAAGCACGTCCAAGAGACGCTCAATGCGGTGAAGGCGCTCGAAAAATAGTCGGCCGTCGAGTCAACCGACGGCAACGGTGGACACTTGCACCGGCCTCTCGCGGGCCGGCCCGTTTACCGCAACGCGAAATCAATCGCCGCGCAAACCGCGGCCACCTGTGCGGCGTTGCATTGCTCGGCGGTGGCGCGCGGGCTGTCGGGGTAGACCTCGGTAGTCGTTTTGTAAGTCGCGTTGGTGATGCCTGCACACAGGCCGAGCTGCCTGAGCGCGTAGTTGATGACGCCCGGCGCCACCATGGGCGAGCCGATGATCTCGCCGTGGCGATCGGCCGGGGCAATATGGGTGACTTTCGCCACCGCCGCGATCACCGCCTGCTGGAATTCGGGTTGCGGGTGCTCGCTGTCGTCGACCAGATAGAAGCCGTCGGGGATTTCACCCGGAACGTAGGCCACGCCGTCCCGAGCGGCCAGCGCCGGGCGAAATTCGGACTCGTCGGTATCGGTGGTTTCGTGCAGGTCGATGTGCACGAGCATGCGATCGCGGAACGGCGCAACCAGGTTCATCAGCGCCGCCGACTCCTGCGCCGGGCTGTCGTCGCGAAACGAACGATTCGGGTCGAGCGCGTGCGGGTTCCAGCGATGAATCCTTTCGTAGGCCCACGGGCTGACGCATGGCGCGACCAGCAGGTTGACCCGGCCTGCGTAGCTTGCCGCGTGCTCGTCGACAAAGCGCAAGGCCCCATGCACGCCGCTGGTTTCATAGCCATGCACGCCGCCGGTCACAAACACACAAGGCAGCTCATCGCGCCAGCCGCGGCTCTTGATCGCGAGCAACGGGTAGGAGTCGGGCTGATAGTCCAACTGGCCGTACTGCATCACATCGTAGTGCGAGCGCAGCGTCTCGATCCTGCCCAACACATCCGCCGCGTAGCTGCGCTTGCGCGTCTGGCGCGCCAGCCAGACCGCTACTTCAGCCTCACCCCAGGGACGTCCGGGCGTGCCGATCGGGTAGTGTGCAGATGTCGTCATTACGTCGCTCGCTTTGCAGTGGCTTCAAGGAAAGACACTGTAGCAGCGGGCCGGGATGCGGCGGCGGGAGCCTGCCGCCGCGTCATGCTCGTGGCCGATACGGCCCCTGTCGGCGCAGGCGCAACACGAGCTTTCGGCGCATTCTGGCCACCAGGCCAAAGGCGCTGGAGAACGCATACTCGCCCCGGCTGAGCAAACCCTCCCGCATCAGTTTGCGGCGCTGCTCGCCGCGGGCGCGATGGACCGCGGCGAAGTCGTCGCTCAGTCCGGTGGCGCCTCTTTCGCGCTCATTCCAGATGCCCAGAACCTGGTCGATCCGGGCGCAGCGATAGCCGGAAAAGACGATCCGCGACCACAGCAGGTAATCCTCGGAACGCCAGAAGTCCTCGTCGAAACGGAACGGCAGGTCGCGACGCAGTATCACCGAGGTCGTCGGAAAGGGATTGCGCAACAGCAGCGTGCGCCGGCCGATGATCTGGACGTCCACTGGCGGCCGCAGTGCGGGGACCGCCGTGCCGCGTGGACGCACCAGCATGCGATGCGCGATCAGCGCGATGGCCGGGTCTGCCTGCAGAGCCGCCATCTGCAACTCCAGCTTGCGTGGCCCCCAGCTGTCGTCGGCATCGAGGAAGGCGATGTAAGGTTGCTGCGCCTGCTGCCAGGCCGAGTTGCGGGCCCGCGACGGCCCCCCATTGGCGGGCAGAACAATCACCTTGATCCAGTCGGTTCCGTGGACCGCGGCAACGCGATGCAGGGCTGCCACGGTATCGTCGCCGCTGCCATCGTCCACCAGCAGGACTTCGGCGGGGCGCAATGTCTGCGCCGCGATCGAGGCGACCGCATCGTCGATGGTCGCTGCGCAGCGAAAGCACGGAACCACGACGCTCACCGGCGCCAGCTTGGCCGATGATCCACCCATGTCGGAGGCATCCGCATGCACGGTGGCCTCGACCTGATCCTCATCATTCATGACCGATCGCCATCGCGACGACTGAATAGCACCACAGCATTGCGAGGGAAGCGTCAAGAGGCCGTCAACATAGCCCGGCAGGAAGAGGCTGGTTTGCACCAGTCCCGATTACCTGGACCGCTGCGGTCGTCCCGCCACGCCGCAGGCCACTGAAAAGCGGATTGGCACCTGTTGTCATCGGGACATCGGTTGTCGGAGTGCGTGTCCGTCGCTTCGTATATCACCGCTCAGGCCGCCGGGCGCCGCAATGAGGCGAAGCCGTCGGCCGAACCGTCGACAAATTGCTCGGTGAGCATGCGGATGAAGGCGGACACCTTGCGGCTCACGTGACGGTGCGGCGCATACAATGCCCATACTTCGCTGCCGCGGCCTTCCACGCGGCCCCACTGGCGCAGACCGCCCGTATCCACATCGGGCTGCACCAGGGAACGCGGCATCATCGCCACGCCGGCACCGTCGAGCACGGCGTCATGCACCATGGCCATGGATGACAGGCGCAGGCTCGTGCGTGTGCGGAGCCGTTGCACGCCTTGCTCATGCACGATGTTCCACAACGCTTCTTCGGCCGTTCCGGACAGCATCACCGCAGGCACCGGCGCGACTTCATCCGCGGCATCGGGTCGCGGAATGGACGGATGCGCGACCACGACCAGTTCGTCGCGCAGGAAACAGCGCCCGGCCAGGTCGGTGGTCGGCGCGGGGTTGGCGCGAAGCACCAAATCGTAGCCATCGGCCAGCGGATCGACGAAGCGATCGTCGGCGCTGATCTCCAGTTGCACGTCCGGGTAGGCCGCAGCATACCGGGCGGCGATGCGACCCAGCCCGCGCTGCGCGAACAGCACCGGCGCGCTGATGCGCAAGCGGCCGTGCGGCAGGCCAGCTTCGCCTTTCAGCGTTTGCTGGATCTCGTCGATCCGGTCGAGCAGCACCGAAGTCTGCTCGTGCAATGCGACGCCTTCTTCGGTGAGCCGCAGCGTGCGCGCACCGCGTTCGATCAGGCGCACGCCCAGCGAATCCTCCAGCTGCCTCACCCGCCGGGACAAGGTCGCCTTGGGCCGTCCCGTCGTCCGGCTGGCGCGACTGAAACCGCCGTGGCTGGCCACGGTGTTGAAATCGATCAGGGCTTCGAGATCCATGTCCGTTCCATTATCAAGACGCAACGTCTCGATAATGCCTCTTTCGTTTCCATGCCGAAACGCCAAGATAAGTCCCGTACCTGCTCCCACCCATCCCCCTAAGCCACTCAAGGAATCCCGACATGAGCATTCTCGTCACAGGAAGTACCGGCACCGTCGGCCGCCAGGTCGTCAACGGCCTGGTGGCACGCCACGCCAGCGTGCACGCCCTCACCCGCAACCCCGACAAGGCCAGTTTCCCCGAGGGCGTTCGTGCCGTCGCCGGCGAGATGACCGACGTGGCCTCGATGCGAGCCGCGTTGAAAGGCGTCGACACTCTGTTCCTGCTCAACGCGGTGGCTGCCGACGAAGTGACCCAGGCCCTGATCACGCTGACCCTGGCGCGCGAAGCCGGTATCCAGCGCATCGTCTACTTCTCCGTGCAGAACAGCGACGCGTTCACCGACGTGCCGCACTTCACCGGCAAGTACGCGGTGGAACGTGCGATCGAACAACTCAACCTGCCGGCCACCGTGCTGCGACCGTCGTACTTCATGCAGAACGACGCGATGATGAAGGACGCGCTGCAGCACGGCGTATATCCCATGCCGCTCGGCGACCTGGGCGTGCCGATGGTCGATACGCGCGACATCGCCGAGATCGCGGTGGCCGCGCTGCTGCGTCGCAAACAGAGCGCCGCGCCGCTGCCACGCGAAGTGATCGAGCTGGTGGGCCCGGACACGATCACCGGAAATGCTGCTGCCGCCATCTGGTCCGACGTACTCGCCAAACCGGTCGCCTACGGCGGCAACGATCTGGACGCCTTCGAACGGAACATGGCCAGCCGCGCACCGTCCTGGTCCGCCTACGACATCCGCCTGATGCTGGCGCGCTTCCAGAGCGACGGCATGCGGCCCGCGCCCGGCAGTCTCGACATCATGACCGGCCTGCTCGGCCACGCACCGCGCTCGTACCGGGAGTTTGTGCGGGAGACCGCCGCGTCGTGGGATGCAGCGCGCTGAGGCATGGGTGCCGCTCGCCTGGTCGTCGCATCGCGCGGAGCCGGATGCACTCGCGCCTGGAAGGGGAAAACTACCCCCTGCTCGGAACGCTCACGTCCCGACCCCACCGCCGCCGACGCGATCGCGCCCCTCGGCCTTGGCACGATACAACGCCTCGTCCGCGCATCGAAGCAATTGTTCCGGCGAGTCCGTGGCGGTGGGCACGACGGCGCTGATGCCGATGCTGATGGTCACGTGCGGCGCTGCGCTCGAACAGCGATGTTCGATCGCCAGCGCGCGTACGGCCTCAAGCATGCGCTGCGCGACTGCGACAGCCTCGGTGGTGTCGCACTGGGTGAGCAGCACGGCGAACTCCTCGCCGCCGTAGCGTGCAGCGAGGTCCGCAACCTTCGAGCGCAGCACTTTCGTCAGCGCGCCCGCAACGGCGGTCAGCGCGACATCGCCGGCGAGATGGCCGTAGGTATCGTTGTAGGCCTTGAAGGCATCGACGTCGCACATCAGGACAGCCAGCGATTCGCCGCTCGCGACGTGCTCGTCCAGCGCCTCGCGCAGCCGGCGGTCGAACGCGCCGCGATTGGCAATATGAGTGAGGCCATCCAGTCCGGCCATGCGCTGCAGTTCGGCGTTCGCACTGCGCAACGCCTCGGTATGTTGCGTAACCTCTTGTGTCAGCTCGCGTTCGCGCTCGTGCAGACGCCATACGCGCAACCGGTAGACCGCGGCGAGCAGGCCGATGATGATCACTGCGACGAGGACGCGGAACCACCAGGTTTCGTACCAGCTCGGCACGATGGTGAAGGCCACGCTCGCACCCTTGGTGTTCCACACGCCGTCGTTGTTGCTGGCGATCGCGCGGAACACGTAATCGCCGGGCTGCAGGTTGGTGTAATAAGCGGTACGGCTGTTGCCGGCATCGATCCAGCCGCGGTCGAAGCCGTCGATGCGATAGCGGTATTTCACCGCGGCAGGCGCCACGTAGCTCATCGCGGCATAGTGCAGTTCGATGCGTTCCACCCCCGGACCGATCCGGCCGATGCGATCCGGATCGACTTCCCTGCCGTCCACCAGCACGCGCTCGATCGCCACTGGCGGAACCATACGGTTCACGCGTTGATGCTTCGGGTCGACGATGACCACGCCGTTGGCCGTGCCGAACCACATCCGCCCGTCGCGGGTGCGCCACGCCGGCGTCTGCGAAGCGCCGTTGGCCTGTTGCGACAGCATGCCGTCGTTCTTGCCATACCAGTGGGGTTCGATCCGCTTCACCATGCCGCGGTCCAGCGCATCGATGTCGGCCCACGCGAATCGCGCGATGCCACGGTTCGAACTCACCCAGAAGTGGCCGTCGCCGTCGTCGAGCATGGCGAATACCGCATCGCCATAGAAATCCGCCCGCTGGGTGAACGGCTGCACCGAATGGCCGCGAATGCGCATGAGGCCCATGCTGGTGCCGAGCCACAAATCGCCATTCGTCTCGGGGTGAAAGGCGAACACGCTCATGCCCGGCAGCCCGTCCGTGCCGCAACGGTCCACCACCCCGTCCTGCAGGCAACGCAGGCCGCTGCGCTCGCCGATCCACAGGCGCCCGGCGGGGTCCTCGTAAAGCGCGCGGGTGTCGTCGCCGTGCGTGCCCTTGACTACGCTGACCTTGTCGCCACGGATTTTCGCCACGCCCTGCAGCGTTCCGACCCACATGCTGCCGTCACGGCTGGGCGCAAAAGCGAACACGATCGTGCCGGGCAGGCCATCGCCGATGCCGAAGTTGCGTACCGTGCCATCGGGCGCGATCCGGCTGACGCCTTCGGTCGATGCCACCCAGAGATTGCCGGCGGCGTCGGACTGGATGGCGCGCAACAGCAGGCTCGGCAGTTTCGCGTTGATCGCCGTCGC
Organism: Rhodanobacter sp. T12-5; assembly: GCF_008329435.1. Lineage (GTDB taxonomy): Bacteria > Pseudomonadota > Gammaproteobacteria > Xanthomonadales > Rhodanobacteraceae > Rhodanobacter. The sequence goes on from NZ_NPKN01000002.1 coordinate 170,859, forward strand.
CGGCACCAGCACCTGATGCTCGTAACGTGCGAGCCCCGAACCGTCGGTGCCGACCCAGAGCGTACCGGCTCGATCCTGATACACGGCGCGTACCGCGTTGGAATCCATCTGTCCGGTGACGGTGACGAGTTTCGAATCGCTGAAACGATGCACGCCGCTCGATGTCGTCCCCATCCACAAGCTGCCCTCGCGATCCTCGAACATCGACCGCACCGTTTCGCCGGCCATGCCACTGAGCGTGTCGTCGCACTCGAAGCGGGCGGTGGTCAGGCGGCAGATGCCCATGCCGAGCGGTGCAAACCACATGCTGCCGTCGCGGTCGCCGAACAGCGAATAGATGCGCTTGCCGTCCAGTGCGGCTGCGCGCGGATCGTGTTCGAAACGCCCATTGTGGTAGCGCACCGGCCCGGCCTGGGTGCCAGCCCACACGGCGCCGCCATGGTCGATCGCAAGGCTGTAGACGGCGTTGCTCGGCAGGCCACGCCGGATGTCGAATGTCTCGACCTGGCCGTCGTGCCAGTGCACGACGCCCACGCCATCGGCCGCGATCCAGATACCGCCCGCCGCGTCGGCCACGATCCCGCGATAGAACCCGCGCGGCGGAAATCCGCTGGCCTCGTCGAGCAGGCGGATGCCCTCCGCGCCCATCCGCGCGACGCCTGCATTGGTGGTCAGCCAGAGCGCGCCACCCCGATCCTGCACGATGCCGAACACGCTCTTGATGTTGGCGGGCAGCGCCACCTGCTCCAGCTCGCGCCCGCGGCTGCGGTAGAGCCCACCGTTCAGCGTGCCGACCCACAGCGTGCCAGCGCGATCGACGTGCACCGCGGTGATCGCCGTGCTCTTCAGCACCGGTGCCACGCGCGGATCGATATTGTCGAACTCCGCCCCGCTGTAGTGGACCAGCCCGCCGTACGTCGCCAGCCAGATCGAGCCATCCTTGCGTTGCGCAATGGACAGCACCGTGCTTTGCGGTAGCTGGTTCTCGTACCAGACGTGGGTCAGCTGCCCGATCGTGCGATCGGGATCGAGCGCGCGTACCGGCGCAAACGCCAGCATGCCCGACACCGCCAAGCCAAGCGAAAACCATCTCCCCCGATGACGATTCATGCGCAATCCAACCGCTCCCCCGCGATTCGGCAACAACCCGGCGCCGTGCCTCGCAGGCGATCGTCAGCCGTCGGCCCGGAAGGCCGATGCGCGAACTATCGCATATCCCGATGACCGCGGCGGCGCGCGGAACGGCAACCGCGGCGGCTTCATTCCGGCGCAGGCCGGAGAAGTCACTCAACGCTCACTTTCACAAGACAATACCCCCGGCGCACCACCAAAGTGCGATTCCGGCCTGCGCCGGAATGACAGCAGGGGAGCTCTCCGGGCGGTGGTGGGAGCGACTCCAGTCGCGATGCTTTTTGAGCAAGCGCTGGAGAACTCCGAAAACATCGCGACTGAAGTCGCTCCCACAGCGGGGCAAACCCATGCAACGCCTGGCGTGTGAAGTGCACGCCCCAAAATATTCCGGACGGCCGTGGGCAATAGCGAAGAATCCCGACTCGCCAGCGTCATTTCCTTCGCCGCAATCCGCGCTTCTCGTACCAGTGGTGGGCGTACGGATTGCTGTTGTAAGCGGGGATCTCCACGTAGCCATTGCGGGCGTACAGCGCCCGGGCCTCGCCGAGCGTCCGGTTGGTATCCAGCTGCAACACGTTCACGCCGGCTGCGGCGGCGTGTTGTTCGAGCGTGTCGAGCAGCCGTTGCGCAATGCCCAGCCCGCGTACCGCGGGCGCCACCCACATGCGCTTGATCTCGCCCAGCCGGCGTCCGGTGATCTTCAGTGCGCCGCAGCCCACGGGCTGGCCATCCAGGCGCGCCACGAGAAACCACCCGGCCGGCGGCACGAGTTCGGCGGGATCGGCCGAGACGCTGAGCGCCGGATCGAACCCTGCCTCGAAGCGCTGCCCCAGTTCGCGGAAATACGCTTCGATGCACAAGCGCGCGTCGGCGCTGGCGGGGTCGGCGAGCTCGATCGTCACCGAGGATGCGCGCATGAGCCGCTCGACCTCCTCCATCGCCGCGAGCAGGCGCTCGCGCTGGCGCTCGCCAAGCGGAGCCAGCAACGAAACGGCAAGATCCCGCGAGCGGCGATCGAGTGTGCTCCACTCCTTTCGCCCCTTTGCCGTCAGCGCGACCCGCCGCACCCTGGCGTCGCCGGTGTCGCGCTGCGACACCGCAAGGCCTTGCCGCTCCAGCGAGCGCAGCAGCCGGCTGAGATAACCCGAATCCAGCGACAGGCGTGCACGCAGGTCACGGATCATCGCTCCATCGCGACCAATCTCGAAAAGCAGCCGTGCCTCGCCCAGCGGACGACCGCTGCCCAGGTAGTTGTCGCTCAGCACGCCGATCCGCCCGGTGACCACGCGGTTGAAGCGACGGACCTGCTGTAATTGTCGGGTATCCATTTATCTGACTATAGTCAGATGAATCGCTGCGTCAAGCCGACGATGCCGGACCCGCGCCCTTTCCATCCGACCCGCGTCCGACCACCGCAACGTTCACGTCGCATCGCCATTGAAAACCCAACGTCTCGTAGAGCGAAATCGCCGCGACATTGCTCTTCCATGCATGCAGGAAAGCGGTTTCGCCGCGTGCAGCGATGGCCGCGGCGACATGCCTGGACAGGCGCCTGGCAAGCCCATGACCACGGAAATCGGGATGCGTGCATACGCCACTGACTTCGGTGCAACCCGGAAAACGAAACCGTTCGCCGGCCATCGCCGCAAGTCGACCGTCGACGCGAATGCCGAAGAAGCTGCCCATGCGATGCGTATGCCGCAGGAAAGGGCCAGGTTCGGTCAAGGTGGCCAGTGCCAGCATTTCGGCCGCGTCCGGCTCACCCAGCCTGACGATGCCGGCGTGCCCTTCGTCGGGTGGCGTCACGGGCGAATGGGCGACCATCTGCACGCCCGTGGCGACCTTGATGGCGACCAGTCCGGCGGGAATGCGGATCGCCGGCACCTGCAGGATGAACACCTGGTCCGACGGCGGCACGAGGCGGGCCAGGGCTTCCAGAGCGGCGTCACTGTCGTCGCGCGCGGAGGCGAAGCGATTGACGCCAGGTTCGTAACGTCGCGCCAGTTCATCGCCGAGTGACAGGCCCGCATGCACGGTGACGAGACTGGCCCAGACCGGCCGATCGAGATGATTCATCGCCACGATGCTCCATGATCAAAAGCCGGAATACGCGCGGTTCCGGACGGCTGGTTAGGTTACCGCTGCAGGGAACGCAAGAACCACACCAATACGAGATCCGGCAACCACGCTGCTCCGTGAACCGTAGAACCTTGTCAACCGGCAGCGCGGTCACCTCGTGATGATCCAGCCGGTCATGGTCTTCGCCTGGAACAGCGATTTGGTGATGGTCTTTTCGGTCGCCTGGATGGCCACCATGAACAGCGGCGACATGTCGTCGTTGCCCGAGGCCGTCTCGGGGTTTGGAAGGGTTGAAGCCTGGAAGAGAAGCTGGCGCGCGGAACACAACGAAACGAATGAAGCTCCCCTCTAACTGCAGGAGCGACTTCAGTCGCGATACCCCTTCGCAAGCACCGCAGAACTTCGAAAAGCGTCGCGACTGAAGTCTCTCCCATCAAGCTCGTCGCCGGGCAGCTCAGCGTCGCTCCTGCACGCGCAGCAGATTGCCTGCGGGATCGCGGACGGCGCAGTCGCGAACGCCGTAGGGCTGATCGGTCGGCTCTTCGACGACTTCGGCACCGCTGGCCTGTATCCGCTCGAAGGCAGCGTCGAGATCCTTCGTGGCCAGCAACAGGATGGCGTAGGTGCCTTTGGCCATCATCTCGGCGATGGTGTGCTTCTCTTCATCGGTGACGCCGGGGCTGGCCGCCGGCGGATACAGCACGATCGACGTGCCGGGCTGGTCGGGCGGGCCGACCGTGATCCAGCGCATGCCGTTGTATCCGACGTCGTTGCGCACCTCGAAGCCGAGGGTGTCGCGATAGAACGCCAGCGAAGCGTCAGGGTCGGTTTGCGGGAGAAAGCTCGCGTGGATGTTGATGTCCATGGCCGTCTGCTCGGTGTGGAAGGAGTCGTCATGCTAAGTCCGACTCCGGGGCTGGCGCTTCTTCATTCCTGACCGGTTGTGTCCTGACCGGTCGGGTCACCTGCCGCGCGACGCAGGACGGCATGCCCGCCGTCGCCTGCGCAGCGTCGCGTCGGTACGCGCCGGGAGACATCCCGGCCAGCTCGGTGAAGCGCGTGCTGAACGTGCCCAGCGACGAGCAGCCCACCGCGAAGCAGACCTCGGTGACGCTGAGGTCGCCACGGCGCAGCATCGCCATTGCGCGCTCGATGCGCCGGGTCATCAGATAGCTGTAGGGCGACTCGCCAAATGCCAGCTTGAACTGGCGGCTGAGATGCCCGCCCGACATGTGCACCCCGCGGGCAAGCGCCTCGACGTCCAGCGGCTGCGCATACTCCCGATCGATCCGGTCGCGCACGCGGCGCAGCCTCGCGAGGTCGCGCAGGTGCCGTGCTGCGGTGGATCGGCTGTTCATTCGCGGATCGTCCCACGCGGCTCCGGGGTGCTCAAGCGCGTCGAACCCGGATCATTGCCGGCGGCCAGCGGAGCGTCGCCGGGCGATCAGTTTCAACCATGGTCCCGAATGGAAGAGACCCATCAGTGCATACATCGCGGCCATGCCGCCCAGCGGCGAAGCTCCGTGCGCCGCCGAGCAAAGCATGGCCATCGGATCGTCTCCAGCGATACCGGTCAGCAACGCCATGCCGGCGAACGTCGGGGTCGCCGCCAGGCCCAGCCAGTCGCCTGCGCGCAGCGATTCCGCTTTCATGCCCTGATGCTCGATGGTGGCGCAGCCATCTGCGCCGGCACGCGCCTTGTTCATGAGCCTGGGTCGTACTTGTCGTGGTGGCGCCACCAGACGCCGTTCTCGTTGCGCCCCCTGGGTGCGCGATCAAGCCACTGGTACATGCCCCACAGGCCGTCCAGTCCGCGTGCGTAGGTGGAATAAGCGTGATGGACGACGCCGTCCTCCAGCACGAACGCACTCATGCCCGGCATTTCGCGCATGTAGGTGGCCACATCCGTTTCCGTCATGGCCGCCATCCGGCCGACGAAACCGTCCTCACCGGCACTCACCGCCGGCCTCATGTCCATCGGCTGGTAGTTGTAATTCACCGGGCCATGACGCAGTTGCTTCTCGGTGAACGCCACGTTGAAGTCGAAGTTGAACGCCCCGTCGAGGGTCGACGCCCAGGGGAATGTCCAACCCATCCGCTGCTTGAACGCCTGCAGCTTCGCGAGCGGCGCCCGCGACACCGCGGTGAAGGCCACATCGTGGTTTTCCAGGTGGACGACGGTGCCGTTGAACCCGTCCGCGATGGCCGAGCACGAAGGACAACCGGCCGTGTAGTCGGCCCCGAACATGAAGTGGTAGACGAGCAACTGCGAGCGCCCGCGGAAAAGATCCGCCAGCGACGCGCTGCCCGCGTCGGTCTCAAACCGGTACGCCTTGTCGACCCGGACCCACGGCAGCGCCTGCCGTCGCCGCGCGAGCTCGTCGCTGCGCCGGGTCAGGTCTTTCTCCGCCTCCAGCAACTCCAGCCGCGCCGCCAGCCACTCTTCGCGTGTTCCCGTCTTGTGATCGGTCATCGTCTCTCTCCCCGAATTCAGGCTGCGACCGGCTCGTTGCGCACGTAGTCGGCCATCTGGTCGCGCAAGGCAGACCGGAAGGCCGGCCGCGCCTCGCAGCGCTTGACGTAGGCGTCGAGCCGCGGGAACTCGGCCACCAGATCCGTATGCCGGATGAACCTCAGCACGGTGGTCATCAGGATGTCGGCTGCCGTGAAGCCACCCAGCAGATGGTCGCGACCGTCGAGGCATTCGGAAAGCGCGGCCAGTCGGGCCTTCACTTCGTCGACCGCCGAGGGACGTCGCAACGCCACCCATGCTTCGCCCTGGTGCTGCTGATCCATCACCAGCAGATTCCACAACGGCGGCTCGACGGTATTGAGTGCGGCGAACATCCAGCTGAGCGTTTCGAGACGTTGCCCGGCGGGCATCAGCGCTTCGCACTGTTCGGCGATGGCGCAGACGATGGCACCGGATTCGGTCAAGGCGCCGTCGGCGGATTCGAGAACCGGCACCATGCCGAAAGGATGCTTGCGCCGGTAGGCGTCGGAGTTTCGCTCCTCGATGCCAACCCACCGGCTTTGATAGGCAAGCCCCGCCTCTTCCAGCGCCCAGCGCACGCGCAGATCGCGTACCAGCCCCTGGGCAAAAGGCGGCACCCAGCTGAAGCCCCACACGGCGATATCTTTCATGTCGTCTCTCCTCGCATTCGCGTCTTGTCGGTGCCGCTTGTCTGCGACAGGTCGGTTGTTGTTCGTGGGATAGACTGCGGCCGGGCCATCCGTGGGTGGGAGTGACAACTGTGGCGCGAATGACATGGACTCCCTGATCACGGCTGCGGCGCGTGCGCTGGCGGCGGGCGATCCGCTCGGTGCATTGAAGCGGGTCGCTTTGCGCGAGGACGCGCCGGCACTCGCGCTTCGCGGCATCGCGATGGCCCAGCTCGGCGATTTCGCGCGGGCGAAGGCACTGCTGCGCCGCGCCGCACGTGCTTTCGGCCCGCACGAAACGATGGCGCGCGCACGCTGCGCCCTCGCCGAGGCCGAGATTGCGCTCGTCTCGCGCGACCTCGGCGAACCCGCCAAGGCACTCGACACCGCACACGCCACGCTGGTCGCACACGGCGACGCGGTGAACGCCGCGCACGCGCGCTACCTCCAGGCCCGCCGCCTGCTGCTGATCGGACGCCTCGACGATGCCGATCGCACACTTGCCGAACTCGACCCGGCCACATTGCCGCCGGCGTCGCGGGCATCCTGCGAGCTGGTCACCGCGGGCATCGCGATACGTCGCCTGCGCACGGCCACGGCGCGCGCCGCACTGGTTCGGGCCGGGCATGCCGCGCGCCAGGCGGGCATTCCGGCGCTGACGGCGGAAGTCCGCAACGCCGCCCGCGTGCTGGAGCTGCCCGCCGCGCGGCTGATCGCACGCGGCCATGAACGACTTCTTCGGCTGGACGAGGTCGAGACCTTGCTGGCCTCCACGGCCTTCGTCGTGGACGCATGCCGCTACGTCGTGCGCGATGCGCGTGCGGCCGTCTCGCTGGAGCGGCGCCCGGTATTGTTCGCGCTCGCACGCATCCTGGGCGAAGCGTGGCCCGGCGACGTGCCGAGAGCCACGCTGATCGCGCGCGCCTTCCGCACCCGACACGCCGATGAGTCGCATCGCGCGCGGCTGCGGGTGGAAATCGGTCGCCTGCGCACGCTGCTGCGGCCGATGGCCGACATCAGTGCGACGAAGCACGGCTTCGCGCTGGCCCCGCACCACGCGAGCGAAGTCGTCGTGCTGGCCCGGCCCGTCGACGATGCGCACGCGGCGGTGCTCGCCCTGCTCGCCGACGGGGAAGCGTGGTCGAGCTCGGCCCTGGCGCTGGCGCTCGGCACCAGCCAGCGCAGCGTGCAGCGGGCACTCGACGCGCTGGCGGCTGCAGACAAGGTGGACTCGTTCGGTCGCGGCCGGGCGCGCCGCTGGATGACCCCACCCGTGCCCGGATTCCCGACAAGCTTGTTGCTCCCGGCGCCCTTCCCCGGCGACTAGGATGGGTGCATGAAACGATCAAACGCGGAAATCATCGGCGAGTACGGTCCCTTCCCGGGTGTCGATTGCGTCCATGGCGTCAGCTATGACGGCGAGCGTGTCTGGTTTGCCACCGGCGACACGCTGGCCGCGTTCGACCCGGCCAGCGGGGAAGCATCGCGCACGATCGACGTCGCCGCGCACGCGGGTACGGCGTTCGACGGACAGCACCTTTTCCAGATCGCCGAGAGCCGCATCCAGAAGATCGATCCGGCGACCGGCCGCGTGCTCGCCACCATCCCGGCGCCGGGTGCCGGTAGCGACTCCGGCCTCGCCTGGGCCGAGGGCTCGCTCTGGGTCGGGCAGTACCGCGAGCGCAAGATCCACCAGGTCGACCCCGAAACCGGCGCGATTCTTCGCACCATTGCCTGCGACCGTTTCGTCACCGGCGTCACCTGGGTCGACGGCGAACTTTGGCATGGCACCTGGGAAGGCGACGAAAGCGATGTACGGCACATCGATCCCGCCACCGGCGACGTTCTCGAGAGTCTGCGGATGCCGCCCGGTGTCGGCGTCTCGGGGCTCGATTCCGATGGCGACGAGCGGTTCTTCTGCGGCGGAGGACGCAGCGGCAAGATCACCGTCATCAAAAGGGAACGGCAGTGAATGGCGCTCGCATGAGCGCTGAGCCTCGCTGTTGGTTCGCGAAGGCAATGATTCGCTCAGAGAGGTTGCGACTATTCAACCTCGGAGCCCGGCCATGGCGAGGGCATGGTTGCCGAGTTGAGGCAACGCAGGAGTGGTTGCCCGATGGACAGGGCAAGTTCGGATAGCGATTGATGGGGAGCAGACCGCGAAGCCGCAGAGCCGCGCAGACGCTTTTGCAGCCCGGAAGATTTCCGCCACCCACGCTCCCGGGGTACTCCCTCACACCATTTTCCGAGCATGCGCACATTTCGGCCCGAAGTGCCGATGCTAGGCTTCCCGGCAACGCCCGGCAGACTGACACGCACACCGCAGGACAGTATCTGGGCGCTACGGAAATCGTTTCTCATACCGCCCCATTGCCGAAGGATCGCGCATGCCAGCAAGGCTTCTGTCCACACTCTTCCTGTTGCTGACCCTGGCACTGTCCGGCTGCGAATTTTCGTCATCGCCTGCCACGCCGTCGCAGCAATCGAAGTATTCGCTCGACAAGATCTTCAAGGATCCCAAGGCCCAGGCGCTGGCGCTGGCCGCCGAGCAAGGCAACGCCGCGGAAGTGCAGCGGCTGATGAAACAGGAGCACGTCGATCCCGACGTGATTTTCAGCGACGACGACAGCGGCATGCCACTGGTGGCGTGGCCCGTGTTCACGCTCAACCCCGCGGGGCTTAAGGCCATGCTGGACAACGGGGCCAACCCGAATGCGCGCAAGCCCGGGCAGCACACTAAATCCTACGAGGACGGCAGTGGCGGCACCTATTTCGACTACGACAATGCGATGGTCTGGGCGGCCAAACAGGAAGACCCAATCTATCTGAAACTCCTGCTGGATCACGGCGGCGATCCGAACACCCGCAATGGCAACGACGAGACCCTGCTTTTCCAGGCATTCATCTGGCACAACCAGTGGAACAACGTGCAGCTGCTGGTGGAACACGGCGCGGATGTGAATGCTGAAAGCGCGGGAATGTCCATACTCTTCCAATACGCTGTGAGCGGTGCGTTCAAGCAGACCTACTGGCTATTGCAGCGAGGTGCCGACCCTACTGACGGACGCGGCAAGCCACCTTCAGAACCCGAGCCCAATGCATACCCGATCATCGAGGCCATCTATTGGCATCCGGGCAATCCGAATGATCCATCCTGGCAACGCCTTTGCCAGCACTGGCTCCTCCAACACGGATACTCGCGCCCACCCATGCCGCCAAACTACGTCGACATGCGCAGGAATCTCGGATTCCCCTACGACGAGAAAGACATTCCACTGCTGTAAACCGCATCATCAAGGAGTGATGACATGTCCGGTCCCGATACCCACCAGCAAGAAGAAGCCCTGTTGCAACAGTTGCGAGATAGTGGCGATTCCATAGACGCTGCGAAGTTGGAGAAGCTCTACCACGACCGCCAGATGGCCCTCTTGGCGGCCGATGTCTACGACGCAGCCAGGGGCGTGGGCCACGCACCACCAGGTTGGATACGCGCCAGCGAGCATCCTGAGTTGTTGCGCCAATACGCGCCGCAGTTCCATATGAGCAACAAGCAATTGCTCGACGAGTTGCATCCTGAGAAATCAGGGTTCCGCGCAGAAATCTATCTACCCGATCCAAAAGTGCTAGGCCCTGGTTACAAACCGGTGGTAGCGCTCAAGGGCTCGTCCGGCGAGGTAATGACCTCGCAGGGTTTGCGCGACACAACCAAGGAAGACTTCCTCGCCAACAACTTTCCACAATCTGTTGGATTGGAAACTGACTATTACGATCGGGCAATGACCTTGGCGAAGGATCTAAAGGCCAAAGGCCTCGACTTCGAGCTTTCCGGTCACAGCCTGGCCGGCGGCATGGTTTCCGCCGCTGCAGCGGTCACCGGCAACCACGCCACCACATTGAACGCCGCCGGCTTGCATCCCGAAACGGCCAGGCGCTTCGGCGAACAGAACGGCATCCCCGTATACGACCTGGAGCAACTGAAACCACTCGTCACGTCGTACCAAGTGCAGGGCGAGCTGCTCAGCAATGGTGTGCAGGACAACGTCCATCGCATGGATGTCATCCAGCGCGCCGAGTTGGGTGGCGTGCTGAAGGAGACCAGCCAGTTGCTGAATGCATTGCCTCAAGGTCGGAGCATTCTCAAGCATCAGCTGGACGGCGGCGTACCGCCGCAAGCGCAGGCGTCGGTGCATGCCTTCGTCGACAAACTGGCCACGGGCAACACGGACAAGATGCTGCGCGAGTTGCCTTTGGCAGCAGGCGAAGTGCAGCCGTTGCTGGCACCCATGACCCGCCTGAATCCGAATGATCCCGCCAGCCCGCTGCTGGCCCGCAATCACGTGCTCTCCCTGCCGGAAGTGACCTGCCTGGCAGCACCGGTACTGGAAACCATGAGCATGGTTGCGATGGGCGCGCACGTTGGCGAACGCGGAGGTGAAGTCGTGGCTGCGGGCGGTCATGCAACGCAGCAGGTACTGCATGCCGCCGGTGATGGCGTACGTGGCTTGACGGAGATGGGCGGGCAGGCATCGCGCGCGGTGACGCAGTTCGAGGGTGCCGTGGTGCAGGCAGCCGAGCACCACGTCGGTGCTGCCGTCGCGCATGCTCGTGAAGCTGCTGCCGAGGTGCAGGCGCGGGTTGACCAGAGCGTGGGACGGGCGCGGAAACTGGGAGCATCGCTGGAGGCTGGCTTGTTGCACGGCGTTGGCCACGTGTTGCCTGAAGGTGCACGGACCCGGATGGATGCAAAAGCCGCGCAGCTGGAACACATGGGCGACGAAGCCAGCCGCCTTGGCCAGGCTCAGGCTGCCGAGGCACGCCGCGAAGGGCATGTCGACGCTGCCGCCATTCGTGCGGCAACCCATGCGATGCAATCGGGGACAGGCCATGCCGTCACGCAGATAGGCAATTTTCAGCACGATGCCATCGCCAGCGCCGGGCATCTGGCCGGCACCGGACTGGATGCATCCGGCCAGTTTGTCGAGGGCACGTCACGGCACGCGCCGACCGTCGGTGCTGCGGCAGGGGCGTGGCTGGGAGCCGACGCCGCTGTCGCCATGGAGCTGAATCCGGGCAATTATCCGCGCCTGTATGGAGCCGCCGTCTCACTCGCACAGGGCACGGAGGCTGGCGCGGAAGCCGTTGAACGGCACCTGATGCGTGCGACGGTATTGCCCAGCATGGACAGCCGCATCGAGCATGTCGAGCAACTCGCCCGCGAAAGGTTGCAACACGCGCAAGCGCCTTCGGCCCGGGACCAATCCGCCGCGTCACCGCGCCTCGATGATCCTGCGCATCCCGGATACGCGATGTTTCACCAGATCCGCGACGGCGTGCACAGGCTCGACGCTCAGATGGGACGTCCTCCGGACCAGCAGAGCGAGAATCTGGCCGGTGCGCTGACCGCCGCGGCCAAAGCCGGCGGATTGAGCCGTGTCGATGCCGTGGCATTGAGTGACGACGGCTCGCGAGCTTTCGTGTTGCAGCACGTCGTTCCGGCAGCGCTCACCATGAACGCGCAGGTGGAGACGATGCAGGCGGTAAACACGCCGCTGGAGCAGAGCTCCATGGAATGGCAAAAGGCAGATCAGCACCAGGCGCATGCACAGACACAGCAACAGATCCGGAATGCGTCCCTGCAGCCGAGCCAGGTGGAACAGCAAGCTGCCTCGATGATGACGCTGGGCAGCAGATGAGTTCGGGAAACCGAGGCGCGCGAAAAGGCGCCCCGGTTTCGCGCAGCCATGGCAGGTTGCGGTCGCACAAGTTCCGCCTGCCGACCGTGAACTACGAGTTCAAGCCCGGCCACCGGATCATGGTGCATATCCAGTCCAGGCTGTTCCCGCTCTACGACCGCAACCCGCAAACCTGGGTGCCCAACATCCTGTTCGCCAAGCCCGCCGCCTACCGCAAGGCGACGGTGACGATCGAGCATGGAGGCGATGGGCGTAGTGCGGTGCTGATGCCGGTGGTGGCAGGGGGGCAGGGGCGATCGGCAACAACTGAACTGCCCAGCAAGGACCAACGAAAACCCTTTGACCGTCAGAAGCCAATGAACCTGCCCCATCTGCTGACGCCGGGGAGAACCAGCGCGTACTTATTGACTGAGCGACGAAATGGTCGCTCAGTTTTGAATCTATACTGGCCGCGGGCGCAGCGGCCTCGATTGCGTTGCGGCCTGCGGCGCTGGGGGGGTCCAACGCCGCTCATCCACGAATCAGGGGAAGAAAACATGCGTATCTGGAAGTACGGGGTCGTCTCGTGTCTGCTGCTGGCCGGCTGCGCCGCTGGTGTGAATTTCACAAAACCGGATGACGGCCAGCTCGTGGTTGGCAAGACAACGGAAAGCGATGTCATCACCACACTTGGCAAGCCAAACATCAAGGGCGCCAAAGTGGTCAACGGCGAGTCCTTGAACACAGACACTTATGCGTATGCGAAGGTCGGCGGTACCGCTGCGCTGCCGGGTGTAACACCGGCACGTTCGCTAGCGCTCGTCTTTCGCAACGGAGTGCTGGTGGAAAAGGCTTATTCCAGCTCGTTTGCCGCCGACAGCACCTACTTCGACGTGACCAAGGCAAAGACCGTCAAGCCTGGCATGACCGTCAGCGAAGTAGAGAGCTTGCTGGGGAAGCCCAGCGGGGAAGCTATTTTTCCCAAGCGCTTGAGGGAATATGTGTTCACCGAGACCAAGGGTTTCAAATCTCAGCACAACTTGCTGACGGTCGAAACGGACGACAACGGCAACGTGGTGAACGCTTACTACAATCAGGTAGGCCAGCTCTGAACTTCCGCAGAGCCCGGCGCGCTTTTGCAAGACTTTGACCGCGCGCATGGTGTGGTCTCCTCTGGCTTCGTAACCTGTGAGGAAATGACCGCATCATGCACGCACTGCTCCCTCAATCTGAGCGCGACGGGTTGATTGAGCGAGGAAATGGGGGAACCCCAAGGTCAGAGCCTCCAATACCGCCCGTGCTTTCTACCCCACGCCGTGGCGATCGAGCGCGTCGCGATCCCACCTGGCCAGGTCGGCGGCGCGCGCGTAGGTGCTGTCGATGAAGGCGTGGATCATTTCATCCGGCGCATCGGCTTGCCGGACCGCATCGTAGGGCAGGATGAACTCGCCGAGCTCGCGATGGTAATAGGCGGCCGGCGGTTGCACGTGCGCATCCTTCAGTCCCGGCGGTTCCGGTGCGGCATACGCGTAGAAAGCGGGCTCCGGCAACACTCCGCTGCCAGGCCAGAAGCCGTGACTGATCACTTCGTGCGAATACGCGTCGCGCTCGAACTCCGGCCCTTCGCGCGGCGGCGCGCGACGACCGGAGAAGCGCGTCACCGCCATGTCGAAACTGCCCCAGAAGAAATTGACGGGACTGCTCTTGCCGACGAACGCGCATTGCGAAGCGGTGAACACGCGATCGACCTGCACGAGGATGCGCCACAGGCGGTTGGCGTACGCGGGGTCGTAGGTGTGGTGCTGCGTATCCCGGTCGAGCCGGATCGGCTCGGGAACCTCGACGGCCCCGGGCCAAATCTTCACCGGCAGGTGCATCGCGTCGAGCGTCGCCATCAACTCACGGTAGAAATCGGCGACGCTGCGTGGCGCCAGTGGCAACGTCCGGATTTCGCCGTCCGAAGCGCGGACGGCCAGTTGATGGTCGATGAAGTCGAGCTCGATGGTGAACGATCGGGTGCCGTGAGGCAGCGAGCGCGTTGCCAGTCCCCGCGGCGTGACGCGCAATGCCACCGACCAGCAATGATTGAGCGGCGGTGCCTGCGCCAGCGCGATCTTGCCGATCACCTGCAGCCACATATGCAGTGTCGCGCAGGTGTCCTTCCATGCGTCGTAAGGCAGCGCGGGCCAACCGGTTTCAGACGTCGTTGTCATTCCACTGCCCCATCGTCTCCGGTTGCACACGCCCACGATAATCGGTCGACGATGAACCGAATCGTCCGGCGGAAGGATCACTGATTCAGCTTGCCGGCCGACATGTGCACGTCGGAGGAAAGCGCCCCGGGGGTCCAGCGATCCACGCGGCGAGGGGCGCCCAAGCCGATCACAAACGCCAATGGAAACTGAACCGCCCGCCCCAATTGCACGGGCAAGTGAACCTGACCCCGCTTTTGCAGGCCGTTTGGGGGGTAGGCTGGCCCTCCCCCTCGTCCGACTGAACTGGAGTCCCCCATGGCCCTGTGGAAAGAATCCGGCAAGACCTCCCCCGCCGAAACGCCCGAAGCCATGGACATGGCACGCCTCGACATTCCGGAAACCAGGCCCAAAGTGGAAACGCCGGCTCAGCCTGCGCCTCGTCCCACGACCACGGCCACGCCAAGCAAGCCCAAGACCGAATCGCTGATCGCGCCCGATATCACCATCGAGGGCAAGATCGAAGGCGAGGGACACGTGCGCATCGCCGGCAACTTCAAGGGCGACGTCAACGTGCGCGGCGATCTCACCATCGAGCCCGGCGCCCGGGTCACCGGCAGCGTGCGCGCCGAGAAGGTCACCATCGCCGGCGAACTGATCGGCAACATCGAATCCGCAGCGCATGTGGAATTGCAGCAAAGCGGCGCGCTGACCGGCGATTTGAAAGCAGGCTCGCTCAGCGTGGCCGCCGGTTCGCGCATGCGCGGCCAGGCCGAGTTCGGCTGGGACGATGGGAAGGACGGCAACAGCGCGCACAAGAACCACGGACAAGGTGGCACTGCTTCGTGAGCAACCCGACCTCGGGCACGGCCGGGGCGACGCGCACCTGCCCGCACTGCCGGGAAACCATCCTGGAAAGCGCGGGCGTTTGCCCCGCCTGCCGCCACAAGTTGCGCTTCAGTGACCCCACCGATGCAACCACGACGCCGGCGTCCGTACCGTTGCGCGTGGAAGGCAGCTTTCGCAACCCCGTCGACAGCGGCGCGTGGGAATACTCGATGGTGCTGACCATCCGCGACGAACGCGGCGAGGAGATCGCGCGCAAGCTGGTAGGCGTCGGCGCCATGCGGCCGGACGAACAACGCACCTTCACCCTGAGCGTCGAGATGAACCCCGCCAGCGCGGGCGGCAGGCAGCGCACACGGCATTGATGAGCCGCGCCCGCGTGATTGCGGGAGTCAGCCGCATTGGTCGCCCGGGCGATGGGAGCGCAATCGAAGTTGTTCAGAGCCACTTTCGGCGATGCTGTTTCGCCTTGGTCGATGGATAGTGAATCCCGCTGTTCATGCCCGCCCTGGAGCCTTGCATCTGGCAGGGCGACTTGGCCGGCGGATTAGAGCCGAACCATCGATCCCGCCGAGCTCAACTCGCGCAAGGGCCTTCGCTCTCTCGTGCGCTTCTTGAGAAAGCGCACTTCGCCCCGATGCTCTTGACCCTGTGACTCCCTCCAGCATGTAGCCATGTTCGACAACATCAGAAACTGGCGTTTGCGGCGCATCGTCGCTCGGCACCCGATTGCCGAATCGCTCTGGCGAGACGCGCTGCAGCGATGTACCGCAGCGCGTCGGCTGGGCGCTTCCGACCAGGCCACGCTGCGCGTGCTGGCGACGCAGTTCCTGGAGAGGAAGTCGCTGGAGCCGACCAAAGGGTTGCATCTGGACGACGCCGGCCGCGTCTTGCTCGCGGCGCATGCCTGCGTACCCATCCTGAAACTGGGCCTTGATTGGTACGACGGTTGGCACAGCGTCATCGTCTACCCGGACGCGTTCATTCCACGTCGCACAAAAACGGATGAAGCGGGCGTGGTACACCAGACCAACAGCATGATGGCCGGTGAGGCATGGGGACGTGGGCCGGTGATCCTGTCCTGGGCGGACGTGCTGAATACCGGGAAGAAGCCGGGGCACAACGTGGTCATCCACGAAATGGCCCACAAGCTCGACATGCTCAACGGCGATGCCAACGGCTTCCCGCCATTGCATCGGCGCATGGATCGCCGCGTGTGGTCGCGGGTCTTCTCGAGCGCGTGGGATAGCCTGAAGAGTGAGCAACGCAACGGGGCCGACTTGCCGATCGACCCCTACGCCCTGGAAAGCCCGGCCGAGTTTTTCGCGGTAGCCAGCGAGCAATTTTTCGAGGACCCGGCAACCTTGCGCCAGCATTTGCCGGAGGTCTACCGGCAGCTCGAGCAATTTTATCGGCAGCATCCGTTCTGAGCCGCTTTCGCGCAGTCGCCCTCAGGTGACGCGCTCCCCCGCCGCCACGCGGACGGCCACCACATCCATCTGCACGGGGTGGATGGCCAGGCGCAGACGCCCGGCATCGAGGTACAAACGCAAGCGGCGATACCTGACCAGGTAGGCCACCGCCACCGCGGCTGCCGCAACGCCCGCCAACGCGCCCACGCCCAGCGCCCAACGCGCGCCGACATGATCGACCACCCAACCGACCAGCGGTGCGCCGATCGGGGTGCCGCCCATGACCACGGCAATCCGCAGCGCCAGCACCCGGCCGCGCATGGCGCGCTCGGTGGTGAGCTGCATCATGGAGTTGCTGGCGGTCATGAAGGTGAGCGCGGCCAGGCCGACGAAGAACAGCACGGCAGCAAACAGATAGGGGTTTGGCATCACCGCGGCCACCGCCAGGGCGACACCGAAGCCCGCTGCGGCAATGCCTATCAACACCATGCCGGGGAACGGGCGACGCGCCGAAAACAGGGCCCCGCACATGGTGCCCGCCGCCATCGCCGAGGTCAGCAGGCCGTACTGGCTGGCATTGCCGTGGAACACCGTGACCGACATGGTCGAGATGAAGATGGCGAAGTTGAAGCCGAAGGTACCGAGCAGGAACAGCATCACCAGCACCGCCATCAGGTCGGGCCGCTGCCACACGTAGTGGAAACCGGCCATCAGACTGCCCGGCGTGCGCCTTGGTCGCCCTTCGGTCAACAGCTCGTGCACCCGAAGAAACCATAGCGATGCCAGCACGGCCGCATAGGAACCCGCGTTGATCAGGAACAGCCAGCCCTCGCCGACCGCGGCAATCAATACGCCCGCCACGGCCGGTCCGATCATGCGCGCGGCGTTGAAGGAGGCGGAATTCAGCGCCACCGCGTTGGCCAGGATGTCGTCGCTGACCAGGTCGGACACAAACGCCTGCCGCACCGGCGCGTCAAACGCGGTGACGCAACCCAGCAGCAGGGCAAAGCCGTACACCTGCCACAGCTGCACCACGCCGGTGATGGTGACCAGGCCAAGCCCGAGCGCCAGCAGCCCGGCGATGCTCTGGGTGAAGATCAGCAGCTTGCGACGGTCCAGGTGGTCGGCGGCAAAGCCGGACAGCGGCAACAGCAGCAGCGGTGGCCCGAACTGCAGCGCCATCACCGTACCCACCGCCGTCGCGTTGTGATGGGTGAGCACGGTAAGCACCAGCCAGTCCTGGCCGATGCGTTGCATCCAGGTGCCCACGTTGGACACCAGCGCGCCACCGGCCCACAGCCGGTAGTTGTAATTTCCGAGCGAGTGGAACATGCCGTTCATGGCTCGCCGGACGACTCCGCTGCCGCGACGACAAGCGGGCCGGTTGTCGAGACCCCGGGCGACGGCTTCAACCGAACGGCCGCTCGATCGACGGGCTTTGCGGCGTGAACAATCGCGCGCCGTCGACGCCGACATGCATGTCGTCTTCCAGCCGCACGCCGAACTCGCCCGGGATGTAGATGCCGGGTTCGTCGCTGAAGGTCATGCCGGTTTCGATGCGGCGCGTGTTGCCCTGCACGAGGTAATACCACTCATGCATGTCCATGCCGATGCCGTGACCGAGGCGGTGCGAGAAATACGTGTAGCCGGGACCGTAGCCGGCATCCGCGATCACCTTGCGCGCGGCGGCATCCACCGACTCCATCGTCGCCCCCGGATGCGCGGCCGCCAGCGCGGCCTGCTGCGCCTTGCGCACGATGTCGAACACCCGCTTCATCTTGTCGCTGGCCTTGCCCAGCGTGAAGGTGCGGGTGAGGTCGCTCATGTAGCCGTCCACGTAGCAGCCGTCGTCCAGCATCACCGGCGTGCCTTCGCGGATCACTTGCGGCTCGCGCGAGCCGTGCGGCAGCGCGGTGTAGGCACCCACGTTGATGCTGGCATCGCCGCGCAAACCCATGCGCGTGTAGCCGGCATCCACCCACGTCGCGATGTGCTGCTGGGTCATGCCGGGTTCCAGGCCCTGCCAGATCGCCTTGTACAAGGCCAACGTGGCATCGCAGGCCAGCTGCATCAGCGCGAGTTCCGCCGGGCTCTTGATCGCGCGGCAGCCGGCGGTGACCGGTGTCGCCGGCACCAGTTTCGCCTGCGGCATGGCTGCGGCGATGCCGGTGGAACGGAAGAACGGCACCTTCTCCTCGATGCCCAGCACGCCGGTACCGGCATGCCACTGGCGCATCACCTGCGCGATCAACGCGTAGGGGCTTTCGTTCTCCTGCCAGGTGCGCACGTCGTGGCCGAAGCGGATCTGCTCCAGCGCGCGGCTGCGTTCGAACGCGGGCGTGATGTAGACCGGTTCGCCCGACTTCGGCAGCAACATGCCCATCAGGCGCTCGCTGGTCCACCAGTGCATGCCGGTGTAGTAATCCAGCGTGGTGCCGCCATCGAGATAGATGGCATCCATTCCGAACCGGCCCATCAGCTCCTGCGCCTTCGCCAGCCGTGCACGGCGTTCGTCGTCCGCGATCGGCACCTCCTGCGAAGCCACCGGCTGCAGCGCGAGGATCGATGCCGGCAACTTGATGGCATGGGTGCCGGCCTCCGTCGCCGTCGCGGTGCGACCAAGCATGGCCACCGGCAACGCTGCCGCGCCGAGCGCCGTGGTTTGCAGGAAACGGCGCCGGCCGGGGTGCATGGCGTCTTCGCGATGGTTCATGGGCTCTCTCGGCAATGGATGGAGTGCGGCCGGCGGACCAGGCAGCGGATCGTGCTTACCTTCCGGCATGGCCGGACGATACGCCACTGGCAAAAGACATGGGCAAAACCGGAAGTCGGGCCAGCGCAAGCTGTCCCCGATCTTGAGCTCCCCCTGTTTTGGGGCTCGTTCGAGCCAACCGCTTTTCCCCTGCCCGCCGCACGGCACCGTCGGCGTCCTTAAGACCCACGTAAGCCGCGCCGGTTGCAATGCATCCAAGGCAATCATGCCGAGACCGGAGAAGCCCATGAAACGTTTTGTCATTGCACCCTTGTTCCTTGCCGCCGCCGCGCTGTCGGCATCCGCCTTCGCCGCACCGCAATGCACCAGCGCACCGCGTGCGCAGTGGCTGACCGAAGCGGCGATGAAGCAGAAAGTCCTCGACCAGGGCTACACCATCAAGGTGTTCCAGGTCACCGGCAACTGCTACGAGATCTACGGCAAGGACAAGGCCGGCAACAAGGTGGAGATCTACTTCGACCCCACCGACGGCCGCATCGTCAAGAAGAAGGGCGGCTGATCAACCACTGACGCGAGGACAAGTCCATGAATGCCATGGTCAAGGTGTGGGACCCGCTGGTACGCGTGTTTCACTGGTCGCTGGCGGGCTTGTTCCTCGCCAATTTCTTCACCGAGGATGGCGAGCTGGTCCATCGCGGGATCGGCTACGCCGTGCTGGCCCTGCTCGCCGTGCGTTTCGTGTGGGGCTGGATCGGCACGCGGCACGCACGCTTCGGCGACTGGGTGCCTGGCCCGCGCCGCGTGCGCGATTATCTGCGCGATCGCCTGGCCGGCCGTTCGCGGCGGCAGCTGGGGCACAACCCGGGCGCGGCGGTGATGATCCTGGCCCTGCTCGCCGGCGTGCTGCTGGTGGGCGTCACCGGCTGGCTGCAGACGACGGATGCCTTCTTCGGCACCGGCTGGCTGGAGGACCTGCACGAGGCGCTGGCCTATGGCGTGCTGGCCCTGGTCGGCGTGCACGTGCTGGCGGCGGTGGGCGAGAGTGTCCACTACGGCGAGAACCTGATCGCCTCGATGATCCACGGCCGCAAACGCGCGCTGGAGCACTACGATGCCGGTGACGGAAACCTGCGATGAATTGCCTCAGGTCAAATTCGCGTGCATTCCACTGACTAGAATCCGGTCATGCGCATCCTGCTAGCCGAGGACGACCGGGCACTGGGACAGGCGTTGGCCGACGGCCTGCGCCAGCTCGGCTATGCGGTGGATTGGATCACCGACGGCAGCCAGGCCGCCGCCGCGCTGGCCGACACCAGCTACGCCGCGGCGGTGCTGGATTGGAACCTGCCGCGCAGCAGCGGCCCGGCCATCATCGCCGGCATGCGCCGGCGCCGCGATGCCACCCCGGTGCTGCTGCTGACCGCCCGCGACGAGCTCGCCGACCGCGTCGCCGGGCTGGATGCCGGCGCCGACGACTACGTGGTCAAGCCGGTGCACCTGGACGAACTCGCCGCCCGCCTGCGCGCGCTGCTGCGTCGGGCCGACGGCCAGATCGAGCCGGCGATCCGCGTGGGTGGGCTCGAAGTCACCCCGGCCGCGCGCGTTGCCACGCTGGAGGGCGCGGCACTGGAACTGACCGCGCGCGAATACCAGCTGCTGGAAACCCTGGTGCGCCACCCCGGCCGTGCCCATTCACGCGACCAGCTGGAAGAAGCCCTGTACGGCTGGGATCAGGAAGTGGCCAGCAACGCGGTGGAAGTGCACATCCATCACTTGCGCCACAAGCTCGGGCCGGGCTGGATCCGCACCTTGCGCTGCATCGGCTACGCGATCAACCGGCCCGGCGGGCCGGCCGCATGATCCGCCCCTCGCTCAACCGGCGGCTCGTGCTGCGGCTGGTGGCCGGCATCGTGCTGGTGTGGTGCGCTGCCGGCGGCTGGCTGGCCTGGCGCAGCCTGCACGAGGTCGACGAGATCTTCGACCAGATGCTGGTGCGCACCGCCGCCAGCGTGTTCGCGGTGATGCCGGACACGGCGGCGGGCGTCGGTGCGGTGCGCCTGCCGGACAAGAAGCTGGTCGGCTCGGACGCCACCGCCCAGCGACCGGCCATCGTGCTGCGCGATGCCCGCGGCGAACGCCTGGTCGAAAGCGCCGAGCTGCCGGTGCTGCGTTTCGATCCGGGCGACGCGCACTTCCATTCGATCAGCCACGACGGGCGGCGCTGGCGGGTCTTCCAGCGCTGGGACGCGCGGCACCAGTACTGGATCCAGGTCGGCGCGCCGCTGGACGAGCGCGACGAGTTGATGCGCAAACTGCTCGCGCCGGCGCTGCTGGCGCTGCTGGCCCTGCTGGTGCTGGTGCCGCCGACGGTGTTCGCCGGCTTGCGCAGCGGTTTGAAGCCGTTGCGCCGGCTGACCCGCAGCCTGTCCGCCGGTGCCAGCCCGATGGCCGCCTCGCTCACCGACGAACGCGTGCCGGTCGAGCTGGCACCGTTCACCGAGGCGATCGATCGGCTGGTCGACCGCCTCAGGCTCAGCCTGGAACACGAGCGCCGCTTCACCGCCGACGCTGCCCACGAGTTGCGCCATCCGCTGGCGGCGCTGCGGCTGGAGCTGGACCTTGCCGGGCGCGGCGACGATGCGGCCGTCCGCGCGCTGCACCTGCAGCGATCGCAGGAGGCGCTCGACCGCATGCAGCGACTGGTGGCCCAGTTGCTGCTGCTGGCGCGCGTCGAGAAACTGGCCGAACTGGACGATGCCGGCCCCTTGCGTCTGGCGAGCGTGGCCGAAGCTGCCCTGCGCGACGCCAGCGAGCGCGCGGCGGGGCGTTCCATCGAGTTGTCGCTGGATCACGACGGCAACGACTTCGTGCTGGGCAGCCGCAGCCTGCTCGGCATCCTGGTGCAGAACCTGCTGGACAACGCCTTGCGCCACGCGCCCGACCATGGCGAGGTGAACGTGCGCGTCGGTGGTCACGACGAGCGGGTGACCCTGGAGGTGAATGACAACGGTGCCGGTTTTGCGGCGGACGATACGGCACGGCTGGGCGAACGCTTCCATCGCCCCGAAGGCAGCGTGGGCGAGGGCAGCGGGCTGGGCCTGTCGATCGCTCAGGCGATCGCGCACCTGCATCACGGCGAGCTGGCCTTCGGCCGTTCCGCGTTGGGCGGCGCGCGAGTCAGTTTCAGCCTGCCGCGTGCCGCGACCGCCGTGGACCCGCATGTGCCCGGCTACGTGTAAACGGCCGCAACAGGCCAATCCCCGGCCGGCCACGCCGCAAAGGCCGAGAGAATCAAGAAGCGCGAACGCACTCCGCGCCTCGCCATACCGCTTCCCATTGGCGATCCGCGCCCCCTTCTCCTCAGGGGCGATCGGATCAACTCGATCCCGGTAGCAACCCTCCGCCATGATCCTTCGGCAGGAAAGTGTTGGCGACGATCAGCGGCAGCGAACCACCGTGCTTCTTGTGCTCGTAATACATCGACTCTTCCTGGATCTTGCCGCGCTGGTACATCGTGTCCATCGCGCCGAGCACGCCGCCGCGCTCGCTGATCGCCTCGAACTCCTTGTGCACGGCTTCCTCGACCAAGTCGGTGAGTACCTCGACGAAGTGGCTGCCCTGCCATGGGTTTTCGTTGATGTGAGGCCGGGCCTCCTTGCTCTTGATCATCCGGATCGCCACCGCGCCATTCCCCCACAGCATTTCCCGAGCACGCTCACATTCTGCCGCGAGGTACCGATGCTAGGCTTTTCCGGCAAAGGACGTCAGGGTCCATCTTTCGATGGCATCTGCATGTCCCATCTAGCTTGCAGGCTGTATTGATTCCAAGGCAAAGAATTACGACCAGGAGCAACATCATGAAGACGGTAAGGACGCTAGCAATCACCCTCGCCATATTCGCTTACGGCGCTTCCGCTGTCGCGGCCGACAGCAGAAGCCAAACCATCAAAAGCCATGCGCCGAAAGGCATCACGGCCGCGTTTTACACATGCGTCGACATAGCGGAATCCGACACTATCGCCATTGCCGCCTGCCTTTCCGCTGAGCAGACCAGACAAGACAATCGACTGAACGTCACCTACAAGGCCCTCCTCGGCAAACTGACTCCCAAAGCGAAGGATGCCCTCATCCGTGCCGAACGTGAGTGGCTGAAATTTCAGGAGGCGAACGGTGAGTTCGAAAATTCCATCTACGGTAATGAAACCGTCGCCAATCTCCAGTTGACGCAAAATGAAATGTTCCGCATATGCGAGCGGGCCAACGCATTGGGCACGTATCTGATCGTCGCCGACATGCAGTAACCACACTCTTATTCAAGGACGAAGACCATGGCTGATCTCGAAACGCACGACCTCGATTCACTTACGGGCGCCACCTATTTCGTGGTGGGCCGCGGAACGGAGGGTGGACCATCTTCCTATCATCTGAGCATCGCCGGAGTGACCTCGGGTCATTCCGATCCGAACTGGGGTAACGCGGACAAGATAAAGGCAAACAGCGGCTACTCGCTGGGTACGATCCAGGTCGATCTTGGCCAGCGTGGCACGTGGGCTCTCGGAGCGACTGATGGTGCGGCGCTGAAGCAAGGCGAGACCACCTACGTGGACGGAATCATCGAGCAGGCGTCCAAGTACGCCCAGGATCATGGCCTCGCATTCACACAGGACCACTCACAGCTCAACGCGAACCTGCTGTCCCACGGCAACGGCAAACAAGGGCGAAGCACCCTCACTTTCATCGACAAGGACACCCGAGACAGCATCAACGCATGGGCCTCCTCGGAAGACGGGCAGAAGTGGATACATAAAAATGTTGACTATCCACAGATCCGGCATGCGACCCAAACAGCCATGTCCATGCTGGATAAATACGGGAAGAACATCCCGGAAGGTCATCGTCTCGAGACGGTTGCCATCCTCGCAAAAACTGCTAATCAGATGCCATCCCAGATGGCTGAGTTCAAAACGGTCCTGAAAAGCGGTGGCAACTACGACGATGTGCTTGCGAAGGCCAACGAAATCAGCAGCGCATATGACTACTACGACGGCCCGAAGGCCGCCGCGCTCGCAAAACGGTACAAGGACGCCTACAAGAACCCAGAGAATGCAGCCGCTCTCGACCGCGCGCATGCCAAGGTAGGCGATGCGAACTTCGATCCCTCGAGGTCGGCAAGCGACCCGGACATCAAGGAGGCCCTGAAAGCGATCGGGCAAGGTGGACGCTCCCACACAACGGGCGGGCATGGTTCATTGCGTCTTGGCTCGCACGGCGACAAGGTCATTGGTTTGCAGACCGATCTCGCCACGCTGGGCTTCACCGACGCGCACGGCCACGCATTGCATCCGGACGGCGATTTCGGCCCAGGTACGGAGGCAGCGGTCGAGAAATTCCAGCGTGCGCATCACATGACGCCCGACGGGATCGCCGGCCCGAAGACGTTGAACGCCTTGCGGATGGTCGTGCACCCGTCGCAACCGAATCTCGCCGACGCCACGCATCCCGGCAACGGAATGTACCTGCAGGCGCTCGACGCCGTGCATCGCCTGGATGCCCAACGGGGACGCGCGCCGGACCAGCGCAGCGACAACCTCGCCGCAGCACTCGCCATTGCCGCCCACGGCAACGGCCTGAGCCGGGTCGACCATGTCGTGCTGAGCGATGACTCCAGCCGCGCGTACGCCGTGCAGGGCGACATCGACTCCCTGTTCAAGCGTTACACCGACGTCGACGTGGCCCAGGCGATCGGCACGCCGCTCGTGCAAAGCAGCGTTCAGTGGCAACACGATAGTCGACAGGTGAACCCGACCCAGGCCACGCCGCCCGTGCAACAGATGCAAAACCCGCAGATGGATCAGCCGGTGGTGCAACGCTCGCCGTAGAGCCCTGCCGTTGCCGCAAGGGAGCAAGATCTTCCTGGTGGTAGGTGACGCGAATGGCGCCCCTCACCCGGCCCTCTCCCCGGCGATGCCGCAGCAGTCAGAGCCGTATCGCCCTTCCCTTCGCCGCCGGAGACCGGACGGAAACCTCGGCCTCCGTCCCCTTTGTGCAGTCAGAAACCATGTTCGTCCGATAGCCCATCGTGGCCTGCCCAGAACACTTCGACGGCATCGATATTCATCAGCCCCCACCAGAAGGTGCCCAGTCGCAGCCAGCCACTGCGGATGCGATGGATGCTGTCGTCATAGACGCGCATGCGCACGATCAACTGGTTTCTGCTGGTGGTCAACGTGACCATGATGGGCGGATAGGGCGGAAAGGGCATGATGCTGTAATCGAGCACCTTCAGTCCGTTGTGCTCGGCCCAGCGGTTGACCATGGTGCGGGTTCGATAGAACCACCAAGTGGTGTACGCGATGATTCCAGCGACCATGACGATCAGGATCATCACGTTTTCTCCTTGAATGCGTGGCTTTCACTTGCGATGACCATCCGGCGTGTCGCACAAGATAGCGCAATTCGATATTCCGACAGCCCGGTCCACTACACCCGCGACCGTGGCAACCCGAGGCCATCCGGATGGATCAGGTAGGCGGGTTTGATGTGACGGCGCGGATTCTTGGCTGCGAATCATTGCGCTAAACTGCCGCGCTGGAAGGCGGGACTGCCGTCTTGGCGTGGGTGCGCATGAACCAGCAAGAGCGTGTGGAGTTGTACCGGGAGTACATGGCCGCCAGGGGTGTCGATCCGAATACTTCGGTGCCGCCCATGTGGAAATTCCTGTGGAGTCAGGGGATCGAAGTTCCCCCGCCCCCGTTTATCAATCCGGTCGTGCTGGCCTTGGTTTTTATCCCTGTTGGCGCGCTCTTTCCGCTCGTTTTGGGGGTGATCTTCTTCCTGCTCAACGCGGGCCACACGTTCCACATGCCGCCTTGGTCATGGATCGAGGCGATGATGGTGGGATGCGCCTTGTTCCTGGGGTTGGGCACGGCAGTTTATTACCGCAATCTGGCTCGTCGCTGCGGGCTGGGCTCGTGGACGACCTTCATTGGCCACAGGCAGCGTCCGCTGCCCTGAGGCGAGGCAGGGAAGGACAATAACGGGGACGTGGCTAATTGAATTGATTGCGCTCGCCTGATCCGGCACAAGGGGACGATGGAATCAAGACGGCAACTCCGCCGCCCGCATGCAAGCCAGGAACCTGCGCTCGACGACGAGCGCTGCCAGCGCATGGTGGAAACCACCCTGGGACGCCTGCCACATGCCGCCCGCGTGGACGGCCACGGCTTCCACCTCACACCGCCAGTCCCGGATCGCCTTCCACGATCGTCTGACGCATGCGTGGCCGTTCGCCGGCGCGCCACAGCGGTACCTCATGCCGCACGCGATAGCGCAGCGGCCCGCCGTCTTCGCGTGGACTTCGCTCGATCGGACGCGGGATGCACACGAACTCGGTCTGCATCGCGTCGGCATCCACGCGGACGGTGGCGTAACCGTGTCCGCCCATGTCGACGAAGCACAGGTGCGGCGCCATGTCCGGATTGCTCGACGCGTGCGCCTTCTGCAGGTCGCCACTGCTGGCGTATTCCAGCGCCGAACGCACGCCATGGTGCAATAGCAAATTGACGGTGGGCTGCGGCGGTCCACCACCCGGATTGGCGACGTACAACGGTCGCAACGGATTGTCCTTCTTCAGGTTGTGCTCGTAAGCCTCGAACAGGCCAGGGGAAGAGATCGAGCCGCCCACGAAGGTGACGCCGACGGGCTCGAACGCGGCGGGCGGCAAGGCCTTGGCCGCATAGCCTGCCCAGAAACTGTGGCGATCGCCGGAGACGATCGCGAAACCGGTGATGCCGGCATCGCGCACGGCATCGAAGATCTCGCCGCGTTCGTGGTACGCGCCACCCCAGTCGCTGGTGCCCATGACGGCAAAGCCGGCACCGGGCCATGTGGCCAGCGCGGCCGGGAGATGCTGCGGATCGACACGCCAGTCGGGGGTTCCCAGCGAATTGCCCCAGATCTTCCAGGTCGCCTTTGCGCCGCGCAGGCGTTCGAGGAACCAGGCCTTCTGCTTCGCCCCCAGCATCGTCTGCGCGGCTTCGCCAGCGCGGTAATTGGCCACGCTCTTGTCGCCGAAGGACAACTTCGCCGGCGGATGGCCGTCGGCGTAGTCGCGGCCGGCGTCGAGCTGCATCGCCAATTCCTCGGGGACCCAGCCCAGCGAGTCGCCTTCGAACAGCGGTTTGATTTCGTCGTGGTTACCGGGATCGCGCGAACGGAAGCTGTGCTGGTCGGTGATGATCAGGTCGATGTGCCGGCCCCAGCGCAGGGCGCGATAGGCGATAAGGCTGTCGATCGCGGCGATGTTGTTGGCTTCGCGTCCGAGGCCATCGTCGTCGAAGTCGACCACCGGCGTATCGACCACGTGCGGCGCATCGAAGGCCTCCAGGCTGCGGCCCGGAGGCGACACGCGCGCCGGTTGGTATTCGAACCATGCCTGGTTGGCTGCGACCTTGAGCGTCTGCGCGGGCACGAAGCCCTCACCGAATTCCTGGATCGACTGCCAGCCCTGCCAGGAGAATTCGTGGTTGTCCCACATCGCGACAAAGGGCCATCGTGCGCGCGCATCCTGCAGGTCGGGATCCTGCAGGTAGGCGTGGTAGAGCGCGCGGTAGTCCTCCAGCGAGGCGGGGACCCAGAAGCGATTGTTGGCAACGATCTTGCCGTGCGGGAAGTGCACCGGGAACGTGATGAGCCGATCGTAGCGGTGGCCGTTCTTGACCTGGTCCGGGTACTGCACAACCTCGTAGACGAAGTCGCCCAGGTGCAGCACGAAGCCGAGCCTGTCCTCCGGCGCGGCGCGCTCGTCCTCCCAGATCATCCGCCGATAGGCGTTCAGCGCGCCCTCGCAGACATCCTGGCAACTGACGAAGGCAAAGCGCGCCGGCCGCGGATCGTCGGGTACGGGCGCCGTCAGCGTCCGACCGACCCGGCTGCCGTTGCCGTCCTCGTCCGTGAAGCGATACCAGTATTCGCGTGCCGGTTGCAGTTCGGCGACCAGCACGCGGCAGGTCCAGTCGGACTCGGCCAGTACCCGCACCGTCGTCGTCGCGATCACGCGCGTGAATGCCGCATCGTCCGCCACTTCGACCAGCAAGGTTCCGCTCGCGCGCCCGTCCGCATACGGGCGTCGCGTCCACAGCAGGACGCTTTGGTCATCGGGATCGCCCGACGCGACACCCTGCGGATACAGATCACGACGCTCCCGCCAGCCGCTCGACGAAGGGCGAACCGGCACGCAGCCAACGGCGAGCGCCGCGCCCAGCGCGGCGGACAATTTCAGGAACGCGCGGCGGTCCATGGTTGGCATGTCGCCCCCTTTGAGCGGATCGGATGATCGATGCGCGGTAACGCTAGACCCGCCCACATCCCGTGAAACGTGCCGAAAGTACTGCGAATCAACCGCGTCCTCACACATCGCTGATGCACGAGGGCGTACCTCATCTCGGGACGCGGGCACGGCAGCCATGCCCGGAACCGTCGCGGACCAAACCATGAAGACAGTCGGAGTACCCGATCGCCATGAAACGATGGACGCTCGCAGGCCTGCTGGTGGTCGCAACGCTGGGAACGACCGCGATGGCCGTTGAAACGCCCCCCTACAAAGCGGTGCTTCGCGACGGCAACTTCGAACTGCGTGACTACCCCGCACTCGCGGTAGCCGAGGTGACCGTAGAGGGCGACCAGAAGGAAGCCGCCAGCAAGGGCTTCCGCCTGCTTGCGGGCTACATCTTCGGCGCCAACAAAAGGCGTCGGAGCATTGCCATGACAGCGCCAGTGGCGCAGCAGGCCGCCAGCGAGAAGATCGCCATGACCGCGCCGGTGGAGCAGATGCAAGGTGCTTCCGGCACGTGGGTAGTCCGCTTCACCATGCCAGGCGCATGGACCCTGCAAACCCTGCCCATACCCAACGACCCGAAGGTCACGCTGCGCGCCACCGAACCCAGCCGTTTGGCCGTCCTGCGCTTCTCAGGCCTGGCCAGGCCCGAGGACGTCCAATCGAATACCCGCGAATTGCTGGCACAGGTCACCTCGCATGGCCTTCACGCCATCGGCCCGGTATCGCTGGCGCAGTACAACCCGCCGTGGACCTTGTGGTTCATGCGGCGCAACGAGGTGATGGTGGAGGTTGAGCACTGAGTGGCTGCGGTGCGAAACGGCGCTGGCGATACGACTAGACCTTCAACGTCAGCATGCGTTGGACCCGACCGCTTCTGCGGCGCTATCGAGGCCCAACTGACTCGGCCGACCGCACCGTTCAAGATCGGGCGACCCCGAAAAACCTGCAGCTCACCTCAAAGTCGAACCTGATCCTGTTTTGAAAGTCGAACCTGACCAACCTGCCCCATGTTTTGAACCCCTGCTTGGCGCAGGGACGCGGGCCTTCGTCGGTGTCGATGCGGCGACTGGAGGCACGATGCCGCGGGTGAGAATCCCCGACTCGGCCGCTCCGGCCGTGCTCGATGCCTTCACGAGTCGTTGATTGATACCGGTGTAGCCAGAGGCCGGATAGGCGAAGCTCTGCGCTGCTGCCGAAGGGTGTATCAAGATGTCGTTGGGGCCAGGTGATTCCTTATGCCCACTCCACTCCACTTTGGGAGAGGAGCCGCCGCTCCCTCGCCAGGATGAGCGCGTGAGCAAATCGCGGACTGACGAACGCCGTTGCTCCAAGGTTGCGATGGAGCCTGGAATCGGTGCCCGCAACAAGGGCACATGTTCCCCACCACTGAGATGCAAGACGCAGGGCACCGCATGCAGCACAAGTGCTGCGGCAACCGGGAAGTACCGCCATTCAACCTACGGAGCGCCGCCATGGTCATGTCAGCAGAATCTCTGAGGAACGTCGGCGCCGCCGCGGCAGCGCAGGTTTACAGCGAGCTGCGCCAACTGCGCTCCAATTACCAGGCACACTCGGTGCTGCGGTCGATAGAAAGTCAGCAGGGGCCAACCGACAGGAAATTGATCAGGCTAGCCAACGAGTACTCGCGAGAAGTGTTGGGCAGCGTCAAGTACGCGCCATGGATGCACGTCTACGCCGCCATCAGCGGCGGGTTCAAGGAGGGCTGGATCCCGGATAACTACTACGGACTGGTCGTCGAACCCCTGAAATCCGGCGAAGCGGCCAAGGTGGTGAACCTGAAATCATTCACCAACAGGATTCTCCATACCGAAGCCTTGCCAGATCTCGCCTACGTTATCGACGGCGTCTACTACGATAGAGACTTCAAGCCGATTCGCGAAACGGATCTGATCGAGCTCTTGTTCGAACATGACGGGCGTGTTTTCTTCAAGAGCGACAACTCCTTCCAGGGGCGGGGCGTGGTGATCATGACCCGCGAGGATTTCCCCCGGGTTGGCCATGACCGGCTTGTCGACGGCGTCTTTCAGGCGCCGATAAAACAGCATGAATTCTTCGCGGCCATCAGCACTGGATCCACCGCCACCGTGCGCATAACCACGGCGAGGGAACTCGATGGCACCGTGGCGGTAAAGGCGGCCTATCTCAGGGTGGGGCGGGAGGTCGACGAGATCGTGCGCTGCCGCAGCCATGTGAGGGTTGCCGTCGACACCAGGACGGGCACGCTCAATGACATCGCGTACCTGCACAATTGGCGCAGGACCGACAAACACCCGGACACACTATTTCATTTCGCAGGGCATGCCATTCCCCATTTCAGCGTTGCCGCGGAGCTGTGCAGATCCTTGCACGCCAGCTGTCCGCACATGCTTTGCGTCGGCTGGGATGTCTGCATCGATCAGGACAGCCAGACCAAGATCATGGAGTGGAACGCCCGATACAACGACATCAAATTCTCCGAAGCGACCATGGGTCCGTGCTTTCGCGGGCTGGGTTGGGAAAACCTGTGGAAACGTGCGGCGGCTTAATGCGCCGATTCCTGTGCAGGGGGTAAGGGGCGGGCCACCATTTCGCCCCCCCCGCGACGATCGGGACGCGCCGCGCCCACCCTCATCCTTGCGACCCGTCGGCTGTCAGTAATTGTCCCTGACACCTTTTTGCTCTTGCCGATCAAAACGTCTTCGCGACGGGTTCTTTACCAGCCAAGGCGCAGGCTGCGGCCACACGGGTTGGGAGAAGGGTCATGACCGAAGCGCATCGTGGCACCTGTTTCTGCGGCATTGTCGAGCTCGAAGCCCAAGGGGAGCCCGAGGCAATGGGCTACTGCCACTGCGGGTCGTGCCGCGCCTGGTCGGCTTCGCCGGTGAACGCCTTTACGCTATGGAAGCCGGAAAACGTCCGCGTCACGAAAGGCGCCGACTCGATCGGTCATGTGCGCAAGTCGGCCAACAGCGACCGCCAGTTCTGCACCGTCTGCGGTGGCCACTTGATGACGGCGCACCCGCAATGGGGGCTGGTCGATGTGTTTGCGTCGATGCTTCCGGATCTCCGTTTCGTACCCGCCGTGCACGTCAATTACGCCGAGACCGTATTGCCGCTGAAGGATGGCTTGCCGAAGATGCGCGACTTCCCGGCCGAACTGGGAGGCTCGGGGCAGACGGTGGCCGAATAGGTAAAAGCAATAACGGTAAAAGGTGTCACCATTTCGCCCGGCTGAAAAAGACGGCCCGCCAAGTGGCGGGCCGCAAGACACAACCGCAGTCGTCAAGCTCCGGCATCAGGCCGGAACCCGGCTTTACGCAGCATGGCTCTCGATCTGGCGCTGCGGGCTCTGCTCCAGCGTGGCGCCGGTCGGAGTCGAGGTGATCGCGATCCGGCGCGGCCGCAGCGATTCGGGCACCTCCCGCTGCAACTCGATGGTCAGCAGGCCATCGACAAGATTGGCGCTCGTCACCTTGACGTGGTCGGCAAGCTCGAAGCGACGCGTGAAGGCGCGGCTCGCTATACCGCGATACAGGAACTCGCCTTCCTGCTCGGCGCTCTTGCGCTCGCCGGACACCACCAGCAGGTTCGGCTGCACGGCGATATCCAGCTCCTCACGATTGAAGCCGGCGACCGCCATGGTGATGCGGTAACGGTCATCGCTGAGCTTTACCGTGTCGTACGGCGGCCAACTGTCGACCGACTGCGCGCGGGTGGCGTTCTCCAGCAAATCGAAGATCCGGTCGAAACCGACGCTCGACCGATGCAGCGGGGCAAGATCAAAAAGGCTGTTACGCATGGCCATATCCTCTTTCAAGCAACATGGGACGTTCCGCCGGCCAAGTGGCCCGGCGTGCCAGCCATACGGGCTGGCGAATCCCAAGTAGGGTCGCCAGAAACGGTTTCAAGCGCCGCGTTAATGAGCCGTTTAAGTGGCCAAACGCCCGGAAGAGTCATCGGCGACGATCGCACCGGATCCCGGGATGCAACGCAGGATCGAAGTTCGGGATCGGGCCTTTACGGCCTTGACTCAACTGTCCGCGAAAACGGGGTAGAACCCCCGCTACGGTCATGCCTTTGAAGACAGCCTGACCCGCAAGGACAAGCGCATCGAAGTGTTGCTGTTGCTCCACACGATGGCAGCCTTCGCCAGCTGGCTGGTCGGCATGGCTTGCGAAACCGCAGGGATAGATCAATGGCTGGCGCCGTTTCGATCCAAGCGACGGCTGTACTCGATCATGCGGCTGGGCCGTGAGGCGCTGCTGCGACGATGGTCAAACGCCAGGCTCGAAGAGCTCATGGAGCAGATACGAAAGCCATCTCCGGCACTGCTCGATCAGATGGCTGTGGCAGCATGAAAACGTGGGGAAAACTCAGCCTCCGTCCCGGCTTCCGCAAAAAACAGGGGCAGGCTCACATACAAATCTACGATAAGTGAACTTAACCCCGTTATCGGACCCACTATCATTTTTACTATGCGTGCGCAACGAACGCCGGCCTAAGTTCACGGGTAGCCTCCAAAAGCCGCTCAACATCCTCATCGTCTCGGGCGCGGCAGAACTTACGCATGCTATCGGCACCAAGCTCATTACGCTCACCCACGACAAAGCGTAACCAAGCCTTGAACTGTCCCTTAGCCTCCAAAGACTTTCCCGCGTAGAAAATCTTAATCAAATCTGCCAGTACCAAGCTCCCGTTTCCCTCTTGGAAGCCGGATACCACATAGCAACCAACAATCGGCGACGAAGCCTCAACAACTAGCGGCGAATGAACAAGATATCGCAAGGTCACGAAACCACAATCAGATGTCGCTAGATTCTCCGCAACATCCGTCGCCAGAGAAATATCCACCTTAGCTGACACCACCGCCCAACGATGTACAAGCAGTCCGTCGCGCCCAGCGATGGAATTGGTTAACTTCTCCCTGAAATACCGCCAGTGCGAAGGCCCACTTGGAAGATAGGAAAGCACGCCAGCTGGTAATTGCAATGTCGACTTGCCGTCTGAAGCATCTAGCAGCTTCATCACCGCCTGCTCCGCCTCGTCTGAGGACAGGCGCTTTAGCACATCAACGAACAATACAGCCACATGTGGTGCCGCCGCCTCCGCGACGAGTTTGACCAACTTATCAATCACAGGCTGGCGCTGCATCGACTGTTCGATAAAAGCCAAGACTAGCTCGGCATATGGTTTTTTTGAAATAGATGCGACGAGGCGATCAATACGACTAGTGTGAGAAAAATAATCGACAGCCAAAGCCTCCCTGAACTTGCGATGCGGAAAATCCAGATAGCGGACTCCGTCTCGCTTATCAACGAGAACGAAAATACCCGAAAAAATTATTTGCTTCACAATGTTGGAGGCAGCTTCATCAGAATCAAGTCCTCGGATAATTTCGTCCGCAGACGAACCTTCAAACTCTGATGAGAAAAATGTCTTGGCACGCTCAGTTACAAATTCCTCATCAAAAAACGATTTTTCGCACTCATAAAGCTTTACAGCAAAGTAGGAGAGAAACGAATATTTCTCCTCGGGATAGGCAGCCCGCCGATTTAGAATTGCCTGCCGGTCGGACTGTGAGGCATCGCGGGATTTATATTTATCGAGATCTTCCAATAGTAACCGAACGCAAGTTTTGCTGAGATCACTTGCCCCCAGTGAAAAAACCTTAGATCCACTAGAGCCGACGTTCTTTGCGTACACATAGCACATCACCGTCAGGAAAAGCGGACTCCGACTTAGGTCATTAACGCTCTTATCTCCGGTTCGCGTCAATTCTTGCAGAAAAAGTTCCGCATTTAGATCATTTCCCGAAGAAGATGGGCTTTTGAGACGATACCTGGAGAATATTTTTTCCACCAACTGAATGCGCCTATCCTCCAATCCCTTGACAACCCATTTTTGCACATCGGGACTGGCTACAATGGGACTGTATTCATAAAATTCAAAACGCGAAGCGAGATAAACTCTTGCCTGTCTAAGCGCGTAATACGCTGGCGCAAATTGTGATGTATTAAATGCATTTTCGCCAACCGACTGATTTCGATTCCGGTGGGAAAATCTGTTGCCAAATATAAACTCGATCTCGCGTTTAGCGTGATCGAAGCCGCCCGTGTATGGCATTTCATCGTAACCATCAAGAAACAGAACTAATCTCCCGGAATTTCCCAACTTCATCAGCCGTCGAAGGCCCCGCGCGCTGGCGAAATATGGATCAAGCGCTTGAATCGCGTCAATGATTGGGAAATCAGAAGATGTTTTTACCACTTTTAACGGGAGGTATAATGGTAATACGCCACGCTTTCCAAACAACTTCTCCCATGGCTTCCTTTCTAAGGCCCGAAGCGCCAAATTTCTGAAGAGCGTGGTCTTTCCGTAACCGCCATCGCCAAATATTAGGGCGCGCGGATGTGCTTTAAACTTGGGTAGCGGACCAGAGAAGTCTGGTAGCGCCGAAACACTGCGCCCTGCATTACCACTGGAGATAGTTAGAACATCCAAGGCGACGTAATCGTCGCGTGCACTAAGATTCATATCCTTGAATAGGAAGGGCATCTCTTTAAGCTTCCCGGTCAGCCTTTTCTTGTATTGCGCACGCGCCAAGAGAAGTCTAGGGTCAATTTTCGACAAAAGTCGCAACACAACCGAGGCACCAACTTTCTCGGAAAGCTTGATCAAAAAAGCCGACCCAACGAACGCTTCCATTCGACCCCCAATGCAAAGAAGTAGCGATTATTTCTTGATCGGCTGCGCTGCGAGCAACTGTGATGCCGAATTTCGGCCGCCATAGACGCCGCTCCACCGGAAGCCGCATCGGCGAAAGCCGGAAACGGGGATCAGGTTCACTTCCGACTGTGTCAAACCATCAAAGCCTATAAGTCCCCGCCCTCGTCACACCCACTTTCGGCCACACCGGGCACAACGCCTCCACCGCCTCCACCAACTCCACCAACTCCACCCAATCCGAAAGATCTCCCCTGCCCGCCTGCACGACATCCAGCACGTCGCTACCGACCAACGGCTCGCGGACACCGTCATGCTTTGTCGTTGGCGATTTCGGCGAGCAGTTCATCCAGCATCTCCTGGCGATCGAACAACGCGAAGTACCCCTGCACTTCCTGCATGTTGAGCCGGCCACGCTGCGCGCGCAACAGCGCGCGGATGTCTCTGCTCGACCAGGCGGGACCTGGGTTACATATTGCGACGGTATTCGCCGCCGACGTCATACAGCGCATGGCTGATCTGCCCCAGCGAGTTGTACTTCACCGCCTCGATCAGCTGCTCGAACACATTGCGCCGATCGCGCGCCGTCACCTGCAGAACCTTGAGGCTGTCTGACGCCAGCGCATTGCGCGCCTCCCCATACCGCTTCACGTTGGCGATCTGCTGCCCCTTCTCTTCCTCGGTCGAGCGGATCAGTTCGATCTCGGTGGCGATCTCGCCGCCGTGGTCCCTCGACAGGAAAGTCATGCTGCAATCCGCTCAATCTGGTCGACAGCCTTGCCAAGCGCACGGTGAGCCTCTTCCAGATCGTAGTCTGCCTGGAGTCCCAGCCAGAAGCGCTCACTGGTCCCCAGCGCCACAGCCAGACGCACCGCGGTATCCGCGGTAACACCACGCTTGCCAAGCACGATCTCGTTGATACGGCGCGGCGGCACGCCGGCAGCGCGCGCCAAGGCGTTCTGGCTGATGCCCATGGGCGTCAGAAACTCCTCAAGCAGCACTTCGCCGGGATGGATGTTGGGCAGGCTCTTCATGATCGACTCGTTGGTATTCAGTGGTAATCGACGATTTCCACGTCGTGGGCGTCACCCTCGATCCATCGAAAACAGATGCGCCATTGATCGTTGATCCGGATGCTGTACTGGCCTTTGCAATTGCCCTTGAGGGCTTCGAGTCGATTGGCCGGTGGAACACGCAGATCATCCAGCACGGAGGCGTTCCCGAGCATACGCAGCTTGCGACGTGCCACGGATTGGATATCGGCAGGCAGGCGCCGGGATGGCGTTCCGCCCCAGATCTTTTCCGCTTCCTTGTCGGCAAAGTTCCTGATCACGGGTCACCATAACGCCAGCCGTCATATGACGCAAGGCGTCATGGACGACGAAACCGGGACGATGGACGAAACCGGGACGGAGGAAATTAAACGACCTTCAGACCCGGCTTACACTCACCCACGCCATCTCGTCTCGCCGATGCCATCCACAGCTGTGCACGCGGACACTGGCGCGTCATCCACGGCCCCTCGCATGCCTCGCCAAGCTCGCCTGGAAATTCCCGGGGTACCGCTCCACATCACCCAACGTGGGGTCAATCGATGTGCCATCTTTCTGGATGACGAAGACCGGCGCCACTATCTCCGTCTGCTGGGCGAGAGCGCCGCGAGCCACGGCCTGCGCATCCACGCCTACGTTTTGATGGGCAATCACGTGCACCTGTTCGTCAGTTCCGACGGGTCCGGCCAGGTATCGCTGGGCATGCGCCAACTGGGTCAGGCTTATGTCACCGCTTTCAACCGTCGCCATGGACGCACTGGAACGCTGTGGGAAGGACGCTTCAAATCCTGTCTGGTCGACTCGGACCGCTACCTGCTCACCGCGTATCGGTATATCGAGCTCAACCCGGTTCGCGCCGCGATGGTCGAGAGGCCCGAACATCACCACTGGTCCAGCGTGCATGCCAACCTGGCACTTTGCGAAGACTCATTGGTGACACCCCATGCCTGCTTCATTGAGATGGGGGCTACGCCACAGGTGCGCGCCCAAGCCTATCGGGCGTGGCTCAAGCAAGGCGTCAGCGATGACGAGCTGATCGCCATTCGCCAGCACCTGCAGCAGGAACGCGCCTTTGGAAGCAAACGCTTTCAGGCCATGGCGGAAAAGACCTTGGGCCGCCCAGTGAGCGTGCGGCGGCCCGGGAGACCTTCGCGGACGGAAGAAAAGCTCGATGGCATTTAACTTTCTCCGTCCCCTTTTCCGGCAGTTAGAATCGGCGAAGCCTCCTTGCGACGGACCTTCATGAACCCGCTCTCGCTCCTGCTCCTTCCGGCGCTCGCGTTCGGCTCCACGGCGCCCACGCCGAGCCGCTACACCACCCTGCTCATCCCGATGGACCGCTCGGCCGAGGCCCCCAGCCTCAAGCTCGAGCTCGACATGGACGAGACGCTCGCGAGCGACCCGCTCCTCACGGTGAAGAAGCCCGAGGAACTCTTCGGGCTGCCGGTCGACGCCACCGCCGCCGAGGCGCTCAAGCATTCGGATATCGGGTATGCCGAGAGCAAGGCCGCCTTCGATGATGGCGACTACGACGACGCCGAGCGCAAGCTGCACGCGACCCTGAAGGAGTACGCGAAGGCCGCCGCGGCGATGACCGACTGCGGCCATTATTGCGACGCGATCGCGATGTACGCGGCGGTGCTGCACCGGCGCGGCGAGGTGGACGAGTCACGACTGAACCTGCTCAGCCTGCTCTCGCTCGATCCGACCTACGAGCTCTCGCCGAAGATCTTCGCCAAGGACTTCATTACCCTGAAGGCGACGGTGGCGACGAGCGTCAACGCCGCCCTGCGCGAGAACGCGATGGTGAAGAGCCACCCCGCCGGGGCGCGCGTCTTCCTGGACGGAAAGTTCGAGGGCTACACCCCGATGACCCTGCCGCAGGTCGAGGTCGGCCAGCACTTGGTCCGCGTCGAGCACCCGGGCTTCACCCGCTGGGGACAGATCGTGGACATCCGCCCCGAGCCGCAGGAGCTGGACGCGGACCTCGAGCCGACGCCGGCGTGGCAGACCTACGACAAGCTCCTGGACCAGGTCGCCGCCGAGGTCCCGCGCGAAGAGGACGACACCACCATCTCTTCCCTGGGCAAGACGCTGGGAGTGGACCGGGCGATCATCGGGACGCTGCGCACCCTGCGCGGCGTCGACCAGACCGAGCTGCTCGTCGGGCTGTTCGAGATCAAGGACGGCAAGCGGCTCGCGTTCCGCAAGGTCGTCTTCCAGGGCAATGAGCTCGGTCAGCTCAAGGAAGAGGTCGGCCACGTCGTCCACGAGCTGGTGAACGCCGCGGGCAACGGCCGACGTGCGAAGGCCTCGCGCAGCTCCGACCCGCTCGATCATGAGAACGGAATGGACACCTGGAGCGACGACGATCACTCGCGCGGCTCGGGTCAGTCGAAGAAGAAGCAGAGCGGCGATCCGCTCAACAGCGTCGACGGCATGGACGACTGGTAGGCGGGCGGGCGAACGACCCTGCCGGTTGCGCTTCGAGGAGGTCGGGATGAAATCTTCGGCGATGAAGATCGATCGGCCAGATCGACCGGCGACCTACACCGACCTCGGGGCGCTGCCCAAGAACGTGGTCGGGGAGATCGTCGCAGGTTCGCTGCACGTCAGCCCAAGGCCATCTGCGCTCCACGCGCGGGCCTCCTCGAAACTGGGCCGAGGCAAAAACGGGCAAAAACGGGACGGAGGAAGTTAACCGGGTGATGCCGTAAGCTTGCAACGCCCGGACGGCCGACGTGCGCGGAAACGACGTTCGATGGTATTTAACTTCCTCCGTCCCGTTTTCCCCTGGTGAATGTAAATTTCGACCACTTCAGCTCCACGCGCCTCCACTGCGTCGATGAGCTCAGCAAGCTGTGCGGGATGCCCTCCCTCGCTGTTCGCCGGCAACCAACGGTAGAGCGAAGCCGCGTTCTCACGCGACGATTTCGGTTCTGACGAAAGACCCGGCGCAGAATTGGTCCTCGTCACCATGGTCAGAGCGCCTTGATAGAATTGATCATTGTCGGTAACGAACGTGAACTCTTGCGACTCTCCTACAGCTTCCATCGGATACATCCTCAAATTAATGAATTTGAACGTCTGTGTTTTGATACGCAGAAAATGACAACGCGACCAAGAATCGCACGCTTACATGATTTCAAATGGCTGTAATTGAATTCAGCCTCTTTTTTTACCGTCAGCATTTCTTATTCTGAATATTTATGAACTAACACCGACACGATCACCACAGACAGAAAGTTGCAGAAAACCCCGTTCATACCCTCGAAAAACTCGTCTGCGTCCCAGATTTCAGTCATAGAGATATTTTCCTGCCAGCCACCAGAAAGGAGATGGAAGAATCTATTCCGTATGGCGACGATCAGCTTAGGCACATCACCAAATCTTAACCCCAAGGTTGCCCGACTGGCATCTTTGGCCTCATATTTTTCATAGCACTTAGCAGCGGCATCAAAATATCTAGCCTCGTTACCACTCGCAGATGTGAAGCTTATTTCGCACAACGATTCCAGTACGATCTTATCGATCAAGCCCCCCGCGCGAAGAAATTTGTTGAATAACCCAAGCTCTCCAATGCTCTGTGTAGAGAACATCTTCTTGAGGTCTTCAAACGTTTTGGCAAAATCACGCTGTGTCGAGCAGTACAAGAGCGGCACGCTATATGAAAACCTCTCAAGAACCCTGTATAAAGATACGAACGCTGCGATATGACTGCCCCGGTAGGAGTGCAAAAAATAATGCGAAAATTCATTCAGAATGTCACGAAAAAACACCCTATTGTCAGACATCGCCCGCCGGACGAATACCGGGCCCGAGATGCGAGTTCGATAATTCCCGTTTAACTCAGCCAGCGCAGCAGTCCAAGTAAGCGATTGGGCAGCGCTCGGAAAAACTGAGTAATTCGTTCGTTGCCTAACTGTCAACGCACCTTTTCGAATCGCCGCATTCCCCAATAAAAGGCGAAGCAGAAAGAGCTGCGTACACTTGTCGGCACCGGCAGGTAGCTTACGAGAGAAAGAGTATTCAATGCCATCGACAGAAATCATCTTAAATCAAATCCATTCAGATATCTTGTCGAGCAAATCGTAGCCATCAAGCGCCATGTAATTATCAATGTCTGATATATACCTGGAAATCACCTCTCTTCGCACCCTAC
Organism: Rhodanobacter sp. T12-5; assembly: GCF_008329435.1. Lineage (GTDB taxonomy): Bacteria > Pseudomonadota > Gammaproteobacteria > Xanthomonadales > Rhodanobacteraceae > Rhodanobacter. Next base: position 211,340 of record NZ_NPKN01000002.1, read on the forward strand.
CCAGATTCACCTTGCTTACATCAACAGATGAAAAAGCACCTTCGAAAGTGCGGACACCGGCTTCAAGCTCAGCCATCCCAACGACCAGCAAATAATCAATTGATCCTTTGGCGCCAACGCAGAATCCTATGAAGTTATTCTGCACCCTAATCCAAGCTCGAAGATATTCGTTCTGGCTCATACGGTTGATCACCGACACAACATCGATAAATTCTCGTTGGCGCGTCACAATATCGGAATCGATGATTCGAGCTGCTATAAGCTCGTCCATTTTTTCTTCGATAATTTTTTGATTATCGATATTGACCGAATCACTCAGGTACGCAACATAGCCCTTGACGAAATCCGCCTTCCGGAATGTATCGGGAGCACGGACTCGCCCACGTCCCTTCTCGGGAACCAGGTTCATTTCAACGCCATCAAAATCGAAGAACGCATCGGCCAGCGCATCAATCTGATGCCGCGCAGACATTGCCTTTTGGCCATTGTTGAGTGTGATCATTCGATATAGCAGACGATCACGTGATGGAGCCAGGACGAAATTTACGTATATGGGTCGGGCGGCATCGAAGCCTTCACGATTTGCAGCACGCGAAAGCGTATTCAATCGCTGGATTCCGTCGAGAACGAAAGCGTCATGAATTCGGTCTGAGATGAATTCCTCGGCCTGAACTAACGTAAGGTTGTCTTCAAGAGTATCGACTAGCGAAATCGTTATCGGAGGCATCACACAGCCCTTAACGATGTCATCTTCAAGACGAGCATAGAACTTTGCTTTCAACGTGTCCCGCTGAATATCCAATCGCCCAATCAATGGAAGGAAGTTTTTCAGGGCTTCTTCGTATGTGGCAGATGCCGTCACCACATAGCCGCCAATCACCATGTCTTTGTCGATACTGAACGACCGCATTCTTCACCTCGTTCTGCAGAGAACTCTATGGCGTTATCGCCCGTGAAACGCTGACACTACATATTCCGCCGATACTCCCCACCCACGTCATACAGCGCATGCGAGATCTGCCCCAGCGAGTTGTACTTAACCGCCTCGATCAACTGCTCGAATACATTGCGCCGATCCCGAGCCGTCACCTGCAGCACCTTGAGGCTATCCGAGGCCAGCGCATTCCGCGCCTCCCCATACCGCTTCACGTTGGCGATCTGCTGCCCCTTCTCTTCCTCCGTCGACCGAATCAACTCGATCTCGGTAGCGATCTCCCCACCATGATCCTTCGGCAGGAACGTGTTGACGCCGATCAACGGCAACGACCCATCATGCTTCTTGTGCTCGTAATACATCGACTCATCCTGGATCTTGCCGCGCTGGTACATCGTGTCCATCGCCCCAAGCACCCCACCCCGCTCGCTGATCGCCTCGAACTCCTTGTACACCGCCTCCTCGACCAGGTCAGTCAGCGTGTCGACCACGTAACTCCCCTGCCACGGATTCTCGTTGAAGTTCAGCCCCAGCTCCTTGTTGATGATCATCTGAATCGCCACCGCCCGCCGCACGCTTTCCTCGGTCGGCGTGGTGATCGCCTCGTCGTAAGCATTGGTATGCAGCGAATTGCAGTTGTCGAACAGCGCGTACATCGCCTGCAGCGTGGTGCGGATGTCGTTGAACTGGATCTCCTGCGCGTGCAGCGAGCGGCCTGAGGTCTGGATGTGGTACTTCATCATCTGGCTGCGCGCGCTGGCACCGTAGCGCTCGCGCATGGCGCGGGCCCAGATGCGGCGGGCGACGCGGCCGATCACGGTGTACTCCGGGTCCATGCCGTTGGAGAAGAAGAAGCTCAAGTTGGGCGCGAAGTCGTCCACGCTCATGCCGCGGGCGAGGTAGTACTCGACGATGGTGAAGCCGTTGCTCAGGGTGAAGGCGAGCTGGCTGATCGGGTTGGCCCCGGCTTCGGCGATGTGATACCCGCTGATGCTGACCGAATAGAAGTTGCGCACCTTGTGGTCGACGAAGTACTGCTGGATGTCGCCCATCATGCGCAGCGCAAATTCGGTGGAGAAGATGCAGGTGTTCTGCGCCTGGTCTTCCTTCAGGATGTCGGCCTGCACGGTGCCGCGCACCTTGGTGAGCGTGTCGGCCTTGATGCGGGCGTAGGTTTCCGCATCGACCAGTTCGTCGCCGCAGACACCGAGCAGGCCCAGGCCCAGGCCGTCGTTACCCTTGGGCAGGTCGCCGTGGTACTGCGGGCGCGCCACGTTCTTGTACAGCTTGTCGATGGTCTGCTGCGCGGTGGCCCAGCGCTTGTCGTCTTCCTTCAGGTACTTCTCGACGTTCTGGTCGATGGCGGTGTTCATGAACATCGCCAGGATCATCGGCGCGGGGCCGTTGATGGTCATGGACACCGAGGTGCTGGGCGCGCTGAGGTCGAAGCCGGAGTACAGCTTCTTCATGTCGTCGAGGGTGGCGATGTTGACGCCGGAGTTGCCGATCTTGCCGTAGATGTCCGGGCGTGGCGCCGGGTCTTCACCGTACAGGGTGACCGAGTCGAACGCGGTGGACAGGCGCGTGGCGGCGCCGCCCTGGCTGAGGTAGTGGAAGCGGCGGTTGGTGCGCTCGGGCGTGCCTTCGCCGGCGAACATGCGGGTGGGATCTTCGCCGCTGCGGCGGTACGGGTAGACGCCGCCGGTGTACGGGTAGTGGCCGGGCAGGTTCTCGCGGCCGAGGAAGCTGACCAGTTCGCCCCAGTCCTTCGACTTCGGCGGCGCCACCTTGGGCACTTTCTGGTGGCTCAGCGATTCGCGGTAGTTGTCGACGCGGATGACCTTGTCGCGCACCTTGTATTCGTTGACGTCGGCGGTGACCGAGGCGTACAGCGCCGGCCATTCGCGCAGCTGGTGGATGGCTTCGTGGCTGAGTTCCTTGAGGGCGGCGTTGTAGCGCTGGCGGAGCAGGAGAACAGAGCGATCCACACTACCTGTCCACAAGGGACTTCCTTCGGTCGTGGGAGCGGCTTCAGCCGCGACGCTCTGGCCGATCGCGACTGAAGTCGCTCCCACAGATGCGTGCAGGTCGGCGCTGCTGTAGAGGTCGAGCGGACGCGGCAGTTGCGGGTCGCCGAGCTCCTTCAGCGCCTCGTAGTAGTGCTGCGCCTTGCTGGCGAATTCGGCCTGGTGGGCGATGGCGCCGTTGATGGCGCGGCCCTGCTCGGCGATCTCGGCGAGGTAGCGGACACGCGAGCCGGGGATCAGCACGGTGGCGCGCGGCTCCTTCAGCGTGGTGTCGAGCTGGGGCGACCATTTCTCCGCCGGCAGCGCGAGCTTGTCGCGCATCAGCCGGCACAGGTTGGTGAACATCCAGGTCACGCCCGGGTCGTTGAACTGGCTGGCGATGGTCGGATAGACCGGCACGTCCTCGTCCTTCACGCCGAACGCGGTGTGGTTGCGCTTCCACTGCTTGCGCACGTCGCGCAGCGCGTCTTCGGCGCCGCGCTTGTCGAACTTGTTCAGCACCACCAGGTCGGCGAAGTCGATCATGTCGATCTTCTCCAGCTGGCTGGCGGCGCCGTAGTCGCTGGTCATCACGTAGACCGGGAAATCGACCAGGTCGACGATCTCCGAATCGCTCTGGCCGATGCCGGCGGTCTCGACGATCACCAGGTCGTACGGCTGGCTCTTCAGGAAGTCGATGCAGTCGTGCAGCACGATGCTGGTGGCGGCGTGCTGGCGGCGGGTGGCCATCGAGCGCATGTACACGCGCTTGGAGCGCAACGAGTTCATGCGGATGCGGTCGCCCAGCAGCGCACCGCCGGAGCGGCGGCGGGTGGGATCGACCGCGAGCACGGCGATGCGCATCTCGGGGAACGCGTGCAGGAAGCGCAGCAGCAGTTCGTCCACCACCGACGACTTGCCGGCGCCGCCGGTGCCGGTGAGGCCGAGCACGGGCGTGTGCTTGCCGGCGAGTTTCCACTGCTTGCGCTGGTGCTCGAGTTCGGTCCCGGCGAGCTTGCCTTCCTCGATGGCCGAGAGCATGTGGCCGATCGAGATCTCGTCGTCGATGTCGACCTTGGGCAGCGCGTGCGATTCGGATTCGGCGCGCTTCGCGGCGGCGCTGCCGGCGCGCTGCATCACGTCCTCGATCATCTCGACCAGGCCGAGCTTCATGCCGTCGTTGGGGTGGTAGATGCGCTCGACGCCGTAGGCCTGCAGCTCGCGGATTTCTTCCGGCGTGATGGTGCCGCCGCCGCCGCCGAACACGCGCACGTGGCCGGCGCCGCGCTCGCGCAACATGTCGACCATGTACTTGAAGTACTCGACGTGGCCGCCCTGGTAGGACGACAGCGCGATCGCGTCGGCGTCTTCCTGCAACGCGGCGCGCACCACGTCCTCGACCGAGCGGTTGTGGCCGAGGTGGATCACCTCCGCGCCCTGCGACTGGATGATCCGCCGCATGATGTTGATCGCCGCGTCGTGGCCATCGAACAGGCTGGCCGCGGTGACGAAACGCAGCGGGGTGGTTTCGGCGGGCGCGGTGGCGGCGGGGACGTGCTTGGCGGGGGAACTCATGGCAACTCCGACATCTGTGCTTGATCCTGTCGATTCTAGTGGATCGACGGTAAGCACGCGGAATTGCCCCCCTCTTCCTTTGGGCGAGGGCCGGGGTGAGGATTCGGGGTGCGAAGAGATTTAAGATCTGCGGGATTCACCACTTCGCTTCGCACGCACCCTCATTCGCCCTCCGGGCACCTTCTCCCAGAGGGAGAAGGAAAGTCACACGCAAAGCGAGAGGTTCGGGCTGCCGACCACGCGTGTACCGACCTCTTCGCCACGCACGAAGGCCAGCGCCGCCTCGATCACCTCGGGTGCGTCGAGCACGCGGCGGTGGCCCAGTCCTTCGGTGGTGTACAGCCGCGCGCCGGCCCAGTGCTGGGCGTAACGCTCGCCCTCGCCCCACGGCACGTCGGTGTCGTCGAGGTCGTGCACGATCAGCGCGGGCTGGCCCAGCATGGGCAGTTTGCGTTCCAGTTGCAGCTCGTCGATGTGCACGCCGGTGCGCCGGTGCAGCCAGGCGTAGAAGGGCTCGCGCAGGTAGCCGGCCAGGTGCACGAAGCGGAAGAAGCGCCGCGCCGCCGCCTTCATGTCGGCGGCCGGCGCCACCAAGATCAGTTGCTCGGCATGCCAGGCTTCGTCCTGCGCGAGGGTGACCGCGGCTCCGCCGAGCGAGTGGCCGACCGCAAGCGCGGCGTTGCCATAGTGCGCGCCGATCGCGCGGATCGTGGCGATGAATTCCGGCAGCGTGCACAGCTTGCCGGTGCTGTGGCCGTGGCCGGGCTGGTCGAAGGTGACCACGGCCAGGCCTTGCGCGCGCAGCCGCGCCACCCACGGCAGGAAGCGCAGGCCGAAGCTGGACCAGCCGTGCGCCAGCAGCGCGTAGGGCTGGCTCGACGGCTCGCCCCAGACGTAGGTGGCGATGGATTCGCCGTTGACGTGCAACTCGCCGCGCTGCATGTCCGCATCGCCCTGCGCCGCCTGTGCGCGGCTGCGGCTGCTGGCGAACGGGGTGGCGAACAGGCGCGCGGCGCGGTTCACCGTGCGCTTCGGTGCGATCCGGCCGCCCAGCACGAAGCCGGTGCGCACGGTGGTGAGCTTGAGTCTGTCGATGACGGTGGACATGGATCTCGCCTCAGGTTTGCCAGCTGCGCCACAGGCGCTCGAAGGCCGCGCGGGTGCGCTGGCCGGCTTCGTCGAATCCGAACAGCCCGGCGTCGTGGTGCAGGCCGAGCATCAGGGCATAGATCTGGAAGGCCAGCAGTGCGACGTCGGTGTCATCGCGCAGGTGACCCAGTTTGACCGCCTGCGCGATCGCCTTCTGCAGTTCGTCGCGCCAGCCGGCCTGTTGCCGCACCACGCCGTCGTGCAGCGCGCCGTCGCGGCCGTCGTACTCGCTGACGGCGGACAGCAGCACGCAGCCGCTCTGGTGCTCGCGGCTCCATTCGAACCAGTTCGCCACGATCGCGCGCAGCCGCGGCAGGCCGCGCGGCTGCTGCAGCGCCGGTAGCAGCACCTGGGTCACGAAGCGGTTCCTGCCGGTGTCGAGCACGGCCAGTTGCAGGTCTTCGCGCGAGCCGAAGTGGGCGAACACGCCGCTCTTGGACATGCCCACGTCGCCGGCCAGATTGCCGATCGACAGGCCTTCCAGCCCGTCGCGACGGGCCAGCGCGTAGGCGTGGTCGAGGATGGTTTCACGGGTGGAAGCGCGCTTGCCGGGATGGGTTGCGGTTGTCATGCGGTGAAAATAGCACGATCGTTCGTGCATTTCATCAACATCGTGTTGATCCCGATCGTGATTTCCTGCGGGTATGCTCGAACCACCACCGTCATCAGGGAATCACGCATGAAATATCGCCATCTGCTCGCATCACTGGCCGCCGCGTTGCTGGCCGGCTGCGTCACTTCGCCGACCGGTCGGTCCCAGCTGATGGTGGTGTCGGACAGCCAGATGAGCCAGATGGGGCTGACCGCGTTCAACGACATGCGCAAGCAGGGCAAATTCGTCGATGCGCCGCGCGAACGCGCCTACGCGACCTGCGTGTCGCGCGCGCTGATCGCGGTGCTGCCACCGCCGTGGAACACGCAGCAGTGGGAGGTCCAGATCGTGGGCGACGACACCGCCAACGCGTTCGCCCTGCCCGGCGGCCGGATCGGCGTGAACAAGGGCATGTTCAAGCTCGCCAGCAATCAGGATCAGCTGGCCGTGGTGCTGGGGCATGAGCTGTCGCACGTGGTCGCCAGGCACGGTGCCGAGCGCGTCTCCGACAACATGGCCACCCAGGCCGCGGTGGCGGCCGGCACCATCTACGCCGGCTCGCGCGGCACCAATGCCGGTTACGTCGCGGCGGCGCTCGGCCTCGGCGCCGAGGTGGGCATCCTGCTGCCGTTCTCGCGCACCCAGGAAAGCGAAGCCGACACGCTCGGCCAGCGCTACATGGCGCAGGCCGGTTTCGACCCGCGCGCGGCGGTGACGCTGTGGCAGAAGATGGGCGCGCAAGGCGGCAGCAAGCCGCCGGCGTTCCTGTCCACCCATCCGTCTTCCGGCAACCGCGCGCAGGCGTTGAACCAGCAGGCGCAGCAATTGCTGCCGGTGTACGAGAAGGCGCGCAGCAGCGGCCATGCGCCGAATTGCCATATGTAATCTCCGGCCCGTGGCTGAACGAGCCGGCCCGGCAGGTCAACTGCCGGCGTGTTCCGTCGTTTCCGGTCATGCCTGCCGCATGGTGCGGCGCTGACGGAGACCCACATGAAAAACACGTTGCCCCTCAAGCTGGCTTTGCTCGCCGGAATCGGCCTGACGTTCGTCGGCGCGACCTATGCGCCGCCTGCAGCGGCCCGGGTTTCGGTGGGCATTGGCGTCAGTGTCGGGCCGCCACCACCGCGTTTCGAGCGTGTGCCGCCGCCGCGCCGCGGTTATGTCTGGGCGCCGGGCTACTGGCGCTGGGACGGGCATCGTCACATCTGGGCCACAGGACACTGGGTGCATGTCCGGCCGGGCTACCGCTATGCGCCGGCACACTGGGTGCATGGGCGCCACGGTTGGCGGTTTCGTGAGGGTCATTGGCGTCGCTGACGCCGAGCCCGTCCACAAGCGGTTTGCTGCGCCGCATCACCATGTCATGGGATGAAGTATTAAACTTCGCGCTTTGATTCTCGCCCCGGCCTCGGTCGGGGCGATGAGTTTCCGGCGTTTTCATACCTTGGCTGGGCTCGCTCCCCGCCGCCCCTCTGCAGATGCCCACCGGCACCGTAATCATGGAGTCACCGTTCCAATGATCTTTGAAACCATCGCCAACACGGGTCACGAAGAAGTCGTCTTTTGCCACAACAAGGACGCCGGCCTGAAGGCCATCATCGCGATCCACAACACGGTGCTGGGCCCCGCGCTCGGCGGCCTGCGCATGTGGCCGTACAAGACCGAGCAGGAGGCAGTGAACGACGTGCTGCGCCTGTCGCGCGGCATGACCTTCAAGAACGCCGTGGCCGGCCTGAACCTGGGCGGCGGCAAGGCGGTGATCATCGGCGATCCGAGCAAGGACAAGTCCGAGGCGCTGTTCCGCGCGTTCGGCCGCTTCGTCAACTCGTTGAACGGCCGCTACATCACCGCCGAGGACGTCGGCATCGACGTCAACGACATGGAATACGTGTTCCGCGAGACCGAGTACGTGACCGGCGTGCACCAGGTGCATGGCGGCTCGGGCGACCCGTCGCCGTTCACCGCCTACGGCACCCTGCAGGGCCTGATGGCCGCGCTGCAGTTCAAGCACGGCAACGAGGACGTGGGCAAGTACAGCTACGCGGTGCAGGGCTGCGGCCATGTCGGCGGCGAGTACATCAAGCTGCTGCGCGAACAGGGCGCCAAGGTGTTCGTCACCGACATCAACAAGGAAGCGGTGCAGCGTTGCGTCGACGAGCTGGGCTGCGAAGCGGTCGGCCTGGACGAGATCTACGACGTCGACGCCGACGTGTACTCGCCGTGCGCGCTGGGCGGCACCGTCAACGAGCAGACCATCGACCGGATCAAGGCCAAGATCATCTGCGGCCCGGCCAACAACCAGCTGGCCACCGACGAGATCGGCGACGAGCTGCAGCGCCGCGGCGTGCTGTATGCGCCGGATTACGCGGTCAACGCCGGTGGCGTGATGAACGTGTCGCTGGAAATCGACGGCTACAACCGCGAGCGCGCGATGCGCATGATGCGCACGATCTATTACAACCTCGGCCGCATCTTCGAGATCAGCAAGACCGAGAACATCCCGACCTACAAGGCCGCCGATCGTCTCGCCGAAGAGCGCATCAGCGCGATCGGCAAGATCAAGCTGGCCCACATGGGCAACAACGGCACCCGCTTCCAGGGCCGCATGCGCGGTCAGTAAGCTGCACGATGGACACACGGAGCCGCCAGGAAGGTCTCTGGCGGCTCTTTTGTTTGGGCTGCCGAAACGGCGTCGCATGGCGGACGCCGGCATCGGTTCTGCTACACTTCCACACGATTATTCGTGTATAAGCCATTGCCTTGAAAGGGCAAGGTCACCAGGGGCCCGCTTCGCGGGAAGATCGGCTCAGGCCGATCGTCGAGCTCGAAACCCACGGTTTCGAAAAACACAGGGGATGTCGGTTTCGGTGCCATCGAGCCCGGTGCAGGCGCCCCCCAAGCACACGCATGGATTGGGCAGGCGGACGAGTTATGAGCACGATGATGGCAGCAGGGATCAGCGACGAGAACATCCTTGACAGGCTCAGGGAAGTACTTCGGGACACCTTCGAGATCGATCCGGCGCGCGTCACCCCTTCGGCGCACTTGTTCACGGAACTGGAACTGGACAGCATCGATGCGGTGGATCTGGCGATCCAGGTGCAGGAAATGACCGGCATGCGCATCAAACCCGAGGATTTCAAGAGTGTGCGCACCGTGGGCGACGTGGTCGCCACCGTGCACACCCTGCTCGCCCGCTGACGTTGCCCGGCTGCACCCCATGTCAGCGACGGCCGAACGCTTCGCCCCCTGCGCACTGATACCGATCTACAACCACAAGGACACGATCGCCCGCACCGCGCAGGCACTGCGCGCGCAAGGCCTGCCCGTGGTGATCGTGGACGACGGGAGCAACGCGGCCACTCGCGAGGTGCTCGATGCGCTGGTCGGCGAAGCCGGCGACATCCAGCTGCTGCGTCTGCCGCACAACCAGGGCAAGGGTCGCGCCCTCACCGCCGGCTTGCTGGCCGCGCGCGACCGTGGCTACACCCACGCGCTGCAGATCGACGCCGACGGCCAGCACGACACCGACGACGCGCCCCGATTCATTGCCGAAGCACAGGCACACCCGCAAGCCATGATCTGCGGCCGCGCCGTCTACGACGACAGCGTGCCGCGTGCGCGCCTGTACGGCCGCTACCTCACCCACGTCTGCGTGTGGATGGAAACGCTGTCGCTGGCGATCGACGATTCGATGTGCGGCTATCGCCTGTATCCGCTAGCGGAAACCTGTGCCGAGATCGCCCGGGCACCGCTGCCGGCACGGATGGATTTCGACACCGAGATCGCGGTGCGGCTGTGCTGGCGCGGCGTGCCGGTGCGCAACCTGCCGACCCGTGTGATCTACCCGGAAAACGGCCTGTCCCACTTCCGCATGCTGCGCGACAACCTGCGCATCACCGCGATGCACACGCGGCTGCTGCTCGGCATGCTGCCGCGCGCGCCCGCCTTGCTGCGGCGACGGCACCGACGGGAACCCGCATGCGCCACCTGATCCCCGCCCCGACCCGGCCGTCGCGCGCCGCGCCGTCGCCCGGGCTCATCGTCCCCACCACTTTCAGGAAACCCCAGCGATGAAGCGCGTGGTGATCACCGGCATGGGCGGCATCACCGCGCTCGGCCACGACTGGGCACGGATCGAGGCGCGCCTGCGCGAAGGCCGCAACGTGGTTCGGCGCATGCATGAGTGGGACTACTTCGACGCGCTGAACGGCCGGCTCGGCTGCCCGGTGGACGATTTCCGCGTGCCCGGCCACTGGCCGCGCCGGCTGACCCGCTCGATGGGCCGCGTGGCGCAACTGGCAGTGGCCGCCAGCGAACATGCGCTGCGCGATGCGGGCCTGCTCGACGACGAGATCATTCGCGACGGCCGGATGGGCGTGGCCTACGGTTCGTCCGGCGGCAGCATCGAGCCGGTGCGCGTGGTCGGCAGGATGCTCGATACCGGTTCGATGCAGGGCGTCACCGCGACCAGCTACATCCAGATGATGGCGCACACCACGGCGGTGAACGTGGGCGTGTTCTTCGGCCTCAAGGGGCGTGTCATCCCCACCTCCAGCGCGTGCACCTCCGGCAGCCAGGCGATCGGCTACGGCTACGAGGCGATCCGCTACGGCAGGCAGGCGATGATGCTGTGCGGCGGTGCGGAGGAATTGTCCGGCCCCGGCGCGGCGGTGTTCGACACGCTGTTCGCCACCAGCACGCGCAACGACGAACCGACGCTGACGCCGCGCCCGTTCGACCGCACGCGCGACGGCCTGGTGGTCGGCGAAGGCGCCACCACGCTGGTGCTGGAGGAGTACGAACACGCCAGGGCGCGCGGCGCGACGATCCACGCCGAGATCGTCGGCTTCGGCTGCAATTCCGATGGCAGCCACATCACCCAGCCGACGCGCGAAACGATGGCAGTGGCGATGCAGCAGGCGCTGGACGACGCCACATTGCCGGCCAGTGCGATCGGCTACGTCAGCGCCCACGGCACCGCGACCGATCGCGGCGACGTGGCCGAGAGCCACGCCACGGCGTCGGTACTCGGCGCGCGCGTGCCGATCAGTTCGATGAAGAGTTACGTCGGCCACACGCTCGGCGCCTGCGGCGCACTGGAAGCGTGGTGGGCGATCCGCATGATGCGGGCCGGCTGGTTTGCACCGACGATCAACCTGCGCGACGTCGACCCGGAATGTGCCGAACTCGACCACATCACCGGCGACGGCCGCGACATCGACACCGACTGCGTGATGAGCAACAACTTCGCTTTCGGCGGCATCAACACCTCGCTGATTTTCAGGGCGTGCGACTGATGCCGGCACGCCTGCTCGACGCGCGCGGCCTGCCACGCGTGGTGGTGACCGGCATGGGCGTGGTCAGCTGCCTCGGCAACGGCCGCGCGGCCATGCTCGATGCGCTGCGCAACGGCCGCAGCGGGTTGCGCGCGATGGACAGTTTCGCGCGGCGCGGGCTGAACGCCCGGGTCGGCGGCCCGGTGGATATTTCCGAGCTGCCCGAACCGCCGCGCAAATTGCGCCGTTTCCTCGCCGAGCCGGCGTTGTACGCGTGGCACGCGATGAGCGAGGCGATCGAACAGGCCGGCTTGTCGAGCGCCGCCCTGCAGGGGGATGGCTGCGGCCTCGTGCTCGGCGGCGGCGCATCGTTGAACGAATACGAGGCGGGCCTGAACGCCTATCGCGAAAAAGGCATCGGCCGCCTGTCGCCGTTCTTCGTGCCGCGCGGCATGAGCAGCGCGTTGTCGGCCACGCTCGCCAACGCGTTCGGCATCCGTGGCGTCGCGATGACGGTAAGTTCGGCGTGTACCAGCGCATCGCTGGCGATCGGTCACGCGATGGAATTGATCCAGCTGGGCCGGCAGCAGCTCGTGCTGACCGGCGGCAGCGAAGAACTGTTCGAAGGCACCGCGACCTGGTTCGACGCCATGGGTGCGCTGTCCACCGCCAGCGCCGCACAACCCCAGCTGGCCTCACGCCCGTACGACCGCAACCGCGACGGTTTCGTGCTGGCCGCCGGGGCCGGCATGCTGGTGCTGGAGTCGCTGGCGCACGCGCAGGCACGTGGCGCGACCGTGCTCGCCGAGCTGACCGGCTACGGCGCCAGCACCGATCCGGCCAGCATCGTCGGCCCCGGTGCCGACGGCATTGCACGCGCGCTGCGCCAGGCGCTGCCGCCGATCGACACGACGCGGGCGGGCAGCCACCCGGCCGACGCGCTGCCCGACTACATCAACACGCACGCCTGTTCCACGCCGCTGGGCGATGCGGAGGAATGGAAGGCGATCGCCGCGGTGTTCGCCGAACGCCACGCACCGGTGCCGCCGCTGTCGTCGATCAAGGGCCTCAGTGGCCACGCACCGGGCGCAGCCGGCGCACTGGATGCGATCGCCTGCCTGCTGATGATGGAGCATGGCTTCATCGCGGCCGGCAGCCCGGTGCTCGCATCCGACCCGGACTTCGCCGAGGCGCCACTGGTCACCCGGACGCATGCGCGGCAGCTCGACAGCGTGCTGTCCAGCAATTTCGGCTTCGGCGGCAGTTGCGCCGCACTGCTGTTCCGGCGTCATGCGGAGAACGCGGCGTGACCGCGCTGCGCATCGAGCAGTGGCGTGCATGGGCACCGGGTCTGGACAGCCCGCAGGCGTGGCAAGCCTGGGCGCAGGCACCAGCCATCGTGCCCGATCGGCAGGAGCAACCGGAATGCGCGTCCCTTCCGGCGATGCAGCGGCGCCGATTGAGCCGGTTGGCGCGGATGACGATGGAAGTCGCCTCGCCGCTATGCGCCGACGACGAACAACTGCCGTTCGTGTTCGCCTCGCGTCATGGCGAAACGACGCGCACGTTTTCCCTGCTCGGCGAAGTCGCGGACGAGCAGCCGTTGTCGCCGACCCAGTTCGGCTTGTCAGTGCACAACTCGATCGCCGGGCAATGGTCGATCCTGCGCGGCCAGCGCGGCGAGTCGGTGGCCATCGCCGGCGAAGCGGACACGTTCGAACACGCGATGCTGGAAGCCGCCGCCATGCTGGCGGCTGGCGCGTCGAGCGTGCTGGCGGTGGTCGCCGAGGAAATGCCGCCGCCGGCTTACACGCCGTGGATCGACGATGTACCGTTCTCGTATGCTCTGGCCCTGCGCGTGGGGAACGTCGATGCTTTCGCGGATGAGTCATCGGACTGGCAGTTGCGCCTGAACCGGCACGACGGTGGCGACGAACGATGCCCGTGGCCGCATGCGCTCGACTTTCTGCGCGCGCTGCATACGCGGGCGCATTCCCTGGAACATGTATGGAAGACACGCCGATGGAACTGGCAGCGCACCCGCTGACCCGGCGTCGCGACGCGTGGCTGTGGCGGCTGTTTGCCACCGGCGCCAGCTTCGTGTTCTTCGGCATCGGGGGCCTGGTTCTGTGCGTGCTGGTGCTGCCCCTGCTGGCAATTTTGCCCGGCGGCGCGGTGGCGCGCAGGCGTCGTGCGCGCGCGGCGATCAGCCGTGCGTTCTACCTGCACATGCAGTTCATGTATCGCACGCGCGTGCTGGATTTCCGCATCGACGGCGCCGACCGGCTCGGCCGCCCCGGGCAGCTCATCATCGCCAACCATCCTTCGCTGATCGACGTGATCTTCCTGATCGCGCAGATCCGCGACACCAATTGCGTGGTCAAGGCCAGCCTGTGGAACAACCCGTGCATGCGCGGCGCCGTGAGCGCGGCGCAATACATCAGCAACAACGGCAGCCCGGAAATGCTCGAACAGGCGGCCGAAGTACTGCGCGAAGGGCAGTCGCTGGTGGTGTTTCCCGAAGGCACCCGCACCACGCCGGGGCAGCCGCCACGATTCCACCGGGGTGCGGCGGCGATCGCGTTGCGCGGCGCGCGCCTGATCACGCCGGTATTCATCTCAGTCACGCCCACCACGCTGACCAAGGCCGAGCCGTGGTATCGCATCCCGGATCGGCGCGTCGTCGTGGCGCTGCGGATCGGCGATGACATCGACCCTTCGTCATTTGGCGATGCGCCGCTGCCGATCGCATCGCGTCGGCTGAACCGGCATCTGCACCAACTTTTCCTCGAGGAGCTCGACCCGTCGTGAACACACCGGATACCGCCGTGGGACGCGAAGCGCTGGAGCACGAGATTGCCCGGCTGATCATCGATACGCTGAATCTCGAACACCTCACCCCGACCGACATCCCGGCGGAGCAGCCGCTGTTCGGCGACGGGCTGGGTCTGGATTCGGTGGACGCGCTGGAACTGGCGCTGGCACTGCAGAAGCAGTACGGCATCCGCATCGAATCGGACGTCAAGGATGCGCGCCGGCATTTCGCCACGATCGCCACCCTTGCCGCCTTCGTCGAATCGCAGCGGGCCGCATGCGCCGATTGATCCCCATCCTGCTGCCGCTGGCCGGGCTGCTGTATCCGTTTGTCGTGTACTACGGCATGGAAAAGGTGCCGCCACCGATCTTCGCACTGGTGCTCGGCGCGATCTGGCTGATCCGCGCACCCAGCCTGCTGCGCCAGCCCGGCGGCCGCTGGATGGTCGGCGCCGCGATCGCCTACTGCGCACTGCTCGCGTTCACCGGCGAGGCGATGCTGCTGCGCTGGTATCCGGCGTTGATCAGCGCGTTGCTGCTGGTGGCGTTCGGGCTCAGCCTGATCTACGGCCCGCCGTTCATCGAACGCATTGCGCGCATGCGCGAGCCGAACCTCCCGCCGGCGGCGGTGCGCTACACGCGCGCCGTCACCTGGATGTGGATCATGTTCTTTGCGTTCAACGGCAGCATGTCTGCCGCACTGACGCTGTGGGCGCCGCTGGCGTGGTGGACGCTTTACAACGGCCTGATCGCGTACTTCATCATGGGCGTGCTGTTTGCCGGCGAATGGCTGTTGCGCAAGCGCTTGCGCCGGAGCTTCGCGTGAATCCGGCCCGCGTGTCTGCCCATCTTGCCAGCCACCCGTGGCTGGCCGAGGCGCACGCGGGGAGTTCCGGTGCACTGTTGCTGCTCAACCCGTCCGGCCACGCCGCGCTGCGCCGTCACGGACGGGGCGCGTTGCTGGCCGACCTGCAAGACCACCTTGGCAAGCGGGCCTGCGACCCGGCGTACAAGCTGCGTCTGCTGGATGCGACGCCCGGTGAACTCAGCCTGCCGACCGTCGATCGCTGGCTGGATCTCGCGCGGCCCGACATGGCGATCGTGCTGGCCGAACATGAGCACGACGGGCACTGGATGCTGACTCTTCAGCTGCCGCTGGAACTGGTCCACTTCGACGACCATTTCCAGCGCGCGCCGGTGTTGCCCGGCGTGCTGCAGGCGGGCTGGGCGCTGGCACTTTCCGCGCCGCGGCTGGGTACGTCGATGCATTGCCGCGAGATGGAGGCGCTGAAATTCCAGCGCCTCCTGCGGCCCGGTGACCGCCTGGAACTCGGTTTGCGTTTCGAGCCCGATGCCGACGATGCCCAACGGGGCAAGCTGCATTTCGCGTATCACTTCGATGGCGCGCATTGCTCGTCCGGCCGCCTGCGGGTGGAGCGTGCCCATGGCTGATGTCGAGGCGCATGCGCAGCATTGGGCGGCGCAGAAGGAGCGCGGCAGCTTCTGGCTGATGAAGCTCACCGCACTGGCCCTGCGCCGGCTCGGGCGCCGACCGATGACGCCGGTGCTGTACCTGATCGTGCTGTACTTTTTCGTATCCGGGCGGCGCGCGCGTCGGCATGTGCGCCAATATCAGGACTACCTGGCCGCGTGGAGCGGCCGCGCCGACTTGCGCCCGCGGTGGGGCAGCGTGTTCGGCCAGTTCATGGCGTTCGGCGACAGCCTGCTCGATCGCCTCGACGTGTGGCGCGGCAAGCTGCCGCTGGACGAAGTGCAGTTAGACGATCCCAGCGGCATGCGCACGCGCCTGCTGAAAAGCCGCCAGGGCGGTCGCGGCGAAATCCTGGTCGGCACGCACCTGGGCAACCTCGATGTCTGCCGCGCACTGGCCGAGCTCGGGGAACAGGTGCCGTTGAACGTGCTGGTGCACACCAACAAGGTCGCGCACTTCAACCGTCTGCAGCACGAGGCGGGCGATCATCAGTTGCGGCTGCTGCAGGTCAGCGAGATGGATGCCGCACTGATGCTCGAACTGTCGCAACGGCTGGATCGCGGCGAGTGGCTCGCGATCGCCGGTGATCGCGTGCCGCTGCACGAAGGGCGCCGCGTGGTGGTGGATTTTCTCGGCCATCCCGCCGCCTTCCCGCAAGGCCCCTGGTTGCTGGCCGGGCTGCTGCGCTGCCCGGTCAACCTGATGTGCTGCCTGAAGATCGAGGGCCGCTACCGGATCAAGCTCGAGCCGTTCATCGACGCCCCGTCGTGGGAACGCGGCCGGCGCGAGGCGATCATCAAGGACTGGACGCAGCGCTACGCCGACCGGCTGGCGCAGCTGTGCCTGCTCGCGCCGCGTCAGTGGTTCAACTTCCACGCCTACTGGCAACCACCCGAACCATCCCCTTTGCCTGGAGAATCCGATGCGCGCGCGCGGCCCGCTGCACCATGAGATCGAGGTGACCGTGCCGTTTTTCGACGTCGATTCGATGAACGTCGTATGGCATGGCCACTACGTGAAATATCTGGAGATCGCCCGCTGCGCCCTGCTCGACCGCGTCGGCCACACCTATGCGCAGATGCAGGATTCCGGCTACGTCTGGCCGGTGATCGACGTGCAGCTGCGCTATGTGCAGGCGGCGCGTTTCGGCCAGCAGCTGCGCGTGCGCGCAGACCTTGTCGAATGGCGCAACCGGTTGAAGATCCACTACCTGATCAGCGACGCCCGGAGCGGCGAACGGATGACCCGCGCCAGTACCGTGCAGGTGGCGGTGAGCCTCGCCGACGGCACGATGCAGCTGGTATCGCCGCAGGTGATGATCGATGCCGTCGAGCGCCATCTCCCGTGAAACAGGCATGCCGCCCCTTTTCGTTCAACCCATGACGATCACGCCGTGAACTACGCCAGCCCCACTTACGTCGAGGAAACCCGCATCGGGTTTCGTTTCCTGAGCAGCTTCGTGTGGCAGCACCACGTGCTGCGTGTCGCCATCAACGACCTGAAGCGCCTGGTCGGCCAACCGCTGCCGCAAGGCGGCACGCTGCTGGATGTCGGTTGCGGCCAGGGCCGGTCGTTCCGGTTGCTGCAGGAGGCGTTCCAGCCGCAGCGACTGATCGGGCTGGATGCCGATCCGCGCAGCCTGGAGCTGTCGCGCAGCGAGGCGGAGAAAGAGCGCATCGCGGCCGAACTGATCGCCGGCGACTGCGCCAGCATCCACCTGCCCGACGCCAGCGTCGACATCGTGTTCTGCCACCAGACCTTCCATCACCTGGTCGAACAGGAGCGCGCGCTGGCCGAGTTCTGGCGCGTACTGAAACCGGGCGGTTACCTGCTGTTCGCCGAATCCACCAAGGCCTACATCGACAGCTGGGTCATCCGCTGGTTCTTCCGCCATCCGATGCACGTGCAGAAAAGCGCCGATGGCTACCTGGACATGCTGCGCCGGCAGGGCTTCCGCTTTGAAGATCGTCATGTGTCGCTGCCCTACCTTTGGTGGAGTCGCGCGCGCGATTTCGGCCTGCTCGAACGCTGGGGCGTGCGCAAGCCGCCGCCGCCGGGCCAGCGCGAGGAAACCCTGGTCAACGTCGCCGCGCGCAAGCCCGGCATCGCATGATGGCGTACCTCAACGCGCTCGGCGTGATCTGCACCCTCGGCGCGGGCAAACCGGTCGTGGCCGAGTCGCTGTTTGCCGGTGACGACGGCGGCCTGCGCGACGAGTGCGGCTGGGTACCCGCGCGCGCACTGCCGCTGGGCGCGGTGCGCACGCCGCTGCCGGCCGTGCCGGAAGCATTGGCGTCCACCCGCGACAACCGCGCGAACCGCCTGCTGCTGGCCGCCGCGCTGGAAATCGAAGGCGATATCCGCGCCGCCATCGCGCGCTTTGGCAGCACGCGCATCGGCGTGGTGCTCGGCACCAGCACCACCGGCGTCGAGCGGGCCACCGGCGGCATCGGGCGCCTGCGCCAGGACGGCGCCTGGCCCGCGGATTACCGCTACTCGGACCAGGAGCTGGGCGCGCCTGCCGAATTCCTCGCCGAATGGCTGGACCTGTCCGGCCCTTGCTACGGCATTTCCACCGCCTGCACCTCGGGCGCCCGTGCGCTGATCAGCGCGCGGCGACTGCTGCAGATGGACCTGTGCGACGCCGTGCTGTGCGGCGGCGTCGACACGCTGGCACGGCTGCCGATCAATGGCTTCCTCTCGCTCGAAGCACTCGATGCCGCGCGCTGCGAACCGTTCTCGCGCAACCGCCGCGGCATCAACATCGGCGAAGCCGCCGCGCTGTTCCTGATGACTCGCGAAGCCGGCCCGGTCGCCCTGCTCGGCGGCGGTGCCAGTTCGGACGCGTATCATATGTCGTCGCCGGACCCCGCCGGCGCCGGCGCACAGCAGGCGATGCGCGCGGCGCTGGCCGATGCCGGACTGGATGTCGGCGAGATCGCTTATCTCAACCTGCACGGCACCGCCACCGAGCACAACGACCGCATGGAAAGCCGTGCGGTCGCTGCCGTTTTTCCGCAAGGCGTGCCCTGCTCGTCCAGCAAATCGCTGACCGGCCACACGTTGGCCGCAGCCGGTGCGCTGGAAGCGGCGTTCTGCTGGCTGAGCCTGACCGATGATGTCGGTGCACACCGGTTGCCGCCGCACGTCTGGGATGGCGTGGCCGATCCCGAGCTGGCGCCGCTGTCCTTCACCCGAATCGGCGACCGCCTGCCGGCCAACCGTCCGCACCGGCTGATGAGCAACTCGTTCGCGTTCGGCGGCAACAACGCCAGCCTGATCCTGGGCCACGTCGCGACGACGGAGGGCGCAGCGTGACCTGGCCGATCGAATCACTGCTGCCGCACACTGGCGGGATGATCCTGCTGGACGCGGTGATCGAGGCCGAGGGAGAACGCGTCGCCTGCCGCCGCACGGTACGTCCCGGCGGCCTGTTCGAGGATGCCGACGGCAACCTGCCCGCGTGGTGCGGCGTCGAGCTGATGGCGCAATGCGTGGCCGCCTGGTCCGGCTGGCAGGCGAAGCGCGAGCAGCGCCCGGTGCGGCTGGGCTTCCTGCTCGGCACGCGCCGCTATCAGTGCGACGTCGATGCGTTCGCCGCCGGCAGCGAACTCGTCATCGAGGCCGTGCGCTGTTTTCACGACGACGAGGGCATGGCAATGTTCGCCTGCCGCATCGACGCACCGGGGGCACATGCCGAAGCACGCCTGACCGTGTTCAGCCCGCCCGATCCCGATGCCTTTCTCGCTTCCACCGTACAGGGTCAAGACGCATGACTGAAACCATCCTCGTCACCGGTTCCAGCCGCGGCATCGGCCGCGCCATCGCCCTGCGGCTGGCCCGCGGCGGCTACGACCTGGTGCTGCATTGCCGCTCCCGTCGCGACGAGGCCGAGGCCGTACGCATGCAGGTGCAGGCGCTGGGACGTGAGGCGCGCATCCTGCAATTCGACATCGCCGACCGCGCCGCCTGCGCCGAGGCGCTGACCGCCGACGTCACCGACCACGCGGCGTACTACGGCGTGGTCTGCAACGCCGGCCTCACCCGCGACGGCGCCTTTCCCGCACTGACCGGCGACGACTGGGACAGCGTGCTGCGCACCAACCTGGACGGCTTCTACAACGTGTTGCACCCGCTGATCATGCCGATGATCCGTCGCCGCGCTGCCGGCCGCATCGTCTGCATCACCTCGGTGTCGGGGATCATCGGCAACCGTGGGCAAGTCAACTACAGCGCATCGAAGGCCGGCGTGATCGGCGCGGCCAAGGCGCTGGCGGTGGAACTGGCCAAGCGCAAGATCACCGTCAACTGCGTGGCGCCAGGCCTGATCGATACCGACATGCTGGACCCCGAGGTGCCCGTCGAAGAGATCCTCGGCATGATCCCCGCCCAGCGCACCGGTACGCCCGACGAAGTCGCCGCCGCCGTGGAGTTCCTGCTCGGCGCGGACGCCGGCTACATCACCCGCCAGGTGCTGGCGGTCAATGGCGGGCTGTGCTGATTGAGGTCATTCACGATTTTCGTGGCCCTCCGGCCGCATT
Source organism: Rhodanobacter sp. T12-5 (assembly GCF_008329435.1). GTDB lineage: Bacteria > Pseudomonadota > Gammaproteobacteria > Xanthomonadales > Rhodanobacteraceae > Rhodanobacter. The sequence continues at coordinate 231,722 of NZ_NPKN01000002.1, forward strand.
CCACCAGTAAAGGAGATCAACTGCATGAAAGCGAAAACTCTCGGCCTGACCATCTTGCTGCTCGCCGCCGTACCCGGCCTGAGCCTGGCATCGGAAAAAGTGGTTCACCTGCCGTTTGACAGCGCCGTGGCCGCCGCGACACAAAGCGGAAAGCTCGACGGCAGCGTGAAGTTCTTCCTGGACGGCCACCGGCCTGCCGGCGCCAAGGTGGTGAATGACAACGTCACCATCAGCCGCAAGACCAACGCCTTCGGCAAGAAAGACCAGGAAAGCTGCGACTGGGTGCTGCAGGGCATCCTGATTTCGCTGCAGGGCGACGCCAAGCGCGTCGGTGCCAATGCGGTGATCGACATCGTCAGCAACTACAACAACACCGAATACCGCGACGCCCACGATTACGAATGCCACCGCGGTTTCCTGATGTCCGGCGTCGCCCTGAAGGCCAAGTTCGCCAAGATCAAACCCTGAACCAATCGCAGCGACACCTTGCACGCGCCGCATCCGGGAGGGTGCGGCGCTGCGTTATGATTCATCGACAAGTCTTTCAAGGAACTCCGATGCGCCCCTTCCCTCTCGGCGAAGACATCGATCTGCTGCGCGAGTCCGTGCACGCCTTTGCGGAAAAGGAAATCGCCCCGCGCGCCGACCGCATCGATCGCGACAATCTTTTTCCCGCCGATCTGTGGCGCAAGTTCGGGGAGATGGGTCTGCTGGGCGTCACCGTGCCGGAGACCTATGGCGGCAGCGGCCTGGGCTTCCTCGCGCACATGGTCGCGATGGAGGAAATCTCGCGCGCGTCCGGATCGGTCGGCCTGTCCTACGGCGCGCACTCCAACCTGTGCCTCAACAACATCTACCACAACGGCAACGAGGCGCAGCGGCAGAAATACCTGCCCAAGCTGTGCAGCGGCGAGCATGTCGGTGCGCTGGCGATGAGCGAGCCCGGCGCCGGTTCCGACGTGGTGGGCTCGATGAGCTGCAAGGCCGAGCTGCGCGGCGACGTATGGGTGGCCAACGGCAACAAGATGTGGATCACCAACGGACCGGATGCCGACGTGCTGCTGGTCTACATGCGCACCGCGCCGCGCACCGCCGGCAGCCGCTGCATGACTGCCTTCATCGTCGAAAAAGGCATGAAGGGTTTCAGCACGGCGCAGAAGCTGGACAAGCTCGGCATGCGCGGTTCCAACACCTGCGAGCTGGTGTTCGACAATTGCGAGATCCCGGCCGAGAACATCGTCGGCGAGGTCAACGAAGGCGTGCGCGTGTTGATGAACGGGCTGGACACCGAGCGCCTGGTGCTGTCCGGCGGCCCGATCGGACTGATGCAGGCGGCGATCGACATCACCCTGCCGTACGTGCGCGAGCGCAAGCAGTTCAACGCACCGATCGGCACGTTCGAGATCATGCAGGCCAAGGTCGCGGACATGTACACCGCGCTGCAGAGCTCGCGCGGCTTTGCCTACATGGTGGCGCAGCAATTCGACAACGGCGTGAAGTCGCGCATCGACCCGGCGGCGTGTTTGCTCAATGCGTCGGTCAACGCGGTACAGGTGGCGCTGGAGGCGATCCAGTCACTCGGCGGCAACGGCTACATCAACGAGTTCCCCGCCGGCCGCCTGCTGCGCGACGCCAAGCTGTACGAGATCGGCGCCGGCACGAATGAAATCCGCCGCATGCTGATCGGCCGCGAGCTGTTCCACGGCAAGGCCTGACGCTTGACCGCAGGAGCGCACCCTGTGCGCGATGCTCTTTCACACGGGGCATCGCGCACAGAATGCGCTCCTGCGGAAACACGGCGATTTCGACTCAGAACGACCAGCTGAAATTCGCCGTGGCCATCCTCGCCTGCTGGCGCTGACCGAAGTACTGGTCGTAGCCAAGCTGCAGGCTGGCGCGCGACGTCATGTTCCAGTCCAGCGAGGTACCGGCCACGCCACCATAACGCGACAGGCCGATGCCGCCGATCGGCGCGTACTGGTTGATCCCGCTGAAGCTGGCATCGAACACTTCACCACGCAGGCCGAACGATTGCTGCCACGCCAGGTGCGTTTGCAGGCTCAGGCTTCCGCCGTGGGCCAGCGTCCAGCCACGCGCGGCACGCAGCCCCGCGCCACCCTGCCAACGGGCGACGGTCTGTGCGTCCGATTTCAGGCCGAAGCCGTCCGCGCCCATTTCATTGAAGCCGCCACGCCGGATCTGCGCATATTGCAGGTTGACGTACGGCGTGATCTGCGTGCGACCGAGCGACAGGCGATAACCGCTTTCGCCATACGCCACGCCGTAACGGCCGTTGCTGTCGCTGGCGACGCCGGCGTACCGATCGCCGAGCTGGAGTTGCCGACGCATGTTTTCCCGGTAGCTGCCGACCCCGAAGCGACCCATCGTGTACCACGAACCGCGGATCACGCCGCCGTACAGCATTCCTTCCATGGCGTGGCTGCGACCCTGATCGGCGCTCTCGGCAAGGCGGCCCAGGCCCTGGCTGCGACTGAGCGCGTAACCGGCGAACCCGGCGCTGCCGATGCGCTGGTCGGCACCGACCATCATGCCGCTGAGGTCGTAGCCCACGCCGCTGTACCCGCTGCGCGACATGGCACCGTGGTAGCCGAGGTCCTGTACCCAGCCACCGGCCTTCGGCGCGTCGAGCAGGCTGTCAAAGCGTGCGGACAGTGCACGCGTGCCAGCGTCGATAGCCTCGAACGTCATCGCCGTACTGGCGGCATGCAACTGGCCGGAAAGGCTCTGCAACGAATGTTGCACCGTGTCCAGCGAGGCACTGTGCTGCAGGCTCGCGGCACCGGCAATGAAATTCGCCGAAGCCGGCGTGATGCCGGATGGCGCGGCCGGACCGAGCTGACTGTTGATCTGATCGAACGCACCCTGCACGCGCCGTGCGGCGCCGAAGGAAGATGCGGTATAGCTCATACCCAGCGCCGTGACCTGTACCTGGCTGACATCGAGCCAGGCGCTGTTGGCGTCGTAACCGGGCGTCGCGACGAGCATGACGTTGGATGCGGTGTTCACCGCCGAAAAGGTCCCACTCAATCCGCCGCTGGCAGTGAGCACATCGGTGTGCGAATTGAGGACGTAACCCGGGCTGGTACCCGTTACATACAGATCGCCACCACCGAGAGTGGCCGTGCCGGTGACGCGCAACGCCGAACCCAGCGATACCGCCAGCCGGCCATTGCCCTGCTGCGTGTAGTTGCCGGCCACAGACACGTCCTGGTTGACGACGCCAAGCACGCCGGCATTGGTGACGTCGCCACCGATCACCGGCGTATTCGTCAGGGTACCTTGCGCCCCAATGTCGACGCTGGATGCCAGCGATTTGGCAGTCAGGGAGCCTGCCTCGACCTGGGTCAGGCCGGTATAGGTGGCATCCTCGTTCAACATTAGGGTGCCGCCACCTTGCTTGATCAGACCACCGGCGCCGGAGATCGCATTGTTCCAGTTCGAGCTGCCTTCGAAGTTGACCGTGACATCGCCCCAGTCGAACTTCGCCGGCCCGTTCACCGCCTTGCCAACGTCCAGTTCGCCATAGCCGAACACCTTGTCCGGCCCGGGCGCACCGAGATCGTCGGCCGTGCCGAGCAGCGTCTGGCGCACGAGATCGTTGGTGAAATACGGGTAGGCCTGCCATACCAGTGCGGCCGCGCCCGAGACCTCCGGCGCCGCGAACGACGTGCCGCTGACCACCCAATAGGATGCGTTGCCGACGGTGTCGTCCTTGCCGCTGACGATCACGTCGCCGGGAGCGGCCAGGCAATAGTTCATCGCCTTGCCGCAGGCATTGGAGTAGCTCGCCAACTGGGCGGGATGGTTGCTGTCGACCGCCACAGCGACCAGCCAGCCCGGCTCCAGATCGGGCGACAGGCTCGGCAGTGCGGCGATGTCACTGGGGTCGCTGCGGGAATCATTGCCGGCCGCGAACACCACCAGCCCCCCGTGCTGCAGCACGTACGGCTTGTACGCGTCGGCGAAGGCCTTGTTGATCGAGGCGTCGGTGGTGTCCCAGTAGATGCCGCCCCAGGAATTGTTCATCACCTGCACGCCGGCATTGATCAGCGCCGGGTTGAGGGTTTGTGCGAAGAATGCGGCGTCGGCGGCGGTGACCGCGTTGCCCTGGCCGGAACCGTCATCGACGGGCTCCTTGTCGCTGATGATTCGCGCCGACACCAGGCTGGCGCCCGGCGCGATACCGCCGGGAAACTGATCGAACGCCGTGCCTGCAGCGATTTCCGATACCCAGGTGCCGTGGCCGACCACGTCATCGATCGCGGTGTTGTTGCTGCTCGAATCAACATAGATCAGCTCCTGGGTCACGCGGCCGGTCAGCGTCGGATGCGAACGCATGATGCCGCTGTCGACCACGCCGATGACCACGCCCGCCCCGGTGTAGCCTTGCTGGTGGGCCACATCCGCATGCGTCAGCACAAGCTGCGCATCCGACGGCGGCTGATCGCTCGGGGTGGTTGGCGGTGGGGGCGGGGTGACTGGTGCCGGCGGCGTTTTGACGTTGTTGAACCCACCACCGCCGCATCCAGCCAGGCCAAGCGCCATGGCTGTCAACAAGGTCATTTCGCGACGGCGCAAACCCGCATCGAACGTTTTCATCGTGTCATCCCCGGACCAATCGAAACCCGGCATCGCAGCGCGCGGAACATGCCACGATGCCCTCCCCTGCGCGCATCTTGACACAACAAAAATCCAATGAAACGACGCGCAAGGCATATCTGGAGCGGCCAGACCCGATTTGCCGTGATTTATGGCGGGCTGCGATAATTCGCAGGTTGTCCATCGGGCGTTCGCGCCCCTTCAGTCTCAAGCGGAGTTACCCATGTCGGATGTCAGCGTAGTCATCGTCGGCGCCAAGCGCACGGCCATCGGCTCCTTCCTCGGCCAGTTCACCGGCGTACCCACGCCGAAACTCGGCGCCACCGCCATCCGCGCCGCGCTGGATCAGTCGGGCATTGCGCCGGCCGACGTCAGCGAAGTGATCATGGGCTGCGTGCTGCCCGCCAATCTCGGCCAGGCACCGGCACGCCAGGCTTCGCTTGGCGCCGACCTGCCCGCCGGCACCGGCTGCACCACCATCAACAAGGTGTGCGGCTCGGGCATGAAGGCGATCATGCTGGGGAACGACCTGATCAAGGCCGGCTCGGCGACCGTGGTGGTGGCCGGCGGCATGGAGTCGATGACCAACGCGCCGCACATGGTGCAGGCGCGCACGGGCATCCGCTACGGCGACGGCCAGCTGGTCGACCACATGGCCTGGGACGGCCTGACCAACCCGTACGACGGCAAGGCGATGGGCGTGTTCGGCGAACTGTGCGCCGACAAGTATCACTTCACCCGCGAAGCGCAGGACGCGTTCTCGATCGAGTCGGTCAAGCGGGCGCAGGCGGCGCAGCAAAACGGCGCGTTCGCGGGCGAGATCGTGCCGGTCACCGTCAGCGGCCGCAAGGGCGACGTGGTGGTCGACACCGACGAGCAGCCGGGCCGCTCAGACATCGCCAAGATCCCGACCCTGCGCCCGGCGTTCCGCAAGGAAAACGGCACCATCACCGCAGCCAGCTCGTCCAGCATTTCCGATGGCGCTGCCGCACTGGTCCTGCTCTCCGCCGATGACGCCAACAAGCGCGGACTGAAACCGCTGGCGCGCATCGTGGCGCACGCCACCCATTCGCAGGAGCCGGAATGGTTCACCACGGCGCCGGTCGGCGCCATCCAGAAAGTGCTGGACAAGGCCGGCTGGAAAGTCGAGGACGTCGACCTGTTCGAAATCAACGAGGCCTTCGCGGTGGTTGCCATGACGCCGATGAAGGAGCTGGGCATCCCGCATGAAAAGCTCAACGTCAATGGCGGCGCCTGCGCGCTGGGCCACCCCATCGGCGCCAGCGGCGCGCGTCTGGTGGTGACGCTTTTGAATGCGCTGAAAACGCGGGGAGTCACGCGCGGCGTGGCGGCCCTGTGCATTGGTGGCGGCGAAGCGACCGCGATTGCAGTGGAATGCGTGAGCTGAATCCGCCTTTTGCTGCCATCAGGTTATCTTCACGTGACAGCCAGCTAAACTGGATCGTAATGCGCGCTGAAGCACCGCTATAAAAAATGTGGCGCAACTTCTGCGAAAGCGTTATTAATACACGGCCAAACGGCATTCCACGGCAAAGGAGATCCACCATGAAGTTTACGCGTACCCTACTCGCCGCCGCGCTCGTCGCGCTGTTGGCGGCATGCAGCAACGGCGCGCAGGATTCCGCGCAGGACGCCCAGAAGTCCGCTGACACCGCTCAGCAGGCTGCTGATACGGCGCAGCAGGCTGCTGCCCAGGCTCCGACCACGGAAGCAGTGCAAGCTGCCGACCAGGCCAAGACCGCTGCCAATGCAGCCGGCCAGGCCGCCGACCAGGCCCAGCAGGCCGCCACCGCAGCTTCCTCGGCCAACAACGCCATGAGCGATTCGGCCAAGGATGCCGCCAGCAATGCCGCCAATCAGGCCGACAAGGCTGCCGACGCTGCGAAAGACGCTGCCGGCAATGCAAAGGACGCTGCAAAGGACGCAGCAAAGGCCGCCTCCAGCGGTCATTGATCCGGTTCCGGTTCAATGAAAAAACGGTCGCCTCGTGCGACCGTTTTTTTTCGTCCCTGCATTCTGGATTTTGGTCAGAAGTCGGTGCCGGTTATCATCCAGCATTTGTGCACGGACGCCAGCCTCGGGCCGTGTCACCGGACAAGTGAGTCCGCCACACCCGACCCGATGAGTTAGTACCCATGAGCACGATCGCCTCACAGATCGACCTGCGTTCCCCGGAATTTCAGGCAGCCAGCACGCAGTTGCGCGCCCTGGTGGATGACCTGCAGCGCGAACTGCTGCGCAGCGCCGAAGGCGGCGGCGCAAGAGCGCGCGAGAAACACGTCGCCCGCGGCAAGCTGCTGCCGCGCGAACGCATCCGCGCCCTGCTCGACCCGGGCTCGCCGTTCCTGGAACTGTCGCCGCTGGCCGCGCACGGCATGTACGACGATGCCGCGCCGGCCGCCGGCCTGATCACCGGCATCGGCCGGGTCAACGGGATCGAGGTGGTGGTGGTCGCCAACGATGCCACGGTCAAAGGTGGCACCTATTTCCCGATCACCGTGAAAAAGCATCTGCGCGCGCAGGAAGTGGCGTTGGAAAACCGCCTGCCCTGCGTCTACCTGGTCGATTCCGGCGGCGCGTTCCTGCCGCTGCAAGACGAGGTGTTCCCGGACAAGGAGCATTTCGGGCGGATCTTCTACAACCAGGCGCGGATGTCCTCGCTCAACATCCCGCAGATCGCGGTGGTGATGGGCTCGTGCACCGCCGGCGGCGCTTACGTGCCGGCGATGAGCGACGAGACGATCATCGTGCGCGAACAAGGCACGATCTTCCTCGGCGGCCCGCCGCTGGTGAAGGCGGCCACCGGCGAGGTGGTGGATGCCGAGACGCTGGGCGGCGCGGACGTGCACACGGCCATCTCCGGCGTGGCCGACCACTACGCCGAGAACGACGCGCACGCGCTGTCGATCGCACGCGACATCGTGGCCCATCTCAACCGGAAGAAGGACATGCCGCTGGCACTGCGCGCACCGGTTGAGCCGAAGTACCCGGCCGAGGAGCTGTACGGCGTGATCCCGCAGGACACCCGCCGCCCGTTCGACATCCGCGAGGTGATCGCGCGCGTCGTCGACGGCTCCGAGTTCCATGAATTCAAGGCACGCTACGGCAAGACCCTGGTCTGCGGCTTCGCGCACATCCATGGCTACCCGGTGGGCATCGTCGCGAACAACGGCATCCTGTTCGCCGAGAGCGCGCTGAAGGGCGCGCACTTCATCGAGCTGTGCAACCAGCGCAACGTGCCGCTGGTGTTCCTGCAGAACATCACCGGCTTCATGGTCGGCAAGAAGTACGAGCAGGCCGGCATCGCCAAGGATGGAGCAAAGATGGTCACCGCGGTCGCCTGCTCGCACGTGCCCAAGTTCACCGTGGTGATCGGCGGCAGCTTCGGTGCCGGCAACTACGCGATGTGCGGCCGCGCTTACGGCGCGCGTTTCCTGTGGATGTGGCCGAATGCGCGTATCAGCGTGATGGGTGGCGAGCAGGCCGCGAGCGTGCTGGCCACGGTCAAGCGCGACGGCATCGAGGCGCGCGGCGGCGAGTGGTCGGCGGACGAGGAAGAGGCCTTCAAGGCGCCGATCCGCGAGCAGTACGAGCACCAGGGCCACCCCTACTACGCCAGCGCGCGGTTGTGGGACGACGGCATCATCGACCCGGTCGACACGCGCCGCGTGCTCGGATTGGCCATCTCCGCCTCGCTCAATGCGCCCATCGAAGCGCAGCGCTACGGCGTATTCCGCATGTAATCGCGGCAAAGGCTGCCGGCAGCTTTCCATGCAGCCGGCTTCTTGCATGGCCAATTTGCAGAGGTGTAATGTCATGAGCGATTTCCCCGCAAGGACGGACCGCCATGAACCCGCAAAGAAACGCCGCGCTGTGCCTGTTCTGCCTGTCGATGGCTTCCTTCATGCCACTCGCCGCACAAACCGCAGACCATGCACCGGTATACGATTCAGCAGCCAAGCAAGCCAGCCTTCCGGCCTATGTCGCTGGGACACCTGAGAGCGATGGCCGTCCGGGCCAATATTACTTTGGCGTTGGTGCACAGGCGTTTACGAAGCACGAGTATTCGTTCGCCGTGAACATGTATCAAGTGGCGGCGTCGTGGGCCTACAAACCGGCTGAATACAATCTTGGCGTGATGTACGGCCTCGGGCAGGGCATCCCGGTGGACCTCCCGCGCGCGATGGCCTGGATGACACTGGCCGCGGAACGCAACGACCCGACCTATGTCCACGCGCGGGAGCTGGTTCGTGCGCAGTTGACCCCGGCACAGCTGGTGCAGGCAAACGTGATCCTGCAGGAACTGATCCCGCGATATGGCGACAAGGTTGCCCTGCGTCGCGCCAAGTCCCGCTGGGCGCAGGTACGCTCATCCATGACCGGCTCGCGCGTTGGAAGCGTGTCCGCACCGTTGTCGGTGGGAGCCAATCACGTGGGTTCTTCCGGGAGCATGGCGACGAGCAATGGGGTTATGTCAAAGCCGGTCAGCATGTCGCCTGGAGAACTCACCGGAGGCGCGGACATCGATGGGTCGGTCGCATACCAGCAGCTGACCGCCAGCAACAATCCATACGATCACAATTTTGTGGAACAGAAAGGTACCGCCGTGGTCGGTCCACTGGCTCCGGTCAAGACGAAGCAGAACCCCGACAGCCCCAAGACCAAGGGCAATGACGCGACAGATCAGCCGCACCCCTGAGCAAAAGACACGGCTTGCCCGGCCCGCTCCCGACTATCGGGGCCGGGCCGGGGTAACGTCGCCACGGAGCGGGTCCGATCTCTACGACAAACTGGTCGCATCGGAGACCGCCACGATCGGAGCGGGTCGCCGCTTGCGCTGGATCCATCGCGCGCCGACTCCCAACGCCCCCAGCGTGACTGCGTAGAACACCAGTTGCATGCCGGCCGGCTGCGCGTCGTAACCGACCAGGATGTGCGCGGTCTGGCCCAGCAGCGAGCCGTTGCCGAGCAGCCACGAACTGTCCCACAGCTGATGGCCCCAGGCCGGCAGCAGGTCGGCCTGGATCAGGTAGCGCGCGGCCGTCGAAGCCAGTCCCGCGGCCAGCAGCACCAGCATGGCATTGGTGGCGCCGAAGAAGTGCCGCAAGGGAATACGCAGCAGGCCCGCATACAGCGCGAAGCCGAGTGCCGCGCCGGCCACCACGCCGATCGACAGTCCGGCCCATAGGTGTTCCGCCCCACCGGCACGCATGCCGTACAGGAACAGCACCACCTCCGAGCCCTCGCGCAGCACCGCCAGCGCCACCACCGCCAGCAACAGTCCCAGCGAACTGGCACCGCTGTGCACCGCGTTGCCCAGCACCTGCATCTGCCGGCTCAGCTCGCGGCCGTGGCTGGACATCCACAGCACGTGCCAGCCGATCATCAGCACTGCTGCCAGCAGTACGCCGGCGTTGAACAGCTCCTGCCCGACGCCGCTGAATGCCGCAGCCAGCAGGTCGGCCGACAACGCCACCAGTACCGCGCCGAAGATTCCCAGCGCGATGCCGCCGCCGACGAACCAGCCGCGACGCAGCACGCCGCGCGTGGCTGCCGCCACCACGCTGACGATCAGCGCCGCTTCCAGCACTTCCCGAAACACCAGCAAGGCCACGGCCCACATAGGTCTACTCCACCACCAGCATGCCCTGCGCGGTGGGCTGGTGGAAATCGCCATAGAAGCGGTAGCGCCCCGGTTTGAACGGACCGATGAACAGGCTGATGCGGCTGTTCGGCATCACGATCTTCTCGGCCGGAAAGTCGTTGCTCTCGAACTCCTCCGGCGAGGGATCCTGGTTGATCAGCTCCAGCTTGATCCGGACATTCGCGGGAATACGCAGCTCGTTGGGCTGGTAGCGGTGATCCTTCAGGGTCAGCGTATAGCTGGGAGCGTCGGCCGCGCTGGCAAGCAGCGGAAGCAAAATGGCTAGTACAAGCGGCAACAGGCGTTTCATGGCGGGGGTTCCTGCATCAGGCGAAATTGACTGATAGTCATTCTCATTTAATGACCTCATCATACCCCATTGCGCAGCTTGTCGCTGGGTTCGTTCGGTCATGGCGGCAAGCGGTCATGGCGGCAAGCCGCGCTGCATTCTTGCAGCAGCCGGCCGCCGTTCCCATGATCTGGATCAGTGCTCCGTCCGCTTATGGGCGCTGCGTCGTGAGCGCGGCGACGGCTCAGCCTTGCGGATCTTCCCCGCGCAGGCGCACGTCGTTCGGCAGCATGTCGGTGCGCTCCACGCTGGCCTCGCGTTGCGACTCGAAGAAGCGCTGCACTTGCTGGCACACGGCCATGGTGCCCTCGCGGGCGATCGCCGAGACCAGGAACCAGGGCTGGGTCCAGTTCAGCTCGGCGACGATCTTCTCCGCCACGGCCTGGCGTTCGTCTTCGGCCAGCATGTCGGCCTTGTTCAGCACCAGCCAGCGCGGACGCTCCAGTAATTCCGGATTGAACTTCTGCAGCTCCTGCTCGATCGCCCGTACCTGGGCGGCCACGTCGGAGCCGTCGACCGGCGCGATGTCTACGATGTGCAGCAGCAGGCTGGTGCGCGCCACGTGGCGCAGGAACTGGATGCCCAGGCCGGCGCCCTCGGAGGCGCCCTCGATCAGACCGGGAATGTCGGCGATCACGAAGCTCTGGTCGGTGCCCAGGCTGACCACGCCCAGGTTCGGGTGCAGCGTGGTGAACGGGTAATCCGCCACCCGCGGCGTCGCCGCGGACACGGCGCGGATGAAGGTGGACTTGCCGGCGTTCGGGAAACCGAGCAGGCCGACGTCGGCCAGCAGGCGCAGCTCCAGCTTCAGTTCGCGCGCCTCGCCCGGCGTGCCCGGCGTGGCCTTGCGCGGCGCCCGGTTCACCGACGTCTTGAAGTGGATGTTGCCCAGACCACCCTTGCCGCCCTGCGCCACCAGCATGCGCTGGCCATGGGCGGTGAGGTCGCCGATCACCTCGTCGGTGTCGACGTTGGTGATCATGGTGCCTACCGGTACGCGGATCGTGGTGTCCTCGCCGCCCTTGCCGTACATCTGGCTGCCCATGCCGTTCTCGCCGCGCTTGGCCTTGAAGCTGCGCTGGTGACGGAAGTCGACCAGGGTATTCAGGCCCTCGTCGGCCACCAGCCAGACCGAGCCGCCGAAACCGCCGTCGCCGCCGTCGGGGCCGCCGAACGGGATGAACTTCTCGCGGCGGAAGCTGATGCAGCCATTGCCGCCGTCACCGGCCTGGACTTTGATGTTTGCTTCGTCGACGAATTTCATGGGGGAGCCGGGATTGGGGATTTGGAAAAGCGGGTAATCGTGAACATGGTACGGGACGTGGGGCGATTCGCGCTTTTACGAATCCCCAATCCCTGCTACAAACGAAAAGCCCCGCCGAAGCGGGGCCTTCGCTGTCGCGTCGCGGAAGGCTTACGCCTGGACGACGTCGACGAAACGGCGGTTCTTGTCGCCGCGGACGGCGAACTTGACGGTGCCGTCGACCAGCGCGAACAACGTGTGGTCGCGACCCAGACCCACACCCGTGCCCGGATGGAACTGGGTACCGCGCTGACGCACGATGATGTTGCCGGCTTCGATGGCCTGGCCGCCGTAGATCTTGACGCCGAGGTATTTCGGGTTCGAATCGCGACCGTTGCGGCTGGAACCTACGCCTTTTTTATGTGCCATGACTCAATGCTCCAGTTGCTCAGGCGTTGATGCCCGTGATCTCGATTTCGGTGAAATGCTGCCGATGGCCCTGCTGACGCTTGTAGTGCTTGCGGCGGCGGAACTTGATGATGCGAATCTTGTCGGCACGGCCGTGCTTGCGCACAGTGGCGCTGACGCTGGCGCCCTCGACGACCGGCGCACCAACGGTGACCGACTCGCCGGAACCGACCAGCAACACCTGGTCAAAGCTCACGGTGGCGCCTTCTTCGGCGGTCAACAGCTCCACGCGCAGCACGTCGCCCTGCTGCACACGGTACTGCTTGCCACCGGTCTTGATGACTGCGTAACTCATGGGAATGCCCTTCTGTCGTTATTCTCTTGGGTATCGCCATGACCCCTTCAGGTCTGGCGAACTACGGATTATAGCGACCCGCCTGAGCGCTGGTCAAATACTGACCACTTGTCCGATCGACCCCCAGCGCCGGACCTTGACGACAGTAAAAGCCCGGCTGCTGACCGATCGTCCGGTGAACTATCGAAACTCCTTGGTATAGTAAAGGTTCCCCCCCATATCCGGCGTCCATGGACACCATTCGAATCCGCGGCGCACGCACGCACAACCTCAAGAACATCGACCTCGACCTGCCACGCGACAAATTGATCGTGATCACCGGCCTGTCCGGTTCCGGCAAATCCTCGCTGGCGTTCGACACCATCTACGCCGAAGGCCAGCGACGCTACGTCGAGTCGCTGTCGGCCTATGCGCGGCAATTCCTGTCGATGATGGAGAAGCCCGACGTCGACCACATCGAGGGCCTGTCGCCGGCTATCTCGATCGAGCAGAAATCCACCTCGCACAACCCGCGCTCCACCGTCGGCACGATCACCGAGGTGTACGACTACCTGCGCCTGCTGTACGCACGCGTCGGCACGCCGCGCTGTCCCGACCACGGCATCCCGCTGGAGGCACAGACGGTGAGCCAGATGGTCGACGCCACCCTGGCGCTGGACCCGGAGCAGCGCTACATGCTGCTGGCGCCGGTGGTCCGCGAACGCAAGGGCGAGCACGTGCAGGTGTTCGAGCAGCTGCGCGCGCAGGGCTTCGTGCGCGCCCGCGTCGACGGCGCGGTGTTCGATCTCGACGCCGTGCCGCCGCTGACCCTGCGCCAGAAGCACACGATCGAAGTGGTGATCGACCGTTTCCGCCCGCGCGATGACATCAAGCAGCGGCTGGCCGAATCGTTCGAGACCGCGCTGCGACTCGGCGACGGGCTGGTGATCGTGGTCAACATGGATGACGGGAAGGCACCAGAACAACTGCTGTCCTCGCGCTATTCCTGTCCGGTCTGCGACTATTCGCTGCCGGAGCTGGAACCACGGCTGTTCTCGTTCAACTCCCCGGTCGGCGCCTGCCCGTCCTGCGACGGCCTCGGGGTGACCCAGGTGTTCGACGCATCGCGTGTGGTCGGCCATCCCGAGCTGCCGTTGTCCGGCGGCGCGGTGCGCGGCTGGGACCGACGCAATGCGCACTATTTCCAGCTGATCCTTTCGCTGGCGGCCCACTACGGCTTCGACGTGGATGCGCCGTGGCAGAAACTTCCCGCGGACGTCCAGAAGGCCATCCTGCACGGAAGCGGCAAGGAGAAAATCGCGTTCCGCTACATCACCGAACGCGGCGGCAAGGTCACCCGTGAGCATGCGTTCGAAGGCATCCTGCCGAACCTGGAACGGCGCTACAAGGAAACCGAATCCTCCGCCGTGCGCGAGGAGCTGGCCAAGTACATCAGCGACCAGCCTTGCCCCGCCTGCGAAGGCCAGCGGCTGAATCGCTCGGCGCGTAATGTGTTCGTCGCCGACCACGCGCTGCCATCGCTGACCCATCGTTCGATCGACGACGCACTGGCTTTTTTCGAGAACCTCAAGCTCACCGGCTGGCGCGGCGAGATCGCAGTGAAGATCGTCAAGGAAATCCGTGAGCGGCTGACCTTCCTCAACGACGTCGGCCTCAATTACCTCACGCTCGACCGCCAGGCCGACTCCCTGTCCGGCGGCGAAGCGCAGCGCATCCGTCTCGCCTCGCAGATCGGTGCCGGCCTGGTCGGCGTGATGTACGTGCTGGACGAGCCGTCGATCGGCCTGCACCAGCGCGACAACGAGCGCCTGCTCGGCACGCTCACCCGCCTGCGCGACCTCGGCAACACGGTGATCGTGGTCGAGCACGACGAGGACGCGATCCGCATGGCCGACCACGTGCTCGACATCGGCCCCGGTGCCGGCGTGCACGGCGGCGAGATCGTGGCGCAAGGCACGGTGCAGGACATGCTCGATTCGCCGCGCTCGGTCACCGGCCAGTTCCTCTCCGGCGAGCGTGCGATCGAGGTGCCGAAGGAACGCCGCCAGCCGATCGATGACGATTCCTGGCTGCACCTGAAAGGTGCCAGCGGCAACAACCTGAAGAACGTCGACCTGGCCATCCCGGCTGGCCTGTTCACCTGCGTCACCGGCGTCTCCGGCTCGGGCAAGTCGACCCTGGTCAACGACACCCTGTTCCGCCTTGCCGCGGCCGAGCTCAACGGCGCCGGCACGCAGTCGGCACCGCACAAGTCGGTGCAAGGCATGGACCTGTTCGACAAGGTGGTCGACATCGACCAGTCGCCGATCGGCCGCACGCCACGCTCCAATCCGGCCACCTACACCGGCCTGTTTACCCCGTTGCGCGACATGTTTTCGCAAGTGCCGGAAGCACGTTCGCGCGGCTACACGCCGGGCCGCTTCAGCTTCAACGTGCGCGGCGGCCGCTGCGAGGCGTGCGAGGGCGACGGCATGATCAAGGTGGAGATGCACTTCCTGCCCGATGTCTACGTGCCCTGCGACGTCTGCCACGGCAAGCGCTACAACCGCGAAACGCTGGAGGTTTTGTACAAGGGCCACACGATTGCCGACGTGCTCGACATGACGGTGGAGGACGCGCTGAAGCTGTTCGAGAACGTGCCGACCATCGCGCGCAAGCTCGACACGTTGCGCGCGGTCGGCCTCGACTACATCAAGCTCGGCCAGAGCGCGACCACCCTGTCCGGCGGCGAGGCGCAGCGGGTGAAGCTGTCCAAAGAGCTGAGCAAGCGCGATACCGGCCGCACGCTTTACATCCTCGACGAGCCCACCACCGGATTGCACTTCCACGACATCGAGCAACTGCTCGACGTACTGCACCAGCTGGTCGACCAGGGAAATACCGTGGTGGTGATCGAGCACAACCTCGACGTGATCAAGACCGCCGACTGGATCGTCGACCTCGGCCCCGAGGGCGGCGCCGGCGGCGGCCGTATCCTGGTCTCCGGCACGCCGGAAACCGTGGCGGCCACGCCCGAATCGCACACCGGCCACTTCCTCGCACCGCACCTGAAGCCGGCCAGGCCGAAGAAGCCCGGCGCCGCCAAGCGCGTCAAGGCTGCCACCAAGCACATCGCCTCGGCCGACAAATACAAGCCGATGCGCGGCAGCAAGAAGAAGCGCCCATGAGCCCGCGCAAAACCAGCCCGGCTGTCGAAGCCTCACCGGAGGCCGACGCACCGCTGTTCGTCGCCTCGCTCGGCGTGCGCTGGCGCGACCTCGACGCGTTCAACCACGTCAACAATTCAAACTTCCTCACCTACCTGGAAGAAGCCCGGCTGCAGTGGCTGCAGCACGTGCGCGACTGGTTCAGCGAGGACGCCATGCCGGTACTGGCCGCCAGCGAGCTGCAGTACCGCCGACCAATCGAATGGCCGGCCTCGCTGCACATCGAACTGCGCTGCACCCGCCTGGGCACCAGCTCGATGACGATCAGCCACCGCATCGTCGACGCCGACGACGCCAGCCGCCTGTACTGCGACGGTCACGTGGTGATGGTGTGGATGAACCCCGCCAACGGCAAGGCAATGCCGTTACCCGCGACGATCCGCGTGGCCGCCACTCGCCACCAAGGCGACTGACATTGCCCTGTGGCGGTCGACGTGCAGTGATGCAATCGACGCACGCCATGCACGCGTCGTCGCTAAGATGACGATTCGGCCCCCAACGATGGAACGCGCCCCATGACGACAGCACATCGCACCGCCCTCACCCTCGCCTGCCTCACTGCGCTCACCGGCACGTCGATGGCGCATGCCGCCGACACCACCGCGCTCACCCTGTATCGCAGCGACAGCGCCGCGCTGTACGCCAGCACCGTCGACGGCAGCGTCGATGACGGCTATGCCGTCGTGCGCGAGCAGCGCATGCTGACCCTCGCCGCCGGCACGCACGACGTGGTGATCGGCGACCTGCCGAACGCGCTGGATGCCGAAGCGCTGGCGCTGGGCTTTCCCGATGGTCGCGCCAAAGTGATATCGCAGCGCCTGCTGCTGGCGCAGGGTGCGAACGCGGCGCTGACTGGCCTGGTCGGCCGCAGCGTGGATGTACTCGGCAGCAACGGCGAATCGCTGGCCAGCGGCACCCTGTTGCGTGCAAGCGATGGGCTGCTGATACATGGCGTCACGGGCACCACGCTCGTGCGCAACTACTCCGCCGTGCGCAGTTCCGAGGGGGATTTTCCGCTCGGTTCCAGCCTGAGCCTGCGCGTCGATGCCGCGCGTGCCGGCTCGACCAGGGCCGTGCTCAGCTACCCTGCTTCCGGTCTTGGCTGGCGCGCCGCCTATGTGGCGACGCTGCAACCGGGCGCGGGCTGCCGCATGCAGTTCGAATCGCGCGCCAGCATCGCCAACCGCAGCGGACGCGACTGGCACGATGCGCAGGTCACCCTGATCGCCGGCGAGCCGAACATGGCCAAGGCCTCGGCACCGCGTCCGATGATGACGATGGCGCGTGGCTACAGCGCCAAGGCCGACGCCATGCCACAACAGGACAGCATCGGCGACTACCGCAGCTACGCCCTGCCCGGCACCGTCGAGCTGCCCGATGGCAGCGTCAGCCAGGTCCCGCTGTACGCCGGTCGCACGATGGATTGCACGCGCACCGCGCTGTACGAGAACGGCGGCAGCTACCTGCCACCGCAGCCGATCTTGAACCGTGACTTCAACCAGGGCGGTGGCAGCGCGATCGTCAGCACGCTGAAATTGAAGGCGTTCGACAGCCTGCCGGCCGGCTACCTGCGCGTGCTCACCGCCGACAGGAACGGCACGCCGCAATTCATCGGCGAAGGCCGCATCGACGACACCCCGAAAGGCAGCGATGCCACGATCACCCTGGGCACCGCCTTCGACCTGCGCGCCGAGCGCGAACGCACCGCCTTCAGCGTGGACAAGGCCGGTCGCACCATGGACGAGGCGTTCCGCATCAGCCTCAGCAACGCCGGCGACAGTGTCCGCACGGTAACCGTACGCGAACATCCCGGCCGCTGGAGGCAGTGGACGCTGGCCTCGTCCAGCAGCAAACCCAGCCGGCAGACGCCGGACACGCTGGAGTTCCGCGTCGACGTGCCAGCCAACGGCAAGGCCGTGCTGGACTATGCCGTCCGCTACAGCTGGACCGCCGACGAACAGCCGCAGTAACCCGACCGGAGTCTCCCATGCTCGACATCACCAGCCACGACAATGGCATCCGCGAGATCCAGCTTGCCCGACCACCGGTCAACGCGCTGAACCTGGAACTGCTGCGCGCACTGCGTGCCGCCATCGACGACAGCGTGCGCGATGGCATGCGCGGCATCGTGCTGTCCGGCGCCAAGGGCCTGTTCTCCGCCGGCGTCGACGTACCGGCGCTGCTCGCACGCGACCGCGCTGGCGTACGCGAGTACTGGCGCGAACTCTTCTCGCTGTGCGGCACCCTTGCCCGCGCGCCGATCCCGCTGGTGGCGGCGATCACCGGCCACAGCCCGGCCGGCGGCGCGGTGCTGGCGCTGTTCTGCGACTACCGGGTGATGGCCGAAGGTCCCTACCGGATCGGCCTCAACGAGGTCCAGGTCGGGCTGATCGTGCCCGAGGCGATCCAGCTGGCGTTGCGCCGCGTGGTCGGCACCTACCGCGCCGAGCGGCTGCTGGTCTCCGGCGCCATGCTCGACGCGGCCGATGCACTGGCTTGCGGCTTCGTCGACGAACTCACCGGCGTCGACCAGGTCACGACGCGCGCGTTGCACTGGCTGGGCGAACTGCTCGCCCTGCCCGCACACGCGATGCTCGCCACCCGCACGCTGGCCCGCGCCGATCTCGCCGCCGCCTATGCCGATCTGGATGCCCTGCCGCTGGAAGACTTCACCGATGCGTTCTTCCATCCGCAGACGCAGGAAGTGCTGCAGCAATTGGTAGCGCGACTCAAGAACAAGAAATGAGTAGAGAGGAGTGGGAAACGAGTGAGTGCCTCCGCTCGTCTCCCACTTTCCACGTACTCACTTCTTTCCTGTCATCAACCTTGCGATGAGAAGCCGGCGGGCAGTGCCCGCCCTACAAGTGCGATGCGGCAACGCATCTCTCGTTTCTCACTCCTCTTCACTCACTCTTCGCCTTTCGCGACAGGCCGGGCCGGGTCGCTGACCCAGCCGCTCCATGACGGCGCATACAATCGCGAACCATGCAGGCCGGCGTGTTCCATTGCCAGCAGGTTGTGGCAGGCGGTGACGCCGGAACCGCACATGTGCACGACCCGCGATGGCTCGGTCGCACCAAGCACAGCCATGAACTCGTCGCGCAGTTGCGCGGCAGGCTTGAAACGGCCGTCGCCGCCGAGGTTCTCGGCGAACGGCCGGTTCAGTGCACCGGGCACATGGCCCCCGACTCGATCCAGCGGCTCGACGTCACCGCGGTAACGGGGCGCGGCGCGGGCATCCAGCAACTGCCCCGTCGCCCCACCCAACAGCGCCGCATGCTCGACCAGCACCTGGCTCGCGTCATAGCGCAGAGAAACCCGTGAAGCCGCACGCACGTGCGCTTCGCCGGTTTCAACCGGCCGGCCCGCCGCCAGCCAGGCCGCGAAACCGCCATCCAGCACCGCGACCTGCCGCACGCCGACCAGGCGCAGCAACCACCACAACCGTGCCGCAGCGAGCGCGCCGCTGCCGGCGTCATAGCTCACCACTTGCATGCCCGGCTGCCAGCCCCAGCGCGACAGCAACGCGTTGAACGCCGACTCCAGTGGCAACGGATGCCGCCCCAGGCCCTCGGCCTCGCGCGACAGGTCAGACAGATCGTGGTCAAGGCTGGCGTATACGGCCCCGGGGATATGGCCATCCAGATAGTCGCGTGTGCCCTTGTCCGGATCGCCCAGTTCGAAACGGCAATCGACAATCAACGTTTCCTGCGGCGGCAAGGCAGCCAGTTCGGCCGCGTCGATCAAGGTGGTCTTCAGGCTCATGTCCGTCCCATCCTCTGCAGCAGGTTGAACAGCATTGCGGCGGTGGCGCCCCAGATGCGATGACCGCCGTGGACGAATTCCACCATCGGCCGCTGGTGGCCGCGGAACTCCATCGTATAGCGGCGCAGGTTGGCCGGCTCCAGCAGGAATGCCAGCGGTACTTCGAACACCTCCGCCACTTCACCGGGTGCCGGGTAAAGCTGCGCCTCGGCCGCGATCTTCGCGACGACCGGGGTGATGCAGAAGCCGCTGATGGTCTCGAAGCAGTCCAGGTAACCCAGCGGCGTGACCATGGCGCGCTCAAGCCCGATCTCCTCCTCACTCTCGCGCAAGGCCGTGTCCAGTGCGTCGCTGTCGGCGGGATCGCGGCGGCCGCCGGGAAATGCCACCTGGCCGGCATGGGCGTGCAGTTGATCGTTACGCACGGTGAGCACCAGCCGCGGTTGGACGCCTTCGCGAAAACCCACCAGTACCGCGGCGGCCTGGCGCGCGCGGTTGCCAAGCAGCTCGGTCATCTCCGCGTGATTCCAGCCCGGCCCCACAGGCGGCGCCGACAACGGGCGCACCGCGGTGATCAACGCCTCCATCACGACGACTTGCGACCCGGCAGGACCACCCGCATGATGTGCAGCCGTTCGGCGTCGCCCATTGCGCGCCAACGACCAATCTCCTCGCCGGTGCGCCGGCAACCGACGCAATAGCCGCGATCGTCCAGCCGGCAGATGCCGGTGCAGGGGGTCAATGGAAGGTTTTCGGCGGGTTCGGCGATGTTCGGCATGACGGAGCATGTTACCACCGCGCGGCTCAGGGCCTGCGAAGATGCAAATCAGGCACTGGCGTGCCCGATCCGCGACCGGCCATCGGACAACCGCTCCTGCGTTGCCTCAACTCGGGCATCCATGCCCTCGCCATGGCCGGCCTGAGAGGTGGAATGGTCACAACCTCTCAGGGCTTGTCGGTACCGGGCTTGATGTCGAGCAGTTCGATCTCGAATATCAACGCCTCGTTCGGACCAATGCGTGGAAGTTCGCCGTTTTCCCCGTACGCCAGCCGCGGCGGGATCACCACTTTCCAGCGGTCGCCCACATGCATCCGCGGGATCACGTCCTGCCAGCCCGGAAGCACCTTGTTGACGACGAAGCTGACCGGCGCCCCGTGTGCCCAGGTGCTGTCGAATTCGGTGCCGTCGATCAGCATGCCGCGGTAATTCACCGTGACCATGCTGTTCACCGTCGGACTCACCTTGCCGGTGCCCCGGCTCAACACCGCGTACTGGATACCCGAAGGCAATTGCACGACCCCGGCCCGTTGCCGGTTGCTCGCCATGAACGCCGCGCTCTTGCGCGCGTTGGCCGCGGCGATGTGCTTGAACTCGGTCAGCGCCTGGGCATGCATCTGCTGGTCGAGCCGCTGCATCTGCAGGCGCATCTCCTGCTGCGACACGCTCGGATGGCGCTTGGCGTAGGCGTCCTGAATCGCCCGCTGCAAGGTGGGGATATCCACTTCAGGCTTGCCATCCGCGAACTGGCTGCCGATCTGGTAGCCGATCGCGTACGACAATTTGATCTTGTCCGGCTTCACCAGCGCGCTGCCCGACGGCAGCCGGCCCTGCGCGTGCACCACGCCGCCCAGCAACAACATGCCGAACAACCCGCAACGCAGATATGTCATGCCTTTCTCCACCGGCTCTTCCTGTTTCGACAGTCGATCCTGACAGATCATCCTGAGCGGTGCGCCGAATTTCTTCAGGTATTGCGCTCGTGGCTTGAGAACCCCGACAGCGGCAAAGGTTCCCGCTGCTACCATCGCTGCCGTGCATTCATCGGGAGTCGCTCGTGGCCTATCGCAATCTGGAAATAAACAATCGTGGCGCGGTGCGCACGATCATCGTCAACCGACCGGACAAACTCAACGCGCTGAACCGCGACACCCTCAACGAGCTGACCATCGTGTTTGCCCAGGCCGCGCAGGACGACGCCGTGCGTGCGGTGGTGCTGACCGGTGCCGGCGAAAAAGCGTTCGTTGCCGGCGCCGACATCGCCGAGATGCACGGCTATACGCCGGTGCAGGCACAGGGCTTTTCGCGTACCGGCCAGCGCCTGATGACGTCGATCGAGCGGCTCGGCAAACCGGTGATCGCACGCATCCAGGGCTTCGCGCTTGGCGGCGGCATGGAACTGGCGATGGCCTGCCACCTGCGCGTGGCCAGCGAGAAGGCGAAATTCGGCCAGCCGGAAATCAACCTCGGCCTGATCCCCGGTTTCGGCGGCACCCAGCGCCTGCTGCGCCTGGCCGGTCGCGGTGCGGCGCTGGAACTGTGCCTGACCGGCGCTGTGATCCCCGCGCAACGTGCGTACGAGCTGGGCATCGTCACCCGCGTGGTCGCGCCCGAAGCATTGGACGAGGTGGTGAACGCGCTGGCGGACCAACTCGCCGGCGCCGCGCCGCTGGCTGCCGCCGGCATCCTCGACGCCGTACTGCAAGGTGGCGAGACCGCGATCGACCAGGGCCTGGAATTCGAGACGCAGGGCTTCGCACTGGCGTTTTCCACCGAGGACATGCGCGAAGGCACGTCGGCGTTTCTGGAGAAGCGCAAAGCGGAGTTCAAGGGTCGATAGCCGCGCTTGCCGCGGAAGCGACTTCAGCCGCGATGTTCCGGTTCCCAGGTCAGAAGCATCGCGGCTGAAGCCGCTCCCACAGGGCATCCATCAGTGGTGCTCGCCGACATACTTTTTCTCGCCCGCGGTCACGCGCAAGTCCAGCCGGTTTTCCGGCGGCGCCAGCGGGCAGGTGGCAAACGGGGTGAACGCGCACGGCGGGTTGTAGGCCTTGTTGAAATCCAGCACGACCTTGCCGTCCTTCGGCAACGCGGCGTAGAAAAAACGCGCCGCGCCGTAGGTTTCCTTGCCGGACGTGCGATCGGCCATCACGAAGAACAACTCGCCACCCGGCTCCTCCTGGTACGGCAACAACTCATAGGTGTGGCCGTCGCGGCGGAACACCGCCTTGCCCGGTACGTCCACGCTCTCGATGGTGCCGATCACCGAACCTATTTCCAGCTTGTGCGGCGGATCGAACGGCACCCAGTCCGCGACGATGCGCCAGCTCGGGTCGATCGGGTAATAGTCGATACCCGCGAAGTGCTTGCGCGCCGGCGTTGCGCTGTCCTTCACCCGCAATCCCTTTCGCCCTTCGCGGTCGATCACGTAGAAGCTCGCCGTGCCGAAGCTGACCGTCGTCGGCGCGGCAGTGGCAGCGGCGTGCATGTCGTCGACCAGAACCGCCTGCGTGACGGCCTTGCCGTCGACGGTGGCGCCGCTGTCCGTCGCCAGCACGATGCGTACGGCACCGTCAGGCGCCAACGTCACCACGCCCAGATGAGCAGGGCCGGCCTTCAGCACGATGGCGTTGTCGCCGGCACTGCCGACGCTGTTGTCGCCAGGCTGCAGCCACTCCAGTCCGATCAGGCTCAGCCAGCCATGCGGCGCAGTGAGCCGCTCGACCCTTTCGGATCGCCATTGCTCGATGCTGTGCGTGTAACTGTCGAGATCGGTGGCATACACGGTAGTGACTCCCAGAATGGCGGCGGCAACAAACAGGCTGGTGCGTAACATCGGGTCGGTATCTCCAGCGAAACGAATCCCTGAAACGCGCGTCAACGACCACGCATGAACAATTTGTCGAGCTCGGCCAGGCTCAGCTGGACCCAGGTCGGACGCCCATGATTGCATTGTCCGGAGCGCTCGGTCGCCTCCATCTCGCGCAGCAAGGCATTCATTTCCGGAATCGTCAACCGGCGCCCGGCACGCACCGAACCGTGGCAGGCCATGGTGGAGAGCAGTTCGTTCTCCAGCTCCTGCAGCCGGCGCGAGCTGCCGTGCTGGGCCAGCTCGGACAACACGTCGCGACTGAGCTGCCCCACATCGGCGCCTTCCAGCAAGGCGGGAATGCGCCGTACGACGATCGTCGACGGGCCACTGCGCGACAGCTCCAGGCCCCACTCGGCCAGTGCCTCGGAGTGCTCCTCGGCGGCGGCGGCCTCCTTCGCGCTGACCGCGATGCTCAGCGGCACCAGCAATACCTGCGAACGCAGGTTGCTGGTGACGCGGCCGGATTTCAGCTTCTCGTAGGTGATCCGCTCATGCGCCGCATGCATGTCCACCAGCACCATGCCATGCGCATTCTCGGCCAGCACGAAAATGCTCTTCAGCTGGGCGATCGCATATCCCAAGGGCGGCGCCTCGCCCTCCTCCGTAGCCGGCATCGGCGCGGGAACGCCCGCGACAGACGGCGACGTACCGAGCAAGGCGGCGTAGTCGGCCATGGGACTTTCGCGCGTGCCAAGACTCAACCGGCTCTGGCTGAACTGACCGGGCCAGTTCGCCGGTGCGGACGAGGCGGATGGCGCATACGAGTGACTCGCCTGCGGGCCGATTTCCGCCGCCGGCAGCGTGCCCAGCCCGGCGCGCGTCTGCGCCAGCGCTTCATGCAGTGTGCGGAACAGGAAATCGTGGACCAGCCGCTGCTCGCGGAAACGCACTTCATGCTTGGCCGGATGCACGTTCACATCGACCCCGGCCGGGTCGAGTTCCAGGTACAGCACGAATGCGGCATGGCGGCCGTGGAACAGCACGTCGGCGTAGGCCTGGCGCACCGCGTGGGCGACGATGCGATCGCGCACCAGCCGGCCGTTGACGTAGAAGTACTGCGAATCGGCCTGTGCCCGCGACGCGGTCGGCAGGCCGACCCAGCCGGACAGGTGCAGGCCGGCCGCGGCGTGATCGACGCGCAGGCTCTGCGCGGGAAACTCCTCGCCGAGCACTTCGGCCACACGCTGCAGCTGCGCCTGCTGATCGCGCGCGGCCTTCCAGATGCGTACCGGCTTGCCGTTGTGGCTGAGCCGGAATTCCACCGACCCGCGCGCCAGCGCCAACGACTTCAGCAGGTCATCGATATGCGCGAACTCGGTGCGCTCGGCGCGCATGAATTTCCGCCGCGCCGGCACGTTGTAGAACAAGTCGCGCACTTCGACGCTGGTGCCCTGCGGATGCTGCGCCGGGCGCGCCGCCTGCAGCTTGCCACCGTCGACCTCGATGCGGAACGCGGCGTTCTGGTCACGCGCACGCGAGGTCAGCGCGAAGCGCGCCACCGACGAGACCGAGGCCAGCGCCTCGCCACGGAAACCCATGCTGGCGACGTGCTCCAGATCGTCGAAACTGCCGATCTTGCTGGTAGCGTGCGAAGCCACCGCCAGTGGCAGTTCGTCGACGTGGATGCCACCGCCGTCGTCGCGCACGCGGATCAGTCGCGCGCCGCCGGCTTCGATATCCACTTCAATGCGCGCGGCACCTGCATCGAGGCTGTTCTCGACCAGTTCCTTGACCACCGAGGATGGCCGTTCGATGACTTCGCCGGCGGCGATCTGGTTGATGAGTTCGGGGGGAAGCAGGCGGATGACGGTCATCCGCGAACTTTAGCAGCGAACGCCGGCCATGCCGCCGACGATCAGCCTGCAGGGATGGTCAGTGTCGTACCGGCGCGGACCGTGCTGCTGCTCATCTGGTTCGCACTCTTCAGTGCGTCCACGCTGACGCCGTATTGCCGCGCGATGCTGCTCAGGCTTTCGCCACGACCGACCTTGTGTACGTCGTGCGCAGCCGCGGTGGACGACGCCACCAACTTGCTGTCTTGCCCTGGCGCGGATGCCAGGCGGGTGTCGTTGCGGGCGGCAGCCTGCGCTGCAAACCAGGTCCCAGGCGGCGGCGTGGATTCGAAGTAATTCTTCACGCCGCCCATCACTGCTTCGGCGAGCTCTTTCTGGTGCGCCGGGTCGCGCAGCTTGCGCTCCTCGGTCGGATTGCTGATGAACGCGGTTTCGACCAGGATCGACGGCACGTCGGGTGAACGCAACACCACGAAGTTCGCGCGCTCGACATAGCCGCGGTGGGTCGGGCCCAGCTTGGCCAGCGCCTTGAGCACGTTGCCGGCGACGACGTCGCTGGCCTGCATCGCCCAACCCTGCTGCAGGTCGAGCAGCACCTTGGCCAGGCTGTCGTCCTTGTCGTCCAGCGTGGTGCCGCCGATCAGGTCGGCACGGTTTTCGCGATCGGCGAGCCAGCGGGCAGCCTCGCTGGTCTTGCCGCGCGGCGACAGCACCCATACCGACGATCCCCTGGCGTCGTCGCTGGTGAACGAATCGGCGTGGATCGACACGAACAGGTCGGCGTTGTTCTCGCGAGCGATCCGATAACGTTGCTTGAGCGGAATGTAGAAATCGCTGTCGCGGGTCAGCACGGCCTTCATGCCTGGCTGGCGATTGATCTGGGCCGCGAGATCGCGCGCCACCGCGAGCGTGACGTCCTTCTCCAGCGTGCCGCGGGGTCCGTGCGCACCCTGATCCTTGCCGCCGTGTCCGGCGTCGACGGCCACCACCACCTGGCGCTGGCCGCCGAGCATCGCCGCCGCCTGCTCGGTGGCAACCCGGCTGCTGCGCGAGGGGCGATGCTGCGCAACGACCGAGGGCGCCGAGGATGATTTCGCTTTCGCTTTCGCGGTCGCAGCAGCATCGGCGGGGTAGATGTCCAGCACCAGCCGGTAATCCGTACCATGGTCCGGCTTCAACACGAAGCTTTTCAGACGGCTGCCCGGATCGATCCTGGCCGTCAATTGCAACCGATCGTTTCGACGACTCTGGCTCATGCCCCGATAGAGGCCTTGCGCGGATGGCATCACGAAACCGTCGGTGGTCCGGCTGTCGCCAAGATCCACCACTGCCTGATCCCCGTCCTGGCTGATCTTGTAGTTCACCGGCCCGGAAGCATCGAAGACGACCCGGGTGTATTCGGGCCCGGCCCATACGCGCGCGTCTTTCAGGTCGGCCGCCCTGGTTGCGCACAGCGGCGCGAAGGCCACCATGACGGCAACCAAAAATCCACCGATCTTGTTCAGGTAAGCCCGCATGAGCCGCATTGAAACGCAGCGCCGCCGGGATTGCAAGAAAGTTTTTCCTTGGATATCCATAGCCTGCGAACCATTCGTCAGGTCATATCAAGTTATCGACCGCAAGTGGCGCATTCCGAACATATCCTTGCCAGGATTGCCGAGCCGCCATTTTTCAAGCGGAAACCGGCACTTGGCAGGCTTTCAGCGTAGCCGCGCCAGTAGACGCCCACCACGAGGGGTAAGCGCGAGCAATCGCCCTTCACGGCCCTGCCCGGCATAACCCAGGCGCAGTTCGATGTCCGCCGCCGGCAGGGCGCCAGCGCCACGCTCGGGCCACTCCACCAGCACCAGCGCCGCCGGATCGGCCAGCGCATCCAGGCCCAGCCACTCCAGTTCGCCGGGATCGGCGATCCGGTACAGGTCCAGGTGCCAGGCCGATCGGTCCCTTGCCGTGTAGCCCTCGATCAGACTGTAGGTCGGGCTCTTGACCCGCTCACCCACGCCCAGCGCGGTCAGCAGGGCGCGCGCAAAGCTGGTCTTGCCGGCACCCAGCGGACCATGCAGGTACAACACCAGGCCCTCGTCCAGAGCCGTGGCGAAGCGCGCCGCCAGCATGCCGGTGGCGGCTTCGTCAGGCAACATCCATCGGAGTGCGTCGTTGGCTTGCTCAATCATGCTCGTGTTCGTATCCCGCCATGCCGTTGCCCAACATCCGCAGTGGCGCCAGCAGGTCACTGGCCAGCAATCCACGCTCGCCTTGCCGCGCAGCGCAGTCGCCGGCCCGCGCATGCAGGCCCACGCCGAGGCAGGCCGCTTCCCACGGGTGGCAACCCTGTGCCAGCAAGGCCGCCACGATGCCGGTGAGCAGGTCGCCCATGCCGCCCGAGGCCATCCCGGGATTGCCCCACGGACAGACGTCCAGACGTCCATCCGGATCGGCGACCAGGCTGCCGGCGCCTTTCAGCACGACAACCGCGCGATGGCGCCGCGCCAGTTCGCGCACCGCCGCAAAACGATCCTGCTCGACGGCAGCGGCGGCCACGCCGAGCAGCCGGGCCGCTTCGCCAGGGTGCGGCGTCAGTACGGTCGGCGTGTCGAATCGACGCGGCTCGCGCGCGAGCAGGTTCAGGCCGTCGGCATCCAGCACCAGCGGTTTGCCTGCATCCAGCGCGGTGAGCCACAACGCATGCCCCCAGGCTGCCTGTCCCAGGCCGGGACCGACGGCCAGCACACTGGCACGTTCGAGCATCGGCGCCAGTGCCTGCGGTCCGTCGACCCCGTGCACCATCAGTTCCGGTCGCGCGGTGTTCAATGCGAACACATGCCCGGCGCGCGTCGCCACGCTGACCAGCCCGGCACCGGCGCGCAGCGCCGACTCGCCGGCCAGCCGCGCCGCGCCGGCCATGCCGTGTTCGCCGCCGATCACCAGCACGTGGCCGTAATTGCCCTTGTTGGCGTAACGGGCTCGCGGCGGCAAAGCCTCGGCGGCCAGCAGTTGCGCATCGGGCAGCGTGTCGGTGTAGACGCTGTCCGGCACGCCCAGGGGGGCCAGCTCGATCACGCCGACCTGGTCGGTCGCGCGCCCGGTATGCAACCCGCGCTTGCCGGCGATGAAGGTGACCGTGACGTCCGCACGGACCACCGCGCCGGGGCAGTGGCCGGTGTCGGTATCCAGACCGCTGGGTACGTCCAGCGCCAGCACCGGACGACCGCTGCGGTTGATCGCCCCGATCAGCCGCGCCGGCATCGGTTCGGGCGCGCGATTGAGGCCGATGCCGTACAGCGCATCCACATGCAGTTCCGCTTCGGGCAACGCGCCGTGCGCATCCCACAAGCGGATGCGGCCGCCACCAGCCTCCCACGCCGCGCGCGCCGCCGCAGCGTCGCCGTGCGAGATCGCCGTCAGGGCCACCAATTCGACTTGCAGGCCTGCCTCGCGTGCCAGCACGCCAAGCAGGAAACCGTCGCCGCCATTGTTGCCTGGGCCGCAGTGGATGCAGATTTGCTGCACTTGCGGCCAATGCCGGCGCAAGGTGTTCAGCGCGGCATTGGCCGCGCGACGCATCAACTCGGGACCGGAAATGCCCAGCGCCGACAGCGCCGCCCGCTCCATCGCGCGCAACTGTTCGACGGTATGCAGGTTGCGGCTGTACGGGTGGGCGGGCATGCGCGAATTATAGGCATGGGCGGCATCTACAATAGGCGAATGTCCAGCACCGACATCCAGCCCCCACCCGATTACGTCGCCCTCGCCCGTGACATCAAGCGCTGGGCGATCGAGCTGGGTTTCGCCGAGGCCGGCATCAGCGGCACCGACCTTGGCGAGGACGAACGGCATCTCGAACGCTGGCTCGATCACGGCCACCACGGCGAGATGGAATACATGGCCCGGCACGGCAGCAAGCGGACTCGCCCCGCCGAACTGGAGCCGGGCACGCAACGGGTGATTTCGGTGCGCATGGATTACATCCCGCCCGGCACCGCCAATGCCTGGGGCGTGCTAGGTGATGCCGAGGCCGGCTACGTGTCGCGTTACGCGCTGGGTCGCGACTATCACAAGCTGATGCGCGGCCGCCTGCAGAAACTGGCCGCGCGCATCCATGACGTGGTCGGCGATTTCGGCTATCGCGCCTACGTGGATTCCGCGCCGGTGCTGGAGAAGGCGCTGGCGCGCAATGCGGGGCTGGGCTGGATCGGCAAGCACACGGTGCTGATCAACCGTCGCGCCGGCTCGTATTTCTTCCTCGGTGAGCTGTACACCGACCTGCCGCTGCCGCTGGACGAACCGGCCACTGCGCACTGCGGCAGTTGTACGCGTTGCATCGAGGTGTGCCCGACCCAGGCGATCCTCGGACCATACCGGCTGGACGCGAAGCGCTGCATCTCGTATCTCACGATCGAGCTGAAAGGCAGCATCCCAGAAGAGCTTCGCGCGCCGATCGGCAACCGCATCTTCGGCTGCGACGACTGCCAACTGGTATGCCCCTGGAACAAGTTCGCGCAAGAGACGGCCGAACCGGATTTCGCGCCGCGGCACCGCCTCGACGGCGCGAAGCTGGTCGAGCTGTTTGCATGGAGCGAGGACGAATTCCTCAAACGCACCGAAGGCATGGCGATCCGCCGTACCGGCTACGAAGGATGGCTGCGCAACATCGCGGTGGCACTGGGCAATGCGCCAAAGTCGGCCGAGGCATGCGAAGCACTCAGCGCACGGGCCGATCACCCGTCGGCGATTGTGCGCGAGCATGTGGCATGGGCGCTGGCGAAACAGCAGGACTGACGCGAACTGCTGCCGCCCGCCTTCATTCTCGCAGGAGCCCGCTGGCGGGCGATGCTGTTGAGGCCGGGAATCGGGCATCGCAAGAGCATCGCCCGCCAGCGGGCTCCTACGGCGATGCTCGTGGATTCGGGGCGACGCGCCGCGTGACTCTCAGGCCGCGGCCATCTGCTTCGGGATCGAGCGGTTGGTGTGGCTGATGCGGTTGCCCGGGCCCGCCGCGATGTAGACGCAGGTCGGCTGGTACTGCTCCAGCTCGGCTTCGCTCAATTGCACGAACGCAGCGATGATGATGATGTCGCCGGCCTGGGCGCTACGCGCGGCGCTGCCGTTGACCGAGATGATGCCCGAGCCTTCCTCGGCGCGCAGCGCGTAGGTGACGAAGCGCTGGCCGCTGTTGACGTTCCAGGCGTGGATCTGCTCGTACTCGCGGATGCCCGAAGCATCCAGCAGCAGACCGTCGATCGCGATCGAGCCTTCGTAGTGCAGCTCGGCATGGGTCACCGTAGCGCGGTGGATCTTGGCCTTGAGCATGTTCAGGTGCATGACATTCTTTCCGGCAGGGACATCCTGCAAAGTCGGCAATTATCGAACCGATGACGCTGCACCGCAACATCAGCGATGCCGCCCCCGATATGCGGCCGGCTCAATCGAACAGCAAGTTGTCGATCAGGCGGGTGCTGCCCAGGCGGGCGGCGGCGAGCGCCACCAGTCCCTCGCGCTCGCCGTCCGCCGGCTCGGCCAGGTCGTCGGCGCGACGGATCGCCACGTAATCGGGAACGAAACCCGCGCGTTCCAGCCGCGCGACGGCGGTCTGTTCGATCGCCTGCCAGGGATGACCTTGTGCAAGGAGTTCGCGCATCTTCTGCAGGGTATCGTGGATCAGCGGCGCGCGCGCGCGCTCCTGGGCGCTCAGGTACTGGTTGCGCGAACTCAGTGCCAACCCGTCGTCGGCCCGCAGAATCGGCGCCGCCACCACTTTCACCGGCAACCCCAGGTCGCGCACCATCCGCTCGACCACCTTGAGCTGCTGGAAATCCTTCTGGCCGAATACGGCCACGTCGGGCTGCACCAGGTTGAACAGCTTGCATACCACGGTGGCCATGCCGTCGAAATGGCCGGGACGATGGGCGCCCTCCAGGGTGTCGGTGATCTGCGGCACGCGCACGCTGACGCTGTGTGCGGGGCCGAACGGATACATCGTGCCCACGTCGGGCGCGAACAGCAGGTCGCAATCCTGTTCGGCCAGCGCCGCCTGGTCCTGCACCAGGGTGCGCGGATAGCGGTCGTAATCCTCGTTCGGCCCGAACTGCGTGGGGTTGACGAACACGCTGGCGACCACCCGCTCGGTGCGCGCCCGTGCCAGCCTGATCAGCGACTGGTGACCGGCGTGCAGGTTGCCCATGGTCGGCACGAAGCCCACCGTCTGGCCCTGCGTGCGCCAGCCGCGGATCGCGGCACGCAGCGCGGGGACGTCTTGTACGGTCTGCATGTGGCGTCGACTCGCTGGGTCAGTTGAAACAATGCTCGGGAGCCGGGAAAGCGCCGCTGCGCACGTCCTCGACGTAGGCGGCGATCGCCGCGGCGACAGAATCGCGCCCGACCAGGAAATCCTTGCTGAACTTCGGCCGCTTGCCCGGGGTAATGCCGAGCATGTCGTGTATCACCAGCACCTGGCCGTCGCAATGCGGCCCCGCGCCGATGCCGATCACCGGTATCGTCAGCGCCGCGGTCACCCGTTGGCCCAGTTCCACCGGCACGCCTTCCATCACCAGCAGATCGGCACCGGCCGCCTGCACCGCCTGCGCCTCGGCCAGCAAGCGATCGGCGGCCTCCTGCTCGCGCCCCTGGATGCGGAAGCCGCCGAACCGGTGCACCGACTGCGGGGTGAGGCCGAGGTGCGCGCAAACCGGGATGGACCGCACGGTCAGCGCGGCGATCGCCTCGAGGATGTGCGGTGCGGCACCTTCGATCTTCACCATTGCCGCACCAGCTTCGCCGACCAGCCGCGCGCCGGCTTCCAGCGCATGCGCCACGTCACGGTCGACCATGAACGGCAGGTCGGCGACCAGCAGCGTTGCCGACAGTCCGCGTGCCACCGCAGCAGTGTGGTAGACCATGTGGTCGAGCGTCACCGGCAGCGTGCTGCGATGTCCCTGCACCACCATGCCCAGCGAGTCGCCGACCAGCGCGACATCGACCCCGGCCGCCTCCAGTTGCCAGGCGAAACTGGCGTCGTAGGCGGTCAGCATGACGATGCGCTGCTTTTGCGCCTTCATGGCACGCAGGCCGGGTACGGTCACCGGCTTGCGGTCGGGGAAACTGGCGTTCTGCACGTACACGGCAATTCCTGAAGTGATGGGTGACCGCCGATTATCCGACGCGGCGCGAGAATGGCTCAAGTTGGTTGGCTGTCACTTCGGCACCGACGCGGGCTGGATCAGGGCGCCGCCAGTCTTTCACAACCGGCAAGATCGAGGCGCGCCAATTGCTCTGCCACCGTGACCTGTCCGGGCAGCGACAGCATGGGCGCGATGTCGTGCAGCGGCAACAGCACGAATGCCCGTTCGGCCATGCGCGGATGCGGCAAGGTCAACCTCGCGTCATCGAGCCGCACACCATCGACGTGCAGCAAATCGAGGTCCAGGGTACGCGGTCCATTGCGTTCGGCGCGCACGCGACCGGCCCGCTGTTCGATCGTCAGCAACGCATCCAGCAGGGCGTGCGGCGACAGGCCGGTATCCAGCTCCACCGCTGCGTTGACGAAGGATGGCTGCTGCAGCACCCCCCACGGCGGCGTGCGGTACAGTTGCGAACGCTGCAGCAGACGGGTATCGGGCAGGTTGGCCAAGGCATCCATCGCTTCGACCAGCTGTTGCTGCGGGTTGCCGAGGTTGCTGCCCAGGGCGACGTAGGCGAGCGTCACACGGAACCCGATTTGTCGCCCGGTCGACGGCGACGGCGACGCGGACGCGGCGGCTTGGCCGGCGCGGATGCCACGACGGGATCGTTGCCGCCACCGGCCGGCAACGCGGCGGCCAACACGTCCTGCGGCAATTGCTGGGCATGCGCCCACCATTGCCCCAGTTCGCGCATCGCCGGCGATTCGTCCGCGCGCAGCAGCAGGAAGTCGAATGCGGCACGAAAACGCGGATGCGTCATCAGCCGAAACACGCGTTTGCGCTGGATCTGCTCGAAACGCGGCTGCAACGACCAGATCTCTTCCATGGTGAAGGTGAACCGGCGCGGGATGGCCACCCGCTGGCACTGCTCGCCGACCACCTGCGCCGCGGCGCGCGCCCATGCCTCGGTGCTGTCCTGGCCGCGCGCGATCGCGCCATGTGCCACGTCGCGTACCTCGCCCCACAGCAACACTGCAAACAGGAACGCCGGAGTCACCGACTTGCCTTCGGCGATGCGCGCATCGGTGTTCGCCAATCCGTGCTCGACCAGCGAACGCAGCGCCTCGTCGCCGCGCTTGAGCGCGCGAGCGGTCGCCGGAAACAGGAATTTCAACAGGCCGCTCTGCTCCAGCATGCGGAAACTCCGCAGACCGTTGCCGCTGAGAAACATCTTCAGCGACTCGTCGAACAATCGCGCCGGGGCCGCATCGGCCAGCAGCGGCCCGAGCGTCTCGAACGGCGCCATCGCCGCCGCGTCGATACGCATGCCGAGCTTGGCCGCCAGCCGTGCTGCGCGCAGCATGCGCACGGGATCCTCGTGATAGCGGATATCCGGATCGCCGATCAGCCGCAGCATGCGGTCCTCCAGATCCTGCATGCCGCCGACATAGTCGCGCACGGAGAAGTCGCTGATGTCGTAGTACATGGCATTGACGCGGAAATCGCGGCGCACCGCGTCTTCCTCGATCGTGCCCCAGATGTTGTCGCGCACGATGCGACCGTCGATGATGTGGCGATCGCCTTCGCCGCCTGCCTCGCCGAGGCCGCGGAACGTGGCCACCTCGATGATTTCCGGACCAAACACCACGTGCGCCAGCCGGAATCGTCGGCCGATCAGGCGGCAGTTGCGGAACAGCTTCTTCACCTCGTCCGGCGTCGCGCTGGTGGCAACGTCGAAATCCTTCGGCTGCAAGCCCAGCAGGAGGTCGCGGACCGCGCCGCCGACCAGGTACGCCGCGTAACCGGCTTCATTCAGCCGATACAGCACCCGCAGCGCGGCCTTGCTGATGTTCTTGCGAGAAATGATGTGCTGATCGCGCGGAATGATCCGCAGCGTTGGCGTGATGTCGGTCCTTGATTGGAGATTCAAGCGGTCGGAATCCTTGCGGGGCGAAGCTGCCCCCTTCGGTTGCAATATATCGCGGCGCACGGCGCCGCGAACCATCCGGCGGAGCGTGAAAGGCAGACTCCGGCGGGGATGTTTCGCGCGGCCCGCGACGATACCTGCCAAGCGTTGCCGTGCGAAACAATTCCGTTATACTAGCGCGCCTCGCAGGATAACGCTCCCTTCGTCTAGTGGCCCAGGACACTGCCCTCTCAAGGCGGGAACACGAGTTCGAGTCTCGTAGGGAGCACCATTTGTTTATGCAATCTTCCGTGATTGCTACAGTCGGGTCGGTCAGCGCCAACGTGCAGCTCGGCACCGCTGGCTGGATCAAAAGCGGCCATCCACGGCCGCGCTTTTCACAAGAGCCGACGCGCTGGCTTGCCGGGCCGCCTGGCACACTTCTCACAAGCAGGCCAAAGCCTCCATGACTTTCGTCGTCATCGACAACTGCATCAAGTGCAAATATACCGATTGCGTCGAGGTCTGCCCGGTCGATGCGTTCCACGAAGGCCCCAACTTTCTGGTGATCGATCCGGACGAGTGCATCGACTGCACGCTGTGCGAGCCGGAATGCCCGATCAACGCGATCTATCCCGAAGACGACGTGCCGGCCGGCCAGGAAGCCTTCGTGGCCCTGAACGCTGAACTGGCCAAGGGCTGGCCCGTGATCACCGAGCGCAAGGACAGCCCGGCCGACGCCAAGGACTGGGAAGGCAAACCGGACAAGCTCTCCCTGCTGCAGCGCTGAGCCTCATCGCAGGAATGAAAAACGCCGCCCTCGAGGCGGCGTTTTTCATTCCAAAACATCCGCAACAATCAGCCGCCAAGACGCGATTTCAACGTATCGATCACCTTGGCCACTGCCGCAGCATTGCCTTCGGCGCGGATTTCACTGGCTGTCGTGCCACTGCTGCCGATGCTGACCTGCACTTGGTGCGAGCCGGCGTCTGGTGCGCCAGCAGCGTCATCCTTGTGCCCGAACAGGCGTCCGAAAAAGCCTTTTTTCTTCTGGGTGGTAGCACCGGACACGCTCAACGTGTAGCTATGGGCAGCATCGTCATGGGCCACGAGTTCGCCGAGGTTGCCGCCTTCCAGCACCTGCCCGACGCGGCGATAGGCGTTGTCGACACTGTCGGCCAGTACGAAACCATCGGCAATCTGCGCGCCGCCCGGGCCGACGCTGGCGGTCACGCCATCGGCGGTCGGCTGGTTCGCGCCCGGCGGCGGAATCACCAGTGCGTCACTGGTCGAGGGACGGTCGAGGCTCGGCGGAATCTCCAGCGGTGATTCCTGCTGCGCACCCGCCCACGCCTTGTGCGGGCGGAAGATGCCGCAACCGGAGAGCAGCAGGCCGCCGAGAAGCACGGCTGGCAGGGTCACAAGGAGAGAGGTTTTCTTCATGTAGGTCAAATTCCGTGAGTAAGGCAGGCCACCGCTCAAGCGGTCGCAGTCGCCAAGGATGCCAGACTGGACAACGCTTGGTGCAATCGGGCGCGATCCGGACCGTCGTTCAGTTCCACCAGCGGCAACCTCGGCATGGCCAGGCCCAGTCCCAGAACCGGCAGGCCGGCCTTGACCGCGATCGGATTGGGCGCGCAATTCAACGCCTGCACCAACGGTTCGAGTGCCGCATGGCACCGCTCGGCGGCAACCCGATCGCCCGCCGTGGCTGCGTCGCACAAGGCCCGAAATGCCTGCGGCACCAGGTTGGCCACCACCGAGATGGTACCGGCAGCACCCGCCAGCATGGCTTCGCCGGCACTGCCGTCGTCGCCGGACAGATAGACGAAATCCGCGCGCACAAGTTCCGCCAGCGCCGAAATCCGTTCGCGATCGTTGCGCGCTTCCTTGATGCCGATGATCGCCGGATGCTCGCGCAAACGGGCAACCGTCTGCGGCAGCAGGTCGCAGCCGGTGCGGGTCGGCACGTTGTAGAGCAGCAGCGGCAGGCCGCCGTGTTCGGCCACTTCGAGATAATGCCGGTACAGGCCTTCCTGGGTCGGACGCACGTAGTACGGCACCACCACCAGCGCGGCATCGGCGCCCAGCGCCTGCGCGCGACGGGTCATGGCGACGGTTTTTGCGGTGCCTGCTTCACCCGTACCGGCAATCACCGGTATCCGGCCAGCGACATGCTCGATCGCAAACGCCAGCAGCCGATCGAATTCCTCGTGCTCCAGCATGTGCGCTTCACCGGTGGAACCGGCCACCACCAGCGCCTGCGTGCCGCCGGACAACTGGTGGTCGAGCAGTCGACCGAAGGCCGCGAGATCGAGCGCGCCATCGGCCGCAAACGGTGTCGCCAGAGCGCAGATGCTTCCACCAATGTTCAAGGGCCGATTCCGCTGCAAATCAAGCCGTACATGTTACTTGCCGGCTCGCGCGGCGGGCAAGTAAGCTCGATCGGAGTAATCTCACGGTTTCCGCAGCGCGCGGGACAACGCCACAGGCAGGTCCTTTTGAAACCCTCTTCCGGCTCTTCTCCCACGGCCGCCCGTGCGGGCAACGACAATCAGTTGCTGATCCAGGCGCTCACGCCGGCGATCAAGTCGCCGCTGCTGGCGCTCGCCAAGCGCATCGCCGATGCCGGATGCAATCTGTCTGAGTCGCGCGTGTCGACGATCGGCACGGAAATATCGCTGATGCTGCTGGCCAGCGGCGCGTGGGATGCGCTGGCCAAGCTCGAAACCGCGCTGACCAAGCTGGCGCGCGACGAGAGCCTGCGGCTGGTGCATTACCGCACCGGCCCGCGCGAGAACAGTTCGCACCTGCTGCCGTATCTGGTGGAAGTGGTGGCTGCCGATCGGCCAGGGATCGTCGTGCGCATCGTCGAGTTCTTCAGCCAGCACGGCATCAGCGTGGAGCAGCTGAATTCGACGCGTTACCAGGCGATGCAGACCGGCGCGGAGATGTTCCAGGCCCAGTTCACCATCGGCATCCCGGCCGAGATCCACATTGCCGCGCTGCGCGACGATTTCCTGGAACTGTGCGACGGACTGAATCTCGACGCGATCATGGATCCGGTCAAATTTTGAGAGCCTGTTCAAAGGCGCGGCAGTCCTCCGAGCATCGCGCGATCGTGCCCTGCTGACAAGGACTGTCATCCGCCGCCTCGACCGCGCTAGTCTGTGTCCGTGGACTGCCGGAGGGACGTCGCATTGCAACCAGCGTGTCGATTCATGCCGATCGCCCCGGGCGCCCTGCTGGCCCCGCCCACGTCATCCCGTCGCGTCCCCCTTCCCTCTCACGACCGCGGTGCAATATGCCCGCGCAGGACTCCCCATGCCCGATATCGGCAAGAAACTGCCCCCGTTGAAAGGTTCCACCGGCGATGGCAGTGAACTGAAACTTTCCAGCCTCAAGGGCCAATGGGTCGTGGTGTATTTCTACCCGAAGGACAGTACCCCGGGCTGCACCAATGAGGCGAAGGATTTTCGCGACCTCCACCCCGCCTTCCTCAAGCGCCATGCGCAAATCGTCGGCGTGTCGCGTGATTCGGTGAAGTCGCATGCGAACTTCGCCGCGAAGCAGGAACTGCCGTTTCCGCTGGTGTCCGACCCCGAAGAAAACTGGTGCAACGCGTTCGACGTGATCCACGAAAAGGTGCTGTACGGCAAGCGCCATCTGGGCATCGTGCGCAGCACCTTCCTGATCGATCCCGACGGCAAGCTGGCGCGCGAATGGCGCGGGGTAAAAGTGCCGGGCCACGCCCAGGCGGTACTCGACGCCATTCCCGCCCGGTAATCATCGCGCCATCCATGCCTCCCATCCGCAGCTCCCTTCCACCCACCAGCGAGGACACTTCCGCATGACCGGAAGCAAGCGCATCTACGCTCTCGACACCAACGTCCTGCTGCATGACCCGACCTCGCTGTTCCGCTTCGAGGAACACGACGTCTTCATCCCGATGACCGTACTGGAGGAACTGGACGAAAAGAAAAAGGGTGCATCGGAAGTCTCGCGCAACGGCCGCCAGGTCAGCCGCTTCCTCAACGAACTGGTCGAACAGGGCAAGCAGCACGACCTGAGCGAAGGACTGGAATTGAGCAACCCGCAGGGCATCAAGCTCAAGCGTGGCGCCTCGGTAGGGCGGCTGTATTTCCAGCATCGAACCAGTAGCAACGGCCATGCCAAGGCGGACAACCAGATCCTGTCGGCCGTGATCGAACTGCGCGACCAGAATCCGGGCCGCAACGTCATTCTGGTTACCAAGGACATCAACCTCCGGATCAAGGCGAGCATCAACGGCATCGTCGCCGAGGATTACGAAAACGATCGTGCGCTGGACGATTTCTCGCTGCTCTACACCGGCTCCGCCGAACTGCCCGAAGACTTCTGGGATCGGCATCCGGAGGTGCGCTCGTGGACCGAGCGCGGTCGCACGTTCTATGAAGTGAACCGGCGCGAGGAGGAGGACTGGCATCCCAACCAGTGTTTGTACCTGCCCGGCGAAAACGCCGTCGAGCTGCGCGTGCTGCATCTGGACGAGACCGATGCCACGCTGGTGCTGCTGGACGACCACTCGCACGCCAATCATCACGTCTGGGGTATCGGCGCGCGCAACCGCGAGCAGAATTTCGCGCTCAATGCATTGATGGACCCTGACATCGACTTCGTCACCCTGCTCGGCAATGCCGGCACCGGCAAGACCCTGCTGGCGCTGGCCGCCGGCCTGGCCCAGGTGATGGACCAGCAGCGCTACCGCGAGATCATCATGACCCGCGCTACCGTTTCCGTCGGTGAGGACATCGGCTTCCTGCCCGGCACCGAGGAAGAGAAAATGACGCCGTGGATGGGCGCGCTGACCGACAACCTCGAAGTGCTCGCCAACCCCGAGGACGGCGGCAGTTGGGGCCGCCAGGCCACCAACGACCTGCTCGCCTCGCGCATCAAGATCCGTTCGCTCAACTTCATGCGCGGACGCACCTTCCTGAGCCGCTATCTGATCATCGACGAAGCGCAGAACCTCACGCCGAAGCAGATGAAAACCCTGATCACGCGCGCCGGCCCCGGCACCAAGATCGTCTGCCTCGGCAACGTCGAGCAGATCGACACGCCCTACCTCACCGAAACCACCTCCGGGCTCACCTACGCGGTCGACCGTTTCAAGAACTGGGAACATTCGGCGCACATCACGCTGCGTCGCGGCGAACGTTCGCGGCTCGCGGATTTCGCGGCCGAAGCGATGTAGGGCCGGAATCGGGAATCGGGAATCGTGAATCGGGAAAAGCCTGAAGCTCCACGTCGTCACTCCGCGAAGGCGGGAGCCATCTTGGCTTCCGCCCTCCAGAAGCCGAAAAACGGCAGGCTGGATTCCCGCGTGCGCGGGAACGAGGTCTTCCCGATGCCGCTTCCTGCCTGGCGACCATTGACGGTCCGTCGGAGTCGGTCAGGCAAACGAGTAGAATGAAGCCCCTGACCGCTCCGCCACGGCCGCACCCACCGACATGATTCTCACTCCTCGCCTGATCCTGCTCGCCCTGCTCGCCTTCTTCGTGCTGTGCGTGCTGCTGGTGCATCTGCGCGGGCGCGTGCGACTGCGTTTCGATCGCCAACTGGTCGACCATTCGGCGGTATTCGCGCCGTACAACCTGCTGATGTATGCGTTCTCGGCGGTGCCGGCAAAGCCCATTCTCGACCGCCGCGGCTTTCCGCAGCTGGATCTGCTGCAGGCGAACTGGCAGGCGATCCGCGACGAGGCGACGCACCTGTTCGACGAGGGCTACATCCGCGCCGCCGCGAAGAACAACGACGCCAGCTTCAACAGCTTCTTCAAGCAGGGCTGGAAGCGCTTCTACCTGAAGTGGTACGGCGAGCCGCTGG
The DNA here is from genome assembly GCF_008329435.1 of Rhodanobacter sp. T12-5. Lineage (GTDB taxonomy): Bacteria > Pseudomonadota > Gammaproteobacteria > Xanthomonadales > Rhodanobacteraceae > Rhodanobacter. Next base: position 271,665 of record NZ_NPKN01000002.1, read on the forward strand.
CCTCGGCCGAAGCGTTGTGCCCGCAGACGGTGGCCCTGCTGAAGTCGATCCCCAGCGTGAAGGCTGCGATGTTCGCGCTGCTGCCGCCAGGCAGCAAACTCAACCCGCACCGCGACCCATTTGCCGGTTCGTTGCGCTACCACCTCGGCCTGATCACGCCGAATTCGCGCAGTTGCCGCATCTTCGTCGACGGGGAAGAACACGCCTGGGGCGACGGCAAGGACGTGGTGTTCGACGAGACCTACGTGCACTGGGCCGAGAACACCAGCGGGCAGACCCGGGTCATCCTGTTTGCCGACGTCGAACGGCCGTTGCGCACGCACTGGATGAATGCAATCAACCACCGGGTGGGTGCTTTCATGGGCAAGATCACCGCCTCGCCCAATACCGAGGGCGAAGCCGAGAAAACCGGTTTCGTGAACCGCCTGTTCGCGCTCAGCCAGGGTCGCAAGGGAGCGAGTCATCGTTTCAAGGCGGCGTTCAAGCGTCGCTACAAGAAGCTGTACAAAGCGCTCAAGTACGTCGGCATCGTGCTGCTGATCTGGCTGATCTTCCTGGCCCCCTGGCCGTTCTTCCGCTAAGCGGTCACATCGCGTGATCCGCGTGCGTCCTTGATGCGTACCTCGCCGGAGAACGCCATGGATCCACAAACCACCCTGTTCCAGCAACATCGCTCGCGCCTCTTCGGGCTTGCCTACCGCATGCTTGGCACGCCGAACGACGCCGAGGACGTGTTGCATGATGCCTGGCTGCGTTGGCACGCGCAGGACATCGACGCACTGGACGACCCGGAGGCGTGGCTGGTTACCGTAACCACGCGCATCGCGCTGGATCGCCTGCGCCGCGCCAAGACCGAACGCGCGCACTATCCGGGGCCCTGGCTGCCGGAACCGCTGGTCGCCGAATCCGAACAACCCGAAGTGCAACTGGAGCGGGCCGAAAGCCTGACTCTCACCTTTTTATTGCTGCTGGAACGCCTCAGCGCCGACGAGCGCGCAGCCTTCCTGCTGCGCGAAGTATTCGACTACAGCCACGCCGAAACGGCAGCGATGCTCGACATCAGCGAAGACGCCTGCCGCCAGCGCGTGCATCGTGCGAAGCAGCGACTTCGCGAGGATCGTCCACGCCAGGCGATGCCGAACATCGACACCCAGCGGCGCCTGCTCGAACGTTTCATGCAGGCGCTGCAGCAGCCCGACATGCCCACCCTGCGCGCCCTGTTTGCCGAAGACGCCATGAGTGTTTCCGACGGCGGCGGCCTGGCACGGGCCACCCTGCGTCCGCTGCACGGCGCCGAGCGGCTGGCCCGGCTCTACATGCAGATCGCGCTGCAGCAGCAGCGATACGGCGGCGTGCGCCACGAGATCCGCGAGCTCAATGGCGCACCGGCCCTGTTCGGCTGGCAGGGCGACACACTGGTGTCGGCCAGCTGGATCGACGACGACGGTGAGCGCATCACCGCGGTGCACGCCCTGCGCCACCCCGGCAAGCTGGCCCGGCTGGCGGCTGTCACGAAATCGGCGCCATCCACGTCCTTGCACTGAACGGCCATCCCGGCCGCATATCGCCAGGAGTTACCCCATGCCCCGTTTCAACGTCTACAAACGCCCCGAAGCCCTCAAGCCGCTGCTCGCCCTGGGCGACTACATCAAAAACTCCGGCATCGAGCAAAGCCTGATCGAACTGGTGCAGATGCGCGCCTCGCAGCTCAACGGCTGCGCCTATTGCCTCGACATGCACAGCAAGGATGCCCGCGCCGCCGGCGAGACCGAGCAGCGCCTGTACGTGCTGCAGGCCTGGCGCGAGGCACCGTTCTACAGTGCGCGCGAACGCGCCGCGCTGGCCTGGTGCGAGGCGGTGACCCGGCTCGATCCGGTCCACGGCGTGCCGGACGAGGTCTACGAGGAGGCCCGCGCCCAGTTCAGCGAGGAAGAGCTGATCGACCTCAACATGGTGGTGATCGTGATCAACGGCTGGAACCGCATCGCCATCCCTTCGCGCGCGGAGCCCGGCCACTACATGCCCGGCAAGCACTGAAGGGCCGCCGCCATGGCCGCGATCAGGCTGTTCCGCCATCCGGACTGCGCGAAATGCGCACGTTACGCGCGGTGGCATCGCCGGCTCGACTGGCTGGGCCGATTCGAGGATGCCACGGGCGTCTCGCCCGTGGGTCCGCTGCGCCCGGGCGAAGTCGTGGTGCAGGATCTGCACCACGACACGACACTGCGCGGCGCGGCTGGATTCACCCTGCTATGCCGGCAGATTCCGGCCTACTGGCTACTGTTGCCGTTGCTGCGGATTCCCGCAGTGCGCCGTCGCGTCGAACGCGAGTTCAACGGCTGGGCCGATGGCAGTTGTTCGCTGGACTGACGTCCGGACCGGCTGGATCGCACCCGCACGGTACTCGGTGCCGTACGATTCCGCCGGATCGGACGATCGCCACCCCCGCGTTCCCCATGCTGGCCGCCCCGACAACCGATCCGGCGGACCACCATGGCCTTGCGTCTCCTGAAAGTCACCCTCGTCACCCTGCTCGTCTTCCTGCTTGCCGCCACCGTCTGGATCGGCACCGCCGGCAAGGATCTGTTCCGCACCGCCACCGGCTCGGTCAGCCGCTCGCTGTGCGCCGCCGCGTTCGTTTCGCACGTCGATCCGCAGCGAACCTTCGCCGAGGAACAGCTGCCACTGATGCGCAGCATCGGCTGGGCGATCCACTACGAGGTTGACGGCGCCAGGCGCGAAGTGCGCACCTCGGTATTCGGCGACTTCACCGCGCGGGCGGTGTATCGCGAAGGCCTTGGCTGCCTGCTCATGCATGGCGACGGAGCCGTGCCCGAGGCGGCCGGCTTCGCTGCGCCCCCTATCGTCAACGCCTGGCCGACGACCGTGGTCAGGCCGACCGATCCGGCGATCGCCCGAGCACTCGACCAGGCTTTCGCCGAACCCGACCCGCTCCACCCGCGCCTGACCAAGGCCGTGGTGGTACTGCACGACGGCAAGCTGATCGCAGAACACTACGCCCCTGGCTACGGCCCGGACACGCCGATCTACGCCCATTCGCTGACGAAATCGGTGGTCAGCGCGCTGATCGGCATCCTGGTGCGTGAAGGCAAGCTGCAACCGGACCAGCCCGCGCCGATCGCCGCCTGGCGTTCACCGGCCGACCCGCACCGTGCGATCACCATCGACCAGTTGCTGCGCATGGACAGCGGCCTGCCGTTCGACGAAACCGACGGCGCGCTCAGCCCGATGACGCGCATGCTGTTCCTCGAACCCGACATGGCCGGCTACGCATCGCGGATGCCGCTCGCCCACGCGCCCGGCACGGTCTGGGGCTACAGCAACCTCGGCTATGTCCTGCTCTCGCGGATCGTCCGCGATGCGGCCGGCGGCAGTGCTGTCGATGCCGAGCGCTTCGCGCGCCATGAACTGTTCGCGCCACTGGGCATGCGCAACGCGGTGATCGAGACCGACGCCACCGGCACACCGGTCGGATCGAGCAACGTCTACGCCTCGGCCCGCGACTTCGCCCGCTTCGGCCAGCTCTACCTCGACGGCGGCGTGGTGGACGGGCGTCGCATCCTGCCCGAAGGCTGGGTTGCCTACAGCCATTCGCAAACCCTGAAAACCGGCTACGGCGCCGGTTTCTGGACCAACCTGGTGAACGACGGCAGCGTGCCGGTCTGGGACGCCCCGTGGGGCATGCCGAAATTGCCGAAGGACATGTACTACGGGCGCGGCGCGCTTGGGCAATACCTGGTGATCGTGCCGTCGGAGCATCTGGTGGTCGTGCGCATGGGTATCTCGATCGACTACGGCACCGGCACGGAAGACATGGTCGCCGCGATCATCGCCGCCCTGCATCGCCAGCCGTCGCCGTGACAGCACCACCTTGACCGTGGCGCTTGCGGTAGTGGCTCGGCGTCTCGCCCACCTGCCGCTTGAACGCGGCATTGAAGGTGGACTTGGAGGTGAAACCGCAGTCGTAGGCGACGTCGAGGATGGTGCGGGTATCCGCAGCATCGGCCAGGTGGATGCGCACCGCCTCGACCCGCAGGCGGTTGATGTAATCCCAGAACGTACCGCCGAAGCGTCGGTTGATCACCGCCGACACCAGGTATTCGGGATAGCCGCTGCGCTTGGCCACCTGGGCGATGGTGAGCGCCGGCTCGCGGTAAAGCGCGTCGCCATCGCCCATCAGTTGCGCCAAGCGCGCCTCGACCGCGGGGAAGCGCGCATCGCCGGCCTCGACAGGGCTTCGCGGTGCGTCATCCGCTTCCTCGCCGCCCGGCTCGCTCGCCACCGGCGACTGGTTCAGGCTGAGCCAGCCCACCACGCAAACCCACGCGGCGACCGCACCGAACAGCAGGCGGTAGTCGATCCCCGGGACCGTCGCCAGCCATTGCGTCGTGGCGATGATCCAGACCACGACCTGGCAACCCGCCATCACGTCGATCCAGCGCAGCGACATGCGGTCGGCATCGGAACGCCGCTCGCGCAGATGGCGACGATAGCGATGCACGCGCACCAGCGCCGCCGCCACGTAGGACAAGCTGTAGACGAACAGCGGCACGTCGAACCACGAACCGATGGTTTTCTCGCCCGCCACCCAGCGGGAGGACAGCGCTTGCATCTGCTGGTCGCTCATCAACAGCACGTGCGTATTGAGCGCAAGCATCACGGCGAAGCCGAGCAGATGCACGCCGTCGCGCAGGCGCAAACCGCGAGCTTCGACCAGCTCCCGCACGTAGACATAGAACAGGCTGCCGTACAGGAACGGAAACAGCGCCACGAACCGGTACGCCCGGAACCACTCCGGCGACAGCGAGTTCCAGTACACCGCCTTGACCAGCAGATCCGCACCGGTCAGCGCGATCCACACCGCCAACACCCGGTTGGCCCCGGCATTGACCGGTCGCCGCCACAACGCAAGCGCCAGCAACGCCGCCTGTACGGCGGCGGCGATGTAGACGAATACCCAGAATGCGTAGGCGTCGTTGACGATGGCAGGCGATGGCATCCGGACATTCTACGGGCCGTGGCTCCGGTCGAAAATCCTGGTCGCCTGGACCGCGCGGGGCCAATGAAAAAGCCGCGGGATGCCCGCGGCTTTTTTCACAACGATGACGGGAATCAGGCCGCGAGGCGCTTCACGATCGCGTCGGCGAAGCTGCTGGTGCTGCCCTTGCCGCCCAGGTCCGGCGTCACGCTGTCGCGGTCGTTGGTCATGGTGTCGCGGATCGCCTGGCGCAACCGGTCGCCCTTGGCCACCATGTCCAGGTAGTCGAGCATGTCGGCCGCGGCGAGCAGCAGCGCGCACGGGTTGGCGATGCCGCGGCCTGCGATGTCCGGCGCCGAGCCGTGCACCGCCTCGAAGATCGCCGCGTGCTCGCCGATGTTGTCGCCCGGCGCCAACCCGAGGCCGCCGACCAGGCCGGCGCACAGGTCGGACAGGATGTCGCCGAACAGGTTGGTGGTGACGATCACGTCGAACTGCTCGGGCTTCATCACCAGCTGCATGCAGGTGTTGTCCACGATCATCTCGTTGAACTCGATCTGCGGGTATTCCTTCGCAATCTCGCGCGCCACGTTGAGGAACAGGCCCGAGCTGGTCTTCAGAATGTTCGCCTTGTGCACCGCGGTGACTTTCTTGCGGCCCTTCTTCACCGCCAGTTCGAACGCGTAGCGCACGATCCGGCTGCTGCCCTTGCGGGTGTTGCGCGCCACCGACTCGGCGATCTCGCCATCGGCGGACAGGGTCTGGCCCTCGGAGCGGTAGGCGCCCTCGGTGTTCTCGCGCACCGTGATGATGTCGATATTCTCGTAGCGCGACTTGGTGCCCGGGAAGCTCAGCGCCGGGCGCACGTTCGCGTAGAGGTCGAAGTGGCGGCGCAAGGTCACGTTGACCGAGGTGAAACCGTCGCCGATCGGCGTGGTCAGCGGGCCTTTCAATGCCACCTTGTGCTCGGCGATCTTGTCCAGCGTGGCCTTGGGCAGCAGGTCGCCGTGCTTCTCCAGCGCGACCATGCCGGCATCGACGAAGTCATAGCTCAGGCCGCAGTCCAGCGCGTCGAGCACGCGCAGCGTGGCAGTCATGATCTCCGGGCCGATGCCGTCGCCCGGGATCACGGCGATGGTTTTGCTCATGGGGGTACTCCTTGGGGGCTGGGTGCGTGCGCGCACGGAACGGCGCACGTCAAGACCGCCCATTATCGCCCATGCGCGCCTTGCCGGACAGCTGGCGCCCCGCCTGAACCGTTGCAAATCCTCGCACGGAGCGTTGCGAATCCTCGTAGGAGCTCGCTGGCGGCGAGCCCCTGCGTTCCCCGTTCCCCGTTCCCCGTTCCCCCCGGAAAGCATCGCCCGCTAGCGGGCTCCTACGCGTGGTCGGCGCATTCCGGGGTGGCGGATTCGCCGGCTTCCAGCTTGTCCAGGAAATCCACCGCGCGGCGCAGGTGCGGGATCACGATCGAGCCGCCCACCACCAAGCCCACACTGAACACCTCGAAGAACTCGTCGCGCTGCACGCCCGCTTCCTTGCACTGGGCCACGTGGTAGCTGATGCAGTCGTCGCAGCGCAGCACCATGGAGGCGACCAGGCCCAGCATCTCCTTGGTCTTCACGTCGAGCGCGCCGGCCTTGTAGGTCTGCGTGTCCAGCGCGAAGAAGCGCCGCACGACCTGGTTGTCCTCGGCCAGGATGCGCTCGTTCATGCGCTGGCGGAACGCGGTGAACTCGGCAAGCTTGTCGCTCATGCCGCCTGCTCCAGCAGCTCGGCCAGCTTGCCGCTGCGGTCGGCGGCGACCAGATCGTCGTAGCCGCCCACGTGCCGGTCGTTGATGAAGATCTGCGGCACCGTGCGGCGGCCGCCGCTGCGCGCCAGCATCGCGTCGCGTTGTGCCGCGTCGGTGTCGACGCGCACTTCGGTCCACTCCAGCCCCTTGGACTTGAGCAGGTTCTTGGCCGCCACGCAGTATGGGCATACCGCTGTGGAATAGACCTCGATCTTGGACATCACAACACTCCGCAATTTGGAAAAGACCAACATCAAATGGGGCCGCCGCACCGTCGGCTCAAGCAGTCCAGGCTTGGTGAACCGATGCGGCGGAGCACGGTCACAGTGTTATTGTCGCCCAACCTATGACCATGGCACCACGACGACTCGCCCCACGCCTGCTGACGGCGCTGATCACCGCCGGGCTCGCCTGCGCTGCAGGCGCCCAGGATAACGTGCGCCTGCCCGACCTGGGCAGCTCGGCCAACGCCCTGATTTCGCCGCAGGAAGCGCAGGATTATGGCGCTTCGATGCTGCGCCAGATGCGCGCGCTGGACATGGTGGTGGACGATCCGCTGCTGGACGATTACATCAACGACCTCGGCTTTCGGCTGGTCGCCAACTGCGACAAGCCGAAAGACCATTACGCGTTCTTCGTCGTGAAGGATCCGGAGATCAACGCGTTCGCCGCACCCGGCGGCTACATCGCGGTGAACTCGGGGTTGATCACGATCACCCGGGACGAAAGCGAGCTGGCCGGCGTGCTCGCCCACGAGATCGGCCACATCACCCAGAACCATCTGCAGCGCGCGTTCGAAGACTCCAAGAAGGACGCGCCGTTGATGGCGCTGGTACTGCTCGGCGCGATTGTCGCCGGCGCCAGCAGCCACAGCGGCGACGCGCCGATGGCGGTGCTCGCCGGCGGCCAGGGCCTGCTCGCGCAAAAGTCGATCAACTTCACCCGCAAGGACGAGGTCGAAGCCGATCGCGTCGGTATCCAGACGCTGGCCAAAGCAGGCTTCGACCCGAACGCGATGGCCGGCTTTTTCCAGCGCATGGAGGACGCCATGAGCGCCGGCGCGGGCGGCGACGTGCCGGCTTTGCTGCAAACCCATCCGGTCACGACCATGCGGATCAGTGACGCCAAAGCACGCGCCGGCGGCCTGATCGCCGCGCAGAAACGGCGACCATCTCTTGCAGCGATGGACAAGCGCCAGTGGGAGCAAAGCACCGCGCCGATCGCTTTCGTGAAGGATCCTGCCACGCTGGTACTGGCGCCGACCACGGGCGGCATCACCTATGCCCTGATGCGCGAACGCGTGCGTGTGCTGGCCGGCGATGCGCCAAGACTGTCCACCTACTACGCCTCCGGCCTGCAGAAAACCGCCGGTTTCGACACGCCGGCGAACCACTACGGCTACGCGCTGGCACTCACCCGCAGTGGTCGTGGCGCATTGGCGATCACCCAGCTGCAGCCGCTGCTGAAAACCCATCCGGACAACCTGATCCTGCGGCTGGCGCTTGCCGATGCCCGATTGCAGTCAGGCCAACGAGGCGCAGCGCTGGCGCTCTACCACGACCTCAACACGCAATCGCCGCGCAATCGCGCGGTGGCGCTCGCGTACGCCAATGCCCTCACCGCAGGCGGCGACAAGGAGCAGGCCGGTCTTGCCGCCGACCTGTTGCGACCGTTGCTGGACAATGCCAGTGAGCCGGAAATCTACAGCGCTTACGGCCGCGCCAGCGGCAAGGCCGGGGACAGCGTGCGGGCCGGCGAGGCTTTCGCCGATGCCAGCTATTACTCCGGCCGCCCCTATGACGCGATGGAACAGCTGAAGCGGCTGCTCAAGCGTGACGACCTCGATTACTACGCACGGGTGCGCATCCAGGCACGCATCGCCGAACTGACCCCGCTGGTGCTGGAGCTGCACAAACGCAACATCAAGACCGCCGACAGTCCGGAGGACGGCTCCCGGTTGTAGATGCAAGGGCAACACCTGTCATCGACACGTAACAATCATGCGTTGCAATATCTTCGTCACAAGCCACCGGCAGACCACGGCGTGCACAAACGCATCCTGATCGTTGAAGACGAAACCTCGATTCGCGAGATGATCGCCTTCGCCCTGCGCAAGGCCGGCATGGATGCGATGCAGGCAGCCGACGCCCGCGCCGCGCAGTTGGCGGTCGCCGAACAGGTACCCGACCTGATCCTGCTCGACTGGATGCTGCCCGGCATGAGCGGACTCGAACTGGCGCGGCGCCTGCGCAAGGAGGAGCTCAGCCGCGAGATCCCGATCATCATGCTCACCGCACGCGGCGAGGAGATGGATCGGGTCAACGGACTCGAGGCCGGCGTCGACGACTACGTGGTCAAACCCTTCTCTACCCGCGAACTGGTCGCACGGATCAAGGCGGTGCTGCGGCGCAGCCAGGGCGACGACGGCTCCGGCATGGTGGAAGTGGGCGGCCTGCGCATCGATGGCGCCGCGCACCGGGTATTCGCCCGCGACGAACCGGTACCGATCGGGCCGACCGAATATCGCCTGCTGTACTTCTTCATGACTCATGCCGAGCGCGTCTATTCACGTACGCAGTTGCTCGATCACGTCTGGGGCGGCAGCGTCTACGTGGAGGAGCGCACGGTCGACGTGCACATCCGCCGGCTGCGCAAGACGCTGGAACCGTGGAAGCTGGACGACCTGGTGCAGACGGTGCGCGGCACCGGCTACCGTTTCTCGACCAGCGTTTGAGCGCCTGGCTTGCAGCATCTGCGGCTTTTGCCGATGCTGGGCACCACCCTCAAGCGCTGCCGCGCCATCCCTGAATGACCCCGCCAGCCACGCCTTCCTGGAAGTTGCCCGCCGCGCTCGCCGCCGCCTTGTTCGCCGGCGCCGCGGTCGGCGGGCTTGCCGGCGGGCACGTTGCCACCGGCGTTGCGCTGGTCGCGCTGGCCGAAGTCGTCTTGCTGCTGACCCGGATCCGTCATCAGGCACGGCCCATGATGACGACTCCGGCCGCACCCAACCCTCTCCAGCATGACCGTTTCATGATGCGTTCCCGCCGCCTTGCCGCCAACCTGCGCGACTTGCGCAACGCCGCCAGCCAGTTGCCGGACGCGGTGGTGTTGCTCGATCGGCAACAACGCATCCGCTGGTTCAACCATGCCGCGGAAAATCTGCTGGGGCTGCGTCGGCCACAGGATCGCGGCGCGGCGCTGCAGCAACGGCTGGCCGGCTCGAAACTGGCCGACTGGTTGCGCGGTGGCGCGCACGAGCCGCTCAACGACGCGGTTGCGCCCGGCCAGGCGGACAGCCAGATCAACGTCAGCCTGCTGCCATTCGGCGATCAGGAGCAACTGCTGCTTGCGCGGGACATCAGCCACCTGAACCGGCTCGAACAGGTCCGGCGCGACTTCGTGGCGAATGTCTCGCACGAATTGCGCACGCCGCTGACGGTGATCCACGGCTACCTCGAACTGATCGATCCGGAGGACGTTCCCGAATTGGCATCGGTACTCGACGAGATGCGCGTGCAGTCGAAACGGATGGGCCAGATCGTCGAGGATCTGCTGACCCTGTCGCGACTGGAAACCCAGCATCACATCAGCGATGAACGCGTGCCGATGGCCGCGCTGCTGGCCACCGTGCGCAAGGAAGCCGAGGCGCTCAGCCACGGCCGTCACCGGATCACGCTTCAATCCACCGCCGAGGCAGACCTGCTTGGCTCGCCGAAGGATCTGCACAGCGCGCTGTCGAACCTGGCCAGCAACGCGGTGCGTTATACGCCGGCCGGCGGCAGCATTACGATCCGCTGGGAGCGCACGCCCGATGGCGCGGTGTACTCGGTCAACGACACCGGCTTCGGCATTTCGGCCACGCACCTGTCCCGGCTCACCGAACGCTTCTATCGCGTCTCGTCCAGCCGCTCGCGCGACAGTGGCGGCACCGGCCTGGGCCTGTCGATCGTCAAGCACGTGCTGAACCTGCACCAGGCGCAGTTGCGCATCGAAAGCACGCCAGGCGTCGGCTCCACTTTCGCCTGCCAATTCGGCCAGGCGCGCCTGCTGGCTCCCGGCGACAAGGACGAAGATCGTTGAAGCAACGCCGCACGTGCCTTTGGCCCATGCCATGAGCCAGAATGCAGCATGCCCGATCAAACTTCCGCCCTGCCCGGCAGCGCCAATCTGACGGCTCCCAGTCTGTACCTCAGCCGTGAACTGGCCGCGCTGGAATTCAATTTCCGCGTGCTGGCAATGGCCCGCGACGCCGCCGTGCCGCTGCTGGAGCGATTGCGCTACCTGAGCATCGTCGCCAACAATCTCGACGAGTTCTTCGAGGTACGCGTGGCGATGCTCAAGCATCACCACGCGTATGGCTCGGCGGCGCCCGGCCCGGACGGTATCTCGTCCGGCGAATTGCTCGCGCGGATCCGCAGCCGCGTGCTCGACCTGGTTGCCGAGCAATATGCGGCGTGGCAGGAGCAGATCAGCCCGCAACTCGACGCAGCGCGAATCCGCATCCTCACCCGAAAGCACTGGAGCCCTCGCCAGCGGCGCTGGCTGCAGGGTTATTTCGAACACGAAGTGCTGCCGGTACTGTCGCCATTGGGGCTGGACCCGGCGCATCCGTTCCCGCGCATCCTCAACAAGACACTGAACATCGCGGTGGTTCTGAAAGGCCGCGATGCGTTCGGCCACGAGGGCCACATGGCGCTGGTGCGTGCGCCGCGTTCGCTGCCGCGAATCATCCGCGTGCCGGCCGAAGTCTGCGGACCGGGCGAGCATTTCGTGTTCCTGGCCGAACTGCTGCAGGCCTTCGTCGACCTGATGTTTCCCGGCCTCAAGGTGGTCGGCTCGTATCAGTTCCGGGTCACCCGCAACAGCGAGCTCATCGTCGAGGAAGCGGAGGTGGAAAACCTTGCGCTTGCGCTCAGCGAGGAGCTGATCGGGCGCGGTTACGCGCGCCCGGTGCGGCTGGAGATCGCCAACGATTGCCCGAAGGCGATCACCGCGATGCTGATCGAAAACTTCCAACTGGAAGAAACCGACGTCTACCGCTGCGACGGGCCGGTCAACATAATCCGTGCGGGCCTGATCTACGACTGGCTGGACCGGCCGGCACTGAAGTTCCCGCGCTTCAACCCGCAACTGCCGTCGGCACTGGAGAGCGGCCGCAGCAAGTTCGACCTGATCGGCCAGCGCGACGTGCTGTTGCATCACCCTTACCAGAGCTTCGCCGCGGTGATCGACCTGCTGCGCCAGGCCACCGCCGACCCGCAGGTACTGGCGATCAAGCAGACCCTGTACCGCGCCGGCGAGGACACCCCACTGGTCGACCTGCTGGTGGAGGCAGCCCGCCACGGCAAGGACGTCACCGTGGTGATCGAGCTGCGCGCGCGCTTCGACGAGGAGGCCAACATCCGCCTCGCCACGCGGCTGCAGGAGGCAGGCGTGCAGGTGGTCTACGGCGTGGTCGGCTACAAGACCCACGCCAAGATGATGCTGATCGTGCGGCGCGAAGGCGAGGCGCTGCGGCGATACGTGCACCTGTCGACCGGCAACTATCATCAGGCCAACAGCCGCATGTACACCGACATCGGCCTGATGACGGCGAACCCCGAGATCGGAGAGGACCTGCACAAGGTGTTCCAGCAGCTGTCCGGCCTGGGCCCGATGATCGAGCTGAAGCGGCTGCTGCATTCGCCGTTCACGCTGTACCCCAGCGTGCTGGCGAAGATCGAGCGCGAGATCGCGCACGCGCAAGCCGGATGTCCCGCGCGCATCGTCGCCAAGCTCAACGCACTGAACGAGGCACATGTCATCGAGGCGCTGTACCGCGCATCGCAGGCCGGCGTGGAGATCGACCTGATCGTGCGCGGCGCCTGTACCCTGCGGCCCGGCCTGCCCGGCATCTCCGAGCGCATCCGCGTGCGCTCGATCGTGGGGCGCTTCCTGGAGCACAGCCGGGTGTACTGGTTCGGCAACGACGGCAACCCCGAAATCTACTGCGCCAGCGCCGACTGGATGGAGCGCAACCTGATGCGGCGGATCGAGGTGGCGTTCCCGATCCTTGACCCCGAGCTGGCCGCGCGCGTGTTCGAGGAAACCCTCGCCAACGGCCTGGCCGACAACACCCAGGCATGGTTGCTCGACAGCGACGGCCGCTACACGCGCGCCGAACCCGGCGAACATGCACCGTACAGCGCGCAGCAAGGCCTGCTCGAAAGGTTCTGCCAATGAGCCGCACACATCTCATCCGCTTCACGTCCACGTGCGAGAATCCGCGTTTTGCCGTCGCCGGAGCCCGGGCGTGAGTCCAACCGAACAGACACCGATCCGCGACGGCGAATTGATCGCTGCCGTGGACATGGGCTCGAACAGCTTCCACATGGTCGTGGCGCGCGTGGAGCACGGCGAGCCGCGGGTGATCGACCGCCTGCGCGACACCGTGCGACTGGCCGCCGGCTTGCGCGCAGACGGCGGCCTGGACGCCGAACGGCGCGCCCGCGCGATGGCCTGCCTGGCCCGGTTTGGCCAGCGCATCGCCGGCCTGCCGTCGATGCGGGTGCGCGCGGTGGCGACCAACACCGTGCGCCGGCTGGCGTCGCCGCAAACCTTCCTGACTGCCGCCGAAGCCGCACTCGGCCACCCTATCGAAGTGGTTTCGGGGCGCGAGGAAGGGCGCTTGATCTTCCTGGGCGCCGCGCACGACCTGCCTGCTTCGCGCGAACCGCGGCTGGTGATCGATGTCGGCGGCGGCAGCACCGAATTCATCATTGGTCGCGGCCTCGCGCCATTGCACACCGAGAGCGTGCAGGCCGGTTGCATCGCCTCGACGCTGCGCTTCTTCCCCGGCGGCAAACTCACCCGCAAGCGCTGGCAGCGCGCGCACAGTGACATTGGCGTACTGCTGCAGCAATTCGCCGAGGACTATCGCGAGTCCGGCTGGCAGGATGCGTTCGGTTCGTCCGGCACCGCCAAGTCGATCGGTGCGGTGGTGCAGGCGATGAAGTTTTCCGACGACGGCATCACCCCGGCGTCGCTCGCATCGTTGCGCGACGTGCTGATCGAACACGGCCAGATCGGCACGCTCAAGCTGCCCGGCCTGGTCGAGGATCGCGCGCCGGTGCTCGCCGGTGGCGTGGTGATCTTCGAGGCGGCATTCGCCGCGCTCGGCATCGAACGGCTGCGCGTATGCGAAAGCTCGATGCGCGAAGGCCTGCTGTGGGATCTGCTCGGCCGCGCCGGCGGCAGCGATCCGCGCACTGCCAGCATCGATGCGCTGGCCACCCGCTACGGCGTGGATCGTGCCCAGGCACGCCGGGTCGAGTCGACCGCGCTGATGCTGTTCGACCAGGTGGCGCGGAGCTGGAAACTGGACGGCGATGCGCGCGAGTGGCTGTCGTGGGCCTCGCGTGTGCACGAGATCGGCCTCGCCATCGCGCACAGCCAGCACCACCACCACGGCGCCTACATCCTGCGTCATGCCGATCTGGCCGGCTTCTCCAGCCAGGAGCAGCAACTGCTGGCGGCGGTGGTCGAGATGCACCGACGCAAGCCGGACAAGTCGGTGATCACCGGATTGCCGCAGCGCTATCGCCAGCTGGCGCGCCATACCACGGCACTGTTGCGCCTGGCCGTGCTGTTCCGACGCGCCCGGCGTGCCGAGTCGCTGCCGCAGATGCGCTTGAGCGCCAGCAGCAAGTGCCTGCGACTGGCACTGCCGGCGGCCTGGTGCGAACAGCACCCGCTCAGCGAAACCGACCTGCAGCAGGAGCAATCGCCGATGGCCGAACTCGGCGTGAAGCTGGAAGTCTCCAGCAGTTGATCGGACGGCAGCAAGCCAGCTCCCGTCGCGTCCGCGTATCATGTGCGGACGCCAAGACAGTCCTGATGCCCATGTTGAAATCCCTGCTCGCCACACTGCTCCTGATCTTGCCGCTGACATTGGCGGCACAGACGGCCAAACCCGCGCCCGCCGCCAGCACCGCCACACCCGCTGCGCCTCCGCCGCAGGTCCTGCTGCACACCTCGCAGGGCGACATCACGCTGGAGCTGTATCCGGACAAGGCACCGAAGAGCGTGGCCAATTTCCTGCAATACGTGCGCGACGGTTTTTACGACGGTACCTTGCTGCACCGGGCCATTGCCGGCTATCTGGTGCAGGGCGGTCTGTATACGCGCGATCTGCAGCCGAAACGCACGCGCCCCGCCGTGGCCAGCGAAGCGGACAACGGCTTGTCGAACCTGCGCGGCACGGTGGCCGTCGCCCGCGGCGCGGATCCGAATTCCGGCACCGCGCAATTCTTCTTCAACTTGGTCGACGACCGGCGCCTCGATTTCGTCGGCAACCAGAGCGGGTTGACCTGGGGCTATGCCGTGTTCGGCAAGGTGATCAAGGGTATGGACGTGGTCGACAAGATCGCCGCCCTGCCCACCCGCGCCCTTGGCCCATTCGCCGGCGACGTACCCAATCCGCTGGTGCTGATCGAAAGCGCCCGCGTCATCGGCGAGGAAACCCCGGCAGCTGCCTCCCGTGTCGCCAACCCGGCCAACGCCGCCACGACCGCCACCGCCAAACCCGCCACCGGAAAGGGCAAAAAGGCCTCCAAGCCGACGGGCAAGGATTGATCGGCATCATGGCGACCCTGTTCATTTCCGACCTGCACCTCGATCCCGGCCGCCCACAGATCACTGCGCTGTTCGAAAGCTGGCTGGCCAGCGACGAAGTCCGCCATGCCGATGCGCTGTACATCCTCGGCGACCTGGTCGAGGCATGGATCGGCGACGATGACGACGCCGAGCTTCCCCAGCGCATCGCTGCCGCGACCCGCGCGGTGCGCGATGCCGGCGTGCCGGTGTACTTCATGGTCGGCAACCGCGACTTCCTGCTCGGCCAGGCCTACGCCGGACGCGCCGGCATGACCCTGCTCGAAGACAGCACCGTGCACGACGTCCAGGGCCGCCCCACCCTGCTCATGCACGGCGACGTGCTGTGCACCGATGACGTCGCCTACCAGGCCGTGCGCCGGCAGGTGCGCAATGCCGAATGGCAGGCTCAGATCCTGGCGATGCCGCTGGAGGCGCGCCGGGTATTGGCCGCCAAAGCCCGCGAGGACAGCAAGGCGCATACCGGCAGCACGATGGAAAGCATCATGGATGTCAACGCCGATGCCGTGGCGGAGACCATGCGAAAGGCCGGGGTGACGCGCCTGATCCATGGGCATACGCATCGACCGGCGGTGCACACATTCGAATTGGACGGCCAGCCGGCCAAACGGATCGTGCTGGGGGACTGGTACGAGCACGGGTCGGTGTTGCGGGTGGATGGGGATGGGGTCGAATTGCGCGGGCTGGCGACTGGCTGAAATTTGGTGCTTTTGGCGGTCGCCATCGGCGCGTCGGAACCACCTTTTCGGAAGTCGTCTCTTCAAAAGCCGTTCGTCAAAAAGTCGTTCGGGCTGAGCGTAGCGCCAAAGGCGCGGAGTCGAAGCCGTGCGCGGATTGCAGCTCTCTGCCGGATACGCAAAACGTCGCTTTGATGAGGTGCGAAGTGGCGTGAAGTTCGCGAGGGATTGTTCGGCCCAGCCTTGGGCTGAAGCCCTAAGCGGTTCGCGCTCCGGGCTAGCCTGCGGCTGTCCAAATTCACTCCAGACGAATTTGTCGAACGGTTGGTTCGTCCACAAGTCTTCGCCTCGCCTGACAGCCCACATACCGTGGTGTGATGTGTGGACTGAACTTGATCGTCCCTTTGGAGCCACGTCAAGCATGCCTAGTTCACATCTGCAGGATGCTCTTGATCAAGTGAGACCTTCAAAAGGCCAAGCTCAGCTACCTCGATACATGCTTTTTCCGCGGCGTAATATGCTTGGTAAAACTTGAAATCATTGCGCTGATGCTCACGGCACTTTTCCTCGATGATACGCATGATGCTCAACTTGTCGTCTTCCTTGGTATTCATGCCAAAAATGATTCCCTCCAAATCGGAGAAGTCATAGTTAGCCACCCGCAGAGCTGGCTCCTCATAATCGCCCAAGAGACCATGCACGATGAGCCGATATTCCTCTTCATAGGCCCAGTCTGAGAGTTTGGTGGTCGCACTCTGCTCGAATTGTTGCCAAAACTTCGCGTGCTGTTCTGCTGTGAAGTCGCCAGTCAGCGCGCAAACACTCCGGGCACCGTCCTCCGATGTGTGCCAGTTACGGTTGATGATCGCAATAGGTAGTCGTCCAAGAGATCTGAAAAAATCTATCGAGACAAAATTCGAGCGATACTCCACAGCAGTAAATCGGTCCGACACCCTTTGGCGCACTGGACCTTCTGATGAACTCCAACCGCAGACACGGCTCAACCTCAAAATCGATTGTCCCTGCTCGACGTTGGCTTTGAACTTCAGACAAACGCCTCGATGACTATCACCATAAGTACCCCAGACAGCAGAATTCTTGCAGTTTTTTGTAAAGCACGCTGCGTACCATAGCGGATAGACAAGACATTCAATTTTCTGCACATATCCAGCAGGAAAATCAATAAGTACAAAATTCCGATTCTTTTGTGCCCTATCCATCTGACCATTGTGTTGATCAATTAATGTCATCTGCATGATAGAGCTGTTTATGACTGCATAAATTTGTTCGTTCGTGTGCTCCTTATCCCGGAGGCCATTTTTAGCTTTGCTGGTCTCCAACAACCGCACAGCATCTGATGCCTCGACGAGCCTCTGAATAGCGTGCCCTATCGCGACCTCGACATCCGTGAATGCAGACGCCAGCTTGTGTTTGTGTAGAACTCTGTTGATACACGGCACGGCCATGGCATGAACATTTCTTATATGAAATTCAACCTCGTTGCGGCGCACCGAAAGCCCTCTTTCCGCGATGCATTTAATGTAGCGAAAGAGATCTTCATGAGAAAATGTTTCCGCTAAAATTTCGTCGAGCAATGCCCTAATTTTTTCATTCACACCATCATGTCGTGGGTCATGCAATGGTATGGAATCCCATGTAATAAGGGTAGTTTCGAGCGCAACGCAAAATTGAAAAGTGGCATGAGCCAGACACTGAATGTAATGTCGAAAAAAGTTCCTCCACACCACCTCATCGCCGTCCCAGTAGATGTCTTTGTACCCTTCCATGGGATCATTCAATTCAGACCGCGAGGCAAAATAAATGCTTTGGTTCTTCAGCTCCTGATACTCACCGAGGAGGCTTTGTATTGACCTGAAACGGTAGAGATAAGGTTCCATGTATGACTCTTCTTAAGGGATGAAAGCTTTTACTACTTGCTAGATCGGGCGTCTCCGAGAAAAATCGTCATTCTTTCAGCGGCGTTGTAGATTACACCTATAAAGTTGCGGGCAAATCTGGAAGAACTGGCTGGCCACCCATCTTGGAGTTCAAGCACTGCGGACATGGGCCAAGCCACCAAGGCCGCAAAAAGGATCGGCAACAGGCACCAGCCCATCATGCGCAGACACATCTTCGTGACGTAAGACATATTGGTTCAGATGACAGGTGACGGCTGCAGTCTCAGACTTCCCGGTCTCACGCTGAGAGACAGCCCAACAAACGTGCGGATCACGTTTTGCGCCGATATCAGATGGGCGGAATCACATCCTCGACAGTCAGGCCGAGGATGTCAGCAGGTCCAAGCTGAGGCATGACCGGGGGGGCGATGGGTGATAGCGTCAGTGCCGTCGCGGCAAGCGTTGTAAGCTTTTGCAGTGCTATCGCTGGGGAACGGGGTCTGGGGAGCGGGGTCAGGTTCACTTAAATGCTCAGGAGCTAGAGCAGACGTCCACCACTTCTGTCCGCCAGATACGCAAAACGCCGCTTCGATGAGGTGCGAAGTGGCGTGAAGTCCGCGAGGGATTGTTCGGCCCATCCTTGGGCCGAACCCTTCCGCGCTGCGCGCTCCAGGGCCAGCCTGCGGCTGTCCAAATTCGTTCCAGACGAATTTGTCGAACGGTTGGTTCGTCCACCACCTCTCTCCGCCAGATACGCAAAACGCCCCTTGCGGGGCGCTTTGCGTATCTGGCGGAGAGAGAGGGATTCGAACCCTCGATCAGGTGTTTAGCCCGATACTCCCTTAGCAGGGGAGCCCCTTCGGCCACTCGGGCATCTCTCCGGGTTTTTTCCGCATTTCTGCGGAGCGGGCAAGGATACTAACCGGCGGGGTCGAGGTAAAGAAATAATTCGGGATCAGTGTTCTGCGGATTCGTCGGGGACGCTGCCGGCTTCACCTTCGCCTTTGATTCGCTGGTAGATTTCTTCGCGGTGGACGGCCACAGTCTTGGGTGCGTTGATGCCGATGCGCACCTGATTGCCCTTCACACCAAGAACGGTAACGGTCACCTCGTCGCCGATCATCAGGGTTTCGCCGACCCTGCGGGTCAGAATCAACATGATTTGCTACTCCATAAAATGCTGTTGGTCACAGGCCTGCAGATTGGCGGAGCCTCACCCCTGAGTCCGTCCTTCCACAGTTCGACGATTGATCCGCCGAAGGCCCTACCGCCTTCCCGGCTCACAGCCAAAACACTCCTGAGCGTCCTGACTGGCGACCCCAGCGTTTCCGCTGGTGCCGACACGAGGTCGATAGTAACTGAGCCCGATTGACCTACGCAACGTACCTGAATCGTGACAAATGGAGGGTTCAGGTTGTATACGGACAACGTCACTGGGTGGACACCCAATCCGGCAAAGCCGCCAGAATCGCAGGCAACTCGGGCGAGTCAGCCCCACCGCCCTGGGCCATGTCCGGGCGACCGCCCCCCTTGCCTCCGATCTGTGCCGCGACGTGCGCCACCACGCTGCCGGCCTTGATGCGCCCCAACGCTGCGCCATGCACGCCTGCGATCAGTGCGACCCGGCCATCGGATGCGCCGGCGAGCAGGACCACGCAGTCACCGAGCTGCTGCTTGAGTTGATCCACGCTGTCGCGCAGCGACTTGGCATCGAGTCCTTCCAGGCGTGCGGCAACAATCCGGATGCCGCCGACATCGGTGGCCGAAGACGCCAGCTCGGCGGTAGCGGAACCGGCGGCCTTGCTGCGCAAGGATTCCAGTTCGCGCTCGAGTTTTTTCTGGCGGTCGAACAGCTGGCGCAGCTTTTCCACCGCATCGTCGCCACTGCTGGACAACAATTGGGACAGCTCCCCGAGGCGTCGCTCCTCGTCGGCCACATACATCAGTGCACCGTCGCCGGTGACTGCTTCGATACGGCGCACGCCGGAGGCAACGCCGGCCTCGCTGACGATCTTGAACAGGCCGATGTCGCCGGTACGGCCGACGTGCGTACCGCCGCACAGTTCGGTGGAGAAGTCGCCCATCTTGAGCACACGCACTTCGTCGCCGTATTTTTCGCCGAACAATGCCATCGCACCGAAGTCGATGGCTTCGTCATAGGCCATGTTGCGTACCTCGGCGGTCGCGTTGCGACGAACTTCGGCATTAACCATGGACTCGACCCGAACCAGTTCGTCGTGGCTCATCGGCTTGAAGTGCGAGAAGTCGAAGCGCAGCCGCTCCGGCGCGACGAGCGAACCCTTCTGGGCGACATGGTCACCGAGCACCTTGCGCAACGCCGCGTGCAACAGATGGGTGGCCGAATGGTTGAGCACGATCGCCTGGCGGCGCGAGGCGTCGACCTGGACATCGACCGTGTCGCCGCTGCGCAACGGCTGTGCGCCATGCCAGCGGCCGGCGTGCCCGAAGAACACGCCGCCCATCTTCAGCGTGTCGCTGACTTCGAAACGGCCAGCCTCACTGGACAGCGTGCCGGTGTCGCCGACCTGGCCGCCCGACTCGGCGTAAAACGGTGTGCGATCGAGGATCAGCAGGCCCTCCTCTCCCTCGCCCAGCTGCTCGATCTGGTTGCCGCCGCGCACGATGCCCAGCACCTTGCTGCCGGTGCTTTGCAGTGCCTCGTAGCCAAGGAACACCGTGGGCTTGAGCTGGCTGGCCAGCTCGGCCGGCATCTGTCCCCTGGCCTCGAAACGGCCGGCGGCGCGGGCGCGCTCGCGCTGTTCGTTCATGGCCTGCTCGAAGCCGGCCATGTCGACCTCCAGCCCGCGCTCGCGCGCGATATCGGCGGTGAGGTCGACCGGGAAACCGTAGGTGTCGTAGAGGCGGAACGCGTCGACGCCGGGAATGGTTTTCCCCGACTTCGCCGCCCGGCTTTTATTGGCGATGTCGTCGAACAGGCGCATGCCGTGTTCCAGCGTCTCGCCGAAACGATGCTCTTCGGTACGCAGCGCGTCCTCGACGAACGCCTGCTTCGCCGGCAACTCAAGATAGGCCTCGCCCATTTCCTCGACCAGCGGCTGCACCATCTTCCAGAAGAAGTCGCCGCGCACGCCGAGCATCCAGCCGTGGCGCAGGGCGCGGCGGATGATCCGGCGCAGCACGTAGCCGCGGCCTTCGTTGGATGGCAGCACGCCGTCGACGATCAGGAAGGAACAAGCGCGGATGTGGTCGGCGATCACGCGCAGCGACTTGTTGCCCAGATCCTTCGTGCCGGTCAGCTCGCCGGCGACACGGATCAGGTGTGCGAACAGGTCGATCTCGTAGTTCGAATGCTTGTGCTGCAGCACCGCGGCAAGGCGCTCCAGGCCCATGCCGGTGTCCACGCACGGCGCCGGCAACGGGCTCAGCGTGCCGTCGGGCGCGCGGTCGAACTGCATGAACACCAGGTTCCAGATCTCGATATAGCGGTCGCCGTCCTCGTCCGGCGAACCTGGCGGGCCGCCGGCGATCTCCGCGCCATGGTCGTAGAAGATCTCGGTGCACGGACCGCACGGGCCGGTGTCGGCCATCTGCCAGAAATTGTCGGACGCATACGGCGCGCCCTTGTTGTCGCCGATGCGCACGATGCGTGCGGCCGGCACGCCGATCTGCTTGTGCCAGATGTCGAAGGCTTCGTCGTCGGTGTGGTAGACGGTGACCCACAGCTTGTCCGCCGGCAGTTTGAAGACTTCGGTCAGCAGCTCCCATGCGTAGGCGATCGCGTCGCGCTTGAAGTAGTCGCCGAACGACCAGTTGCCCAGCATCTCGAAGAAGGTGTGGTGGCGTGCCGTGTAACCCACCGCATCGAGGTCGTTGTGCTTGCCGCCGGCGCGCAGGCAACGCTGCACATCAGCCGCGCGCACGTAGCCCGGCTTCTCGCTGCCCAGGAATACGTTCTTGAATTGCACCATGCCGGAGTTGGTGAACAGCAGGGTCGGATCGCTGGACGGCACCAGCGAGCTCGACGGCACGATGGTGTGATCCTTGGAGCGGAAGTAATCGAGAAAGGCGGAACGGATTTCGGAGGTTTTCATGCGGATCAAGAGTGGCTGGCGGCAAGAGGCCACACCGCGGCCCAGCCACACGACGGATCGCCCCCTTGTCCCGGATGCGGGATTTCAGGGAATGTCGTCGGCAGCTTCGTCCACATCGGCGTGGGTAACACTCCGTACTGTGGCGGCGGCAAAGCCGCGGCGCAAGAGGAATTGCGCTCGGCGGGCGCGTTCGGCAGGATCACTCGTGCCTGCGCTGCCATAGCGGCGGCGCAACTGCGTGGCGGCCGAAGCGTCCCAGTCGACCTCGGTCTCGTCCAACAATTCACGGATGCGCGCGTCGGCCAGGCCGTGGCTTTTCAGCTCCACGCGCAGGCGCACCGGGCCGTAGCCCTGGGCGATCCGGCTGCGCAGCAGCACCTCGGCGAAACGGTCGTCGTCCTGGTAGTGCTGATCGCCCAGGCGATCGATGGCGGCTGTGGTTTCCTCACCTTCGTAGCCACCCTGGCGCAGCTTGGTCTTCAGCTCCTTGCGGGAATGCTCGCGTCGTGCCAGCAGGCCCAGTGCCTTGTCATAGGCACTGCGCTTCGGCTTGGCCGTGTCACCCGGGCCGGGGCGGCGCTTCATGACCATGCAAACGTACATGGCCCGGGCAAGCCGGGCCATGTTTTCCACGGGGAGCCGTCAGCGGCCACCAATCACGCTTCCTCGAGCGCCTCTTCCGCAGCGGCGGCGGCCGGCTTGCCGACCGGCACCAGCAGACGCTCGCGCAGCTGCCTGTCGATCTCGTTGGTGATCTCCGGGTGTTCGCGCAGAAACTGGCGCACGTTCTCCTTGCCCTGGCCGATGCGGTCGCCGTTGTAGCTGTACCAGGCGCCGGACTTGTCGATCAGGTTCTGCGCCACGCCCAGCTCGATGATCTCGCCTTCGCGCGAAGTGCCCTCGCCGTAGAGGATCTCGAACTCGCACTGGCGGAACGGCGGCGCCACCTTGTTCTTGACCACCTTGACGCGGGTTTCCGAGCCGATGATCTCGTCGCCGCGCTTGACGGCGCCGATGCGGCGGATATCCAGGCGCACCGAGGCGTAGAACTTCAGCGCATTGCCCCCGGTGGTGGTTTCCGGGCTGCCGAACATCACGCCGATCTTCATGCGGATCTGGTTGATGAAGATCACCAGGGTGCCGGACTTCTTGATGTTGGCGGTGAGCTTGCGCAGCGCCTGGCTCATCAGGCGCGCATGCAGGCCGACGTGGGAGTCGCCCATCTCGCCCTCGATTTCCGCCTTCGGCGTCAGCGCGGCGACCGAGTCGACCACGACCATGTCGACCGCGCCCGAGCGCACCAGCATGTCGGCGATTTCCAGCGCCTGCTCGCCGGTGTCCGGCTGCGACACCAGCAGGTCGTCGACCTTGACGCCGAGCTTCTCGGCATAGGTCGGATCGAGCGCATGCTCGGCGTCGATGAAGGCCGCGGTGCCGCCGGCACGCTGGCAACTGGCGATCGCCTGCAGGGTCATGGTGGTCTTGCCGGACGACTCCGGCCCGTAGATCTCGACGACGCGGCCACGCGGCAGACCTCCGACACCGAGGGCGATGTCCAGCCCCAGTGATCCGGTGGAAACCGTCTCGATGGCTTCGTTGACGCGATCGCCCATGCGCATGATGGCGCCCTTGCCGAACTGCTTTTCGATCTGGCCGAGGGCGGAGGTGAGCGCCTTGCGCTTGTTGTCATCCATCGTATGTATTCCGGTTGGGCTGTGAATAGGTTGCATGATGCGCGGATCGAATCTCACCGGTTGCGATCAGGATGGTCCGAACGGGAGCGATCAACGGCAACCCGGCCAGTATCCCACACCGGTCAAGTCGAACTGGCGGCCGCCGGCGCATCATTCCGTCAGCGTTTTGCGCAAGCCGATGAGCGCCGCCGCCACGGTCTGCCGGCGCACCGCCTCGCGACCGCCCGGAAAATGGAACAGTTGCGCGTGCCCGTAGCCGCCGCGGCGCTTCCAGCCGATCCACACCGTGCCGACCGGCTTGTCCGGCATGCCGCCCGATGGCCCGGCGATCCCGGTCACCGCTACCGCCACCCCCGCACCGAAACGCGCCAGTGCGCCAGACACCATCTCCAGCACGGTTTCCTCGCTGACCGCCCCGGAATGTTCCAGCGTGCCAGGGTTGACTCCCAACAGGGCTTCTTTGGCCTCGTAGCTGTAAGCCACCACGCCGGCATGGAACCAGGCCGAACTGCCCGGCAGATCGGTCAGCGTCTTGGCCACCCAGCCGCCGCTGCATGACTCGGCAGTGACCAGCATCAGCCTGCGCTGCATGACTTCGCTGGCCACCTCGTCGGCCAGTGCCAGCAACTCGGCATCAGTGGGGAAAAATGACTCCATTGCGGTACTCCCGGACTCGAATGAACACCGAGAGGTTGTGAGTTTCAACCTCTCACGCCGGCCAGGGACGGCCGAACGAGGCCGGACATGTGCCGGACTCGCGATACAAGAAAACCACAGGAAGTGGATTTCTTCACAAGCTCTGAACGTTGCGCCACGCGCAAGGCCACCGTTCTACCTGCTCCGCATCCTTACGCCAAGGCCTTCTGGCGACAGTCGACGGTGGCAAGAGTCCGGCTCACGCCAGATTCACGGTCGGTTCGCCGCAATAACGGGCCGGCGTCCATGCGATACCCATTTTCACCAAACGGAAGCATGCCGACGAGCAACATTGAAGACTCCGCATCTGCGGGAAGTCATCGGATCACGGATGCAGCCTGAAGCCCCAAACATCACGACGTTTGTGCAGCTTGCGGCAAGGGACGCGGATGCCTCGCGGATCGCCGAAGCCGCCGTCGCGCAATGGAGCAATATCGATGCGGCGCTGTCCCCGATCATCGGCCAGTCCGGAGTCGCAGCCCTGTTCAAGCGCAGCCTGCGCCTGACCGGCGTCAATTACCCCCGCCTGCACGCGCTGTCCGAAAGTACGTTGCGACCTGGCGACCATCCCGGACTGCGTGCGGCATTGTCACAAGAAACCGCTTTGGATGCGGCAGCGGCCAGCGATGCCCTGCTGCGGACGTTCCACGAACTTCTCGCCAACCTGATCGGCGACTCGCTTGCCGAGCGCCTGCTTCGATCGGCATGGAACCTTCCCTCCATCGAAAACGGCCATGCCGCGCGGGAGCCGGCGCCATGATCGACGTCGCCATTCATCGCCTGCAGGCGAATGCGGCGGAACCGGACAACGTGTCCGGCAGGCGCGACTAAACAGCCGATGGCACTCTCGATGAATAAGCCACTATGCCAACACCCTTCGCCGAGCGACCGGCAAGACGATTCCGAAGTGGCCGCGGCGAAGGAGACGCTGCAGCTGCTCAATGAACAGGCCGAGGAACTGCGCGCCCACCTGACCACATTGCGGCAGAGCCTGCGCGAGATACGGCGGGATTTCAGCGAGAACCAGGCCGCCCAGCTCAGGGAGGCCAATGAGGAACTCGTGCTCGCCGCACTGCACGCGAACACGATCGCCGAATCCGCCATGACCAACCTGAATCAGCTGACGCGGATCAGCCAGCGCGATGCGGTGACCGGCATGCCCAACCGTGCGCTGATCCTCGACCGGCTGGAAAACGCCATTGCCGTGGCCCGCCGTCGCGGCACGCGCATCGCGGTGGTTTTCATCGACCTCGATCATTTCAAACCGATCAACGACCTGCTCGGCCATGCCGGCGGCGACGAGGTGCTGCAACTGGTGGCACAACGCCTGCAATCGGTCGTGCGCGAATCGGACACGATCAGCCGCTACGGCGGCGACGAATTCCTGGTCCTCCTGACCGACGCATCGCAACCTTCCGACGTGGCCCTGATCGTCGGCAAGATGCTGGCGGCGCTGGCCACCCCGAGCAGCATCGGCGGCCACACGCTTCGCGTGTCCGCGAGCGTGGGCATCACCGTCTTTCCGGAGGACGGCGAGGATCCGGTGACCCTGATCAATCGCGCGGATGCGGCGATGTACCGCGTCAAACGCGCCGGCGGCGGCGATTTCGAGTTCCATCGCGAAGACGTGCCGAGCGAGCATCCGCGCGAACCCTACGCCATCGACGTGTCGGAGTTGCCGGTTACCCGCTACGAATTCGTGCCGACCGCTCCCGAATCCGGTCTGCAGGATCTGCAAATGGCCAACAAGCAACTGGTCATAAACGCACTGACCGCACAGCAATCGGAGACCGACGCGAGGCAAGCGCAGCGTTGCCAGATCGAGTTCATGGCAATGGTGGCGCATGAACTGCGCAGCCCGCTGACTCCGATCCGGATCGCCGCAGGCTTGCTGACACGGCGCAGTGCGGCAGGGGAAATGTCGTTCGAACGGCTGCAAGTCATCATCGAGCAGCAAGTGGCCCACATGTCGAGACTCATCGACGACCTGCTGGAAGGCTCGCGTGCCAGCATCGGCAAGCTTCGGCTCGAACGCGGCATGGTCGACCTGATCGGCATTCTTTCGCTGGCGGTGAAAACATGTCAGCCGGCGATGGACATCCGAACGCAGCAGCTGAATGTGCAGCTGCCGACCGGCCCGCTGAATTTTTTCGGCGACCCGGTGCGGCTGACGCAAATTTTCTGCAACCTGCTCGACAACGCCTCCAAGTACACGCCTGCCGGTGGCGAGATCACGCTTGCGCTGGAAGAATCGGAACGTACGGTGAAGATCACCGTCGCCGACAACGGCACCGGCATCGCGGCCGAAATGCTGCCCACCATCTTCGACCTCTTCGTGCAGGATCCGAACGCCAAGGCGTCATCGCTGGGCGGGCTGGGCATCGGACTGGCCGTGGTGCGCAACCTGGTCGAGGCACATGGCGGCCGCGTCACCGTCCACAGCGCCGGCAAGAATCTCGGCTCCGAATTCGTGGTGACACTGCCGCTCTGGCTGAAGTCGCCGGCAGAGCCGGCGCGCTGACGCTTTTTCGCACCGCCGCCTGCGGAAAGGTTGGGCCAAACATGCATGTCTCCGTGGTCGCACGGGGCTCTCCTTGCAGGTCGGCGCGGGGCCGAGCTTCGAGGCAGTGGCGTTACCGCGGCAGACCTGGGCCGGCAACTTTCGTGCGGCCGGCCATTCCGACAGCTCCATCGCGGCGTCCCCCGAAATGCTCGACGGGTTCAATGACGGGCGGGTAGCGTTCGAAGGTGACCACACGACACGGCATGGCCAGGTCGGACTGACAGCGCTGCAGCTTTTCTCGCTCGTGCCAGGTACCAGGCACTCAAGCCGAAACCGCACGGCGTTTCCACAGTTACATCCGACGCTACTCTTCCACGTGCGAGAGCACGCGTTCGTGCCGGATCAGTTCGCGGACGAGTGGATTGGGGAAACGCCGATCGAGCGTCACCGCGTAGAACATCTCGATGATGCCATCCAGCGGATGGCCTTCGATCAACACGCCCGCGGTGATCTCGTCGGTGACGACGATGGCGGGCAACACGGCCAATCCGATGTCGGCGCGCGCGAGCAGGCGCAACATGGCCATGTCATCCACTTCGGCCGCGATCTGCGGATGTATTCCCATGCGATCCATCATGGCGTCGAAGCCGGTGCGAATGCTGGTGTCCTTGCTGGGCACGATCACCGGATGTTTTTTCAGCCGTTCGGCAAGGGACAGGCGCCTGCGCAGGCGTCTGGGCGTTCCGATCAGGCTGACCGCCCGTTCGGACAGCCTGTGGAAAACAAAGGGGTTCAACGTATCCTGGGTCGGCGACTGGGTCACCAACACGATGTCCAGGCTCAACGACTGCAGTGCCGTCAGCAGATCGGTCGGACTACCCGAGCGAACGACGACCTGGATGTCTTCGCGTCCAAGCACCGGCTGCAGGAATTCCAGCTGGAAGTTGCGCGACAAGGTGGCCTGCACGCCCACGCGCAAGACTTGCCGACTGGTTCGTGCATTCTGCAGGGTGCCGAGCAGCTCGTCGCCGGTGGCGAAAATGGCGTCCGCGTGATCAAGGGTGATGCGGCCCACCTCGGTCAGATGCAGTTTCCGCCCCTGCCGCTCGAACAGCGCATGGCCCAGGCGATCCTCCAGTTTGCGGATCTGCACGGACAGCGCCGATTGAGTCAGGTTCAGGCGCGCAGCGGTACGAGTCAGGTTGCCATCGTGCGCCACGGCCCAGAAATAGCGCAGGTGGTTGTAATTGAGCGTCACCATGACGTTCGATTTTAGCGAACTTCATCAAGTAGACAATGAATTTTTCTTTGCCATAAGCCGTTGTTACGCTCGAGTGCTGGTTCAACCGTGGAGACTCCCTTGCGACCGCACCAACCGCCCTTCCCCGCGGCATCAGCTGCCAGCGCAAGTCACCGTCATCGCGCGCTGGAGCGGTGTTGCGGAAGGAAGCTGGCACGATGAACGATCCGGGATCTCGACTGACCACGGATGTCGAGCGTGCCGTGCAGGTCTTGCGCGACGGCGGTCTGGTCGCCATCCCCACCGAAACGGTCTATGGCCTTGCTGCCGACGCACGGCAGCCGGCTGCGGTGGCACGCATCTTCACCTGCAAGCAGCGCCCGGCCGATCATCCGCTGATCGTGCACATCCATCGGCCGGAGCAAATCCCGGACTGGACGTTGCAGATACCTTCCGCCGCCCGGCAGTTGGCTGAAGCCTTCTGGCCGGGCCCCTTGACCCTGGTGTTGCCGCGCCGGCCGGAGGTAGCCGACGGCGTCACCGGCGGCCTGCCCACCGTGGCACTGCGGGTGCCTGCCCACCCGCTGGCGCGGCAGCTGCTGGCCCGGTTCGATGGCGGACTGGCCGCGCCCTCGGCCAATCGCCACGGCCGCGTCAGTCCGACCACCGCGCAGCATGTCTGGTCGGAACTGGGCGATGCAGTCGACCTGTTGCTGGACGGCGGCCCCTGTCGTGTCGGGATCGAATCGACCATCGTGGAATTCGTTGATGGCGGTCTGCGCGTGCTCCGGCCCGGTGCCATTACGGCGGACGATCTGCAACGCGTCACCGGAATCACCCCGTCGATCCGCACCGGTGCGGACGTACGCGCTCCAGGGGCGATGACCTCGCATTACGCACCCCGAGCCAAAGTGGTGCTGGTGGACGCCGACTGCGTGTTGCCCGAACTGGCTGGATGGTCGGCCCGCGGTGCGCGCGTTGGCGTGCTCTGTGCGCACCGCCCCGACGACCTGGCCGCTGACGTGCCTTGGCTGTCGCTGGGCTCGGCGACGGAACAACAGGCGCGGCAACTGTATGCCCGCCTGCGCCAAGCCGATGAACTGGGCCTGGACATTCTGGTTGCCGTGCCACCGCCGGATGCAGGACTGGGGCTTGCGCTGCGCGATCGTCTGCGCCGCGCAGCAGGCCTCGGCGACGGGCGCCTGTTTGTTGCCGATGCGTCCCGTCGGCCTTCCCGAGACTGATTGCTCGCCACTGCCGATTGCGTCAAAGCGAACCGCTTGGACTGCACACGTGCATCGACGCTGTCACCGACATGTGCACGCGACATCCTGCCGCCGGACTTTTGTCGCTGCAGCGCTGGAGTTGATGGGCACTTGAGGTTTGCGCACCGCGCCGTGTTGTGCGGTGCCCGCGCTGCGACGCCCACCCTGACCCAGGTCTGCGTGCGCCGACCAGCCCGGCCAGGAACGAGCCCAGCGATCTTCGCGCAACAACGGTCGACGTGCGACGTGCGACGTGCCACCGCACGATGATTCGTTTTCATGAAACGAATTGAATAGAACAATGCATTTTTATCTTGATTGACTGATCACTACCGTGTTCGCCCATCGAATCATCCCGTCGAAGGAGACACGCCTTGTCAGCCTATCTGGTTCCACTTGCGGCACCGTTGCCTATGCTGGTCGCTGCCGTCGCTTGTGCGTTGGGCCCAGGGCAGCGTCCCCGCCGAATGGTCCGGTTCGCCGAAATCTGCACCCTGCTGTCATTGCTGACTGCGCTCGGTGCGCTGTTGGTTCTGATCCGGCAAGGCGCAGGTGACAGTACCTTGCTGGGCAGCGCCGGCATCGGGTTGTCGGCACGACTGGATGCGGTGAGCGCCAGCATGCTGCTGCTGGTCAGCTTCGTCGGCTGGATCGTGGTTCGCTACAGCCGCACCTACATGGATGGCGAACGCCGCCAGGGTGCCTTCACCGCATGGCTTTGCGCCTTGCTGGCGGCGGTTTTGCTGCTGGTATCTGCAGGCAACCTGGTGCAGTTGACGGTGGCCTGGATCGCCATCAGCCTCACCCTGCGCCGCTTGCTGCTGTTCTATCCCGAGCGCCGGACGGCGCAGCGTGCCGCACGCAAGAAACTGGTCTTTGCGACGCTGGGCGCGGCGGCCCTGATCCTTGCTGCGGCCGTGCTTGCCTGGGGTTACGGCACCACGGATATCGGCGCGATCAATGCGGCGGCCCGGGCCGGAAATGCTCCCGGCCTGGTGCTTCCGGCCGCCATGGCGCTGGCGATGGCCGCATTGCTGAAGTCCGCACAATTTCCCACGCATGGCTGGCTGACCGAAGTGATGGAGGCACCGACGCCGGTCTCCGCCCTGCTGCATGCCGGCGTGATCAACGCCGGCGGCTTTCTGCTGATCCGTTTCGCCGATGTGATGCTGCTGGCCCCTGGCGTGCTGGCGGCACTGGCAATGCTTGGCGGTTTCACCGCGATCTTCGGTGCCCTGGTCATGCTGACCCAGCCGGCCGTGAAAACATCGCTTGCCTACTCGACGGTGGCACAGATGGGATTCATGACCTTGCAGTGCGGCCTGGGGTTGTTCCCGCTGGCGCTGCTGCACATCATCGCGCACTCGCTGTACAAGGCGCACTCGTTCCTCGCTTCAGGCGGTGCGGTCGAGCAGGTCACGGCTACCCGGCGACCGGGCCCGGTCGCGGTGCCGGATGGCGCTGCCGTCGGCCGCGCGTTCACGCTTGCGCTCGTCATCTATGCGGTCATCGGCACCGGCTTCGGCCTGCTGTTCGGGCTGCAGCATGAATCGGTCCAGGCGCTGGCGCTGGGTGCCATCCTGATCTTCGGCGTGGCCTATCTGCTGGCACAGGGGCTGGCGGATGCCGCACCGCGCGCACTGACGCGCAAGACAGTGCTTTATTCCGCTGCCGCAGCGATCGGTTACTTCACGCTGCAGATCGCCGCCAGCTGGGCAACCTGGGGCACCCTGCCGGCCACGCCGGCACCGGACCGACTCACCTGGACGCTGATGACGCTGGCCGTGCTGAGCTTCGGTACGGTCGCCGTGGCACAGGCACTGTTGCCACTGTGGGCCGATCACCCGGCCGCACGCGGAGTGCGCGTGCATCTGTCAAACGGCCTCTACGTGAACGCCGTGCTTGAGCGAATGCTCGGCGGCTGGTCGGTGCGCAAAACCCCATGACCACTTTCGACAGGAATACCTGCATGTCCACGTGCACCGAAGAAGGCGCCATATCCCATGCCGAATCCGCGCTGGCGGCAGCCCGCCAGGCGGCGGCGCTGATCCCGCCACTGTGGCCGCTGGCTTCCAGCGTCGCGGTCAACCCCTATCTCGGCCATACCGACGAACCGCTGGCATTCGCCGCCGCTCGCCTGCGTCGCGCCGCCGGCGTTCGCAGCACGATGTCCCGAGATTGGTATGCGCGACACCTGCATGAGGGCAGGATCAGCGACGACGATCTGGCCGCCGCACTCGACGCGGTGTGGACGACAGCGAACCTGCCCAGCGTCGCGCAGCTCAAGGCGCTCATGGCGATCGACGCGCCCGCCCCGCGCGCGCTGCCCCGCGTGGCCGATCTGGTTGCCGACTGCAGCGGGATCGACTGGTCCGGCATCGTGACCGAGCGCATCAGTCACTGGGCCGCCGATTACTTCGATCAGGGCCAGGCGCTGTGGGCTGGCACGAAGCAACCGCATGCCTATGCGGCTTGGCGCAGCGTCGCCAGCCTGGATTTGACGCCGGAAATTGCCGGGCTCAAGCACTTTGCCTCGGACGTGGCGCGCTTGCCTGATGTCGCCGCCGATGCGCTGACCGCATGTTCACGCCAGCTCGGTATCACGGCGCAGGCCATGCCTGCCTATTTCCACCGCTTGCTGGTCGGCATGGGTGGCTGGTCGCAAATGGCCCGCTATCGTCAGTGGCAGGCCGAACTGGCGGGGAAGCACGACAACACGCTCATCGAGCTGCTGGCGATTGCCCTGGTCTGGGAAGTGGCTTTGCACAAGCAGTACGCCAGCGCGATCGAGATGCCATGGAGGCGTGCCCAGGCGTTCTTCGGGGAACCTCTGCAGCCGACCCGCGACGAGCTGCTCGACGCCGTTTTTCAGGAGGCTTTCGAGCGTGGCGAGCAACGCCGACTCGCCGAGGCCATGGCCGTCGAGGTGGCGGCGCAACGCCCCGGGCAGGCCGCGCTGCAAGTGGCGTTCTGCATCGATGTGCGCTCGGAAGTCTTCCGTCGCGCGCTGGAGAGCGTGGATCCGTCGATCCGGACCATCGGCCTTGCCGGCTTCTTCGGCATCGGGGTGGCCTACCGTCGCCACGCATCGGATGTAGTGGAGCCGCGCCTGCCGGTACTGCTCCACCCGCAGTGGCATGCCCGGGCAGGCGGCCACGACGCCGCCAGTGTGCAGCGCGACCGCAGCGTCCGCATCCAGCGACGCGCCACGCGGGCATGGGGCCGATTCAAGCTGGCGGCAATCTCGTCGTTTGCATTCGTCGAGGCCACCGGACCGGTCTACATCGCCAAGCTGATCCGTGACGCCCTGGCGCTGCGCCGCGCATCGAAAGCCGGCGATCCCGCTCCGCAAATGGATCCGCAGCCCGCACTGGACGACCGCATCGCGCTGGCCGAAGGTGCACTGCGATCCATGTCGCTGACGGGCCACTTCGCGCGGCTCGTGGTGCTCGCAGGCCACGGCGCGAAGGTCGTCAACAATCCTCACGCCAGTGGACTCCACTGCGGTGCCTGCGGCGGCAACTCGGGCGAGGCCAACGCCCGCCTGATGGTGCAACTGCTCAACGACAAGGCCGTTCGTGCCGGGCTCGTGCAGCGCGGCATCGCCATTCCTGCCGATACCGTGTTTGCCGCCGGCCTGCACCTCACCACAACCGACACGCTGACCTTGTTCGACCTGGAACAGCTGCCGGACACGCATGCGGACGATGTGGCCCGGGCCGTACGCTGGTTTGCCACTGCCGGTGCGCTGGCGCGCGCCGAGCGCGTATGGCGGCTGCCCGGTGCCGTGCGAGCGGCCGACGTTTTCCAGCGCGCCCGCAACTGGGCCGAGGTACGTCCCGAATGGGCACTGGCCGGATGTCAGTCGTTCATCGTCGCGCCACGCCATCGCACCGCCACGCGCGACCTCGGTGGCCGCGCCTTCCTGCACGATTACGACTGGCGCAACGACGAAGGCTTCGCGCTGCTCGAGGTGATCCTCACCGCCCCGGTGGTGGTCGCCAGCTGGATCAGCCTGCAGTACTACGGTTCCAGCGTGGCACCGGACCTGTTCGGCGCGGGCAACAAGCTGCTGCACAACGTCACCGGCGGTATCGGGGTGGTCGAAGGCAACGGCGGCCTGCTGCGCGCGGGCCTGCCCTGGCAATCGGTACACGATGGCGAGCGGCTGGTGCATCAGCCACTGCGGATGTCGGTGCTGGTGGATGCCCCGCGCGAGGCGATCAGCGCGATCCTGCAGCGTCATCCCGATCTATGCCGCTTGTTCCAGCACCATTGGATGCATCTGTTCGCGTTGGACGAACATGGCCGAATGGCATGGCGTCACGAGGGCGAACGGGGCTGGCAGACGATGCCGGCACAAACCGTCACGCCATCGAGGTCGGAGCCTGCGCTGGCATGAAGGCACTGCCGGCACACCTGGCCGCGCTGGAAACCGAGGCCATCCACATCCTGCGCGAGGGCGTGGCCGAGGCGCGCCACCCGGTACTGCTGTTTTCCGGCGGCAAGGACTCCACCGTACTGGCCCATCTGGCCCGGCGCGCCTTCTACCCGGCGCCCCCGCCGTTGCCACTGCTGCACATCGACTCGACCTGGGAATTTGCCGAGGTACTGGCGTTCCGCGATGCCTTTGCTGCGGCATACGGTTTCCGCTTGCTGGTGCATGCCAACGAGCAGGGCCGTGCGCAATCCATCAATCCGTTCGAGAACGGTGATGTCTACACCACCCTGATGCGAACCGAACCGCTGAAACAGGCGCTGCGTGACGGCGGCTACGACGTCATCTTCGGCGGCGCTCGTCGCGATGAAGAGGCCAGTCGTGCCAAGGAACGCATGGTCTCCGTGCGCAACCCGAGCCAGGGCTGGGAGCCACGGTCGCAACGTCCTGAACTGTGGCGGTGCCTCAACTGGCGACGGGCCCGGGGGGAGACGATCCGCGCATTTCCTCTCTCCAACTGGACCGAGCACGATTTGTGGACCTGGATCCTCCTGCGCCGCATTGAACTGGCGCCGCTATACCTGGCACGTGAGCGTTCGGTGGTCGTGCGCGACGGTCAGCGCATCGTCGTCGATGACCCGCAACGCATGCACTGGCGGCCAGGAGAACACGCCAGCGTGGAAAGAGTGCGCTTCCGCACCCTCGGCTGCTGGCCAGTGACTGCCGCGCAACTTTCCGATGCACGAACCATGGCCGAAGTCGCCGCCGAAACACTGTCGGCGCGCACGTCCGAGCGCATCGGCCGGATCAGTGACGAAGGCTCGCTCGAACGACAGAAACGGGAGGGCTACTTTTGATGGCGACCACATCGCAACCCGAAAGCGACGCCACCCGCGCGAGCAGCACCTATGCCGGTGCGCGCGCCGTGCTCGCCACCATGCACGGCAAGCAGGCGGCCATCGCACCCGTCATGCACGACACACTGGGCTTGCAGGTTGAAACGGCTGAAGCAATCAACACCGACGCACTGGGGACATTCACCGGCGAAATCCCCCGCCCCGGCAGCATCCGCGAGACCGCCATCGCCAAGGCACGGCTGGGCATGACCCGCACCGGGCTACCCATTGGCCTGGCCAGCGAAGGCAGTTACGGGCCGCACCCTTCCATTCCGTTCGTCTGCGGCGGCCTGGAACTGATGGTGCTGGTCGATGACACCCGCGGCATCGTCATCACCGAGCATCTCGTGGTGGATGCTCCCGTGTACGCGCATGCCCCCGTGTCGAACCAGGTGCAGCTCGCCACGTTCTTCGAGCAGACCGGCTTCCCGCAGCACGCCGTCATCGTGAAACCGAACCGCACCGATCGAGCGACCTTGCCCGTCTTCAAGGGCCTGCGTTCCGCCAGCGCAGTGGCCGACGCGGTGATCCGCTGCGCCGCATGTTCCATCGATCAGCTGGCCTTTGTGCAGACCGACATGCGCGCCCACATGAATCCCACCCGCATGGCTTCGATCGCGCGCCTTGCAGCGCGACTGTGCGCGCGAATAGCGACAGCCTGCCCACATTGTGCCGCCCCCGGCTATGGCCAGACAGACATTGAAACCGGCCTGCCCTGCGCCTGGTGCGGCTGTCCCAGCGATTTGGTGCGGCACGAGATTTTCGGTTGCGTGGCCTGTGACCACCGCGAGCATCGCCCGCGCCCAGACGGCCTGGAGTTCGCCGATCCCGGCCGCTGTTCGCGCTGCAATCCTTGAACGGCGAACAGCGCGTCCGAGGCCCGCACAACAGCCCATCCATCGACAACGTCAAACGGAGCCCACGATGAACGACCGCGACCTTGACCTGACAAAAGCCAACCAGCAGATCGACTGGGTACTTCAACACCCGGACATGAGCCTCTGGTTGAAAACCACGCTCAAGGCAGCGCTGCAGCGTGATCCACTAGCGGTGTCCAACGATCTGGAGCTTTTGAATTGCGTGCTGCGGCCGTGGTGCGAAACATCGATGCCCGGCACGATGGAGCAGGCCGGTATCGGCACTGGCGCAGGATGAGCCAAGGCCGGCACGGTTGATTCAGCATCGAGGCCAGACGTCCCGCGAAGGCAGCGCCACGATCATTGCCCCGCGTCCCACCATGAAGCCGTGCCAGCGAATTGGATGCCGGCGTTTTCAATCACCTCGGGTCGGGCTGCGCCTGTCAGCACCCATCGCAACATGCAGTCACCGATATCCCGGGTGGTGGTGAAGACCGAGGGCATTGCCTTGGTGCCCAACGCCAGCAGTGGCGCGCCAAGCGTATAAACCCTGCGACGCAAGCCATGCGGCGATTGCTCGCCCAGTACCGGGCGCACCACGCCCGGGCGCAGGCTGGTGTGAGCGATGCCGGCATGACGCAACATTGCCTCAGCCTCGCCCTTGACGCGCAGCGGCATCAGCCGGCTGGATGGATTTGCCCCTGCGCCGGACACGTAGACGACGCACCCCGCCGGGTTGGCCCTGGCATAGGCGTGAACCACCCGCTCCAGCACGCCGACCGTCGCTTCACGGTAGGTCGCCTCGGACATGCCCAACGGCAGCGGACCCGCGCAATAGAGGCAGGCATCAAGGCCACCCAGGTCGATCTGGGCGAGCGATGCCTGCGAAAAATCGGCCACCTGAAGCACGCGTGTCTTGCGATCGGCAACGGCCAGCGGGTGACGCACCAGCGCGACCACCTGCGTCACTTCGGGCGCGCTGCACAAGACGTTCAATACACCTTGACCAACCAGCCCGCTGGCACCGACCAGCAAGATGCGCTTGCCCATCACGAAGAGGCTCCTTTGCGGGTGCGGCAGGCGTCCGAGCAATAACGAACGTCGTCCCAGATGGCAGTCCATTTTCGCCGCCAATTGAACGCGCGCCCGCATCGTGTGCAGAGCTTCTGCGGCAGGTCGGCCTTCTTGCGCATGCGTGCCATGGGCGCAACCCTACCTGGAGGCCAGCGTGCTGCGTCCACCGTCCGCAGCGAACACTTGCCCGGTAATCCAGTCGGCATCTGCCGACAACAGGAAACCCGACAACCTGGCGGCGTCCTCCGGCTTGCCGAGCCGCCCCAGCGGATGCATTGCCGCCACCGATTCGCGTA
Organism: Rhodanobacter sp. T12-5; assembly: GCF_008329435.1. Taxonomy (GTDB): domain Bacteria; phylum Pseudomonadota; class Gammaproteobacteria; order Xanthomonadales; family Rhodanobacteraceae; genus Rhodanobacter. Next base: position 308,718 of record NZ_NPKN01000002.1, read on the forward strand.
GACGCGGATTGCCGGTAATGCTTTGCGCCAGTGGCGTATCGGTCAGGGACAGGGCAATGGCGTTGACCCGGATTGCCGGCGCCAACTCGGCAGCCAGTGCACGCGTGAGACCCCCCACCGCAGCCTTGGCCATGCTGATGGAGGTGTGCAGGGCAAAACCGAGTGAAGCGGCCACCGAGGAAAACAGCACGATCGATGCAGGCTCCGCGCTAGCCCGCAGCGCTGGCATGGCGGCCTGCACAGCCAGTGCGGCTCCGGCGGCATTCAACCGGAAATCCCGCTCCAGGTCAGCCGGGGTGATTCGCGCCAATGGCTTGAGATTGATGCTGCCCACGGCATACACCAGGCCGCTCAACGTCGGTCCGGCTTCGTCCGCAACCCGCGCAAACGAGTCCGGATCGAGTACGTCGGCAGCCGTCCAACCGGCGTCAAGCTCCGTCGCCAGGACTTGCAAGCGACCGGCTTCACGCGCCACCAGATGCAACGCAAATCCCGCCGCCGAAAGCTGACGTGACAAGCAGGTGCCGACCCCACCCGTTGCGCCATAGATCAGCACCTTGCCGGCCATGCGTATGCGTCCCGTGTCATCCAGAGACCTTTGTTACGCGAAAACACGGGCAACGGATTCACCGAAGATGCGGAAGTGCATCCATAGGCCGCCCGTTTGCGTAGCGATCAACAGATATTGTCGTTCGCGGTCATTGCGAGGGTGGCGTTGCCACGACGTTGCTGCAAGCCACTTCGGCAAATGGCAGGCGCGGCACAAGCCCCAGCACGACGGCATCCAGGAAAGGAGCAATTTCATGAAATACCTGCTCGCATTGCTCGCCTGGGCCATGCCGGTGGTCGCATGGCTTTCCAACACGGGTGTATTCGGTCCAACCAACGGTGCCATTTCCAATCGGTATCCGACGCTGATCGTGGCCGCCGGCTATGCGTTCGCGATCTGGGGGCCGATCTTCGTACTCGATGTCGTGTACGGCACCCGGCAATGCCTGGATCGCAGCAACGACGCCGCGCTGCAACGGATACGACCACCGACGGCTGCGGCTTTCGCGCTCACCTCGTCGTGGATGATCGTGTTCTCGCTGCAATGGTTCTGGCTGGCGTTGGCGATCATCTGGCTGAGTCTGGCGTGCATGCTTGGTGCCGCTTGGCAGGTCTCGCATACGGCGCAACATGCCCGCGGGCCGTGGTGGCAATGGTTGCCGCTGTCACTGCACGCGGGCTGGATTTCGCTGGCGGCGTTTCTCAATGTGGCGCAGGTAATCGTGGCGTTCCACCTGCTGCCGGTCAGCAACATGCTTCCGTGGACGCTGCTGCTGTTCGCGCTCGCCGCGCTGCTTGTCCTCACCGTGATCGTGCGCCTGCGGGGCAACCCCTGGTACACCCTGGCGGTGCTTTGGGGTCTTGTCGGCGTCTTCGTCAAACAACATGCATCGGGCCTCGATGGCGCAGCCACTGCGGCCGCGGTCGCGATGGCGCTCGCCGCAGCCGTAGCGCTCCTGTCGCTGTGGCACCTGTTGCGACCACTGGCGCCGACCAAACGCACCGGTTCCTGAGACGCTCGCCATGAACAGAATGCGGCTCGTGTTGGGAGACCAGCTGAACATCAACCATTCGTGGTTTGAGTGCGTCGATACGCAGGTGATCCATGTGCTGATGGAAGTGCGCCAGGAAACCGATTATGTGCTGCACCACGCTCAGAAAATTCTGGGGATTTTCGCGGCGATGCGCGATTTTGCGCGGCAACTGGTCGAGCGCGGACATCGGGTGCACTACCTGGCAATCGACGATCCGGAAAATCGACAATCCCTGCCCGCCAACCTCGACCGACTGATCGAACAGCATCGGATCGACACGTTCGAATACCAGGCACCGGATGAGTGGCGACTCGACCGGCAACTGGCCGACTACGCGCAAAATCTCGCCAAACCTGCGCGCATGGTGGACAGCGAGCACTTCCTCACCGGGCGTGACGAAGCCGCAAGATTCCATGCGACGCGCCCGCAGTGGACGATGGAACCGTTCTACCGCCGCTTGCGCAGGTTGCACGACGTATTGATGGAGCCTGACGGGAAGCCTGTCGGTGGACGCTGGAACTTTGATGCCGAGAACCGCAAACGTTGGCGCGGCAATCCCGTCGAGCCGCCGGAGCTGCGCCAGGGCCATGATCACCGCGAGCTGTGGGCCTGCATCATCGCCGCGGGTGTGCGCAGCTTCGGCAACCCGCATGCCGGGGACTTTCGCTGGCCACTGAACCGCGAAGAAGCGCTGCAGCAACTCGATGCGTTCGCGCAGCATGCCCTGCCGCATTTCGGCGACTTCCAGGACGCCATGAGCGAACACGCGTCGCGCCTGTTCCACTCGCTGCTTTCCTTTGCCCTCAACCTGAAGCTGCTTTCACCCCGCGAAGTGATCGACCGTGCACAGACCTGTTGGCGCGCGGGGCAAGCGCCCCTGGCCGCGGTCGAGGGCTTCATTCGGCAGATCCTCGGCTGGCGCGAATATGTGCGTGGCGTTTACTGGGCGCGCATGCCCGGCTACGCCAACAGCAACTACTTCGGGCATCAAGAGGATCTACCCGACTGGTTCTGGACCGGCGCCACCTCGATGAACTGCCTGCATCACGCGATCAGTCAATCGCTCGAACACGCCCATGCGCATCACATCCAGCGCCTGATGCTGATCGGCAACTTTGCCCTGCTGGCCGGGCTCGACCCGCGGCAGGTGCACCAGTGGTATCTGGGCATCTACATCGATGCCTTCGAGTGGGTGGAAATGCCCAACACGCTTGGCATGAGCCAGTTTGCCGACGGCGGTCTGCTGGCCACCAAACCGTACATTTCGGCGGCGTCCTACATTCACCGGATGGGCGATTACTGCAGCGGCTGCCGCTACCGCCGCGATCAACGCAGCGGCGAGCTGGCCTGCCCATTCAATGCGCTGTACTGGGACTTCCTCGCACGGGAGCAAGATCGGCTCGGCAGCAATCCGCGGCTTGCCATGCCATACAAGCTGCTGCAGCGCATGCCCGTCACAGAGCGTTCGATGCTGCGTGATCAGGCACGGGACATTCGAAAGAACCTGGCGAACCTCTGATCGTGGTGATCCGGACGGCATCCAAAAGCAGCCGAGTCCCGTAGGAAAAGGGTTCGTCGCGCCAAGGCTGGCAGCGCAGGGAACTCTTTTCATTTCATGCGACGCCTGACTCCGTTTGGGGATATGCCATGTCACCACCGCTGGGAGAGTCGCCCGCTCCGGAACGCCCTGTCCGGAGCTCCGTCTCGCAACGGGTCGCCGACCGTTTGCGCGATGCCGGCGTTCGTTTCCACGCCAACGACAACATTGTCGCGTATCTGCGGCCGGGTGAGATCGAGGAACTTGAGCGAGAGGTTGCCGGCAAGGCCAGCGCCCTGCTGCGGTCTCTGGTCATCGACGTGGAGCACGACCACAACACGCATGACACCGCACGCCGCCTGGCCAAGATGTTCGTGCGCGAAGTGTTCGCCGGTCGATACCAGCCGGCACCTGCGGTGACCGAATTCCCCAATGTCGAACAACTCAACGAACTGATCCTGGTGGGACCGCTGCGTGTGCGCAGCGCGTGCTCCCATCACCTGTGTCCGATCATGGGACGCATCTGGGTGGGGGTTCTGCCGGACGCAAGCTCCAACCTGATCGGTCTGTCCAAATACGCGCGCCTGATCGATTGGGTGATGAGCCGACCACAGATTCAGGAGGAGGCAGTCAGTCAGATTGCATCCCTGCTCGAACAGCGCCTTCAGCCCAATGGCATCGCCGTGGTGATGGAAGCCGATCACTTCTGCATGCATTGGCGGGGTGTGAAAGACGATGGATCGCGCATGACCAACAGCGTGATGCGTGGTGCGTTCCTGAGCGATCCCTCGCTGCGCCGCGAGTTTCTGAGCCTCTTGAGGCAGACGACGGATTGACCGGTTGCTGCAAGAAAACCGTTTTCGATGACGCGCGGGTTGGCAGGGCTGCAAAACCTGCGTGCGTGAGTGGCATCAGGGCATTGCGCTGGCGAGCCAGCCAATCCTGATCACACGCATCTTTGCAGTTCGGCCTCACACCTCAAGAACCTGCAACGCGAACACGATGATGGCTTTGCCGTTCAGGCGTTTTCCCTGTCCGAGACTGGTCATCAGCGCGGGGGCCCCGGCGAGCGAAATGCTTCGTGCCACGGCGACCACCGACTTGCGTGCTGCCGCAAGGTCGACCACCTGCTGGAGGTTGTCCGCTTCGACCTCCACGAAGACAGCCTCTCGCGAGCGCGAAACCAGCGCCCTCGGAAATTTCGTCTTCGTTGGCGCGATATCGATGATCTTGCCGCCATGTTTGGTGAGTCGATTGCCATCCGCGACCGACGAGCTGCCGTTGACGCCATCGCAGCCGTCGCTACCGAGGCGGTTGATATAGAGCCGATCGACCCTGGAGCAGCGCGATCCAGAGCATCCAGCGGGTCGAAAGGGGATCTTCCGGCGGACGGTCGACGGCCTGGCGACGCTATTCAACCCGGCTGCCGGATGCGGTCAGTTGCGATGGCGTTACGTGGTCACCATCCCTTGTTGCCCAGCCTTTCCGTGGTTCAATGAGCCCAGCTCCGGCGCCTCCTGCAAGAGCTCGCGGTTTTCTCATGAAGCAGAACCCGGGCTCGCGGGAGATGAAGAAACGGGAACCTGGACGCTTCCTTGACGCCAATTCATGTTCGCCAGATTCCAGCGCTCGACAGCGCACCGATTCAACAGCACAAACGCAAAAAGTCAAAACCTTGAAATGATTGAAAAAAACGACAAGGCCGAGCACGCCGCCTGGCTGGCTTCCCATTCTCCAGGCATGCGCCAGTACCTCGCCGCCAAGGCCGAGCATCCGGAAGTGCTGCTGTTTTTCCGCATGGGCGATTTCTACGAACTGTTCTACGACGACGCGCGCAAGGCAGCGCGCCTGCTCGACATCACGCTGACCCAGCGCGGGCAGTCGGCGGGCGCACCGATCCCGATGGCTGGCGTGCCGTACCACGCGGTCGAGAACTACCTGGCCCGGCTGGTACGTCTTGGCGAATCGGTGGCGATCTGCGAGCAGATCGGCGATCCCGCGCTGGCCAAGGGCATCGTCGAACGCAAGGTGGTGCGCATCGTCACGCCCGGCACCGTGACCGATGCCGCGCTGCTGGAAGAACGCCGCGACAACCTGCTGCTGGCGATTGCCGCTGGCGCAAACGGCGCTTACGGCCTGGCCTGGGTCGACCTGTCGAGCGGTCGCTTCCTGCTCAGCGAAGTGCCGAACGCCGAGGCGCTGGCGGCCGAGCTGGCGCGCCTGCAGCCAGCCGAAACGCTGATCGACGAAAACGTCGCGTGGCCGAAGCTGGTCAGCAGCCTGCCCGGCCTGCGCAAGCGTCCGCCGTGGCATTACGACGGTGACGCGGCGAAGCGCGAACTCAACCGTTTCTTCGGCACCCGCGACCTCGGCGGTTTCGGCGTCGACGGCATGAACCTGGGCATAGCCGCCGCCGGCTGCCTGCTCGGCTACGTCGAAGAGACCCAGAAAAGCGCACTGCCGCACCTCACCGGCATGGCCGTGGAAAGCGCCAGCGAGACGATCGCGCTGGACGCCGCCACCCGGCGCAACCTGGAACTGGACACCCACCCCAGCGGCCGCACCGAGCACACCCTGCTCGGCGTGCTCGACGAAACCGTGACGCCGATGGGCGCGCGCGCGCTGCGCCGCTGGCTGACCCGGCCACTGCGTTCGCGCGATCTGTTGCGCAGGCGCCACCAGGCGATCGGCACGCTGATCGACAGCCGTCGCTACGAAAGCCTGCGCGAACACTTGCGCGGCATCGGCGACCTCGAGCGCATCCTTGCCCGCGTCGCACTGCGCTCGGCGCGCCCGCGCGACCTGTCGACCCTGCGCGACGGACTCGCCGCCGCACCGGGCGTCACCCGTGCGATCTTCCTTGATTGCGAGAATCAGGAAGCGGGCATCCATGGCCGTACTTCCCAAATGGAACTCAGCCCGCTGCTGGCCGACCTGGTCGAACGCATCGGCGATCACGCCGAAACCGTCGCCCTGCTTGCCCGTGCCGTCGTCGAGCAGCCACCGGTACTGCAGCGCGACGGCGGCGTGATCGCCGACGGCTACGACGCCGAACTCGACGAGCTGCGCCGGTTGTCCACCCACGCCGACCAATACCTGGTCGAACTGGAGGAACGCGAAAAAGCCGCCAGCGGCATCACCACGCTCAAGGTCGGCTACAACCGCGTGCACGGCTATTACATCGAGATCAGCCGCGCGCAGTCGGACAAGGCACCCGCGCATTACACGCGCCGGCAGACCACCAAGAACGCCGAGCGCTACATCACCGAGGAACTGAAAACCTTCGAGGACAAGGTGCTGTCGGCGAAGGAACGCTCGCTGATGCGCGAGCGCGCCCTCTACGAGGCGCTGCTCGACACGCTCACCGGAATGCTCGAACCGTTGAAGACCGCCGCCGCCGCGGTGGCCGAACTGGACGTGCTGGCGACCCTCGCCGAACGCGCCGAAGCGCTGGACTGGAGCGCGCCGCGACTCACCGACGAACCCGGCATCGCGATCGAACGCGGCCGTCATCCGGTGGTCGAGAAAGTCCGCGACGAACCGTTCGAGCCGAACGACCTGAAGCTCGACGACCACCGCCGCATGCTGGTGATCACCGGCCCGAACATGGGCGGCAAATCCACTTACATGCGGCAGAACGCGCTGATCGTGCTGCTGGCGCACATCGGCAGTTACGTGCCGGCGAGCCGTGCGGTGATCGGCCCCATCGACCGCATCTTTACCCGCATCGGAGCCGGCGACGACCTCTCGCGCGGGCAGTCCACCTTCATGGTGGAAATGAGCGAGACGGCCAACATCCTGCACAACGCCACCGCCGACAGCCTGGTGCTGATGGATGAGGTCGGCCGCGGCACCAGCACTTACGACGGCCTGTCGCTGGCGCGCGCCGCCGCCGTGCACCTGGCGCGCAACAGCCGCGCCTACACACTGTTCGCGACGCACTACTTCGAGCTGACCGAACTTGCCGGGGAATTTCCCGCGATCGCCAACGTGCACCTTGATGCTGTGGAGTTTCACGACCAGAAGGGGGGCGAGCAGCTGGTGTTCATGCACGCGGTAAAGGATGGCCCGGCCAACCGCAGTTTCGGATTGCAGGTGGCCGCGCTGGCCGGCCTGCCGAAGTCGGTGATCGCCGATGCGCGGCGTACTCTGGCGGAGCTCGAGCACGGCATGCACCAGCAGGCCGGCGCGCCCGCGCCGGCGGCCGGAGCATCGCCGCAGCTGGGCCTGTTCCCGCCGACGCAGGCTTCCGCCGCAGAGCGCGCGCTGGACGAACTGGACCCGGATGCGCTGACGCCGCGCGAGGCGCTGGATGCGCTTTACCGACTCAAGTCGCTGGTCTGAGAGAAAGACGCGTCAACGAATCGCAAAACTTTCCGCTCAGGCGATCACGTAGCTCGCCGGCACAACGGCCTGTTTCGACAACGGTGGCGCAACCGCTTGCACCGGCACGTTCTCATCGGGCATCGCGATGTCCGGAATATCGGCCAGGCCGTCGATGACGGTGGTTGCGCCACAGGCAACCGGCGACGCCACGTCACTGGCCTCCGACACCCGCGGCGGCAATCGCGCGGACGCCACCAGCTTACCGATGCACTGATAGACATCGTCGCGCCCGAACGGCTTCTTCATGAAATCGTCGGCACCGAAACGCTGCACGTAGAACTGCTCGGTCGCCTGTGGATTGCCGCTGATCATCACGATGGGAATGTGCTGGGTCAGTAGATCCAGGCGCAGTGCGCGCAGCACCGCAAAGCCGTTCATGCCCGGCATCACGATGTCGAGGAAGATCAACGCAGGCTGTTCATGGCGCGCCACCTCGATCGCACGCTCGCCATCGGCCGCCTGCAGCACGGAGTAACCGTCCTGCCGCAGCATGTTGCCGAGTACGGCACAGATCGTGGCCGAATCGTCGACCACCAGCACGCTCGCGCCAAGCGTCGTTCGCAGGTGCGCCTGCGGCTGGCGCTCACCGTTCGGATGGTTGCCAAGCAGGCGCTTGAAAAAGCCGATGCCATTCTTCAGTGCGTGTCCATCCATGCCAAGCCCCCTGCTTTTGGGGAGTTGCGCGCCGGCGCGACTCCCGTGGATTTGCAGGAATGGTCCCGCAGATTGGCCGGGCAATCTGCGATGCAATGCTCAGAGCTTGTCCTTCAGTCGTCGCAAGTCGCGTCGTGCCTGCTTGTCGGGACGTTTCGGCGGGGCATTCGCGCCGAGCAGCTTGTGCTGCTCGCGCGCAGCCTCGCGCGCCGTACGGCTGGCTTGGGTCTCTTCATACAAGGTCACCGCCACACTGGCCGGGCCACGCTTGTCGGACAGCGCGAGCACGCCGACTTCCAGCCGCTCCTCGCCGCGGCTGATCCTCAACGTGTCGCCCACATGCAGGGCCCTGGCGGGCTTGCAGCCGGCGCCGTTGACCTCGATCTTGCCGCCGTCGATCGCCTGCTTCGCCAGGCTGCGCGTCTTGAAAAACCGCGCCGCCCACAACCATACGTCGGCACGTACGACCTGATCCGGGTTGGCGGCTTGTCCCGTCATCGCTGCACGTCGGAGCAAGGCCGATCAGGAATGCCCGCCAGGCAGCAGATCGTGCGGATCGGGCATGGCGATGTCGGGTATGGCCTCATGTTCCGCCTCGGTCAATTCGGGCGCTTGCGTCACCTCGCCCTGCTCCGAGCGATCACGCACCACCAGCCGTCCACTCCCCGTCAGATGCTGGATGCGGGCAAACACCTCGCTTCGGCCGAACGGTTTTTTCATGAAATCGTCGGCACCGAAACGCTGCACGTAGAACTGCTCGGTGGCCTGCAGGTTGCCGCTGATCATCACGATCGGGATGTCGTGGGTCACCGGGTCGCGGCGCAGCGCGCGCAGCACGGCGAAGCCGTTCATGCCCGGCAACACGATGTCGAGGAAAATCAGATCCGGTGCATGCCGGTTGGCCAGCTGGATCGCGGTCTCCCCATCGGGCGCCTTGAGCACTGCATGGCCATCCTGGGTGAGCATCTTGCCGAGCACGGCGCGAATGGTGGCGGAGTCGTCCACCACCAGTACCAGTGCTCCCTTGGGAACGCCACTTCGCGGCACCTGGCGACGTTCCCCCGTGACGGGATTGCCGAAGATACGCTTGATCAGCCCGAAACCGGCCATGACATGAGCCCCCGCCCCCTGACGATCCATCCAGTTTCGCGGCAGGCGACGCACGACGCAAGCCGGGTCACCCACCCAGCAGAAGATTGCCCAGCGGTATGGTCACCAGCGACAACACGATGCCCGCCCCCAGCACCGTGTTCGCCAGCGCCGGTTCCAGCCCGTACTCGTCGGCGAGAATCGCCGCCGAGACCATCGGCGCCATCGCCGCCTGCAGCACGCCGACGACGAGCACCAGCCCGCCGATACCTGCCGCCGTACCCATCACCCAGCACAACAGCGGCGCCAGCAGCAATTTCCAGCCCAGGCCCCAACCGGCCGCGGCGAGTTGCCGCCCGCCCGGATGAAACCTGAACTGCAATCCGACCGAGAACAGGGCAAGCGGCGTCAAGGTGGCGCCGATCGGCCCAAACACTCCGTCCAGCCACTCCGGCCAGCCACCGAACCGACCTGCGATGAGGCCGATCACCAGCGCGATGAAGGCCGGGAAAGTCACGATGCGCCGGACGATCAGGCGCGGCGAAGGTGTTCGCCCCGAATAGATCGAGGCCACCACGATGCCGGCCGAGGCCAGCACCGGGAACGTGCCGATCTGATCGGCCACCACCGCCAGCGCCAGACCTGCCTTGCCGTGCAGTGCCTGCATCAGCGGATAACCCATGTACGCGGTATTGCCCAGGCCACAGACCAGGATCAGCGCGCCGGTACGCTCCCTGGACCAGCCCAGCCGCGGCCCGAGCAGGCCGAACGACAGCCACGCACCACCGAACGTGAGGCCTATCGCGGCCACCGGAAACCACAGCTGTGGATCGAACTGCACCTTGGGGATCAGTTCCAGCGCCAGCACCGGCAGCGCGACATTGAGCACCCACCAGTTGATGCTCGGCACGATCCCGGCCGGCGGCTTCGCGAAACGCGCCACCAGCATGCCGAGGATCAGGCAGACGAACAGCAGCAACATGGCGCTCATCGGACGGCCGTTTCGCGGGAAAGGCTGGGCATTATAGGTTCGAACACACTGTCGCTCCGCGCCGTTCGGACTGAGCGTAGCGCCGCAGGCGCGGAGTCGAAGTCCACCGCAGGCCGGGTCCTTCGACTCCGTCGCTGCGCAACTACGCTCAGAGCCTGCCCCGGACTTGATCCGGGGGCGAACGGTGGGAGGCTTGTTGCGGAAAGGTCTCGCGATGACCTTTCAGCGATAATCCGGAACCTGCTCCCGCCGCCGATACTTCGCGCACCATGACCGATTCGCCCCACCTCACACACGGATTGGCCGGCGACGAGATCCCCGCGGACTGGCCGCCGCTGACCGCCGGCGAAGTCGACACGCTGCTGCGCAACTATCCGGCGCTCGGCGCACCGGTTCGCATCGAATGGCACAGCCCGCGTCCGCTGTCGGCGGCCTGCCTGGTCGAGACGACCACCGATATCGTTTTCGTCAAACGCCATCACCGCAGCGTGCGTTCGACCGCCACGCTCGGCGAAGAGCATCGCTTCATCGCGCACCTGCGCGGCAACGGCATGCCGATCCCGGCCGTGTTGAATGACTCGCGGGGTCAAACCGCGGTGGCGCTCGGCGACTGGACCTACGAAGTGCACGAGCGCGCCGCCGGCATCGACCTGTACCGCGAGGCGATCTCATGGTCGCCGTTGCCGAATGTCGATCACGCGCACAGCACCGGCCGGTTGCTGGCCATGCTGCACGACGCGTCCGAGGGCTACGACGCCGATCAGCGCGACACCCATATCCTGGTTGCTCGCAGCGAACTGATCTGTTCACCCGATCCGATCGCCGCCCTGCGAAGCCAACTGCATGCGCGCCCGGGGCTGGCCGACTACCTGCAGGACCGCGACTGGACGAGCGAACTTGCCGAAGCGCTTGCGTCGTGGCACGCCGCCGCGCAACCGCGACTGGCGCGGCAGCCGCGGCTGTGGACGCACGGCGACTGGCACGTCTCCAACCTGTGCTGGAGCGACGACGGCGCAAACGCCCGCATCACCGCCGTGCTCGACTTCGGCCTTGCCGCTGCCAACTTCGCGCTGTTCGACCTCGCCACCGCGATCGAGCGCAACGCGATTGCCTGGCTGGCGCTGGACAGCGGCACCGACGCCGCTCATCCGGACATCGCCCGCGCACTCATCGAAGGCTATCGCCGGCAGCGCCCGCTGGACGCCGCGGACATCCATCTGCTGGCGGATCTGCTGCCGCTGGTACACGTGGATTTCGCGCTGTCCGAGGTCGAGTACTTCAACGCCATCACGCACTCGCGCACCAGTGCGAATGTGGCCTATGACACCTTTCTGCGCGGTCACGCGGCGTGGTTCGGTACCCCGCCGGGGCGCGCGCTGCTGCAGGCCATCCGCGACTGCGCGTGAGCAACACCGTTCAGGAATGATCTGCACGCGGCACCGATCCGTGGTTCAATACGCGTTCTTGAAGCGGGGGTGCCCGGCGTTTGCCGGGCTGAGAGAGTCCCTTGGAACCTGACCCGGTTAGCACCGGCGTAGGGAGCTTGCAGATCCGGCGCGTCCGTTTGGACGTCCGGGTCGCCGTCGCTTCGTCCGTAGCCCCATAGACGATGACGACGATGGCCAAAACCCGTATCTTCCTTGCCCGCACTCCCCTCATCCTTGCACTGATGTCGGTCATGGCGCTCGCCCATGCCAGCGACACCGCCAGCGCCCCGCAGACCACGTCGCTGGCGCCGGTCCACGTCGAGGGCGAGAGTCTGGACGGCTATCATGCCGACACCTCGCAGATGGATACCTTCGGCAGCTTCGGCAATGCCCCGCTGCAGGACACGCCCGCCGCGATCACGGTGATCACCCGCGACCAGATCGACGACCGTCAACCACGCACACTGAGCGAACTGGCGCGCAGCGATGCTGCGCTCGGCGACAGCTACGCGCCGGTCGGTTACTACCAGGACATCGCCATCCGCGGCTATGCGCTGGATCTGGCCACCGGCTACCGGCTCAACGAGATGAGCCTGGTCGGCGAGCAACCGATCGCCCTGGAAGACAAGCAGCGCGTGGAAATCCTCAAGGGACTCGGCGGCCTGGAGGCCGGCGTGGTCGCACCCGGCGGGCTGGTCAACTACGTCAGCAAGCGCCCCGCCAACGTGCGCAGCGCCACCGTCGGCACCGACTCGCACGGCTCGCGCTATGTCGCCGTGGACGTGGGCGCCTGGCTCAGCCCGACCTTCGGCGTGCGCGTGAACGCGGCGCACGACGGCATTCACTCGTACGTCGACCATGCCGATGGCCGGCGCAACTTTCTGTCGCTGGCCGCGGACTGGAAGATCAGCCCGAACGCCACCCTGCAGCTGGACAGCAACTACCAGGCCAGCTCGCAGCGTTCGGTTTCCGGCTATCAGCTGCTCGGCGGCACCGTGATTCCCGCCCACCCCAGCCGCACCCGCATGCTCGGCTTCGAGCCGTGGCAGCAGCCGGTCGGCATCGACGCCAGCAACAGCACGGCGCGTTTCGACTATCGTCTGGGCGATCACTGGAGCGCACAGTTGTCGGCCGGCCACAGTCGCGCCGTCATCGACGACAACGTCGCCTTCGCCTACGGCTGCTTCTACTCGCCGGATTGCGCCAGCGGCGCCACACCCGGCAACTTCTTCGCACCGAACGGCGACTACGACATCTACGACTACCGCAGCCCCGGCGAAGCCCGCGCCAACGACGAGGCGCGCGCCGTACTGAAGGGCTCGTTCGACACCGGCGCGCTCGGCCATGAAGTCAGCGTCGGCACGAGCGCATTCCGCCGCACGATCGATCGTCGCCCCTACGTCTACGACTACGTCGGTACCGGCAACATCGATCAGGTGGATCCGCCTTACTTCGCACCGTCGCCCAACCAGCCAGGCCTCTCGGTGCGCCGGTTGACCAGTTGGCAGCATTCGGTGTTCGCGCTCGACCGCGTGCATCTCGGCGAACAGTGGCAAGTGCTCGCCGGCGGCCGCTTCGTGCGCCTGCACGAGCGCAGCTACGACGACGTCGGCACACCGGAGCGCGACACCCGCCTCAGCAAGGCGCTGCCGCAGGCCGCCGTATTGTGGCAACCGAACGCGCGACTGACCGCGTATGCCAGCTACAGCGAAAGCCTGTCGCTGGGCAACGAGGCGCCGTACTGGACGTCCAATGGCGGCACCACGCTGGCGCCGCTGTTGTCGCGCCAGACCGAGCTCGGCGTGAAGTACGCCGCAAGCGATGCATTGAGCATGCAGGCTGCGCTTTATCGCATCCGCCAGCCGTACCAGTTCGCCAAGCCGGACCAGACCGCCGAAGGCTTCACCTTCGTCCAGCTCGGCGACGAAAGGCACACCGGCCTGGAGCTCAACGCCGCCGGCCGCGTGACCGACAACCTGCGCCTCACCGCCAGCGTCAACCTGATCCAGGCACGCGCACAAGGCACCGGCACGCCAAGCTATGAAGGCCATCAGGTCCTCAACGTGCCGCGCCTGCGTTCGGCCGTCTATCTGGATTACCGCCTGCCGTTTGCACCCGGCCTCAGCCTGCTCGGCGGCTGGCGCTACGCCAGCAGCAACGTCGCCACGCCGGACGGCATGACGCGCGTGCCGGCCTACCATGTGTTCGACGCCGGCGTGCGCTACGTCAGTTCATGGAACCACCACGCACTGACCTGGCGGCTGAATGTCGACAACGTGTTCAACCACTTCTACTGGCGCGACACCGGCAGCTCCGGCGGCGACAGTTACCTGTTCCCGGGCGCGCCGCGGCTGGCGCGGCTGTCGTTGACGGTCGCCTTCTAAGAGCCTGCCCATGACCGTGTTCGAACTGTTCGCCGCGCTGGTCAGCGCCTGGGGCGTCTGGCTCACCGCCCGACGTCGGCCGTGGTGCTGGCCGGTGGGATTGATCTCGGTACTGGCCTACACATGGGTGTTCGTCGACGCGAAGCTCTACTCCGACGCCCTGCTGCAACTCGCCTTCGCGGTGCTGATCGTCTACGGCTGGTACCGCTGGCTGCAGCATATGGGCACCGACGGTCGCGTCGAAGTGGCCGCGCTGCCGCCGCGACAGGCGGCCACGCATGTCCTGATCGGCGTCTTCGGCGCGCTGGCACTGGGCGCGGCCATGTACAGCTGGACCGATGCGGCCCTGCCCTGGCTGGATGCGGCGCTGACCGCGTTCAGCCTCGTCGCGCAATGGTGGCAGGCGCGCCGACACATCGCCGCGTGGTGGCTGTGGATCGTGGTGGACGTGATCTACGTGGGCGAGTACGTCTACAAGCACCTGCTGATCACCTCGGTGCTGTATGCCGGATTCGTCGCGCTGGCGGTGATCGGATGGCGCTCGTGGCGAAACGCCGGCAGCGGCATAAAGAACACTCCTGCCGCACCGATGGACAGTGTCCCGGCCACGGTCACGGCACCGGATCGCCCCCGGCGCCGAGGCGGTCATGCGGCTTGACCGGAACCCGCCTCAAGACAACACTTTCATTACGCAGCGCCGGTGCAGAATGATCGTCACCATGAAAAGCCCGATGACAAAAAGCCGCCTGTCGTGGGTCGCCACACTGCTGCTGATCACGGCGGGTGCCGTCGACGCCCAGAGCATCTACAAGTGCACCCGGGGCGGGCAAGTCACCTACACCGACCGCCCCTGCGCCGACGGCACCGGCGAGGTGATCCACAAGGCCGACGACGCCGACATCATCGACCAGTACCTGCGCCTGGGCCAGGTCGACCTGGCCAAGCGCTATGCGGACTCACATCATCTCGACGCGCTCTACCAGCAACGCCTGCTCGCCCAGCAGCAGGCTGCCCAGGAAAAGGCCCAGCGCGAGGCGGACGACGCTTATGCCGCGCAGCAGCGCGACGAGCAGGCACGCCAGCAGGCAATGGACGACGAAGCGGCCAACCGCGAACGGTTGCAGGCCGAGAACGAGGCGCTGCGCCAGCAGAACGCGGAATACCAGGACCAGCTCACCCAGCCGGTCTACAACGCGCCGCCCGCCTATTGGGACACGGTGCCGTCCTACGACGATCGTCGCCGCGACCACCATGACCGTGCCCATGATCCGCGCTGGCGGCCGCCCTCGAAGGAGCCGGTTTTCCATCCGTGCAAGCAACTCGCCGGTGGCCGCGTGCAGTGCTGACGATCGCCGGACGCTGACCCGCGATCGGGTTGCAGGCCGCATCGACACGCTTTCAACAACCGCGTCACTCGGCGTTTACCGGCGCCCCGGCATGGTTCGCCGACGACCGATGGAGAACGCCGTGATGAACCTGCGAACCGCCGCCACCAAGAACACCCTGCATTCCGTTCCGCCCATCTTCGCGTCCGGCGATGGTCGCCATGGCGGACACGCGCCATCGCTGGCCGACCGCCCCGGGCCGACCTCGAAAACGCCGGCGCAATCCGCCGACACGAGACCCGGCGACCACCCGCTCGACATCAATAGCGAAGAGAATCGTCCCCATCGGCGGTGAAAACCTGTCGCAGTCCATTTCCATGTCACCGGGCCTGATCGCCAGCCATGGATTCATCGGACGTCGCTACGCAAACCCGCATCAAGCTTTTTGATCGCGCCCCTGCTCGTGGCAGACGGCCCCATCGCCTCGCCGACCCGGCAATTTCGCGAAATCGGCATCGAAGCGAAATGCATTGCGACGCTGGCCGCCGAGCTGCTGGGCTCGCGCTGAGCCGCTGCATCTACCCGACGCGCTTGCGACCTGCCGGTAAATCGGGAGATCCGAAGGCCGGATTGCCGGTCCTCCGTTCTGTGGCACCCAAGCCATCAATCCCTGCCAATGCCATCCAGCTCGACCATCACGTCCTTGCCAAGTCGCAGCTCCGCCGCCGCCAGGTTCTCGCGCAGATGGCTCAGTGACGACGTGCCGGGAATCAGCAGGATGTTGGGGGCGCGGCCGAGCAGCCATGCCAGCGCAACCTGCATCGGGGTCACGCCGAGACGCGCTGCCACGTCGGAGAGCGTCCGCGATTGCAGCGGGCTGAAGCCACCGAGCGGAAAGAACGGCACGTAGGCAATCCCTTGCGCAGCGAGTGCATCGACAAAGGCATCGTCTTCGCGATGGGCCAGATTGAACTGGTTCTGCACGCAGACCACGGGTGCGATGCGTTGGGCCTCCGCCACTTGCGCGGCGGTGGCATTGCTCATGCCGAGATGGCGGATCAAACCTTGCTGCTGCAGCCGGGCCAACGCGCTGAACTGTGGCTCGATCGAGCCTTCGGACGGCGCATGCACGTCGCCCATGACACGCAGGTTGACCACGTCCAGCACGTCGAGTCCGAGATTGCGCAGGTTGTCGTGCACGGCCTGCTCCAGTTCCGCCGGGCTCTGCGCCGGCTTCCACGAGGCATCTTCACCGCGCAGCGCGCCGACCTTGGTGACGATCACCAGATCGTCCGCATACGGGTGCAGCGCTTCGCGAATGATCCGGTTGGTGACGTGCGGGCCGTAGAAGTCGCTGGTGTCGATGTGGTTCACCCCCGCTTCCAGCGCCGCGCGCAACACCGCCAGTGCGGCAGCGTGATCCCGGGGTGGGCCGAAAACACCGGAGCCGGCAAGTTGCATGGCGCCGTAGCCCATGCGGTTGACGGTGCGATCGCCGAGCGGAAACGTACCAGCTTGCTTGAGGTGGCTCATGTCTTTCTCCTGGGGGCTGTCGATCGAGGGGATGAGCAAACTATAGGGCCGCCCCTGCTGCGCGATAATCCATCACACTCAGCACGGGTTGTACGGAGAACCGGACAATGGCGGCAGACATGCAGGATCTCCTGGCCTTTCTGGCCGTGCTGCAGGCAGGCGGATTTCGCGAGGCCGCACGTACTGGCAACGGCTCGGCCTCCCAACTGAGCGATGCGGTCAAACGCCTGGAAACACGACTGGGCGTGCGCCTGCTCCATCGCACCACGCGCAGCGTGTCGGCCACCGAAGCGGGGCAACGCCTGGCTGAACGACTGACGCCGGCGCTGGCCGAAGTGCAGGCCTCGCTCGACGTGGTCAATCACTTCCGCGACCGCCCCGCCGGCACGCTGCGAATCAACGTGCCGGCCAACGTCGCACGCACCGTGCTGCCGCCGATCGTCACCCCGTTCCTCAAGCGCTACCCCGAGATCCGCCTGGAAGTGATCGTCGAAGACAGCCTGGTCGATCTGCTGGCCACCGGTTGCGACGCCGGCATTCGCTATGACGAGCGCCTCGCGCAGGACATGATCGCCGTACCGATCGGCCCGCGCACGCAACGACTGGTGACCGCCGCCGCACCCGCCTACCTCGAAGCGCATGGCCGCCCCGAACACCCGCGCGACCTGCTGCACCATGCCTGCATGCGCGGCCAGTTTTCCGGTGGCGCGATACCCGTCTGGGAGTTCGAGCGCGACGGTGAGATCGTGCGCATCGACCCGCCGGGACCACTGCAGGTCCGCACGGGTGCCGCCTTCGACCTCGCCGTGCAAGCCGCCATCGACGGGCTCGGCATCATTCACTTGTTCGAGGATTGGCTACGCCCACACTTCGACAACGGCAATCTGGTGCCCGTCCTCGAACCGTGGTGGCAAAGCTTCAGCGGTCCGTTCCTGTACTACTCGGGACGCCGGCATCTGCCGTCGCCGCTGCGGGCGTTCGTGGACTTCATCCGGGAAGGCTGAGTGCATCACTCCACTCAAACCCGAGAACCCATGAGCAAGTGAAGCGTATCTGTATCCGGTCGGACCTACGTTCGTATTGCTCTACGCGGTAGGTTGGCTGATCACAAAGGTGCGGAGGGTCTGCTCCATTTGTCGCTGAGCCGAGATCCCCACGTCACCATGCCGCGGCCATGGAACCCTTATGCTGACAGCGCACTCTTCCTCTGTTTTGCCCTAACCTGGCACATCACATGGGATGGCGGGAGCCGCGGCATGGCAACGGGTGAAGACTGGTCGCGATTGGAGGTGGAGAGTTGTGTGGCCGACTATCTGCACATGCTCGCGCTTGAACTCAATGGACAGCAATTCAACAAGACCAAACATATCCACGGGTTGATGCAGCGTCTGGATGGCAGAAGCAAGTCATCCGTTGAATACAAGTTTCGCAACGTCAGCGCCGTCATGGAGGAACTTGGCTGGCCCGCGGTGACGGGCTACAAAAGCTTGCCAAATTATCAATGGCTTCTGATGGAAGTGGTGGAATCCCAGCTTCAGAGCAATACGACCCTGCAGGACGCTGTGCAGGCTGCCGTCGAACGCCCAGCGACGGTGGTATCCATTGAAAATCCAGCAGACATCTGGGTTCCAACACCCAAGGCAGCAGGCCGGGTAGCGGAATCGTCCGCCGGCTACGCGGCCCGATTTTCACCAGCCAAACGCGACTATCTGGCCCAGGAGGCACGCAACCGTTCGCTGGGCCTCGCCGGCGAGCAATTCGTGATGGAACTTGAAGCCCGTCGTTTGCATGCAGCTGGCAAGAAGCTGCTGAGTGAACGCGTCGAACATGCCTCCGCCACGCAGGGGGATGGCCTCGGCTACGACGTGCTGTCTTTTGAGGAAAACGGTCGCGAGCGCTTGATCGAAGTAAAGACCACCGCCTTCGGCGAACTGACACCCTTCTTCGTCAGCCGCAACGAACTGGCGCGTTCGGAGGTCGACGCCGAATCCTATCGGCTGTACCGCCTTTTCGACTTCCGCGAGCGCCCTCGCCTGTTCGACCTGCAGGGCTCCATCACCGCACATTGCCAGCTGGATCCGGTGTCTTATCTAGCCCGCCTAACCAGTTAGCCGCGAGCGGTCGCCAGCACCAGCCGGCTTTGCTGAGTCGGGGTAAACAGGCCTCGTAGCAGGAATCGGCAGGAGGCCGATTCCTTTTCGCCAGCACAGGGATGCGCTGGCGAAAAAAAGCCGACATCACCTTACGGACTTGCCCGGCAAGCACCTAGCGGGACGTCGTTTTCTACTGGTCACTTCTCTTTTGGACAAGAATAAAGAGAAGTGACTCGGGCCGCGCTACAGCTCAAAAAGCCTTTGCTGGTGACGCGCCCTTTAGCCGCAAGCGCATCAATGATCCATGCCGGGCTCCAGCCGCCCTAAATCCGTGCCCCCGAATACAACCACCGCGCGTGCGTCCGAGTCAGCAGCTCCGGCACACCGGAGCTCTCGTTCCATAACGCTCCGCACTGCTTGCAGCGCATGAGGTAACTCGGAGCCTCGGGATTCGCCGCCAGACGCTCGAAGCGATCGTAAGGCGCGTGGTAGCCGGATTGGCAGTCGGTGCAGAGCATGCGGCGTGGGGTGATCCAGAAAAGTGACGATTGTGCCCGAGCCGACGTCTCGCAGCGGGCGTACCGAGTGCGGGCCAGGATGGCCCGCCGCTCTACCCGGGGCCCCTGTGCGGCGGTGAGCTGGGGACGACAGGCCGCGTAGCGGGAATCGGCAGGAGGCCGATTCCTTTTCGTCAGCACAGGGATGTGCTGTCGAAAAGCCTTCTGATGCCGAGGTGAAGAGATGCAGATGCGATTCCTGCCTTCGCAGGTAATGACGAGAAGGGAAGAGTGCAGGAGCGATGACCAGCTTCGCTGTTGAAAAACTCCTCCTGGCTTCGCAGGAATGACGCGAAGGGAAGAGTGTGGCGGGCACCCGCCCGTCCCGCGCACGGGGAGAGGGAGCAAAGAAAAAGCCCGCCGGATGGCGGGCTTTCTCATATCAGAGAAGCGCGTCGCGCCTCACCCCAGCAACACGCGATTCAACCTCTGCACGAACGCCGACGGATCCGGCAGCTGTGCACCGGCCGCGATCTCCGCCTGCTCCAGCAGCAGCGTGGCCAGATCCCTCGCCTTCGCCTCGTCGGCTTCCGCCTCGACGCGCTTCAGCAATGCATGCTGCGGGTTTATCTCCAGCGTCGGCTTGCTCTCGGGCATCTCCTGTCCTGCTTCGCGCAGCAATCGCGCAAGATGCGGAGCCATCTCGTAATCGCTCAACGCGAGGCACGACGGCGAGTCGGTGAGGCGGGCGGAGACTTTGACGTCGCCAACGCGATCGCCCAGCAGGTCCTTGAGTTTCTTCAGCAGTGGCTCGGCTTCCCTGGTCGCCTCTTCCTGCTTCTTCTTGTCGGCTTCGTCCAGCGGCACGTCACCCTTGGCGACGCTCTTGAGCTTCTTGCCGTCGTACTCGCTGAGCGAGCCGATCATCCACTCGTCGATGCGGTCAGACATCAGCAGTACTTCGATGTCCTTGGCCTTGAACGCTTCCAGTTGCGGGCTGCCGAAGGCCGCGGCGTAGCTGTCGGCGGTGATGTACCAGATCGCGTCCTGGCCGATGGCCATGCGGCCGATGTAGTCGTCCAGCGAGGTGGTCTGGTTGGTGCCGTCACCCTTGGTCGAGGCGAAGCGCAGCAGCTTGGCGATGCGCTCACGATTGTTGGCATCCTCGCTGATGCCTTCCTTGAGCGTGTTGCCGAACGCCTTGTAGAACGTGGCGAATTTCTCCGGCTCGTCCTTGGCCAGCTTCTCGATCAGGTCGAGCACGCGCTTGACGCAGGCGGCCTTGATGCGCTCGAGCTGGCGGTTGTGCTGCAGGATCTCGCGGCTGACGTTGAGCGGCAGGTCGTCGGCGTCGACCACGCCGCGCACGAAGCGCAGGTAGTTCGGCAGCAGTTCCTCGGCGGCGTCCATGATGAAGACGCGCTTGATGTACAGCTTCAGCCCCTTGCGCTCGTCGCGGCCGCCCATCATCAGGTCGAACGGTGGCTGCGAGGGGATGTACAGCAGGGTGGTGAAGCTCTGGCTGCCTTCGACGCGGTTGTGCGTCCACGCCAGCGCGTCGTTGAAGTCGTGGCCGAGCGACTTGTAAAAGCCCTGGTAGTCGTCGTCGGAGATCTCGCTCTTGGGCTTGGTCCACAGCGCCGAGGCGGCGTTGGTGCTTTCGAACTCGTCGGTGGGCTTGCCGTCCTTTTCCACCGGCATGCGGATCGGGAAGGCGACGTGGTCGGAGTATTTGCGGATCAGCGACTTGAGCTGCCAGCCCTTGAGGAACTCGTCCTCGTCGGCCTTCAAGTGCAGGATCACCGAGGTGCCGCGCTGCGCCTGCTCGACCTGCTCCAGCGAATACTCGCCCTTGCCATCGCTCTCCCACTTCACGCCTTCGTCCGCCGGAGCATCGGCGCGGCGGGTGATCACGGTGACCTTGTCCGCGACCACGAAGGCGGAATAGAAGCCCACGCCGAACTGGCCGATCAGGCGTGCGTCGGCCTTCTGCTCGCCGGACATGGCTTCGAGGAAACGCCTGGTGCCGGAGCTGGCGATGGTGCCGATGTTGGCCACCACTTCGTCGCGGGTCATGCCGATGCCGTTGTCGCGGATGGTGACGGTGCGTGCGTCCGGATCCCAGCTCACGTCGATGTGCAGCTCGTTGTCGCCAGCCGTCAGGCTGGGGTTGGCGATCGACTCGAAGCGCAGCTTGTCGCAGGCGTCGGAGGCGTTGGAGATCAGCTCGCGCAGGAAGATTTCCTTGTGCGAGTACAGCGAGTGCGTGACCAGGTGCAGGACCTGAGCGACTTCGGCTTCGAATTTGCGGGTTTCGGCGGGTGCGTTCATGCGTGGATGTTCCAGATTTGCGTTGATGTCCTGGATCGTCATTCCGGCGAAGGCCGGAGTGACGGTCATGAAATTTTATGCTCGACGTGACTATGTTCCGTTCTGCAGCGCAGCGATGCGCTCCTCCAGCGGTGGGTGGCTCATGAACAGCTTCCTGAAGCCGTCAGCCAGCGGACCGGAGATGCCGAACGCGGCCATCGTCTGCGGCAGCGTGCTCTCGCCGTGGTTGCCCTGCAGCCGCTGCAACGCGGAGATCATCGCACCACGGCCCGCAAACTGCGCGCCAGCGGTGTCGGCGCGAAACTCGCGCCAGCGCGAGAACGCGGCCACGATGATCGAGGCGAACAGGCCGAACACCAGCTGCAGCACCATCACCGTCACGAAATAGCCGATGCCGGTGCCGCCGCGGTTGTCGTCGCGACCGCCGGACATCCAGCTGTCGACCAGCCGACCGACGATGCGCGCGGCCAGGATCACCAGCGTGTTCAGTACGCCCTGGATCAGGGCCAGGGTGACCATGTCGCCGTTCGCCACGTGGCCGATCTCATGGCCGAGCACGGCGGTGACCTGCTCGCGATCCATCTGCTGCAACAGGCCGGAACTGACCGCCACCAAGGAGCTGTTTTTCGTCATGCCGGTGGCGAAGGCGTTCATCTCCGGCGCTTCGTAGATCGCCACCTCCGGCATGCCGATGCCGGCGCTCTGCGCGTGGCGGCGCACGGTGTCGACCAGCCAGCGCTCGGTCTCGCTCTGCGGCTGCTCGATCACCCGCGCGCCGGTGGACCACTTGGCGATCGTCTTGGACATCGCCAGCGAAATGAATGCACCGCCCATGCCGAACACCGCGGCGTAGGCCAGCAGGCCGCCCATGCCGCCGTAGCCGCGGGCCGCAGCCATCTGGTCGATGCCGAACAGGCGGCAGACGATGCTGAGCAGGAGCAGGACGGCGAGGTTGGTACCGATGAATAACGCGACGCGTCGCATGGCTGTCTCTCTCGTGGCAGTCATGAAAGGACTGGTTGCTGGTTGAAAATTTCGGGGCGACGGCCACCGCTTTCAAGGGTCCGGCACGGCATCTAAGATGCGCCGATGACCTATCGCGGCCGCTTCGCCCCCTCGCCCACCGGACACCTGCATTTCGGCTCGCTGGTCGCTGCCGTGGGCAGCTGGCTGTGCGCGCGGCATGCCGGCGGCCAGTGGCTGCTGCGCATGGAAGACATCGACCCGCCGCGCGAGGTTCCCGGCTCGGCGACAAGCATCCTCGAAGCGCTATCGGCGTTCGGCCTGATCGCGGATGCACCGGTGCTGTACCAGTCGCAGCGCATCGCCGCCCATGATGCCGCGTTCGAGCAATTGCGCGCCGCGGGCCAAGTGTTCCCGTGCTGGTGCAGCCGCAGCGAACTGGCCGGGATCGGCGGCATCCATCGCGACGGCCGCTGCGTTGCGGCGCCCGATCCGCAGCAGGCGCCGGCGTGGCGGCTGCGCGTACCGGATGTCGCCATCGAATTCGACGACGCGCTGCAGGGCCCGCAGCGGCAGAACCTGCGCGACGAGGTGGGCGATTTCGTGATCCGCCGGGTCGAGGGGTTCTATTCGTACCAATTGGCCTGCGTGGTCGACGACGCGTACCAAGGCATTACCGAAGTGGTGCGCGGGCAGGACCTGCTCGACTCCACCGCGCGCCAGATCTGGCTGCAACGCTGCCTGGGCCTGCCGACGCCTGCCTGGCGCCACCTGCCGCTGGTGCTGGATGCGGATGGGCGCAAGCTGTCGAAGTCCGAGCGGGCTTTCCCGGTCGATCCGGCCGAACCGGTGCCTGCGTTGCGGCGCGCGCTGGCTTTCCTGCGCCGGCCGGCCACGGCTGCCAGCGTGCATGAATTGCTGGCGCAGGCACGGACGGATTTCGACCCGGCGAATTTGCCGCATTGCAGCGGTCACTCTCCGGCCTGAACCGCTATAAATACGGAACGCGTCGATCACGACGGCAGCGGCTGAAACATTGCCCTGCCATGCTCGGCGACGACCTTTCGCATTATCTGCTCAGGAGATCCAAGGACATGACCCAGCGCACGGCATTTGTCACAGGCGGTACCGGCGGCATCGGCAGCGCCATCATCCGCTACCTCGCCAGCCAGGGGCATCGGGTCGCCACCAATTACCGCGACGAAGCCAAGGCCGAGGCATGGCGTCAGGCGATGGCGCGGGACGGCATCGAGGCCTTCATGGTGCAGGGCGACGTCAGCGATCCGGTGGCGTGCGAGGCGATGGTTCGCGCGCTCGAGGAAAAGTGCGGCCCGGTCGACATCCTGGTCAACAACGCCGGCATCACCCGCGACACCACCTTCCACAAGATGACCTACCAGCAGTGGACGGACGTGATCAACACCAACCTCAACGCCTGCTTCAACGTCACCCGCCCGGTGATCGAGGGCATGCGCGCGCGCAAGTGGGGCCGCATCGTGCAGATCAGCTCGATCAACGGCCAGAAAGGCCAGTACGGCCAGGCCAACTACGCCGCGGCGAAGGCCGGCATGCACGGTTTCACGATTTCGCTGGCGCAGGAGAACGCGAAGTTCGGCATCACCGTCAATACCGTCTCGCCCGGCTACGTCGGCACCGACATGGTGATGGCGGTGCCGGAGGAGGTGCGCGAGAAGATCGTGGCGCAGATCCCGGTGGGCCGCCTCGGCAAGCCCGAGGAAATCGCCCACGCCGTGGCGTTCTTCACCGGTGACCAGGCTGCCTGGATCACCGGCGCGAACCTGGCGATCAACGGCGGGCATTACATGGGTTGGTGAAGGAGCAGGAGTGAGTGAAGAGGTGTGGGAAAAGAGAGAAAGCAGGCTTCTCTCCCGCTTCTCACTCTTCTTCCCTTACTTCTCGCTTTTCCCGAGCAGCTTCTCCAGCACCTTGCCCACGGCCGCGAACGCGAACGTGCCGGTGACATGGGTGGCCGCGCCGAGGCCGCCACCGCAAGCCAGGTTCATCGCGTCGCCGCCGGGCGGACGGGTGCCGCACACCGTGCCGTCCGGCTGCGGGTATTGCACGTTCTGCAGCGAATAGACGGCTGAAACACCGAAGTAGCGATCCGGATTGCGCGGAAAGTTGAAATCCGTGCGGAGCTTCTTGCGGATCAGGCTGAACATCGCGTCGTGTTCGGTGCGCGAGAGGTCGCGCACGCGGATCTGGGTGGCGTCGGTGCGCCCGCCAGCAGAGCCCACGCTGACGATCGGCAGCTTGCGCCGACGGCACCAGGCGATGGTTTCGAGCTTCACCCGGAATGCATCGCAGGCATCGAGTACCACGTCATAGCCGCGATCGAGCAACTCGTCGAGCGTGGACGGGGTGAGAAAGCGCTCGATCGCTTCCAGCCGGATGGTCGGATTGATGGCGTGGGCGCGTGCGGCGATCACGCCGACCTTGGGCTTTCCGTATTCGCCATCCAGCGCATGGAGTTGGCGATTGGTGTTGGAAATGCACACCTCGTCCGCGTCGATCAGGGTCAGTCGGCCGACGCCGCTGCGCGCCAGCGCCTCGGCCGCCCATGAGCCGACCCCGCCAATCCCGATCACGCAGACGTGGGCACGCGCCAGCGCAGCGACGCTGCCGGTGCCGTACAGGCGTTCGACGCCGGCAAAGCGCTCGGCGGTCAGTTCCATCTCTTTCATGTCGGCGTGTTGCCGTCGGTGCGCGTGCTTGGGATTTTCACTGGGCTGCCTTGTGCGGTATGCCGGTCATTTTATCGCGCGCGGCATCGACGCGGGTTATTCTGTCGGTCTTGCCCATCGACTACGGAAACATATCCATGCGCGTCGCACTCTTGATTCTGCTCGGACTGGTGATCGGCGTGATCGGCACGGTCAACGTCATGAATGCGCTGAGTGCGCGCAATCCGATGCCGAAGGCGGTGATGGTGACGATGGGTTATCACATGGGCGAGCTGAGCCACGCGTTGAAAGCCGGCAAGTGCGATGCCGCACAAACCCAGCATCATCTGGAACGCATGCAGTCCACGGCGACCGACATCGTGCCGGTGTTCGGCATCAACGAGCACTCGTTCACCGACAAGGCAGGCGAGTTGCAGACTCACGTGCTGCAGGCCTTGCAGACCGCGCCGGCGAACTGCGCGGCGCTGGCCACGGTGATCAAGCCGATCGGCGATACCTGCAAGAGCTGCCATCAGCAATATCGCTGAACACTCTCAGAAGCGGATCTTGCCGCGCCACATCTGCCCGTACATCACCCAGTCGCCAAGCAGGCTGTACAGCGGGTGCTTGAACGTGGCCGGCCGGTTCTTCTCGAAGACAAAATGACCGATCCAGGCAAAGCCGTAACCCACCACCGGCACCAGCCATAGCCAGCGCAGCTGGCCGCTGATCAACGCCAGCGCAATCACCGCAAGCACCAGGGTGCTGCCGGCGAAATGCAGGCGGCGGCAGGTGCGATTGCCGTGCTCGCTCAGATAGAACGGGTAGAACTCGGCAAAGCTGTTGAAGCCGGACATGTTCTGCTCCACGAATGGCCGCCCCATTCTGTCACGCCTGCCTTCCGCCTTCCTGTGGGAGCGGCTTCAGCCGCGATGCTCTGATGGCGAGGCGAGATTGTCGCCAGGAGCATCGCGGCTGAAGCCGCTCCCACATCGGTCAGGCGGGCAGCGGGATGAATTCGTCCTCGTCGCCGGCCACCTTCGGGAAGCGCCCTTCGCGCCAGTCGGCCTTGGCCTGCTCGATGCGCTCGCGCGTGCTGGCGACAAAGTTCCACCACAGGTGCCGCTCGCCATCCAGCGGCGCACCGCCGAACAGCATCAACCGGCTGCGCTCGTGCGCACGCAGCGATGGCGCGGACGCACCGGCCTGCACCGCCATTTCGTTGGCACCGATCTCCAGCTCGCCCCAGCTGACCGCACCGTCGACCACGTGCACGCCGCGTTCGGTGTGCTCCGGCGGCAGCGCCAGTTCGGCGCCAGCTTCCAGTTGCACCTCCAGAAAAAACATCGGTGCGAATACCTTCACCGGCGAACGCTCGCCATAGGCCGTACCGGCGATCAGGGTCGCGGTCATGCCCGGTCGGCGGAGCTGCGGCAACGCGGCACGATCATGATGGTGGAATTCCGGCGCCACTTCGGCATCGGCCTGCGGCAGCGCAACCCAGACCTGGATGCCGTGCAGCTTCTGGCCATCCTGGCGCGCTTCCGGCGGCGTGCGTTCGGAGTGGGCGATACCGTGGCCGGAGGTCATCCAGTTCACTTCGCCGGGGCGGATGTCGGCCAGGCTGCCGAGGCTGTCGCGATGGCGGATCACGCCATCGAACAGCCACGTCACCGTGGCCAGGCCGATATGCGGGTGCGGCCGCACGTCCATGCCCTTGCCGGCGGCAAACGTCGCCGGTCCGATGTGATCAAAGAACACGAACGGACCGACATGACGCGTCTGCAGCACCGGCAACATGCGTCGCACCATGAAGCCATCGCCAAGATCGTGCACGCGAGCTTCGGCAATCAGCGTCGGGGTGGTTTCCATGCGGCTCTCCTCACCAGGCCCGCTGATATTGCGCCGGAGCGTCGATCTTCGCACCCAGCTGTTGCGCTGCGCGGCGCGGGAAGTACGGGTCGCGCAGGCTTTCGCGTGCGATCAGCACGACATCGGCGTCACCCGTGGCGACGATCTGCGCCGCCTGTTCGGCGCCGGTGATCAGGCCGACCGCGCCGGTGGCAACGCCGGCTTCGTGGCGGATGCGCGCCGCGAACGGAACCTGATAGCCGGGCGCCAGCGGAATCTTCGCGTGCGGCAGCAGGCCGCCACTGGAAACGTCGATCAGGTCAACTCCCAGCGATGTCACCTGACGCGCCAGCTCGATGCTCTGCTCGATGTCCCAGCCACCCTGGTCGGCCCAGTCGGTGGCCGAGATGCGCAGCCACAACGGCAGTTCGGCCGGCCACACTTCCCGCACGGCGATGACCACCTCGCGCACGAGCCGGCTGCGATTCTCGAAACTGCCACCGTAGCGATCGCTGCGCTGATTGCTAAGCGGCGACAGGAACTGGTGCAGCAGATAGCCATGCGCCGCGTGCAGCTCGACCAGCTCGAAGCCGGCCGCCAGCGCCCGCTGCGCCGCGGCGCGGAAGTCCGCGATCACCGCCTGGATGCCGGCTTCGTCCAGTGCCTGCGGCAGGTTCCAGCCGGCATCGAACGGCAACGCCGACGGCGCCACGGTCAGCCAGTCGCCCTGCCCGGCCGGCACCGGGCCGTGTCCGTCCCACGGCCGCAACGTGCTCGCCTTGCGCCCAGCGTGGGCCAGTTGCACGCCGGGTATCGCGCCGTGCGCCTTGATGAAGCGGGTGATCGGTCGCCATGCCTCCAACTGGGCCTGATTCCACAACCCGGTGTCCTGCGGCGAGATGCGACCCTGCGCCGATACGGCGGTGGCCTCGGCGATCACCACCCCGGCGCCACCTACCGCACGGCTGCCCAGGTGCACCATGTGCCAGTCATTGGGCACGCCGTCGGTGGCCGAGTATTCGCACATCGGCGATACCACGATGCGATTGCGCAGGGTCAGGCTGCGTTGGGCAAACGGTTCGAACAGCTTCATCGGGAAATCCAGCAAGAAGGGACAGCAGAGATGCAGGCTTGGTCGCCGGGAATCAAGCGAACGTATCGGCACGGACCGCGAACGCTGTGTCCTGCGCTGCGATCCAGGCCGCGATGCGCGCGGCAATCGACGCCGGCGTTTTCATCCAGCCAAAGTGATCGGCCGGCAGGCCCCCGAGATCCTCTGGCGTGATGACCTCCACCGTACGCTCGGCCGGCCCCAGTTTGCGCAGCAGCCAGTCCAGCGAGGCCGGCGGCCCGAGCCAGTCGTCCTGCAGGCGCAGGGCCAGCAACGGCACGTGCAGGGCGCCCAGCAGTTGCTCGAACTCCTGTGCCATGCCGTCCGCCGCGTAGCGTCCCGTGCGCCCGGTGCGGGCCCAGTCGGCAATCACGCCGCGGGCCTCGTTGCCGCCAAAGCCGATCCGCCGTCCAGGCAGGTAGCCCAGCAGGTTGGCCAGCAGCGGCGCCATCAAATAGGCGGCGCCGACCAGCCAGGCATGCCGGAAGCAGCGCCAGTACGGCGCCCCGCTGGCCACCAGCAGCAAGCCCGAAAACGCGCCCGGATGCAGGCCGGCATACAGCGCCGCCAGCTGCCCGCCCAGGCTGTGTCCACCCAGCCAGCAATGCGCCTGCGGCCAGCGTTCGCGCAACGCCGCCATGCCGGCGGGCAAGTCATCCCGCAACAACTCGCGATAGCCCCAGTTGCAGCCGCGTCGGGCTCGCCGGTTGCTGGAACCGATGCCACGCCATTCGTGCACCGCCACCGCGATGCCACGCGCGGCGAGCGCCTCGGCCAGCGGCAGGTAGTGCCTGGCCGGAATGCCCATCGCCGGTACCCAATACAGCAACTGCTGGCAGGCGCGTGGGAGTGCGACAACCAGCAATTCGAAGCGGCAGCCGTCGCCGCTCGAAACCGGAATGATCGTCGGCCCGATCATGCCGGGCGGCGGCAGGTCGGAGCGGTGTTCGGCAGGATCATCGGACATCCATGCAGGCTAACGAATCGGCACGTCCAGCACAAAAAAAGGCCGGCATTCGCCGGCCTCTTCCTGACCCCAGACGGGAATCAAACAGGTGTGACATCTTCGGCCTGCAAACCTTTCTGGCCATCGACGACGTTGAAGCTCACCTTCTGCCCTTCCTGCAGGCTTTTGAAACCCGAACCGGTAATGGCGCGAAAATGCACAAACACGTCAGGGCCATTTTCACGGCTGATGAAACCGAAACCCTTGGCGTCGTTGAACCACTTGACAGTACCTACTTCACGATCCGACATGACTCACACTCCGATCCATTCCAGATACCGAGACAAACCGGCCCAGCGGGCCGACGGTTTACTGAGCATGCACGGGGTGGGTGCAACGGCCGGATTCAGGACAACCCCACCGGACACGCACGTGGCCAAGCAGACACAGCATTCCAAGCATAACGGATTTTCGGATTGTCAAGCAGGCCGACATGCCGGTTATCCGCACGGGTGAAATCGTGCATTCCCGCCGGAGTTTCCGGTGTCCGGATGACGAGCGGCGAGGACGCCCCGGTGAGTATCGCCAACGGCCAAGTGGGGAACCACCGACCCTTCTCGGGCCGGCGAATGAATTTCAGATTTTCTTTACCTTTCAACCTGTCTATTGTGGATGCATCGTCCAAGCGTGCGTCGTGGACCATTCCGGCCCGCGTACACGCCCACCCGTTGAGGAGTGTCGACCATGTCCATCCTGCCTCGCCTGACCCTGGCTGCCGCGGTTGCCGGCCTGTTGCTTGCGGGCTGCGCTCATCAGCCCGCGGCCCGCCAGACCAAAGCCAGGACTGCACCGCCGGCAGCGGCAAGCACTCGCCATCCGTCGCCTGTCTCGCCCAGCCGCGGCAGCGCCGGAAATGACAACGAGGCGACAACCAGCGCCGGGCTGCCGGACCAGACCGGCATCGCGGCCTGCGACGATTACCTGAGCAGCTATATCGCCTGCCATCGTGCCGCGGCGATTTATGCTCCGGACCAATTGCAGTTTCACTACGAAGCGATGCGCACCAGCCTGCTGCGTGACTCGAAGGATCCGGCAATCCGCCCTCAGCTGGCAGCACGCTGCAACTCGCTGGCCAGTGAATTGCGCCAGGCGCTGCATGGCAAGTCGTGCGCGAACGCGCCCGCTTCGAGCAGCAGCTCGCCGTGATCCGCCGGGCCCACGGGCTCAGTGAGCAGCCTTCCAGCTGGCGCGCAACTCCCGCGCCAGCGCTGCCGGCACGGTTTTGCCCAGCACGATCTGCGCAGTACCGTGCCAGCATGCGGTCGCCGCGATCGCGCCGGCCAGGTCGCGCGACAGTTGCGGCGTGATTTCCGCGTCGGGCTGCAGGAACAACGCCTTGACCTCGAAAATGCCGTCGCCGCGATGCGCCTTGGCATCAAGCCGGCCTATCAGCCGGCCGCGATGCAGGATCGGCAGCACGAAATAGCCATAGCGCCGCTTCGCCGCCGGCGTGTAGCACTCGATGGTGTACTCGAAATCGAACATCGCCAGCACCCGCGCGCGGTCCCATACCAGCGGATCGAACGGCGAAAGCAAGGCGGTATGCGTGGCGCGCAAGCGGCCTCGTCGGGCCTTGTCCAGCGCTTCGGCGTGGTCGCGGTGCACGTAGCCGGGGCTGGCCCAGCCTTGCACCGGCACGGCAAGCAACTCGCCACTGGCCAGCAGCGGTGTCAATTCGCGATCGGTCACCTTTGGCTTCAGTCGAAAGTAATCCGCGATCCATGCGGCCGGCGTCACGCCCAGCGCACGCACGGTGTCGACGATGGCGCGCTGGCGCTGCACCTCGGCGGAAAGTGCCTCGGCCGCGGCATCGAACGGGGGATCGAGTCGCGCCAGCACGTTCTCGGCGAGGTCATACACGCGCTGGAAATTCTCGCGCCGCGCCACCATCAGTTCGCCCAGCGCAAACCAGGCCTCCAGCCAGCGTTTTTCCGGCTTCCACGCCCACCAACCGGGCTTGTCGGCAGCCCGGCTGCGCGCAAAATCCGCCGCGCGCACCGGGCCGGAGGCACGAATGTCGGCCAGCATCTTTTCCATGTCGGCGCGTTGCTCGCGATGCATCCTTGCCGCGTTGCGTTGGGCCCAGTGGTGTGTGCGTCGATCGTGTCCGCCGCGATGCCGGGCGATGTCCGCGGCGCTGACGAAACACGCCTCGTGCGCCCAGCATTCGGCCAGTTGGCCATTGGCCAGCGCCTCGTCCAGCCACGTCATCGGGTAATAGCCGAGCCGCGAGTGCAGCACCAGGTACGGGCTGCGCGCCACGACGTGGATGGTGTCGATCTGCAACAGGCACATGCGCTCGATCGCCGCCACCAGGTCGGCGCGCCGCGGGTTTCGACGCAGCGGCTGGAGCAGGCCCTGCGCGTACAGCTGCAGCAGGCGCGCGTGGGTCAGGCTGAGCACCCGCGGTGCAGCTGAAGCGGGGTTCAACGACACGGCGCCTTCACGGTTTCATGACCAGGATATTGAGCCGGCATATACAAAACCCCTGTTAGCGTGAATTCGCGTTGGGTGCCGGCGGATGCCATTCGCGTCGACAGACAGCACCTCCACACGATCCCTCCGCACCATTCTGGCATGGAGTACCGAAGATGAAATTCCACAAACCGTTGTTGACCACCCTCGCCGCCGGCGCGCTGCTGTTCGCCGGCAGCGTGATCGCCCAGGATGCGCCGGTGCCGCCACCGCCGCCGACGGACAACATGTCGCCACCGGTCCCGCCGACGCCACCCGCCGCCCCGGAGTCGCCTGCGCCGCCGACCTCCGCTGACATGCCCGCGGCACCGCCACCACCGGCAGACATGCCGGCGACGCCACCGCCGCCACCCGCACCAGCCGACACCATGGCAACGCCTCCGCCCGCAGGCGACACGACGGCGCCGCCCGCATCTGCCGCGCCGGCCGGACAAATCGAAGTGCATTCGAGCATGCCCGAACCGCCGCCGGCCGGTCCGGCCCCGAGCTTCGAGCAGCTGTCCGGCGGCGCGAAATTCATCAGCGAAGAACAAGCCGTGGCTTATCCGCCGCTGGCCAACGATTTCCTTTACGCCGACCACAATCGCAACGGCAAGATCAGCAAGAGCGAATACGAAAAGTGGGTTGCACAAAAATAGAAATGACGCTGACGCCGACACGCCGGCTGCCCGCGCAGCCGGCGTGTTCATGTTCGTCACGGCAGTGGCTGGCGGCTCGGCTAGACTGACCGACCCTCTTGCCAGGACTTCCCCTTCATGAAGCGATTGACCGCCACCGTCTTCGTGGCGTTGTCCGCAGGCTCCATTGCCGTTCCTGTCCATGCACAAAACCCGGACCCGACCGACATCCGCGCCTGCACCGCGATCGAAAGCGATTCGCAGCGGCTGGCCTGCTATGACCACGCCACAGGCCGGGTGAACCTGCCGGTTGCGCAGAAGCGGGGCAACCCGGAAACCGGCACACCAAGCATCTTCAGCCGCGATCGCCGCAGTGCCGGCACGACCGAGGCGGAGCTCAATGCCGAAGTGGCGACGCCGATGTCGTTGCTCGACAGCCGTTGGGAACTGTCTGCGGAAAACAAGCTCGGCACCTTCAACATCCGCGGTTACAAGCCGGTCTATGTGCTGCCAGCGTTCGCCACCAGCAATCAGAACAATCAGCCGCACAGCCCGAATCCCGACAATACGGTGGTCGGCAGCGAACAGTTGGACAACGTCGAGGCCAAGTTCCAGCTCAGCCTGAAAACCAAGGTCTGGCAAGGCGTGTTCGGCGATGTCGGCGACGTGTGGATCGGCTATACCCAGTCATCGCGCTGGCAGGTCTACAACACGCGCCTGTCGCGCCCGTTCCGGGAAACCGACTACGAACCCGAAGCGATGCTGGTGTTCGATACCCACTACCACGTGCTCGGGTGGGACGGCCGCCTGCTCGGCATCGGCGTCGACCACCAGTCCAATGGCCGCAGCAATCCCTTGTCGCGCAGTTGGAACCGGATCGTCGCGAACGTCGGCTTCGAGCGCGATGGCTGGACCGTGATGGTGCGTCCGTGGTGGCGCATTCCCGAGGCGGCCAGCGACGACAACAACCCCGACATCAGCGACTACATGGGCCGGGGCGAGGTGGCGATCGTGCATGAATGGCACGGTCAGGAATTCGGCATGCTGCTGCGCCATTCCATGCGCGGCGGCAGCCGCAGCCACGGCGCGGCCCGCTTCAGCTGGAGCTTCCCGATGGCCGGCAACCTGCGCGGCTATGCCGAAGTGTTCAAGGGCTACGGCGAGAGCTTGATCGACTACAACCACAACGCCACTTATGTCGGCTTGGGCATTTCGTTGCTCGACTGGTACTGAGAGGTCGTGACTGTTCAACCTCGAAGCCCGGCCTGGACAAGGCCATGGCGAGGGCATGGCGAGGGCATGGATGCCCGAGTTGAGGCAACGCAGGAGCAGTTGCCCGATGCCCGGGTTGAGGCAACGCTGTAGCAATTGCCCGATGGCCGGGTTGAGGCAACGCAGTAGCAATTGCCCGATGCCCAGGTTGGGCAACGCAATAGCAATTGCCCGACGGCCGGTCGCGGATCGGGCACGCCAGTGCCTGACTCGCGACAGAGGAAAACCACAGGAGGTGTTTTTCTTCACAGGCTCCGAATCCGCGCAGAAAAACGAAGGCCCGGTGATTCGCCATCACCGGGCCTTCATGCTTGCCGGATCGCGGCCAGGCCGCGAGGCGATCAGTGGTGATGACCACCGGCGCCATGCACGTGACCGTGCTCCAGCTCCTCGGCAGAGGCATCGCGCACGCCGGTCACTTCGATCGCGAAATGCAGGGTCTTGCCGGCCAACGGATGGTTGCCGTCAATGAACACCTTGTCGTTCTCGACCCTGGTGACGGTGACGTTGATCTCGCCCTGCGGGCCACGTCCCTGGAACTGCATGCCCGGCTGGATGTCCTCGACACCCTGGAACGCCTCGCGCGGCACTTCCTGCATCAGTTCGGCATGATGCACGCCGTAGCCCTCTTCCGGTGTCACGTCGGCGTTGAACTTGTCGCCGACCACGCGACCGGCCATCTGCTTCTCGAGGCCCGGCACGATATGTCCGCCACCGTGCAGGTAGGTCAACGGCTCACGGCCTTCGGAACTGTCGATGACCTGGCCCTGGTCATCGGTCAGCGTGTAATGGAAGGAGGCAACGGAGTTCGGGGAAATCTGCATGCAAGTCTCACGGATAGGTTCGAGTCCACCGGCTACACGCCGATACGAATCGTCAAGTTTACCAGAACCCCGATAAACGACTCTGCGGCCGCTGCGAGGATTGGCGATACTGTGGACATGAATACGTCGTCATGCCGTACACGTTGCGTTTCCGTCCTGCTTCACATTTCATGCGCGGTCGCCGCCTCCATGACCACCGCCGCGGCGGCGTCACCGCCGGCCACCACGCGCGCCGGGCTGACCGCACAAATCGAAGCCATCGTCGCCCAGCCGCGATTCGCAAAGGCCACGTGGGGCATCGCCGTGACCTCGCTCGACGACGGGCGCACCTTGTACAAGCATCGCGCCGATCGTCTGATGCAGCCTGCGTCGACCGCCAAGCTGTTCACCGCCGCCGTGAGCCTGTCCACCCTTGGTCCCGACTACCGGATTCCCACCCGCCTGCTGGCCGACGGCACGATTCGGGATGGCCGTCTGGATGGCGCGCTGATCCTGCGCGGCATGGGCGATCCGACCCTGGGCACCGCCGGCAGCACCGACTGGGCCGATCAACTGGCCAGCCAGTTGGCCGCGCGCGGCGTGAAGCGCATACATGGCGACCTGATCGCCGACGACAGCTATTTCAGCGGGCCCTCGTTCGGCACCGGCTGGGAGGCCGGCGACCTGCAAAGCTGGTTTGCGGTGCCTTCGTCCGCGCTCAGCGTGCAGGAAAACGTCGTCCGCGTCACGGTGCGCCCCGGCAGCGCCGTCGGTCTTCCGGCGGTGCTCGACTTCGCTCCTGCCGAAGCCAGGCCCGAGGTACTCGGCCAGTTGACCACCACCCCGCCACGCGCACCGGGCGACATCAATCTGTATCGCGCGCCCGGAGAGGCCACGTTGTATGCGTTCGGCACCATCGCGGCCAACACGCCGCCGCAACGATTCAAGCTCGCGCTGACCGACCCGGCCCTGATCGCCGGCAGGCAATTGCGGCAGGCGCTGGCACGCCACGGCATCCGGATCAGCGGCAAGTTGCGCGTGCTGCACTGGCCGCAGGATGACAGTGTGCTGCTGGCCCATGCCGACCTGCTGGCGGAAGTACTGTCGCCGCCGCTATGGCAGATCCTGCAGCGTGGCCTGAAGCGCTCGCAGAACCTCTACCTGCAGAACCTGCTGCTGAGCGTCGGCGCGTACACGCAGGCTCTCGCGGTGAATGACGCCCCGCCCGGCTTCACCAGCACCGAAACCCGCGGCATCCATGCACTGGACCAGCTCATGGCGAAGATAGGCGTCCAGAGCTCGGCCAGCCTGATCAGCGAAGGCGCCGGGCTGTCGCGGCGCGACCTGGTCACGCCCAACGCAATGGTGCGCCTGCTCGCCTACCTCGCCGCGCAGCCCTACGCGCAGCGGCTGCGCCAGGCCCTGCCGATCGCCGGTGTCGACGGCACCCTGAGCGGCCACATGCGCCACACCGCGGCGGAGAACAATGTGCATGCGAAGAGCGGCAGCATGACGTACGTGCACTGCCTGGCCGGTTATGTCACCAGCGCGGCGGGCGAACGGCTTGCGTTCGCGATCATGCTCAACAACTACGATCGGCCGGACGGCGCGCCCCTTGCCAGCAGCGACGTGGACGCGATCGCGGTGCTGCTGGCGAACTATCGCGGCCGCGATTGAGCGTCCGTACGCTCAGCTCGCGAGCCGGGCCTGCGTGTCCTTGCCGATCTTCTCCGGCGTGTCGGTGGAGGCATAGCGTTTCACCACCTGGCCGTCCGCATCGACCAGGAACTTGGTGAAATTCCACTTGATCGATTCACTGCCGAGGATGCCCTTGCCCTCGCTCTTCAGCCATTTGTAGAGCGGGTCGGCGTGCTCGCCATTCACCTCGACCTTGGCGAACATGGGAAAAGTCACGTCGTACTGGGTACTGCAGAACGTCTTGATCTCGGCCTCGTCGCCGGGTTCCTGATGGCCGAACTGGTCGCATGGGAAACCCAGCACCACCAGACCCCGGTCGCGCTGGTCCTGCCACAGCGTTTCCAGCCCCCGATATTGCGGGGTGAAGCCGCATTTGGAGGCGACATTGACGATCAACAGCGTCTTGCCACGCCATTCGGAAAGCGAACGCGGGTTGCCGTCGATATCGCGGACGGTGAAATCGTAGACGCTGGACATGGACGGGCTCCGTCTGATGGGTCAATCCGGCAGCATACGCCATCGACCGTGATGTCCGTGACATAGAATGGCCCACCACCCGCAAGCCAGGCTCCGTCGTGATCCGCTTCGTCGATGTCCACAAGTCCTACCGCGTCGACGGCAAGGACATTCCCGCGCTGCAGCCGTTCAGTCTCGACATCGCCGATGGCGAGGTGTTCGGCATCATCGGCCTGTCCGGAGCCGGCAAATCGACGCTTATACGGCTGATCAACCTGCTCGAACGACCCAGCGGCGGGCACATCTTCGTCGGCGACACCGAGATGACCGCGCTGGCCGAACCGGCGTTGCGCGCGCAACGGCGCCAGATCGGCATGATCTTCCAGCACTTCAACCTGCTCGCCTCGCAGACGGTGGCGGACAATGTGGCATTCCCGCTGCGACTGGCCGGCGAACGCGATGCCCATGCATTGCGCGCACGCGTCGACGAGCTGCTGGCGCGAGTGGGTCTGACCGCGCACGCCGACAAGTACCCGTCGCAGCTTTCCGGCGGGCAGAAGCAGCGCGTCGGCATCGCCCGCGCGCTGGCCAACCGGCCGTCGATCCTGCTGTGCGACGAGGCCACCAGTGCGCTCGACCCGCAGACCACCGCCTCGGTGCTGGAGCTGCTGGCCGAGATCAACCGCGAGCTGAAACTCACCATCGTGCTGATCACCCACGAGATGGACGTGGTGCGCCGCGTGTGCGATCGCGTGGCGGTGCTCGACGCCGGCGCGATCGTGGAGCGCGGCGCGGTCGCCGACGTATTCCTGCATCCGCAGCATCCCACCACCAAGCGCTTCGTCAACGAGGCGCTGCCGGAAGAAGCAGCCAGCGAGCTGGCGCCATTCGTGCGGGTGCCCGGACGCATCCTGCGCCTGAGCTTCCGCGGCGACACCACGCTGACGCCGGCACTCGGCCGCGTGGCGCGCGAGACCGGAGTCGAGTTCAACATCCTCGCCGGCCGCATCGACCGCATCAAGGACCTGCCCTATGGCCAGCTCACCCTGGCGATGCAGGGCGAACGGGTGGACGCCGCACTCGCCGCGCTGCGCGAGGCCGGCATCGAAATCGAGGAGTTGCGCCGATGAACCCGCTGCAGAAACTCTTTCCGAACATCGACGACTGGAGCGAGATCGGCCGCGCCTGCATCGACACCCTGCTGATGCTGGGCGGCTCGCTGGCGCTCACCGTGCTGATCGGCCTGCCGCTGGGCGTGCTGCTGTACCTCACCGGCAAGGGTCAGCTGCGGCCGATGCCGAAGCTCTATGCGATCGCCTCGCTGCTGGTGAACATCCTGCGCTCGGTGCCGTTCATCATCCTGATGATCGTGCTGATGCCGGTCACCTATGCCCTGGTGGGCACCAAGCTGGGCATCCGCGGCGCGATCCCGCCGCTGGTGATCGGTGCGGCGCCGTTCTTCGCACGGTTGGTGGAGACCGCGCTGCGCGAGGTGCAGCAGGGCGTGATCGAGGCCAGCCAGGCGATGGGTGCCAGCCTGTGGCAGATCGTGCGCCACGTCTTGCTGCCCGAAGCGCGTGGCGGCCTGTTCGCCGGCATCACGGTCACCGCGATCGCCCTGGTCGGCTATACCGCGATGGGCGGCGCGATCGGCTCAGGCGGCCTCGGCGACCTGGCCTACCGCTACGGTTATCTCAGCTACAAGTCCGACTACATGCTGGTCACCGTGGTGCTGTTGATCGTGCTGGTGCAGTTGCTGCAGATGATCGGCGACCACATCGTGACGCGTTATAAGCAACGCTGATCTGGTTATTTGGGTCTGGCGGCATGGGCGGTCTAGTTTCGTTGACCGCCCATGAGAATCGCCGCCATGAGATTGCTGCTCGCCACCGTCGCCGCCATCCTGGCCCTACTCCTGCTGGCCGGCTATGCGTCGCCGAAGTCCTGATGCGTTGCCATGCTGATCCACGTTTGCGTTTGGCAGTATAGACGGCTTATTATTGTGCGCCGCACAAGTGAATCTGCCATGAGAAAGCTGCTTGCCGTCCTTGCCGTCCTTGCCGTCCTTGCCGTCGCCCTGACCCTGCCGATGCTCGCCGGCTGCTCCGGTGGTTCCGGCAAGCAGGACGACAACGTCCTCACCGTGGCCGCCACCGCGGTACCCCACGCCGAGATCCTCAAGCAGGTGAAGCCACTGCTGGCGAAGGAAGGCGTGGACTTGCAGGTCAAGGTATTCGCCGACTACGTGCAGCCGAATACCCAAGTGGCCGAGAAGAACATCGATCTGAACTACTTCCAGACCAAGCCCTACCTGGATGCGTTCAATCGCCAGCGCGGCACGCACCTGACCATCATCACCGGCGTGCACATCGAGCCGTTCGGGGCATATTCGAGAAAGTACAAGAGCATCGACCAGTTGCCGGACGGCGCCAGCGTCACGATCCCGAACGACCCCAGCAACAACAGCCGCGCGCTGCTGTTGCTGGCCAGGCATGGCCTGATCACGCTGAAGGATCCGAACGACCAGACGTCCACGCTGAAGGACATCACCGCGAACCCGAAGCACCTGAAATTCCGCGAGCTGGAAGCGGCCATGCTGCCGCGTACGCTGGACGAAGTGGACCTGTCCCTGATCAACACCAACTACGCGCTGGCCGCGGGCCTCAACCCGACCCGGGACGCGCTGCTGATCGAGGACAAGGATTCGCCTTACGTGAACTACCTGGTCGGCCGCCCCGACAACCAGCACGACCCGCGCGTGCAGAAACTGGCCAAGGCGCTGACCAGCCCGGAGATCCGGGCGTTCATCGAAAAGAAGTACCACGGCGCCGTGCTGCCGGCATTCTGACAAGCCATTCCGCATGCGCGCAGGGGGCTTTCACCCCTGCGACGCGGGAATCTCGAACACCTGGCGCAGATAGGCCACGTACGCCTCGTCCTCGCACATGTTCTTGCCCGGCGAGTCGCTCAGCTTGGCCACCGGCTGGCCGTTGCAGCGAATCATCTTGATCACGATGTTGAGCGGCGTCGGCCCCACGTCGTTGGTGAGGTTGGTGCCGACGCCGAACGCGATCTGGCAGCGACCACGGAAATGCGCATACAGCTGCATCACCTTGGGGATGTCGAGGCCGTCGCTGAACACCAGTACCTTGTTGAGCGGGTCGACGCGGTTCGCGCAGTAGTGCGCCAGCACCTTCTCGCCCCACTCGAACGGATCGCCGGAGTCGTGACGGGTGCCGTCGAACAGCTTGCAGAAGTACATGTCGAAATCGCGCAGAAACGCGTTGAGCCCGTAGACATCCGACAACGCAATGCCCAGGTCGCCGCGGTACTCCTTCGCCCAGGCTTCCAGCGCCGCCACCTGCGAGTCGCGCAACCTCGGGCCCAGCGCCTGGTGTGCCTGCAGGTATTCGTGCGCCAGCGTACCCAACGGGGTGAGGTTGAGCTTTCGGGCCAGCCACACGTTGCTGGTGCCAGCCAGTTGCGCGCCGAGCCCGTCGCGCAACGTGGTCACCACTTCTTCCTGCCACACCCGCGAATAGCGTCGGCGCGTCCCGTAGTCGGCGATCCTGCAACCGCCGTAATCGGCCGTGTCGCGCAGCAGCGCGATTTTCGCCAGCAGCCGCCGGCGGCCTTCGGCGAAATCGAGCCCGGCGCCGACGTGCCGGAAATACACTTCGTTGACGATCGCGAGCAACGGCACTTCGAACAGGATCGTGTGCAGCCACGGGCCGCGGATGCGGATATCGATCTCGCCATTGGCGGCCACCGATGGCGAAATCGCCACATACTTCTCGTTGAGCTGAAACAGCGCCAGGAAATCGACGAAGTCGCTCTTGATGAAGCGCCACGTGCGCAGGTAGTCGAGTTCATCGGGCGTGAAGCGCAACTGGCAGAGCGCCTTCAACTCGGCGCGGATCTCATCGATATATGGCACCAGGTCGATGCCCGGATTGCGGCACTTGAAGCGATATTCGACCTGCGCCGCCGGATACTGGTGCAAGACCACCTGCATCATCGAGAATTTGTACAGGTCGGTATCGAGCAGCGAGTCGATGATCATGGGTGGCTCATGTGGGAGGGCTTGTACGAGCGGTGCATTATCCGCGCGGCCATCCCGAAAGGCCCGTCCCGGCTTCAGGCAAAATAAACCCCACCAGCCAGGGGAGGACTGATGGGGTTTGTCAGGCGGCCTCCAGGGGAGGAAAGACCGGCCCCTCGGTGGCATGAAAAAACGACGCCACCTCTGGTCGCCATCACGGCGATGCAAGTGGTTAGTGTGGACGTATCGTTGTGAGTTCAACGTGTACTGCGACCCGCGTTCAGCCTGCCGACAGGCTGCGACGCCATTCGCGAAGGTTATTGAGCCCTTTCCATTCTCACCTTGACCGGAGTTGCATCGTGAATCTGCTGCGCCGCTTGTGCATGTCGCTGCTCTGCCTTCCGTGGCTGGCGCACGCCGCCGAGCTGAAAATCGATCAGGGCCACGGTGTCTTCACCTACCGCACCGACGCCCTGCTGGAGCGCGACGACGTGCGTACGATCAGCGTACCTGCCGACGTCGCCTTCCATCGTGCCATGCATTACCGCGCTATCCCGCTGGCAGCATTGTTGAGGGAGACCGGACCCGCGGACCACCTGCAGTTCGTGGGCAATGACGGTTTTTCGGCCGAAATCCCGGGTGCGTTGATCCTGAACGGGCGTGGCAGCGAAGCGTGGCTGGCGATCGAGGATCCGGCCCGGCCCTGGCCCGCGTTGCCGGAGAACCATGGCAGCGCCGGCCCGTTCTATGTCGTCTGGACCCAACCGCAGGCCGCCGGCGTCAACCCCGAACAATGGCCATACCAACTGGCAACCATCAGCAAGCTCGACAGCGTGACCGACCGTTTCCCGGCGACCCGGCCCGATCCGTCACTTCCGCCGGACAGCGAAGTGCGGCGGGGCTTTGCGGTATTCCAGCGCACCTGCCTGGCTTGTCACACGCTCAACGGCCAGGGCAACGCGAAGCTCGGCCCCGACCTGAACATCCCGCACAATCCCACCGAATATCTGCCCGCCGACCTGCTGCGCGCCTTCATCCGCAACCCGCAATCGCTGCACCGCTGGCCGCAGGCAAAGATGCCTGGATTCGACCGGCAAGCCCTGTCCGACGCCGACCTCGACGCCATGTTGGCCTATCTGCGGCACATGGCAGGACGAAAAGCCGGGCCGTGAATAGCCGTGGCAAGCCCGGCGAACGCGTTCACGACCCGGATGAACGCAGTGCCTGCAGCGCCTGCTCGCGTTGCGACTTGGGCATGCCAGCCAGTGTCCGCACGCTGGCGTAGAACGCCGGCCAGTGGCTCTCGGCGCGCCGGAACAGCACGGCGAATGCCGACGTCCACTGGTCGTACAGGCCGAACGGCAACAGTCGCGCATTGTTGATGGGCTGCGCCACCCAGCTGTCATAGCGGTGATTGCCGGGCCAGTCGCGCCCGCGCCACTGTGCGTAGCGCCGACGGAACGCCGCGATCTCGCGCTGCTTGCCGGCGGCCATCGCCGCCTCGTCGACCGCACTGGCATACAGCGCTTTCAGGCGCGCGCGCAGGTCCAGCACCAGCCTGGTGAACCCGTCATCCATCGCGCGTGTGGGCTCATGCGGTGGCAGGTTGCGCAACTGGCGCCACTCGCGCAACCCCTCGGTCTGCACGAAGGTGGCGAAGGATTCGTTGAATGCGGTGTCGCCCTTCACGTAGATCAGCTGATGCGCCAGTTCGTGGAAGATGGTGCTGTCCAGTTCGTCGTCATCCCAGCGCAGCATGCTCGACAGGATCGGATCGGCAAACCAGCCGAGCGTGGAATACGCCGGCACGCCGCCGACCCATACATCGTCGCCGCGTGCCTGCAGCCGCGCCGCATCCGCCTTCGCATCGGCTTTCTTGAACCAGCCGCGATAGGCGACGCAACCGGCGATCGGAAAACACTGCGGCACGGCGTGCACCGAGAATCGCGGTGTGGCGAACACGTTCCACACCACGTACGGGCGATCCAGCGCGACGTAACCCGTGTAGCTGCGGTTGTCCGGCAAACCCAGCCGCTGCGAGGCAAACCGGCGTGCCTGCTGCGCCAGTTGCAGGCGCGCGGCAAGTTGTGGATCGGTGGCCGGATCGCGTACCAGCCTGCTTATCTTGCGTTGATGAACGATCAGGCGGCCTTGACCGTGCGCCGCCTGCGCGTAGTAACGCAGGCTGCTGCAGGCACCCAGCAAAAGGCCCATCGCCATGATGGCGATGAGCCGT
This sequence comes from Rhodanobacter sp. T12-5, assembly GCF_008329435.1. GTDB lineage: Bacteria > Pseudomonadota > Gammaproteobacteria > Xanthomonadales > Rhodanobacteraceae > Rhodanobacter. The sequence goes on from NZ_NPKN01000002.1 coordinate 351,762, forward strand.
GGGAACGCGATGCGGAACGGCCTGGACTGACCTCGGGACATGCCGCGATTGTGCCTGAAGCGTCAGCTAATCCTGATCGCGACGATGATCGCGATCGCCACCACGTCCACGGCGATCGCCGCCGTGCGTCCTGTCGTGACCACGATCGTCCGACGAGGGCCGGCCATTGCCGCGTTCCTGATGGCCTCGGTAGTCGCCGCCCTGCTCCTGGCGGTGTCCGCCGGCATCGCCACGACCGCGCCAATGGCCTTCATGGCCGCGATAGTCCCGATGACCGCGGTAGCCTCGATCACCGTCGCGGCGATAGTGCGAGTCGCTGTACCACACGCTCACGCCGGGCGCATAACCGTAGCCGCCGTCATAGCCGCTGCCGTAATAACCATCGTAGTAGCCGGGCTCGACGACGTAGTCGCTGCCGCCACGCCCGTAATAGGCGTCGCCGCTGTAACCGGAGCCGCGCACATAGCTGTAGCCCGGATCGTAATAACAGCCCGAAAGCGTCGTTGCGGCGACGATCAGGGCGAGACTGGCCAGCAGGCGTTTCATGATCCGTCTCCACAGGAAATGACGGCACCACGGTAAAGCGCGGTGTTTGAACGCGTACTGAGCTGTCGGCGCTTGCCACGCCGACGTTTACCCGCCAGCCATGTGTCCGCGATCAGGCCCTGCGCTTGCTCTGTTCGCCACGCTGGGGCGCCAGCACGCGGCCATCGCCACCTTCGCCACCCGTCTCGGCCGCCATCGGCGGATGCAATTCGGCAGCATGGGTACCGGGCTGTGCGGGATTGGCGTCCGGCCAGCTGGGGCCTTGCCGCACGCGCTCTTGCTTGGCTTCGAGCAGCGCCTGGATCTTCGCGACGGCGTCTTCCTGGCTGATGTGGTGAATCGGCGCTTCCACGGTCGCGCGCTTGCGGGTGGCCGGCTTGCCGGCAGCCGAAGCGGGTTTCGACGGCGAGCGGGGTTTCGCGGCAACCTTCATCGACGGCTTGCTGGCCGCCTGCCCGGCAGCCGGACGTCGCGTGGCTGCGATCGGCTTCGCCACCTTCTTTGCCGCCGCCTTTTTCACGGCAACCTTCTTCGCCACGACCTTTTTCGGAGCGGCCTTCTTCGCAACCGGGGCCTTCCTGGCACTCTTCTTCGCGGCCACTTTCTTCGCCGCAGTCTTTTTCACGGCGGGCTTTTTCGCTGCAGCCTTCTTGACCGCGGCCTTGCGCGCGGCGGGTTTCTTCGTCGCCGACTTTCGGGCGGCGACTTTCTTTGCGGCCGTCTTGCGTGGCGCGGCCTTGGCGGCACTGCGCGCCGATGCCTTCTTTGCAGACGTCTTCTTCGGGGCTGCCTTTTTGGCGGTCGCTTTCTTTGCCGCGGACTTCTTCGCAGCCGACTTGCGGGTCATAGCCATGCGTTCGTTCTCCTGCGGTGGTCGATGGAACCGTTGTCAGTATGCACGCCTTGGACGCGAACAGACACGCCACGCACAAGAACCGTTCATCATCCGCACCTCAAAACGGATGCCGCGACGACCCGCCGATGGCTCATCGAAAACCCGGCTGCAGCAGCGCGTCGAGAAAGTGCGGCAGCACCCGGGGGTCCACCAGCACGGTGAAGATCACGCCATAGGCCGCGCCCCACAGATGTGCGCTGTGGTTGACATTGCCCTGACCGCGCCGATCCATGTAGATCGAATAGCCGGTGTACAACAGCGCATAGATGATCGCCGGGACGGGCAAGGCAAAGAAGACATAGATCTTCGTCCACGGTGCCAGCAGGATGAACGCGAACAGCACTGCCGACACCGCACCGGAGGCGCCGAGGCTTCGATAGTTCGGGTTGCCGCGATTCTTCAGGTAAGTCGGAAGTATCGAGATCACCAGCCCGCCGAGATAGAACAGCGCGAAGCCGAACGTGCCCAGCGTTCCCGTGAAGAAGCTTTCCATCGCCCGCCCGAAAAAGAACAGGGTGAGCATGTTCACCAGCAGATGGGAAAAGTCCGCATGGACCAGGCCGTAGGTCACCAGTCGATGGTATTCGCGCTGCCGCGCGATCGCCGGCGGCCACAGGATCAGGTCGTTCATCAGCCGGCTGTTCTTGAACGCGATGACGGATACCAGACACGTGATGGCGACGATGATCAGGGTGATCGGCATGGCGATTCCGCAGCGGCAAAGTCTGTCATCTTGGCGATCCGACACCCTCTTGTCGACCGGGGATGCCCAGAACATCGCCCCAGGGCTATCATTCGGTGCTTTGCGCGGTCATTCGCCGCCCGACGGACATCATGGCCTCGCTTCGCTACCTGCATCTGGACGTCTTTGCCGCCACTCTCGGCGGCGGCAACCACCTGGGCGTGGTGATCGGTGCGGATGACTGGAATGCAGAGGCGATGCAGCGCTTCGCGCGCTGGACGGCGCTGGTCGAAACCACGTTCCTGCTGCCGCCGACGGATCCCAAGGCAAGCTACCGCGTGCGCATTTTCACCCCGCACAACGAAATCCCGTTCGCCGGCCATCCGAGCATCGGCAGCGCGCACGCGGCTCTCGAATGCGGCTTGGCCGAGCCACATGATGGCCTGCTGTGGCAGCAATGCGGCGCCGGCGTGTTGCCGATCCGGGTCGAGCACGGCGACGCCAATCGCGAGCTGTTGCTGCAATCACCCGGGGAGCGCGTGCTGGACACCGGCCTTGCTGCTCACCGCTTGCTCGCGCCCTCGCTGGCCGGCATCGGGCTCGGCGCGTTGCCACCGGCGCTGGTCGACGGCGGCCGCCGCTGGTGGCTGGCCGAAGTCGCCGACGAGGCCAGCCTGCGCGCATGGCAGCCCGATCACGCCGTGATCGGCGCGCTGGCGCACGCCAGCGAAAGCATGGGCCTTTGTGCGTTCGCGCGCAGCAGCCATAGCGATTTCCAGCTCGTGGTGCGGGCTTTTCCGGCCGGTGTCGGCATCGTCGAAGACCCCGCCTCCGGTGCAGCCAACGGCCTGATCGCTGCCTATATCGCCCACGCCGAACCGCACGGCGCCTTGGCGCGCGGCTACCAGGTCAGCCAGGGGCGCGAGATCGGGCATGACGCACGGCTGGTCGTGCATATCGACGGCAGCGCCATCTGGGTCGGCGGGCGCAGTCACACCGTGATCGACGGCACGCTGGAGTGGACGCCTTAACAGCCGGCAGAGCGGACCTGCACGATCAGGTGGCGATCATCCGCGTTCGTCCAGGTGCGCCCGGCGCGCTGCCACCAGTGCCAGCGCCGACCAGTCCAGCTCTTCGTCGCCGGCGGCCAGCGCCTCCAGCAGGCTGTCGCGCAGCACCCCGGCAAACGGCAGCGGCACCCGCGCCGATTCGGCCGCCGCCTGGGCCAGCCCGACATCCTTGAAGCCCAGCGGCAACGGAAAGCCAGCCGGCTTGAAGCGCTGCTCGGCAATCAGCCGGCCGTAGCCCTGATACGCCGGCGCCGCGAACAATGTGTTCGTCATCACCTCGAGGAAGTCCGCCGCGCTGACGCCATAAGCACGGGTCAAAGCCGTGGCCTCGGCCATGCTTTCGATCGCGCTGGCCAGCATGAAATTGCCGGCGATCTTCGCCACGTTCGCGCGTTCCGGTGCGTCCCCCAGCGGCCACACCTTGCTGCCCATCGCCTCCAGCAGCGGCCGCACTTTCTCGATCGCTGCTGGTTTGCCGGCCGCGAGGATGTTCAACTTCCCCGCGGCCGCGATATCCGGCCGTCCAAACACCGGCGCGGCCACGTACTCCAGCTCGCGCTTCGCATGTTCGTCGGCCAGTTCTTTCGCCAGCGCCACCGAAATCGTGGCGTGATTGACGTGCACGGTGCCGCGATCCATCGCATCCAGCAATCCGCTGTCGAGAATGACCTCGCGCACGGCCTGGTCGTTCGCCAGCATGCTGCACAGCACTTCGCCCTGCGCGGCACGATCGGCTGTGCGCGCCACCTTGGCGCCCAGTGAGGCCAATGGCTCGGTCGCCGCCGTGGAGCGGTTCCATACCGTCAAGGCATGGCCGGCCGCAAGCAGGTTGCTGGCCATCGCACTGCCCATCGCGCCGAGACCGATGAATCCGACTTTCATGCGAGTACCTCGTGATGATCCGGCGTGCAGTCAAACACGCGGGGCGTTCAGGAATCGCGAAGCCTCGCTAGCGCAGGTCAGGCAATGCATCCAGACATTTTCCCCTGCACAGATAGCGCGCGTTCACTCCAGCGCCGTCGTAAAGGTATGCGGCTCCGCCGGCAAATATCTGCCATTGATAGCGATGGCCCGAGATGTCGATGGATCCTTCATAGCTGCACGGGAGAATCATCGCCTCATCGTGGAATGTGGCCGGGTCCATTTTCCCGGCCAGCGTGAAGTAGGTGATCACGTTGGCCCTGGTCAGGACGAGCGAACTGCAGATGTCGTGGTCCGGCTGTCGGGAATCGATGTGCCTGGACATGGAGAGGACCTCCATGCCGCCGGCATCGCGAACGGGCACGCACGCGATCAGCAGCAAAGTCAGCAGCAGTCCGGCTCCCGGACGCATCAGGCATTTCATGGCACCGCTCCCGAGATCAGCATGCCCAACAGCCGCTCGCTCTGTGCGTCGCAACCGAAACCTAAGCCACCGCGCCCGCCGCCTGCCCCGATGCCCACGCCCACTGGAAGTTGTAGCCGCCCAGCCAGCCGGTGACGTCGACAACCTCGCCGATGAAGTGCAGGCCCGGCACGAGTTTCGATTGCATCGTACTGGAGGACAGTCCGTCGGTGTCGACGCCGCCCAGGGTGACTTCGGCCGTGCGATAGCCCTCGGTGCCGCTGGCCGTGATCGGCCACGTGTTGAGCGCGGCGCCCACTTCCCTCAGCTCGGCATCGCGATACTGGCGCATCGGTCGGCTTTCAAACCATTGCTCGCACAACCGTTGCGCCAGCCGCTTTGGCAGAACATCGCCGAGCACGGTTTTCAGCTCGGCCTGCGGTCGCGCGCCGCGCTGTTCGGCCAACCATTCGCCCACGTCCCGATCGGGCAGCAGATCGATGCGCAAGTCGTCACCGGGTTGCCAGTACGACGAAATCTGCAGGATCGCCGGGCCGCTGATGCCGCGGTGGGTGAACAGCAACCCGGCACGGAACGACTGCTTGCCCACCTGCGATTCCACCGTGGGCAGGGCCACGCCGGCGAGATCCTGGTAATGCTCCTGGTGCCTGCCACTCAGCGTCAACGGCACCAGCCCGGCGCGGGTAGGCAACACGTTGTGGCCGAACTGGCGCGCCAGTTCGTAACCGAAACCGCTGGCGCCCATGCTCGGAATCGACAGGCCGCCGCTGGCGACCACCAGCGACTGCGCATGCACCTCGCCACGTGTCGTGTGCACGCTGAAACCCTCCGGCGTCCTGCGCACGCGCTGCACGCCGCAGCCCGCCTCCACCACGACGCCGGCCTCAGCGCATTCGTCCAGCAGCATGCGCACGATCTGTTTCGAGGAGTCGTCGCAGAACAACTGGCCAAGCTCTTTTTCGTGGTATGCGATGCGGTGCTTCTCGACCAGCGCGATGAAATCCCACGGCGTGTAGCGCGCCAACGCGGACTTGGCGAAGTGCGGATTGGCCGACAGGTAGTTGGCGGGCGTCGCGCCCGTGTTGGTGAAATTGCAGCGCCCACCGCCGGACATCAGGATTTTCTTGCCGACCTTGTTGGCGTGATCGACCACCAGCACGCGGCGGCCGCGCTGGCCCGCGGCGATCGCGCACATCAGCCCGGCCGCGCCGGCGCCGATGATCAATACGTCCACTTTCACGAATCCGCGTCCTCGCGCCGCACAGGTCGCGCATTATCGCCCAGCCGCATCGCTTACACTGGACTGCCGTCTCCAACGAGCCATCGCCATGCCTTCCTTTGACGTGATTTCCGAAGTCGACAAGCATGAATTGACCAACGCGGTCGACCAGGCCAATCGTGAACTGACTACTCGTTTCGACTTCAAGGGCGTGGACGCGAAATACGTCATGGACGATTTCGTGATCACCCAGACCGCGCCCAGCGAATTCCAGCTGCAGCAGATGCTGGACATCCTGCGTGCCCGGCTGGTGGCGCGCAAGATCGACATCCGCGCGCTGGACGTGGCCGATCCGGAAACCAACCTGGGCGGCTCGCGCCAGAAGGTCACCGTCAAGCAGGGCATCGAGCAGCCGGTCGCGAAGAAGCTGGTGGCCGAACTGAAGGCGGCCAAGCTCAAGATCGAGGCGCAGATCAACGGCGACAAGCTGCGCGTCACCGGCAAGAAGCGCGACGACTTGCAGGCGGCGATGGCCGTGCTGCGCAAGTCCGACGTCGAACTGCCGCTGCAGTTCGACAATTTCCGCGACTGACAACGCTATCCGTGGGAGCGACTTCAGCCGCGACCTCTTGAGGTTGATGGAGCCAGATCAAGAGCATCGCGGCTGAAGCCGCTCCCACGAGAACCGCGCCCGGTCAGGCTTTCGACAGCAGCCGCCCGCCCATCGCGGCGTTGAGCGCCACCACCGCCGCCACGGCCAGCGCATGCGTCAGCAGATCGGTGGCCGCAGAGTCGAACGCGTGGCAGATCTCCAGCAGGCTGGCCGAGGCCGCCGCGCTGGCCAGGCCGATCAGCACCGCGGTGAGCACCGGTCGCAACGGACAGGCTCGGCGCAGCAGCACGACAAGCAGCGCTGACAACGGGATCGAAAAGCCGATGATGAAGAGCAGGCAATCGGCGGACTGATGCGCGCCAGCGATCGCGGTGCCCGGAGCGATCCACGTGCGCAGGCAACCGAGACCGCTGGCACCGATCCACAGCAGCGCGCCCGGCAGCGGCAGCCACGCCCAGGCCGCGTTTCGCCCCGGCACACCCAGCGCAAACGCCGCCCACGCCGCACTCACGGCAGTGATCACCGCACCGATGCCGGCCCAGGCCAGATCCGGCGTGGCGGCCCAGCGCCGCAGCATCGGCTGCGCGCCGTAATGCATGAGCAGCACCACCGCGAATGCCGCCACCAGCAGCAGCCAGCCAGCGGTGCGCAACCATGCCGGCAACAGACGCCGCACCGGCACCAGCCCGGTACCGAGCCGGTCGATCAACGCCTCGACGGAGCGCGGGTCGGACATCACGTCATGGTTCTCCATGGAAACGTTCGCGCAGCGTCTTCAGCGCGCGATGCAGGTTCACTTTCAGCGCGCCGGTGTTGCGGCCGGTCAGTTCGGCCGCCTCGTCCAGCGAACGCTCCTTCAGGCCCAGTTGCTCGACCGCTTCGCGCTGGCCAGGCGGGAGCTCAGCGATCGCCTCGTGCAGGCGCCGTGCACGCTGCTCGCTTTCGGTGGCGGCGCTGGCATCGTCCGCGTCCGGATGACGATCGAGCGCGAAATCGTCTTGCAGTTCGCGACTGTCGCGACGACCGCGACTGCGCAACGCATCGATCGCGCGGCGGTTGGCGATCGCAGTAAGCCATGCGTCGTACGAGCGGGCCGGATCATAGGTATGGCGAACGCGATGCACGGTGATCAGGGTCTCCTGCACCACGTCGTCCAGATGATCCGGCGCCACGCCTTGTCGCCGCGCGGCCGCGCGGATCAGCGCGACCGAATCGCCCAGCAGCTTCTCGTAGGCACGCCGATCGCCGCCCTGCGCAGCCGCCATCCACGCCGCCCGGCGCTGGCCGGGCGATTCGCTGTCGTTTGCCGCGGTGAGATCGGCTGGCACGGTCTGGTCGAGACTCGCCCACAGGGAAAGTCCACTATCTAGACCCATCAGGCCGGTGGCGGTCAAGACTTGCGACATGCGCGCTCCACGGTGAGGCCCTTCAGCATGTCTTCGCTGCATCCCCTGCCGACGTTACGTCGTACATGCATGTAACCACCGCCGGCGCCCCGGCGAATAACCCCACGACCTCCCACGGATGCCGCTCCCATGCTCGTGTTGATCCTCGCCTACCTCGGCGGTGTACTGACCATCCTCAGCCCCTGCATCCTGCCGGTGCTGCCGTTCGTGTTTGCCCGCTCGGACAAACCGTTCATGCGCAACGGTTTCCCGATGCTGCTGGGCATGGCGATCACGTTTTCCGCGGTGGCCACGCTGGCCGCGCTGGGCGGCGGCTGGGCGGTACACGCGAACCAGTACGGCCGCATCGTCGCGCTGGTGGTGCTGGCGTTTCTTGGCCTGACCTTGCTGTCGACCCATCTGGCCGAATGGATCACGCGCCCGTTCGTGGCCTTGGGCAATCGCCTGTCGCAACGATCCTCCACCGGCGACGGCGATTCGATCTGGGGCGCGGCCGGCCTCGGCGTCGCCACCGGCCTGTTGTGGGCGCCGTGCGCGGGACCGATCCTGGGCCTGCTGCTGACCGGTGCGGCGCTGAACGGCGCCAGCGTGCAGACCACCTTGCTGCTGCTCACCTATGCCGCCGGTGCAGCCACTTCGCTCGGCCTGGCGCTGCTGATCGGCGGCAAGGTGTTCGCCCTGATGAAGCGCTCGCTCGGCGCCGGCGAATGGGTGCGCCGTGCGCTTGGCGCGCTGGTGCTGTGCGGCGTGGCGGCGATCGCGCTGGGCCTGGATACCGGCCTGCTCACCCGCGTCTCGCTGGCCAGCACCGGCGGCATCGAACAGAAGCTGATCGACACCGTGCGTCCGGCGCCAGCGCCGCAGCCGGAGCTGAAGGCCGGCGAGCCGCTGCCGGTGGAAGGCACGTTCCCGTCGCTGGCCGGTGCCACAAAATGGCTGAACAGCCCGCCGCTGACCACCGGATCGCTGCGCGGCAAAGTGGTGCTGGTCGATTTCTGGACGTACTCGTGCATCAACTGCATCCGCTCGCTGCCGTACGTGCGCGGCTGGGCCGACAAGTACAAGGACCACGGCCTGGTGGTGATCGGCGTGCACGCGCCGGAGTTCGCGTTCGAGAAGGATCCGGCGAACGTCGCCAAGGCGGTGAAGGACCTTGGCGTCGATTACCCGGTCGCGCTGGACAACGACTATGCGATCTGGAGGGGCTTCAACAACGAGTACTGGCCGGCGCACTACTTCATCGACGCGCAGGGACAGATCCGCCATCACCACTTCGGTGAAGGCGAATATCGTCAGAGCGAGGACGTGATCCGCCAGCTGCTGACTGCGGCCGGCCAGAAGAACCTGCCGGGCGGCTACGTGAGCGACGCCCATCGCGGTGTCGAAGCCGCCGCGTCGAACGATCCCACCCGGTCGCCGGAGACCTATGTCGGCTATGCGCGCGCCCGGAACTTCGTCGGCGGCCGGGTCGTGCATGACGATGCGCATGACTACCAGGCTCCCGGCACGCTGGCCGCGGATCAGTGGTCGTTCGACGGGCGCTGGACCGTGCACGACGAGAACGCGCAACTGGACAAGGCCGGTGGCGGCATCGTCTACCGTTTCCGCGGCCGCGACCTGCATCTGGTGCTCGGCCCCGCCAGCGACGGCAAGCCGATCCGCTTTCGCGTGACCCTCGACGGCAAGTCGCCCGGTGCCGATCACGGCATGGATACCGACGCCGACGGCAACGGCACCATCACCGGCCAGCGCTTGTACCAGCTGGTGCGCCAGGCCAATGGCAGCGGCGAGCGGTTGTTCGAGATCACCTTCCTCGACCCGGGTGTGCAGGCCTACGCGTTCACGTTCGGCTGATCTGCGGCCACTCTGCTGTGGGAGCGACTTCAGTCGCGACGCTCCCACACCAAATAGCGATCGCGACTGAAGTCGCTCCCACATGCGGAGGTTGCCATGTCACGTCTTGATGAAACACTCGCGATGGATCGCCGCGGTTTCCTGCGCACCGCGCTCGGCGGCGGCGCGCTGCTGGCCGTCGGCGGCGGCCTCCTGGCGCCGCGCCTTTACGCAGCCGCGAACACGCCGGTCGGCAAGCCCGGCAATGTACTGCTGGAAATCTTCGCGGACGACGGCCGCGACCTCGGCCCGCGCCAGGTGCCGAAGCTGGTGCTGAGCGAAGCGCAATGGCGGCAACGATTGCCGCCGGCGTCGTACGAGATCATGCGCCGCAACGGCACCGAACTTGCCTTCAGCGGTAATCACGAAAAGCCCGCCGTCGCCGGCCTGTTCCGCTGCATGGCCTGCGCCAACGCGTTGTACGACGCAGCGACCGAGTTCGACTCCGGCACCGGCTGGCCCAGCTTCTGGCAACCCATCGCCGCACGCAACGTGACCGAACGCCGCGACCACCTGTTCGGCATGGAACGCACCGCGATCAGCTGCGCCGGTTGCGACAGCCACCTCGGCCACGTCTTCAACGACGGCCCTCGGCCGACCGGACTGCGCTACTGCATGAACTCGGTAGCCCTTCGGTTTGTGGCGCGAACCGCAGGCTGAACCGCGCATGCACGGGGCGGCGATCGCCACGACTTCCTCACATCGCCGGGTGCATAAGCTGGAGGCAGTCGCCACGGCGTCCGCTGGAGATCGCCTGCATGAAACACGTGACCCGGTTCGTTCTTGCCTTCGTCTCGCTGGTGTCGCTTTCCCTGGGCGTGCCTGCGCTGGCGCATGCCGCGGATGCCTACGTCACCGGCAACGTCAACCTGCGCGCCGGTCCCGATCCGAGCTACCCGCTGATCGACCGGATTCCCGCCGGCACCGAAGTCGATGTGCAGGGCTGCACCGATGGCTGGGAATGGTGCGATGTGATCGTCTACGGAAATCGCGGCTGGGTGGCCGGCAACTACATCGAATACGAATATCAGGACCAGCCGGTATTGCTGCCGCGATACGGTGCGCAAATCGGCATTCCGATCATCAGCTTCACGATCGGATCCTACTGGGACAACTACTATCGCGGCCGCCCGTTCTACCGCGATCGCGACCACTGGTATCACCGTCGCATCGAGCGCCGCCCCGCTCCGCCACCGATTCGCCACCCGTATCGCAGGCCGGTGCATGGCAATGCGCGGCCCACCCGTCCGACCCATCCCGACCCGATGGGACCGCGTCGCATCGATCAAGGTCACCGGCCGCCGCAACAGCAGCGTTCCGCTCCGCAGCTGCAGCAACGCACCGCCCCTTCGCGGCCAGCGCAGGCAGCGCAGGCAGCGCCGACGCCGCACCCCGCGCCCGCTGTCCGACAGCAGGCGCGCCCAGCCGCGCCCGCGCGCCATGCGGCTCCGGTCCAGCAGGTGCATCCGACCCATGACAACCGGTCACAGGGCACGGGCCATCCGCCACCGGCGAAACATGACGCCAACGGGAGAAAGCCTCCCGCTGCCGGGGACAAGAAAAACCGACACGACCACGATGACGGTCACTGATCGACCCCGGCGAAGCCCTCCGTTTAGACTGATGGCCTCTACCCGGTCGGGATGGAACGATGCGTCGAAGCTTGCTGCGGTGTGTTGCCCTGATGCTGGTCGCCGCTGCGGCGGCACCGGTCGCGCTGGCCGCCGATGGCCTCACCGCGTTGACCGTGGTCGACCTGAAGGTCGGTACCGGTGCGCTCGCCCGTGACGGCATGCAGGTCGAGCTGAACTACACCGGCTGGCTCTATGACGCCAGCGCCCCGGACCACCACGGCGCAAGAATCGACAGCTCCTACGATCATGGCCAGACCATTACCTTCACCCTCGGCGAAGGCAAGGTCATCGCCGGCTGGGACAAGGGCATCAAGGGCATGCACGTGGGCGGCAAGCGCACCCTGCTGATCCCGCCCCGGCTGGGCTACCGCGGTCGACGCGTCGGCAAACTCGTGCCACCCAACGCATCGCTGGTGTTCGACGTCGACCTGGTCAGCGTGCACTAGAACCCCATGGCCACCAGCCGTAACCGTGGCGCGCGTAGCGGTCGGCGGCACGTTCGAACGGGTTGCGTACACTGATTCCGCCACACAAAAGATAGATTGGCAGGAACAGCGGACCCAGCAGCATGTACTGATAGACATGTGCACGCTCGTGATCGGCCAATGACACCGGCGGCTCGATCGCGCGGCCGGCACGATGCGCGTAGGTGAGGCATGGTCGGTCCAGCCGCTCGCCGGTGTGCACGATCACATTGCCCAGGGTCAGCGCGCCGCCCGCACCCCACGGCCAGCACCGCACGACCAGCGCCAGCACGTCCGGCTGCCAGCGCATGCGCGCGCCGAAGGCAAGTCCGATCACGCCCACCGACAATCCTGCAATGCTGTTCGGCAAAGTCCACGCCATGCCGAGCACGATCGCACCGCGCGACAGCCCGCTCTGGCGGAATGAATGGGTGTCTCGCGGCATGTTCGGTCGCCTTGATTCGTGATTGCCCGTCGCCATGTTGTGGCCGATGGCGCCTGGCGCCATGATCCCGCCGGAGTCTGCCATGAGTTCACTGACCATCCCCTGCCCGCATTGCGGCGCACTCAACCGCGTACCGGCCGAGCGCGCCGGCGAGCATCCGAACTGCGGCCGCTGCGCGAAGGCCTTGTTCGACGGACATCCGCTGGCCTTGACCGAAGCGAACTTCGACGCGGTCGCCTGCCGTGGCGACCTGCCCGTGCTGGTGGATTTCTGGGCTCCGTGGTGCGGGCCGTGCGTCGGCTTCGCGCCGGTGTTCGCCCAGGCAGCGAGCAAGTTAGAGCCGCGTCTGCGCCTGGCCAAGCTCGATACCGAGGCGCAGCCGAAACTCGCGCAGCGCTTCGGCATCCGCAGCATTCCCACGCTGATCATGCTGAAGCAGGGTCGCGAGATCGCGCGCCAGTCGGGCGCACTGAATGCCGCGCAGCTGCAGCAGTTCGTCGAAGCGGCGCTGGCGCGCGCCTGATCCGAGCTCAGTCCGGGCGCGCCGCGGGCTTGTTGGCCTGGGCCAATCCCGCTGCCTGCCATTGCAGCCAGTCGATGACCGCAGCTACCGCCATGCGCGGCTTCGCCGGCGGCCGCACGATCCAGTACGACGGCCCCAGCGGCGCGCCGAGCTCGCCGAATGGACGCATCAAGCTGCCATTCGCCACGTCGTCCGCTGCCAACCGGTGGCGCGCCAGCGCGACGCCTTGCCCCTGCATCGCCGCACGCAGCACCAGGTCGGACGAGGTGTAACGCGCGCCACCCTGCAATGCGAGTTTCGCCGGCCCATGCTGCTGTCGCCACAGTTCCCACGCGGCCTGCGGGTCGCGATCGTGCAGCAGGCGCAGGCCGGCCAGTTGCGCGGGTTTCGACGGACGTCCGGACGCCCGCCACAGCGCCGGACTCATCACCGGATACAGCGCATCGTCCATCAGCGGTTCGACATGCAACTCCGGCCATGGCCCGCGGCCCATGCGGATCGCCAGATCGACGCGACCGTCGTCCAGCGCGTCCAGCCGCTGCTCCACCTGCACCGACAGCTCGATCTTCGGATGCGCCTTCTCCAGCGCGGGCAACCGCGGCAGCAGCCAGCGGATCGCGAATGAGGGCGTGGCGGACAGCGTCACTGCATGCGCGGGACGCGTCTCGCGCAACGCCGCCACGGCCTGCTCGATCTCGCGCAGGCCCGCCAGCGTGGCCCGACCCAGTGCATCGCCCTGCGGCGTGAACGTGAGAGCGCCGCGCCCGGCCGATGCGCGCAACAACGGCACGCCCAGCCAGCGATCCAGCTCGCCGAGGTGACGACTCACCGAAGAATGCGCCATGCCCAGTTCGCGCGCGGCCGCACGCACGCCGCCATGGGCATAGACCATGGCAAAAGCGCGGAGGGCGTTCAGCGGGAGCTCGTTCATGGTCGGAATTCTAGACCATAGATCCGACGGCATGGACCAGCAGACGGTCGGACCATGCAGCTCATTCGACCATTGCAGAAGAACCTTCGTCATGTATCGCCTGTTCGCCGTGTGCGGTTTGCTCTGCGTGGCCGCGATCACGCCTGGCCCGAACAATCTGGTCGTACTGCGCGCGTCCAGCCGGGGAGGCTTTCGCGCCGCTCTGCCGGCGATCGCCGGCATCGTGCTCGGAGGCCTGCTGCTGCTCGCCTTGGCGGCGCTTGGCACCGGCACGGTGTTCATGGAGCAACCCGGGTGGCGACGCGGCGTCGGTGCTGTGGGAGCGATCTACCTGGCCTGGCTCGGCATGGCGCTGTTTCGCGCGGGCCTCGCCGCACCGCATGTGGTGACCACGACTGCCGGCCCGCCCCTGCCCGCCGGCGTGGCGGGCCTCGTCGGCTTCCAGTTCCTCAACCCGAAGAGCTGGGTGATGGTGCTGACCGCACTGGCCACGCTGCCGGCCGACGATTTGCACAGCTGCGCGACATTGACCGCCATGTTCGTGTTGATTCCCACGCCGTGTCTGCTGCTGTGGAGCGTCCTTGGCGCTGCGCTGTCGCGATGGCTGGCCCGCCCTTCGATCCGTCGCGGCGTCGACGTGGTGATGGGCACGTTGCTGGTCGGCTGCGCCGGCCTGTTGCTGGTCGAAAACTGATTTCTTTCCGGAGCTGATCCAATGACCCACCTCGCCACCGCCACTCATCCCGCCCGCGTCCACCAGGTGTTGTGCCTCGCCGGCAGCCTGCGACGCGACTCATGGAACCGCCACCTGCTGCACGCGGCCGCCGCCCTGGCACCGGCGACCCTGCAGTTGCACGTTTACGAGAACCTGTCCGACGTGCCTCTGTTCGACGAGGATCTCGAACAGCGCGAAGCGGCGGGGCCCGCCGGCGTGCAGGCGCTGCGTGCGGCGGTCGCTGCGGCGGACGGCGTGATCATCGCCACGCCCGAGTACAACCACGCCATGCCCGGGGTGCTGAAGAACGCGCTCGACTGGCTCTCGCGCGAGCGTCCTGCCGGCGAAGTGCTGCAGGAAAAGCCGCTGGGCATACTCGGCGCCAGCGCCGGGTCGTGGGGTACGCGTCTGGCACAGGCCTCGCTGCGGCAGGTGCTGCACACCTGCGGCACGCTGGTGATGCCTGCCCCCAGCGTGTTCGTGGCAAACGCCGCCGCGCGCTTCGACGCCGATGGACGGCTGACCGACGCGGCCACCGCGCAATCGCTGCAGCGCTTCGTGCTGGCGTTCGGGCAATGGATCGAACGCCTGGCGCCGACGGCCGGCGCACTGGATCAGGCGATGGCGCAGTGAGCCCCGTCGCCCGGGGACCCATGTCTTTATGCACACTCCGGCCCTGGCCGTTGGAGGTTAGGCTTGCAAGCTTCCCCCACCCGACGAGGAGCGCTCCGTGCGCAAGCCCCTGCAAACCGCCTTGCTGGCCGCCTTGATAGTTGCCGGACTCAACACCACCGCGCTCGCCGCCGACGCCCACAAGCCGGCAGCGACCGAGAACGCCAGCAGCAGCAACGGCTTCCATCTGCCGCCGTTCCCGGCCGATGCCCATGTGACGCAATCCACCGTGGTCGACGGCAAGACACTCAAGTACACGGTCACGGTAGGCTCGCTGCCAGTGCGCGACGAGAAGGGCAACGTCACCGGCGAGGTGGTGTTCACCGCGTACACCATGCCCGGCAAGGACCGCCCGGTGACGTTCGCGTTCAACGGTGGCCCGGGCGCGTCGTCGGTGTATCTGAATCTCGGCGCGATCGGTCCGAAAAAGGTGAACTTCGGCGTCGAGGGCGACAACCCGTCCGACCCGGCCATCCTGCACGACAACCCCGGCACCTGGCTGGGCTTCACCGACCTGGTCTTCATCGACCCCATCGGCACCGGCTTCAGCCGTGCGCTGGTGGACGACAAGGAAGCGACCAAGCAGTTCTACAGCACCGACAACGACATCAAGTATCTCTCGCGCATCGTCTACGACTGGCTGATCAAGAACGGCCGCATGACATCGAAGAAATACCTGGTCGGCGAAAGTTACGGCGGCTTCCGCGGCCCGCGCATCACCGATTACCTGCAGACCCAGCTCGGCGTGGCGATGAACGGCATGGTGCTGCTGTCGCCGTATCTCGACCCGGCCGCCTCCGACGACGAGAACGTGTCCCCGCTGCCATGGATGCTCACCCTGCCCTCGATCGCCGCCTCGCACCTGGAGCGCGAGCACAAGCTCACGCCGCAGGCGATGGCGCCGATCATCGAATACACGCGCGGCGAGTACGCCAGCGACCTGATGCGCGGCCGTTCCGACCCGCAGGCGACCGATCGCGTGATCAAGAAAGTCACCGAGCTGACCGGGCTCGATCCGCTGTTCGTGAAGCGCTCCGGCGGTCGGCTGGAAACCCAGGCCTACCTGCGCGAGGTGTTCCGCGCCGAAGGCAAACTGGGCAGCCGCTACGATTCCAACGTCACCGCGTGGGACCCGTTCCCGTATGCGCCGCACCAGCGCACCGGCGATCCGATCCTCAACGGCATCATCGCGCCGACCACCAGCGCCATGGTCAACTTCGTCACCCAGACCGTCGGCTGGAAGATCGACGCGCGTTACAACGCGCTCAGCTACGAGGTGAACAAGCTGTGGCACGAGGACGACGACGCCAACAAGGGCTCGGTGTCGCAGCTGCGCGAATCGGTGGCGAACGATCCCGGCCTGCGCGTGCTGATCGCGCATGGCTGGAACGACCTGTCCTGCCCGTTCATGGCTTCGGTGCTGATCGTCGACCAGATGCCGGCGATGGGCGACCCGACCCGCGTGCAGGTCAAGGAATACCCCGGCGGCCACATGTTCTACGCACGCGAGGACAGCCAGGCGGCACTGACCAGCGATGTGCGGACGCTGTATGGAGTGAAGTGACAGGCCTGAAGTGACAGGCCTGAGGTGACGGCGCGAAGCAACGCAAGCTGAAAGCCACTCCACCGGGACGCGCATCACACGTCCCGGTGGAGAGTTCCATGGCGGCTCATCGCGTCAACGTGCTGGCCCGCACCAGATACTGCACGCTGAACATCTGCTGCGGATCAGTCCACACGCGCAACACCGCCAGGCCGGCCTTGGCGGCCAAGGCGGCGAAATCCTCCAGCGAATACTTGCAGCTGTATTCGACCTGGATCGCCTCGTCCGCACGGAAGGGCACGCTCGCGCGACCGATTTTCACCTGCTGATCGCGACGACTGACGATGTGCGTTTCGATGCGTCCGGCCATCGGGTTGTAGTGCGCCCGGTGACCAAAGGCCGACAGCTCGAAGTTGCTGCCGATCTCCCGGTTCAACCGGGCCAGCATGTTCAGGGTGAAATCTGCGGTGACCCCGGCGCGATCGTTGTAGGCCGCCTCGATCACGGCCTGGTCCTTTTTCAGGTCCACCCCGATCAGGATGCCGCCGCCGTCGCCCATCTCGTTGCGCATCTTGCGCAGCAACACCGCTGCTTCGCGATTCTCGAAATTGCCGATGGTCGAACCGGGAAAGTAGACCACCGTGCGTCGCGGCGCGCGTGGCGGAATCGGCAGACGCAACGGCTTGCTGAAATCCGCGCATAACGGCTGCAACGGCAACCTCGGAAATTCCATCGCCAACCGCTCGACACTTTGCCTGAGCGGTTCCGGCGATATCTCCACAGGAATATAGGCAACCGGCGCATGCAGGTGCTGCAGCAGCAGGCGGGTCTTGCGCGCGTTGCCGCTGCCGTATTCGACCAGCCGCACGTCGCTGCCGAGCGTGTCGGCGATGCTGGCCGCGTGCTCCTCCATCAACGCGGTTTCGCATCGCGTGAGGTAGTACTCCGGCTGTTCGCAGATCCGCTCGAACAGGGCCGAGCCGAGCTCGTCATAGAACAGCCACGACGGCAGCCGCTTGGGTTTGGCGCCGAGGCCGCGCTGGGCAACTTCCAGCAAATCGCTTACCGGCGGGCGACGATCGTCGTCGCTGATGCCAAAAGGTTGCACACTGCTCATCGGTCCTGTCCCAGTCGTAGCCCGGCGAATTGCCAGCGGGCCTGGGGTGGAAAGAAATTGCGGTAACTGGTACGCAGATGATCGCGCGGAGTGACACACGAACCGCCACGCAGCACCCATTGACCGCACATGAATTTGCCGTTGTATTCGCCCAGCGAACCGGGCAGCGGGCGAAAGCCCGGATAGTTGACGTAAGGCGAGGCGGTCCATTCCCACGCATCGCCGTACAGCTGCAGCAGCGCCGAGTCACCGGCCGCCGCGCGCGGGTGGAAGCGGCGCTCGTCCTGCAGGTTGCCTTCGACCCTGACGCCTTGTGCGGCAGCCTCCCATTCGAACTCGGTCGGCAACCGCGCGCCGGCCCAGCGCGCAAACGCCTCGGCCTCGTAATAGGAGAGATGGCACACCGGCTCGTTCGGGTCCAGCGCCCGTATACCGGCAAGGGTGAACTCGCTGGACAAGCCGTCCTGCCAGTAGATCGGACGTTGCCAACCTTCGCGCTGCACCGTGGCCCAGCCATCGGACAACCACAAACCGGGTTCGCGATAACCGCCTTCCCGCACGAACGCCAGGTATTCGGCATTGGTCACCAGCCGGTTGGCCAATGCGTGCGGCTGCAGCAACGCACGGTGCCGCGGGGTTTCGTTGTCGAATGCGAAGCCCTCGCCACGATGGCCGATCTCGACGATCCCCTCACGGCCAGCGACGAAGCGCAGCGGCGCCGCCGCCTTCGCGGCCGTTGAAATCGCCAGGAGCTCGCGATACGCCGGCCGCAGCGGGTTGCACCAGAACGCGTGCTTGATGTCAGTGAGCAAAAGCTCCTGGTGCTGTTGCTCGTGCTGCAGGCCCAGCTCGACCAGTGCGGCCAGCTCCGCATCGTCAGAGTGCTCGAGCAATTCACTCACTGCATCGTCCACGTATGCCCGATAGCCGTGCACCTCATCCAGCGACGGCCGCGACAGTAGCCCGCGTTGAGGCCGCGCATGCATCGGCCCGACCGACTCGTAGTAGGAGTTGAACAGGTAAAACCAGGCCGGATCGCGCGGCCGGTACGCCGGATCGCGACCGAGTACGAACTGTTCGAAGAACCAGCTGGTATGCGCCAGATGCCATTTGCCGGGGCTGGCATCGGGCATCGACTGCAACATCAGGTCTTCGGCGCTCAAACCGGCGCAGAGTGCCAACGTCTGCTGGCGCACCTGCCGGAATCGCGCCGCCATCGACGACTGCAACAGTGATCGATCGATCATTGCAGTTGCTCCGGTGCGACGATCCGGGGCAAGGCCACCGGCAGGGTAATGAAGAGGGAATCGGGCAAAATCATGCCCTTCAGCATGCCGTGCATATCGTTCAAATCCTGTGATAACGCGGTGGCATTTTGAAGGCAAGCGGATCGAGCTGGCGCATGATCCTCATCCGGAAACAAAAAAAGCCCGGCCTGAGCCGGGCTTTTTCCCGTCGCCACCAAGGGACGTCAGTGGTCGTCGTAACCGTCGTCGCGATCGTAACCATCGTCGCGGATGTAGCGTGTCTGGTACGGGTCGTCGTACACCACGGTACGGGTTTCGACCACGCGACGACGCACCACCGGCGGACCGTCTTCGTAGATCACCGTCCGCGGCGGCCCGTACACCACCGGTGGGTCGTAATACACCGGCGCCGGCTGCAGGGCATCGCTGACCAGGCCGATCACGGCGCCCGTGACGATCGCGCCGGCGATCCAGCGACCGCCACTCCAGTGTCCGCCGCCATGACGGTAGCCGCCATGATAGCCACCGTAAGAACCGTGATAGCCGCCGTAATGACCATGGCCGCCACCCCAGCCACGCGCCGATGCGCTCAGAGGCATCGCCACCGCCGCCGCGACCGCCAGGCCGATGACCGCCAGCTTGCCCGCCCCGCTGAATCGTTTGGTCATGATTTCTCTCCGATGTACGGCGCGATGCTCGGCTGATCACGCTTAATGTGCACTGAAGAGTTCACCTTTTGATGCGTGCCGTATCCCACGGGTTGATCCCCGGGTCAGCCTTGCGCCGGCGCAGCAGCCAGCAGCCGTGGATGTCGGCGCGGCGGGCGAAGTCGAACGGGATGCTGGGCGTGGTCCAGTCCTCGATCTCGAAGTGCTGTTCCAGCGCCTCGCGATCGAGCTTGAAGCGGCGGAAATTGTTCGAGAAAACGATCACGCCGTGGCGGGTCAGCCGCTCGTTGCAGGCCTCGAGCAGCTTCACGTGGTCGCGCTGCACGTCGAAGTCCTCGGCGCGCTTGGAGTTGGAGAACGTGGGCGGGTCGACGAAGATCAGGCCGTAATGGCCGCGGTCGCGCTGCAGGAATTCCAGCGCGTCGAACTGCATCAAGCGATGGCTGGCACCGCTGAAACCGTTCTGTGCCAGATTGCGCGAGGCCCATTCCAGGTAGGTGGCGGAAAGATCCACGCTGGTGGTTTCCAGCGCGCCGCCGGCCGCCGCGTGCACGCTGGCGGTGGCGGTGTAGGCGAACAGGTTGAGGAAGCAGCGCCCCTCGGCCAGCTCGCGCACTTTCGCGCGCACCAGCCGGTGGTCGAGGAACAGGCCGGTGTCCAGGTAATCGGTGAGGTTGACCAGGAACTTCAGGCCGCCCTCCTCCACCTCGATGAACTCGTTGCGCTGGTCGAGCTGGCCGTACTTGGAACCGCCCTTGCCGCGCTCGCGGGTCTTCAGCGCAATGCGTTCGCGCGGCACGCCAAGCACCTCGCCGGCGACGCGCGCGATCTCGCGCAGGCGCAGCCGGGCCACGTCGGGCGGCACGTCGGCCGGTGCGCGATATTCCTGGATGTGCAGGTGGTCGTCGCCGTTCGTGTCGCCGTAGACGTCGATCGCCGCGGCGTATTCGGGCAGGTCCTGGTCGTAGGCGCGCCAGCAGTGGATATCCTCGCGCAGCAGCCGCTTGCGCAGGTGCCTGACGTTCTTTTCCAGGCGGTTCTTCAGCATCTGCGCACCGGCCGACAGCGGCTTCGGCTCGCGCGGTTTCTCGTCGCGCTGCTTCAGGTCGAACGTCAGCAGCACGGTTTCCAGCGCGCCGTTGTACAGCACGTAGCGCTTGTCCGCGTGCAGCTGCATCGCCCGGCCCAGCTCCACGTCGCCGGCCAGCACCGCGGCACGCCAGCCGCTGAAGCGGTCGCGCAAGGCGTCGCCCAGCGCGCGGTACAGCTTCGGCATCTCGGCGCGATCGCCGAGCCGCTCGCCGTACGGCGGGTTGGTGATGACCAGGCCGTAGCCGACGCCCGGCGGCGGCGCGACATGGGTCACGTCCTGCCTGTCCAGGGTGAAGAAGCCGGCCACGCCCGCAGCCTGCGCGTTGCGTTTGGCCGTCTGCACCATGCGCGGGTCGGCGTCGCTGCCGAAGAACACGCTGCGCAGGGCGCGCAGGCCGGTCTCGGCGCGCTGCTTCGCCTCGTCCAGCAGGCCGCGCCACAGCGCGATGTCGTGCTGCTGCCAGCCGAGGAAACCGAAGTACTCGCGGCGCAGGCCGGGCGCCACGTCGGCCGCCATCAACGCGCCTTCGATCAGCAGCGTGCCCGAGCCGCACATCGGATCCATCAACGCACCGCCCGCCGCGTACACCTCCGGCCAGCGCGCGCGCAGCAGCATCACGGCAGCGAGGTTTTCCTTCAGCGGCGCCTCGCCCTGCTCCTCGCGCCAGCCGCGCCGGTGCAGCGGCGAGCCGGCCAGGTCCAGCGACAGCGTGGCGCGGTCGCGGCGCACGCGGACGTTGATGCGGATATCGGGTTCGTCGGTGTCGATGCCGGGGCGCGAACCGTCGCGCTGGCGGAACTGGTCGACCACCGCGTCCTTGGTGCGCAGGCCGATGAACTGGCTGTGGGTCAGCTTGCTCATCGCGGTGCCAGCGTCCACCGCGAAGGTGGCGTGCGCGGCCAGGTGCTGGCTCCAGTCGATCGCCTGCACGCCACGGTACAGCGCGTCGTCGTCGGCGGCATCGAACTCGGCCAGAGGCAGCAGGATGCGGCTGGCCAGGCGCGACCACAGGCAGGCCTTGTAGGCGGTTTCCAGCGTGCCGGAGAAATGCGCGCCGGCAAGCGCCTCGCGCACGTCGCTGGCGCCGAGCGCGACCAGTTCGTCGCGCAGCAGGTATTCCATGCCTTTCGGGCAGGTGGCGAAGTAATGGCTCATGCGGCGCTCGCCAGCTGGTCCAGCATCAGCCGGAACTGCGCGCCGATCGTCTCCATGCTGGAACCCAGCCGATGGTCGTCGTCCAGCACCAGCAGCGGCAAGCGGCGCCGGGCGGCGAACGCCTGCACGCCTGCCAGCGGGCAGACCTCGTCGCGCCAGCCGTGGATCAGCAGCGTGGGCACATCCGGGCGCAGGTCGAATTTGCGCGCGTAGCCGGGGATCCCGCTCGGCGTGGCCAGCAGCAGCAAACCGCCCACCGGCACGTCCAGCGAGACCAGGCCGGAGACGAATGCACCCATGCTGGAACCGACCAGCAGCGGCGGCGCATCCAGCGCCTCGATGGCGGCGCGCAGGCGGGCGATCCGCGGCGCCACCGATCCGGCGTGGCCGCACGCGTCGTCGGCGCGGTAATCCGGCCGCTGCGTGCGCCAATCCAGCGATTCGGCCAGTGCGGCCAGCGCGCTGACCTTGGTCGCATCGGGACTGGAATCCGAACCGTGCGAAAGAATGATCTGGCCGCGCATGGCGGTCTCCATGAAAAGTGCCGAAAGCAAGGCTGGCATGGTAACAGGCAGCGTTTCCGCCGCAGCTCCGGCACATGCGAAACTGACCCGCATGAACCTGAGCATCCACGACCAGCCGCTGCCCTATGTCGACCTCCTGCCCGAGCGTCCCGCCGAGACGGTCGAGCTGGTGGTGATCCACTGCACCGAACTGCCGGACCTGGCCATGGCACGCGAGTACGGCGAGAAAGTGCTGCACGCCAGCGGCGCCGGCAACAGCGGCCATTACTACGTCGACCGCGACGGCGCGGTGTACCGCTACGTGCCCGGCACCCGCGTGGCGAACCACGTGCGCGGCCACAACCCGAACTCGATCGGCATCGAGCTGGTCAACCGGGGACGCTATCCGCACTGGTGGGATTCGCGCCACCAGCAGATGGATGAGCCGTACACCGATGCGCAGATCACCGCACTGGGTGCCCTGCTGGTGCAGTTGCGCGCGGCATTCCCGAACCTTCGCCAGATCGCCGGCCATGAGGACCTGGACACCGCGCTGATGCCGGCTAGCGACGATTCCGCGCTGCAGATCCGCCGCAAGCTCGATCCCGGCCCGCGCTTCCCCTGGGCCGCCATCGTCCCGGCCTGCGGCCTGCAGCGACTGCGCTAGACTGCATCGCCCCTTTCGAGTTGCACCCATGCCGGAGTTCGACGTCCAGCCGCTGCTGCAATCGACCACCGTCGCGGTGCACGACGTATGCTGCCGCGGCGAGTGCCGCCACCGCAGTGCCGAGGAATGCGCAACTTCGACTCAATTGGTGTTCCCGTATCGCGGGTTGTATTTGCGCCACGTCGGCAACACGCAATCGGTGGCCGACGCCAACCACGTGCTGTTCTTCAACGCCGGCGAGGGCTATCAGGTCAGCCACCCGGCGACCGGCGGCGATGCCTGCCTGTCGCTGTCGGTATCGCAGCCGCTGCTGCGCGAACTGGCGCCGGCGGCAATGCTGCAGCGGCGCGACCAGCCGGTGTTCCACCATCAGGCATTGCGCATCGACGAGCGCGCGCAGGTGCTGGTGGCCCTGCTGCGCCACAGCCTGCGCAACGGCGGCATCGAGTCGCTGGAGGCCGAGAGCCTGGCACTGACCCTGGTGTGCCGCAGCCTCGGCCCGCGCACCACCCATGCACCCGGCGCGTCGCGCGCGCGCCAGCGGCTAGTGGACCGGGCCAAGCTGCTGCTCGCCAGTGACCTCACCCGGCGCTGGGCGCTGGCAGACATCGCGGCGGAAGTCGGCGGCTCGCCGGTCTACCTCACCCAGGCCTTCCAGCAGGTCGAAGGCATGCCGTTGTACCGCTACCACCTGCGCCTGCGCCTGGCGCGCGCGCTGGACCTGGTGGCCGACTGCGAGGACGTCGCCGCGCTGGCGCAGGACCTGGGCTTCTCCAGCCACAGCCATTTCAGCGCCGCATTCCGCCAGGCCTACGGCCACACGCCCACGGCATTCCGCCAGGCCGCACTGGCACAGAAGCTGTAAAGAAAACCACATCCTGTGGCTTTCTTCTATCGCGAGTCCGGTACATGCCCTGACTCGCTCACGCGAATCAGGCACTGGCGTGCCCGATCCGCGGCCGGCCATCGGGCAACTGCTCCTGCGTTGCCTCAACTCGGGCATCCATGCCCTCGCCATGGCCGGCCTGAGAGGTTGGAGTCTCAACCTCTCAGGTCATCGTGAATCGCTAAAGATCCTGACAGCCGCCGTCGCCGGTTGGTGGTCTCCTGCGCCTGCCCGATCGCGGGCCCTACCGGAGACACGCCATGAACGAGAACACCTGCGCCGCCTGCGACTATCCGCTCGACGGCAACGCCATCAAGGTCACCATCGGCGGCCGCACCGTCGAGGTCTGTTGCGAGGAGTGCGCACAGAAGCTGCGCGAGGCGGAAGCGAAAGCTTGAGCGGGGCAACTTCATTATTCGCCACGCGACTGGCGGCGCCGGGCATGACCCGGCGCCGCTTTCTCACCCCGGCCACGGGCAGCTTCGCCGGCCGTGGCCGGTGGTTGCACGCCGGCACCATGCAAGGAGAACAGGCATGACGACACATCCTTCCCGCCGCATCGCGGTATACGGCGCCTACGGCCATACCGGCCGCTTCGTATTGGCCGAACTGCGCCGCCGCGGTTTCGTGCCGGTGGCCTGCGGCCGCGACGCGGCCAGGCTGCATGAACTGGCCGCGGAAACCGGCGTCGAGGTCCGCGTGGCCGCCACCGATGATGCCGCCGCGCTGGATGCCGCCTTCGCAGGCACCGCCGCCGTCCTGCATTGCGCCGGGCCCTTTCTCGACACCGCCGCACCGGTGCTGGATGCGGCGCTGCGCGCACGCATCGACTATCTCGACGTGGCGGCGGAACAGCGTGCCGTGACCGACACCCTGGCGCGCGATGGCGAGGCGAAAGCCGCAGGCGTGACGGTGCTGCCGGCAATGGCCTTCTATGGCGGCCTTGCCGATCTGCTGGCCAGCGCCGCGCTCGACGGCGCCACCGACGCGGACGCGGTGGACATCGCCGTCGCGCTCGACGGCTGGCATCCCACGCGTGGCACCCGCCTCACCGGCGACCGCAACCACTACCCGCGCACATACATCGAACACGGCCGCACCTGCACCGTGCCCGACCCCGCGCCGGTGCGCGAAACCGATTTCCCGGCGCCCTTCGGGACGCAGGAGACCGTACTGTTGCCGTTGTCCGAGACGGTCGTGCTGTCGCACCACGTCGCCTGCCGCAACCTGCACTCGTGGATGAACCTGGCGCCGCTGCGCGACCTGCGCGATCCGGCCACGCCAACGCCGACCGCCGCCGACGACAGCGGCCGTTCCGCGCAGCGCTTCGTCGTCGATGTGCGCGTGCGCCGCGGCGACCGCGTTGATCGCGCCGTCGCCAGCGGACGCGACATCTACGCCGTCACCGCACCATTGCTGGTCGAAGCGCTGCAACGCATCCTCGATGGCCGCGTCCATGGCAACGGTTCGCTCACCGCAGGCCAGGCGTTCGACGCGCGCGACTTCCTGGACGCGCTCGCGGACGCGGCGTTCACGGTCACGTTCGAAGCCAACGCAAAACCGGCGAAAGCGGGCTGAGTACGGACCCGCGCTCATGCCGCCGCTATACTGGCGAACCCTCGCAAGGACACGCCATGAGCGAAGACCACGTCACCGAACTGGTCGAGTTGCTGCAACTCGAACGACTGGAGGACAACCTGTTCCGCGGCCAGAGCCGCGACATCGGCACCCGCTTCGTGTTCGGCGGACAGGTGCTGGGACAGGCGTTGGCGGCAGCGCAACAGACGGTCGACCCGGAGCGCGAGGCGCACTCGCTGCACGCCTATTTCCTGCGGGCCGGCGATATCGAGGCGCCGATCGTGTACAGCGTGGAGCGCGCCCGCGATGGCGGCACGTTCTCGTCGCGACGGGTGCTGGCGATCCAGCACGGCCAGCCGATCCTGAACGGTTCGATCTCGTTCCAGGTGCCGGAAGCCGGCGTCGAACACCAGACATCGATGCCCGAAGTGCCCGCACCGGAAGACATCGAGCCATTGCACCCGCTGCCGCCGGATGAGCTGGCGCGGCTGCCGGTGAAACTGCAGCGCTGGCTCGGCATCGACGGCCCGTTCGAGTTCCGCCAGGTGTGGCCGCGCGACGAACGCCACCCGGCCAAGCGGCCCCCGATCCAGCACATCTGGTTCAAGCTGACCTCGCCGATCAGCGATGCGGCGATCCTGCATCGCGCGCTGCTGGCGTACGCATCGGACTTCCACCTGATCGGCACCGCCATGCTGCCGCACGGGATTTCCTACCTCACCCACAACGTGCAGGTGGCCAGCCTCGATCATGCGCTGTGGTTCCACCGCGCGTTCCGCGTCGACGAATGGCTGCTGTACTCGTTCGACAGCCCTACCGCACAGGGTGGCCGCGGCCTCGCGCGCGGACAGATCTTCAGCCGCGATGGCAGGCTGGTGGCGTCCACCGCGCAGGAAGGCCTGATCCGCATCCGCGGCGACTGAGCCGATCGCGTAAACTTCGCCCATGCGCCAGATCTATACCTCCCCCCGCCAGGAAAACGTCGACCGCGTGGTCGCCCTGATGGCCGAACACGGCATCGAGGCCAGCGTGGCCAATCGTTCCAACTACAACCGTTCGACGTGGCAGCGTTTCAGCTACTCGCAGCGGCAGGACGACCGCGGCAGTTGGGCACAGGTGTGGGTCACCCATGCCGACGACTACACCCGGGCGCGGACGCTGTTGCGCGAAATAGGGATCGAGCCGGTGATCCGCCATGGCGAGGAACTGGCTGCCGCGCGCAACCCCACGCCGGCCATGCGGCGGCAACACACGGTCGATCGCGTGCGGCGCGTCGTGCTGCTGCTGGTGCTGGCCGCCTTCGCGATGGTGGCGCTGCGTTATCTCCACGTGATCTGACAGCCGATGGTGCAGGGCCCCGCCGCTCGGGCATAGAATCAGCGGATGAGCCGCTCCGACCAAGTCCGCCTGTTCCAGACGCTGCCCCACGCGTGCGGCTATTATGCCGATCGCGTCGCGCAGAACCTGGTGCTGGATCCGGCCGCACCGCAGCTCGATCAACTGTACGGCCCGGCGCTGGAACGCGGCTTCCGCCGCGCTGGCGGCCATCTGTATTTTCCGCATTGCCCGCAATGCCATGCCTGCACGCCGTGCCGCATCGACGTGGCGAACTTCCAGCCGAACCGCGCACAGCGGCGTTGCCTGAGGCGAAACGTCGACCTTGTCGTCAGCGAATCGATCCCCGGCTACAACCGCGAGCGCCATGCACTGTACGAACGCTACCTGCAGAGCCGGCATGCCGGCGGCGGCATGGACGATGCGGAAGCCAGCGACTTCCGGCGTTTCCTCACTGCGCCGTGGAGCCCGACCGTGTTCCTCGAACTGCGCCTGGCCGAGCGCCTGCTTGCGGTGGCAGTGACCGATGTGTGCCTGAACGGCATGTCGGCCGTCTATACGTTCTTCGACCCTGCCGAGACTACCCGCAGCCTCGGCACCTGCGCGATCCTGCAACAGATCCAGCTGGCACGTCGCCGCGGCATCCCGTGGCTGTATCTGGGTTTCTGGATCGACGGCCATCCGAAGATGGATTACAAGCGCCGCTTCAAGCCGCTGCAGGTACGCACTGCCGAGGGTTGGGCGGTGATGACCTAGAACGAGGCTTCTGCCTCGCGCATGTGGTCATTCGACGGCAGCCTGCACCGTTGCCTGCGGATACGGAAACAATTTCTCCAGCGGAATCGACAGCCCGTCGTCGCCGACCACGCGGCAATGTCCGCGGTTGAGCTGACGCGATTCGCTGACACCGCAGCTGCGCGATGATGCCGACTTCCTTCATCACGTTCTTCGCGTAGTGGAATACCCGCTCGCTCTTGTCGGTCACCACCAGGCCGCGCTGCAGTTTCGGGTTCTGCGTGGTGATGCCGGTGGGACAGGTATTGCGGTTGCACTGCAATGACTGGATGCAGCCCAGCGCCAGCATGAAGCCGCGCGCGGAGTTGACGAAGTCCGCGCCGATCGACAGCGCCCATGCCACGTCGTAGGCGGTGATGCACTTGCCCGAGCAGACCACCTTGATGCGCTCGCGCAGACCCTTGACGATCAGCATGTCGAGCAGTGCCGGCAGCGCCTCGTGCAGCGGCAGGCCGACGCCTTCCATCAGGGTTTGCGGCGCCGCGCCGGTGCCGCCCTCGGAGCCGTCGACGATGATGAAATCCGGCGCGCTGGCGATGCCGCGCTTGTGCACTTCATCACAGAGCTCGCCGATCCACTCCACCCCGCCGAGCACCGCCTTGAAGCCGACCGGCTTGCCGGTGAGCTCGCGGATGTGCCCGATGCTGTCCATCAGCTGCGACACGTTGCCGATGTCCAGGTGCCGGTTCGGGCTCTGCGAATCCTCGCCGACCGGAATGCCGCGGATCGCGGCAATCTCGGCGGTGACCTTGGCACCGGGCAGAAGGCCGCCCATGCCGGGCTTGGCGCCCTGGCCCAGCTTGATGCTGACCATCTTCACCTGCTTGTGCGCGCAGATTGCCAACAGCTTGGCGTCGTCGAGTTTGCCCTCGGGCGTGCGCACGCCGTACTTGGCGGTGCCGATCTCGAAGATGATGTCGCAGCCGCCTTCGAGGTGATACGGCGCCAACCCGCCCTCGCCGGTATCCATCCAGATGCCTGCCTTGGCCGCGCCGCGCGACAGCGCGCGCACCGCCGGAGCCGACAGCGCGCCGAAACTCATCGCGGAAATATTGAAGAATGCGGCGTGGCTGTACGGCTCGCGCGCATACGGCCCGATCGTCACCGGCACCGGCGCGAGGTGATCCGTGCCGAGGTCGGGAAAGGCTGCATTGACGAAGAACGGCACGCCCTCGGCGCGCAGGTCGCGACTGGAGCCGAACGCGCTGGTGTTGTCGACGTCCTTGGCGGCGCGATACACCCAGGTGCGCTGCGCGCGGTTGAACGGCATTTCCTCGCGATCGCTGGAATACAGGTACTGGCGGAAGAATTCGCCCAGATGCAGGAACCAGTAGCGGAAATGGCCGATGATCGGGAAGTTGCGCAGCACCGCGTTGCCGGTCTGGTTGCGGTCGACTACCCAGGTCGCCAGCACCACCACCACGAACAGTACCAGCAACAACACGAACAGCACCGCAAATGTTTCCACCAGCACGACCAGCCAGTGCGCAAAACCCGTCGATTCCATCGTGTTTCCCCTCGTCAAAACGCTTTCATGTGTGGATCGGTGTACGGCTCGGCCCGTAAAGCCTATCGCAAAGCCCTGTGGGAGCGGCTTCAGCCGCGATGCTTTTGTCGGACAAGCATCGCGGCTGAAGCCGCTCCCACAGGAGCCTCACAACTCGATGCGCAATTTCCCCGCCGCGCGCACCGCCTTGCCCACGGCCGCTTCCAGCGAATCGGCGCGGGCCAGCGTCACGGCCATGCGCCGGCGTCCCTTCACTTCCGGCTTGCCGAAAATGCGCAGCTGGGTATCGGGCTCGGCCAGCGCGTCGGCCACGCCGTGATAGCGTGGCCCGGCACCGTCGCCCTCCACCAGCACGGCGCACGACGCCGACGGCCCGTACTGATGAATCACCGGAATCGGCAGGCCGAGGATCGCCCGTGCATGCAGCGCGAACTCGGAGAACTCCTGCGAGATCAAGGTGACCAGGCCGGTGTCGTGCGGCCGCGGACTGACCTCGGAGAAGATCACCGCGTCGCCCTTCACGAAAAATTCCACGCCGAACACGCCCCAGCCGCCCAGCGCGCCGGTGACCGCCGCGGCCTGCCGCTGTGCCTCGGCCAGTGCGGCATCGCTCATCGGTTGCGGCTGCCACGATTCGCGGTAGTCGCCGTCCTCCTGGCGATGACCGATCGGCGCGCAGAAGCTCACGCCGTCGGTGTGCCGCACGGTGAGCATGGTGATCTCGTAGTCGAAATCGACGAAGCCCTCGACGATCACCCGGCCCCTGCCGGCGCGTCCGCCGGATTGCGCGTAGTCCCATGCATGCTGCAGCTCGTCGGCGCTGCGCACCACGCTCTGGCCCTTGCCGGATGAGCTCATCACCGGCTTGATCACGAACGGATAGCCGATCGCGGCGGCCGCTTCGCGATACTGCGTTTCGTCGTCGCAGAAGCGATAAGGCGAGGTCGGCAGCTGCAGTTCCTCGGCGGCCAGCTTGCGGATGCCTTCGCGGTCCATCGTCAGCCACGCCGCGCGAGCCGTGGGAATCACCCGCTGCCCTTCCTTCTCCAGCTCGATCAGGGTCGCCGTGTGGATCGCCTCGATCTCCGGCACCACCAGGTCGGGCTTTTCCCGCTCGATGACCGCGCGCAGCGCCTTGCCATCGAGCATGTCGACGACGTGACTGCGATGGGCGACCTGCATCGCCGGCGCGTTCGCGTAGCGATCCACGGCGATCACCTCGACCGCGTAGCGCTGCAGCTCGATCGCCACCTCCTTGCCCAGCTCGCCCGCACCGAGCAGCAGGACGCGCAATGCATGAGGGGAATCAGGGGTGCCAAAAGGCTTCATCTGGGGATTCCGGCAAAACCCCATTGTAAACGCGTCGGGCGAGGTCACCAGATCGGCGGCGACGGCCGGCTTTGCAAGCCGTCAATCGGCGGTCGCGGCCATCGCCTGCAGTTCGGGCAGTCGGAGCAAACGGGTCCTCGCATGCGACTGGCCGGTCACGTACAGCCACGGCCCGCGCAATGCGATCGACTTCACTCGCGGCATTCCGTCATCCGTGCCGAACCGGTCCAGCGGACGGCCATCGCGCGCGTCGTAGACAACCAGCTCCCGCGTCGATGGATCGACCACCAGCAACCAGTCATGACTGGCGTCCTGCCAGCGCACCAACTGGCTGGCTGGCACCACTCCTGTCGCGACATCGGTTGCCGGCGACCACGACCACCACAGGCCGAGCGACGACAGCACGAACAGAATGACGCCCGCGGTGCGCAGGCCACCAAAGAAACCACCAGGCGGCCACGCGACACGGAACCGATGACGAAGGGCGATCTGCACGTTCATGCCGGGACCATCGCAGTCCGGCATGACGTTCGATGACGCCCGCAAGACCTAAACGTTACGCGTGCGCAACGTCCACCCAAGCGCCAGCCAGCCCGCGACGAAAGCCAGTCCGCCGAACGGCGTGATCACGCCGCACCAGCGTGGTGCACCCAGCGCCAGCGCATACAGGCTGCCGCTGAACAACACGATGCCGAGCGCGAACGCCGCGATTGCGAAACGCCCGCTGCGGCCACGTCCGAACCCTGCAGCCAGAACCAATGCCAGCGCGTGCCAGACGTGGTAGTTCACCGCCGTTTGCCACAGCTCTCGACTCTGCGCATCCAGCACGCCGCGCAGGGCGTGTGCGCCGAATGCGCCCAGCAGCACGGCGCTGGCGCCGGCCAGACCGATCAGGAGACCCATGCGTGTGCTGACAGTTTGTCGCATCGTGCTCGAATCCCCTGGCCGACGAACCCGGGGGCGCGGTCGGTGTCGTATGCTTGAACGGATGAAGATTCCGGATTCTCGCATGAAGCCCCGTCACCGGCTGCGCGCCACCCTGCTGCTGTTGCTGCTCGTCACCGGTCTGCTGCTCGGCGGCTGCCAGCATGATGCGCCGCTGCCGTTCCGGCTGACCAATATCAGCGGCCACATGCCCGACCTCGATTTCCATCTCACCGACGACAACGGCAAGGCCGTCACCGGCGCCGATTACCGCGGCAAGGTGGTGCTGTTGTACTTCGGCTACACCCATTGCCCCGACGTCTGCCCCCTGACCCTGGCGCAGTTGCACGTGGTGATGCAGCGGCTGGGTCCGCTGGCCGATGGCGCGCGGATCCTGTTCGTCAGCGTCGATCCGGCGCGCGACACGCCTGCGGTGATGCACGCCTACGTCAAGGCGTTCGACCCACGCGCCGTGGGCCTGGTCGGCGACGCGCGCAAGGTCGAGGCGTTGAGCAAGCGTTACCGATCAGCGTTCACCCGCGAACCCAGCTCGGCTGATGGCGCCTACGAGGTCAGCCACAGTTCGGCGATCTACGTGTTCGATCGCGACGGCAAGGCACGGCTGCTGGCCACGCCTTCCGCTTCGCGGGACGATCTCGTGCACGACCTGCACCTGTTGCTTGCCACCGGAGCCAGCCAATGAAGCCGTCCGCTCTTTCGTTTCTGCTCGGCAGCCTGCTGCTGGCCGGCGGCGTCCACGCCACCGCCGCCGAACATGTGCATGCCAGTCACGCATGGATCCGCGTGTTGCCCGGCACACTGCCGGCCGGCGCGTACGTCACGCTGGAAAACGATGGCGATCAACCGGTCGCGTTGAGCGGCGCCAGCAGCACGGTATATGCCGACGTGATGCTGCATCACAGCTCGACCGCGGGCGGCATGAGCCGCATGACGATGGTCGATGCGCTGACCGTGCCGGCGCATGGCAAGGCGGTGCTGGCGCCGGCCGGCTATCACCTGATGCTGATGCAGGCCAGCGCACCGGTAAAACCGGGCGACACGGTAAAGCTGACGCTCACTTTCACCGACGGCAGCACCCTGCCCACCGATTTCATCGCTCGTCCGGCCAACGCCATGGATGCCGGCGAGAACCACGCCATGCCACCCATGGAACATGGCGCCATGCCGCACGACAGCGGTCACTGACCCGGCGCGAAGTTCAATCCGGCACTCCCGTGTCGACCACCGTGGATGTGCGCCGCGTGCCGGACTTGCGCGGCGGCCGGCGCGGCAGGCGGCCGTTGCGCGATAGTCGCAGCCACTGGCGCAGCGCCATCAGCCCACCGATCGATTCCAGCAGCGCCGACGGCACCCAGATGATCACGCCGCCGATCAACTGCCCGGTGAGCACGTTGAAGGTGAACGCGCGGCCGCAGATCTCGAAGATCGGGTACAGGTCGGTCTTGGAGAACGTGATGATCGCACCAGCCAATATCTGCGGCGTCATGGTGATCGCCGGCGACAGCACGCGCAGCCCGGCGGTCATCCGCCCCGGCGGATGCGGCCGGTGGTCGAGCACCAGCGACCAGTACGCGAAACCGCTGACCAACATGCTCCAGTTCATGAAGCGGTAGATGCGCCAGTCCAGCATGGCGAGCGTCTGCATGGACGGGATCAGCCAGATCAGGATGAAGGCAATGAACAACAACGTCGCCACGGTCGGATTCAGCAGCACGCCGCTGACGATCCGCCACGGCCAGGAACGGCGCAGCGGTTGCAGCAGACGTACCCGCCAGGCCAACGGCAGGCCGGCGCGCAGCACCGTGCCGGGGAACGCGGTGACGATCAGCAGCGGCGCCAGGTGATGCAGCAGCAGTTGCTGGATCCTGTGCATGAAGAACTCATGCTCGGCGTAGTAATCCAGGTAGGTGTGCAGCGACAGGTAGATGATCGCCATGCCGGTCCAGAATGCCAGCTTGCGGCTGAAGCTCACCGGCAGCCGGCGGCTGCCGCGCAGATACAGCACGCAGGTCAGCACGAAGCTCGCGAGGAATACCCACGAAAACTCCCACGGCACGATCCATTTCAACAACGTTGCGATCACGATGACGCTACCAGCCGCTCGATCCACGCCGGCAGGCGCCGGCGACTGCCCAGCATAATGCCGCGCACGCCCTGAGTCTGCCGCCGCCGCGGCGCGAGGTTGCGACAGATTGCCGCCGTCACCGCCGCGCGCGGCTGTGGCGCGTGCGGCGCCAGCCGTACAGCAGGCCGATCAGCACCAGCAGCGCCGGCACCAGCACGATGTTGATGACCTTCACGCGCAGGCCGAGCGCGTCGATCTCGGCGTTGAGCTGGTGTTGCACTTCGCGCAGTTCCTTGTTGATCGCCAGCTGACGCTGGCGGAACTGCTCGATCTCGCGGCGCTGTTCGGCGGTGACGGTGCCTCCGCGGCTGCCCTTGGCAGGCTGCAGTTCGTCCAGCCGGCGCCGGGTATCGGCCAGCTCCTGCTCCAGCTCCTGCTCCTTCTGCAGGAATTTCTGGTCGGCCACGTTGCGCAGTGCCTGCACGCGCGTGAACGGCCGTTGCGAGGTGGAGCGACCGCGGATCGACAGCAAGGCGGACGAGCCGCTGAGGTTGTCGACCAGGTTGGTGACGAAGTCGCCGTTGTTGGCAAACACCTGCATCATCGTCTGGCCCAGCAGGTTCTGCGGCTCGACCCAGAGCCGGTCGCTGAGCAGGTCGGTATCGGCGACCAGGATCACTTCGGCATTCGGCGCCGAACGGGCGCGATATCCCGGCTGATTGGCGCGCTCGGGAAAGGCGCTGTCGAACGTGCCGCGCAGGCGCGCCGCCAGTACGTAGTTGCTGTTGTCCGGTTGGTAACCCTGCAGCAACGTGGTCGGATCGTTGCTCGCATCGAGCACGCGCTGGGTCGGCACCACCTCCGCTTCGCGGCTGCTCTGCAGCAGCGGGATCAGGCGCGTGCGCGCATCCTGCGCCAGGTCGAAATAGCCGACGGTGGACACGTTGATCCGCTGCAGGCTGGCGGTGACGGCATCGTTGCGGTTGAGCTCCTGCGCGCCGAGGTCGAGCATCGCCGGGTGATTGAGGCTGCTGCCGCCCAGTTCGATCTGCAGCGCGCGGGCACGGTCCAGCACGATTTTGCGCGGGTCGTAGAGCACGCCCCACGCGGCGAACAAGCGCGGCAGGTCCGAGCTGTGATCGGGGAAAGTCGTGCTGTCGGCGCCGTAGGGCGTGCCGTCCAGCTCCGCGTCGGGATCGACGAAAACCACCAGATGTCCGCCACGCAGAACGTACTGGTCGATCGCGTATTGCGCGTCGACCGGCAGCTGCCGGGGCTGGATCAGCAGCAGTACCTTTATGCTGTCGTCGACATGCTGCAGGCTGGCCGCGTCGAGCATCTTCACGTCGAACAGCTGGCCGATCTGCTGCATCACCGTCCATGGCTGTTGTCCGAGCACCGGATTGCCATCGACCGGCAGCGAACTGATCACCCCGATCGGCGGCTTGCTGGTCTGGTTCAGTTCGTACAGCAGCTTGGCGATGTCGTACTCGAGGAATGCCTCGCGCGACGGATCGAAGAACGGGATCGCCAGGCTTCTCTCCGGCACGCGCTCTTCCGCCCCCTCCGCTTCGAGGCCGCCTGACATGGCACTGCCGGCGAGGCCGAAAAACACCCGTTCGCCGTTGCTGCCGCCGTTCGCCGCGGTCAGCCCGCTGCCTTCGGCACTGGCCTCGTCGTCGGAGTACGGCACCGGGTCGACGATCTGCAGGCGGATCGTGCCGTGCGAGCGCGCCACCATCTCCTGCAGCATTTCGCGTACGCGCTGCTCGTAGCTGCGCAACTGCGGCAGGTCGCGGGTGGCATGATCGGAGAAATAGAGGGTCAGTCGCAGCGGTCGTTGCAGCGTATCGACGATGTGCACGGTCCCTGGCGTCAGGGTGTACAGCTGATCGGTGGTCAGATCGATCCGCGAAGCATGCAGCCAGCGGCTGCTGGCCACGATGAGGGGCACGAAGACCAGCACCAGCAACACCAGCCCGCCATAAAGCAGGGTGCGCCGGCTGAAGCGCAGCGGTTCGCTCATGCGGGAGGGAAGGCGCAGGCGGCGCATGCGTCAGCGCGTCCGTTTCAGGTCGAGCAGCAGCACGCCGGCGACCAGCCAGCCGACCATGCTGAGCAGGAAGTACACCAGGTCGCGCATGTCCAGCACGCCGCGCGCGATCGCCTCGAAATGCCGCAGCATGGACAGGTGCGCCACCGCATTGATCAATTTTCGTGGCACGGTACCGGAGAAGAAGTCGAGCACCTGCGGCTGCCCGACCAGGATCAGCAGCACGCACACCAGCGCGGTCAGGATGAAGGCTACCACCTGGCTGCGGGTCAACGCCGACAGGCAGGCGCCGATCGCGATGAAGGTGCCGGCCATCAGCCAGCTGCCGAGATAGCCGGCCAGGATCACGCCGTTGTCCGGCGACCCCAGGTAATTGACGGTGATCCAGATCGGAAACGTCAGCACCAGCGCGAGCCCGATGAACAGCCACGCGGCGAAGAACTTGCCGAGCATCGCCTGCCACAGCGTCAGCGGCAGCGTCAGCAGCAGCTCCAGCGTGCCGCCCTTGGCCTCCTCCGCCCACATGCGCATGGTGATCGCCGGCACCAGGATCAGGTACAGCCACGGGTGCATCACGAAGAACGGTTGCAGGTCGGCCTGCCCGCGCTCGTAGAAATCGCCGGCGTAGAAAGTGAGGATGCCGGCCAGAACCAGGAAGATCACCAGGAAAACATACGCCACCGGAGTCACGAAGTAGCTGCGCAATTCGCGCCGCAACACGGCGCTGACCGGGCTCATGCGGCGCCCCCGATGAAGCCGTCCGCACCGTCGCCGGACGTGGTGATCTGGCGGAACACCTCGTCCAATCGGCCACGCTCGAGCTGGATCTCCGAAACTTCCAGGCCCTGCTCGCGCAGCAACCTCTCGACCGGATCGAGGATGCGTTCGCCGGGCTTGGGGAACACGGTGATGCGGCCATCCAGCGGATCGATCTCGATCGAAGCCACCTGCGGCAACCGCCCCAGCATCTCCTGCGACATGCCGCTGCCGGGCGCGCTGAACGACACCGCGCCGTGATAGCGCGAGCGCGCCTCCAGCTCGGCCGGCGTGGCGTCGGCCAACAGCTTGCCGCGCGCGATGATCACCACCCGGTTGCACAGCGCGTGCACCTCTTCCAGCAGATGGGTGGAGATGAGGATCGTGCGCTCGCGCGCCATCACGTCGATCAGCTGGCGCACCGCGTGCTTCTGATTCGGATCGAGGCCGTCGGTGGGCTCGTCCAGCATCAGCACCGGCGGATCGTGCAGGATCGCCTGGGCCAGGCCGACGCGCCGGCGCAAGCCCTTCGACAGCGTGTCGATGCACAGTCCCAGCACTTCCTCCAGTTGCAATTGCTGCGCCACCGCCTCGAAGCGCCGATAGCCGGCTTCGGCCTTGAGGCCACGCATGCGCACGATGAACTGCAGGAATTCGCGCACCGTCATCTCGCCATAGCTCGGCGCGCCTTCGGGCAGGTAGCCGAGCGCGCGCTTCGCCTTCAGCGGTTCCCGGCTGACGTCGTGGCCGCACACTCGCGCGGTGCCGGAAGTGGGCACCAGGAACCCCGCGATCATGCGCATCGCGGTGGACTTGCCGGCGCCATTGGGACCCAGCAGGCCGAGCACCTGGCCGGGCTCGACGCGGATGCTGAGCGCATCCACTGCCGTCAGGTTGCCATAGCATCGGGTGAGCTGGTCGGTTTCGATCATGTCCGGAAAAGGTTGGAGCGGGGTGCGCGGTCGGTGGCCGAAGGGCGGTTCGTCGCGTCGGTGACTCCTCGCAATGTACCGCAAGATCCTCGAACGGTTCGTCCTGTCGATGCTCCCGGCAAGGCGACGCCCGCTCCTCGGGACGGAGGCGGGCGAGCCTTCCCTCGGTTCCCAAACAAAAGGCCCTTCCTCACCGGAAGGGCCTTCGGTTTCACGATCGGCGCTGAACCGGGTTCGCGAACTTACTGGTTGGCGCTGGCCGCTTCGGCCGGAGCCGCACTGCTATTGGCCGGCGCAGCACTGCTATTGGCCGGCGCAGGAGCCGAACCGGTGGCCGCCGGAGCAGCCTCGGGGGCTTCCTCCAGGGACGGCGGCTGCATGCCGGCAGCCTGCTCGGGCGTCTGCGCCGGAGCGTCCGTGATCGGCAGGTAGATGTCGTACTGGCTGTAGGTGTTGATGTTGTCGCCGACCTTGGTCTGAATGTCGTACGAACGATTGACCACGTCATCGAACTTGTAGCCGTGGGTTTGCGCATAGGCCTTGAGCATGTCGCGGGTCTGCGGCACGCCGGCGAAAGTGCCGTTCCACACGCCCTTCAGGGCGGCGCCGCCAAATGCCAGGGTAGCCCGCACGTTGCCGTCGACCACCAGCCGACCGTACCGGTCGCGGCTGCCTACGGCTACGGTCTCGGCCGCCTGGGCCGTGCTGCCGGCTTCAGCCGGTGCCGCAGTGGTGGCAGCAGCGGCGGCAGTCGCCGCATCCAGCGAGAGCGGCGTCGGTGCAGTCAGCTGTTCGCTCTGACCATTGACCGTGAGTGTGCTCGAATCGATGGGCAACGCCACGTCGAAGGTATAGGTCTGGTCGCCATAGTTGGTGGTGAACAGGATCCGCGGCCCGGTCACGTTCACGCCCAGCTTCTTGGCGGCGGCCTGAATCTCGGCAATCGCCTTGTTGACGGCCTCGTCCAGCCCGTCCAGCCCTTCCTTGCGTTCGATCGAGGTCGACACCAGCAGGACCGGCGTCGGCTGGGTCTGCTCGATGTACGGGATCAACTGGCTGTAGTCGATGTTCGGCACGGCAGCCAGCACGTTTTGCAGGTTGTTCAGGCTGAACTGGATGAACGCGTCGGGATCGCCATGGATGTACAGGTTGGCGAAACGGTTCACCAGATTCCAGCCATAAGCCACGTCGTACGACCAGGTCACCTCGGTCAACTGTCCACGGCTGCCCTGGCGCTTCAGGTCCAGCGTGAAATGCTTGTCCTGGCCGCGCCAGCTGTTGTCCAGATTCCAGACGACGCTGGCGCTCTTGGTGTTGTCATCGATCTTGCTGAAATCGGGGGTTGCGCTGGCGATGGTCAGCGAGCCGTTGCCGACCCGCGGCGCGGTGCTGGTCCAGCTGACCTCGGCGCCCGGGCCGTAGGAGCTGCCGGAAAAATTGAACTTCACGTTGCTGTCATACGAGCGCAGCACCGAGTAGTCCGGCAGGCGACGGAAATTGTCGACTACGTCATAGACCTGGCGCATGTCCTTGCCAATGACCAGCGAACGTTCCACATGGCCGCTGCCTGGCATGACCACAGCCGCCACGACACCAATCACCGCGACGATGATCAGGGCAACAAGAAATTCAAGGACACGCATCATTCCAGAGTTCTCCGAGCGTCTCTACGCCATACCTAAGGATGTCGCCCCGGCCGCCGTGCGGGCCTGCCTCAGGGGCTGATCCGAGGGTCATGGCAGGGGGTCGGCAAACGCCGAAGCTACGGATGTTACTTGCTCACGCGCTGGAACGCTATCCACTGATGCCGATGCTTCTGGAAGGCCAAAAAGGGCGCGCTGCGGCTGATTGCGCGACCTGCGGCCGCCCGCGAAAATTCGTTGCGGCGCGGCAGGCGGCGGCACGCCTTAGGGCAGCCCGAGCGGGCCTGACGGATTCAGACGATGCCCATTTCCAGCGCTTTCAGCACGGCACGCGTGCGGTCGCGCACGCCGAGCTTGGACAGGATGTTGGAAACGTGGTTTTTCACCGTGCCTTCGGCGACTTTCAGCGAATTGGCGATTTCCTTGTTGCTGTAGCCGCCGGACAGCAACCGCAGTATCTCGGTTTCACGCTCGGTCAGCGGATCGGGCTGCTCCAGGCTGGTGAAATGGTTCTGCATCCGCGCCACCCCGGCCATCAGGCGCTGGGTGACCATCGGCGCCACCAGCGAACCGCCGCCGGCGACCGTACGCACGGCCTCGACCAGTTGCTCCAGCGACACGTCCTTCAACAGGTAGCCGCGCGCGCCGGCCTTGAGGCCTTGCAGCACCAACTGGTCGTCGTCGAAGGTGGTCAGGATGATGGTCGGCGGCAGCTCGTTGCGGGCGGACAGGGCCTGCAGCACTTCCAGGCCGCTCATGTTCGGCATGCGCAGGTCCAGCAGCACCACGTCGGGCTTGATCCGCGGGATGTCCAGCACGGCTTGGGCGCCGTCGGCGCACTCCGCCACCACGCGGATATCCTCGGCCAGGTCCAGCAGCGAGCGAACGCCCTGGCGCACCAGATTCTGGTCGTCGACGAGACAAACGGAGATCATCGCGTATCCTCGGGCATACATGCATTTGAAGAAGTGATGCTGGCAGTTGGCCGATCGCGCCACTGCCAACGCCAACGCATTTTTACACGCCAGCGCGAACCACCAAGATTACGACACATTCAGCGCCGGTGGCTCAAACCGGGTCGGCGCATGCGCCAGCGCCGTGTGCTCGCCCAGCGGCAGCCGGACCGTCAGCGCAAAGCCCTGGCTCAGCCCGGTATCCAGCGTCACGCTTCCGCCGAATTCGGCCAGGCGCTCGCGCATGCCGGACAAACCATTGCCCGGCTCGACCTTCTCGGCGCCGCGACCGTCGTCGCGCGCGTGCAGGCCGAGCAGGCTTTCGCCGGCATAGGCGAAATTGAGCCACAGGTTGCGGGCGCCGGCATGCTTGGCGGTATTGGTGATGATCTCCTGCGCGCACCGCAACAGCACCTGGGCGCGGCGCGGATCCTCCACGCTGAAACGCGGCGGCATGACCACATGCACACTCAGGCCGGGCACGCCCTCGGTGAGGCTGCGCAGCGCCTGTGTCAGGTCGATCGCATCGTCCTGGCGCAACTCGCTGACCACCTCGCGCACGTCCGCCAGCAGCAACTTTGCCGTGCTCTGGGCCTTGTGCACGTGCGCTCCGGCCGCCTCGTTGGTGAGATGACTGGCCACTTCCAGGTTCAGGCTCAACGCCGTCAGGTGATGGCCGATCAGGTCGTGCAGGTCGCGCGCGATGCGCATGCGTTCGGCGATCCGGCTGGATTCGGCCAACAGCGCACGGGTGGCGCGCAGTTCGGAGTTGAGCCGGCGCTGCGCCTCGCGCTGTTCGGCCTGCTGGCTGGCCACCGTCGAGGTGATGAACACCAGCACCGAGATGCCGAGGTAGATGCTGGCCTGGATGAAACCCACCGCAATGCTGTGGTCGTATTCGGGCCAGCCGGCGAAAACCACGACCAGGCTCAGGTGCTGCAGCACCAGCCAGAATGTCGCCAGCCAGAACGGCAGCAGCCATGGCAGCACCAGCGAGGCGACCACCATCAGCATCGCCGACAGGCCGCTGTGGCTGTACCAGCCCACCGCCACTGCCGCTCCCGTCATCAGGGTCAGTCCCAGCAGCTTCAGCACCGGATGCCGACGCGAACCGAGGTTGCTGGTCAACAACCAGTACATCAGGCCGAAGATCAGGTAGCACAGCGTCCACAGCAGAAGCGAAAAATTCGGCCGATGCAGCTGATCCAGGCGTTCGGTAGCCCAATTGGTGACCAGCGGCGTGCCGGCCGACAAATAGGTGAAGAACCCCGCATAGCGGAGCAGACGGATATGGTTGAAGAATGGCCAGCGCATGTCCGCATCATTCGCTGCGCGGCGATTTCGCGCAATGCGCGAGAAGTCATGCCCGTATTCCTCCGCCCGGACGTCCCATCCATGCGTGGCGCCCACAGGCAACGGAAACCGCACGCGCGGCGCAATGCCCGGATGTACCGGCCGCGGGCGCATGCCATAATGGGCCATTGTGCAAGGCCGCCCTGTGGGCCTTGTCCCTGTACCCACCATTGCGGAGCAACGAATGGCCCTTGCCATCCGCGACGTGCGCGAGCACGACCTGGATGCCGTA
Organism: Rhodanobacter sp. T12-5; assembly: GCF_008329435.1. Lineage (GTDB taxonomy): Bacteria > Pseudomonadota > Gammaproteobacteria > Xanthomonadales > Rhodanobacteraceae > Rhodanobacter. The sequence continues at coordinate 393,170 of NZ_NPKN01000002.1, forward strand.
CTGGCGCTCAACAACGCCGCCGGCCGCTCCATCCTCGCCCTCGACGCCGCACAGTTGCGCTACTTTCACGAGCACGCCGAATATTTCCGCGTGGCCGAAATCGACGGTCACCTGGCCGGCTTCCTGATCGCGCTGCGCGAAGGCGGCGAATACGACAGCCCGAACTACCGCTGGTTTGCCGAGCACTACCCGCAGTTCGTCTACATCGATCGCATCGTGGTTGCGAACAACTATCGTCGCCACGGACTGGGCCGCATCTTCTACTGCGACGTGCACAGCTACGCGGAGGTGCGCGTGCCGCTGCTCGCGTGCGAAGTGTTCCTGGAACCGCGCGACGACGTGGTGGTGCTGTTTCACGGCACCTACGGCTTCCAGGAAGTCGGCCAGCAACGCATGGGCGAAGACGGTCCGCAAGTGAGCCTGCTGGCCAGGGACTTGCCGAGTTACGGCTATGTCCGCGAAACCTGGCTCGACCACGGCGGCCTGCCGGACGTACCGTGGCTGGCCGAGCGCGAGCGCCCGCAACCGCCCGAATCACGCCGCCTTGCCGGAGAACGGCATTCATGAATGCAAAAATCGATGAAACCGACGCCTGCGACCTGCGCTTCGGCCAGGTCGGCATTGCCTGCGTGCGCGTGCGCCGGGTCGACGCCGCCGCGCTGTGCGACGAACTCGAACGCCGCGTGCGTGCCGCCCCGCAGATGTTTGCCCGCGCCGCGGTGGTGCTGGACCTGAGCCATCTGCTCGACCTGCCCGACGATGGCGCCGTCGACGCGCTGCTCGAAGCGGTGCGCAGCGCCGGCATGCTGCCGGTCGGCCTGGCCTACGGCACCAGCGAGACCGAGGCACTGGCCAAACGCATGGGCCTGCCGTTGATCGCGAAATTCCGCGCCGCCTACGAACCGGCCAACAACAGCCCGGCCACCGAGCCCGCCGTGCGCGCCGAAGCGGCCGCACCGGTGCAACGCGAGCCGATCCTGTCCGCGCCGGCGCCCGGCAGCATCCAGGGCGCCCAGCACCAGACCGGCTCGGTGCGCTCGGGGCAGCAGGTCTACGCGCGCGAGCGCGACCTGATCGTCACCGGCGCGGTGGCCAACGGCGCCGAGGTGATCGCCGACGGCAACATCCACATCTACGGTGGGCTGCGCGGCCGCGCCATGGCCGGCGCGCAGGGCGACGAGAAATCGCGCATCTTCGTCTCCGACTTCCGCGCCGAGCTGGTGGCGATTGCCGGCCACTATCGCGTCTTCGAACAAATTCCTGACGACCTCGAAGGCCAGTCCGTGCAATGCTGGCTGGAAGGCGAAAAGCTGTTGATCGCCAGGTTGTGATCCTCTACAAACCATAATTATTACAAAAACATGCGGAGATGGGCCCTTGACTGCTGAGATTATCGTTGTCACCTCCGGCAAAGGCGGCGTCGGCAAGACGACGACCAGCGCCTCGCTCGCCACCGGCCTGGCCATGGCCGGCAAGAAAACCGCCGTGATCGACTTCGACGTCGGCCTGCGCAACCTCGACCTGATCATGGGCTGCGAGCGCCGCGTGGTGTACGACTTCGTCAACGTCGTGCACGGCGAAGCCACGCTGAAGCAGTCGCTGATCAAGGACAAGCGCCACGACAACCTGTACGTACTGGCCGCCAGCCAGACCCGCGACAAGGACGCGCTGACCCAGGAAGGCGTCGAGAAGGTGCTCGAAGGCCTGTCCGAGGACGGCTTCGACTACGTCGTGTGCGACTCGCCGGCCGGCATCGAGAAAGGCGCGCATCTGGCGATGTACTTCGCCGACCACGCGGTCGTGGTGGTCAACCCGGAAGTCTCCTCGGTGCGCGATTCGGACCGCATCCTCGGCCTGCTCGCCAGCAAGACCCGGCGCGCCGAACGCGGCGAAGGCCCGGTCACCCAGCATCTGCTGCTGACCCGCTACAACCCGGCCCGCGTGGCCATCGGCGAAATGCTCAGCGTCAAGGACGTCGAGGAAATCCTCGGCATCGAAGTGGTCGGCGTGATCCCCGAATCGGAGAACGTGCTGACCGCGTCCAACAACGGCATCCCGGTGATCGTCGATGCCGATTCACATGCCGGTCAGGCCTATAGCGACACGGTGGCCCGCATTCTCGGTGAAGAACGCCCGCTGCGCTTCATCGACGTGCCCAGGAAGGGCTTTCTCCAGCGCGTGTTCGGAGGTTGATCACGATGGGTATTCTTGATTTCCTGAAGCGCAAGCCGGAGGCCACCGCCACCGTGGCGCGCGAGCGACTGCGCATCATCGTGGCGCAGGAGCGCTCCACCCGCGGCGCGCCGGACTACCTGCCGATGATGCGCAACGAGTTGCTCGAAGTGATCAAGAAGTACATTCACGTCGACCTCGATGCGATCAACATCAATTTCGAGCGCGACAGCGGCCACGAGATCCTGGAGCTCTCGGTCACCTTGCCGGAAGGCAAGCAGACCGCAAGGAACGAATCCGGGAGCGAAGCCAAAACCGGTTGAATTTTCCTGCGACGGCACTGGCTGCCGGCTTGTCCGCCGGGCGACGAAACCTCGCCCGGCGTCGTTACCGCCTCATCGGTTGCGTCCATCGCGCACGCACATGCATCCCGACACTCTCGCCCGTCACGAATCCGCCGATCCGGCCAGCAGCGTCATGCGCGTGGGCGAGATCGGCTTCGACCTGCCCGCGGCCCTGCTCGCCCGCTTCGGCCTGCAACTGCAGCGCGTTGCATCCGGTACGCCGATCCCCGGCAGCTTCTGGGGCGACGAAGAGGCCGGCATCATCGGCAGCACCGTATACGCACGCGACGACACGCCCGTGCATTCGCTCCTGCATGAAGCCGGCCACCTGATCGTGTTGCCGGCGGACAGACGTCCGGACGTCCATACCGACGCCACCGACTCGATCGAGGAAGAAGACGCCACCTGCTATCTGCAGATCGTGCTGGCCGACCAGTTGCCTGGCGTGGGACGCGAACGGCTGATGGCCGACATGGATGCCTGGGGCTATTCGTTTCGACTGGGCTCGACCCGCGCATGGTTCGAACAGGACGCCGGCGAGGCCCGGAACTTCCTTGAGGCACGCGGCCTGCCCCACGCCACGCCCTGACGATTCCCGACTCCCGATTCCCGGCTATTTGGCGTGCCAATCGCCATCCTCGCCCCTGCTGTACTTCTTTTTCACCGCCGACCAGGCCACCTTGTGAGCCACTTCCTCGCGTGATTCGTCGCCGCGCCGTTCGCCCTCGTCGCGATACTCGTCCCAGGCGCTGTTGAACGCCTCCATGTAGATTTCCTGCGCGTGCTTCGGCACATGGTCGCGCACGCTGTCAGGCAATTCGCTGATCGATTGGTACGGCATGGCGGGACTCCGCAATGGACATGCGGGTCACGGTGTACCCCACGCGATCAAGCCACCGTCAATGACATGTTGCCGCAACCGGAAACGTCACCGGCCATTCAGCGACGCGAGACATGCGGGTCGCCCGCCACGTACCAGCGCCAGGGCTCGTCGACCGCGCGGGTGATGCCCACGCGCGGCGTCGCCACGGGCGCGGCGGGTGGCGGCGTGCCGTCGTCGACGATGCGAAAGCCACCGACACCAGTGACCAGATCGACGCCGTCCTGAGTGCGATCGATCCCGAGTGCCTGGCACAATCGCGCCGGCCCGCGGCAGAGATCGCGGTCGTTGCGGCAGGCAGGTCGCGCCGCACGCATCGCCGCAAGCCCAGTGAGTGGTGCCAAGGCACGCAGCAACACCGCGACGCCCTCTCCCGCCTCGCCGCAAACCGGGTTGCAACACCAATGCATGCCGTAGGTGAAGTACACATAAAGCAGGCCAGGCCCACCGAACATCGTCGCGTTGCGTGCGGTCCGGCCACGCCAGGAATGTGCTGCCGGATCGACCGCGCCGACATACGCCTCGGTTTCCACGATGCGCCCGCTGCGGCCATCGGCGTTGAGCAGGATCTTGTTGAGCAAAGCGGGCGCGACCTCGCGCGGATCACGCCGGTAGAACGCGCGGTCGAGTGTGACGCGTCGCTCAGCCATGCACGAACAGCTTCTGTACGTCCGCATGGCTCAGGCTGGGAGCAAGACTGTCGAAGCCGCCGCTTGCCCGCATGGCTTGCGCAGCCTGATCAACGGCGCCCAGCGCGATCGCGGCGAAGCGCGTGGCCGTGCTCACCCGGGCCACGCCGATCCGCGCCAGTTCGGCCAGGCCCGGCATGCCCGGTCGTGCACCCACGTTCACCGGCGCATCGATCGTCTTGACCAGCGCCGCCAGCACGGCAGGGTCGCCCAGGCCGATCGGATAGATGCAGTCCGCGCCCGCCGCCAGATAGGCGCGCGCACGACGCACGGCATCGGCGAAACGCACGGTTTCGTCGGCAGCCGGGGTGATCCAGCAATCCACCCGCGCATTGATCACGATCGGCACACCAGCAGCTGTCGCTGCGGCACGCGCGCCGGCAATCCGTTCGGCAGCCTCCGCGCAATCGCGCAACCCATCGTGCCGTCCGTCTTCGAGGTTAACGCCCACGGCGCCCGCCTCGATCACCGCGCGCACCGTCTCGCCCACCGCCGCCGGCGTGTCGCCGTAGCCGGCCTCGATATCGGCCGTCACCGGCACGTCCACCACGCGGGTAATGCGCGCGATGGCGGCCACCACTTCGGCCACCGGGGCCTGCTCGCCATCGGCGCAACCAAGCGACCAGGCCACGCCGCCACTGGTGGTGGCGACCGCGGCGAACCCGCGCTGCGCGAACAGCCGTGCGCTGCCTGCATCCCACGCATTCGGCAACAGCAGGATCGAGTTGCGATCATGCATGTCGCGAAACGCGTGCGCCCTGTCGATCTGGCTCTGCCTGTCCATCGTCGTGTCGTTACCCGTTGTCGATAAGGAAAGCCGCAGAGTACGCCGCTTGCACTTTGCACGGAAACCGCCGAAGAATGACCGTTCCGGGTTTCCAGCGCCGCCTTGTCGACGGCACGCCCCGAGGGAGAACTGACGATGATGAAAGTCATGCGGATCCTGTTCGGTACGGCCGCCGCGCTGGCCATGGGCGGCGCCACCACGGTCGTGCAGGCAGCGGCCGTACCGGCGACGAAGACGGCAGACCAGGCGTTCATGCAACTGGCCGATACGTACTTCGACAGCTACTACTTCCCGACCAACCCCTCCCTCGCCACCGTCGACGGCATACACGCCTATGACGCCAGGCTGGAGGACTATTCGCGCGCCGGCGTCGATGCGAACGTCAAGGCGCTCAAGCAATGGGAGCACCGCGTGGCGGCGGTGGACCCGGCAACGCTTGGCGAGCGCGTGCAGGGCGACCGCGAGCTGGTCCTGAACAACATCCGCAGCACCCTGCTGACGCTCGAGACGATACGCCCGTGGCAGAAGAATCCGGACATCTACTCCAGCGGCATCACCAGCAGCACATTCACCCTGATGTCGCGCAAGTTCGCCTCGCCGGAAACGCGCCTGCGCGCCCTGATTGCCCGCGAACGGCTGATGCCGGCCGCCCTCGCCGCAGCGCGCAAGAATCTCGACAACCCGCCGAAAATCTACACGCAAATCGCGCTGGAACAGTTGCCCGGGCTGGTGCACTTCTTCCAGCACGACGTGCCGTCGGCTTTCACCGCGGTCGCCGACGCCGACCTGAAGCAGCAATTCGCCAACAGCAACGCCGCCGTGATCAAGGCGCTGCAGGACTACCAGGCCTGGCTGAAGGACGACCTGCTGCCGCGCTCGCACGGCGACTTCCGCATCGGTGCCACCGCGTTCCGCGACAAGCTGAAGTACGACGAGATGGTCACCCTGCCGCTTGACCGGCTTGTCGCCATCGACATGGCCAACCTGCGCCAGAACCAGCGCCAGTTCGCCGAAGTAGCCAAGCAGCTCGACCCGCACAAGACGCCGCGCGAGGTACTGGCCGAACTGGCCTTGGACTATCCGCCGCCGGACAAGATCCTGGATACCTTCCGCGCCACCTTCGATCACCTCACCGCGTTCATCCGGCAGAAACACATCATCACGATCCCCTCGCAGGTGCGGCCGACCCTGGAGGAAACACCGCCCTTCATGCGCGCGATCACCTTCGCCTCGATGGACACACCCGGACCGTACGAAACCGTCGCCCGCGAGGCGTACTTCAACGTCACCCTGCCCGAAGCTGGCTGGAGCAAAAAGCGCACGAAAGAGTTCATGGCGCAATTCAACTACCCGGTGATCAGCAGCATCGCCGTTCACGAGGCCTACCCCGGCCACTACGTGCAGTTCCTGTGGATGCATCGGCTCGACGACCGTGTGCGCAAGCTGCTTGGCTCGAACACCAATGCCGAGGGCTGGGCGCACTACTGCGAGCAGATGATGCTGGACGAAGGGCTGGCTGCGTTCGAATACCCGCACGATCTGCGCCAGCAGCGCCTGCTGCGGCTGGGCCAGTTGCAGGAAGCGCTGCTGCGCAATGCACGCTTCATCGTCGGCATCAAGCTGCACACCGGCCAGATGACGATGGAGCAGGCGATCGACTTCTTCGTCGACGAAGGCTACCAATCGCGCGCGGTCGGCGAGGTCGAAACCAAGCGCGGCACAGCCGATCCCACCTACCTGTATTACACGCTGGGCAAATTGCAGATCCTCAAGTTGCGCGCCGACGTCGAGGCGAAGCAGGGTCGAGACTTCGACCTGATGAAATTCCACGACGACTTCATGCAGCAGGGTTTCGCGCCGATCAGCATCGTGCGCAAAGCGATGCTGCACGACGACTCGCCGACGCTGTAGCGGCACGACCGCCCGCCGGGCCACGGCCGCGCGACACTGGCCGCGCGCGCCGCAGGCTCCTAAAGTGGCGCCGCAGGCAATCATCCCGCGTCGCGCTGGAGGCACCATGGCCATCCGCAGGCTTGCGCTGCTGTTCGACGGCACCTGGAACAAGCCCGAATCCCATACCAACGTGGAGCGGCTGCGGCTGCTCATCGCGCCGCGTGACGCGGCCGGCGTCGAGCAGCTCGTCAACTACATCCCCGGTGTCGGCGTGAAGCCCGGCATTACCCATCTGCTCGGCGGTGCGTTCGGTTACGGCCTGTCCGGCAACGTGCTCGATGGCTACCGCTGGCTGTGCGAGACCTGGCAGCCTGGCGACCAGCTCTATCTGTTCGGCTTCAGCCGCGGCGCTTATACCGCGCGCAGTCTTGGCGGGATGATCCGCAAGTGCGGCCTGCTCCGGCGCGGCGCCGATGGCAGAGTGGCCAAGACCGGGGTTTCGGCCGCCTACGATTTCTACCGCGACACCAAGTGCAAACCTGACGATCCGGCCGGGATAGCGTTTCGCGCCAGCCACTCGCTTGAGATCGAGATCCGCTTCATCGGCGTGTGGGATACGGTCGGCTCGCTCGGCATCCCGGTCACCGCGTCCTGGTTTCCCTACGCCCGTTCGCGCTACCAGTTCCACGACACCGAGCTCAGCAAGATCGTCAAGTACGCCTACCAGGCGCTCGCACTGGACGAACATCGAGCCGACTTCGCTCCCACGAAGTGGACACGCAACCCGTACAACGTCAAACCCGGCGAAACGCTCACCTCGAAGAAGCTCGAGCAGATCGAAATCGAGCAGCGCTGGTTCATCGGCTCGCACTCCGACGTCGGCGGCGGCAACAACCGCGACGGCGCCGGACGCAAGCCCGACCCGCTGCCGGAACTGCCGTTTGCTTGGCTGCAGCGCAAGGCGATCCATGCCGGCCTGGCCTGCAACGAGCGATTCATGCCTGAACCCGACGCCGACACCGGCGTGCCGCGCAATTCGTATGCGGAGTTCATGAGCGGCATCTACAAGGAATTCAAGCCGCCGTTCGATCGCCGGCTGGGCAACGGCGTCAACGAAAAGGTCGACGATTCGGTCTGGCTTCGCTGGGTCGCCGATGCCGCCTATCGTTCGCCGTCGCTGGTGAAGGCACTGGCCGATGCCACCGTGCTGATGTCGATGGAGGCCGTGGTGCAGAACGCGAACAAGCCGCCGGGTTCGCCGGCGTAGTCATCAGCCCAGCTCGGCAATTTCCGCCTGCAGCGTCGTGGCCGGAACGGTGCCGGTCATCGCCTGGTCCAGCCCGCGATGCGTGAGGCGGCGATACCACCACCATGCGAACACACCGCTGGCGGTCAACGCCGAAGCACCCAGCGCGAGCTGCAACATGCTGCCGGACAACCATGGCGACAGCACGCCGGCCACGACACTGCAGAGCAGCAGGCTGGCGAACGCCTGCACCGAGGAAATCCCGCCGCGCCGATGCCGGAAACGATCCAGCAGCAACAGCGTCAGCGTCGGAAATGCCAGCTGCACGCCGATGCCGTGGAGGATCAGCGGCAGCATCGACCACGGCAGCCGTGGCGCGGGGAACAGCAGTGCCAGCAACAAATGAAGCACGCACGCCAACAGCATCACCGCATAGCCGAGGTTCACCGTGAACCCGGCGCTGCACCGCTCGGCCATCCGCCCGGACAACCACGCGCCTCCGATCAGGCCAGCCACTACCGGCAGGAACAACCACGGAAAGCCCTGCGCCGACAAATGCAGCAACTCGCGCACGATGCGCGGCGCCGAAGCGATATACAGGAACAGGCCCGCGAAATTGACCGAACTGGAAATCAGCAGCGGCCAGAACAGCCGGTCGCGCCCGAACGAAACATAGCCGGCCAGCAGCGGCCCCGGCGCAAAGCGGGTGCGGCTTTCCGCCGGATGCGTCTCGTCGAGCAACAGCAGCAAGGCCAGCGCCAGCAGTGCGGTGAACCCGGCCAGCCACCAGAAGATGCCGTGCCAGCCACCCAGCGGCAGCAGCAGCGCACCGACCATCGGCGCGATCACCGGGGCCACCCCGAAAATCATCATCACCTGCGACATCAGCCGTTGTGCGGCAGCACCTTCGAGGCTGTCGCGGATCACCGCGCGCCCCACCACCAGCCCGGCACCGGCGCACATGCCCTGCAACCCACGGCACGCCAGCAGCATCGCGAACGAGGTGGACAGCGCCGCACCCACCGACGCCAGCGCGTATACCAGCATGCCGGCGACAATCACCGGCCTGCGTCCGATCGCGTCGGAGATCGCGCCGTGGAACAGGCTCATCGCGGCGTAGGTGATCAGGTACATGCTGATGATCTGCTGCAGCGCTGCGTTGTCCACATGGAACCGCGCACCGACCAGCGGAAACGCCGGGAACACCGCATCGATCGAGAACGGCCCGATCATCGACAGGGCCGCCAGCAGCCATGGCAGGCTGCGGCGCACGGTGTGCGGGGTTGAGTTCATGGCGGACGACGGTATCGGCGGGCCGGGCAGTATAGAACCGCGCTTGACGAGCGCATGGTCCGATCGACTAGGATGTCCGCTCGGGAGATGGCATGCCTCCCGTTCCGGGCGGCTTCGGCGTCCCGGGACAAACCGCTTCTCGTGACCCCGCGTTGAAGTTGATGATGCCTGCACCACCGGCTTCCGGCGGCGCAGGCGTGCCTGCCACCGCGGCAACCGGACACCTTCATTGTCAGGAGACGCGCTTGTGGGTTTGACCGGATTTGTGGCGATCGGCATCGGCGGCGCCTTGGGCTGCTGGCTGCGCTGGGGCTTGGGCGTCCTGCTCAATCCATTGTTTCCCACCCTGCCGCTGGGCACGCTGACCGCCAACCTCGTCGGTGGTCTGCTGATGGGTTGCGTGATGGGCTTGTTCGATCATTTCCAGACCCTGTCGCCGGAACTGCGGCTGTTCGTGTTCACCGGCTTTCTCGGCGGCCTGACCACGTTTTCCACGTTCTCGGCCGAGTCCGCCACCCTGCTGCTGCGCCAGCAATACCTGTGGTTCAGCGGCCACGTCGCGGTGCACGTGGCCGGCTCACTGGCGATGACCGTGCTCGGCATCTTCCTCACCCGCAGCCTGCTGCGTCATTGACCCGGTGATCGGCATGAACCAGGAAAACCTGCAGCACGGCGTGCACCTGTATTTCTACTGCCACTCGCGCGCAAAGCACGACGGCATGCTGCTGTCCGAGTGGTTGCTGGAACAGGCGAAGCGGCATGGCCTCGGCGGCGGCTCGGTGTTCCGCGCGATCGCCGGTTTCGGTCGGCATGGCGTGCTGCACGAGGAACAATTCTTCGAACTCGCCGACGACCTGCCGGTGAAGATCGAATTCCTGTTGCACGAGGAGCAGGTCGAGCCGCTGCTGCAACTGGTGCGCGCGGCCGGTGTCGACGTGACGTATGCACGTTCGCCGGCAAGCTTTGCCGTGCTCGGCAGCCACTGACCGCGCACGATTCCCACGAAGAGACAACGCATGAGCCAGGACGACCTGAAAGACCGCGCCAGCGCACTGCTCGAACACGCCGGCATCCATATCGACGGCGATGCCCCGATTGACCTGCGTGTGCACGACGATCGCCTCTATCCGCGCGTGTTCGCGCATGGATCGCTCGGTCTGGGCGAAGCCTACATGGACGGATGGTGGGATGCCGACGATCTTCCCGGCCTGTGTACCCGCCTGCTCACCGCCGGGCTCGACCAGGAATTGAAAACCCTCGACGCCCTGCTCGCCCACCTCAAGGCGCGTTTCATCAACCTGCAGCGCGGCGAGCGCGCGTTCGAGATCGGCAAGGCACACTACGACCTCGGCAACGACCTGTTCCACGCCATGCTGGGCAAGCGCATGGTGTACTCCTGCGGCTACTGGGCCAAGGCCGACAACCTCGACGACGCACAGGCGGCCAAGCTCGATCTGGTCTGCCGCAAGCTGCAGCTGAAAACCGGCCAGCGCGTGCTCGACATCGGCTGCGGCTGGGGCGAGGCGTTGAAATACGCGGCCGAGCACTACGGCATCGAGGGCGTCGGCATCACCGTGTCGCGGGAGCAGGCCGAGTACGCGCGCGAACTGTGCGCGGGACTGCCGATCGAGATCCGCCTGCAGGATTATCACGACGTCGACGAGCGTTTCGACGCGGTGTACTCGGTGGGCATGTTCGAGCATGTCGGCGCCAAGAACTACCGCGCATACTTCGAGACCGTGCGCCGCTGCCTGAACGACGATGGTCTCTCGCTGCTGCATTGCATCGGCAGCAACAGCGCGCCGGGCCAGACCGATCCGTGGATCGAGAAGTACATCTTTCCAAACTCGATGATCCCGGCCGCCAGCCAGGTCGCGAGCGCGCTGGAAGACCTGTTCGTGGTCGAGGACTGGCACAACTTCGGCGCCGACTACGACCGCACCCTGACCGCCTGGCGCGCCAACATCGAGGCGGCATGGTCGACCCTGCCGGCGAGCTATGACGAGCGCTTCCGCCGCATGTGGCGCTATTACCTCGCCGTCTCCGCTGCGGTATTCCGCAGCCGTCGCGACCAGCTGTGGCAGCTCACCCTTAGTCCGAATGGCGTGCCCGGCGGCTATCGCGTGCCGCGCTGATCGCTCACCGCCACCGCCATCGCGCAAAACGCCGGCATGTTTGTGATCAACATCCACACTCATGGCAGGCATCTGCTTCGTGCATTCCAGGGGGTGCGAGTGGAGGGAGGATGCAGGAGCCGGCATCCATCGATGCGGAGTGCATACCATCTCTCCGACCACGGGACGGATGCATCGCGACGGGCAAAAGGCGACACAGCATGGGGCGAAAAATCCTTATCGGCATTCTGTCGCTTTTGACGATTCTGTTCGCGGCCCTCCTGTTGATGGATGTCGCCTGGTTCTTCCATGGCTCGCTGGAACTCTTTCCCACCGACGAGCAGCAGGGCAAGATCAAAAGCGTTGCCGGGTTGTCGGGCTGCGGTTTCGTGCTCGCCGAAGCGGCGGTCCTGTTTCTGCTCGGGCGACTGTCCAGGAGTCGTCACCGCCCTTGCCTCGAGATTCCTCCCGATCCGATCGACGGAAGCCACCCATGAACCAGAAAACCCCACTCTCCGAGTACCTCGTCCTCTCCCGCGGACAGTGGGACGCGGGTGCGCCACGCGAAGAAATTCAGGACGCGATCGACCGGTTCTACGCGTGGTACGAACGGCTCCTTGGCGAAGGCCGGATCGGAGCCGGGCAACGCCTGACCCGGGAGGGCAAGGTGGTGTCGCGGCAGGCGATCACCGACGGCCCGTTTGCCGAGGGCAAGGAAGTCGTCGGCGGTTACTGGTTCATCCTGGCGAACAGCCTGGAGGAAGCGGCACGCATCACATCGGAAAACCCCTGTCTGGCCTATGGCCTGGCCTGTGAAGTCCGTCCGGTCGATCCGGCGCGCGGCAGCGCGTTCGCACTCACCAACGAAACCCCGACCTGAAAACGGCACTTTCAGGACAGGATTGAACACCCATCGCGTTGTCGCGACACTGTCGGCATGAAATCCACCATCGCGCTGCGCCTGCTCGCCTGCCTCGCCCTGCTGCTGCCCGTTGCAGCCATCGCCCACCCTGCGTTGTGGATGGTCAAGGATGCCGACACCACGATCTATCTTTTCGGCACCGTGCACCTGTTGCCGAACGACACCGACTGGCGCTGGCCCGCATTGGAAAAAGCACTCGCCGACAGCGGCTCGCTGACCATCGAACTGACCGACGACGACCCGGCCCGCATGCAGGCGCTGGTGTTGCAATACGGACTGGACCCCGCCCATCCGCTGTCGGACAAACTCAGCGCCGCCGAAAACGCCACCCTCACCCGCGCTGCGCAAACCGCCGGCGTGCCCGGTGGCGCAAGCACCCTGCGGATGATGCGGCCGTGGCTGGCCGGGCTGACCTTGACGGTGGCCCCGCTGCTGAAGGCCGGCCTCGACCCGGCCCACGGCGTCGACAAGCTGCTCAAGGCGCAGATGCAGGCGGCCGGCAAGCCGGTCAACGGACTGGAAACCTCCGAACAACAGATCCGCTTTCTCGCCGACCTGCCCGCTGACGTCGAGCTGGAGTTCCTGCGCTCCACCCTGCGCGACGCCGACAAGGGCAGCGGCGAACTCACCACCCTGATCGACGCATGGAAACGCGGCGACGTCGCCACCATCGCCCACATCGAAGACGAAGACCTGGCCCGGCACGCACCCGCGCTGTACCAGCGCTTGCTGGTACAGCGCAACCGGTCCTGGGCGGTAAAAATCGCCGCCATGCTGCAACGCCCCGGCACCGTCTTCATCGCCGTCGGCGCCGCCCACCTGGCCGGACCGGACAGCGTGCAGTCGCAACTGGAATCGCGGGGCACGCCGGTCGAACGCCTGCACTGACCAGTCGATGCGAAACACGCGTCGACTTCCACTACGCTTCATCCGCCACGCACAGAGCGCAGGCCGAATATGACCACCTCAGCCCTGGTACTCACACTGTTCCTCGCCTGGACCTTGCTCTTGCTGGTCGCCATGGAGGTGTTGCGCAGCTACCTCGTTGTCACCGGTCGCGTCCGCTCGAATGAGTTCAAGCCAGACAACTCGAACATCTCGCCGTTCATGCAGCGACTCGCCCGCGCGCACGCGAACTGCGTCGAGAGCCTGCCTGTCTTTGGCGGCCTGCTGCTCGTGGCACTGGCGACTGACCGGGCCGAAGTCACGGACGCACTCGCCCCCTGGTTGCTGGGCGCGCGAATCATCCAGTCCGGCATCCACCTGGCCTCGACCAGCGTCATCGCCGTGAACGCCCGTTTTGCCGCCTTCGCCGTGCAAATGGGCATCGGCGTCTACTGGGCCTGGCGATTGCTTGGCCTATAGGCCCCTTCGCGTGCAGGAGGGGAGTCATGTTGCCAGCCGCATCGGCGTTACATCCTCGACATGTTCCACGCGGCGAAAACGGATGAACAAGACGGCTGCCCCGAGAGCGCGGGCATGCGCCTCATTCGATGCCGGCAACGGCATGCGGCAGGTACGCCGCTTCGAGCGTCGCGATCTCCGCCTCCGGCAGCCTGATCGCCAGCGCCGCCACCGCCTCTTCCAGGTGATGGGTCCTGGTCGCGCCGATGATCGGCGCGGTGACCACCGGCTTGTGCAGCAGCCATGCCAGCGCCACCTGCGCGCGCGGGATGCCGAGCCGCGCAGCGACCTCGCCGACGCGATCCACCACGGCCCTGTCCGCCACCTTGCTCGCGGCGTACACACCATCGCCCCATGGATCGGAGCCGCCACGCACGGTGCTCGGCTCGTCCTCCCATGGCCGCGCCAGCCGGCCACGCGCCAGCGGACTCCAGGGCACCACGCCGATGCCTTCCTGCGCGCACAGCGCCAGCATCTCGCGCTCCTCTTCGCGATAGAGCAGGTTGTAGTGCGGCTGCATCGACACGAAGCGCGTCCAGCCGTGGAGGTCGGCGGTGTACAGCGCCTTGGCGAATTGCCACGCCATCATCGACGAGGCGCCGAGGTAGCGCGCCTTGCCCGCCTTCACCACGTCGTGCAGCGCCTCCAGCGTTTCCTCGATCGGCGTGGTGTCGTCCCAGCGATGGATCTGGAACAGGTCGACGTAGTCGGTGCCGAGGCGGCGCAGGCTGGCGTCGATCTCGGTCATGATCGACTTGCGCGACAGGCCGCCGCCATTGGCGTCGGTGCGCATCGGATAGAACACCTTGGTGGCGATGACCACCTCCTCGCGCCGGGCGAAGTCGTGCAGCGCGCGCCCCAGCACCTGTTCGCTGCCGCCCCTGGAATACATGTTTGCCGTGTCGAAATAATTGATGCCCAGCTCGAGCGCGCGCCGGATGAACGGCCGGCCATGCTCCTCGTCCAGCGTCCATGGCCTCTCGTCGGTGGGTGTTACCGAATAGCTCATGCAGCCCAGGCAGATGCGCGAGACCTTGAGGCCGGATTTGCCGAGTCGTACGTAGTTCATGGGGAATACCTCGCTGTGGTTGCACGAAATGGATTCTGCTTCACCGCCGCGCCTCGCGGTGGATGGCGATGCCGGCGGCGACCAGCGCAATGCCGATCGTCTCCGCGCGGCTGGGCAACTGGTGCAGCACGACGGCGCCGACCAGGCACGCCGTGGCGGGCAACAGGGCCAGCAGCATGGCGAAGGTGGCCCGCGGCAATCGCGCCATCGCCAATTGGTCGCACACGTACGGAATGACCGACGAAGTCACGCCCACACCGATGCCGGCGGCGAGCAGCGGCAGGCTGAGCAGCGCCGGCGCGGCTGGGCGAATCCCGATCATGGTGACCACCACCAGTGCCACCAGCATCGCGCTCGCCAGGCAATCGAGGGCGCTGCCGCCCTCATCATTCGCCACCCGATGACCGAGCACGATGTACAGCGTGAACAGCGCGCAGTTGGCAAACGCGAACACGAAGCCGAGCGGCGCGCCGGCGAGGCGCAGGTGGGTCAGAAACCACACGCCGGCCACGACCAGCGCGAGCGCCACGGTGTTGCGCCGCGTGCGCAAGCCGGCCAGCGCCAGTGCGATCGGACCGAGAAATTCGATCGCGCCGACCGTCGCCAGCGGCAGCCGATCGATCGCCAGGTAGAAACAGGCATTCATGCCGCCGAGCACGACGCCCAGCCCCACGACGTTCCATCACGCGGCCGCATTCGTCTGCAGGAAATGACGCCATGGCCGCCGCCATGCGGCGAAGACCAGCGCGGCACTGGCGATCCGCAGCCAGGCGACGCCGAGCGGCTCGACCCGGGCAAACAGGAGTACGGCGAAGGCCGGGCCGAGGTAATGAAAGATCGCGCTGGCCACGAAATACAACTGCGGCGGCGGCGCAAACCGGAGCATCGGAGAGGTGGATGGCAGCTCGTTCATGGCCTCCCATTTTCCAAATAATTGGCGCATGATCCATGCGTTATCCAAAGATTCGTTCGCCAATTCTTTCACTTTCGCATGCCTTGTTAACGATATGCCTCAGATTTCCAATATCGTCTCCGATCCGCGCAATATCGAGCTGTTGAGGGCGCTGCAGGAAGACCCGCGCCAGCCGGTGAGCAAGCTCGCCAGCCGCATCGGCATGTCGGCGCCAGCGGTGAAGGAACGACTCGCGCGGCTGGAGGAAACCGGCGTGGTCCGCGGCTGCCGGCTCGACCTGGACCCGAAGGCGCTGGGCTGGCCGATCACGGCCTACGTGCGCGTGCGCCCGGTACCCGGGCAACTGCCGAAGATCGCCGAACTCGCGCAGAAGATGCCGCAGGTCGTCGAGTGCCACCGCGTCACCGGCGAAGACTGCTTCATCATCAAGGTGCACCTGGACGCGCTGGAAAACCTCGACCTGATCCTCGATCGCTTCCTGCGCTACGGCCAGACCACCACCTCCATCGTGCAGTCGACCCCGGTGCCGCTGCGCGCACCGCCGTTGCCCGCGGTCAAGGGCAAAACCCGGTGAGCCCCGGCGACCGTTGCGGCACAACGGCCGCGCTCCCGCAAGCTGTCACGGGTCGGCGCGTTCTGGCACCATCGACCGGTTATCCGCGCGTCGCGCGCCATTCATCAGACATCGCCGCATGAACCTGCAAGCCAATTACGAACAGATCCCGCTGAAGGAATACGCCGAGCGGGCCTATCTCGATTATTCGATGTACGTGGTGCTGGACCGCGCCCTGCCCTTCGTCGGCGACGGCCTGAAGCCGGTGCAGCGGCGCATCATCTATGCGATGAGCGAACTGGGCCTGGCCTCCACCGCCAAGCCGAAGAAGTCCGCACGCACCATCGGCGACGTGATCGGCAAGTTCCATCCGCATGGCGACAGCTCCAGCTACGAAGCGATGGTGCTGATGGCGCAGCCGTTCTCGTACCGCTATCCGCTGGTCAATGGCCAGGGCAACTTCGGTTCGCCGGATGATCCGAAAAGCTTCGCGGCGATGCGCTACACCGAGTCCAAGCTGAGTCCGATCGCCGAGGCACTGCTGGGCGAACTGGGCCACGGCACGGTCGATTGGGTACCGAACTTCGACGGCACGCTGGAGGAACCCAGCTGGCTGCCGGCGCGCGTGCCGCACGTGCTGCTGAACGGCTCGATGGGCATCGCGGTGGGCATGGCCACCGACATCCCGCCGCACAACCTGCGCGAGCTGGTCACCGCCTGCATCCGCCTGCTCGATGAACCCGATGCCAGCGTCGCCGACCTGTGCGAGCACGTGCGCGGGCCCGATTATCCGACCGAAGCGGAGATCATCACCTCGCGTGCCGACCTGCTGGCGATGTACCAGAGTGGCGGCGGCTCGGTGCGCGCCCGCGCGGTGTACCAGCGCGAGGAAGGCAACATCGTGATCACCGCGCTGCCACACCAGGTCAGCCCGTCGAAGATACTGGAGCAGATCGCCGCGCAGATGCGCGCGAAGAAACTGCCGATGATCGAGGACCTGCGCGACGAGTCCGATCACGAGAATCCGATCCGGCTGGTGCTGGTGCCGCGTTCCAGCCGCGTCGATGCCGACGAACTGATGCCGCACCTGTTCGCCACCACCGACCTGGAAAAGAGCTTCCGCGTCAACCTCAACATGATCGGCCTCGATGGCCGGCCGCAGGTGAAGGATCTCAAACGCATCCTCACCGAGTGGCTGAGCTTCCGTACCAGCACGGTCACCCGGCGCCTGGAAAACCGCCTGGCCAAGGTCGACCGCCGCCTGCACCTGCTAGAAGGCCTGCACACCGCCTACCTCAACCTCGACGAAGTCATCCGCATCGTACGCAGCGAGGACGAGCCCAAGCCGGTACTGATGGCGCGCTTCCGGCTCAGCGAGGAGCAGACCGACTACATCCTCGAAACCCGCCTGCGCCAGCTGGCACGGCTGGAAGAGATGAAGATCAACGCCGAGCGCGACCAGCTCGAAGAGGAACGCGCACGCATCAACGTGCTGCTGAAATCGCCGGCCAAGTTGAAGGGCCTGATCAAGGACGAGCTGCGCGCCGATGCCGAGAAATTCGGCGACGACCGCCGCTCGCCGCTGATCGAGCGCGAGGCCGCACAGGCGCTGGACGACAGTGCGCTGGTGGCCAGCGAACCGGTCACCGTGGTGCTCTCGCAGAAAGGCTGGGCGCGCGCCGCCAAGGGCCACGACATCGACGCCGAAGCGTTGAACTACCGCGAAGGCGATGGCCTGCTCGCCGCGGTGAAGGCGCGCACCACCCAGCAGGTCGCCTTCATCGACTCCACCGGTCGCGCCTACTCCACGCCGGCGCACACACTGCCCTCGGCGCGCGGCAACGGCGAGCCGCTGACCGGCCGCTTCAGTCCGGCCAACGGCGCCAGCTTCGACGCGGTGATCGCCGGCGACAACGACACCCGGCTGATCCTCGCCAGCGATTTCGGCTACGGCTTCGTCACCCGCTTCGAAGCGCTTACCGGCCGCAACAAGGCCGGCAAGCAGATCATCTCGCTCAGCGACGGCGCGAAAGTGCTGGCGCCGCAGGTCAGCGCCGATCCGGCACGCGACCGCATCGTGGTGGTCACCACCGAAGGCCACCTGCTGATGTTCTCGGTGGCCGAACTGCCGGAACTGGACAAAGGCAAGGGCAACAAGCTGATCGAGATCCCGAAGGCCAAGCTGACCAGCGGCGACGAACGCGTGGCCGGCGTGGCCGTGGTCAGCGAAGGCAAGGGCGAAGTCACGATGTACGCCGGCGCGCGCAAACTCACCCTGAAGTGGGCCGACCTGGTCGAATACGGCGGCAACCGTGCGACCCGCGGCAACCTGCTGCCGCGCGGCCTGCGCCGCGTCGAACGGATCGAAACCACCGGCTGATTTGCTCGGGAGCGACTTCAGTCGCGATGCTCTTGAATCGAGCAAGCATGGAGGCATCGCGACTGAAGTCGCTCCCACAGACAGTCTGCGGAACGGCAGGAACTTGTCGGCGTCCGGCCGTTCCAACAAGGATGTACACGCCAACGCGCCATCGCGCGTTGAATACGTGACAACCCGGAGTGCGCATGAACATCCAACGGTTTCTTCCCGCCCTGCTGGCCACCCTGCTGGCCGCGCCGGCATGGGCGCAGAGCACCGGCAAGCCGCTCAACCTGAAACTGCCGCCCAGCGAACTCCCTGCCCCCAGTTCCACCGCTGCCGCACCGGCACGTGACGCGCCCGGCGTGTATTACGGCGACACCAGCGGGCGCATGGGCAATACCGAAGTCGCCACGGATAACCGGCCCGACTGCGACGACTCCACCTACAACCAGGCGCAGGTGCATGGCAGCGTCGGCATGGGCGTGATGAGCGGCAACCACGTGAGCGGCAATTACCAGACCGGCACCGTAAACGTCAGCAAGGCGTTCGGCAGCTGCGACGACCCCGGCGGCGGGATCAGCATCTCGATCGGTACCGGCAGCGGCCACTTCCACGATCGCGGTCGCCGCGACCACTGACGGCAGCCGCTGCGCTCAGGCATCGCCAGCCGGCGGATGCGTTCCGCAGCGCGCTGGGCGGTCCACCGCCAAGTGTCGTCAAGCACGACCGTGGAAAGCAACGCGAGGCCCCTACCTATCCACAGACTTGTTGTCTCGGTGGATGAGATGGCGAGGGGTAGCCTGCCTAGCCCAACGGCGCGGTTCCAAACCCAGGTTTGGGTCGACACATGGGCCAGGGCCTTCAGGAACCAAAGAGGACGCCGCCAATTGAATGGAGGTGCGGCTGCCCGTTGACGCCTCAGCTGGGGAGCGCATACAGACATTCCTTAGTGGGCGTCCGCCCGTGTGCGACAAGCCACGCAGACACCGCGATTCGCACGAAGCTAAGGTTTGCCCAGAAGCTCGACCAGCCGCGACTCGCACGGTGAAAGATCGTAGCCCCGACGCTGCGAGACCATGAACGTGAGCGGCCCCATGTGCCATGCGCGACGCTCGAGTTCGACGAGCGCTCCGCTGGCCAGATCCTCGTTGACGAGGTGCCTCGGCAAGTGTCCCCAGCCGAGGCCGGCCTTGAGCAGGTCGCGTTTGGCGCCGAGATCGTTGACCAGCCACTGGCGCTTGCCGGCGACGCCCTGCTGGGTCTTTTCTGCGCCGGGCTGGTTGTCGGTGACGACGATCTGGGTGTGTCGGCCGAACTCGTCCACGGGGATGGGTTTGGGTGTCGAAGCGAGCGCATGGGAAGGCGCGCATGCCGTCACCATTTCCTCCTCGCGCAACCAGTGGCGTTCGATGGCGTCCGGGTTCACCTCCGGCACGTTCTGGATCGTGACGGCCAGGGCGCACAGCTTTTCGAGCACCAGGTGCTCACCGCCCTGCATGGTGGTGATGCGCAGGTTGATCGCGGCGGTCGGAAACTCCTGCTGCAGCGTCCGCAAGCAGTCGATCAGGTGGGTGCGTGGAAAGTAGGCATCCACCGCCACCGACACCTGCGGCACCCCCACCTTGGCGATCGCGCCGGCGCGGTTCTTCATTTCCTCGGTGCGTGAGATCACCGCACGCGCATCCGGCAGCAGGCTGCGCCCCGCCGCGGTGAGCTGCGCCTTGCGCGTGTTGCGCTCGAACAACTCGACATCAAACGCACTCTCCAGCGCCTTGATCGCGTGGCTGATCGCCGACTGCGCGCGTGCGAGTTTCCGCGCCGCACCCGAGAAGCTGCCCTGGTCGCACACCGCAACGAACGCACGCAGCTGGTTGATGGTGACGTTGTCGAGCACGAGTTATCCAGAAAATAGATCGTATTAAGCGATGTTTCGTCAATTGTGTTGATACGTCAAGCGACCCAGATTGATGGGACAACCGGCCCGAACGGGCCAGCCCACTCCATCCCCGTACTGAAAAGGATCATCTCCATGAGCTACGCCATTATCGGTTTCGGCGCCATCGGCCAGGCCCTCGCCCGCGCGTTCGCCCGCAACAACATCGAAGTTTCCGTCGCCAGCCGGCGGGCGCCCGAAGTCCTGCTGCCGCAGGCGCAGGCGATCGGATCCACGGTCGTTCCCCGGACGCTGCAGGAAGCGCTCAAGGCAGACGTGATTTTCCTGGCCGTTCTCTTCGAGGGGCATCGCGAGGTCGCCAAGATGCTGCCGAGCTGGCAGGGCAAGACGGTGGTGGACGCGATGAACGGTTTCGAGGGCCTGTCGACGGCCGACGTCGCCAAGGCCTTCCCTGGCGCCCGCTTCGTGAAGGGCTTCAACCATCTGCCCGCGAGGACGCTGGCCGCCGACCCGAACGTCAACGGCAGCCGCCGCGTCGTGTTCCTGTCGAGCGACGACCAGGCCGCCGCAGCGCAGGTGGCGGACCTGTCCGAACAACTGGGTTTCGCACCCGTCAATCTCGGGAAGCTTGCGGAAGGCGGCGCGCTGGTACAGGTGCTCGACAAGAGCTGGGCGCCGCTGATCTTCCAGGACCTGTTCAAGAACGAACCCGAGCGACCGGCGACCGCCGGCGCCGCATCGTAATCACCCATTTGTGCCATCCCGACCAAGGATCAAAGACATGACCCGACTGAATGGAAAGACCGCCGTGATCACCGGCGGGGCTACCGGCATCGGCCGCGCAGCGGCAAAGCGTTTCATCGAGGAAGGCGCCTTCGTCTTCATCTTCGGCCGCCGCCAGGAAGCGCTCGACGCTGCCGTGGCTGAGCTCGGGCCCAACGCCCGCGCGGTGCAGGGCTCGGTCTCCGACGAGGGAGACCTGGACCGGCTCTACGCGGCGGTGAAGGCCGAGCGCGGCACCCTCGACATCGTCTTCGCCAATGCCGGGACGGGAAGCCTGCTTGCGCTCGGCAAGATCACCGCCGAGCACATCGACGAAACCTTCGACACCAACGTGAAGGGCACGATTTTCACGGTGCAGAAAGCACTGCCGCTGATGGGCACGGGCGGTTCGATCATCCTGACCGGATCGAGCGCCGGCACCACCGGTGCCCCGGCATTCGGCGCCTACAGCGCGAGCAAGGCAGCCGTGCGCAACCTCGCCAAGACCTGGGCAGAGGACCTGAAGGGCACCGGCATCCGGGTCAACGTGCTGTCGCCCGGTCCGACGGCGACCGAACTGGCGAAGGCCGCGGTGGGTGAGGAGGGCCTGAAGGCCTTCGCCTCGATGAATCCACTCCAGCGCATGGGGGATCCGTCGGAGATCGGGGCGGTCGCCGCCTTTCTCGCGTCGTCGGACAGCAGCTTCATGACCGCCAGCGAAGTCGCCGTCGACGGCGGCCTGGCGCAAATCTGACGCGCCAGGCCCGGCCGGTATCCACCACGAGCTTTTCAGAAGTCATGCCACTTCGGAGGCCACCATGTACCAGCACTCCAAACAATCCGGGTTGTTGAGGTTCGCACGTGTCGATGCGGGCTCTACCGTGATCGACGTGTTTCCAGGCGACGGATACTGGAGCGGCCTCTTTTCCGACATCGTCGGGCCCGAGGGGCGGATCTACAGCTTCGTGCCGACCGAGGTCGCTCATCTCGGCAACGATCCGGTCGGCCGCATCCGGGCGCTGGCCGGGGAACCGGGGCGAGAGAATGTGCGGGCGATCTCGGCGGACCTCGTGGCGCTGCCGAAGAGTTCGCCGCCGGCGGATGTCGTGTGGTTGCACCTGTTCTATCACGACCTCCATGCCGCGCTTCTCCAGACCCGGGGCGCAACCCCGGCCGACTTCAATCGAGCCGTTTATGAGCGGCTCAAGCCTGGCGGGTTCTACGTCATCGTCGACCACGTCGCCGCCGCCGGGACGGGCGCAAGCAACGCCGGGTCGCTGCATAGGATCGAACCCGCCGTCGTTCGCGAGGAGGTGGAAGCGGCGGGCTTCGTGCTGGACGCCGAAAGCAGCGCGCTGGCGAACAGGGACGATCCGCATTCCATCAAGGTGTTCGACCCGTCGATCAAGGGCGAGACCGATCGCTTCGCCTATCGGTTCGTGAAGTGCTGACGGCGAGCCATCCGCCCCACTGATCTTCCACGACCTATTTCAAATTAAAGAAGAAGCCGTGAGCGATGCATGGCGATCACGACACGATCGCGATCGCCATGCAGGCCGGATCACAGCGCCATGAACATCGACCCTCTACCCAGGAACATCCCATGTCCAACCCATCCGATTTCACTAATGAACTTGCCGGCCGCCGTGCCCTGGTCACCGGAGGCACGCGCGGCATCGGCGCGGCTGTCGCGCAGCGCCTGCTCGATGCCGGCGCCAACGTCGTGGTCGCTGCACGCAAGCCTGACGACGACATGCCCGCCGGGGCAACGTTCATATCCGGCGACGTCGCCACGAGCGAAGGCGTGGAGGCGATCGCGACACAGGCGATCGCGGCGCTCGGCGGCCTCGACATCCTCGTGAACAACGCGGGCGGTGCGCGCGCGTTTCTGGAAGGGTCGTCGACGATTCCCGACGAGGCATGGCACGACAGCTTCGAGCTCAACCTTTTCGCCGCGATCCGCCTCACCAACGCCGTCCTCCCCGCGCTCCGGGCCTCGAAAGTTGCAGCCGTCGTGAACATCTCGTCGGCAGCGGCGACGATGCCGTTCGGCCCCTTTGCGCACTACGGCGCTGCCAAGGCGGCGCTCGAGTACTACTCGCGCACGCTCGCACTGGAAGTCGCGCCGGCAATCCGCGTGAACGTCGTGTCGCCCGGCGTCATCGCCACGCCGGGCTCCGACGAGTTCGCCAGGACGACCCCGGGATTCTCCACCGAGGCCTGGCTTCAGCATCTGCCGCTGGGCCGCATCGGCGCCACCGAGGACATCGCCGAGGTCGTCGCGTTGCTCGTGTCCGATCGCGGCAAGTTCCTGACCGGCGCGAACTACCGCGTCGACGGCGGCATGACGGCGCGCTGACGCGTGCAACAGGGGGACGTGGCCGATGAATGGAGGCGTGGTCGATCGCCAGGCCATTGATGTCGCCACCTTTGGCATGGCGGGCGCCACGAGGCACACTTACGCGGATTCGAGGACATTCGGGAACGCGTACATGCACGGCGAATACAAGATGCCAGGCGGCAAGCTGGTGGTGGTCGACCTCGACGTGCGCGACGGCCACCTGGCCGGCGTGCAGTTGAGCGGCGATTTCTTCCTCGAACCGGACAGCGCGCTGGGTACGATCAACCATGCGCTGGAGGGCCAACCCGAACACGCCACCGAAACCGTGCTCGCTGCCGCCGTTCACGATGCTCTCGCTGCCGACGTGATGATGTATGGTCTTTCGCCGGAAGCGATCGCGGTGGCCGTGCGCCGCGCCTTGCACGAGGAACCTGACGCATGATGCGCACCGATTGGCGCGACCACGACTGGCAACTGCTCCACACCGTGCCGCAATCGCCCACCCTGCACATGGCGCTGGACGACGTGCTGACCCACGAGGTCGGCGCCGGTCGCCGCAAACCGACCCTGCGCCTCTGGGAATGGGCAGCACCGGCGGTGGTGATCGGCCGCTTCCAGTCAGTCCGCAACGAGGTCGACGCCGATGCCGCGCAACGCCACGGCATCGAAGTGGTGCGGCGGGTCTCCGGCGGCGGCGCGATGTTCATCGAGCCGGGCAACACGATCACCTATTCGATCTATGCGCCGCAGTCGCTGGTCAAGGGGCTGTCGTTCCAGGAGGCGTATGCATTTCTCGACGCTTGGGTGCTGGAAGCACTGGCCGAGCTAGGCATTGAGGCGTGGTACCAGCCGCTCAACGACATCACCTCCACAGGCGGCAAGATCGCCGGCGCCGCCCAGGTGCACCGCGGCGGCGCGGTGCTGCATCACGTGACGATGGCGTATGACATCGACGCGGCGAAGATGCTGGACGTGCTGCGCATCGGCCGCGAAAAACTTTCCGACAAGGGTACCGCCAGCGCCGCCAAGCGCGTCGACCCGCTACGCAGCCAGACCGGTCTGCCGCGCGAAGCCGTGATCGAGCGGATGATCGCCACCTTCCGGCGGCTGCACGGGCTCAGCGACGATGTCGTGCGACCAGATGAACAGGCGCGAGCGCAGGAACTGGCGCTGGGCAAGTTTTCCAGCGCGGCGTGGCTCGCCGACGTACCCTGAGCGACGGGAAATGCAGGAGCGCACCTTGTGCGCGATGCGCTTGTCACGTCACGAAAAAACATCGCGCACAGGGTGCGCTCCTGCACCGCATCACAACCGGCTGTACGACCACGACTGCACGCGCCCGTCCTTGTACGGCATTACACCGTGAAACGGTCGCGGATCGGCGTCGAACACCAGCGGCAGGAAGTGCCGGTCGCCTTCCCACATCGGCAAGGTCAACAACCGCTCCAGCGCCACCCATTCCAGCGTGCCCTCGGCATTGCTCATGAACGGCATGCCGGCATAACGCTCGATCACGAAGATGAAACCGAGCCAGTCTTCACCGTGCTTGCCGAAGCCAGGCCAGTTCAGCGTGCCACGCAACTGCATCGACTCGCAGGTGATCCCGGCCTCTTCCAGAATCTCGCGCTGCATGCAGGTGGCAATGTCCTCGCCCGGCTCCATCTTGCCGCCGAGTCCGTTGTACTTGCCCAGGTGCTGATCGTCCGGTCGCGCATTGCGATGGATCATCAGCACCTCGCTGCGGTCCGGCGACAACACATAGCCGAGCGTGGCCACGATCGGGGTGTAAGGCATCGGTGGAACCTGTGGCGAAAATCCCAAGTTTAGCGACATCCGTCCGCGCCCGTTATCGCGCCAATGAGCGCTACCGCGAAAGCATCGCGCTCGGCCCTCGCCGATATCGCGATGGAATGCCGCAATGCGTTCGGTCCCTCTCTGCAATGATGCCGCCGGACTTGCGCCATGAGCGCCGTGCGGCGACCATCGACCCATGCATTCCCACGTATCGAACCGACCATTCCTCCGGCCCGGTGGCCATTTGTCGTGCTGGCTGCTGCCGTTGCTGGTGCTGCTTTCCATGCCTGGCTGCACGCCTACGGCGCGGGCGCTGGACAGTGGCGAGCTCGCCTTCGAGGGACAGAATTACCGTGTGGTGCACATCAACCTCATGCGCGAGCAGCTGACCCTTCACTGGCGCGATCCGCACAGCGGCCAGCCGTTTGGCAGTATCGAAAACCTGCGCCAGTGGGGCGAGACGCGCGGCCGACGGCTGCTGTTTGCGGCCAATGCCGGCATCTACGATCACAAGTTCGCGCCGCTCGGCCTGTACGTGGAAAACGGCAAGACCGTGGTGCCGCTGAACTTGGCGCACGGCAACCCCGCCTCGGGAAATTTCTCGCTGCTGCCGAACGGCGTCTTCGTGGTGTATCCGGACGGCCACGCGGCGGTGCGCACCAGTGCCGCGTTCAAGGCGGACGGCAAGAGCGCGCAGTGGGCGACCCAGTCCGGCCCGATGCTGTTGATCGACGGCAAGCTCAACGAGCAGTTCGTCGATGATTCGTCCAGCCTGAAATGGCGCAGCGGCGTCTGCGCGAAAACGCCGACCGAGGTGGTTTTCGCGGTAAGCGAGGGACCGGTGAATTTCCATACGTTTGGACGGCTATTCCGCGACAAGCTCGGCTGCCGCGACGCGCTGTACCTGGATGGCAGCATCTCGCAGCTCTACGTCGACGGCGAGGGCTACGCCGGTGCGCCAGCCTTCATGGTCAAACCCTACGCCGGCATCTTCGCCGTCTTCAGCAAGCCATGATGGCGCGTCGCTGGCGCATCCTGCGCGCCCTGCTGATCGCCGCGCTGGCATTGCTGCTGATCGCGTTTTGCACCGGCTGGTATCTGCTCGCCGGCAGCCGTGCCCGCCTCGACGGCACACGCGCAGCGGCGGGATTGTCGGCTCCGGTCAGCATCGGCCGCGACGCGCTCGGCACCGTCACCTTCGACGGCAGGAGCCGTGCCGACATCAGCTATGCGCTCGGCTACGTGCATGCGCAGGAGCGCTTCTTCGAGATGGACCTGATGCGCCGCATGCCCGCCGGCGAATTGTCCGCGCTGGTCGGGCCGGCAGCCTTGAAAGTCGATCTCAACCATCGCCGCCATCGCCTGCGCGCCGTCGCCGAAGCCGCCTATGCCCAATTGCCGCCGGCACAGAAACATGCGCTCGACCGCTATCGCGACGGCGTCAACGCCGGCCTCGCTGACCTGCGCGTGCGGCCGTGGGAATACCTGCTGCTGGGTAGCCAGCCACAGCCGTGGCGCTCGGAAGACAGCGTGCTGGTGGTCGCCTCGATGTACCTGGATCTGAACAGCGACGGGCGCAACGAACGCGAGCTGCGCATCGCCGAAATGCGCGCGGCGCTGCCCGCTTCGCTGGTGGACTTCCTGTTGTCGCCCGACCCCGACTGGGAAGCTCCGCTGAGCGGACGGCTGTCGCGCTCGCCGGTGATTCCGGCCGCCGGCGTGTTCGATCTGCGCCAGTTCCCGCCGTCGACGCAACCCGTTGCGCTGGCCGCCGCGCTGGCGCCGGCACTCGACGCGCCACGCCCCGGCAGCAACAGCTTTGCCGTGTCCAGCGCACTCACCAACACCGGCGCGGCGATGCTGGCGAACGACATGCACCTGGGCCTGCGCGTGCCGAACATCTGGTTCCGCACCCGCCTGCGCTATCCCGACGCCAGCGCGCCGAATGGCCAGCGCGAGGTCAACGGCGTCAGCCTGCCCGGCACACCGGCGATGATCGTCGGCTCCAACGGCCAGATCGCCTGGGGCTTCACCAACAGCTACGGCGACTGGCAGGACTGGGTACGCGTCACGCGCGATCCGGTCGACCCGACACGCTACAAGGTACCGGACGGCTGGGCGAACATCGAAACCCACGACGAACACATCCAGGTCAAGGGCCAGCCCGACACCGTGCTCAAGGTCGAGGACACGCGCTGGGGCCCGATCATGGGCAAGGACACCGACGGCACGCCGCTGGCGCTGGCGTGGATCGGCGGACGGCCGCACGGCTACAACATCGAACTGTTGCAACTGGAGCGCACGTCCGACGTGGACGGCGCGCTGGCTCTCGCACCGACCCTCGGCATGCCGCCGCAAAACCTGCTGGTCGCCGACAGCGCCGGACACATCGGCTGGACCATCGCAGGCAACAGCATCCCGCTGCGCGAGGGCATCGACCCGCTGCTGCCGTCGGACTGGTCGAAACCCGGCAGCGGCTGGCAGGGCTGGGCCACGCCCGCACACTACCCGCGCATCGAAAATCCCGCCGACGGTCGTCTGTGGACCGCCAACAACCGCACCGTCGACGGTGCGGCACTGGCCCTGCTCGGCAACGGCGGCCATGACCTCGGCGCTCGCGCCCAGCAGATCCGCGACGACCTGCACGGCCTCGCCAGCTTCACCCCCGGCAACCTGCTGGACATCCAGCTCGACAACCGCGCCGTGTTCCTCACCCGCTGGCAGCGTCTGCTGCAAAGCACGCTGGCCGACAGCACCGATCCATCGCTGCAACAGCTGCGCCAACTCACGGCCTCATGGCGTGGCCGCGCCGCCATCGACAGCGTCGACTACCGCCTTGTGCGCGCCTTCCGCACCCAGGTCAGCGAGGCCGCGCTGGCACCGTTCGCCGCCCGCGTCAAACAGCACTATCCGGATTTCAGCTGGCCTGGCGAGAACAGCGCCGAAGCCGCGGTGTGGGCGATGATCCGGCAACAACCCGCGCAACTGCTCGATCCGAAATACTCCGACTGGCACGCCCTGCTTGTCGCCGCGGCGAAACAGGTGGCGAGCGAACTCGGCCAGCTACCCGGCGGCCTCGCCGCACGCACCTGGGGCGAACGCAATCGCACCGACATCAAGCACCCGCTCTCACCCGCCCTGCCGCACTGGCTCGCCCGCTACGTCGACATGCCCGACCAGCCACTGCCCGGCGACAACAACATGCCACGCGTCGCCGCCCCCGGCTTCGGCGCCTCCGAACGCCTCGACGTATCCCCCGGTCACGAAGCCGACGGCGTACTCGACATGCCCGGCGGCCAGAGCGACAACCCGCTGTCGCCGTACTTCGGCGCCGGTCACGCGGATTGGGTCGAGGGTCGCCCGACGTCCTTGCTGCCGGATACCACCGAGCACACCCTGACGTTGATGCCCGCGGGCTCCTGAGTACCCGCCGGCGCGGCGCCCGCGGCTTACAACGTGCGATGCAACAACGAATTGATGCCTTCGCGCAGATGGCGCACGATCGCGCTGCCTTCCACACGGATGGTCAGATGCCGGTCGCCATGCCGGGCAAGCTCAACGACGCCAAGCATGCGTTGCAACGGCAGCCAGGTGCGCCACCACAGCAGCAGCACCAGCAGCAGGGCACACAGGCCGAACCCGGCCACGCCGGCCAGCAAAGACCACGCAGCAGAATTATCCGGGCCACTGTCACCGTCGCTCGGACCGATAGCCGCCAGCACGGCCTGACCACCCGACACGTCCATCGGCGCAACCCATGCGGTGACACTGCGCTGGCCATCGCTCAGCCGCAACGCCTTGCCGGTTCTTTCCGTCACGCCCAGCACCTCCGGCAACCGCGCCAAAAGTGCCTGCTCGGTCCAGTGATCCAGACCGGTCGATGGAGGCAGCGCAGCCCCCGGTGCGGGCGGCGCCAGCAACACGACATCGACGCGCGCGATGCGACCGATGGTGATCGCGAAGGCATTGTCAACGTGCGAGGCGACCAGCAACACACCTTGCAAGGCGCCACCGCGCAGCAGCGGACTGACTGCGACCCAGAGCAACTGGCCATGGTCGATCCAGATGCCCTGGCGAGGTTTGAGCCGACTGATCGCCGAGGCCACCAGCGGATCGGCCTGAATGCTGCCGTGATCCCTGAGCAGGATACCGGAGCTGGCGACCGGCACGCCCCGCGGATCCAGCACCATCGCAATGTCGTAGCCGTGCCGGCGCTCCTCCAGCAGATCGCTGATGGACGCCTTGTCGACCGCGCCGCCCAACTGCGGGTTGGGAATCAATGACTGGGCCACGTAGTCGACGAAGGCCGGATCCTGCGCCAGTGTATCGGCGCGCAACTGCAGTTCGGCCAGGCGGTTCGCTTCGAGCTCGCGCTCCACCGTGACCGCCACCTGCAACTGCACCAACGAACCGGCCCGCGCACGCTGATCAGCCTGATGCAGCGTGGCGATGGCGGCCGCCAGCGTCAGCAGCACCACCGCACCCACACCCAGCAACAGAAACCGCGTCGCGGGCTTCATGGCCTGGCGCTCGCGTTCAATTCGGTGGTCAGGCGCGGCCGGATCGCCAACAGTGGTTGCGTCACCGCGTTCTTCATCGGCAGCGTGACCGGCAGGCTGACTGGTTGCGCACGCGGATTCCAGAAATGCAGCGTGCCCGCACCCGCCGGCAACCCGCGCAGGTTGAAGCTGCCATCGGCTGACGCGCGGGCGGTGAACGAGGTCGGTACCACCAGCAGGTCGAGCTCCATCGAGTGGTGCACGTTGCAGCTGACCAGCACGAGGCCCGCGCGAGTGAACGCATGCGCGGCCTTTTCGCCGGAACCCTGATAACCGAGGTCGAAGGCCGACCCGGGCGTCACCGAAAACACGTTGTGCCGCACGTCGTCCAGGTTGACGAAGGTCACCGTACTGCCCTGCGGCACCGCCATCGCCTCAGGACTGAAATCGCGGTTGTGCGTATACACGGTGTAGTGGCCCGGTTTGGCGCGACCGCCGCCACTGGCCGGCACAAAATACACCAGGGTCGCGGCCGCTTCATCCGGCGCGACCTGCTGGCCGTGCACGCCGCGGAGAACGACATGACCCCTGATCTCCAGCCCGGCTGGCGCGACGACGGGCTTCGCGTCCGCAACGGACTTTTTGATCGCCGACGGTTGGGGGCCCATGCGAACCATTCGTGCGGCCGGCGCGGGAACCGGGGCAACGGCAACCGGCACCGGCACAGGAGCCGGCGCGACAGTCGCCGCCGGCAGCGACTGTGGCGGCGAAGCCACCGCCACCGGTGCGGGCATCGAGGAAGCCGCAGCGGCAGCAGGCTCCAGCTTCAACGATGGTCGATCAGGCGTCATGGCGCACGCACCAAGCAGCATCAGCGCGCCCAACATGCATAGGCGATATGTGGACATGCGACCCCCTGAGGTCTTCTGGACAAGGCACGCCACGCTTTGTCGAAACGGTGGCGTCAAACGAGGGCGGGCCGCGATATCCGGGCCGCCCTTTGGGCGTCTATTTCGTGATGACTACCGGATGCATCGGCGCCAGTTTCGCCAGCAGTTTGTTCTGCGCGCGGAAAGGCACCTTGTTCTTGTCCATCGCCTTCTGCAGATCCTCGACCAGCGCGTTGAAAGCAGCGCGGTTGATGCCGAGGTTGCGATGCACCCTCTCCATGTCCTTGCCGGTATACGTGCAGGGGCCATCGAGGATCACGCAGAACTGGTCGACCAGCTCCAGCTTGATGTGTTCGCGATCAGTGTCGGCGAAGTATGGGCGCGTGCGCGCGTCCGCCATCAGGTTGACCATGAAATCGTCCATCAGCGTGACCAACCCCGGCTTGCCGCCGAACTGATCGAACACCGGTCGCAGCGCCGGGTCGCGCGGCGCGCTGGCGGCCATCGCCGCGGACTGTTCCGGCATCGGTACGGCGTTTTGCGCCATGGCAGCCTGCGTAAACAGCATCGCCATGGCCATCACGGCGGCATGCAGGGAATACTTGAACATGGGTGTGCTCCTTGGTGGGCAGAATGACGAGAAGGGGTGACGCTCAGAATCCGACTTGCACCGAGGCGTACAGCCCGCGCTGGTGATCCTTGATGACGATGTTGCCGAGGTCGGCATACGCGAGCGTCAGCGACACATGCTTGGTCGGTGCCCACGCGACAAACGCGTCGTACCAGTCGTCTTCCTTGGCGATGCCAAGATTGTTCGGCTTCTGCCGGTACTCCGCGCCGACCGCCCAGTTGCGGCTGAGCAGGTACGCCACAGACCCTTCGAACTCGGGCTTGTATGAGTTGTTCTTGTCGCCGCCAAAACCCAGGATGCCGATCTGGTTGGCCTTGGTGAAACGCACCGTGGCATTCACCAGCAGGCTCTGGCTGAGAAACAGCTTGGTCGCACTGACGTAGTAATCGGTGCCCTGATCGGACTTGGCGCCCACGAAGGCCAGCACCGCTGCCTGATTGTTCTTCTTGTGCTGGACGCCGATCGAGATCTGCGGCATCCAGCTGTCCTGATCGAGCACGGCATCACCGGCCAGGCGTACCTTCACCCCAATGATGTTCTGCTTGAACGTGAAACCGCGGCCCAGGCCCAGCGCGGCGCCGACTTGTTCCGTATCGAAACGCTGCTGCGCGAACGACACCTCCACCCGGTTGTACAGGCCAACCATCGCACCGGCTTCGTTGACGTGATAGTCCGGCAGGTTGATGTGGGTGATGAACGCGTTGGCGCCAATCTCGTCGCTGGTGCCATAGCCGCCGATCACGGCCCACGGCGTCAGTCCGCCACCGGCCGAACCTTCCACCTGCGACACACCGCCGGTGAGCAGCAGTTTGTTGCTGAACGCTGGCGCGCTGTCGCTACCGGCAGCGTCGCCGGCCATGGCCATGGATGAAATCAGGCAACCACTCAACACCAACCCGATCAGCCAAGCTGTCCGGCCATTTCGATGCCTCTGCATGGAATTCCCCTTTTGACAGCGCGAAGTGCGCGTGTGGCTGGATGTACGAAGCGAAGCATCGGGCGGATGCACGATGCGCAAGAGCGTCGATCAAGGCACCACATGCCAGCTTCCGTTGACGCCATCGCCGTCGCGATCACCCGGCTTGTCGTCTCCCGCGAAGAGGTACAGCGGATGCTTTCGGTAAGCCCATTGGCGGCTGCCATCAGTGCGCGTGGTCACGCTGTAGTCGCCGATCGGCCTGGCTTGGCTGTCGGCCAGATACGGTGGCCACACCACTGCACACGAGCCGTCGCAGCGGCTGTGACCGGAACTGCCGTCAAGGTCGTAGGTGTACAGCGTTTGCCCGCCGCTGCCGACCAGCACGCCCTGCGCACCGCGCTGAGGGACGGCGCCGGCCGCGGCGGTACCGGACAACATGAGCAACATGGCGACACGTCGAAACATTTTCATGGCGGGACCGTCGGCTCAGGCACATTGCCTCATCCCATCTTGTACGCAGCCACCCGCCGGCTGGATGCAGGCATCCGGCGATGCTTGCCACCGCGCAACGTCGCCTTCATGCTGAGCAGGCTGTTTTCCGCAGCGTCATGCGTGGCGCACTCGGAATCGCGGCCTTCAATGAGCACGTCTTCATGACCAAAGGATGCTTCGCCCATGAGTGTCAGCAGCCCCGCCGAGCGTGACGAGCTGAACCACCTGTTGCAGCAGTCCGGGCGCAACGATCAGCACGCGTTTGCCGAGCTGTACCGGCGCACCTCATCCAAACTGTTCGGCGTATGCCTGCGCATGCTGCGCGATCGCGGCCAGGCCGAAGAAGTGCTGCAGGAAATCTACGCCACGGTGTGGCGTCGCGCGGCGAGTTTCGATGCGGCGAAAGCCAGCGCGATCACCTGGCTGGTCACGCTGTCGCGCAACAAGGCGATCGACCGCCTGCGCCAGCATCGCGAGGAGCCGATGGAAGACCCTTCGATGCTGGATGAAACCATCGACGAGCAGCCCACGCCAGCGGCTGACGCCGAGACCAGCCAGGAACATCGGCGCCTGCAGCACTGCCTCGATCAACTGGAGCCTCAACAGCAGCGTTCGGTGCGTGAAGCCTTTTTCACCGGAGCGACGTATAACGAATTGGCGACACGCTGCAAGGTGCCGCTCGGAACCATGAAAAGCTGGATCCGCCGCAGCCTGATGCAACTCCGCACGTGCCTCGATCAATGAACATGCCCATCGAAGACGGCAACAACAATCTGCGTTACGCCGAGTACGTGCTCGGCGTGCTCGACGCCGACGCGCGCGCAGAAGTCGCCCATGAAGTCCTGGTCTCAGGCGAAGCAGCGACTGCGGTGGCCTTGTGGCAGCGTCGCCTGATGCCGCTGGCCGACACGATCGGCGACGTCACCCCAGCGCCGTATGTATGGGCGCGGATCCATGACGCGCTGCAGCTGGATGCACCTGCCAGGGTGACACCACGCAAGGGCTTGTGGGACAACCTGCAGCTGTGGCATTGGCTCGGCATCGGCGCCAGTGCGCTGGCAGTTGCACTGCTCGTCGTAGTATCGCTGCCGCGGCCGACGCCCACGCCTGCAGTGGTCAGTGCCGGCTACATGGCCGCGACCATCCAACAGGACAACGGCTCTACCGGCTGGACCGCCACCATGGACTTGCAGCACGCCCGCATGGTCGTGGTACCGGCGACGCCGGTCGCGTTCGCACAAGATCGTGCACCCGAACTGTGGCTGATTCCGGCCGGCGGCAAACCCATTTCGGTGGGCATGATCGCGCGCGACAAACCCACCACGCTGGTGCTCGATCCCGCACTGCTGGCGCAACTTGGTCCGACCGCCGCGCTCGCCGTTTCGGTCGAACCGATCGGCGGCTCGCCGACCGGTCAGCCGACCGGTGCCGTGATCGCCAAGGGCGCGATCGGCACCGCACCGAATGCCGTGGGCAAGGTGGCGGATACGGGACGCACGCAAGGCGATCGGATCCTGAGGAGCTTGGGCTGATCGATGAGGTCACGCAGGCGCGTGCTTTCCTTCAGATCCGAACAATCGATGAGGATGACGGGCTGTTTGCTGCGCACCAGCCAACGGGCCATGGCTTTGCAGGTGTGTTCGCGTTCGGCATGCGGCCAACAACACGCTGAGCTGGCAATGGGTGGCCGGCTGCGGCCCGGCTGCGGCATCGTATTTCCATGTGTTCAATCCGATCACCACGCGGCCTCATCGCCTGTTATCGCCGCCTTGCGGACACGAACAATCCTGGCGACAGTTGTGGTCGGGTCGGGTGTCAACGCTCAGACCAGTAACCGCTCACACACTGCCCGATACACGGCCGGCAGCCGCCGCAACTCTGCCACCTCCACGCACTCATCCACCTTGTGGATGGTCTCGTTGACCGGGCCGATTTCGACGACTTCCGCGCCCATCGGCGCGATGAAGCGGCCGTCTGAGGTGCCACCGCCGGTGCTTTGTTCGGGATCGAGGCCGCACAGGTCGCGGCAGACGGCCACCACGGTTTCGCGCAGCAGGCCGTCGGGTGGGGTGAGGAAGGGTTCGCCGGAGAGGTTCCAGTCCAGGGTGAAGTCGAGGCCGTGGCGTTGCAGGACCGCTTCGGTGCGGGCGCGCAGGTCGTCGGCGCGGCTGGCGGTGCAGTAGCGGAAGTTGATCAGGGCGGTGAGGTCGCCGGGGATCACGTTGTTGGCGCCGGTGCCCGCGTTGAGATTGGAGACCTGGAACGATGTGGGCGGAAAATCCGCGTTCCCTTCGTCCCAGCGCTCGGCGGCGAGTTCGGCCAGCGCGGGGGCGAAGGCGTGGATCGGATTCAGCGCCTTCTCCGGGTAGGCCACGTGGCCTTGCACGCCGCGCACGTGAAGCGTGCCGGACAGCGAGCCACGGCGGCCCACGCGGATAAGGTCGCCGAGTTTCTCCTTCGCCGATGGTTCGCCGACCACGCACCAGTCGATGCGCTCGCCGGTGGTGCGGAAGTGTTCGACCACGCGACGCACGCCGTCGAGATTGGTCGGACCTTCTTCGTCGCTGGTCAGCAGCAGGCCGACGCGGCCGCGGTGATCGGGATGCGCGGCCACGAACTGCTCCAGCGCCACAACCATGGCCGCCACCGAGCCTTTCATGTCGGCGGCGCCGCGGCCGTATAGACGGCCATTGCGAACGGTCGGTTCGAACGGCGGACTTTGCCACGACGCTTCCGGTCCGCTGGGTACCACGTCGGTATGACCGAGGAAGATCAGCGTCGACCCGCCGGTGCCGTGAGTGGCCCAGAGGTTGTCCACGTCGCCGTAGCGCAGATGCTGGACGTGGAAGCCGGCGCGTTCGAGCCGGGTGCCGATCGACGGCAGGCAGCCGGCATCTTCCGGCGTCACCGAACGACGGCGGATGAGGTCACAGGCAAGTTCGAAGACGTCGGACATGGGTATCTGCGAGGTTCGGTGGTAGACGACGCAGCATACCAAGCTAGCTCAGCACGACGCCCAGCAGATGGCCCACGCTGTAGGTGATAGCGGCAGCGGCGGCGGTAATGCCGAACTGGCGTGCAATGGAGAACAGCATGCTGCGCCCGGTGAAAAGCGAAGTACCGATGCCGATCAGCGCCAGGCCCGCGGCAGTGGAGCACGCGCTGGCCAGCAGGGCGGCGTGGCCGCCGAGGAAAAAATACGGTGCCACCGGAAACAGCGCGCCGCAGGCGAACAGGCAGAACGACGAGATCGCCGCACCCCATGCCGAGCCGCCGAGTTCGCCAGGATCGACGCCCAAGTCCTCGCGCACCAGCATGTCGAGTGCCGCGCGAGGCGTTTCGGCGATGTGCTCCGCCAAGTGTTCGGCCGCGGCCGGCTCCAGCCCCTTCTCGCGGTAGATGCCGGCGATGTGTTGCAAGCCGTCCTCCGGCGCCACGGCCAGGCGTTCGGCGCGTTCGGTGATCTGCGCCTGGTAGAACTCGCGCGAGCTGTTTACCGACAGCCACTCACCCAGTGCCATCGAACAGGCACCCGCGACCAGGCCGGCCAGACCGGCCAGCAGCACCGCGCGGTCACCCGACGCCGCGCCGGCCATGCCCATCACCAGGCTGACGTTGGAGACCAGCCCGTCGTTGGCACCGAGCACCGCGGCGCGCAAGGTGTTGCCGCTCTGCGAGCGGTGGCGATGATGCGGGCCGACCTCCTCCGGCAACGGGAAATGATCGCGATGCCCGCTGCGATCGACCGGCGTGGTGCCGTGGTCGGCGTGCTCCAGCCGTACTACGGTCGGCATCACGAACTCGGTGCCGAAGCGTTGCGCGAACCAGCTCAGCGCGCGCACGCGCAGGCCGATCCGCGGTGGCGGCACGCGTTCGCCGAGTTCGCGCAGGTGCGCCTCCCAGAATTGCGCATTGGCCTGCTCGCCCGCGGCGATGCGCCGGTAGGCGTGGCCCAGCCGCGCATCGGTGGCCAGTTCGGCCAGTCGCGCGTACAACGCCGCGTTGTCGCGCTCGATGCGCAGGTTGCCGCGGAACCGGCGCGTACGTTGGTCGCTCATGCCTGCACCGTGTTCAATGGTCGAGTTCGTCGTCGCGCTGGCCGAGATACACCAGCGCAAGCAACAGCACCACGACGAAACGGAAAGCACTTGCCAGCCCGTTCCACTGCGTGGACATCCACATGCCGAACCATTCGCCGCCGACCGCCATGAAGCCGCCCAGCCACAGCAACAGGCCCAGCGTGAGCCCGGCCACGACGAGGCGTTTGGCCCGATGGAACAGCGCGCTCGACGCGCGGCGCGCATGCCACAGGCGCCATGTGCCAAAACCGCACAGCACGGCGGCCAGCGTTTCGGTGGCGATGATCAGCACATAGGCCGCATGCTGCAGCAGCGGCGAATGGATCGCGCGGTAGTGGATGCCGGCGTCGGGAAAGATCGAGTCTATCGCCAGCACGTGCTGCACGAAGACCAGGTTGCTGCCGTAGTCGGTGATGTTGCCGAACGCGACCAGCGCCAGCCACAGCGCGATCGTCGCCATCAGCAGGATCTTCGAAAGCCGCATCGGCATCTCAGCGCCCGAACAGTTTCTTGAAGCCGTTGTCGCTGAAACCGACGCTCACCATGCCGTCGGACTGCACCACCACCGGGCGGCGGATCAGCGCCGGGTATTCCTTCAGCAGCAGCGTCCACTCCGGATCGCTGCCGGGATTCTTGCGCTGCGGCAGCAGGTTGCGCCAGGTGGTGGAGGACTTGTTGACCAGCTTCTCCCAGCCGCCAAGCCGCGCCGCCCAGTCTTTCAGCGTTGCCGCCGGTACCGGGTTGGCGCGGTAGTCGATGAAGTCGTGCGCCACTTCGAAGCGGGCGAGCCAGTTGCGCGCCTTCTTGCAAGTGTCGCAGTTTGGAAGTCCATACAAGACGGGGTTCATTCGCCGCTCCGCAAAAGTTCGTTGATGCTCGTCTTGCCGCGCGTCTTCTCGTCCACCTGCTTGACGATGATCGCGGCGTACAGACTGTGGCTGCCGTCTTTCGCCGGCAGGCTGCCGGCTACCACGACGCTGCCGGCGGGCACGCGGCCGTAGCTGACTTCGCCGGTGGCGCGGTTGTAGATGCGGGTGGACTGGCCGAGGAACACGCCCATGCCGATCACGCTGCCCTTCTCCACCACCACGCCCTCGACCACTTCGGAGCGCGCGCCGATGAAGCAGTTGTCCTCGATGATGGTGGGGTTGGCCTGCAGCGGCTCCAGCACGCCGCCGATGCCGACGCCGCCGGACAGGTGCACGCCGGCACCGATCTGCGCGCAGGAGCCGACCGTGGCCCAGGTGTCGACCATGCTGCCGGCGCCGACGTAAGCACCGATGTTGACGTAGCTCGGCATCAGCACCGCATCCTTCGCGATGTGCGCGCCGCGGCGCACCAGCGCGCCGGGCACCACGCGCGCGCCGAGCTGTTGCAACTCGTCGTCGTTGCCGTGGGCGAAGCGCAATGGCACCTTGTCGAAAGCCTGTGCCGGGCCGCCGTCGACCACGCGGTTGTCGGTGATGCGGAAGTACAGCAGCACGGCCTTCTTGATCCACTGGTTCACCGTCCAGCCGCCGTGGCCATCGGGCTCGGCAACGCGGCGCTCGCCGGATTCGAGCAGGCCGAGCACTTGGCCGATGGCCGGGCGCAGATCGGTCTCGATCTCGGCTTGGGTCAGTTCGTTGCGACGCTCGAAGGCACGGTCGATCAGGGCTTCAATGGCTTGCATGGGCTTGTTCGTCGGGTAATCGATCGGGGGGCACGGGTCTGGTGCGTGGACCATGAACCTGCGCGTTGCGCGCATGATGCCTGAGCCGGGTTCATCCGTCTTTAACGCGAATCACGGGACATTGGGTGAACGCGCATTCTTTCACACCCCGGGAGCCGGACATGAGTCAGATCAAGGTCGCTGTTTTTGTCGGAAGCCTGCGCGTGGGTTCGTTCAATCGCCGGCTTGCCCGTGCGGTGGAGAAACTGGCACCTGCCGAGCTCGCATTCCGGCATATCCAGATCGACGACTTGCCGCTGTACTCGCAGGATTTCGATACGGCTTATCCGGCAACGGCCGCTCGCCTGAAGAAGGATGTCGAATCGGCCGACGCATTGCTGTTCGTCACGCCCGAATACAACCGTTCGATTCCCGGCGTGCTGAAGAACGCGATCGACATCGCTTCGCGCCCTTGGGGCACCAACTCGTTCGCCGGCAGGCCGGGCGCGGTGCTCGGCGCCTCGATCGGCTCGACCGGTACGGCGCTGGCACAACAGCACCTGCGCAACGTCCTTGCCTATCTGGATGTACCGATGCTGGCCCAGCCTGAAGTGTTCATCCATTTCAAGGACGAGCTGATCGCCGACGACGGCACGATCGGCAACGACAGCACGCGGAAATTCCTGCAGGGCTTCGTCGACAATTACGTGGCCTGGGTCAGGCGTTTCGCCGGATGAACCGCGTGGGCGTCGGAAAGACTGAGCTGCCTAGCCACTCCCGGACGCCTTTCACACCTCGTTCCGGCAGAGGAAATTGGGATCTTCAACACATCCCTTTTCACCGCGCCGAGACGCCCGTGTGTCCATCATCTGCCTGAAGCTCGTGCCGCTGACGCGTGGTCGAAAATCGCCATGCGTCCGCCACGCCACTTCCGTCCGCCAACAAACGGGGCACGTCATGCGCGAACAGATCAGTGAAGGGTTCATGGTTTTCCTCTCCGATGGCGACGAAGGTATCGGCTCGGTGCGCGAGGTCCGCCACGGCTTGCCCGAACTGCTCGTCTATATCGAGAACGCCGGCGACTTCGTGGTGCCGCGCTCGGCGATCAAGGCAGTCCACTCCGGCAAAGTGGTGCTGGATTTCGACCAGCTGGACCTGCGTCTGCGCAACGCGATCCGCCACGCACGCGACTCGGAAGATCCGAACTTCATATCGCCAGCCTCTTCGTCGGAAGACGAATAGGAAAGCGTTCGACCATCGCAGCCGGGACCTTCCCGGCACTGCATCGCCATGACAGCCGCGATGGCTCCGCACCCATCCGGTCACTACCAATCCACTGCACCGACCGGGTTATGGCCTGAGGATTCGAATATCCCGATCATTGCTGATTGGCCGCTATCCGGATAACGCATGCGCGGTCTTGTCCCGACCGGGTTACAGTCGGTCGGCGACTGGTTTTGCGTCAATAATTTGTGATAATGCCGGAATCATTCCCGAAAGGCAGTGCAAGCCATGGCAAAGTTCAATCTGGAGTCGTTGTTGGCACCGATCGGAGATGACGCGCCATCGGGAGACGATCTGGAATACGACCCGGAGTTTCTCGCGCTCGAACGGGCGGCGGCACCGAAGGCCGAACGCGCCGTGGGGGACAACGTCAAGGCAGCCGAAGACCCCGACTGGGACAAAGTCATCGAGCTGGCCGAAGCCGTGCTGGGACGATCCAAGGACCTGCGCGCCGCGGTCCACCTCACCACGGCGTGGATGCGCACCTCCGGCATGCCCGGATGGAATGCCGGCCTCGGCCTGATTCGCGGCTTGCTCGAACACTTCTGGGACACCGTGCATCCACAACTGGATGCCGAAGACGACAACGACCCCACCATGCGCGTCAACTCGGTGGTTCCGCTGGGCGACATGCAGGGTGTGTTGCGCTATTTCCGCACCACGCCTTTCGTGCAATCGCCGCGAATGGGTCGATTCGACCTGCGCGACCTGCGCATTGCCAATGGCACGCTGAAGGTCGCCCAGACCGAAGGTACGCCGGACGCGACGATCACGGAAATCGAAGCCTGCTGCATGGACTGCGCGGAAAGCGAATTGATCGCCGTGACGGCCGCGATCGGCGAATCGCTGGAGCACGCCAAAGCCATCGATGCCCTCTTCAATGATCGTGTCGGCACCGCCGGGCCGGATTTCAAGAACCTGCTCAGCGACATCTACGAGCTGAAGAAATTCCTCGAGCCGCAACTTGCGCGGCGCATACCGCCGGAGGGCTCTGCCGAGGGCGAGGACGGCGCAGGGGAAGGTGCGGGCGATGGCGGCGTGCGTGCCGCCAATAACGGCGCGATCGCCGGCCCGCAGGACGTCATGCGCCGGTTGGACGAACTGTGCGATTACTACACCCGCTGCGAGCCTTCGAGCCCGGTTCCCCTGCTGCTTCGACGTGCGCAACGCCTGGTCGGCATGGATTTCATGGACTTGCTGAAGGATCTCGCCCCGGGCGGCATCTCGGAATTGCGCGTCGTTTCCGGCACTCCCAGCGAGTAACCGAGGAACCGTGAGGGACACGCCCTTTCCCAAGAGACGCGTCCACCCGGTTGCACGAACGATTCAGTACGCGCCCTTGCAGGTGGTCGCCGACGGTCGCACGAAGATCTGTCGCACCGAGGGATCCCAGCTCAGCGAGAGACCCGTCGGCAGACCGGCGGTGATGCCGGCCGAAGCGACCTGGCTGATCGGCCCGACCGAGACGCTGTGCCCGTCACCAAATGTCACCTTGGCAGTGATCGCGTAGCTGACCGGCTCGGCGCAGCCGTCGATGGCCACCTGCTGCGCCACGATGCCGCCGGCGAGGTCCGGCATGGTACCGGTGACCGGCGGCAGGGTACGGTCCGCGCCCCCCGCGCGACATGTGGCGGCCACCCCGTAACTCAACGACACCTTCACCGGAGGCGCCACCTGCACCGCGGCGATGGTCTGCGGTTGCGC
This sequence comes from Rhodanobacter sp. T12-5, assembly GCF_008329435.1. Taxonomy (GTDB): domain Bacteria; phylum Pseudomonadota; class Gammaproteobacteria; order Xanthomonadales; family Rhodanobacteraceae; genus Rhodanobacter. The sequence goes on from NZ_NPKN01000002.1 coordinate 434,751, forward strand.
CGAGCAGCCGACCAGGAAGGCCTTGTGTTTGGCCACCACATGCAGCACGTAACTGCCCGGCGCAAGCGCGGCACCATCGGGCACCTTCAACTCGATGCGGTTGGGCAGCACCCCGGTCACGCTCGGTTGCACCGACTGCAGCTTGCCCTGCCCGTCGGTGGCGGTCACCACCGGACTTTCGCATTGGGCATCGAACAGGTTGGCCCCCACCAGTGCAAAGGCCGGGCCCTTGCCAGCGCCATGCAGCACGAACAGCGGCCGGTGATCGAGCGTCTCCACGCCATTGATCACCGGCTGCATCTTCGACGAGTCATCTTCATCGGCGACGAGCCTGACGGTGGTGGACAGCGCCTCGGCCATCGCTTCGACGTCGGCGTCGAGGCAGCCGGAGGTTGCATCCAGGTACGCCCGCGTCCGCTGAACCACCGCGGATGCCCGATAGGCGCTGCCCCTGACATCCTTGCCGAGGGTGTCGATCGGCTTTTCGGCATCGTTGCCGAGTGACTTGCGCAGCGCATCGGCAAGTTTGCCCAGACGCTCGCTGGTCGCGGCCAGGCTGGAGTGCGGCGCGCTGGCGGCACGGGCTGCCAGCTCGTGCCGGGCCGACTCGAGCTGGCCGATCACCGCCGCTCCGGTCAGCCTCGGCGCGATCTGTGCGGAGACCGGGCCGGCAAGGATCGCCGCGGACATCGGCAGCGCCAACCACAACATGATGCCGACGCCAACGCCGGCGTTGCGGCACGTCATGGACGGGCACTCATCCATGCGCCCGTCATTCCCCGCATGTTCACCATGCCCACCGAGTCGGCATCCTCGCAATCGAGCTGGTCCGGCTGATCCGGATCGCATCCGCTCTGCTGATCCTCCGGCAGACGCACGCCTGACGGCACGATGCCGTACGAGCGGTAGTTCGCCGTGATCACGCCCGGGTCGATATACGAATCGCCGTGATTGCCGTTCTGCGCACTGCCCGCTCCTGACGCGGTAGGCACGTTGATGGCAAGGCCGCCACCCAGCGGCAACAGGCTGCCGGTGCTGTCGATCGCGTAGAAGTAGGCCGGCGCCAGGCCGACCATGGCAATGGTCTGCGGGCCGGTACCCACGACGTAGATCGGCGCGGAGCCCGTGCCCATGCGCCCGGTCGAACTCCACACGCCCGTACTGTTGTAAACCGGCGCGGTGCCGAGCTGGAACAGATCGCCGTGGGTCACGGACAGATAGAACGCCGACGTGCCGGCATCGACCGTGAACGCACTGCCGCCAACCGAGGCCAGCGTGAGCGACTTGTCGTTGGTCATGCTGAAACCCGCCGGCGACGAGAAGTTGCCGAGGATGTCGACCATGTTGTTGATGCGGTGGGTTGCGCTGCCGAGCTCGGTTGGGCCTCCCACGGCATGCCCACTCAACGTACCGGCCGTGATGCTGCCGCCCACGCCTTCAATGATCGCGCCAGCCGAGTTCAACGCCGTGCTGGTGCCGCTCACCGCGCCATTGATCGTCAGGTCGCCCGCGGTCGTCGTCAGGGTCGTGCTCGCGCCGCCGCTGATCGGGCCACCCACCGTCAGCGCCTGCGCACTGGTCAGGTCAAGGCTTGCGGCGCTGAAGCTCCCCAGCGTACCGATGTGGTTGTCGCCGGTGAGCGCGGTCGCCCCCGCGGACTGCCCGCTCAGTGTGCTTGCCGTGATGCCGCCGCCAGCGCCTTCGCGGATCGCACCGGCTGACTTCAGTGTCGTCGTGGCGCCGTTGATCGCACCATTGATCAGCAGGTCGCCGGCGGTCGTCGTCAACGCAACGACCGGGCCACCGTCAAGCGGTCCGGCGACCGTCAGCGTCTGTGCATTGGTCAGGCTGAAATCGGCACTGAAGCTGCCGAGCGTGTCGATGTGGTTGTTGCCATCGAGCGTGGTGTTGCCGACCGCATGACCGGTCAGCAAGTTCGCCGTGATGCTGCCGCCGGCGCCTTCGCTGATCGCACCGGCGGATTTCAGCGTCGTCGTGGCTCCGCTTAGCTGGCCATTGATCATCAGATCGCCGGCCGTCGTGGTCAACGAGGTGCTGGCACCACCATTGACCGGTCCGCTTACCGTCAAGCCCTGTGCATTGGTCAAGCCGAAGCTCGCCGCGCTGAAGCGGCCCAACGTGCCGATATGATTGGTGCCATCGAGACTGGTCGCACCGACGGACTGGCCGTCCAACCTGTTCGCGGCAATGCTGCCGCCCACACCTTCGCTGATGGCACCGGCGGACTTCAGTGTCGTCGTGGTTCCGCTGATTGCCGCATTGATCACGAGGTTGCCGGCGGTCGTCGTCAGCGCCGCGCCGGAGCCGCCGCTGAGCGGGCCGCTTACCGTCAGCGTCTGCGCGTTGGTCAGGCCGAAGCTGGCGGCACTGAACTTGCCCAGGGTACCGATGTGGTTGTTGCCGTTCAGTGCCGTGGCGCCTGCCGACTGGCCGCTCAGCGTACTTGCGGTGATGCTGCCGCCGGCGCCTTCGGTGATCGCGGCCGCCGATTTCAGCGTCGTGGTGGTGCCGCTGACGGCGCCATTGATGACCAAACCGCCAGCCGTTGTCGTCAGTGCCGTACTGGCTCCGCCGCTGACCGGACCGTTCACCGTCAATGCCTGACTACTGATGAGGCTGAGACCATTGGCGGTGCTGAAGGCACCCAGCGCGGCAATCCTGTTGGCCTGGTTCAGTGTCGCGCTACCCACCGCACCGCCGCTCAGCACGCCCGCGGTGATGATGCCGCCGCTCTGATCGAGGTTGCCGCCTGAACTCAGCGCAACGGTGGTGCCCTTGAGGTTTTTCGTCAGCGCCAGGTTGCCGGCCGAGGTCAATGCAACGGCGCCGCCAGCCAGATCGGCATGGACGATCAAATCACCGCTCGTCGTCTTCAGGCTGATGTTGCCGGTATCGCCGGTGGTCGTCAGAGGACCGTTTACCGACAGCGTCCAGGCATTGTTCAGGCTGAAATTCGCTGCACTGAAATGGCCCAGCGTGCCGATCTTGTTGGCCTGGCCGAGTGTCGTGTTGCCCACCGAACTGCCAATCAGACTGCCTGCCGTGATGATGCCAGCGCCCTGGCTGATGGCAGCACCACTGAAAAGGCCCAGTGTTCCGGCGGCCGTCACGTTGTTGTTCAATGCCACGCCACCGTGTCCGGTCAGCGATATGTTGGCACCGCTCAGGGCGCCGGCCGTAGCGAGTGAACCACCATTGGAGGTCAACGTCAGATTTGCGCTACCGGTATTGATCGAGCCCGCCGGCAAGGTCAGCACCCCCCCGGCAATCAGGCTGACTGTGCCATTGGCACCATCATTCAGCCCCGCAATTGCGAGATCGTTGGCGTCGGTGATCGACACGCCGGTCCCGGTCGCGGAGACGCTACCCTGAAAATCATTGTTTGCCTGGGTGAGCGTGACGGCATCAGTGCCTGCGTTGATGGCGCTGGTCCCGGTCACTCTCAAGGCACCGGCCTGATTGATGGCGCCGTTGTTGCTGGTCGCCACCAGGTTGCCGCTCACATTGCCGCTGCCCAGGTTCAACGCGCCGGTGCTGATCGCCGTCAGCGCGCCGGTAGTCAGTGTGCCCAAGGTCAGCGCGTTCTGGTCGGTGATCTGGGTGGCCCCGCCGGCCAGGTTCACTGCTCCGCCGAAGTCGTTGCCGGCTGCGCCCAGCGTGATGGCGCCCGAGCCTGCCGTTACCGTGCTGAGACCGGCCACCGCAATGTTGCCGGCCAACTGCGTGATCGCCGCATTCGTGCTGACCAGCTCCAGCGTACCCAGAGCGGACACATTACCGCCGAGCGCCACACCGTCACGACCGGTCAGGCTCACGTTGGTGCCGCTCAAGGCGTTGCTGGTCGACAAGGCCCCGCCGTTCGACGCCAGCGTCAGGTTGCCGGTACCGGCGGCGACGGCACTCGTCGGCAATGTCAGCGCACCGCCCGACACCAGGCTGACGTTGCCGTTCGCGTTGTCGGTCAGCGCGGTGACGCTCAGATCATTGACATCCACCAGGGACACGCCTGCTCCCGTCACCGTGACGGCACCCTGGAAATCGTTGTTGGCCTGGGTCAGAGCAAGTACACCATTGCCGGCGTTGATCGCGCTGCTGCCAGTTACGGTCATGGCGTTTGTCTGACCGATCGCTCCGCCGTTGCTGGACGCGATCAGGGCACCGTCCACCGTACCGCTGCCCAGGTTCAACGTGCCGGTGCTGATCGCCGTCAGGGCACCCGTGCCCAGCGCGCCCAGCGTCAGCGCGTTCGCATCGGTGATCTGCGTCGTGCCACCGGTCAGGGTTACCGCGCCGGTGAAGTCGTTCGCCTGCGTCAACGTGATCGTGCCGCTGCCGGCATCGATGGCGCTGGTGTTGCCTCCGGTCACGTTCAAGGCGCCGCTCTGGATGACCGCACCGCCGTTGCTGGTCGCATCCAGGTGGCCGGCCACCGTGCCGCTGCCCAGGTTCAACGTGCCGGCGCTGATCGCCGTCAGGGCACCCGTGCCCAGCGCGCCCAGCGTCAGTGCGTTCGCATCGGTGATCTGCGTCGTGCCACCGGTCAGGGTTACCGCGCCGGTGAAGTCGTTCGCCTGCGTCAACGTGATCGTGCCGCTGCCGGCATCGATGGCGCTGGTGTTGCCTCCGGTCACGTTCAAGGCGCCGCTCTGGATGACCGCACCGCCGTTGCTGGTCGCATCCAGGTGGCCGGCCACCGTGCCGCTGCCCAGGTTCAACGTGCCGGCGCTGATCGCCGTCAGGGCACCCGTGCCCAGCGCGCCCAGCGTCAGTGCGTTCGCATCGGTGATCTGTGTCGTGCCACCGGTCAGGGTTACCGCGCCAGTGAAGTCGTTCGCCTGCGTCAACGTGATCGTGCCGCTGCCGGCATCGATGGCGCTGGTGTTGCCGCCGGTCACGTTCAAGGCGCCGCTCTGGATGATCGCACCGCCGTTGCTGGTCGCATCCAGGTGGCCGGCCACCGTACCGCTGCCCAGGTTCAACGTGCCGGTACTGATCGCCGTCAAGGCACCCGTGCCCAGCGCGCCCAGCGTCAGCGCGTTCGCATCGGTGATCTGCGTCGTGCCACCGGTCAGGGTTACCGCGCCGGTGAAGTCGTTCACCTGCGTCAGCGTGATCGCACCGGTGCCCGCGTTTACGGTGCTGGCACCGCCAGCCGTGATGTTGCCGCCCGTCTGCGCGATCCCCGCATTCGTGCTGGTCAGTTTCAGTGTTCCCAGGGCGGACAGATCGCCGCCGAGTGTCACGCCATCACGACCGGTCAGGCTTACATTGTTGCCACTCAAGGCGCCGCTGGTCGACAACGCGCCGCCATTCGATTCCAGCGTCAGGTCACCGTTGCCGGCTGCGATGCCCGCTGTCGGCACGGACAACACACCACCGGCGATCAGGCTCACATTGCCGTTTGCATTGTCAGTCAGCGCGGCGACCTGCAGATCATTGACGTCCACCAGCGACACGCCGGCTCCGACCGCCGAGACGTCACCCTGGAAATCGTTGCCTGCATCAGTCAGTGAGATCGCATGGTTGCCCGAGTTGAAACTGGACAAGCCGGTGACCACGAATTTGCCGCTCTGCGTGATGTCGCCTGTCGTGGTGGTCACCGACAATCCACCGCTGCCGATATTCAGCGTCTTCGCGCTCAAGCTGCCACTCTGGATCGTCAAGCCAGCCAGCGCCCCGTTGGTGGCGTTGCTGCCCACCGCACCGCCAAACGTGACGGCGCCGCTGCCGGTGTTCACGGTCAGGTTTCGCGCGGTCGGGTCGGCGTTGTCCACCGTGCCGACAAAGTTCACCGCGCTGTTCGTCGTTGTCAGGGTGGCATCGCTGCCCAGGGTCACCGCATCGTGGTAAGTCTGTGATCCGCCTGTGGTCACGTCGCCATTGATTGCAATGCCGCCGGATGCCGTCACATCCAGCGCGCCACCCACGCCCACCACCGGCAATGTCAGCGCGGCATTGGTGTAATTCAGCGTGAAATTGCCCGCCACATTGGTCGGCAGGGTCAATGTGCCAGGCGTCGCATTGATATTTTTCAGCGCGAGGTTGTTGATGGTCCCGGCAAAGGTCACGCCACCCTGAAAACTGTTGTCCTGCGTTCCAAGATCGATGTCCTGCGTGATCCCGGCGGCGGCGCTGTTCTGCGTAAACGTCGCGGCACCCGTCACCGTCAATGCACCGGTCTGGGTCAGCGCGCCATTGCTGGCGACACCCAGCGAGCCGGTCACCGTGCTGGTGCCCAGCTTGGTGGCCACGTTGTTCGTCAGGCTCACGTTGTGGCCGGTCAGGCTCACTGCGTCTCCGAAACCATTGAGTTCGGCCAGCGTGATGTCACCGGTGCCCGCGTTTACCGTGCTGGCACCGCCAGTCGTGATGCTGCCGCCCGTCTGCGCGATCCCCGCATTCGTGCTGGTCAGTTTCAGTGTTCCCAGGGCGGACAGATCGCCGCCGAGTGTCACGCCATCACGACCGGTCAGGCTTACATTGGTGCCGCTCAAGGCGCCGCTGGTCGACAACGCGCCGCCATTCGATTCCAGCGTCAGGTCACCGTTGCCGGCCGCGATGCCCGCTGTCGGCACGGACAACACACCACCGGCGATCAGGCTCACATTGCCGTTTGCATTGTCAGTCAGCGCGGCGACCTGCAGATCATTGGCATCCACCAGCGACACGCCGGCTCCGACTGCCGAGACGTCACCCTGGAAATCGTTGCCTGCGTCAGTCAGTGAGATCGCATGGTTGCCCGAGTTGAAACTGGACAAGCCGGTGACCACGAATTTGCCGCCCTGCGTGATGTCTCCTGTCGTGGTGGTCACCGACAATCCACCGCTGCCGATATTCAGCGACTTCGCGCTCAAGCTGCCGCTCTGGATCGTCAAGCCAGCCAGCACCCCGTTGGTGGCGTTGCTGCCCACCGCACCGCCAAACGTGACGGCACCGCTGCCGGTGTTCACGGTCAGGTTTCGCGCCGTCGGGTCGACGTTGTCCACCGTGCCGGCAAAGTTCACCGCGCTGTTCGTCGTTGTCAGGGTGGCATCGCTGCCCAGGGTCACCGCATCGTTGTAGGTCTGCGTGCCGCTGGTGGTGACATTGCCGCCCAGCAAGGTGCTGCCGCCGGCGTTCGTCACGACGCTGGTCGCCGCGACGTTGCCGAAGCTCGTCAGGCCCGTGCTGTTCACGGTCAGCGCGCCCAGTGCACCGTTGGTGGCATCGCTGCCCACCGCACCGCCAAACGTGACGGCACCGCTGCCGGTGTTCACGGTCAGGTTTCGCGCGGTCGGGTCGGCGTTGTCCACCGTGCCGGCGAACGTCACCGCGCTGTTCGTCGTTGTCAGGATGGCATCGCTGCCCAGGATCACCGCATCGTTGTAGGTCTGCGTGCCGCTGGTGGTGACATTGCCGCCCAGCAAGGTGCTGCCGCCGGCATTCGTCACGACGCTGGTCGCTGCGACGTTGCCGAAGCTCGTCAGGCCCGTGCTGTTCACGGTCAGCGCGCCCAGTGCACCGTTGGTGGCATCGCTGCCCACCGCACCGCCAAACGTGACGGCGCCGCTGCCGGTGTTCACGGTCAGGTTTCGCGCCGTCGGGTCGGCGTTGTCCACCGTGCCGGCGAACGTCACCGCGCTGTTCGTCGTTGTCAGGGTGGCATCGCTGCCCAGCGCCAGCGCCGCGTTGTAGGTTTGCGTTCCACTGGTCGTCACATCGCCGGCGAGCGTGAGCGGAGCGGCATTGGTCAGGCTGAAGCTTGCGGCGGTGAAGCTCCCGAGTTTGCCGATCTGGTTGGCCTCTCCCAGCGCGGTGGCGCCGACCGAGCTGCCGGTCAAGGTGCCCACCGTGATGGTGGCGCCCGCCGCCTGCGAAATCGCACCTCCGGTATTCAGCGAGAGGTTGGCGGCATGAGCTGGCGCGATGGCCGCAAAGATGCCCAAATCGCCGCTATTGGCATCACCGATCACGATCGTGTTGGCCGTGATCTGGTCGAACTCGGTACCGGTCAAACCGAGTTGGCCCGAAGTTTCGCTGCCCAGCGAAATCTTTCTCCCCGCCGTGGATTGCAGGATGGTGACGGTACCGGCGGTACCGGCATCGATGGTTCCGGTGACGTCCGCGTTGTCGGCAATCAGGCTGACGTTCGCACCAGTGGCGACCCCATTGGTGGTCCTCAACGTATTGCCCGTGCCGATGGTGATTCCTGCATCGGCCTCGGCAGCCTTGAGGGTTACCGCACCGCCAGCGGTGACGATGCCCGACGTACCTACGGCAAGGTTACCTGTCGTGCTGGTGATGCCGACATTGCCGCTGCCCGAGGTACCGCTGACCGTCAGGGCACCGGTATTCGTGACGGAGACATCGCCAGTGCCGCTGTTGGCGAACGCCAGCGTGCCCAGTTGCGTATCGATCTCGTTGCCAACGCCAACAGCGCCAATACCGGTTGCGGCGTCGAGCATGGCCTGTCCGCCAGCATTGGTGATACTGGTCGCCGTACCGCCATCGGCATCCGTGATCGCCCCAGCCGTCGCCGTAAGCGTGACCAGCCCGCCCTGGCTCAGTACGGAGCCATCGTCGATGCCGATGTTTCCCGAGGCCGAGGTCAGCGACACCGTGCCGGCGGTATTGGTCACATCGGTCTGCTGCAGCGCCTGCACCGTGGCGCCGTCCGCCTCGGTGATCGCGATGTCGCCGGTGGCGCCGGTGTTGACCACATTGAGCAGCGTCGCCGCCGTATTCAGGTTGATACCCGTGGCGGCGGTCGCGTTCAACGTGCCCGCAGACAACTTGCCTGCCGTTTGCGTGATGCTGCCTGCCGTTGCGGTCAACGTGGCCGAGCCGGCGCCGAGTGAGATGTTGTTGGCGAGATTGATATTGTTGCCGGCAATCAGCGACAGGTTCAGCACGTCGCCACCAGGCGTCGAATCGAAGATGCTGCTGTTGATCACGATGTCGTGCGCAGCGTCGAACGTGAGCGCGTTGCTGCCCTTGCCGTCGTAGTCGAGACCGGCATTGAGGGTGATGTCGCCAGCCTCGGCGTTGGTTCCTCCGCTGCCGGTGGTGACCGTGACGTTGGCTCCGCCGGTCAACGCCTGGGTGATCAGGTCGACGCCAAGCGACGCACCGTCGTTTGTTGAAAGAAACGGATCGGTGGCATTGATGTTGGTGTTGCCGCCGCCGGCGACGATGTCGATGTTGTTCGGGTCGATCAACCAGTCGCCACCGAACCCTCCGGTGTTACGCGCCCCGACTTGCGGGGTGTCGGTGATTGTCAGGGCGCCGTGGCTCGATGTTTCGACGAAGCCGCCGTTGCCGCCCTGTATGCCACCACGCGCAAACAGGCTGCCGGCGACCACGGAGTTGTTCTGGGAAAACACCGCGATGCTGCCGCCGTTGCCGCCGACGGTGGCATCGGCATTGATGGTGACCCCATCGGCGACATAGGCGCGGTCGGCGATGGCGAGCGATTCACCACCGCGAATGCCGCCGCCGACGCGAATCGCCCCGCCGCCCTGACTGCCGGAGGCGTCCAGCGTACCGCCGGTTATCCTTACATCCCTGTCCGACAAGGCTTGGATACGCCCGCCATGTTTGCCGCTGACGTCGATGGTTCCGGAGCTTTCAGCATTGCCGCCACTCGCCACCAGGCGCACCACGCCGCCGTCGTTGCTGATGCTGCTGGCGTCGATCAAACCGGAATTGTTGACGAGGTTGGTGAACAGATCCTTCGCCGCGGATGCCTGCAACACCACGGTGCCGCCATCTGCCTCCAACGTGCCCTTGTTGGTGACTGCCGCCTCCTTGGCGTCCAGGCGTTGCTTGAGCTCCCCGGTGATCTGGATATTGATCAGGCCGTTGCCGTCGAAGTCGAGCGTGGCGTGATCGGCGCCGTCGAGATTGATCTTGCCGTAGTTGGCAAGGATCAGTCCGTCATTGACGACGTTGCCACCGACCAGGCTGACCGAACCACCGCTCGCTGCCTGGATCAGGCCGTGGTTGACCACGCCGGCAGCGGGGGCGATCGCGTTGAGGTTGTAGTGCCCGGCGAGGAAGTCGTTCGGCGTCAGATCCAGCGTGCTGGCCATCAGGCCGCCGACATTCATTTGCGCCGTGGCGCCGAAGATGATGCCGTGCGTGTTGATCAGGAAGATCTGACCGTTCGAATTGATCCGGCCGAAGATCTGGCTGGGGTTCTGGTCGAGGATCCGGTTCAAGGCAACCGCAGATCGCGACGGCTGATTGAACAGCACCGATTCGTTGGCGCCGACGTTGAACGTCTGCCAGTTCAGCGCAAGCCGGTTCGATGCCTGGTTGATGATCGTGCTGTTGCCGTTGTGCGTGATCGTGCCTGAGCCGCCGACCACGACGCCGCCGGCAGGACCGCCGGCCAGTGCATCGCTGCTGAACACGATCGACCCGACGACCAGGCCGACGCAGAGGCTGATCGGCCAGGTCTTGCGCAAAGGCAAGAAAGCCACCGGTGCGGGGGTCGCATGCAGGCGCGCGGGCGTGCGCGGGTTGCGGCGATTGGTACGGGTGCTCTTGCTCATGGTCATCATCCGTCAATACGTGAAGCTGAACCCGCAGTAGATGTGGAAGCCCTTGCCATCAGATGCATCTTGCGAGCTCAGCGGCACTGAACCGTCGAGGTGAAGCGCGAACTGGTTGAACCGCGGCAGGCGGAAGATCAGTCCCGCACCCGCACCGCTGAGCGTGGCCGTATCCGGCGTGATGAGCTTGTTGGCGCCGGCCGAATACCCCTTGGCATAATCGACGAACACTTCGAATTCCAGCAGCTCGCGCCACGGCCTGCCGTAGAACGGCGAGACCACATCGCCGAAACCGGGCGCGTCGACGTGGTATTCGAGCGACGCGTAGTAACCCTTGTCGCGCAAGGCATCGGCAATCGGATAGGCGCGGGTGCTGTCCGGCCCGCCGAGCGCGAACTGCTCCAGCGGAATCAGCGCGTCGCGGGTGTACTGGCCGACGAACTTGAAATTGAGCCGCTGCGATTTGCTGAGGAATTGCAGTCGCGTATACGAAAGCTTGGTGACGAGGAAATTGCTCGCGTGCTGCGGGCTGACCATGTCCGGTTCGGCGGAGCTGTCGTTGATCGACTTGCGCACACCGACCTGGACGAGGTCGACGCCCTGAAAACGGCGATCGGTGTGGACCACACCGTAGGTCATTTCGGCAACGCTGAATTTTTCGTCCGACAGATTCACGCCGAGGCTGTCCAGTTGGGACTCCTCCTCGATGACATGCAGCGTGCCGGTTGCCTTGAGATCGTCCTTGTTGACGAATTTCCAGTCCATGCCCGCGTAGTAGAGCGAACTGGGTCCCTTGACGTTGAGCGACGAAAAGGTCCCGGTGTTGACCTGCAGCTCGCTGCGTGAGGCGCCGACGACGGCAGCCAGCCCCGGCGTGATGCCGAGCGGTGCGCGATAGGTCAATGCGCCATAGACGTTGTTGCTCGGATCCAGTGCGTAGTCCACGCTCACGTTGAACGTATCGCCGATGCGCAGCGGGTTGTCCCATTCGATTCCGGCCTGGGCCCGGTATTTGCCGGTCAGATCGGTACCGTAGTTGTTGGCGCCCAGCATGATCTTGTACGGTCGTTTGGCTTCATGGGCGACCATTACCAGATCGGTATCGCCGGTATGTTCGCCGGGCTGGAACGTCGAGGACACCGTCACTCCCGGCAGATCGCGCGCGTACAGCAACGCCGTGTCCACGTCGCTTTTCAGCAGCGGCTTGCCTCTGAGTTTTTCCGCCGGTGCGGAAATGACGCCCGGTCGGTAACGATGCGTGCCCTTGACGAGGATCTTGCCGATCTTGCCCTCGAGCACCTGGATCTGGACGATCTGGTCGGCGCCCACGGTCTGCGCCGGCAGGAACGCATTGGAGACGATGAAGCCGGCCGTCCGGTAACGCTCGACGATCTTGTCAGCCACACCCTGCATCTGGGCGAAGGTCAATCGCACCGGCGCCGTTGTCTTGCTTGCCAATTGGCGATACTGCGCGTCGGCAAGCGCCTGGATGCTCGCCGGGGTCACTCCGAGATCGGCGTGATCGGCCACGCCGGAAACGCGAAAACCCTGCACTGCGATCGTCTGTGTGGCCGCGGCGTCGCGGTCTCTCACCGGGGGAACTACGCTGGCAGGCGCCTGGGGCGGTGATGCGGCATCCGGCGTTGCGGTCGCCGACCTCGGCACTGCAGCAGACTCTGCCGGGGTGTCCGGTTTGCCGGACGCCTGACCCGGCAAGGCGATGCCGGTGTCTCGCGCGCAGGCAATTCCGCCCGTCAACGCCAATGCCAACGCTGCCGCGAAGCAAACAATTCGCACGATACATCCCCCTGGCCCGCTTCATCTTCCATAGACCGCACGCCCGGGATATCCAGGCTCACGCAGTCTCCAACGTCCCATCCCTAAGGCAAGGCAGTTGCTGCCCGTGCCGATACAAGTCACTTCTCGCAGAATACACCCTCGAACGTTCCGGGGAATAGGCATGGAAGGCTGCGCGATATGCGTTCCGGCGCCGTTTCATGTCATACCGGTCCATGTTCACTCGTGCCGATGAAAAGCACGCAAGGCATCACCCTTCAGCTCGGCAAAGCGTCACCTTGCCGAAGAAACGCATCGCCATCGCAAGATGCGACAGCGTGGATCACGTCATGTGTCGCGCAGCAGCCAGAAAACCAGCAGAAGCAGGAGCACGGCGCCGCTCACGATGGCCAGCAGCGGCTTCCAGGCGATCCCCGGTCGCATCGTCAACAGCGTGGTCATTGCCCGTCCGGATTCCGCCGAGGTGTCGCCGACCGACGCCGAATGCGCATGGCGCGGGCGAGGCGATGTCGTTGTGCCGCCGGGCACCAGTGTCTTGCGTGCGGTGACCACGCCGCTGCCGTCTTGCAGCGACTGGAGCACGCGACGGCGCCGTGAGCGATAGTCGGCGCGCGTGATCCGGCCAAGCCGATGCGCCTCATCCAAGGCATGCAGATCGCGATTGATTGCCCGTTCCCGCTCGGTCATTTCAGCTCCCTGAGTATCCGGAAACCAACGTCTTTCTGAGGCGAGCCATTGTCGGCACGATGAGTATCCACATTGCAGTCCGACCAGTAACTGGTGAAGCTGCCGCCGCGCGCCATCACGTTTCCGCCGCTGACCACCCATTCCCAGACATTGCCGGTCGTGTTGACCAGGCCCCATGGATTCCTGGAGCGCCCGCGCGCCGATACCACTGCACCGCCGTTATCGTCGCCGCCGGCCGAAGGCAATACGCAATTGCTGTCCTCGGCCTGCTTCCAGTTGCCGCCAGCCTTGGCGGCATTCAGCCATTCCGCATCGGTCGGCAGACGATAGGTGAAGCCGCCACTGAGGTCGCTGAGCCATCTTGCGTAGGCCCTGGCCTGGTCGAGGCTGATGCGGGTGACCGGGGCGTTGCCCAGATCCTGATCATCGACGGTCGTGGCGGCGCACTTTCCGGTGGCGCGACAGAAGCGGTTGAACTCGGTGATGGAGATTTCCGCACGGGACATCGCATAGGCCTTGCCGCCACCGACGCCCGGCACCACCACCAGCAGCGGCCCACGCGCTCCGTCGATGTTGTCGAAGCAGAACTTGCCCTTGCCGACCAGACCGGGCTTGCTGCAGGAATCCGCACCACCGGACCCGGTGGCCGTAGCTGCGTTGGGCGTCGTGGCGGGCCGGGTTGTCGTCGCGCCCCGCTTGCCGTTGATCGCGGATTGCCCCGCAGCAGCTGGCTGGATGACCTCTCCCGGGGTGGGAACGGCCTGCGTCGACGTGGCCCGCGGGCTTGCCGTCGCGCTGACGGCGGACTGCAGTCGATCGAGCTGTGCGGCAAGCGATTTGGCCGACAACTGGCCACGCATCTTCATGTCCGATTCGAGCTCGCTCAGCGCCGACGGATCGGCCCTGCGAACATCGTCGTACTGTTTCTTCAGCCGGACAAAATCCGAGCTTGCCAGTGGCTGGCTGCCCGCTGCCATGATCGCGGCAACCAGTTCATAGCGCGCCTTCTCCCCCTGCAGGCGGGAGTTGCTGCCGAGTGTCTTGATGCCTTGCGCAAGAACATCCGCAGCTTTCTGGTAGTGGCTCTTGTGGAACGTTTCGCTGGCCAGGCCCAGGTACGCATCGGCCAGCAGTTTCGGACCCTCGGTCTCGAGGAACGGGTTGTCCGGCTGGAGTGTGCGGATCCGTGCCAGCGACTGGCTTGCCTTGGCCACGTCGTCAGCCGCGGCTGCGCTTTTCAGCGATTCGATGCGCGATTTCACCTCGGCATCGGCGCTTTCCTGTGCGGCTTTTGCCTGCAGGTCTTTCTCGATGGCATCGAGCTTGGCACTTTGCGCGAGCAACTGCGCCGATTTCGGTGCGTATTTGAGCCCGAACTTCACGGCCAGCGTGGCCTGCGGCAGGTGTTGCGGATCGGCAAGGCGAGCGGCCTCGCTGGCGATCGCGGCACCCAATGCATCGACCGATCGAACCGTTTGCGGTGACGTATCGGTGCGCAACGTATCCATCGCCGTCGCGACCGAACGCTGCCAGTCGGCCGTCAGTCGCGGATCGGCACTCAGTTGGGCAAGCGCGGTTCGCGCATCGGCCAGTTTCTGCGCCTGCTGTTGCAGCGCCTTTTTCTGCATCGCGCTTCGCGCAGCGTTTTCTTCGGCCAGGACTTTCGCGAAATCAGGATCGACCGGATCGAGCTGCTGGCCTGCCAAGCTGACACGCCCGGCGGCATCGAGATCGCCAGCGGCGATCCGATCACGCGCGAGCTTGATCAGGCTGGCGTCCACATTGCGCTTCAATTCAACGTAGGCCGGCGCGTCCGCACCGATCTGGGTACGCGCGTTGTTCAATGCGCTCTTCACGTCCTGCAGCCAGACCACGGTGCCGAGCGGCTTGGCCAGCAGGTCGGTGACGCGGCTCTTTGCCAGGTCGTTGCGCTGCGCCTCGGTGGCTGCCTTCTGCGCCAACTGATTCTGTTGCTCCAGCAAGGCCTGGCGTGTTGCGCCAAGCGCCGCGTCGCCGGGAAACAGGTCAATGCCGAAACCGGCGATGCTGATCGCGTCGGCGAGGTCACCACCGGCCTGGCTGGCTGCAGCCTGCGCGGCCAGCACCTGCTTCAGGCGCACCCGCTGCGCTTCGATGCGCGGGTCGTCCGCAAGCAGCTTGACCGCATCGCGGTAGGCCGTTGCCGCCTGACTGCGCCAGCCATCGGTGCTGGCCGGCTGGTCAAGCAGTCCACTCAATGTCAGCAGGCTCTGTTCGCGCTGCTTTTGCAGTTGTTCCGCCTGTTGCTGCGCCAGTTGCTGTGCAGCCATCGCCTTGCTCAAGTCATCGACCTGCGCACTGCGTTGCTTCAATCGCGCGGAATCGGGGAACAAACTGGTGGCCAGCTTGAGTCGCCGAGCGGCCTCGTCGATGCGACCGGCGTCGACCGACTGGCCGATGGCGCTGTCGTACTTGAGTTCGAGCTCGGTGTTCTTCAGCAGTGCGCTGTCCGGATCGACCGCGCGGATGCGGGTCAGGGTGGCGACCACATTGTCCGGCTGGTTCTCGAAGATCGCGCCGGCGTCGATTTGCGCCGTCAGCTGGGTATCGAGCGTGTTGAGCAGTTCGTTTCTCTGCTTTTCCACGGCATCGCGCTTGAGGTCCAGTGCCGGCGAATACAGTTTCAGATCGTCGCGCAGCTTCAACACGCGCTGCGTTCCGGCGTAGTTGTAGCGCCCCTCGCCCGGATTCCAGTAGCTGTCGATGCGACTGATCAGGAAGTTCTGGATGAGGTCGCTCTGGTCGACGATGATCCGCTTGCGCTCATCGTCGCTGAGCGTGTCGAGCGCCTGCACGGCCTGCATTTCGCTGGGGTAATGATCCGCACGTGTCGGCGCGAATCGGGCGATCACCTCGGCCACGTGGTGACTGTGCTGGTAAGTGGTCCACCCCCATACGCTGCCGGCAATGATCAGCAGCGACGGGACGCCCCAGGTCAGGTACGGCATCATCCGCTCGCGCAGGCTCACCTCGCGAAGCCCCTCGACGAGTTCATTGGCGCTTTTCAGGCGCTGATCGCTGGTGAAGGCGACGCTGGCGCAGAGGGTACGATATTGAAGTTTGGTCAGCCCCTTCACCAGCGGCGGCTTGCGGCCCTCCTTCATCGCCACTTCGGCACTGGCCTTGTTGTACGGATGCTTGCCGGTCAGCAATTCGAAGGTGACGCAACCCAGTGCATAGACGTCGTCGCGAGGGGTGGGCTCCTTGCCCTGGATCATCTCCAGGCTGGCATAGGCCGGTGTCAGCGCACCCAGCGTGCCGGCGTCGAACACGGTCTGCTCGCCGACGGCATCGCCCATGTGCTTGCCGGCCCGGGCGATACCGAAGTCGAACACTTTCGGTATGCCCTCGCGCGTAACCATCACGTTGGCGGGTTTGAAATCGGAGTGCACCACACCGGCGGAGTGGGCGCGGGTAAGCGCGTTGGCCATGCCCTCGATCAGCGGTCGTGCCTGTGCCAGCGGCATGCCGTTGTAGGCCCGCTCGCGAATCAGGCTCTTGAGATCGGCACCATCGATGTATTCCATCGTCATGAAAACGATGGTTCGGTCCTTGTCGAAGTCGAATACGCGCACGATGTTGTCGTGTGCCAGTTGCTGCGACCGGCGCGATTCGCGTTGCAGCGAGATCAGCGAGTCGGGATGGCGGCGGAATTCGTCGTTCAACACCTTGATCGCCACGTACGGGTCGCGGTCGCGCGCCTCGACCTTGCGTTCGTCGCGGGCCTTGAATACCACGCCCATCCCACCCCGACCGATTTCCTTCTCCAGGTGGAAGCGACCCTTGAGCAGCGAGCCGACCGTCACGAAGTCGCCGCCTTCGGCATCCGAGATGCGCTTCCAGCTGGACTGCCCGCTGATGCTGGAATTGGTACCGGTCAGGCCGTGGGTTCCCGTGGCGCCACCCGTGCGACCGTCGGCTGGCGATCGCTGTGCGCCCGCGGCCGGCTTGACCCTGGTGATTTCATCGTCGTGGGGCGACGGTGGCGGGCGACGGGTGGCCGGCTTGACCATGGTCACGTCGTCGAAGTCCTCCGGCGGTGGCGGTGCCGGCCGGGAGCTTGGCTGCACCTTGGTCACATCGTCGTCATCCGGCGGAATCGTCGGTCGCTGCGTCGCAGGCTTGACCATGGTGACGTCGGGATCGTCGGGTGGCGAACCGGCTTGCGTCTGCACGGCAGCCAGCTTGGCCAGCAACGCGCGGATGATGAGCGTATCCAGCGTGTCGTCGACGCGCTGCTGCTCAAGCCAGTCGATGTCGGCCTGATGTTCGGGCGCAGACACCGCGCCACGCGCCGACAGCGCATCGAAGAGCGCCGGAAGTTTGAGCTTGTCGGCCTGATAGGCAGCGACCAGTTCGGCTATGGAATTCATGACTGGGGGATTTTCATCATTCTTGGAGACGCACTACGACGGCCGAGATGTTGTCGCGTGCGGCCCGGCTGAGGGCCACTTCAAACAGGTCGGCTACAAGATTCTGTGGTTGCTGGTTGCGACGACATTCATCGTCGAGTTCGGCATCGGACATCTCCTTGTTGATGCCGTCGGAACACAACACGAACGCCATGCCGGGGCGACTTCCGGCCACCACCCAGTCCACGAACAGCTGTTCTTCGGCGCCCACCGCGCGGGTGAGGACACCGGAACCGGCCGCCGGCGGCGGTGCCGCGTTGGAACCGAACTGGGTAACGTCGTCCTCGCCACCGTGGACGTGATCCCGGGTGATCTGGCGCAGCCGATCGTTCTCGAAACAATAGGCCCGACTGTCCCCGACCCAGCCGCACAGGGTGAAATCCCTGTCGTGCACGAGGATCACGACGGTCGACCCGATCAGGTCGACGCCACGCGTTGCAGCTGTCTGCAGCAGGTCGAGATTGATCTGGACCAGAGTGTCCTCGATCGATTCGATGAAATCGAAAACACTGCCGTTGCGGGGCAAGGCACCGAGACGCTCGACGATCATGGTGCTGGCGTAGTCGCCTGCCGAATGTCCGCCAAGGCCGTCGGCAACAACCCACAGGCCGACATCGTCGCGCACCAGGATGGCATCTTCGTTGTGGGCACGAACCTTTCCGGTCACCGTTCGGCCTGCGGAAATGTATCGAGTCGTCATGCGTCAATCTCGATGATCGCCAACGGCCATCGGGCCGGATCGAGGCCAAGTCCTGCCGCGCTGGCTATGTGCTGTCGCGCATCGTCGCGGGAGGGCATCGCAAGGCTGTGGGCAAGTATCTCCGGGGGCAACTGCAGCAGTCGTTGCGTGGCAAGCAGCAGCAAGCGATCGTCATGTTCGACGACGCAACTGACCTGATCGCAGCCCGGCTGCGCGGTCGCGCCGAGCCCGGGCATGGCAGTTGGTGCGCCGCTGAACAGCAAATCGTCGAAATCGTCATCGACTCCGCCATTGGAAACCGCGGCCGTCGCTTGCGCGAAACAGGGCTGCAGACGACCGTGCCGCCAGTGCCATGCCGCAGCCGTGCCGATGCGCAACAGATCCGCACGGGTTCCCACGACATGGCCGGCAACCACGGCGCAGTCTTCCTGCACCGGATCGATCAGGTCTTCACTGGTTTCGCGCAGGCGCGGGTTCAAGGCCGTGATCCACGAACGCAACCCCTGGATGCCTTGTGGCAGCCCGGTCGCGACCTGGTCCCTGGCCGCCGCCAATACGCCGGCTACAGCCTGCTGCCGTGGGTCAGGCCGCCCGACCTCGGCAGCGACCACGGCCAATCCGTCATCCTGTTGCAGCACGCCGACGGCGCCATCGGCATCGTCCACGGCGACTGCGCCGATACGCATATCCGATGTCATCGCCGGCTCGATCGGGGTCGATGCCGTTGCGCACGGCTCGGCGAACAGTTCGGGGTCGTCCGGCAGCCACACCGGTGCCGATGGCGTGCCGACCATCTCATGGAGGGTTTCGACCACGCCTGATGACAGCGCGGCTGACGACGGCGCGACGATGTCTTCGAACACGCCCAGCGACTGCCACGGCCCGGCTTGGCTGGCGTCGAGGAATCCGGCGTAAGCCTCGGGCTGCGGCAACCCGTTGGTGATCAATACACTCGCCGGCACACGCTCGCCGCCGGCGGTCCACCACAGGCAGCGGCCATCCGTCGAAGCGGACAGCTGGGCCCACAGCCCGCCGAGGAACGCGTCCGCGGCAATCTGCGCAGGCAACGGAAGCCGCCAATGGTCGGCGACGCGCCAGTCGACGCCGTGCGGGAACTCCAACAGCGCGTTCGACGTGGCGCCGTCCAGCGGGCTGGCCAGTGCCGCCAGTTGCCCGTCGAAGGCATCCACCCCGATCGCGGGATCGCACTGCGCCGCGTTGTGCACCTGTTCAACTGCATCGAACCAGCGTCCGCCGTCATGCAACACGCGCATGACGGCTCCTTCATCCGCCGCGATGGGTGCGGCCACCACCATCGGAAAACAGCGGCCGACGCGGTCCGCGCCCGGCCCCATGACGCCGGCCCAGGCGGATTCTCCGCACACGCCGCCGACCAGCAGGAAGCGCCACACCGGGCTGGCATGATAGGCATCGTGCCAGAGGCCACCCAGCGCTTGCCTGCTTTCGGCTACCGCACTCTCGAAATGCCGATCCCACACGTCGACGAAAGCCGAGGGCAACCGTCGCTGCACGAAATCCCCGGCGCTGGGCAGCTTTCCGAAAAAACCCGCAGCAGGATTCGGCATGCGTCTATCCCCCGCACCGGAAGCTTGACAAGGCGTTGCTCAGGAACGGGTTTCTGAGATTGTTGGCCTGGATCGTCACCTTCGCCACGTGCCCACCGAAATTGAAGCTGGCGACGAAACGCAGATCGGATTCCTTTTGCAGATGCGCCGCCTGGAGCGCACGAAAGAACGCCCAGTCGCCGCGGTAGTCGAACGTGGTCAGCAGCGTGCCGGCGGGATCGTAGGCGGAGATCGAAACGCGCCCGGGCGTCGGACCCGGCCACTTCATGGCGACGTTCGCCGCCCCGCCCGGCTGATATTCGTACTTCTGGCCGTCCACATCGATCACCAGCTTGCCGATGCCGGCATCCAGCACCGGCGTGAGCAGGGTGAAATCGACCTCGGGCATGTTGCCGCTGCGGAAGAACATCTGCTTGATCCGGTCGGCGCCCTGCATCTGCGCCAGCATTCCGGCCGAACCACTGACCGCACCGGGACCGGTCTTCCAGCGCCAGGTCCTGCCGCTGGCATCGACCAGCTTGCCGACGGTCTGCGTGTAGAAGTTGTCGAAGCGGCCACCGTAGCCGAACATTTCGCCGAAATTCTGCAGCGGGATATCGTTGTTGCTGGATGGCGAAAACGGATAGCGACCGCGGGTGAAGTCGGCGCAGTCCTTGGCGACCGCCTGCTGGAACTGGTCGTCGAGCGCGCCCTTGGTGCCGCTGGCCACCAGCGCTTCGCTTTTGCCAGTGAGTGCGGCAAACCAGCCGGAGGCCGGTGGCGGCAGTTGCGTCGCCGCCTGCTGCGCCATCAGCAATTGCGGATTGGGCTGGCCCGCTGCGGAACTGAAATCGCCCATGGTCAACAGGGTCTTGCTGAGCTGGTCGAGTACTGTCAGGGTCTGGTCGATCGGCGCCGTTCCCGGGGCGCCTTCGCTGAGCTTGTTGATTTGCTCGAAGTGATCGCTGATCACCTGCCCGGGCTTTTCGCTGGCAGCGCCGTCGGCTGGAGCGCCAGCCCCCGCCTGCGCCAGCGCCTTGGCCAGGGCCGACTGCGTGGCCTTCTTCTGCGCCAGCTTCCTGGCCACGTCTTCGGCCTTGTCCGACGCATCCGCCGGCGGCGCGCGCATCAGGTCGTTGGTGTTGTCGCGCACCACCTTGAGCAGAAGTTTCATCGGCGAGTTGGGGCCGGCGAGCTTCGCCGCGATGGTGCTGGCATCCTGGATGCTGCTGATCGGCTGCAACTCCAGATCGGCCAGGATGCCGTCCCAGGCCTTGATGTAGTCCTGCTCGTAGAGCGCCAACACCTGTTGTGCCAGGCGAGCCTTCTGCAACGAGTCGATCTTGTTGGCACCAAATACCCAGTCGTCCGAGGCGAACTGCGTCACCGCCTGTTCGATGCCCTTGTCGACCTCGTTCTTGAACGCCGGCTGGGTGAACAGCGCGGGCAACGGATCGGACAACGCCGCGCCACTCTTGCGTCGGTACACATTGCCGAGCAGGCCCAGTTCCTTGTCCAGGCGCAGCGGTGGATACGCCCCGTTGTCGGCGGTCAGCTTGATGTTGCCGTAGATCAGTGTCGCCAGATCCGCCGTGCGCAAGGTGTTGCGCGCCTGCTCGACAAGACTGTCGTCCAGATGCAATGCGCGCAGGCGGCCCTCGTGCGAAACCAGGGCATCGAAGTGCCGGGTCAGCGCCTTCTGCAGGATCGGATCGCTCGGGTACAGGCGGCGCCACTCGATGTTCGCCAGCGCCACGACGGCGTCGTGATCGAGATGCGCCGGCTCACCCAGCATCAGGTAGCCCTTGAGGTAGTAGTACAGCATCTGCGGGTCGCCGGCGTTCGCCGTAAGGCCGGCACGAAACTGCGAAGCCACTCCCGGCAACAGGATCGCATTGAGCTCGCGGAAATATGCATCGCCCACTTCGCCGCCGACCGCGTTGCCCTGGTAAAGCCCGAAACGCATCGACAAGGGCACGTCATTCTTGTGCTGGTCGGCGACATCCACCGCAGCCGAGAGCGATTCCAGCCGTTCCAGCACCAAGGCAAAGTAAGCCTGCTGGTTGGGTGCGAGCGACATGTCGCTCGCGGCCGGGTATTTCTGCAACGCCGCGCCCACCTGGGCCAGGTAGCTGCTGTTGCGCCGAAAGCTGCTGGCCAGGCCGAAAATCAGCAGTGCGCAGACCAGCAGCACACCGAGGTAGGACGCCGCCTGAAGCAGGACTTTCTGGCGCTCCAGTTTCGGATTGGTGCCGGCAAACCCCGACTCCCTGAACAGCACGTCCTTGAGCAGGCGCTCGACGAAGAAGGTGCGGCTCTGCGCCCCCGGCACATGCAGGCGCGAGGCATCCAGACCGAACGTGCGCGCCACCGCACCCATCATGCGGTCGATCGGCGTGCCTTCCTGCGTACCCGAGGTGAAGTAGGCACCGCGCAGCAACAGCGCTGCATCGTACTGGTGCCCGGTGAATACGCCTTCGACGAATTGCCGGGTGATTTCGCGCAAGGCACCGAGCTGTTGCGGAAAGGACAGGATGGCTGCGCGGCGGGCACGATCGCGCTCGCCGTGCAGCCGATCGAGCATGCGCGTGTTTAGCCGGTCCAGCAGCAGGTTGAACTCATCGATGAACTGCTTGGCGGCGGTGCCATCCATGGTGTTCGCGACCGGGAAGGACGCACCCCAGACCTGGCTGCGCAACTCCGGATTGAGGTCGTCGAAGAATTCGGTGAAGCCGGCGACGAGGTCGCATTTGGTGAACACCAGGTAGGCCGGCACACCGATGCGCAAATGCCGGGTAAGCTCGTCCAGCCGCTGGCGGATCGCGAGGATATGCTGCTGGCGCCCGTTTGCGTCCAGGGTCAGCAGATCCGACAGGCTCATCGCCACGATCACGCCATTGATCGGCCGACGCTTGCGGTACTTGCGCAGCAGGGTGAGAAATTCCTCCCACGCCGAAGCATCGGCACCGCGATCCGAATCCTGCGTGGTGTAGCGGCCCGCGGTGTCGAGGAACACGGCCTCGTCGGTGAACCACCAGTCGCAGTTGCGGGTGCCACCGACGCCGCGGATCGCATCCTTGCCGAACTTGCTCGACAACGGGAAGTTGAGGCCGGAGTTCTGCAGCAGCGTGCTCTTGCCGGAACCTGGCGGGCCGATCACGACATACCACGGCAGCGCGTACAGGTTGGTTCCGCCGCTGCGGTTCTTGCGCAGGGTTTCAACAGCTTCCTGGAAGCGCCCCTGCAACTGCGCGCGTTCGTTGGCGGAGCGCTCGTCGCGTTCGCCGACACCGGCCGGTGCGCCCTGCTCGCTCAGGTCGCTGGCCATCTGTTTGGTCTTGCTCCGCACGCGCATCTGCGCGACCTGCAGCCAGATCGCCCAGATCACCACGATCACGATGATCACCAGCAGCCGCACGACCGGGCTGGTCAGCGGTTGCGATTCACCGAAGCCGAGATAGGGACCACCGAACCAGATCAGCAGCGACAGCAGCAACAGGCCGACGAGGGTGATGAACAGGCGGGATTTGAACAGCGCAAGAAGCTTGCCCACGATGTTCAGTCCTCCGGGCTGTAAAGGATTTCGACGCGCCGGTTGCGCGCGCGATTGGCCGGCAGGTCCGGCGGCAGCGCGATCGGCTGCGAGGAGCCCGCTCCGCTGGATTCCAGCCGTCCGGGGTTGTCGAGGCCCTGGCTCAATATCCGCAGCACCGAGCGGGCGCGCTCCGCCGACAGCGCGAAGTTGTCCTTGAACTTCAGCGAGTGCACCGGCTGGTCGTCGGTGTGACCCACCACGATCACCCGTCCGGGCACCTGGTTCAGCGCCGCGGTGATCTGATGCAGCATCGGAATCTGCTTCGCCGCCACCTCGGTGCCGCCGGAACCGAACATGGCCGCCGCATTGAGTCGCACGAGTGCCGATCCGTCCGGTTTTTCATCCACCGTCAACGCGCCCGCCTGCTCCTGGGGTGCCAGGAGCTGCTTCAGGCTCTTGTGCACGACCTTGGGCTGCGCCTGCCGCAGCCGGGCTTCATCCGGCGGCACGGCGCTTTTCAACCCGATCTGCGCGACCTGCGCGCTGATCGGCGACGAGAGCTCGTTCAACCGGGTATAGAAATACACGAACGCCCCCAGCAACAAACAGGCGCCAGCGGCCACGATCACCCAAAGCGGGATGTAGCGGACCAGCGGATTGCGCCGATCCTCGATGCCTTTCCAGTGCGGTGCCAATTCGTCTTCCGCCGGCGGACGCTGCGCCTTGATCCGTCGATAGAGGTCTTCCTGGATGTCGGCCAGCTTCGCCCGCCCGTCCGCCTCGATCTGGTAGCGGCCGCCGAAACCCAGCGTCAGGCAGATGTACATCAGTTCGATCAGGTCGATATGGCGCGGGAAGTCCGCGCAAAGCCGATCGAGGATGATGAAGAATTTCTCGCCGCCGTAGGATTCGCCATGAAAGGTCACCAGCAGGGTCTTGGCAGCCCAACCGCTCTGCTGGCCCCATGGCGTGTTCATCACCGACTCGTCCAGCGTCGCGCACAGTACATAGCGCGCCGCGGTGATCGTCTGCGTCGCCAGGCCAGCCGCCTGCGCATTGCTCTCGAATTGCCGCACCTGCGCAATCACCTGCTCGCGCAGGCGTGCGGCATCGGGCTGTGACGCGCTGTTGCGCAGTTGCACGGCGAGCAACAGCAAGGGGCTGGCGGCTTGCACCAACGCATTCAAACCGCCACCGAGGAAATCACTGATCGCCGCCGGCGGTGCCGCATCGACGCGCGACGCGGCGCCTCGTGGCGATGCCGTCGGCCTTGGCGCGGGAGTTGCCGCCACTGGCGGAGACGAAGCCGCCGGCGGCGTCGGCGTGCGCGGACGAACCACGGTGGCATCATGCAGCGAGTCGTCGTCGCCTGGACCGTTCGTACTCATGCTCAACCCCTGATCGCCCACAGTTGCAGGTCAAGACCGGCGAACTCGCCACCGAAATGGAAGGCGATGCCGCCCGATGTCTTGAGCTCCCGCCACATCGACGAATTCTTGTCGAACTCGAAATACAGATAGCCGGAGTTGTACGGAATCTGCCTCGGCGCCACCGGCATCGGTGCCACCGGTATACCGGGCAGTTGCAGGTTCACCAGGTCGCGGATCTTCTCGACCGGGCCGATTTTTGACTGCGCCGGCAGCTGTCGGCGCAAATCCTCGGACTTCAGGTCGGCCTTGGCCGCGAGTACGAAGGCGGCCGTATCGATCAGGCTCAGATCCGGGATCACCGCGACCCAGACGCCGAACTTGCGCTGCTGCAGCGGGATCGGGATCGCCGTCTGCTCCATCACCGCGCTGAGGCTGTTGCGCAAGGCGACGATCAACGGCTCGAAGGTTTCCCGCAACGCCTCGTGCCGATACGGCGGGAACGCCGGTGGTCGCTTGCCAGACGCGGTAAACGTCGACAGTTCGCCGGCCATCCCTGCCAGCACGCGATAGAAGTCCTCCGGGTGCAGCACGGGAGCCGCAGCCAGATGCGCGATAAGTGGCTGATAGCGGTTGACCACCTGCAAGAGCAGGAAATCGGCAATCTCGGCGGCTCCGCCACGGTCGGTCACGGCAACGCGGCTGGCCAACGCCTCGCCACGTTGATGCAACAGCCCGAGCAGTTCGTTGAGGAACGTGGTCAGCCGCGGCGCCGCCTGACAACTGAGCGCAGTCGGCATGAAGGCATCTTCGAGGATCACCCGCCGGTCGGAGCGGCACTCGACGATACGCGCCACCGGAATCTGCGCCAGGCCTTCCATCGGTTGCGACTGCGGCAGCAGCCGACTGTCCATGCCGCCGACTTCCAGCGGCGTCAGGCCATCGACGCTGCCGGAGGCGTCGCGCACTTCGGTTTCGCGCACCCGGAAGCGAAACAGCTTCTCCGCGGAGGCCCCGGGTCGGCCGCTGTCCGGTTGCGCCGGCGACCGCAATGGCAGGGTCAGGAAAACGGTCTGGTCACGCCATGCGCCGTCGACGTCCAGCGCCAACGGCAGCGGGTCATCGTTGGGCATCGAGAACGGCGTGCCGTCCGGGAACACGCCGCGAGCGCGTTTGATGCCGAGCTTGCCGATGGCCAGCAGATCGGCCTCCAGCTCCAGTTCCGAAAAGCCCCAGGTGTACGGACGCAAGCTGCCGGCGCGCAGTTCGACGAAGCGCTCGAGGTAACGCTCCTGTTGCTGCAGGTGCTGGGGTCGAAGGAACAGTCCTTCGCTCCAGACGACTTTGTTGTTATCCGCCATGCGTCGCGCCCACCCCGTGAGATTTCCCCGCCGGCTGCGCTGCCGGTTTTTCTGCATCGACGGCTGCTGCTCGCCGACGCACCCCTGTACGCTTCTTTCACGCCCCCCAGATCCGCACACCGTCCTCTAGCGACGTGCAGACTGCTGCATTCTCCGCGCCGATTTCAGGCGTGACAACTGCTCTTCGTAGGCGCGTGCGAATTCGTCACCGAAAAGGCGACGAAAACACTCGTCGGGATCCCGCGACAGCCCCTCGAAGTTCTCCCGATACTTGTCCCAGTACTTGCCCTTGCCTGCGAATGCCGACCGCTTCGCCGTACCGTCCGCTTCCTGCTCGAAGCGATCGGGGTTGAAATGCGCCAGCAGCGATTCGAACGCGGCGCGCACGCCGGCGAGCATGGCCATCTGATGGCAACGAATATCGTCGAAGGCATCTTCGAACGCGGCCGTGCCGGACATGAACGCGCCATTGGAGGGCGCCATGATTTTCTGCAATGCCTCATCCGGCGTCGGAGCGAATTTCAGCGGATTGTTTTCGGAGCGCTGGATGATCGTGACCGGCAGCCGAAACGTGTTCTTGATCTCGGCGCGCGCGCGCAGAACATCCATCACGCCGTCGACGACGATCCGGAATATCTGATCGACATCCGCCGGCAGCGTGCTGGAACCGGTCGTCTCCGCGACTGTTGCCGGCGGAGCACGCAAAGGCGGTGCCGCAGTCACGGGCGGCGGTGAGGCCTTTGCGACCGACGCCGCCGGTGGCGGCGCGAAATCGCCCATGGTCAGGTCCCAGTTCTCCGGGAGCGCCTGGGTTTGCCGCTGCTCGTTCGTCTTGGGCGGATGGAAATAATCTTCGGTGCTGGCCGAGTGGTTCCAGCCCGCACCGGCGTTGCCCGTGGTGGAACCGGACAGCAATCCGGATGAGCCATCGGCTGCCCCCAGGAAACTGAGCGGGTCAAGCGCGCTCGTCGAAGCACTGCCGATCGCGCCGGGGATAAGGCTGGCGTCCATCGGGGTGGCCGGTGCCGGCAGCGGGGATGCGCCGAGGGGTGCGGGACCGAGCAAGCCGAAGTCCAATGGGTCGCCCGCTACGGACGGCGCAGCGGCCGACGCGAGCATCGGCTCCGGCGGATTGGCGGCCACTGCTGCAACCTTGGCGGCGTCCTCCAGGCGGACTTCCACTTCGAAGGTATCGATCAGCAGCCGGTCACCGTCTTTCAGCGCGGACGGATCGCCTTTGATCAGGGGTGCATCGTTCAGCAGCATGCCATTGGTACTGCGATCCTCGATGAAATAGATTCCATTGAGGTAGCGGATCATCGCGTGGACGCGGGACACGCCGGAGGCACTCAAGACCCAGTCACAGTCCTCGGAGCGACCGATGCTGCCGCCGGTGGCCTCGAAGGTCCTGCGGCTGCGGCTGCCGAATTGCGCAGCCTGACGGCCGGCGACCGCGAGAGTCAGGGTCTGCGACATGGGTTCACTCGTATTTCCCCTGGAATCAATCCAACGAGAGCAGCGATGGATGAATCGCGTGCGCTCGCGCAACGAAATCGGTCCCAGCGCCCGAGCCGCGGTCGATCAATGACGTTCAAGCGTCAGATCCGCCGAACCGCGCACCGAAAGAACATCGCGGCAAGCTGAAAAAAGATGACCCGGACACGATGGAACCAGCGCTCGCAATCCTATCGCCCCTCCAGTGATCGGGCAAGCTGCGTATCGGCATGCCACAAGTCAGCCCCCGCTTGGAGCGGCGGCGCCTGCACCGAGCAGGCTCATCGCCGGCTCGATGAAACCGGCACGCCGGGCTTCGAAGTTCTCCACGACCAGCGCCGCCAGCATGTTGATCGCGGCGACCACGGCGCAGGCGGTCAGGTGATCCGCCGGTGGAACCGGAGCCTCCTGCGTGGCCGGCGCCAGACTGCCACCGGACCACCCGGCCGCGGCAGCCACCCAGGCACCGGCCGACTTGTAGCCGCCGGCATTGGCGAATTCAAAGGCCGCGCGACGGTTGCTTTCGTTCGGTTCGCGCACCCACTTCTCCGCCAGCGACGCGCCGGCACGGTCCTCGGGATCGAGCTTCTGATCGCGCGCGCACTGGCACAGCCAGGCAACCGCATACCGTTTCGGCAAAAGGCGGGCGAGCAGCTTCAGCGCGTCCTGCACGTGACCGGCACCGATCAGGGTTTGCACCGCGACCTGTGCAGTCATGTCGGCCTGGAGCAAGGCGCTGGCCGGCCCGGACAATTCCATCTGGAGTGATGCCTGCATGACTGGTGACATGGCGTGTCCTCCCGGTTATCCGATCATGATGATGCCGGCGGACATCTGCGCCATGGCCTCACCCTTGAGCATCAGCATCGTCCCTTTCACGGTCGTCATCCCGCTGGAAGACAATTCTGCCGTCGAATCGGAGTGCACCTTCATCGGTGCACCGGAGGTCAAATCCATGGTCGCGTTCGCCTTGACGGCCACCGTCGCGTTGCCGGTGATCTTGATGTTGACGCCCTTGATCTCGATGTCGCCCGAGCTCTTCATGACGATGCTCGACGCGCCAGTGACCAGTTCGATCTCGCTGCCCGCACTGAGCTTGAATTTCTGACCTATCGTGGTGGTGCCGTTCTGCGAGACATCGAGCTTGTCGTCGTTGCTCACGGTGACCTTGCGGTCGTGCTTGATCACCTCGGTATCGTCGTTGTCCACGGTCAATTTGCGATCGTGCTTGATGTTCTCGACCTGGTCGTTCTTGATCGTTATCGTCTCGTCGTGATCGATGGCGACGAAGTGATCGTTCTCCACTTCCTCGCGCATGTCCTTCTGCGCATGCAGGAACAGCTCCTCGCTGCCCTTCTTGTCCTCGAAACGGATTTCGTTGAAATCCGCTTCGGCGCCACCTTCGTGGCTGCGGCTCTTGATGCCGCTCTGCGTCTTGTTGTCGGGCAGCGCGTACGGCGGCATGTTGTCGGCGTTGTAGACACTGCCGATGACCAGCGGCCGGTCCGGGTCGCCCTCGAGAAAGCTGATCACCACTTCCTGGCCGACCCGGGGGATGTGCACCGCGCCCCAGTTCTTGCCGGCCCATGACGAGGCCACCCTGACTGGGCAGGAAATGTGCGCGTTCTTCTTGTCCGGCTTGTTCCAGTGGAACGTCACCTGGATGCGCCCGTACTTGTCCACCGCGATGTCTTCGGCCGTGTCGCTGCCGGCCACCACGGCCGTCTGCAGGCCCACGATCATCGGTTTCACCGCGGTCGGCATGGTGCGGAACGGCTGTCGGCTCCGGATCGCCGAAAAGTTGCAGAAGAACAACTCGCCGCCCTGCTGCCCGGAGATGAGCGCGGCATTCTCGATGTGCACGGTAGAGCCGGTGACCAGGTACTCCTGGTTCAGTTCGGCGCGCGGGAATTTCGTCAGCTTGAACAGCGCGCCGGTCAGCACGCCCGGGGCATTGGTCGAACCCGAGCACTGCGACTGGGGCACGTTGATCGCCTCGAGGCGAACCTGCGCGTAGTGCTTGCCGGCGTCACTGGTCTCGTGGTCCCCGGGAAAATCAAACGACTCGAGGCCGGGCACCGGATGGTTGTCATCGGCATTGCTGATCGCCTCAGTCCCCAGCAGCGAGGTCTTCGGCTTCAGCGGGTCGTAGTCGGTCAGCGAATACTTGGTCGTCTGCACCGAGCGCGCCGACGAAAAATCGGTGATCGAGACTTCCAGCGCCGCGCGGGCGTCCGCCGACTGCGGCCGGTACGGCAGTTCCTCATACCCCCCGGTGGTAGCGTGCGCGCCCAGCGAATCCGCCAGCACCATGGTGTGCACGCCGTCGGTGTGCTGGAAGAAGTAATAGATGCCTTCCTGCTCCATCAGGCGACTGATGAAGTTGAAGTAATCCTCGCGATACTGCACGCAGTATTCGCGCGGCGAATAGTTTGCGCTGAGGCTCAGCTTGACGTCGCCATAGCCGATTTCGGACAGCACGGTCTTGACGATGTCGGGCACCGACATCTTGAGGTAGATGCGGCAATCCACCTTGTGCAGCAGCAGCCATGCCTTGGGCACCAGCGTCACCGCGTACTCGGCGTAGCGTTCTTCCTTGTAGCTTTCGAATCCGGTCTGGGAAATTTCCGAGACCATGCCGTTGAAGTGGCGCTTGTAGCCGTCCGACTCGAACGCCACCGTCATCGAACTGCCGAGCAGCGGAAGCAGTTTGACTTCGCTGTCTTTGCTGAGCAGTTTCAACTGGTAGGAAAAAAGCTTCCCCAACTGCTCGCTGCCCGACAGGCTCGCAGGCAGCAATTTGTCACCGAGGTCTGACTTCAGTGTCATCCGATGCGTCATTTTCGATCTCCCCCAGCGAGCCCGCGAAAGCGCTCTCGCAATCCCGCCTGTTTATCATACTCACGCCTCGCGCGGGAGGTCCTTCGAAGCGCGGTGCCTGCTGTCACGGCAGCACTCGCTCCCCCAATGCCGGCGCCCATTGTCTCCATGGCCTCGACGCGCTCCGCACGCCGTGCGATCCGGGCCCCGCCCCATGCCTATCCGCCCCCGGACTGGCCCTTGCGTGCCAGCACCACCCAGCCGGCCACCGGCTTGCCCACTTCCTTGCGCAGTGCAGACGCGGCAATGCTCACTTCCACGAAACCGGCCGTATCCAGCACGCGTTCGACATAGCGGCGCGCATGCCGATAGCGGCCGCTGGAAGACAGTTCGCAACGATCCTCGTCGGCATCCATCGCCTCCAGCGTGAAGGCCACCCGGCCGCCAGCCCGCAGCGCCGCGTGGGTCGCCGCAAGCACCTCCACCAGGTCGCCAAAGTAGACCAGTGTATCGGCGGACAACACGACGTCCCAGGTTTCCGGATGATCCTGCAGGTACGCGGTCAGCTCGGCGGCCACGAGCTCATCGTAGCCGCCGCGCAGGCGGGCCTTTTCGAGCATCCCGCCGGACAGGTCCACGCCTTCCAGCCGACGCGCATGCGGCTTGATCAATGGACCGCACAGGCCGGTGCCGCAACCGGCGTCGAGCACATCAAGCGCGCCCTCGGCCACCCCAAGCACGCCAATCAATGCGTCGACCAGGACTTGCGGCGCACGGTAGTCCAGGTTCTTCAGCAACTGCTCGTCGAAGCTTTCGGCGAACCGGTCGAACACCTCGCGCACATAGGCGTCGTCTGCCCGCGGCGGCGGCGCTTCGCCGCCGCAAGCGGCGAGCATGTGCCGTGGCACGGGGTTGTCCGGCTCGCGGCCGAGCCAGTCACGATAAGCCCCGACCGCCTCGTCCTGCCGGCCCAGCATGTAAAGGGTGACACCGAGTGCGTCGAGAGCGCGCACATTGCTGCCATCGCAGCGGACCGCATTCCTGAAGCAGGCCACGGCGTGCTCCAGATCCCCGATTTCGTTCACGTGCCTGCGCAGGTACATGCCCATCAGGTAATGGCCGAGGCTGAGTCGTGGCGCCCGTTCAAGCAGCTCGGCATGGGCCTGGAAGGCTTCCTGGAAGCGCTGCTGTGCCTCCAGCACCAGCGCCAGGTTGCTCAGCGCATCGTGATGCTGCCCATTGCACGCCAACGCCTGGCGATAGCAGGCCTCGGCCTCGGCGAGGCTGCCAGTCTCCTTGTGGATGTTGCCGAGATTGTTGTGCGCGTCGGCATGCAGCGGGGTGGCCCGCAGGGCCATGCGGATCAGCCGGATGCCTTCGTCGCTGCGCCCGCGCTGATGGCACAGCACGCCGAGAAAATGCAATGCATCGGGCTGCCCGGCCTGCATCTGCAGCGTCCTGCGGTAGAACCCCTCTGCTGCATCCAGTTGCCCGATCCGATGCACCTCGACCGCCTGACGCAGCATGGCGACCACGCCATGATCGACACCCGCCGCATGGTGCTTGCGCCCCGCCCGGCTGGCCGACACCCGCCTCACCCCGGTATCCGCAGGTCATTCATGATCGGCCTTGCAACTGCCCTCATTGACATCCTCCTTGCCGCCGGTATCGGTGTCGCGCGAAGCCGTCCCCATCTGGCGTTCACGCCGCCACTCAGCTGATCAGTACCGTGGGACAACCCAGCACGATGCTTCCGCCATGCGCTGTCAGATCGCCCATGCGTGCCGCAGGCATCTTGTTGATGAGCACCTTGAACGAGCCCATCGCGATGACATCGGGCGGCCCCACGCAAGTCGCCATGTCGCCGACTCGCGCAGCCGGCAGGCCGCCGATCAGCACCGTAACCGCACCCGGCGGCAGGATCGGGCCACCCACGTGCGGCACCACGCCCGTCACCATCGGGCAGACATGCATATCGGTGATTCTCGCTGCCGGAGGCATATGGGATCTCCTGCTGTGGATGAGCCTGAGGCACCGGCTCGGTGGTTTGTTCAGTGGTCTGCCACCAGGCGGCAGTCGCGGCATCTCCGCCTGACGCCGGAAGCACGTCAGCTCAGTCCGATCTGCTTCATCGCCTTGCTCTTGATTCCCGCGAAGAAGCCCTTCTTCGTATGCGTTCCCTTGTCGCTGCCCAGCCCCTCCAGTTGCAGCCGCGAACTGCTGATGTTCTTGGTGGCGATCTTCAGCATGGGATCCATCTGTTTCTTCTTCATCAGTTCGACCTTGTCCATCCAGCCTGGCAAACCGATGTCGGCGATGAACATGTTGGCCACCGCCGACGTGTCGGCACACGTCAGCAGGTAGCAGCCAAGGATCGGGCACTCGTTGAACACCGTGAGATTCAGCGTACTGGGCGCCAACAACCGCTTGTTGCCGGCACGCATGTCCTTGATGTCCAGGCCCAGTCCGTAGAGCAGCAAGCCCAGACTGGCCAGTGAATTGGCGATACCGATACCGGCCGTGGTGGCGGTGCCGAAATCCGCGAAAAGCCCGCCGATCTTGGCGCCGGTCGCAAGCGTCTGCTGCCCCAGTTGCACCGAGTGTTTGGCGAGATCGCGCTTGATGATGAGCTGGATCGCCTCGGCCGCCGCACTGGGATCACCCAGGCGGAAACCGGCCTTGTAGTCGTCGCTCTTGTACAGATGGTAACCGTCCTCGGCCACGGCCTTGCCAGCCTTGACCAGCTTCACCCCGCTGGTCACCACCCCGAGGATCGGGGTGATCTCATGCACCAGGTTCGC
Source organism: Rhodanobacter sp. T12-5 (assembly GCF_008329435.1). Classification (GTDB taxonomy): domain Bacteria; phylum Pseudomonadota; class Gammaproteobacteria; order Xanthomonadales; family Rhodanobacteraceae; genus Rhodanobacter. The sequence continues at coordinate 467,885 of NZ_NPKN01000002.1, forward strand.
CAGCACTTCGCCGGTGATCGCCGCGATCACCTCGTGGATGTTGTCCACGTCGGCACATTGGACGATGAAATCCTGCACCGCCTCCTTCATGCCCGGCACGCTTGCCACCGTGCTTGCGGTCTTGCCGCCTTTTGCAAGCTTGTTGCCCGACGAGACGATCTTCTTGCCCGTGGACAGCACCTGCTTGGCCGTGGACAGCTGGCTGCTGGTGCCGAATTTCAGCTTGGTACCGCCGAACATGTTGACGACCAGTTGCTGGCGTGCGCGAGCCAGCTCGCCCATGGCCTTGAACTCGCCCATGCTTAGTGGTTTGGATGGCATGGCCTTTTCCCCTGATGTCTGTGCCCTGACTACCACATGGATAAAACTGGAGCGGCTCGGAAATGCCGGTCAGCCGGACCAGGCGATGAGCCGAAAAACTGGTGCCGCTGCCCCGCCGTTCTGCTCACGCATGCAGCGGGAATTGATCGGGCCACAAGCGCCGGAGCTGGTTGCTGTAGCGACCCGCACCCACACCGATCATGTATCGGGCAGGCGATTCCTCCACCAGCAAGCCCTTCAGGGCCATGGAATGACGCAGCGGCGCGCTGGCGGAGACCACCCCGAAGAAGGTCGAGAAGCGCGACTGTGCCGTCAGCGCCATCTCGCCGGAACCCATGCTTTCGAAGATGCAGTCATAGACATCCGGGAAAGCCGCTGCGAAGCACGCCCGATGGTGTTCGTTGATCCAGTAACTCTCCTTGCCTCCGCGCGTGTAAGTATCCATCTTCGAGTGCTTGGCGAAATCGCGCCTGCGCAGACTGGTGGTGCCCCCCATCAAACGCCCCATCACGCCCTTGGTTTCGTAGGACTTGTGCTCGGAAAGAGTCAGCACCAGCCGCGCATAGGCAATGCACATGTCCTGTGCCGTGCCGAGGTGGCCGTAGGGCGTGGCATTGATCGGCGTGCCCCAGTCGCGCAGCAGGCCGCAGGCGAGATTGCGCGTAATGTAGGCCGCGTCCGCCGGCGTCTTCACCATCACCTGCGCGTTGTGCACGCCCGGCATCGGCAGGAAGATCGCCGTGGTCGCCGGAGCGCGAACGCGGCTCCAGTCCTGCGGGTTGAAGGTGCTGCGCATCTCGTGCATGGCCAGAATGCCCACGTAGCGCTCCACGTTGGAGTGCAGCACCTGGGTGTCCGCCATCTCCTTGCCGGCGTCCGCGCCCGCCACCGGGTCAACGGCGAAAATGTTGCAGCTGATCTCGTCGCTGAAGACTTCATACATCAGGTTGGCGATGCGCATGCAGGTCACCGCACCACGGCTCCAGCCGACCATGTTGACCCGGTCGATGGGCATCCCTTTCCCGAACTTCAGGTCCTGAATCAGGTTGACAGTGCGCAGCACATTCTCGTCCCAACCCTGCCCGCTGATCACGCCCCGGAGTTTGGCCGCCACCTTGGGACCGCCGGTGTTGCCGACCGCATGATCGGCAAAGGACGGACCCTTGATCGTCTTGCCCAGCGACAGGTTCTGCTTCTGATTGCCGGTCATCGGGTTGATCTGCTGAGGCTGCGCTACCCCGTTGCCGCTGTGACCCGGCCCCTCGTTGATCATGTAATCACCGCGCGTCACCGCCGCACCGGCCAACTGCGCCTCGGCGCCATCGGTGTGGTTGTGAAACCAGGCCACCAGTTCGTCGGACGAGGAGCCCTTGATCCGGTTGAAACCGGTTCCGTGACAGTAGACGGTGAACGTACTCACGCTGGGGTTCTCCTCGGTTCGCCTGGTATCGCAATGAGCACTGGGGTTATTGGAACCCGGTTGGGACACGACAAACCAGCCAGTCACCCAAAAGCACTCGCCTAAATCAATTAAACAACTCTGTTCCGGCATGGCTGACGAAATGACAAGTTCGACCATTACGAGGAAAACCCGACAGGAAAATCGCTTCATGCAACCACCAAGTGATGAACCTAAATCATGTAATGTGGCCTAACGATTTAGCGTAGCTTTTCGCTTTGTTTTTCAGGTCGGAGTTATTCTTCAGATCGTTCACCGAGGCGCAATTCGACGCAAAATGTGAGGTCCCGCTATAGAGCTTGTAGCCGCCATTCGGTATACGCAGCGAAGTCAATGCCGCCATCGTGCCAAGGTCATCCGGTGGATTTGGCAAGTAGGCAGCAATCGCCGCCAGTGACTGCAGGGTCTGATTCTTCTTAAGTGAGAGATCCAGAAACGCGGGGGCCGGGAAGATGCAAAAGGGATTGCCGCTCGCCCCGGGAATATCATAGCCGTCGAGCGCCGTATAGCTCGCCTTGTCATAGTTGCATTCGACCTCGTACTGAAAATCCACCCCGGGATGAGCCAGCACGAATTTTTTTACGGCCTCTTCGAATTCGTACATGAACGGATGATTCGTGCCTGAGGTAAGGGTCACAAGGTTGTCTGCGTCGGTGCCGGATCCACCAAGGGCATTGCCAACCAGGTGTCCCCGATTGTGATGCGCAGGACACGTGCCGTCGTACCAGCCGGGCGGATTAATCGAGCTATCCGGGCCCGAACCGCCACTCATGTTGTTGGAGCGCAAAACGACACTTGCCTTGGTGACCACGCTGGCGGTTACCTTATTAACCCATGTCAGGCTGATACTTGACTTGGTAAAAACTGGTGTGCACATATATCGCCCTGGGCCAATCGATCAAGGAAGTGAACCTGATATTGTTAATGCCTCATTGGTATCGGGTCTTCACAACTTCTTTTGGGAACATTGTTCTGACATGGAATACCAGCATGAGAGCCACTTGCAGATGATTCCAAAACAAGGGGCAGATCCATTTATCGCCCCGTTGGAATCAACCAAACGCATACGAAAATTCTCCATTCGTCACCGCCACCTGCACCTTCGCCACCTGCTCCCCCTCCATCATCCTGGTCAGGAACGCGCGCGAGATGTCGGGCAGCATCGAGTTGGTGAGGATCGCGTCGATCATGCGGCCGCCTGATTCGGTCTCGGTGCAGCGTTCGACCACCAGCTTCACCACGTTCTCGTCGTATTCGAACGGGATCTTGTAGCGGGCCTCGACGCGTTTCTTGATGCGGTTCAGCTGCAGCTTGACGATCTTGCCAAGCATCTCCGGGCTGAGCGGGTAGTACGGGATCGTCACCAGCCGGCCCAGCAGCGCCGGCGGAAAGATCTTCAGCAGCGGCTCTCGCAAGGCCTTGGCCATGCCCTCGTGATCGGGCATCAGGTCCGGGTCCTTGCACAGGCCGGCGATCATGTCGGTGCCGGCATTGGTGGTGAGCAGGATCAGGCAATTCTTGAAGTCAATCGAGCGGCCTTCGCCGTCTTCCATCACGCCCTTGTCGAACACCTGGAAGAAGATCTCGTGGACGTCCGGGTGGGCCTTCTCCACTTCGTCCAGCAGCACCACGGAGTACGGCTTGCGGCGCACCGCTTCGGTGAGCACGCCGCCTTCGCCATAGCCGATGTAGCCTGGAGGCGCGCCCTTCAGGGTGGATACGGTATGCGCCTCCTGGAACTCGCTCATGTTGATGGTGATGATGTTCTGCTCGCCGCCGTACAGCGCCTCGGCCAGTGCCAGCGCGGTCTCCGTCTTGCCGACGCCGGAGGTGCCGGCGAGCATGAACACGCCGATCGGCTTGTTCGGATCGACCAGGCCGGCGCGCGAGGTCTGGATGCGCTTGGCGATCATTTCCATCGCGTGGTCCTGGCCGATGACGCGCTGGCCCATCAGCGCGGCCAGGTTCATCACGGTCTCGACCTCGCTCTTGACCATGCGCCCGACCGGGATGCCGGTCCAGTCCGAGACCACCGAACCTACCGCCTGCTGGTCCACCGACGCCAGGATCAGCGGGTGCTCGCCCTGCAGCTCGGCCAGTTGCGCCTGCAACCCCTTCAGCTCTTCCAGCGCCGCGGCGCGGTCGGCTCCTTCGAGCGCGGCCACGCCTTCCGCTGCCGCCTCCTTGTTGGCTGACTCCTCCAGCGAGCTGCCGGTCCCTTCGACCGGCGCGCTGGTGCCGCGCAGCCTGGAGCGGATGTCGAGAATTTTCTCGACCAGCTCCTTCTCCGTGACCCAGTTCGCCTCCAGCGTTTCCAGCCGTGCCTTCTGCGCCGCCAGCTTTTCGCTGGCGGCTTCCTCGCGCGCCGCCACCTCGACACCGACGTTCTTCTCGCGGCCGATGATGCCCAGTTCGGTTTCCAGCGCCTGGATACGCTTGCGGGTGTCGTCCACTTCCGCCGGCACCGCGTGCTGGCTGATCGCCACGCGGGCACAGGCGGTGTCGAGCAGGCTCACCGCCTTGTCCGGCAGCTGCCGCGCAGGGATGTAGCGATGCGACAGCTTGACCGCGGCCTCCAGCGCCTCGTCGAGGATCTGCACCTTGTGGTGCTTCTCCATCACGCTGGCGACGCCGCGCATCATCAGGATCGCCTTCTCCTCGCTGGGTTCGTCGATCTGCACGGTCTGGAAGCGGCGGGTCAGCGCCGGATCCTTCTCGATGTGTTTCTTGTATTCGGCCCAGGTGGTGGCGCCGATCGTGCGCAGGTTGCCGCGCGCCAGCGCCGGCTTGAGCAGGTTCGCCGCGTCGCCGGTGCCGGCCGCGCCACCGGCGCCGACCAGGGTGTGCGCCTCGTCGATGAACAGGATGATCGGCCGGGTCGACGACTGCACCTCCTCGATCACCTGCTTCAGGCGGTTCTCGAATTCGCCCTTCATGCTGGCGCCGGCCTGCAGCAGGCCCACGTCGAGCACGCGCAGCTGCACGTCCTTCAGCGGCGGCGGCACGTCGCCGATGGCGATGCGCATGGCGAAGCCCTCGATCACCGCGGTCTTGCCCACGCCGGCTTCGCCGACCAGCATCGGGTTGTTCTGGCGCCGGCGCATGAGGATGTCGACCAGCTGGCGGATTTCGTCGTCGCGGCCGACGATCGGGTCCATCTTGCCGCTGCGCGCCTGCTCGGTGAGGTCGATGGTGAACTGCGCCAGCGCCTCCTGCTTGCCCATCTGCGCCGGCGACATCGCGCCGCTGGCCTCGCCCGGCGCGCTGCCGCCGCCCATGCGGAAACCGTCGTTCGCATGCTGCCCGTCTTCCGGCGAACCGGCGACCACCTCGGCGAATTTCTCCAGCAACGCCTCGGGCTTGATCTTGTCGAACTCGGCCGAGATGTGCAGCAGCGCGTTGCGCAGGTTGCGCGTACGCATGCAGCCGACGAGCAGGTAGCCGGTGCGCACTTGCGCCTCGCCGAACATCAGGGTGGCGAACACCCAGCCGCGCTCGACCGCTTCCTCGACGTCGCTGGAAAGATCGGAGATCGACGAGGAGCCACGGGGCAGCCGATCCAGCGCGTCGGTGATGTCGCGCGCCAGGTTCGAGGGATTGAGGTTGAACTGCTTGACGATGCGATGCAGGTCGGAGTCCTGCAGCTGCAGGATCTGGTGGATCCAGTGGACCAGCTCCACGTACGGATTGCCGCGCAGCTTGCAGAATACGGTAGCGCTTTCGATGCCCCGGAAAGCCAGCTTGTTGAGCTTTCCGAACAGGGCGCCGCGACTGATCTCGGCCATGGTCTTCGATCCTTATGCAGTAGTTGTCGATCCAGCTGTCTTTTGTCGCAAAGTCATTCCAAAGTCGGAAGCGCGTGCCACTCCACCGCGTCCCTAGCCGACCGGCTTCAGCACCACGTCGTCGGCATCGCCATCGCGCTGCGGCTGGCCCATCCACGTGCTCAGACCCATGCGGCCGTTCTGCCCCAGGCGGGTCGTGGGTACGTCGGCCTTTTTCAGCACCAGTTGCACGTCCCAGGCTTTCTCTTCGCCTACATAGGTCTTCACGGCGGCGATCAGCTGCTTGAGCGCTTCGCCACCGGGCAGGAAGTTGTTGAATTCGGCCCGGCTCAGCGGCCCCAGCCGCAGGCGGAAACGTTGCTGGCTGCCCCAGACGTACTCACCGGCAACTGCCGTGAGCCCCAGTGCCGCCACCTCGCCCGATCCGCCGAGCCGGAGATGGGAGGACGCGGGCAGCCGCATCCACTCGGCCACGAATTCGACGATGCCGACCGGAATGCGGAAGAAGCGTTCGAGCAGCCCGCGCAATCCCTCGGCATTGCGGGTCTGCTGCAGCAGGCGGCCGGCAAAGAAGCGCTTGAACTGGTCGGGCAGCGCATCGCGGCCGTCGAGGCCTGGCGTGGCCAGACCCACCAGCGCGCCCATGTACAGGCGGAAATGGTCCTCGGCCGGGCGGTCCAGCTCCACGGTGGGCTGCGAGTCGGCCCAGGCCCGGTAGAACAGGCTCATCATGCGGTGGTGGAAGATGTTCGCGAACGCGGTGAAGGTGGTGTCCTTCGCGTTCAGTTCGCGATCCATCGCGTATTCGGTGAGGTGCAGCGGCAGCGGCGCATTCGGCCCGAACAGGCCGAAGAACAATCCATGCAGGCGCGCCGGCTTGCCGGCGCCGCCGGGCTGGTAGCGGTCGACCGTTTTCGGGGCGAACGCCAGCGACGGCGTCTGGCACAGCCGCACGAAATCGTCCGCGGCCTTGGCCGAATGGCCCAGCCGCGGACGTTCGGAATACGCGCACTCCAGCCGACGGGCCGCTTCGAAGAACTCGAAGGCCTCGGGGTGGTCGCGCAGCGCGATCTCCAGCGCTACAGCGTCTGCCGTGTTCCCAGCCTGGCGGGCCATCGGGCAACCTCGTTGCGTTCCAGTGTGCGCAGAACGGTTTCGGTGAAAGAGTTGATGGATACGTAACGCGCGAAGAACTGCTGCATCACCGCGCCTAGCAGGAAGGCGCCGGTGCCTTCGAATGCGCCGTCGTCGCAGGTCAGGGTGATTTCCAGGCCGCGGCCGAAGGTGATCGGACCAGGTACCGGGACGCGCCGCACGATGGGCTGCGAACTGACCGCCTTGACGCCTTCGATCTGGCGCAACGCGCTGGAGTCGAACTCGTCGCAATACAGCGTCAGCATCTCGCGCAACGCCGCGGCGCCTTCGCCCGCGTTGTTTTCCAGCAGCGACACGTAGTTCAGCTGCAGGTGGCTGAGCAGCCGCCACGCGGTCTCGCCGGTGGCCACCGATGCACGCGGCTTGGTCGGACCGGCGACGCAGCGGATCGATTCCACCGGTGCTCCGGTCTCCAGGGTGAAGTCGGTCTTCGACTTGCCCACCGGCATCTGCAGCGGCAGGTCGCGATTGGTGCACATCAGCATCATGCCGATCTGGCGCAGCTGGGTGGAGTAAGGCGCCTCGCTGGAGTCGACCAGGGAGATGAACATCTCGTTGCCGATGTAGCTGGACCGCGCGCCCTGCCGCTTCTGCCGCGACGAGATCAGGCGCGGCTCGCGACGAATCGTGTAGTAGGCCGAGTGCTGGCTGTGCCAGGTGCGCTCGTCACAGCCGTAGAACGGCAGGAAGCGCTGTTCCGGTTCCTGCTTGTCGCCGAAGCCCTCCACGTTGCCGATGCTGTGGACCTCGAAATCCATCGGCCGGGTGCGGTCGGCGAGGATGTGGTATTCCGTCTTGCCCTGCTGCAGATGGATGCGGTCGGCGCGCCGCGGGAACAGGTTGATCGCCGGCGTGCAGAACAGCCGGAAGTTGTTCACGTCGACTGCGTTGTGCAGGCTGGCCACGCTGCGGTCGAACAGCACCACGATCTCGAACTCGTTGCCCTTTGAGCGCGCCAGTACGGATTTGAGGCCGCTGAATTCGGCAAACAGGAAACGCTCGGGGCAGGCGAAGTACTCCTGCAGCAGCCGGTAGCCGCTGAACGAACGTCCGGTATAGGGAATCAGCGCCTCGTTCTCCTCGAAGCCCTTGCGATGAATGCTCGAGGCGTCGAAGTGCCGGCTGATCTCGCCGCCGGCACCCTGCGTGCGCACGATGAAACCGGTGGCGTTGCCCAGCAGCTGCTCGTACAGGCGCTTGGGAAGCTCGTCCGCGCCGGCGATGAACACCGGGAGGTCGTCCAGCGCCAGCATGTTCGCCTGTGCGCCGGCGGTCACCCGGAACTTCAACCGCAGGCCGGCACGCACGGGTTTGCCCGCCGGCAAGGTCACACCCGCGGCCGCTATCGCAGCAGGTGTTTCAAGGTACTTCGCGTCGGTGAGCTCCAGCGGCCACAGCGTGACGTCGTGGGCCGTGCGGTACTCGCAAGCCGTGCGGTCGTCCTTGCCGATCAGGCTGCGCAATGCCGTATGGCGCCCCACGACGTGACCGGCCAGCAGACCGCTTTCCTTCAGGTCCGGCTGCATCTGCACCACCGCCATCGAAGGCACCGGCGCGAGGTAATGGGGGTAGATCATCTCCAGCAGGTGCTGGGTGAACACCGGGAACTGCGCATCCAGCTTGAGTTGCACGCGGGCCGCGAGGAAGGCGAACCCCTCCAGCAGCCTCTCCACGTAAGGATCGGCACACTCGAAGCCTTCCAGCCCGAGCCGTCCGGCTATCTTCGGATACTCGCGCGCAAACTCGCCGCCCATCTCGCGGACGTGTTGCAGCTCCCGGTTGTAGTAGCGCAGCAGGCGTGGGTCCATGGGCGATCAGCCGAAGCCCTCCGAAACCTTGAAGCTGCCGGTCTCCAGGTCGACCTCGGTCTTCAGATAGAGATTCAGCGGAATCGGCTGGGCCCACATTTCCGACTCGATGTTGAACATCAGCGCCTGCCGATCCATCCGCGCGGATTTCGCGATGGCCGTGACCCGCAGCGTATTGGCGGTAAGCCGCGGCTCAAAAGCGAGAATGGCATCCCTGACCTGCCGCTGCAGGATGTCCGAATTGACACCCGACAGGGCCACCCCGGTGAGGTCGGGAATGCCGAAATTGAGTACCGAGCAGGAGACTTCCGGATAATCGCCCAGATCGGCGTCCACGCTCAGGTTCACGCAATTCAACAGCCACGAGATGTCGCGCGTGACGCAATCGCGCAGACGCGTCGCCGAGATCACGCGCTTCTCGCGACTCTCCTCGATCTTGCCCGGCTCGTCGTCGGTAAGTCGATCGAGCAGCGAAGGCTGAAGTCTTTCCTGGGTGGTCAATTCAGCCATGGCACGCTCACGCTCCGGTCAGTGGGTGTCGAACGTGATCAGCCTGGCATCGAGCAACGCGTAGTCGTCCGTGTCGGTCGCCAGCATCCGTTGACCCAGGCCCACCTGAAGATCCGCCCCGGCGTCGACCCATTCCGTCTTGCGCGCCAGTACGAGGTCGTTGTCTTCGGCCCGCTCGGAACCGGGATAGCGCCCGGGAATGAATCCGATTGCCTTGCCGCCGTTGGTCCACGTCACTTCCGCGGGCACCCAGATCTTGTCGCGCAGATCGGTCGGCGCCTCGAATTTCAGTTCCCGCAGACGCGAAAACGGTACCCAGGAGTAGCCGCCGTTGACGACGATTTCCAGGCACGGACCCAACCTGGGGTCGGCATCCGCGATCCACTCGAATGGCGTGCCGTCGATGCTTCCGCTCACGGCGGGAGCCTGCTCGAAGGCCTGCCCGCGCAGGTCGGCGGCCTGCTCGTGGCGCCCCTCCGCGGTCAGCTTGAGCGCCTGCAGCAACAGCGCCAACCATTGCTCCGGCTCGCCGATGACCACCGGCAGGCGTTTCCCCGCAAAGACGTCGGCCCGCACCTGCTCGCCCTTCAACGCCTCGGTATAGGCACCGACCAACATGGCATTTAGAGGCTCCAGTTCGCCGCTGACGTTCAACTGGTTCTGTGCCCGCTCCCACTGTCCAAGCAGGGCCAGCAACTGGAATAAAAAAACCCGACGCTTGGCATCCGCCGGGTTGCTGCGCACTTCAGCTGCAAGCAGCTGCAGCGCCTCGTCTGGTCGGCCTTCTTTGAGTTTGCTCTCGGGTGTCATTTCATCTCTCGGAGGCCAACCATGGGTCATATCGTCGACATGCCCGGACGGGGAATACCTGGACCAAGGTGACCTCTGGACAAGCAGTCGTACACGCAACGCCACGCCGGGTCGAACCCGTGCGTGATGTTCGCTGCAGGACCCACTTGCGCAGAGATCCCCTGAAACCAGGCCTCAGTCGGATACAGCGAGGGGCCGGATCAGCTGGCCTTGACTTCCTCGACGCTGTAACCAACGGTGCCCGCCGAAGCCACGGCACCCTTGTCGTCCTGCTTGAAGTATTCGATGTCGAACTTCGCGAAGCTGAGCGACACGTTCTCGGTGAGCATGTCTTCACCGCCGGAGCCGCCCGTGGAATAGCTGGTGACCATCGCGCTGGTGAGCTTGATGGTGAAGTAATCTTCCTGCTTGCCGCCGGCCTTCGAAATGAACAAGGTCACGGTGGTGATATGCGCACCGGTCACGAGTGCCTTGATGAAGGCCGTGGAGCTCTTGTCGATGTACTTGGTGAAGCTGATGTCCTGCACGTTCGCCTTGCCGGCGCCGCCGCCAGTGCCATGGCCGAACGAGCCGCTCTGCGACAGCCCCCACGACCAAGCCAGAAGCTGGATCTGATCCTTGTGCTTTTCATGCTTGGACTCGCCAGCGAAGGTGACGCTGCCGCCTTCCAGTTTCAGGTGCATGTCTAATGCCATGAGAATTCTCCTTGTCTATTGGGATCAGTTGAGCCGGACGGCCCGCATGTCTCGCGGACCAGCCAGGCAATAACGGGTGTTGCAACCTACTTTGAAACCAAGAGCATCCGTCAGACCGGGTCAGCTCTTGGCAGCCGACGGCAAGCGAGACACGAGCCTCAAGGAAACGGTCAAACCTTCCAGCTGATAATGCGGCTTGAGGAAAAACTTCGACGTGTAATACCCCGGCGCCCCTTCCACCTCTTCCACCACCACTTCCGCCGCAGACAGCGGCTTGCGTGCCTTGGTCTCTTCGCTTGAGTTGGCCGGGTCGCCGTCGACGTACTGATTGATCCACGACGCCAGCCAGCGCTCCATCGCATCACGGTCCTTGAACGAACCGATCTTGTCGCGCACGATGCACTTCAGGTAATGCGCGAAACGGCAGCACGCGAACATGTACGGCAGGCGGGCACCGAGGGCCGCGTTGGCGGTGGCATCGGGATCGTCATACTCCTCCGGCTTGGCCAGCGACTGTGCGCTGATGAAGGCCGCCATGTCCGAATTCTTGCGGTGCACCAGCGGCATCATGCCCATCTTGTCCAGCTCAGCCGAGCGCCGGTCGGTGATCGCGATCTCGGTGGGGCACTTCATGTCCACGCCGCCATCGTCGGTGGGGAAGGTATGCGCCGGCAGGCCTTCCACCGCACCACCGGACTCGATGCCGCGAATCCGTGAGCACCAGCCGTACATCTTGAACGAGCGATTGATGTTCACCGCCATTGCGTAAGCGGCGTTCTGCCAGGTGTACTTGGACGAATCCGCACCGGCGGTGTCTTCCTCGAAATTGAACTCCTCCACCGGATCCGTCGCTGCCCCGTAAGGCAGCCGGGCCAGCGTGCGCGGCATGGTCAGGCCGATGTACTTGGCATCGTCCGACTCGCGCAGCGAACGCCAGGCGGCGTAGTCCGGCGTGGAGAACACCTTGGCCAGGTCGCGCGGGTTGGCCAGCTCGTTCCAGCTGTCCATGCCCATCAGGGTGGAGCCTGCGGCCGAGATGAACGGCGCATGCGCGGCAGCCGCGACCTGCGCGATGCCCGTAAGCAACTCGACATCGGGCGGGCTGTGATCGAAGTAGTAATCGCCGACCAGGCAGCCATAAGGTTCGCCGCCCAACTGGCCATATTCCTCTTCATACAGCTTCTTGAAGATCGGGCTCTGGTCCCAGGCGGTGCCCTTGTAGCGCTTCAGGGTCTTGGCCAGTTCCTTCTTGGAGATGTTCATCACGCGGATCTTCAGCTGCTGATCCGTCTCGGTGTTGTTGACCAGGTGATGCAGGCCGCGCCATGCGCTTTCCAGCTTCTGGAAGTCGGCATGGTGCATGATCAGGTTGATCTGTTCGCTGAGCTTGCGATCGATCTCCGCGATATAGGCATTGATGGTCTGCGCGACGTCGTCGGAAACGATGTCGGACTTGTTCAGTACCTGCTCGGCCAGCGTGCGGACCGCCGATTCCACCTCTTCCTTCGCGCGGTCGCTCTTGGGCTTGAATTCCTTGCTCAGCAATGCGGCAAAATCGCCGGCATCCAGAGTTTGTACGGCACCGCCCTGTTCGGCGAGTTCTTCGGTTGCCATGCTCGCTTACTCCCCGTCTTTGTTGTTGTCGGCCGGCTTGGGCGCCGATACCAGGGACTGCAGCAGTGCCGGATCCTTCAGCGCCTGCGCGATCAGGTTCTCGGCCCCGGCCTTGCCGTCCATGTAGGTGTCGAGATTGGCGAGCTGGGTACGTGCCTCGAGCAGCTTGGCCACTGCCCCCACCTTCCTGGCGACCGCAGTCGGCGAAAAGTCGTCCATGCTTTCGAACGTGATGTCCACGGCGAGATTGCCTTCCCCCGTCAGGGTGTTCGGCACCGCGAAGGTGACCCTGGGCTTCATCGACTGCAGGCGGCTGTCGAAGTTGTCGACGTCGATCTCGAGCGCCTTGCGCTCCTCGACCGACGGCAGCTCACCGGCATTGGCGCCGGAAAGGTCCGACATCACGCCCATCACGAAAGGCACCTGAACCTTTTTCTGAGCGCCATACACCTCGACGTCATATTCGATCTGCACGCGCGGCGCACGATTGCGCGCGATGAATTTCTGACTACTTTGCTTGGCCATGCGATGTCTCCCGGTAAAGTGCTCTTCCGATGTGAATGGAGCTGTCAGTTTCTGCGCGGAGTGAAATGACTTGCCGCGGGGAATCAGGATGTCGTGCGGCGACCGATGGAACAGTCCAATCCCATATGGCGCATTGGCTGCCATCAATCACTGCGGATGCCACGGCATGTTTCGTCATCCGTGTCACGTTTCGCTGGCCGGCACGGCGATTGGCATGGCGCAGCGCGATGGCCGCATTGGACAGTTGCATTTGAATACCGCGTCCGCGACGCCTTGCGGCAGCCACGATGCAATCCGGCAGCCGGGCTCGCAACGGACCAAGGCCGTTGTCACCAGATGCGTTCGCCACGCGTGACCTCCCCCCTTCATTCCATGTATTCGACAGATGGGAGGACAACGTTCATCCATCCGGCACTTCTGTCGCCCCCAGCTCCACGTTATCCCTGTACCGAGGCAGATACGTTTCATCAGTGTGGCGGCAAGATGCTCCTTGCCTCCCCCAACGCATCATGATCGGAGGGCCGCCTTGCAGCACGGCTACCGAAAAAACATGAGAGCCCCCGCCCTGCAAACGACTCGCTCAGGCCGGGCGCGTTCGCCAGCTGAACAAGGTCAGTTCATTCATTAACGTACATCCGTCGTCGGCTGTCTGCAAGCTGAATTTGAATTTTTCGAACCGACTGCGCACAGGCAAACCTTCGCTGCCCGGACGAGGCTGCCAAGCCCCCCGCAGGTTCGCTGCTCGCAACTCCTTGACAGGGTTCCAATGCGGGTTGCAACGCTGCCTGATAACGCGGCAGAAACCTGGTTGCTGCGGCGGGCAGGTCGCAATGGCGACGCGTGGCGCAGCATCAACGAAAAAGCCGCCCTTCAAGGCGGCTTTTTCGTTGATGCGTGCAATGGCGCTGAAAATATCCGCTGGTGAAGCGGGCCATTGCAACAAAGTGGTGGGCGGTACAAGGATCGAACTTGTGACCCCTACCATGTCAAGGTAGTGCTCTACCGCTGAGCTAACCGCCCGTCTCGCGCCTCACTGGCTACGCGAGCCGCGCAGTATACGGGACCGTTGGGCGCTCGACAATATCCCTTGATGCGCGTCGCATCTTCATCGCAGTGCCTGCTCGCGCAACTGATGGATCTGGTCGCGGAGTCGGGCAGCGTCCTCGAACTCCAGATTTTGCGCGTGTTTGTACATCTGCGCTTCGAGCTTCTTCAGCATCCCGGCCGCCTGCTGCGAGTTCAGCCCGGCGTAATCCGGAGCGTGTTCGGCGACGGCCGCGCGGCTGCGCGACGACTTGCTGCCGCGACGATTGCCCGCCTCGCTGCGCGCACCTTCCATGATGTCGGCGATGCGTCGCACGATGGTGGTCGGCACGATGCCCTGCTGTTCGTTCCACGCCAGCTGCTTTTCGCGACGGCGGCCGGTTTCGTCCATTGCGGCCTGCATCGAGCGGGTGACGTTGTCGGCGTACAGGATCGCCTTGCCGCGCACGTTGCGGGCGGCGCGGCCGATGGTCTGGATCAGCGAGCCGGTGGAGCGCAGGAAGCCTTCCTTGTCGGCGTCCAGGATCGCCACCAGCGAGACCTCGGGCATGTCCAGGCCCTCGCGCAGCAGGTTGATGCCGACCAGCACGTCGAACTCGCCCAGGCGCAGGTCACGGATGATCTCGCTGCGCTCGACCGTCTCGATGTCCGAGTGCAGGTAGCGCACTTTCACGTCGTGCTCGGACAGGTATTCGGTGAGGTTTTCGGCCATGCGCTTGGTGAGCGTGGTGACCAATACGCGGTCGCCGATCGCCACCCGCTTGTGCACCTCGCTGAGCAGGTCGTCGACCTGGGTACGTACCGGCCGCACTTCCACCTCCGGATCGACCAGGCCGGTCGGGCGCACCACCAGCTCGGTCACCGCGTCACCGGATTTCTGCAATTCGTAATCGCGCGGCGTGGCCGAGACGTAGATCGCGCGCGGCACGCGCTCTTCCCACTCCTCGAAACGCAGCGGCCGGTTGTCCATCGCCGACGGCAGCCGGAAGCCGAACTCGACCAGGGTTTCCTTGCGCGAGCGGTCGCCTTTGTACATAGCGCCGAGCTGCGGCACGGTGACGTGCGATTCGTCGACCACCAGCATGCCATCGGCCGGCAGGTAGTCGAACAGGGTCGGCGGCGGTTCGCCCGGCGCGCGCCGGGTCAGGTGGCGCGAGTAGTTCTCGATACCCTGGCAGTAACCGACCTCGGCCATCATCTCCAGGTCGAAGCGGGTGCGCTGCTCCAGCCGCTGTGCCTCGACCAGCTTGTTTTCCTTGTACAGATATTCCAGCCGGTCCTTCAGCTCGACCTTGATCGTCTCGATCGCGTTGAGCACGCTCTCGCGGGTGCTGGCGTAGTGCGTGCGGGGATAGACCGTATAGCGCTGCACCTTGCGGACCGTTTCGCCGGTGAGCGGGTCGAACAGCGCCATCTTTTCCACTTCGCCATCGAACAGCTCGATGCGCAGCGCCTCGGTTTCCGACTCGGCCGGGAACACGTCGACGATCTCGCCGCGTACGCGATAGGTGCCGCGGCGCAACTCGGTCTCGTTGCGGGTGTACTGCAGCTCGGTCAGCTGGTGGATCAGCTTGCGCTGGTCGATGCGTTCGCCGGTAGCCAGGATCAGTCGCAGCGACAGGTAATCCTCGGGATTGCCCAGGCCGTAGATCGCCGATACCGTGGCCACGATGATCGAATCCCGCCGCGACAGCAGCGCCTTGGTCGCCGACAGCCGCATCTGCTCGATGTGCTCGTTGATCGAAGCGTCCTTCTCGATGAAGGTGTCCGACGCCACCACGTAGGCTTCCGGCTGGTAATAGTCGTAATAGCTGACGAAGTACTCCACCGCGTTGTGCGGGAAGAATTCCCTGAACTCGCCGTACAACTGCGCCGCCAGCGTCTTGTTCGGCGCCATCACGATGGTCGGCCGCTGCACCCGCTCGATCACGTTGGCGATGGTGTAGGTCTTGCCCGAGCCGGTCACGCCCAACAGGGTCTGCGCGGCCAGGCCGGCTTCGAAACCGGTAGCCAGTTGCTCGATCGCGAGCGGCTGATCGCCAGCAGGCTGATAGGGGGCGGCGAGTTGAAAGCGGTCAGTCATCGGCTACACATGTGGGCGCGGAAGCCCAGTTTAAATCGGGCCTGCTGACAGTCTGCGTCAGCAGACGCCGACATTCAGCTTGCCGTCGAACCACTGTCCACGACATGCCTGCGCTCTAGCATGAATGTCCCGCACACCGCAGGAAGCGACGTCGTGACGAGTTCGAGGATTTTCACCCCTGCCTCCAGACAGCACGGGACGAGCCTGATCGAACAGATCATGGTTCTCGCCATCGTCGCGGTGCTGGGCAGCATCGCCGCACCGTCCCTGGGTCACTTGCTGACCCGCAACCAGATGCAGGTCGCGCAGACGGATTTCATCGCGGCGCTGCAACACTCGCGCGAAGCCGCCGTCAATACCGACCAGCACACCGTGTTCTGTCCCAGCCTCGACGGCAGCACTTGTTCTGGCGGCACGCACTGGGAGTACGGGTGGCTGCTCGGCAGCGATGCCGACCACGACAATCAGCCCGATGCGGGCTCGCTGTACACGGGCGGTGGGTATCGGGGGAAATTGACCATACAAAGCAGCGCTGGCCGGCATTTCGTGCGATTCCTCGCCACCGGCAGCGCCAGCGGAAGCAACCTGACCCTGCTGTTCTGCCAGGCATCCGGTACCGAGCCTGCGCTCGTCGTGGTGGTGTCGAATTCTGGACGAATCCGTGGGGGCCACGCCAGCGCGAAACAAGCCGAAAACTGCCCGACCAAAGCCTGAAGAAAGTCCAGACAACAAAAAGCCGGCAGTCTGCCGGCTTCCTGAAGAGTGTTGGCGCCCGAAGCTGGACTCGAACCAGCGACCCCCTGATTAACAGTCAAGTGCTCTAACCAGCTGAGCTATTCGGGCGTGAGCTGCGTAGTTTGTCGACGCTGCGGCGAGCTGTCAAGCCATGGCGGGCAGATGACTGCGCACGTCAGCCGGTCAGCACCCGATAGCATGGCACGTACGCCGCGCCACCCGGCAGTTTCATCCGATGCTGCTCGACGAATGCCTGCAGCAGCTTGTCCAGCGCACGCATGATGTCCGCGTCGCCGTCGATGTCGAACGGGCCGTGTTGCTCGATCGCCTGCACACCCTCCTCCTTCACGTTGCCGGCGACGATGCCGGAAAATGCCCGACGCAAGTCCGCCGCCAGCTCATGCCGCGGGCGATCATGCCGGATCTGGAGCGCGCGCATGGCCTCATGGGTGGGCCGGAACGGCAACTGGAACTCCAGCGGGATCTGCAATGCCCAGTTGAAGAAGAATGCGTCCCTGGTGTCGAGCCGGTTGTGGCGCACCTTGTCGAGACCCTTGATCATCAGTCGCGCTACCGCTGCGGGATCGTCCACGACAATCTGGTAGTGCTGCGCCACCTCGTCGCCCAGGCTCAGCCGCAGGAAACGGTCGATTTGCTCAAAGTACGCTGCCGATTCGCGCGGACCGGTGAAGACCAGCGGAAACGGCGTGCCGGCGTTGTCCGGATGCAGCAGGATGCCGAGCAGGTAGAGGATTTCTTCTGCCGTGCCGACGCCGCCGGGAAACACGATGATGCCGTGGCCAAGGCGCACGAACGCCTCGAGCCGCTTCTCGATGTCCGGCATGATCACCAGGTGGTTGACGATCGGATTCGGCGATTCGGCGGCGATGATGCCCGGCTCGGTGATGCCGATGTAGCGATTGTGCCGACGCCGCTGCTTGGCATGCGCGATGGTCGCGCCCTTCATCGGCCCTTTCATCGCGCCCGGGCCGCAACCGGTACAGATGTCCAGCCCGCGCAGGCCGAGCTGATAGCCGACCAATTTGGTGTATTCGTATTCGTCGCGCGAGATCGAATGCCCACCCCAGCACACGACCAGGTTGGGATCGACATGCGGTTTCAGGATGCGTGCATTGCGCAGGATCTCGAACACGCCCTGGGTCAGCCCTGCCGAACCGTCCAGATTGAATCCGACCTGTTCCAGCTGGGTCGACACGTAGACGATATCGCGCACTACCGCCACCAGCAGCTCGTTGATGCCGCGGATGATCTGGCCGTCGACAAAGGCCTGCGCCGGCGCGTTCGACAGCTCGATCTTCATGCCGCGATCCTGCTGCAGCACCTGGATGTCGAAATCCGGATATTGCTCGAGGATTGCCCGTGGATCGTCGCTGATGCTGCCCGAGGTCAACACCGCCAGCGCGCAGCGGCGCAACAGCACATGCAGGCCCGAATCGCTGGCGCCGCGCAGACGCGCCACCTCGTTGCGGGAAAGAACATCGAGCCCGCCGATCGGCGAGATCCGCGCACTCGTCGTGGCGACCGCTCCGGCCGCAGCGTCATGTGTATCATTCATTTGAGTAGTACTCCTTGCCGCTTCTTCGCGGATCGAGCGCCTGCTCCGAGCGAGGCAGACCGCGTAGCTTCCCGCGCCGGTCGGACACGGTCAAGCACGCACAAAAAACCGGCGCCCTTGCGGACGCCGGTCGGATGTTGACCCGCCGAGGGAATCAGAAGGTGTAACGAAGCGTCAGCATGGCCGACCAACGCGAAACAACACGCGTCGGGTTCTGACCGGACTCGTAGACGCCGATCGGAGTCGCCTGGTAATTGCCACTCTTGTCCGTCGGCAATTTGTAGACGTACTGACCATCCACGACACCGTTGTATCCGACGAGGTTGCGCGTCTGGTACTGCACATACGGGACGCTGCCCCAGTCCTTGTTCAACAGGTTCAGGAAGTTGTAGACGTCCAGACGAAGCTCGCCTTTGTTGCCCTTGAACAAACCAGGCACTTCCTGCACAAAGCTCATGTCGAGCTCGTTCGCCCAAGGAAGATGGCTGCCATTCCGGCCCGCAATCTGGCCACGATGGGAGTTCAGGTACTTGTCGTGCGAGATGTAATCCTGGAACTGCTGAACCACCGCCGCGGAGGTTTTGCCGTAGCTGACCTTCGAATCGTTCAAGGTCGGGATATACGCCAGGTCGTAATAGGAGATGCCATCGCCGTTGGCATCACCGCTGAATACCCAGCTGTACGGCAGCCCGTCATGGCCGACATACAACGCCGAGATCTGCGTGTTGTAGTTGCCGAAGAAGTGATGCTGCCAGGTCAGCGAGATCTTCAGGCTGCGCGGAATGTTGTAGGCCGACGTGGCCACGTCATTCGTGTTCGGATTGACCCGCGGCACATACTGGTAGTTCGAGAATGCCTGCGAGCTGCCGCCGGAATTGACCTCGGTCGAATGGCTCAGCGTAAAGCTGGCGTTGCCGAAGAAGCTCTCGGAGAACGGCTTTTTCAGCGACAATGTAAAGCTGTCGGCCTTGCCCTTGTTCGTGTTGGTCAGCAGCGTGGATGCGGTCGAGAAGGCCGGATTGGCTCCGTTGTTGGGTCCCTTGGTCGCGCCAGGCTTGACCCAGTACTGCTCGCGACCGTCAGGCAGGAGGCCCGATGGCGTGCCCAGGTTGATGGCCTTGTACAGAATGCCATCACGTACCTGGATGTGTTGATACTCGGCCGATGCAACCATGCCCCACCACGGCAACTCGCGATCAAACGCCAGGGTCGCCTTCCACACGGTGGGAAGACGGAAATCCTTCGAGATCGTGTCAACCGGCCCTGCTACGGCGCAACCCGGAGAGTTGTCGATGTTCTGATTGTGCGGGTCAGGACTGAAGTCCGGCGTCGCATCGCAATGAGAACCGTAGCCATATTTGTAGTCGACAATGGTCAGGCCATTGTTCTGATACGGATTGGTCATCCACACGGTCGGCGGAGACGTCTGGAAGAGGCCCACGCCCCCACGCAACTGCATCATCCGATCGGAGTCGAAATTGTAGTTGAACGAAAGACGCGGCTCGACGACGCGATTGCTGGCACCCACCGAGTAATTGTTCGGGTATCCGAATGCGGTCTGCGCCGCCGCATTGTACGGAGGCTTGTGATCGGCATAAGGAATGTCGACGCGAACGCCATACTCGACCGACAGGTTGTTGTTGACCTGCCAGGTGTCTTGCAGAAACGGGCTGTACTGGCGATACGTCCACTTGGCGGCGATGTCGCCGATGGAGAGTCCGGCAGCCGGCTGGTAAAGCTCGTAACTGTCGTAATTGCCCTTGCCATTCCTGAAATCGTCGATGCTGTCGAACACGTAGTTGCCGAATTCGGTACGGCCAAACAGGTTGTAGATTTGGTCCTGCTCGAACGCCAGGCCACCCTTGATGGTGTGGTCGCCAGCGTAATACGTCCCGGCAAAGAAGGCCGTCCAGCGTTTGGTGTTGATCTGGTTGTAATGGCGATACTGGTCTTCACCCAGATTTACCGACGGGCTGCTGAAGCTCGTCGTATGCACCTGGATCGCTGGCTGATCCTGGTTGCCGCCAGCTGCCTGGGAGAACTGCTGCAGGCCGACCTTGGTCTCGGTGGAGAAGTTGTCGGTCCAGTCATCGAACAGATGGATCACGGTGTTCTCTGTCAGGCTGTTGGTGTTGTACCAAAAGCTGCTCAGACCGACCGACGAATTGCCGTTTCCGTTGACCTTGGGGTACGACTCCTTGGTGCGCTGGTACGTGAGGCTGGCGCGATGGTTGTTGGAGATATTCCAGTCCAGCTTGGCCAGATAGCGATCATCGGTCAGGCTGGTGGTGCCGCCGGCGACGGTACCCGGGACAAGACCATACTGGTTGATCGCGATATCGCGGATCTGCTCGATATCTCCAGGGGAGATGGCATTGCTGGTGGACGGACCATCGCCGAGAGTCGGGTCGTACGCGACATTGGACGACGAGCCCACCGCCGTGGTTTTCTGCTTTTCGGCCGACACAAAGAAGAACAACTTGTCCTTCAGGATAGGCCCACCAAGCGTCGCGCCCTTGGTGGAGTCGACGCCGTAGCCCTTGTAGGAATAATTGGGATTGCTACTGTCCAGATAGCCGGCATCACCCACCAGATGGCTGGCGTTGCGATAGGCGTAATAGACCGATCCGTGAAATTCGTTCGTACCGGACTTCGTCACCGCGTTGATGTTGGCGCCCACGCTGTCCGAGGTGGTGTCGAAGTTCGCGGTGGAGATGTTGTACTCGGCGATGGTATCCGGAGAGATCGGCGACCCCTGGTACGGCAGGCCGTTGGCGTTGAGGCCAAACGGGTCGCCCTGTGAAACACCATCCACGCTGATGTTGTTGTAGCGAGTGTTCTGGCCGTTGGCCGAGATCGCACCCGACCCCTGATCGGTCACGGTGATGCGCGGATCGAGGCGAGCGATATCCGAAATGGAACGATCAGCCTGCGGGGTGGCCTGCAACTCCTTCTGCGACACATTGGTCGACAGGCCCTTGTTGTCAGGCGAGAAGGTCTGCGCCAGCGCGCTGGCTGAAACGGTCACGGCCTGCAGATTCTTCGCGTTCTGCACGCTCGGGCCACCCATGGACAGATTGATTGCGGCCGTTTGCGCCAGCTGCAGATAGACATTGTCCTTTTCGCCCTGGGTCAAGCCGGCTTTGGATGCCGTCACGTCGAACGGGCCGCCCACGCGCAAGCCCTGGGCCGAATAGCGGCCATCCGCATCGGTGGTGGCGATCTTGATGGTGCCCGATGGCTCGTGCACGATCTGCACGGTGGCGCCGGCAACCGGTTGGCCGCTGGCATCGAGCACGCGACCACTGATCGACGAGGAGGTGTCCTGCGCCATGGCGGGTACCGCGGCTGCCAGCAACGAGGCAATGGCAAACGGCAGGAGTTTGGCGCGAATTCGGCTATTCATTCTTGATCGATCCTCAGGCTCGCAACGGAAATTTGCGTTTCGGGATACAAACGCGACCTTGCCCCTTGCACGCCAGGTGCAACGGCAGATCCACGATTGATGCCCCTGGTTGTTGACTGTCCCGAATGCACCGACGTGGATTCAGAACACTTCAGCTAGCCGGACCTTCCCGCCCGCCAGCTGATTGTTAAACGGATTTTAACGGCATTGTATGACACTTTTGTAACGTTGACACGTCATCTGCTCGCCTGATCCATCCCTCTTGCCTGGCTCAGAACTGTTTCAAATCAAGCACCTGGACTGATTCAGCAAAGTTGCGTCCGCCTCCGAACGCTCTGGCGACGACGGCGGCGACAAGGGTCGGCGCGCAAGGAATCAGCCCGATTTACCCAGGTAGCGCGCACGCTTGCCCGGCTTCAGGTTCGCCAGATCCAGCATCACCAGGCCATCCACGCAGCCGGAAAACCCGGGATCCTCGCCGAAGTCGAGAAACTGCACGCCGGCGGGTTCGACCAGGTCCACATACTGGCGATACAGCACCGGCAAGCTGACGCCGAGCGCGTCCAGGTGATGCTTCAACTTGCCCATGCCGGCGGCAGCGTCGAGGTCGCCCAGCGCCAGCCGAACCCCCTCGACGACTTCAGGCGAAACCACGAACGGTTGCCGTGCGGCGGCCAGCCCGGGAACGCCGAAGTAATGCTGGTGCGCCGCGGCGATCCATTCGCGCGCTTCGCGCGGCAGGCTCACCGACATGCTGACCGGACCGAATACATAGCGCAGTTCCGGATGGCGCTGCAGGTACAGGCCGATGCCTTGCCACAGTTGATCGAGTGCGCGTGAACGCCAGTACGCCGGCGCCACGAAACTGCGCCCCAGTTCCATACCCTGGGTGAGTCTGGATTCGAGCGCAGGCGAATAATCGAACAGGCTGGCGCTGTACAAGCCTGCCATGCCGCTCTCGGCGATCAAGCGGCCACCGTGGCCGAAACGATACGAGCCGACGATGCGCAGCGCCTTCGGATCCCACAGCACCAGATGTTCGTAATGCGGGTCGTAGGCATCAAGGTCGCGTCGCGCCCCCGTACCCTCGCCGACCTTGCGGAAGGTCAACTCGCGCAACCGCCCGATTTCGCGCATGACCGTACTGTCTGCTGCGCCCTTGAAGAGCCAGGCCTGCTTGCCCTCGGCCAGGTCGGCCAGCTTCTCGGAGCGGATCAGTTCCGCCGCCACCTGCTCGACCGGCTCCGGAAGCGCGAGCGGCGCCTGTCCACCGAAGATCAGCCCGCGATGGCGGCCGACCCGATAGACATGACGACGCATCAGTTTGGTGGCTTGTTTCGTCGATGCACCGCTGCGTTGTTCCAGTTCCTCGGCACTGACCAACGCACCGATGCTGAAACCGATCTGCCGCCTTCCAGGCGCCACCGCCTCGCGCGGCAGCATCGCGGTGCTCAGCGGCTTGGCCAGCATCGACAATCCGTAGAACATCGCCGAGTTGCGCGCCGCGACGTGCACCGGCAACACCGGCGCCTTGCTGCGCAACGACAGCCTTGCGAAACCATCGGACCACTGGCCGTCGCGCACGCCGCCGGCGCGCACGCGCGAAACCTCGCCGGCCGGGAACATGATCAGCGCCTCGCCGTTGTCCAGCGCGCGGTAGATGCCACGCAGGCGCGAGGCCGCGCCCTTGCCGAACACGTCGACCGGCAGCATCAACTCGTCCAGTTGCGGAATCACCGCCAGCCAGTCGTTGCCGAGAAAACGCACATCGCGGCGCACCGAGCCGATCAGCTGCAACAGCGCGAGCGCGTCCTGCATGCCCAGCGGATGGTTGGCCACCACCAGCAGCGGACCATCGACAGGGATGTGCTCGCGCTCGCGCGGATTGACGTGATAGCTGGTGCCGAGCACCTCCAGCACGCGCTCGACGAAATCGAAGCCTCCGGCGGTGCCGACGCGCCCCAGTACGCGATTGAATCCGTCCTCGTCAGCCAGCCGTCCGAGTACGCCCGCCATAGGGCGGCGGATACGCGGATGTTGCGCCAGCCAGGGCAGGCGTTCGACAAGGGACCGTTCGATACTCAGCATGGCAACGACCTCGAATTCCCCCCATCCTGATGGTGAATTATGACAGCTGGGCGGTCGTCACGATGATCCTCCGTAGTCGTTCGATGCGGCCAGCGCGTCAAACGTTCAGGTGCAGGAACGATGCCACGCCGGCCATGAACATCTGCACCGACAGCGCGATCAGCAGCATGCCCATTACGCGTTCCAGCGCCGTCAACACGCTCTCGCCGAGCCAGCGGAACAGGTAGGTCGCACTGAGCAGGATCAACGAAGTGGCGAGCCACGCCAGCAGCAATGCGATCACCCAGTCGGCGGTGCGCCCGGGTTGGGTATTCGTGAGCAGCAACAGCGCGGCCATCGCCGAAGGACCGGCCACGCCGGGAATCGCCATCGGCACGATGAAAGGCTCTCCCTCGCCGGACTTGCCGAAGATGCCGCCGCCATCGGCCGGCGGAAATACCATGCGGATGCCGATCAGGAACAGCACGATGCCGCCGGCGATGCTGATCGAATCGGGCTTGAGCTGAAGCAGCTTGAGGATGTGCTGGCCACCGAACAGGAATGCCAGCAGCACGCCCAGCGCGATCAGCAACTCGCGCACCATCACGCGGCGGCGGCGCTTCGGCGGCACGTCCTTCAGCAGACTCAGGAAGAACGGGATGTTGCCCAGCGGATCCATGATCAGAAACAACATGATCCCCGCCGACAACGTGGTCATCTGCGTTTCCATCTCAACTCCATTTCATGGCGATCATCGCCTCGATGCCAGCCGATGCGCCGGTTCAGCCGGCCCGCAGATCCAGTATGGCGCCGCGTGCCGGCGAGCCCTGCGCGCTGAGCAGGTACACCGCCGCCGCTGCGGCCGCATCCGGCGGTGAACGCTGCATGAGGTCTTCGCCGAAATAAGCCAGTTGCCGCAACGCCGTGCGCATCGGCGCCGGCAGCATGGCATGAACACGCAGCGTGCTGGCGTCGGTCTCCTCGTGCAGGATCGCCACGAATCGCTCCAGCGCCGCCTTCGACACGCCGTAGCCGCCCCAGTGCGCACGTTGCAGCAAGGCCGGGTCGTCCAGCACGAACACCACCGCGCTGTCGCCGGCCTGGGTCAGCAGCGGCAGGCAGGCCTGGGTCAACGCGAACGGCGCCGACACATTCACGTGCATGGCACGCAGCCACGCGTCGGGCTTGTGCATGGTGATCGGCGTCAATCCGGAAAAGCTGACGGCCGCGTGGACGATGCCATCGAGTCGGCCGAAGTCCCGCTCCAGTCCTTCGGCCAACGCGGTGTACTCGCGCGGCGTGGCCACTTCCATGTCCAGCGGATGGATCACCGGCGCGGACAGACCCTCGGCGAGCATCGCGTCGTACAACTGTTCCAGCTGGCGCTTGCGCTTGCCCGTGATCACCACCGTGGCCCCTGCGCGCGAGGCCGCCCGCGCCACCGCGCCACCCAGCCCGCCATAGGCGCCGGTCACCAGCACCACGCGATCGACCAGGCTGTCGGCGGCTGGTTCCCAGCCGGCGGGCAAGCGGGCAAGCGGCAACGTCGTCAAGGCGCCACCCCGGCCACGTCGCTGGCCATGCGCGACAGTTCACCGACGGATTTCAGCTCCTCGACGATGTCGCAACCGCCGATCAACTCGCCCTGTATGAACAGCTGAGGAAACGTCGGCCAGTTGGCGAAGTGCGGCAGCGCCGCGCGTATCTGCGGATCGGCCAGAACGTTGACGGCGTGGAACGTCGCACCGGCATCGGTCAACGCGCCGGCGGCACGGCCGGAAAAGCCGCACATCGGAAATTCCGGCGTGCCCTTCATGAAAAGCACGATGGGATGCTCGGCCAGAATCGTCTTGATTCGCTCGTTGATGTCCATAGCTCGGTGATTCATCTTTACAATGCAGGCAGACCGGTATTGTATCAGTCCGTCGTCGGCTGCCATCCGCCGCACCGACCTTTTCTCCCCCAGCCACCGCTAAGGAGCCTCATCATGGCGATCGAACTTCCCCCGCTTCCGTACGAAAAGAGTGCACTGGAACCGCACATCTCGGCCGAAACGCTGGAGTTTCACTACGGCAAGCATCATCAGGCCTACGTGACCAATCTCAACAAGCTGATCGAAGGCACGGAGTTTGCCGATGCCCCGCTCGAGGACATCATCCGGAAGTCTTCCGGCGGCATGTTCAACAATGCCGCGCAGGTCTGGAACCACACGTTCTACTGGAACTCGATGAGCCCCAAGGGTGGCGGCGAACCCAGCGGCAAGCTGGCCGATGCGATCACCAAGGCGTTCGGCTCGTTCGACAAGTTCAAGGACGAATTCAGCAAGTCCGCCGCCGGCAACTTCGGCTCCGGCTGGACCTGGCTGGTGCAGCGCCCGGACGGCTCGCTCGGCATCGTCAACACCTCGAACGCAGCTACTCCGATCACCGGCAGCGACAAGCCACTGTTCACCACCGACGTGTGGGAGCATGCCTATTACATCGATTACCGCAACGCCCGCCCGAAATACGTGGAAGCGTTCTGGAACCTGGTGAACTGGGAATTTGCGGCCAGCAACCTGGCCTGATTCATCTCGGTTGAAACAGGAAAAACGGAGCCATTGCGGCTCCGTTTTTCATGGCGGGGTCGGGCACCGATTCAACCGAGCGCCTGCAGCACTGGCGCAACCTGCGTTTCGCGCCCGAGTGCATCCCCCACCGTGGCCAATCGCGCGGCGAGTTCCCCCACATCCGATGCGCACACCGTGGCATGGCCGACCTTGCGACCCGGCCGTGCCTGCTTGCCGTAGTCATGCCAGTGAGCATCGATTGCCTGCAGTACCGGAGATGCATCGGGCAGATCGCCGATCCAGTTGAACATCGCCGACATGCCGCGCGCACCGGTATCGCCCAGGGGCAAGCCGAGCACGGCGCGCACGTGGTTCTCGAACTGGCTGGTGTGCGCGCCTTCGATCGTCCAGTGACCGGAATTGTGCACGCGTGGAGCCATCTCGTTGCCGAGCAGCTTACCGTCCTTGACGAACAGCTCAAGCGCGAACACTCCGACGTAGTCCAGTCGCTCGGCAAGGGTGCGGGCCAGTTCGGCGGCGCGCTGCTGCAGCTGCTCGATATCTGGCGCCGGCGCCAGGCTCATCGACAGCACGCCGTCGACGTGCCAGTTGCGGGTCAGCGGCCAGATGCGGAAATCACCGTCGCGACCGCGCACGGCGATCACCGACAGCTCGCGTTCGAAAGGCACGAACGCCTCCATGATCAAGCCATGTTTCGACGCCTGTGCGCCAAGCGCAGCCCATGCCGCATCCGCATCCGCCAATCCACGCAGCCGAAACTGGCCCTTGCCGTCATAGCCGAGCCGGCGCGTCTTGAGGATCGCCGGCGCGCCGACCGTGGCCAGCGCCAGATCCAGTTGCTCGCGCGTATCCACCGTCATGAAGTCCGGAGTGGGCAAACCACATTCGCGAAACAGGGTCTTCTCGGCCAGTCGGTCCTGCGCCACCGCCAGCGCCTGCGGTGCCGGATATACCGCAACGCGCCCGGCCAGCCAGTGTGCCGTTTCGGCCGGTACGTTCTCGAAGTCGAAGGTCACCACATCGACCCGCGCGGCGAAAGCCTCCAGCGCGGCGTAGTCGGTCCAGTCGGCCACCACCAGCGGGGCGACCTGCCCTGCGCAGGCGTCGGCAGAGCTGTCCACCACCAGCGTGTTCACGCCCAGGGGGACCGCCGCCAGCGCAAGCATGCGCGCCAATTGTCCACCGCCAAGAACGCCCAACACGGGTTGCCGGCGCGCACTCACGGGCGTGGATCCGGTTGGTCAAGTACGGACCGGGTCTGCTGCGCACGCCAGTTGTCCAGTGCATCCGCCAGCGCGGCATCCTGCAGGGCCAACACCGCGACCGCCAGCAAACCGGCATTGACGGCGCCGGCGCGGCCGATCGCCAGCGTGCCGACCGGGACGCCTGCCGGCATCTGCGCGATCGAAAGCAGCGAATCCATCCCGTTCAGTGCCTTCGACTGCACCGGTACGCCAAATACCGGCAAGCGGGTCTTGGCCGCCAGCATGCCGGGCAAATGCGCGGCGCCGCCAGCGCCGGCGATGATCACCTGGATACCGCGTCCGACCGCCTCCTCGGCATAGCTGAACAGCAGGTCCGGTGTGCGATGGGCAGACACCACCTGCACCTCGTGCGGCACCCCGAGTTCGGTCAATACACTGGCCGCGTGCTGCATGGTGTCCCAATCCGAACGCGAGCCCATCACGACGCCAACGCGCGGTGGCCTGGTTGTTCCTGTCATGGCTGGACCGTCCAAAAACGGCTATTGTACGGGCTTTCCCGAACGCGGCACACCCAAAAAAAGCCATCATGGACAAGCGTCTACTCGATATCCTGTGCTGCCCCGTCAGCAAAACTCCGGTGCGCCCACTGGGCAAGCACGAACTCGACGTACTGAACACGGCCATCGCCGGTGGCAAGGTCGACACGGTTGCCGGGGTTTCGGTGAGCGAGCGGATCGACGAAGCCCTGATCACCACCGACGGCAAATTGATCTACCGGATCGAGGACGGCATCCCGGTCATGCTCCCCGAGGAAGGCATCGGAACCCTGCAACTGACCGACTTTCCGGCGGCGTAAGCCGCTGCGGCGCCCCCTGGCCACGGACGAATGACACGGATACCCGCTTTGGCTTATCGTTGCCGTCTGCGTGGTCCATTCCGGATTCCCCCGCGCATCGCATTATGCAAGGTGCGGCGATGAACGAAACCAGCGATTCACCCAGGGTCGTCAACTTGAGTCAGCGGCTGGATCCCGCCAGCGAGCGAGTCGGCGGGCTCTTGAATGCCGTGCGCAGCATTGCGGGCAAGCGGTTGCAGCAGTGGATCGGCAACACGTTCGAACACGTCGACGATGCGCTGTTCGACCTGGCCGAGAAGGCCGAGAACAACGCCGCCCAGATGCATTACTTCGATGGCATGCGCGAGGTGCGCAAGCGCCGCCCCACGGTGGAGCGCAACTTCCTGGGGGCGATCAGCCGCGACCTCGGCGAACTGGCTCATGCCCCGCAGCAGCAGGCTGTCCCGGCAACCGCGCCATCGCCATCGGGCGGCGTCGAGCTTTCGCTGGTCGCCGACAACGAACTGGAAGAATCCCTGGCAATCACCAGCATGATCGGCAAGAACGAGTCACGGCTGTCGCGTGACCTGTTTGCGGTCAACCAACGGTTGTCGGTGATCTGCGGCGGACACAAGATCGATGACGCCAGCAACCCGGTCGCACCGGCGATACTGTCGCAGGCTTTCCGGCAGGCCATGAACGAGCTCAGCGCTGACATGCGCGTCAAGCTGATCATCTACAAGCTGTTCGATCGCTACGTGCTGTCATCCCTGGAAGAACTCTATCAGGACATCAATACCGAACTGGTTCGCGCCGGCGTGCTGCCACAGCTGCGGCACGAAATACGGCGCGGCAAGGACGCGAAAGGTACCGACTTCGCGGAGCAGGCGGCAGCCGCTGCCGCTGTCGCTGTCGCTGCGACCCAGGTTGAAGCAGGCGATATCCCGAACGACCTGCTGCAGACCCTGCACGCTTTGTTCAGTGCGCGCCGTGGCCCCTCGGCGGGCGCCGGCCGGGCAGGCGAGGGCCTGCATGCGGGTTCGCGCGGCCCGTCGCCCTCGGCCAACGAACTGCTCGGCGCACTCAGCGTGCTGCAAAGCCAGATCTCCAGTGCCGGGCCATTGTTGCCTGCGCAGGCAGACGATGCCGACGACCTGCGGCGCGAAGTCCTGCAGCTGAAGGGACAACTACTGAGCCAGATCGGCGCGCTGCGCGGCGAACGCCCGAGTCATGTGGCCACCATCGACGAGGACACGATCGACCTGGTCGGCATGCTGTTCGAGTTCATCCTTGAAGACCGCAACCTGCCCGCCCAGATGCAGGTATTGCTGGCGCGATTGCAGATCCCCTACCTCAAGGTGGCCATCCTCGACCGCAAGCTGTTCGCGCATCGCCAGCACCCCGCGCGCCGGCTGCTGGACGGCTTGGCCGAACAGGCCAAGAGCTGGTCCGAAGAATCCGATCGCGATCACCGCCTGCTTGAGAAAGTGAAGTCGATCGTCGATCAACTGCTGCACGATTTCGACGACGACCTGGACATCTTCGATCGCCTGCTGGTCGACCTGCAGCAATTCCAGGACATCAACAAGCGGCGCTCCGAGCTGGCCGAGCAGCGCGTGGCCGAATCCACTCGCGGTCGCGAGAAGCTCGAACAGGCGCGCCGCCGGGCCGCCCGCGAAATCCTCGACCGCATTGGTGATCAAAAATTGCCGCCGCTGGCACACGGCGTGCTCGCACGGGCCTGGGCGAACCATCTGGTGCTGACCCTGCTGCGACAGGGCGAGACCTCGCCCGAATTCAGGAACGCACTGCGTTTCATCGACGAGTTCATCGCCAGCACCCGTCCGGTGCGCAATGCCGAAGATCGCCAGCTGCTGAACTCCATGCGTCCCGGCATCGAGCGGGCGCTGCGCCTCGGGCTGGCCAATGTTGCGTTCCAGGAGCAGGACATCGAGCGACTGCTGAGCCAGTTGCGGACCTTCTATCGGCAGCAGCTCGGCGAAACCCTCGACGAAAACGAGGCCTCCGTTGTCGAGGAGGATGCCTCCATGCTGGCGATACCCGACAGCATCCAGCCGATCGTCGACAGCGAGGCTGACGACAGCACGGAGCCCGATGCCGTCACACTGTCGCCGGACAGCTCCGAATGGCTTCAGGTGCAGGCGCTGCAGCCCGGCACGTGGCTGGAGTTCAGCCTGACCGAGGACAATCTGACTCGCGCCAAATTGTCCTGGATCAGCCCCATGAGCGGGCGTTACCTGTTCGTCAACCGGCGTGGCCTGAAGGTGGCTGATTATTCGCCGCAGGATCTGGCCATTCTGCTCGCCGACGGTCAGGCGCGCGTGCTCGCTGCCAACGCCCTGTTCGATCGTGCGATGACCGCCATCGTCGACAAGCTGAGCCAGCCCGACACGACGCCGACAGCCACGAACACAGGCGCCGACGCCGAATGACCCAGGCTCCATCGTTTGCGCTGCCGGATGCCGCGCAGATCACCCAGGATGTCGAACGCGCCATCGCCGAAGACCTCGGCACGGGCGATGCCACCGCCGGTCTGTTGCCGGCCGACGGCCGGGCGCACGCCGAGCTGACCTGCCGGGATAATGCGGTGATTGCCGGCACGGCGTGGTTCGACGCCTGCTTTCGCCTGCTCGATCCCGCCGTTCAGATCGACTGGCGTGTCGGCGACGGCGACCGTACCGAGGCCGGCATGGTGATCTGTCGCCTGTCCGGTCACGCCCGTTCGCTGGTCACTGCGGAACGCCCCGCATTGAACTTCCTGCAGTTGCTGTCCGCCACGGCCACGCTGACCGCTGCCTACGTCGCTGCTGTCGCCGGTACCAACGTGCGCGTGCTGGATACCCGCAAGACCATTCCCGGGCTGCGTCTGGCGCAGAAGTACGCGGTGCGCTGCGGCGGTGGTCACAATCAGCGCATGGGGCTGTACGACGCCATCCTGATCAAGGAAAACCACATCATCGCTGCCGGCAGCATTGCTGCCGCGGTGCAGGCGGCACGGCAACAGCAGCCCGACCTGCTGCTCGAGGTCGAAGTGGAGAATCTCGACGAGCTGGCGCAGGCACTAGGGGCCGGTGCTGACCGGATCATGCTGGACAACTTCGAGCCGGCACAGATGATCGAGGCAGTACGCCGCAGTGCCGGCCGCGTGCCGCTGGAGGCATCCGGCAACGTCGACCTGCATACGATCGGAGAAGTTGCCCGCACCGGCGTCGACTTCATTTCGGTCGGCGCCTTGACCAAGCACGTGCATGCAGTCGACCTGTCGCTACGACTGCAACTGGACTGAGCTCGGCCAAACTTGCGCCTGGCCGGTCACGCCCACACACTGCAGGTGATGAGCGACCTTTCCAACCTGTTGCTGCTGCTGGTGCTTGGCGCCATCGTCGGGCTCTGGCTGAAACTGAGCGTGGCCCGCGAGCGCGCCGTGCAGGAGGCGCGGCGACAATGCGCGCAACATGGCTTGCAGCTACTGGATGAAACCGTCGGCCTGCGCGGCTTGCGCCTGCGTCGGGTCAACGGTTTGCGCATGATCGAACGTGGCTACGGCTTCGAGGTCAGCATCGACGGCCATGACCGCGCACCCGGGCGCCTGTGGATGATCGGCAACGCGCTCACCAGCGTGAGCCTGCCGACGATCGAATATCTGCCGCCCGGCGAAGCGGTTGCCGCCACATTGCCGGCGCCGGCCAGCAATGTCGTGCCGCTGCACCCGCGTCGGGACGACCGTTTGCACTGAACCGGGGCCTGGGGGCCTGGGCGGTAGAGAACCCCGCAGGCTCCGAACAACACCGTTCCGCACGCCTGGTCGAAACCGACGCTGCGACGGCTACTTGACCACCCGCAAATGAGGCGCGCCACGCTTCGGCTTGTCGCCACCCTCGTCGGCGCCCGGTGGCGTGGGTTCATCCACGGGATCCGGGCTGGACGGCGGCGGCGTGTCGCCACCCTCCTCGTCGACCGGAAACATCATGCCCTGCCCGTTTTCCTGCGCGTACAGGGCCAATACCGCCTGTACCGGTATATGAATGGCCTGGCTGGCGCCCGAAAAGCGCGCCTGGAAACTGATCCATTCGTTGCCCAGGTCGAGATTCGCCACTGCCCGCATCGCCAGGTTGAGCACGACCTGACCGTTCTTGATCACCTGCGGCGGCACCCGGACGCCTTCGAAGCCGGCATCCACGAGCACATAAGGCGTCAGGTTGTTGTCGCTGATCCAGTCGTAGATCGCCCGCAACAGGTAGGGGCGATTGGAACTCATCGGCGTGGTTTCATTCTTGCTCATGGAGTTGCCGCATTGCGTTTTCCTGCTCGGTCATGCTGCGCGCAAAACCCTGACTATGGAACAGGCGTTCGCCGTAGTCGAGGATCGCCTTGCCTTCGCGGCCCAGTTCCACGCCCAGCCAAGGCAGTCGCCAGATCACGGGCGCCACCAGGCAATCAACCAGGCTCATCTCCGGGTTGAGAAAGAACCTGGCCGCCTTGAACAGCGGCAGCGTGGACAGCAGTTTCTCACGCAGACGCTTGCGCGCCGCATCCGCCGGCCGGCCACCGGCGCGGATCTTGTCCACCTCCGTGAGCCAATCCTTCTCGATACGCACCGCCGCAACCCGCAAGCGTGCACGTGACTGCGGGTCGATCGGCATCAGCGGCGGGTGAGGATAACGCTCATCGAGATATTCGCAGACCACCGAGGCATCGAACACGGTGAGATCGCGATCGACCAGAGTCGGCGTGCTGACATAGGGATTGAGATCGATCAGGTCTTCCGGCGGATGAGCCGGATCCACCAGTACCCGTTCGTAGCTGACACCCTTGGCGGCGAGTACCAGCCGTGCGCGATGACACTGGATGTCATCGGCCGTGGTGTAGAGCGTCAGTACGGCACGCGAGCGAGCGCTTTGGACCATGCGCGATTCCTCATCGGTGAGACGACTGCGGCGGCTCGTGGCCGCCGCAGTCGGATGATGACGCCACCCGGCTCAGTGGACGTCCTTCCAGTATTCCTTCTTGAGCATGGCGGCAAGCAGGGTAAAGAACGCCAGGAACAGCAGCACCCAGATGCCATAGTGATGGCGCTCGAGCGCGGCCGGCTCGGAGGCGTATTCCAGGAAGTTGGTCAGATCGCGCGTCGCCTGCTGGAACTGGGCTGGCGTCAACTTGCCCGGCTGCGACAACACCAGCTTCTCCACCGCCGGATCCTCACCAACCTTGGCCGGCTTCATCTGTGCCGTCTGCAGGCCCTGCAACTCCCACAATGGAAACGGCATCGCCGCGTTCGGCAACACGGTGTTGTTCCAGCCGATCGGGCTGTGCGGATCGAGATAGAACGAATTGAGGTAGGTGTAGACCCAGTCGGCAGTCTTCGCGCTCACCTCCAGCGACAGATCCGGAGGAGCCTTGCCGAACCATTTGGTGGCCAACTCCGCCGGCATGTGCGAGATCACCGGGTCATCGAACCTGGCGCCGGTGAAGTTCAGGTTCTGCATCACCTCCTGTTCGGACAGGCCAAGGTCCTGGGCAATGCGCGAATAGCGCATGTACTTCAGCGAGTGGCAGCCGACGCAGTAGTTGAAGAACAGCCTGGCACCGCGCTGCAGCGAGGCCTGGTCCTGCACGTTGGTGCCGGCGTGGAGCAGCCCGCCGCCTTCTGCGGCATTCGCCGACACGCTGCCGACGATCAGACTGAACGCCAACGCCACCGGGAAGATGTATCGCTTCATTAGCAGCTGCCGCTTAGTCATGCGTCGTCACCCGTTCCGGAACCGGCTTGGTCTTCTCCCAGCCGAAGTGTGTGTAGGCCCAAAGGAATGCGAAGAAGCCGAAATAGATCAGGGTCATCAGGCGACCGAACGCGTTTTCGTACGTCGTGAGGTCGACGTTGCCGAACCACTCCGGGATCACCTCGGCCGTGATGCCCGCGCCGACCGCACCGAGGCCGAAGAACGACAGCACGAACAGGCCCAGCGCCACCTTGTAGCCGGTGCCGCGATAGCGGATCGACTTGACCTTGCCGCGGTCGAACCACGGCAGCAGGAACAGCACGGCGATGGCCCCGAACATCGCCAGCACGCCCCACACGGCGGTCCCGGCAAACGACGGGATCATGCGCACGATCGCGTAGAACGGGGTGAAGTACCACACCGGCTTGATTTCCGCCGGAGTGACCAGGTTGTTGGCCATGATCGAGTTGTCATGCTCCAGGAACCAGCCACCGAAGGTCGGCGCGAAGAAGATGATGAACGCAGCGATCAGCAGGAAGAAACCCACGCCAACCAGGTCCTTCACCGTGTAGTACGGATGGAACGGAATGCCATCGCTTGGCTTCAGCGCATCCCAGCGGTTGCCCTTCGGGCCCTTCTTGATTTCCACGCCGTCGGGGTTGTTCGAACCCACTTCGTGCAACGCGGCAATGTGCAGCACGACCAGTAGCAGCAGCACGATCGGCAGGGCGATGACGTGCAGTGCGAAGAAGCGGTTGAGCGTGGCGTCGGCAGGCAGGAAATCGCCCATGATCCATTCCACCAGCGTGCTGCCGATGACCGGAATGGTGCCGAACAACGACACGATCACCTTGGCGCCCCAGAACGACATGTTGCCCCACGGCAGCACGTAGCCCATGAAGGCCTCGGCCATCAGCACCAGGAAGATCAGCATGCCGAGCAGCCACACCAGCTCGCGCGGGCGCTTGTACGAGCCGTACATGATGCCGCGGAACATGTGCAGGAACACAACCACGAAGAACAGCGAGGCACCGGTGGAGTGCATGTAGCGGATCAGCCAGCCCCACTCCACGTCGCGCATGATGTACTGCACCGAGTCGAACGCACCTGCCGCGCTCGGGTTGTAGTTCATGGTGAGGAAGATGCCGGTGACGATCTGGTTGACCAGCACCAGCAGCGCCAGCGAACCGAAGTAGTACCAGAGGTTGAAGTTCTTCGGCGCGTAGTACTCGGTCATGTGCGCGCGGTACATCGGCATCATGCCGGGTGCGCGTTCGGTGACCCAGTCGCCGATATTCGTGAATACGTTGGCCATCAGCCAGCCTCCTTCGGATCCACGCCAATCTGGATGGTGGTGTCGTCAACGAAGTGATATGGCGGCACTTCGAGGTTTTTCGGTGCCGGCACGCCACTGAAAACACGACCGGCAAGGTCGTAGCGCGAGTGGTGGCAGGGGCAATAGAAACCGCCCTTCCAGTTCGGATCGAATGGCTCGGGCTTGATCTCCGGCACGAAGTTGGGCACGCAGCCCAGATGCGTGCAGATGCCCACGACCACCAGCCATTCCGGCTTGATCGAACGCGCCTCGTTCTGCGCATATTTCGGCTGCTGTCCGGCCGACGCGCCGTTGGACTTGGGATCCACCAGGCGCGAGTCCACCTCGGGCAGCGTGGCCAGTTGCGCCGGCGTGCGGTTGACCACGAACACCGGCAGGCTGCGCCACGACACGGCCAGCATCTGGCCCGCCTCGATCTTGGCCAGCGATTGGGTGACCGGAGCGCCAGCGGCCTTGGCGCGCGCGCTGGGTTCCCACGACTTGATGAAGGGCACAGCTGCCGACACGATTCCGATGCCACCAACCACCGCGGTGGTTGCTGTAAGGAAACGGCGGCGGCCGTGATCGACGACTTCGTTCGCCATCAGGCTCTCCGGTACTTGCAATGTCATGTCTGTGGTGGGGTTTGGGACCCCGCAAAAATCGCGTTAGTGTAGCGTCAGGCCCTGCCCCGTACAATAAACCGGATCATGGCGAGCCATTCGCCGCAGCATTCGCCACGAGATCGCCAGGACGCCTCCTTTCGACATGAAACACGCCGCTGGCACGCTTCTCTTCATCGCCCGCTTCGCCGTCCTCGGCCTGGCGATGGCTTTCGTCATCGGCATATTCTGGCCTGGAAGCGGCGAACGGCTACGCACACGATTCGGGCTGACGCAGCCGGCAGCGGTGCCGATCAGCCAGCCCCACGTCGGCAACGGCCCGGTTTCCTACGCGGACGCGGTAGCTGCCGCCGCGCCATCGGTGGTCAATATCTACGCCAACCGGATCGTCACCGAACAAGCCATCCAGATGTACAACAACCCGGTGTTGCAGCAACTGTTCGGTGGCCAGCCGACGACCTACCGGCACCGCGAGCAGACGCTTGGCTCGGGTGTGATCGTCAGCGCGCAGGGCCAGGGCTATGTGCTGACCAACAACCACGTGATCGCCCACGCCACCGACATCCAGGTGCTGCTGTACGACGGGCGCATCGCCAAGGCAACCCTCGTCGGCGCGGACGAAGAGTCCGACCTGGCGGTACTGAAGATCGACGCCAGCAACCTGCCGGTGATCCATATGGCCACCCGGCAGCCCTTGCGCCCCGGCGACGTGGTGCTGGCGATCGGCAACCCGCTGGGACTCAACCAGACCGTCACCATGGGCATCGTCAGTGCGATCGGCCGGCAGCTGAGCAGCTCCAGTGCCGAGGCTTTCATCCAGACCGACGCAGCCATCAATCTCGGCAATTCAGGTGGCGCCCTGGTCAATGCCGAGGGCGAGCTGGTCGGTATCAACACGCTGCTGATCGGCAAGGCGGCCGGCGCCGAAGGGATCGGTTTTGCCATCCCGATCGCCACCGCCAGAAAAGTGCTCGATCAGATCATCGCCACCGGCCACGTGGTGCGCGGCTGGATCGGCGCCGATTACGCCTTCGTTCCGGTGGCTGCCAACAGTGGCCTGCCGGCGGCCGCCCGTGGCGCCCAGGTGACCGTGGTCTATCCC
Source organism: Rhodanobacter sp. T12-5 (assembly GCF_008329435.1). Classification (GTDB taxonomy): domain Bacteria; phylum Pseudomonadota; class Gammaproteobacteria; order Xanthomonadales; family Rhodanobacteraceae; genus Rhodanobacter. Next base: position 504,868 of record NZ_NPKN01000002.1, read on the forward strand.
GGCGGCCCGGCGGCGCTGGCAGGCATCCAGCCACGCGACATCCTGCTGCGCATCGGCAACGACGACATCCTCGACCCGGCCGATCTGCGCCGGCGCGAGGCCGCGCTCAAGCCCGGCAGCAAGGTGGAGGTTTCCGGCTTGCGCAACGGCAGCCCGTTCCATGTCGAACTCACCCTGGCGCAACGACCGACGATGAGTGCCGGCAACGCGTCGGATGACTGAGTAGCCCGCGCAGGCACCGCCGGAATCCGGCGCAGATCAACCCGGCCCGCGTGAGGCCAGCGGCGGATGGATCGCCTCGCCATAGCGCTTGCGCAAGGTGGCGACGCGCTCCACGTACACCTGCGTTTCGGCGTACGGCGGCACACCCTTGTAACGTTGCACGGCGCCGGGGCCGGCATTGTAGGCAGCCGCCGCGAGCCGCTCGCTGCCGCTGAAATCGTGCAGCAACACGCTCAGATAACGCGCCCCGCCACGAATGTTCTGGTCGGAGTTGAATGCATCCAGCACGCCCATGTCGCTGGCGGTGCCGGGCATCAACTGCATCAGGCCCTGTGCCCCCTTGAGCGACAACGCACGGGGATTGAACGCGCTCTCGGCATGGATGATCGCGCGCAAGAACGCCTCGTCGACGCCGTACTCGATACTGGCGGCACGGATCGCATCGGCGTACGCGGTGAGGTTGAGCGGCACGCTGCCCCAACGAATCGTCGAATGCAGGTTGCACGCGACGCAGGTCGCGATATAACTGAACAGCATGGTGACCGCCGGGCTCTTGCTCCCGCTTGGACGCAAGTTGGTGTACTCCACCGTGCCGTCTTTCTGCACGATGCGATAGACCGCTCCGCGCAGCACGCGATCGGCGGCCGTGCTCGCTGTCGCGAACGACGCGGTATCGCGCTTCGACTCGTGGTATTGCCATTGGCCCGGCGTACCGGGATTGCCTTTCGGAAGCCCCGCGCTGGTCTCGACGGACCCGTGGACGGTGGCGAGGGAGGCGCGCTGTACCCGCGCATCACCGATCGGGCGTGCGCTGCTTGCGACCGAACCCAGCACTCGCGCCAGGGACGTCGGCTCGACCCCGTCGGCCGCGAGGTTGCGCGCACTGGTCACCACCGAACCGGTCACGCCGTTCAACGCAGCGCGGGGCAGCGCGGCGCGACGCGGCGTTTTCGGTGCGGTGTCGTAGGCATGGATCGCGTGGCAGCCGTGATAACCGGCCCGACTGCTGCTGAATACCGTTTCACCGCTGGAACCCGTGCATCGATACAACGCGCCGGCCTGAGCCGTCGATCCCCACAGCAGCGCACAGCCCAGCGCGACCCATGGCAGGATCGTACGCAACGGGAAGCCCACCGCAAGCCGATCGGCGCTTCCCCCGTGTTTCGCGACGTCGAACATGGAACCCAGTGTGCCGCCACGCGCTGCCCACGCCAAGTGCGCAGGTGGCGGTTTCGTGCGTTGGCGAACATTCCTGCAACTTCGAATCGCCCTGCCCGGGCAAGCCGCCACCGATGCCGGGCCGGGCGGCGATACATCGAATGAGATGACGGCCCGAAGCATCGGCTTGACGACGCAAGTGCTTGATCCGTCGTGCCGATTTACTGGCAGGCGCGTCGGCACCAGGGTAAACTGTACGGTTCAGCGGATCGCACGTCCTGCTTCACAAACCACGGTACTCATGCCATGAGCGGCAAACTCTTCATCAAGACCCACGGCTGCCAGATGAACGAGTACGACTCGGCCAAGATGGCCGACGTACTGAAGGCCTCGCACGGCATGGAACTGACCCAGGACGAGTCCGAAGCCGACGTGATCCTGATCAACACCTGTTCGATCCGCGAAAAGGCGCAGGAAAAAGTGTTCAGCCAGCTCGGCCGCTGGAAGCAGCACAAGAAAGACGGCAAGCCAGTGCTGATCGGCGTGGGCGGTTGCGTGGCATCGCAGGAAGGCGCGGCGATCGTCAAGCGCGCACCCTACGTCGACCTGGTGTTCGGCCCCCAGACCCTGCATCGGTTGCCGCAGTTGATCGAGGCGCACCGCGCCAGCGGCTTGCCGCAGGTGGACATCAGCTTCCCCGAGATCGAGAAGTTCGACTGCCTGCCCGAGCCGCGCGCCGAAGGCCCTACCGCGTTCGTGTCGATCATGGAAGGCTGTTCGAAATACTGCAGCTACTGCGTGGTGCCGTATACCCGCGGTGAGGAACTCAGCCGCCCGTTCGACGACGTGCTGGTGGAAGTCGCCCAGCTCGCCGCGCAGGGCGTGCGCGAGGTCAACCTGCTCGGCCAGAACGTCAACGCCTACCGCGGCCCCACCTTCGACGGCGGCATCGCGGATCTCGCCGTGTTGATCCACGCCATTGCGCAGATCGACGGCATCGGCCGCATCCGCTTCACCACCTCCCATCCGCTGGAGTTTTCCGACTCGCTGATCGAGGCGTACGCGAACGTGCCGCAACTGGCGAACTACCTCCACCTGCCGGTGCAGGCCGGCTCCGACCGCATCCTCAGCGCGATGAAGCGCGGCTACACCGCGCTGGAATTCAAGCAGAAGATCCGCAAACTGCGCGCGGTGCGCCCGGACATCTGCGTGTCGTCCGACTTCATCGTGGGTTTCCCTGGCGAGACCGAGGCCGACTTCGAGAAGACCATGAAGCTGATCGACGACATCGGTTTCGACCAGAGCTTCTCCTTCATTTTCTCCTCCCGCCCCGGCACGCCGGCGGCAAATCTTGCCGACGACACGCCGGCGGCGGAAAAGCATGCACGGCTGAGCCGGCTGCAGGCGGCGATCAATGCGAACGCGAAGGCCATCAGCCAGGCGATGATCGGCAGCGTGCAGCGCGTGCTGGTCGAAAAGCCCAGCACCCGCGACCCCAGCGAACTCACCGGCCGCACCGAGAACATGCGCTTCGTCAACTTTCCCGGCAACCCGCGCCTGATCGGCCAGTTCGTCGACGTGGAAATCACCGAGGCGATGAGCAACTCGCTGCGCGGGCGAGTGAAGCTCGCGGCTGAAGAAGCTGCCTGAGCCCGGCTTGGGCGCAACCTCCCCGTGGGAGCGACTTCAGTCGCGACAGCTCTTCGACACGTCAGGCATCGCGACTGAAGTCACTTCCACAGCAATATCAATCCAGCCGCTTGCGGAAACGCAGGATCGCGGCGGTCATCATCAACACGATGAACGCGAGCAGCGCCAGCCCGTCGGGCCACAGCTCCCACAGACTCGCGCCGCGCAGCATCACGCCGCGGATCAACCGGAGGAAATGGGTCAGCGGCAGCACTTCGGCGATCCATTGCGCCACCTTCGGCATCCCGGCGAACGGGAACATGAAACCCGACAGCAGGATCGACGGCAGGAACACGAAGAAGGTGATCTGCATCGCCTGGAACTGCGACTGTGCCCGGCTTGAAATCAACAGGCCCAGCGAGAGGTTGGCCAGGATCAGCAGGCCGGTGGCCAGATAGACGTCCAGCAGGCTGCCGCGAATCGGCACCTTGAACAGCCAGATGCCCAGCGCCAGGATGACCGTGGTCTGCACCAGCCCGATCGCCACGTACGGCAACACCTTGCCGACCATCAGCTCGGCGCTGGTCAGCGGGGTGGCGATCAGCAGCTCCATGTTGCCGCGCTCGCGTTCGCGCACGATCGCGATGGCGGTGAACAACACCATCGTCATGGTCAGAATCACGCCGATCAGACCCGGCACGATGTTGATCGCCGACTGCCGCTGCGGATTGTAGAAACCGACCACGCTGATCCGCGGCGGCATCGGCGTGCTGGTGGCCGGCGCGCGCGTATCCGGCGCGGCACTGTCCAGCGGGGTCTGCGCGAGTTGGGCCGCCGCCACCTGCACCGTGCTGTCGCTGCCATCGACCAGGACCTGGGCCACCGGACGACCGTCGATGCGGCGACGCTCGAAATCTGCCGGGACCACGATGCCGATGCTGATCTGGCCGCGACGGATCATCGCCATCAGCTGCTGCGGAGTATCCGCGTGGGCCACCGGTGCGACCACGTCGGTGGCGAGCATGTCCATCACCAGTGCGCGCGAACCGGCGCTGTTGGCCTGATCCACGATGCCGGCATCGAGCCCGCGCAGATTCAAGTTGATCGCGTAGCCGAACAACACCAGCTGGATCACCGGGATGCCGACGACCATCGCCAGCGTGATGCGGTCGCGGCTCAGCTGCCGCAACTCCTTGATCACGATCGCCCAGAGCCGGCGCCAGTTCATGCCGCCTGCTGCCGCTGATCTGCATCGCGGCGGGTGACCGCGACGAACACGTCCTCGAGGTTCGCCTGCACCGCCACGGTCGCTGCCTGTTGGCCGGCTCCGGTCAAGGCATCGTCGATGACCCGGCAGGTATGCTCCGCTCCCTCGCCGTCGGCCGCGGGCTCGGCCATCAACACGCGCAGGCTGGTGCCGACCTGGGCGACGCTGAGCACCCCCGGCAGATCGACAATCAGTTTCTGCGCGCGCCGCGGTTCGGCCGCCTCGACGATGAACGTGCGCCCGCTCAGCCGGGCGGTCAATTCGCGCGGCGTGCCGTCGGCGACCAGCACGCCGTGATCGAGGATCGCCAGCCGATGGCAGCGTTCGGCCTCGTCCATCAGGTGGGTGGAAACCAGCAAGGTGGTGCCGGCATCGGCCAGCTCGAACAGCTTCTCCCAGAAGTCGCGGCGCGATTCGGGGTCGACCGCACTGGTCGGCTCGTCCAGGAACAGCAGCTCGGGCTCGTGGATCACCGCGCAGGCCAGCGCGAGGCGCTGCTTCTGTCCGCCACTCATGGTGCCGGCGAGCTGTTTCTGTAGATCGCCGAAATGATATTGCTCGATCAGATCGTCGATGCGGGCTCGCGTGCGCTTGCGCGGCACGCCCTGGATCGCGGCCAGGAACTCCAGGTTTTCGCGCACCGTGAGATCCTCGAACAGCGAGAATTTCTGGGTCATGTAGCCAATGTGGGAACGCAGCGCCTCCGCTTCGGCGGGAACGCGCAGACCCAGCACCTCGATCTCGCCCGCGCTCGGGGTCAGCAGGCCGCAGAGCATGCGGATCGTGGTGGACTTGCCCGAACCATTCGGCCCGAGAAAGCCGTAGACCTTCCGCGACGGCACTTCCAGGTCGACACGATCGACCGCCACCAGATCACCGAAGCGGCGGGTCAGCCCGCTCGCCCGGATCGCGACGGCGGCGCCCTCCTCCTTCATTTGCCACCCGTGGCGAACTCGACCCTGACCGGCAGGCCAGCAGGCCAGCAGGCAGGCTTGCCGCGTCCGGGCCCAGCGACACCTCGGCCAGGTAGCTCAGGCGGGCCGCGTCATCGCCGATCAGCGCGTAGTAAGGAGTGAAATCCGGTTCGCTGCGCACCATCCTGACCTTGCCTGCATAGGGTGTGGCGCGGTCGCCCACGAACACCCGCAGCGCATCGCCCACATGCACGTTCGCCCGTTGCTGCACCGGCACGTAGATGCGCGCGTACGGCGCGTCGCCGACCAGCAGGATCGCCAGCGGCGCGCCGACCGGCGCCTGGTCGCCGAGCCGGTACGGCAGGCTGTCGACCCGTCCCGCGCGCGGCGCCACCACATGCAGTTTCGCCAGCAGCACGCGATCCGCCTCGGCCTGCGCCTGTGCCGCCGCGAGCGCTGCGCGTGCCTGGGCGACCTGCTCCGGACGGGTGCCGTGCAGCAGCAAGTCGAGCGCCGCCCGCGTTGCCGCCGCTTGGCCGTCGGCACTGCCCGCGGCGGCGCGGGCACGATCGAGATCAGCCGCGGCGACGTAGTTGCGGCTCTTCAGGGCCTGCAAGCGCTGGTAGTACGCCCGGGTCTCCCGCGCCTGTGCCTGGGCGGCCGCCAGGCTCGCCCGGGCCTGCGCGATATCCTCGCTGCGGGGACCGTTCTCCCGTTCGGTCAGCACGTCCTGCTGCTGTTGCGCCTGGGCCAGCGCCGTGGCCAGCCCGGCCCGCGTCTGCGCCTCGTCCAGTTGCAGCAGGGTCTGTCCCGCGGTGACGCGCTCGCCCTCGTGCACGTCGATCGCGACGATCCGCTCCGCCACCACCGCCGGCAGGGTGATGCGGTCGTATTCCAGTGTGCCCAGTGCCTGCGGCGGCGCCTTGTTGCAACCTGACGCCACCGCCGTGACCAGCACGACCAGGGCGAGGACCCGGCCGGAGTTTCCCGCGATGATCATGAGGAGTCTCCCGATTCAGCCGCGCCGACGCCATGATCCAGCAGTGCCAGCGTGTGGTTCAGCAATGCATCCGTATCAAGCTCTTCCGCGCCGAACGCGCGCCGCCAGATCGGCGCGCCAGCGGCAGGAAACAGGGTCAGGCCGACCAGTGAAACGACCAGCAGCCGGGGGTCGAGCGCCGCATTCAGCAGCCCCCGGGCCTGGGCCACAGCGAAGCGCTGCGCCAGCATCTGCGGCAGGTTCGGCACGACCCGGCTGAACATCAGCTCGCGCAGCGAACCGCCCTCGCACAACACCTCGCGGACCCACAGCGGAGGCAGCCACGGATTGCGCGCCACAATTTCGCCGACCCCGCGCGCAAACGCCTCCACCAGCGCCCGCGGATCGTCGCCCGCCTGCTCCAGGTGCTCGCGCAGGGGCGCCACCGCCGGCAGCAGTCGCTCCTCGATCAGCGCCTGGGTGAAGCGGGCCTTGTCGCCGAAGTAGTAATGCAGCATTGCCGGGGTCACCCGGGCCTCCGTGGCAATCGCGCGCAACGAGGTGGCTTCGATGCCGGTGCGCGCGAACTGCGCGGCGGCGACGTCGAGCAAGCGCTCGCGCAGGTCGCCATCGTCGCCGCTGGGGCGACCCGCCCCGCGACTTCGCGGGTGCCTGCTGGATGGCTTGGCCGTGGTCATGGACTTAAATTAATTCAATGATTAATTACATGCAAGCAGCGGTGTGAGCCGACGCCCGCGCCAGCCTCCCTGCGGCGGCAGGGACGACAGCAGTGGTTCCGTCGCCGGGCGCGCGCTAACCTAGCCGGCTTATGAGCGAACTGAACCAGCGCGACTTCGCGCTCGATCCGGAAGACAACGCCCGCCTCGCCAACCTGTGCGGGCCGTTCGACGAGCACCTGCGCCAGGTCGAACTGCGCCTGGGCGTGGAGATCAACCACCGCGGCGGCATTTTTCAGGTAATCGGCGAAGACGCCCCGGCCAGGGCTGCCGAGAAAGTGCTGCGCTCGCTGTATGCGACCACCGGGGACGAATCGCTGACCGGCGCGCGGATCAACCTGCACCTGGCCGAGTCCGGCATCGACGCGATCATCGAGCCGTCGACCGAAGGCACCCAGGAAGTGGCGATCCGCGTCAAGCGCGGCGTGATCAAGGGCCGTGGCGCGAACCAGGCGCGCTATCTGCACGCGATCGCCACCCACGACATCAATTTCGGCGTGGGACCGGCCGGCACCGGCAAGACCTATCTGGCGGTGGCCAGTGCGGTCGAGGCGCTGGAGGCGAATCGCGTACAGCGCCTGCTGCTGGTGCGCCCGGCGGTCGAGGCCGGCGAGAAGTTGGGCTTCCTGCCCGGCGACCTGTCGCAAAAAGTCGACCCCTACCTGCGCCCGCTGTACGACGCGCTGTACGAAATGCTCGGCTTCGAGAAAGTGGCCAAGCTGATCGAACGCAACGTGATCGAGATCGCGCCGCTCGCTTACATGCGCGGCCGCACCCTCAACGATTCATACGTGATCCTCGACGAGGCGCAGAACACCACGGTCGAGCAGATGAAGATGTTCCTGACCCGCATCGGCTTCGGCACGGTGGCAGTGATCACCGGCGACGTCACCCAGGTCGACCTGCCGCGCAACACGCGATCGGGCCTGCGGCAGGCGGTGGAGGTGCTGCGCGACGTCAGCGGCATCAGCTTCACTTTCTTCACTTCGCGCGACGTGGTGCGCCATCCGTTGGTGGCGAAGATCGTGCGCGCGTACGAAGCGTTCGAACAGAAGGACGAGGACGCTCCATGAGCTTGCGTCATTCCCGTGCCGTTGCGGGGGCGGCTTCATCGCAGGCAAAGACATCGCGACTGAAGTCGCTCCCACAGGGCAGCGCCGCGGTACACGTCGGCTACGCCGTGCCGCGCGCCGGCCTGCCCGCGCCGGCCAGCTTCCAGCGCTGGGTCGAAGCGGCGTTGCGCGGCGCGAAGCGGCGCAAGCCGGGCGAATTGGCGATCCGCATCGTCGACACCGACGAGGGTCGCGCGCTCAACCGCGACTATCGCGGCAAGGACTACGCCACCAACGTGTTGTCATTCCCGGCCGAGCTGCCTCCCGGGGTGGCCCTGCCGCTGATCGGCGACCTGGCGATCTGCGCGCCGGTGGTGCTGCGCGAAGCCGCCGAGCAAGGCAAGCTGGCGCGCGACCACTGGGCCCATCTGACCATCCACGGCGTGCTGCACCTGCTCGGCCATGACCACATCGAGGATGCCGAAGCCGAGGCCATGGAAGCGCTGGAAACCCGCATCCTCGCCGGCCTCGGTATCGCCGATCCGTACCTGTAGGAGCGCACCCTGTGCGCGATGTTCCCGGATACCCAACGCGATGCATAGCGCACAGGGTGCGCTCCTGCCGTGGTTTGCAGCACCCGTGCCCTGAACCGTCCATATTTTTCCGCTAGAATCGGCCTTCCGCCCGCAATGGGCTGAATCCAACCGAGTAATGAACGACGACCCTGGCAGTACCGGCGGCCCGGCCCATCGCACCTGGTGGGATCGACTGGGCCACATGTTCTCCGGCGAACCACGCAACCGCAGCGAACTGCTGGAGGAGTTGCGCTCGGCCCAAACCAACGGACTGCTGTCCGTCGACACCCTCACCATGGTCGAGGGTGCCATCAAGGTCACCGAACTGAGCGTGGACGACGTCATGGTGCCGCGCGCGCAGATCGTGATGCTGGCGGCCGAATCGCCGCTGCCGGACATTCTTGCTGCCGTGGTCGAATCCGGCCACTCGCGCTTCCCCGTACATGGCGACGACAAGGACGAAATCCTCGGCATCCTGCTGGCCAAGGATCTGCTGAAATTCTTCGGCGCGGCGGAGCATTTCGACATCCGCGCGATCCTGCGCCCGGCGGTGCTGATTCCCGAGTCGATGCGACTGAACGTGTTGCTGGAGGAGTTCCGCCTGTCGCGCAACCACATGGCGCTGGTGGTCAACGAATACGGCGGCGTCGCCGGCCTGATCACCATCGAGGACGTACTCGAGCAGATCGTCGGCGAAATCGACGACGAGCACGACGACGAGGAATATCCCGAACTGATGCACGAACAACCCGGCGGCGGCTGGCTGGTCAGCGCATTGACCCCGATCGAGGATTTCAACGGGCAGACCGGCGCCGACTTCTCCGACGAGGAATACGACACGGTCGGCGGCATGGTCACCTCGGAATTCGGCCACCTGCCCGAGGTCGGCGAGGAAGTCGCCATCGGCGACTACCTGTTCCACGTCACCGAGGCCGATGACCGCCGCGTGCAACAGTTTCGCGTAGCCCTGCAAAAAGGCTGACCCGCAACGCGCGATCTTGTGGGAGCGACTTCAGTCGCGATGCTCTTGTGTTCGATCAGCGAAGCATCGCGCCTGAAGCCGCTCCCCCAGGGCACCACTACGACAAGGCTGGATTCATGCGACACATCGGTTCCGCGTTCTGTCTCGCCATGCTCTGGCTGGCCTTCGCTCTGCCCGCCCGGGCCAGCGTCGCCAATGCACCCGGCGCCAACCTCAAGGTCTCGCTGATCACCTACGGCCCGGGCGAAACCTACTGGGAGCGCTTCGGCCACGACGCGATCGAGTTGCGCGACGTCGCCTCGGGGCAAGCGATCAACTTCAATTACGGCGTGTTCGATTTCAACGAGTCGAACTTCTTCCTCAACTTCGCCCGCGGCCGCATGCATTACCTGATGGACGCGGCCCCAAGCGCCATCGACGAAAGCTTCTACGTCGAAAGCGGGCGTTCGGTTACCCGACAGCAGCTCGCGGTCACTCCGGACCAGGCCGCCGCGCTGCGCGATTTCCTGCTGTGGAATCTTCGCCCGGAAAACGCCCGCTACAACTACGACTACTACGTCGACAACTGCACCACCCGCGTGCGCGATGCCCTGGACATGGCATTGGGCGGCATCCTGAAAACCCAGCTCGGCGCGCGCGCCGGCGGCATGACCTATCGCCAGCAGACCGACCGCCTGATGAGCGCCCAGCCCTGGCTGATGCTGGTGATGGATCTTGGCCTGGGACCGTACGCCGACCAACCACTGAATGCGTGGCAGGAAAGCTTCCTGCCTGAAGTGTTGCAAACCCAGCTGCGCGAAATACGCATCGACGACGGCCACGGTGCCACCCGGTCGCTGCTGCAGGGCGAGCAACTGGTTTCGCCAAACCGGCTGGAAGCACCACCGGCAAGCGCGCCCGACCTGCGTTTGCCACTGGCGTTGAGTGGACTGCTGCTCGCCGTGCTGATCGTGTCGACCCGGCGCTGGTGGCCCACCGGCTACGCCCTGCTCGGCACGCTTTACCTTCTCTGCGCAGGGCTTGTCGGGCTGCTGCTGCTGGCGCTGTGGACACTGACCACCCATCACTCGGCGTGGGCCAACGCGAACTTGCTGCTGTTCAATCCGCTGGCGTTCATGCTGCTGCCGACGCTGTGGCGTTCACGGCGCGGCTTTGCCGCTTCGCGCTTCATGGATGGCGTGATCGTGCTGCAGTTGCTCGCCATCCTGATCGCCGCCCTGTTGCACCTGCTCCCCGGCACCGTGCAGCAAAACCAGCCGTGGCTGCTGTTCGCCCTGCCATGCTGGCTGGCTCTGGCGTGGAGCTTGCGCCGCCGCCGTTGAACGCAGCCGCGCCGTTGAAAACCCGCAATTGCCCCGTCATCAGGCGCGGGGCATGATGCGCGCATGAACCTGATCACGCCGCCATCGTCGCTCGCGCCACCCGCCACCGACCAGCCGATGGTGGTCAACTGCATCGCCTATCGGAAGGACGGCAGCCGGATCGGCGACGTCACCCTCGACGCGATCAGCGACGTGCTGGCCGAGCCGGATACCTTCGTCTGGGTCGGCCTGTATGAACCCGACGAGGCGTTGCTGCTCAAGATCCAGGACGAATTCGGCCTGCACGACCTCGCGATCGAGGATGCACACGCGGCACACCAGCGCACCAAGATCGAGACATATGGTGACTCCCTGTTCCTGGTGGTGCAGACGGCCCAGCTGATCGAAGGCCATCTGGCCTTCGGCGAAACGCACATCTTCTTCGGTCCGCGCTACCTGGTCACCGTGCGTCACGGCGCCTCTCAATCCTACGCACCGGCGCGACGTACCTGCGAACACGCACCGGACCTGCTGGCGAATGGCCCCAGCTACGCGTTGTACGGCGTGCTCGACTTCATCGTCGACAACCTGCTGCCGATCGTGCGCGACTTCCGCGAAGAGCTGCAGCAGCTGGAACAGGACATCTTCGCCGAAACCTTCAAACGCAGCACCGTGCGACGGCTGTACGACATGCAGCGCGACCTGATGACGCTGCGCCTCGCCGTGGCGCCGCTGCAGGACATCATCAGCCAGCTGGTGCGACTGCACCCGAACCTGATCCCGGACGAACTGCGCGCGTATTTCCGCGACGTCTACGACCACGTATTCCGCGTCAACGAATCGATCGGTGCGATGCGCGAAATGCTGTCCGCGGCGATCAGCGTCAACCTTTCGCTGGTCAGCTTCGGCCAGAACGAAGTGATGAAAAAACTCGCCGGCTGGGCCGCCATGCTCGCCGCACCCACCCTGCTCACCAGCTGGTACGGCATGAACTTCCAGCACATGCCGGAACTAGGCAAGCCATGGGCCTATCCGGCAATGATCACCGTGATGGCCCTCGTCGTCGGCGGCATCTACCTGGGGCTGAAACGGGCGAAGTGGCTTTGAGCTGAAGCCTCGCGACTGAAGTCGCTCCCACAAAAAAACGGCGACCCGAAGGTCGCCGTTTTCATTGCAAGCGCAGGTCAGTTCGACACCGCTCTCGGCGCATCCTTGGCCGTCCACTTCTTCAGCCAGCCATTGACCGCATCATGCCACTGCACGCTGTTGTGCGGCTTCAACACCCAGTGGTTCTCGTCCGGAAAGGTAAGGAACTCGCTGGGAATGCCGCGACGCTGCAAGGCGGTGAACGCGCCCAGGCCCTGGGTGATCGGAATGCGGAAATCCTTGCCGCTGTGGATCACCATCATCGGCACGCGCCAGTCCTTGACGTGGTTGATCGGGTTGAACTTCTCGTAGTTCTCGGGATGCTCGTACTGGGTGCCGCCGTTCTCCTTTTCCTCGAACCACAGCTCTTCGGTGTCGTAATACATCGCGCGCGCATCGAACACGCCGTCATGATCGACCAGGCATTTCCACGGCTGGTTCCACACACCGGCGATCCAGTACGTCATGTAGCCGCCGTAGCTGGCGCCGAGCGCGCAGGCGCGATCGCCATCGAGGAAGCTGTACTTGTCCAGCGCAGCCTTCCAGCCGAGTTTCAGATCCTCCAGCGGCTTGCCGCCCCAGTCGCCGGAAATCGCGTCGGTGAACGCCTGGCCGTAACCGGTGGAACCGTGGAAATTCACCGTGACCACGGCAAAACCCTGGCCGGCGTAAGTCTGCGGATTCCAGCGATAGCTCCAGCCATTTTCCATCGCCCCCTGCGGGCCGCCATGGATGATGAACGCCACCGGATAAGTCTTGCCCGGCTGGTAGCCGACCGGCTTTACCACGTAGCCTTGCACATTGGCGTTGTCGACGCCCTTGAAGTTGAAGAATTCGAAGTCGCCGACCTTCGCCTCTTTCAGATCGGCGGCGTTGTAGTGGGTGACCTGTTTCAGATCGCGGCCGTCGGCCTTCGCAAGATAGACATCGGCCGGACGCTTCAGGTCATCGCGGGTCAGCAGCAACTTGCCCGCAGCCAGCGAAAAACCGCCCACGGTGCCATCGCCGACCAGTTGACGCACCTTGCCGCTGGCCGCGTCGATCGCGAACAGCGGGTGCTGGCCGTTGTCGTCGGCAGTGGCATACAAGGTCTTGCCGTCCGCCGAAATCGTCAGGCCGCCGGGTGAGCGATCCCACTGCGGATCCACCTCGTGCCTCGTACCACTGGCCAGATCCAGCGCCATGATCGCGAAGCGGTCGGCCTCGAAACCCGGCGTCTTCATCGCCAGGTAATACAGCGTCCTGCCGTCCGGCGATGCCACCGGGAACGCATCCCACGCCTTGTTGTCCGCGGTGAGGTTCTTCGGTGCAGCCGAACCGTCTGCCGGCACGCTGTACACATCGAAGTTGGTCGACCATGGCTCGGTCGTGCCGGCAATGCGCACGTCGAAATACACGCTCTTGCCATCCGGCGCGAACGCAAACTCGCTCTCGTCGCCAAACGGCTTGCTCGGCACGTCGCCGTCGATACCGCGGCTCAGCAGCGTCGGCTCGGCCGGCAACTGGCCCTTGCCATCGAACCTGGCGACGAACAACTGATTGCGCCGGCCGTTGGCCCAGGTATCCCAGTGCCGCACGAACAACTTGGTGTACAACGTGCCGCTCGCCTTGTCCTTGTCGCGCGCTGCAACCCGCTGCTGCGTGCATGCCAGCGTGGCGCAGTCGGTGAACACCTCATACGACAACAGCACCTGTTTGCCATCCGGCGACAGCTTGTAGCCGCCCAGGTCCAGCACGGCGTGGCTCACCTGCACCGACGCCGCGTGCCTCGCCAGATTCAATCCTTCCTTGCCGCCCAGATCCACGCGCCACAACTGCGCCACGCCCTTGGCCGGCGCCACGAAATACAGGCTGCGCCCATCCGCCGACCAGCGTGCCGAACTGCCCTTGTCCAGCACCTTAACCGGATCTCCGCCCTTGCGCAGATCCAGCACGTAGACGGCATTGACACCCTTGTTGGCGGCGTAATCGGTGCTGCGCACGCCAAACGCGGCATAGCGCCCGTCCGGCGACAGCTGCGGATCGCTCACCCGATCCATCATCACCAAGTCGCGCACGTTGAAAGGATGCGCTCCCTGCGCCTTGGTAAAGGTGGTGTCCACCACATCGCCCGCCATCGCGGGTGCAGCCACCAGCGCAAGCAGCAGCGCGGCAATCAGAGGTTTCATCGCTTTTCCCCAGTTGAGCCAAACCGTGACGGTAAGCGCCAGCGCGGGTGCAGGCAAGCTTTCCTGCCAACAGTTCACCGATACTCGTCCGACAATCGCCTTTCAGAGCGAATCGACCGCAACTTTCATCGCGAAGCAATGCTTGTCCACGCGCCGGCTTCAGTCACGGGACGATCTTGTCGATGGATGATTGAGGCACGCGAGCAATGGCTTTGAGAAGGCCATCGCAATGAACAATGATGGTGATGAAACCACACCAAACTGACAATATTTGTCACTAAATGCCCCATAACGACATCCAACGATCTGCCGAATTCATCACGCTTTGCGCACCGCGCAAAGTCAGCTCACTATCGCTTGTAGACTTTCGTGACGAGCGGCACAATGCCGGTGCCCGTGGATATGCGGGAATACACCAGCGGCAGGTCGTGGCATGCAACCTGCTTGATTCTGCCGCGAGCTTCCTGGTCGTTCCTGACCACAAGTATGGAGACCGGTCCCCAAGGGGAATTCAGGACTGGAGCTCAGGGGGCATCACTACGGTTAGCTAACCAAACAGAGGAACCACCATGAAGAACATGCAGAAAGGCTTCACCTTGATCGAATTGATGATCGTGGTTGCGATCATCGCGATCTTGGCGGCCATCGCGATTCCGGCTTATCAGGATTACATCACCCGCTCGCAGTTCGCCGAGTCGCAGACGATCGCCGACGGCATGAAGACGCCGGTTCAGGAATTCGTCGCCGCAAAGGGCACTTGCCCCACGAACTCGGAGGCTGGCTCCGCCATCCTGCCCGCTGCCAGCTACGAAGGTAAATATGTCGCGAAGGCAGAGTCGGCCGGAACCGCCGATGCCCAGGGTGGTGGTTGCACAATCACCGTAACATTCAAGGGGACTGGATCGGTATCGACCCCGCTTGCAGCAAAAACTGCCGTGTTCAAGGCGGCCAACGCAGGCGGCGCATATACCTGGACTTGCACCAGTGAAGTTCCCAACAAGTACCTGCCGCAGGTTTGCCGCCAGTAAGCCTCGCAGTCACTTGAAGTTGTCCCGGAGGCCCTTCCTTGGAAGGGCCTCCGCATTTGGCAGACAACGCAAGTCAATGTCGTATTGAAAACAGGACCAATGCTGCCACAGGGGGGAGCATGAAACGTCCATCAGGATTCACTCTGATCGAGTTGATGATTACCGTGGCCATCATTGCCACTCTCACCAGCCTGGCGATCACGACCTACACCCAGTCCATTGCCAAGGCCCAAATCAGCGAAGCGCTCACCGTCACCGATGGCCTGAAGGCCGACGTGCTGAATTACTATCGTCAAACGGGCAAGTGCCCGGTTCAGGGCATAAGTGGCGGGCTGGCCAGCAGTCCGGCGAGCTATTCGGGAAAATATGTCGCCAGCGTGGGGGTCACCACCGCAGCTGGCTCGTGCATCATCACCGCCACCATGCGCAGCGCCAGCGTGGCACCCGCCTTGCGTGGCAAGCAGGTGACATTCACCATGACCGATTCGTCCACGAACTCCACACATTGGTTGTGCAGCAGCGATGCGGCAGCAGTCTACGTTCCGCAGACCTGTCGATGATCCGTACCTGCCCTGGGCTTGCAATGGCGCGCCACTCAACGATATCGATTCCATGGTGCTGAAGAAATTTCGCTGGATGTGGCTTGGTGCTCTCCTTCTGCTCTGTGTTGCCTTGTACTGGCCCGGCTTGCACGGCCCGTTCCTGTTCGACGATTTCCCCAACCTCGCGGCACTGACCAGTATCGACCACGTCGGCAATTGGCGCGATCTCGGCATCTATCTTTCCCAGCCGCGCGGATTCCCGGGTCGCCCGTTGTCCATGCTCAGCTTTCTTTTGCAGAAGGCTTCCTGGCCGGATCATCCATTTCCCTTCAAGCTGGTCAACCTTGGCATCCACTTGCTGTGTGGCCTGCTGGTCTATCGGCTGACCACGCTGCTGGCACGCCATTACCGATCCGAGCGCGCCGGATTCGTCCGCATCGACGAGACCGGCGTATTCACCGCAGCCTTGCTGGCAACCGCGGCCTGGCTGCTCAACCCCATCCAGATTTCCGGCGTGCTGCTGGTGGTGCAACGCATGACGTTGCTGATGGCGTTGTTCGTGCTGCTTGGGCTGCTCGCCTATCTCAGGGGATTGCTTGACGACAACGCCACCGCCAAAAGACGTGCCGCCTGGATGGCACTGGGGCTGGGCGTATGCATGGTGTTGGCCGTTCTGTGCAAGGAGAATGGCATCCTGTTGCCGCTGTTTGCCCTGGTGCTCGATGCCACCGTGCTGCGTGCGCAAGTGGCGGGCCTGCCGTCGGGACTCAAATGGTGGCGACGCTCGCTGATCTGGCCCAGCGTGCTTTTTGTGCTGGGCTTCCTGGCGAGCCAACTTGCCCATCTGGGTTCGAATGGAGGGATTCGCGACTTCACGCTGGGCGAACGGCTATTGACCGAACCGCGTGTCGTCTTCGACTACTTGGGCAATATCTTTCTGCCGCGCTTTGGTCTTTACGGGCTATACCACGACGGCTTCGCCATATCGCGCAATGTACTCGCGCCATGGACAACCCTGCCAGCGATCATCGGCATCCTGGGGACGGCCATCGTGGGTTTCATTTCACGACGCCGCTGGCCACTGCTGGCGCTCGCCATCCTTTGGTATCTCGGTGGCCAGCTGCTCGAAAGCAGCAGCGTAATGCTGGAGTTGTACTTCGAGCATCGCAATTATGTACCCATCATCGGACCGTTTATCGCCATCGCGCTGGGTCTCGTCGGCAGGTCGGAGCCCCTCCTTCGCAAGCGATTGATGGGCGTAGCCATCCTGTGGCTGGCCGCATCGGCGTTCACCACCTTTCTCAGCACTCGGGTGTATGCGTCGGAAGATCGTCTGGCGATGGCGTGGGCCGCAAACCAGCCCGAATCGAGCCGCGCGCAGACGATGCTGGCCGGCCGCCTCTATCTGCATGGTCAGATGGCGCTGGCGCTGACGACGGTGGAGTCGGCGCTCGCCAGGCATCCCGACAATGCGGGGCTGGCGGAAAATCTGGTTTACCTGAAATGCATGCGCGGGGATCTTGCCGACACCGACATGCAGGCGTTGACGACGCTTCTGCGCACCGCACCTTTCGACCGCGGCGGATTCACCAACATCGAAACGCTGCGCCTGCTGGTGAACGCGCACCAGTGCGCCCCATTGAACGCGCAGAGCTGGCAGTTGCTTGTTCACGCATTGCTGGCAAACCCGAACTATTTCGACGGCGTGGCCAGCGGCTTTCTGCACTATCAACTGCATGAGGCCGCCGTGACCGAAGGGGATCTCGGCGAAGCCATTCGTCAACTCGACGCCGCCTACGCAAAAGACCCCGACGCGGAGATCGTGCGGTTGCAGGCGAAATATCTCGCCAGCGCCGGGCTTTACGACCAAGCCATCGCCACACTGCAACACGCCAACTACAGTCGCTTGCCGCTGCTGCGGCGATTGTTGGTGAATGATCGAGCCATCAATGAGCAGGCGATCAACATTCTCAAGCAGCAGCAAGAAGTCGCACCACAACCGAAAAGCCCATAGTCGGCACCGAGTGATCGGACTCTGCTCGGCAAGCATCACGATACGTCGACGATGGGTGGATGCTTAATTCATGCGAGCCCGCCGGCCCTGAACCAGGGCTTCGCGACTGATGTGCGAAGCGGCTCGACTTTCAATCCGCAAGCCACGGAGCCGATCATGCATGCACAGCAAGGCAAAACGAATATCACGGCGATCGTCGTCATCGTGCTCATCGTGGCGATCGTCCTCATCGCCTTGCCTTTGTGGCGCAATCACCGGATTGCCGGTCACGTGAGTGAAGCACTAGGCGCCACCGATGCGGCGAAGGTCGCAGTGACGGAGGCCGCCACCGTTCACGGTGGACTGGAGCATGTCAAAGCCAGTGAACTGGGGTACAACACCGCCGCCTCGGTCAGCCCTTACGCGGCACGCGTCAGCGTTGCCGACGGCGGGCGAATCACCCTTGTCACCAAGGGCACCGGTGCAACCCCGGATATCCAGTTGTTGCTGACCCCAGAGCAGGGCCCGACAAGCGCCATCATCTGGATTTGCAGCATCCTCGTGGGAGAAGCCGATTCGGTCCCCGCCAACTGTCGCAAAATGGCGGCGACGAAAGTGCCAGTTTCGACGGCGCCTGCAGCAACGGCGCAGTAGCCGCGCCTTCAAGCCCGAAAGCTCCTCCTGACGTCATGCCGGCGGACACCGCTTCGACCCCGCCCGCTGCTCGGGCCGCGCTCGGCGTGAACGGGCGGGAAGTCTGGCTGCCCTCCACGCAGGCACATTCGGATATACCTCATACATTCATACATACTTGTCTGCAACAGCCCCATCTTGTTGCCCGCGAGTGAGCCGAATGATCCATGCCCAAAGGTTCCGATTTTCCGGTTCGGGACTGTTTCTGCTGTCGCTCGTCCTGGTCGTCGCCATCTATTGGGCCGGCCTCCAGGGCAGCTGGCTGTTCGACGATTACCCGAACATCGTCGACAACCACGCCATTCAAGTGCACGACGCCAGCCTTTCGTCGTTAGTCGGCGCCGCGCTGTCCTCGCCGGCCAGCGAATTCAAGCGACCACTGGCTTCGCTGAGCTTCGCAGCCAACTATCTCGCCAGCGGCCTCGACCCATACTGGATGAAGCTCACCAATCTGGCATTCCATCTGTTGAACGGACTGCTGGTGTTCCTGTTGACCCGGGTGCTGCTGCGATCGGGCCATGCGACCACCGAAGCGCGATCTGGCGTAGTTGCTGCCCTGGTCGCCGCCAGCTGGATGCTGCTGCCGATCAACCTTACCGGCGTGCTCTATGTGGTGCAGCGCATGGAGAGCATGGCCAATCTGTTCGTTCTGCTGGGCCTGATCGGTTATGTCGTGGGGCGTCACAAGATGCTGGCGCTGACTGCTCCTTGCCCGCCCACCTCTGGAGAGCTCGGCTGGACGCACCTCTCAACCGGCAACCGAGGCTTCATCCTCTGTCTGGTCAGCGTCACTATCCCGGCGGCCTTGGGCATCCTGGCGAAGGAGACGGCGGTGATGCTCCCGCTGTATGCGTTCCTGATCGAATGGTGCTTGTTCGAATTCGCGCGCGCCGGAGACACCGCTCCGGTTTCGACATCCGAAACACCAAAGGTCGAACACCGCGACCGGCGCATTGTCGTGCTGTTCCTGCTCGTTCTGGCCATACCGATGGTGGCGGGGCTGGCATGGCTGCTACCCGGCATCATCAAGCCGGAGGCTTGGGTCACCCGGGACTTCAGCCTGACCACCCGCCTGCTCAGCGAGACACGCATCATCGTTGATTACATCGTGTGGACGTTGTTGCCGTCACCGGATGCGCTGTCGTTCTATCACGACGATTTCCTTATATCGACGGGGCTGCTCACGCCGTGGACCACGCTGGCAAGCATCGCGTTCCTTGGTGCATTGCTCGGGCTGATGATCTGGCTGCGCCGACGCGTACCGTTGGCCGCACTTGGCATCGCACTTTTTCTTGGCTGCCAATTGCTCACCGGCACCATCCTGCCGCTGGAGCTGATCTACGAACACCGAAACTACTTCGCCAGCTTCGGGTTGATGCTGGCGATCGTGCCGCTGCTTGCAGCACCGCGTAATGAGCCGTTCGCCCTGCCTCGCCACTTGGCGCTGGGCGGACTGCTGGCGTGCTGGACAACCTTGACCGCCTTCACCGCCTACGCCTGGGGCAATCCGCTGCGGCTTGCCGAGGACCTCGCTTCGCGCGCGCCGCAGTCGCCACGCGCTCAGTATGAACTGGGACGTACCTACATCATCTACTCACACTACGACCCCGGATCGCCGTTTACGCAACTGGCCTATGCACCGCTGGAAAAGGCTGCCTCACTGCCCAACTCTTCGATCCTGCCGCAACAGGCACTGATCTTCATGAACTCCCGCATGAAGCTGCCGATCAAGGATGCATGGTGGGACAGCATGATCGCCAAACTGCGGATGCAGCCACCTGGCGTACAGGACGAGAGCTCTCTGAACGCCCTGACCCAATGCGCAAGCGAACGACATTGCGACCTGCCGCGTGACCGGATGACACAAGCGTTCACCACGGCGCTATCACACCCCAACCCGAGCGCCCGCGTAATGGCCACGTATGGAGATTACGCCTGGAACGTGCTCCGCGATCACGTCCTCGGCGAGCGAATGACGGCCGAAGCTGTGCGGGCTCAACCCAGTGAGCCTGCCTACCAGATCACCTTGGTTCGCATGTTGGTTGCCCAAGGTCGCAGAGCTGAGGCCAAAAAAGTGATGGAACAGCTTATGACCTTGAACACTGGTGGACGTTTGGACAATGTTCTGACCGAACTTCACGGATTGCGAGGCATGAAAGAAGGAGCAGACAGGTGAGGTCCATGACGCATCCCTGCTCACTCCCCAACACACGATTTGTGCAGCAGCAGATAAGCGCCGCAGGTTGCACGATCCGCGGCCTCGATATGACGAAAGCGCTTCGCCAGGCGTTGTGACTCCGGCGCCCGTTCAATCCGTACACAACGGTGCTCCATGAGTCCGGCTATTGCCGCCAGAGTACGATGCGCCCGAAGCGGCTGCCGATTCAGCAGATAACCGCGTCGCCCGACAAACAGCGCCCATAGCCAATCCGGACAGGCCCAATGACCATCCCATGCCCGGAACAGCGAGTGCGAGCGGAAGTCTATCTGATGTGATGCATATCCACCTGCGCGCAGCCATCTCGTCGTTGCCAGATAGGATGCTTCCAGGTCGGAAACGTGCTCCATCACCGCATTGGACAATAGGAAGTCGATCGAACCGGCGTCCGCCCCACCCACCCGCTCCCAAGGCGTGCGATAGTCGATCACACCCGGATCCGGGCATTCCCCACTTACTATTCGACGCAACCAAGCGACACGTTCTACGTTCAGCCCATCGCGCAGACGTTGTTCCCCAATCAGCTCGATTGGGAACGCACTGCTCTCCAGATCGAGAGCAATTTCCGGGAAAATATCCCTGCCCGGAATGGGTGCGCGACATATGAACAACGTCACCAAATCATCGAACACACGCAGGTTGTTAGCTCGATCCGCGTGAACCAAAGCATCCAGCGCCACGTACCGTTGAGCACCGCTAAGCAGCGCCGCGAGCCCAACACCGATGGAGTCACCTGGACCAAGCTCTGCCACGACCGCCGGAAATTCCTGCATGCCTCCTTGACGCGCAAGCACCAGGTGTCTGAGCCAGATGCAATAGCAATATTCGGCCGAACTGGTACCCCCAGTCCCTTTGTACAAGGAATCTGGAACTCCCGGCAAAAAACTAAGCAGCCCGTAGGACAACTGTCTAAAATTCATCGGTTCCCCACGTTTTTGAGACGACGGACGATTCCGTAACAGCCGGCATAAATGTCATTATCGCTCACTCGCCATTGGTCAATCTGGATGTCAATCGCACAAATCAAACAGATGGTATCGTGGCGTCCGGGACAACTCGCACGTAACACAGCACACGCAAGCGGCTGGAACATTCTGCGGATAGCGCTGCAGGCAAGCAGCCTGATCCTGATGGCGAGGATTCTTGGTGCCGAAGGCTACGGCAAACTGGCTGGCACAGTTGCTCTCTATGTCACCTTCGCGCAATTTGCGGGATTAGGCAGCGGCATCGCATTGGTGCGACATCTCGCACGCGCAGGCGAGCTCCACGCGCGTATGTCAGCAACACAACGCACCTACCTTGCGACCGGTATGGCACTATTCGTGCTGATATGGCCGCTTTCGATCTTGACTCTGGGCGGAACGCTGAGCCCAACGACTCTCGCTTTTCTCGCCTGCGCGGAATTGGTGGTTGCTCCTATGCTGCTGCCACTCGCATACCGACATCAAGCTGAGGAGAACATGTTCCTGTCGGGAGCGATTCTGACGCTCGCTCCGTTTGCACGCTTCCTCGCGGTGCTCTACGCACTGGTAGCACAGGTACATGATGTGGCCGCCTTTGCTCCACTGTATCTTGGCTGGCTCACCATCGTGGTGTCTGGCGCACTATGTTTTGCATGGCCGCGCGGTGGTGATATGCGACAGAGGCCATCACTGATCGCCACGATACGCGAAGGACTACCTTACGTTATCAGCGGGGTTGCGGTAACAGCAGGCGGCGAACTGGACAAAACTATCCTGCTTCGCTCCGCGGGTGGTGCGCTCGCTGGACAGTACGCCGCAGCCTACCGAATCATGCAGGCGATGACACTACCCGTAAATTCATTGATCATGGCGGTCACCCCACGTCAATTTGCTGCCAGTGGTCCGGATCATCGCCGGCAAAGGAAGTGGCTTTTCGCGACAACAATTCTATATTCAACAATCGCCGCAAGTTTCTTATGGCTACTCGCGCCCTACGCCTCCTTAGCCCTAGGGAACGAATTCCAGGAATCAAGCAAGCTGTTAAGATTTCTATGCTTAGTGATTGTCACCAACTCGGTGCGCCAGGTCGTGGTGATGCTGTTAACCACCGGCGGCATGCAGGCCGCTCGGAATGTTGTGGAAACAGGAGCCGTTGTCGTTTCCGTTGCGGCGATGCTGATATTGATTCCAATTTTTTCCATCGTCGGTGCCATCACCGCTCTTATCGGCGCAGATGGGATTGCAATCTTATTCGGCCTATACTCGTTGAGAAAAAAGGACAATACGGCATGACGCGTCATAGCCAGGATTAATGTTGATGGAACAGAGAAAAATTTGGCGCCACTATCAGACAGCTCATCCCGAATCATTTTCGGGCGCCGCTACACGTCTCCACTACCTTTCGCGGCAGCTACCCTTTAGGTCTCTTGTGCTCAATATCGGCGTTGGCTCTGGACAATTCGAGCGTATAGCTAGCGACCAGGGGCATCGCGTGATCAGTCTTGATCCGGATGTCTTATCGCTGCACCTGGCTCGCGGTAGCAATAACATCAATTCGGTCGCTGCTCTTATACAAAATCTGCCTTTTTCAGATTCTTGCATCGATGCGGTCGTGGTTTCTGAAGTAATAGAGCACCTGGATAACGACACTCTGGGAAACGGCCTTATTGAAATTCGACGCATATTAAAGCCGGGAGGCATGCTTCTTGGTACAGTGCCGTTCGACGAAGATCTCAAGGCATCAGAAGTCATCTGTCCTCATTGCGGCACATTGTTTCATAAAGTTGGCCATGTTCAATCCTTCAATTTAGCATTCATGCGCAGCGTGCTAGAAAATCAGTTTGAAAACATTACTGTCTACAAGCGCGCCTTCATGAATTCACCTCAGTTAAGACCATCAAAGAAATTCATTGCCTACATTCGTAATTTCTTGGTACTAGGCGGCGTTCTCACACGAGAGACAACGCTGGTCTTCAAGGCATCAAAGCCAAATCCGGATTGAGTATTTTCTAAGATTGGTTACCAACATTGGTCAAGGACAAAAAAAAACTTACTTTCTTTCTACCGGATTTGTCAGCCGGAGGGGCCGAGCGCGTGCTGCTTGCGATCTCCGGCGAAATCGCAGCGCGCGGTCACCGCTGCGACCTCGTGACCGCACAATCTGGCGGGCCATGGCAACATGCGGTGCCTACTGGTGTTCGCCACGTATCACTGGAGAGCACCAAGCCGTTGCACTCAGTGCTCAAACTTGCCCGCTATCTAAATAAAGAACGCCCTATGGCGATACTTTCGTCCGTGTTTTCAGCCAACTTTGCAGCATTACTTGCGTGTCATTTATCCACATCGAAAACTCGCTGCATTGTACGCGAGGCCTACCGCGCCGGTGAAGAAATTAAGGCCCCGTCCACGGTCACCACGTACGCCAATAAGGTAGCGCTGCGCGTGCTATATCACCGCGCCGACGCAGTCGTCGCTCTTTCGAGCGAACTCGCGGCGCATATAGGCGATATGGCACATGTTCCAGGAAACCGAATTCACGTGATACCAAACCCGCTACTCCCCTCCACAAAAACTCTAACAAGCAAAATCCGCACACCTCGCCTTGACGGAGTTCCGATAGTCTTAGCCTGTGGCAGACTGGAGTTGCAGAAGGACTTCGCCACGTTGCTACAGGCTTTCGCACTCGTCCGCGCTCACAAACCCTCACAATTGGTCATTCTGGGCTCGGGTTCACAATTAGGATCGCTTAAATTGCTTTCGGCACGTCTTGGCATTGAGGATGATGTGCACTTCGCGGGGCACGCCTCGAATCCACACGAATGGATGCGTCATGCGGAAGTGTTCGTATCTACCTCGCGATGCGAAGGTTTCCCGAATGTCTTGCTTGAAGCACTAGACAGTGGCTGTCAAATTGTCAGCACAAACAGCTCGGATACGGTAGCCGAAATTTTAGATGGAGGGCGACTAGGCACTATAGTTCCAGTGGGAGATGCATTGGCGATCGCGCAATCCGTGGTAGAAATTCTGGACGGAATTCGAAAGCGCCCGTCCGCTACTGAGCATTTACGCTCATATGATCTTTCAACGATTACAGACCGCTACTTAGACGTATTGTTGGGTAATTAAATGCGTCAGCCCTGAGTGGATTCTTTCATGACGATCGCAATTTAAATCCTAATTGGACTTTTCTGACTTATACCATGAACCCTAACCACTCAAGGTTTGCGGATCCGGCTGACGGTTTACCGCTGAGTAAATCCGGCAACAGTCTGTTTGCCCAAAACAGCCAAAGTTATCCGATTATCCGTGAAATTCCGCGCTTCGTATCGACCGAGAATTATGCGCAGGCGTTCGGGGAACAATGGAACCGGTTCCCGAAAACACAACTGGATTCGCACACCGGAATTCCTCTCTCGGAAGAGAGACTGGCCAGATGCATGCAAGGCAGGCTTCCAGAGGTTGCCGATCGGCGAGTGCTTGAGGCAGGCTCAGGTGCCGGCCGCTTTACCGAAATTCTTCTCAAGTACGGGGCGCTGCTTGATTCGTTCGATTATTCCTGCGCGGTCGAGGCCAATGCGGCCAATAATGGCTCATCCGACAAACTGACACTAGCGCAGGCGGATATCCGTCACATTCCCTTTCCGAAAAACACCTATGACTTTGTAGTTTGCCTTGGTGTGCTTCAACATACTCCCGACCCAGAGCAAAGCATCCGTTCACTCTGGAGCATGGTGAAGCCGGGCGGGAGCTTGGTCATCGATCATTACCGGTGGAAGCTCAGGAACTTCTTGCCGCCGCCGCTGGGTGTAGCTGGCCTTCTCTATCGACGATATTTTTTGCGGCTGCCAAAAGGTCGGCAATTCGACGCCGTCAGACGGGTATACGACTTCTGGTTCCCTTGGGTGTGGCGCTTTCGTGAATCGAAGGCGATGCAGTTTCTCCTTAGTCGATTCACGCCGATCGTCTGCTACTACCCTCACTTCGGGCTCAGGGACAAGCAGATGTATTACGAATGGATGCTGCTGGATACTCATGATGCGATGACCGATGTATTCAAGCATCGGCGATCTCCTGCAGCTATACGTAAGACGCTGAAAGAATTAGGAGCGTGCAACATCCGAGTCACCACGGGAGGCAACGGTGTCGAGGCATACTGTGAAAAGTCGCTTGAAGCAGGCCCGGCCTGATGTGCGGAATTGCCGGTCTGCTTGACCCATCCCACCATTGCCCGCATACGCTGTCTGCGATGCTGGACAGCATCGCGCATCGCGGCCCGGATGATGAAGGCAGCTGGATTGACGATGCTGGTATCGCACTCGGCCACCGGCGTCTGTCAATCATCGACCTAAGCGCCGCGGGGCATCAACCGATGCTGTCGGCGAGCAACCGTTTTGTGCTGAGTTTCAACGGTGAGATCTACAATCATGCCGTGCTGCGTACAGAACTTGAACGCACTGGTCGAGCACCGAACTGGCGCGGACATTCCGACACCGAAGTACTGCTGGCAGGCTTCGAAGCCTGGGGTATCGACGCCACGCTGGAGCGGTGCAACGGCATGTTCGCGCTGGCACTTTGGGATCGACAGCTACGTGCGTTGGTGCTGGCACGCGACCGCATGGGTGAAAAGCCGCTTTACTTTGGCTGGGTGGGGGGAACCTTCGCTTTTGCTTCCGAGTTGAAGGCACTCGTACACGTGCCGGGTTGGTCGGCGCGAATGCATCAGGCGTCCATCGCCTCGTTTCTCGGATCGGGTTATATCCGGGGACCACGATCGGCGGTTGTAGGGATCTATCGGCTCCCTCCCGGTTGCGTGCTGACATTGACATTGGACCAGATGCGCAGGGTGCATGACTGGGAACAACTGTCAGCCCACATCTCGCGTTTCTGGTCCTTGCGTTCAACAGCAATCGATGGCCTGGGTGCGCCACTGACACCTGATGAATCGGTGGTCGATACCCTCGAAGCCCTGTTGCGTGATGCCGTGGGGCTTCGCATGGCCGCCGATGTGCCACTCGGCGCGTTTCTCTCAGGCGGGATCGACTCCAGTCTGGTTACAGCGCTGATGCAGGCGCAGTCTTCACGTCCCGTGCGGACCTTCAGCATCGGCTTCGATGAGGTCGGCTATGACGAGGCTCCGCATGCACGAGCCGTGGCCACTCACCTCGGAACCGAACATACAGAGCTATATGTCAGCCCTGACGACGCACTTTCACTGGTCCCCAGCTTGTCCAAGACGTTCGACGAACCGTTCGCAGACAACTCACAAATACCCACGTTGTTGGTATCCCGGTTGGCCAGACAGCATGTGACTGTTGCGCTGTCGGGTGATGGTGGCGATGAACTGTTCGCAGGTTACGGACGCTACTTCGCGATACTCCGGCTATGGCAGATGTTTGGGCCGCTGCCAAAAGTGCTTCGTCGCAACATCGCGCCGGCGCTAGCGATGATGGCGGCCATCTTGCGCCCGGTCGCGAGGGTTTCCGCCGCAGCCAATAGCCTGTCCCATCGGTTTGCCCGCCTGTCCGAACGCATCGCCGTCGTCGATATTGATGCGCTGCGGCTGTCATTCATCGGTGGCACCGGCCTGTCGCGACTCAAGCGCGACGGAACGTTGCAAATTTTCGATCATTGCCGCGCACCATCTGGGGTGGACGATACCTTGCGGCGGCTTATGTACGGCGATCAACTCGATTATTTGCCGGATGACATTCTGCATAAGGTGGACCGCGCCTCCATGGCCTCCAGCCTGGAAGCCCGTGTCCCCCTGCTTGATCATCGCGTCGTAGAATTTTCATGGCACTTGTCAAATGAGATGCTGGTCAACCATGGTCAAGGCAAGTATCTGTTGCGCAGCGTGCTGGAGCGATATGTGCCACGCGCGTTGACCGATCGTCCCAAACAAGGTTTCTCGCCTCCCATGGGAGCATGGCTGCGCGGCCCATTGCGCGATTGGGCGGAATCACTGCTATCTCACGCCTCACTCCGCGAGCTGCCGATGCTAGACGAGGGGTTCGTCCGCATGCTTTGGCGCTCACATCTGGATCAAAGCACGGACGCAAGTATCGCGTTGTGGAACGTCCTGATGCTCGCGGACTGGCGCCAGCGATTCCAGGCGACTTCGTAGACATGCGTATCCTGGTTATCTCCGATCTACCGCAATTCGTCACGGGTGGCGCAGAAATGCAGGTCTCCCGACTTATCGAAGCCTGGTTGGATGCAGGACACGAGGTTGTCTGCTTCGGCCGCCGCATGGGCATGGGGCCGGTACATATCGGAAGGCATACTGTTCCCGTACGCCGCATCCGAACCACACCCCTTCTCGGCCGGAGTGGTCGCGCAGCCAGCTACTCCCTATCGCTTGCCTGGCTTTTGCTGCGCCACCGACACTGGGCGGACATCGTCTATACGCGCTTTCTCGGGGAAGCGGCTGCGACGACAGCGCTACTCAAGAAATTCAGGCTGCTTCGCACCCCGCTAATCGCCACTCCTGCCAATACGCACGGAAAAGGCGATGCCGACTTCCTGCGTTCCATGCCATTTTCCAGACAGGTCATCCGCCTGCTGGACAGCGAATGCGACGCGATCAACCTGATCGCAAATGACATGGCCGATGAACTTCTGGCGACGGGTTTCTCTGGCCGCGCTTTCAGTCACATTCCAAACGGCGTCCCGGTGCGTGAAGTACGAAGACGTCCCGGACCAGTGGGCATTCCGCGATTCGTTGCGGTCGGCAGACTGGCGCCGCAAAAAGGATATGACGTTTTGCTGCGAGCGATCGCGCTGATTGGCGAGCGCCTGCAACCAGGACAAGTGAGGATCGCCGGAGGCGGGCCGGAACAGAAACGACTCCAAGGCCTCGCGAACGACCTGCAGATATCTGACCGGGTCGAATGGCTGGGCGAACTAACCCAGAAACAGGTAGCGGATCAGCTCGCGTTCGCAGATGTCTTCCTGCTGCCTTCGATGTATGAAGGTTTTTCGAACGCCGGCCTCGAGGCGATGGAACGTGGACTCCCGTTGATCTTGACGCAATGCGGAGGGCTTGACCTGTACGTCGACGCAAACAGTGGCTGGGTAGTTCCTCCCGGTGACCCCGTTGCGCTGGCTCAATCAATTTCGCAGGCACTAATCACGCCGGCCGATCGGTTGTCCGCGATGGGTGCGTCTGCCCGCGATTGTGTAGAACGCAATTTTGATATCCTCATTATCGCGGACCGCTATATCGCATTGTTTGATCGTCTCAAGAAAACTCCTCGCCTGGCTGCAAGTAAACCCGCTTCATGAATCGCTCGAAGCACCTGATCAGCGTCGTGATCCCCATTTTTCAAGATGGGGAACGCGCCTTGGTCGCAGCACGTGCCATGTTAAAGCAGTCATTGCCCCCAGGCTTCAACATTGAAGTCATTGCCGTTGATGATGGTTCGGGGGACGGTACCCTTCAAATACTCGCGCAATGCAAGGACGAGCGCTTGCTCGTCATCCAACTCGACTCGAACCAAGGCCGTTCAACAGCACGCAACGTGGGCGCACAGCGAGCCCGCGGAGAAATGATCGTATTCATGGATTGCGATTGCATTCCGGCTGACGACAGCTTCCTCGCCGAGCACCACAAAACACTCCAATCAGGATGTGTAGCAAGTACTGGACATGTCACTGGGATCGACGATGATTTCTGGAGTCGATACCAGCGCGACGCATCGCAACGTCGTCAGTACCAGCATGCGAAGGGTGCCGTCTGCGCTGGAAGCTCTCAGAACATGGCCGTGCGCGGATCCGCTTTCGAGGGGGTTGGCGGGTTCGATACGGCATTTCGACATTATGGCTTCGAGGACCGTGACTTGCTATTGCGTTTGGCCGACGTTGGCAACATTGCATGGGCAGCAGGTGCAGTCGTCTACCATCTCGACAGCCTGACGTTGCCTGAGGTCAGCCGCAAAATGATGCAAGCAGGTGGATCGAGCGCTCGCGCCTTCGCAAGACGACATCCAGTCGCCTATCGCACTCTGGGGTATGCGGGCATTGATGCTCGGCTACATCCATGGTTACGTCCGATCGGGAAAATGTCGGGACCATTCGCGCTGAGGCTGGCACCTCATATCGATCCGATGCTGAAACGCCTGCCCTTCCCATTGGCAAAAATCCTGGTCAAGTCAACTTGCGCGTTGGTGTTCCTGTACGGGACTACGCGCGACCATTAAATTTCGGAATAACCTTGCGACAAGCAAAAACCATTTGGTGACAGTGGTTGGCATCAACGCGCTCAAAAAACGATTGTGCCCATATCGGCAGGGGGTAGTAACCAAAACCTCTCGCTCTTTCGACACAAAAACCAGTCATCTGCAGGAATTTTTTTAAAGCTCTGAAGCTGAAGACAACCAGATGCCTGTGTTGGGGCGTGTCCAACGTCAGGTCATCACGCATGACGTCGGAAACCTGAGGGGGCTGATCAAACTGAATAAGTCGATTGGAATCCGGATGAGGACCCGACGACGGCATTCTTCCGAGCAATATCTGCGCAGCAGTGAAGTATGTGCTGATATTGGGGGTCAGAATGATGAGCTTGCCACCCGGCTTGAGCACGCGGTGGCATTCGCCAATAAATGAGCAAGGCATCAAGAGGTGCTCGACGACCGAGTATGCGATGACGCAATCCTGACTTTCGGATTCAATCGGCAAAGCCTTGTTGAGATCGGCCTCACGGATATGCAGTCCTGCTGCATTGCCCCGCTTAACATCATCTCGGTTCCACTCCAGACCGGAATAGCGAAACTGATCATCGTCCGTAGCATAAGATCCGAACGTCGCCATTCTTTCGTGACCGCTCCCACTGCCACAATCGAGTATCTGAGCAACGGGATGCAAAGTTGCCTGCGCTCGCGCGAACGCGTAGGCATCCCGCATCGTGCGCGCATACTGCTTCTTGAGCGCATTCCGCATCAAACCCATCGGCCACATTTTACTTTCCCCCGTGTGTGATTTGCCGCACCAGCTTGCCCAACGCTCGCGCGTAGCTTTCGGCAACCGATTGCCAATCAAATTTCCTACACAGGGACGCTCGTGTTCGAGCGGTGCCTATCGGGAAGGGTGGCTCAGATAGCAACGCGATCACCGCGCGACCGATCGCCGCAGCTGAGCCTGGCGTCACCAGCACAGCCTGGTCTTCGTCGAACACTTCCCGCACGGCAGGAAGGTCGCTGACTACCACCGGACAAGCGCAGCCAGCCGCTTCAACTGGAGTCAACCCCAGCCCCTCCTGATCACCCGAAGATGCCTGTACAAAAGGTGCAACGAATACTGCCGCGCGCCTATACAGCGCTGGAAGCTCTGACTGGGACAATGCACCGACAAAGCGAATCTTGGCCTGCAGGCCGAGTTGCCGAACTTGTGCCAGACGCTCCGCTTGCTCTGGCCCGAAACCGACGACAGTGAGATGGGAAGATGGATGTGCCGTGAGTACGGTCGGCATCGCATCAATCAGGTAACGCAGGCCTTTCTTCTCTACAAGCCGACCCACAAACAAGATCTCGTCGGATGATCGTTGCGCTGTCGGGCCAGGGGTGAATCGCCCCTCCAGATCCACACCCATGGATTGCACACCCACCTTGCCAACATCCGCACCCATGCGCTTCAGTTCATCACGCATGGCTTCACTGACTACGGTAACCGCGGAGGCCTTCTGGACGACAAACCGTTTGAGCTGGCTGAAAACCTTCCCCCGCAACGCAAACAGGTCCGCGCCATGCGCGGTAACCAGAAAGGGAGGAGCCCGTCCGGACAACTTGCCAAGCAGGGCTGCAATCAATCCCTGGGGGAGCAGCCAGTGAGCATGGATCACGTCGATCTGTCTGGTCCGCAACAAGCGCCACGTTCGCCATGCCTGCGCCCACACGAAGGTGGGCACCAACAGCATCTTCCAGCGGTGGCGACGCAGGTTGGTGACGATGCCCCCATCGTTGACGAGCGTTTCGAAGCGCCGTGGCGCATATCGGTAACGAATCACTTCCACGCCGTCCAGGGTCTCCCGCGCCGTGGCGCCCGGCGCGCTGGGAACTACGGCGATGACCTTGAAATGATCGGTCAGGCGCTTGGCCAGCTCATGTACGAATCCGGGCTCGTGGTCGCCACTCCAACGTGGATAAGTGGAGGCGAGCACGAGTAGTGTCGGCCGTTTGGAACCAGGATCGTCAGGCATCGCGTCGATACATCAAGCCGGTGATCTGCTCGGACACCAGACCGATCAGGAACACGATCACGGACGCGCTCCACAGCAGTGTACTCATGTTGGTGAGCCGACCATCCTGCATGAAAGTCCATGCATAGTTCGCGCAGCCAAGCAAAAAGAACACCACGCTCGCGGGCACAAACAGCTTCAATGGCGAGTAGAGCGTGGCGATCTTGAAGATGATCAGCAGGAAACGCAGGCCGTCACGCAGCGGCCTGATGTGGCTTTTGCCGATGCGCTGGGCGGCCTTGATCGGGACGTAGGCGACCGGATAGGCGCTGCGGAAGAAGGCCATGGTGCTGGTGGTGGGGTAGCTGAAGCCGTTCGGCAGCAGGTGCAGGAATTCGCGGAACTTGTCGGCGCGCACGGCGCGGAAGCCTGAGGTGAGGTCGGCTACGGGATGCCCGGTCATGCGGCTGGCCAACCAGTTGTACAAGGTATTGGCGAGTCCGCGGCCGACACCGGCCTGGCTGCCCCAGTCACGGGCGCCGACCACCATGTCGTAGCCCTGATCGAGTTGTTCGAGCAAGCGGGCGATATCGGAAAAATCGTGCTGGCCATCGCCGTCCATGAACACCAGGATCTCGCCATCCGCGGCGCGGGTACCCCGCTTGATCGCTGCGCCGTTACCCATCGAATACGGCGAGGACAGGCACGCGACTCCGTTGCTCCTGCAAATGTCGCGGGTGTCGTCCGTTGAGCCGTCGTCGACCACGATGATTTCGGCCTCGGGATGCGCAGCACGCAGGCACGGCAACAGCTCGGTCAGCGCGGGCGCTTCATTCTTGGCGGGCAGGATGATGCTCAGGCGGTTCAACAGATGGGTCCCCTCGGCAGAGAGGAGATCATAGCGTGAAGGCCGTGGCGTGTTTGCCGGAGTCATCCTGGTTTTGTGTGCCCTTCAGCCACCTCGGCGAGTGCCGAGTGGGGGATTTGTGCATTGCATCACTCGCCGATCCAGAAAACAGCCCGAAGGGGTGACCTGACGTCCAGACTGCTGTAGATTCAACGCCATACGGGGGGAACGTCCAAGTCATGTCAACTCAATTGCAACCATCGCTCGCGGGTTTGTCTGGCATGGCGCGTCGCCTGGTTTCCGAGGGTGTCCTGCCGGAAGCCGAGGTGCGCAAGGCGATGGCCGACAGCGCACAGCAAAAGGCGTCGTTGATGGGCTGGATGCTCGACCACAATCTGGTCGAAGGCATTCAGTTGACCCAGATCGCATCGGCCGAATTCGGCATGCCGATGATGGATGTTGCCTCGATCAACCCCAAGACCATGCCGCTCGACCTGATCAGCGAAGCCCTGATCAGCAAGCACCAGGCATTGCCGCTGTTCCGCCGTGGCAAGCGATTGTTCGTCGGCATCGCCGATCCGATGCAGTCGCACGCGCTGGACGAGATCAAGTTCCACTCCAATTGCATGGTCGAGCCGATCCTGGTCGAGCGTGGTTCATTGCAGCGCGTGATCGAAGGCCTGCTCAACAGCATGCGCGACACCATGCCCGACATGGGTGGCAGCGAGCTGGACGACATGGAGCTCGATATCGCCGAAGACGAAGCCGAGTCGACCGGCATCGATGCCAATGCTGCCGATGACGCGCCGGTGGTGAAGTTCGTCAACAAGATCCTGGTCGACGCGATTCGCCGGGGCGCCTCGGATATCCACTTCGAACCGTTCGAGACGCAATACCGCGTGCGCCTGCGCATGGACGGCATGCTGCGTGCAGTCGCCAGTCCGCCGATGAAGATGGCCAATCGCATTTCCTCGCGCATCAAGGTAATGGCGCAACTGGACATTGCCGAAAAGCGCGTGCCGCAGGATGGCCGCATCAAGCTCAACTTGTCCAAGACCCGCGCCGTCGACTTTCGCGTGAGCTCGTTGCCGACGCTGTTTGGCGAAAAGATCGTGCTGCGCATCCTGGACGGCTCCTCGGCGAAGGTGGGCATCGAGAAGCTCGGCTACGAGCCGGAGCAACAGAAGCTTTACCTCGACGCAATCCAGAAGCCCTACGGCATGGTGCTGGTTACCGGCCCGACAGGTTCGGGCAAGACTGTCTCCCTGTATACCGGACTGAACATCCTCAACACGGCGGAGCGCAACATCTCGACGGTGGAAGACCCCGTGGAAATCCGCGTCGAGGGAATCAACCAGGTGCAGCAGAACGTCAAGCGCGGCATGACGTTCGCCAGCGCGCTGCGCTCATTCCTGCGCCAGGATCCGGACGTGATCATGGTCGGCGAGATCCGCGACCTGGAAACCGCCGAGATCGCGATCAAGGCGGCACAGACCGGCCACATGGTGCTGTCCACCCTGCATACGAACGACGCCGCGCAGACCATCTCGCGCCTGATGAACATGGGCATCGCTCCGTACAACATCACCTCGTCGGTGACCTTGATCATTGCCCAGCGACTGGCGCGACGCCTGCACGACTGCAAGAAGCCGCAGAACCTGCCCCCCGAAGTGCTGCTCAAGGCCGGCTTTGCCCAGGCCGACATCGATGCCGGCCTGACCATTTACGAGGCCGGCGGCTGCGACGGCTGCAACGACGGCTACAAGGGCCGTGTGGGCATCTATCAGGTCATGCCGATGCTGGAAGAGATCCAGAAAATCATCCTGCAAGGCGGCAATGCGCTGCAGATCGCCGAGGCGGCACGCAACGCCGGGGTAAACGACTTGCGCGCGTCGGCGCTGCTCAAGGTGAAAAACGGCCTGACCAGTCTGGCCGAGATCGACCGCGTGACGAAGGACTGAGGCCATGGATCTGCGACGCCTGTAACAACGAACTTGCGTCCGACGCCACGGTTTGGCGCGACGGCCTGCCTTAAGCTGTATAAATAACCTGTCAACCGCCAACTGGCGCGGATCTGCACTGAACAACCGGGGGAAGATGCGCATGGCTACGGCTACCGCAACCGCAAACAAGGCGCGAGCGCTCGGCGCACAGCGTGCCGAAGTCAGCAAGATGACCACTTACGAGTGGGTCGCGCTGGACAAACGCGGCAAGCGCATGAAAGGCGACATGCCGGCGAAGAACGCCTCGCTGGTGAAGGCCGAACTTCGCCGCCAGGGCATGAACCCGCAAACCGTGCGGGAGCGCGCCAAGCCGCTGTTCGGCTCCACGGGCAGCACCGTCAAGCCCGGTGACGTCGCCATCTTCAGTCGCCAGATCGCCACCATGATGGCCTCCGGCGTGCCGATGGTGCAGTCCTTCGACATCATTGCCGATGGCCAGAAGAACATACGTTTCAAGAACATCCTGCTGGACGTGAAGCAGAACATCGAGGGCGGCTCCGCCCTGCATGAGGCACTTGCCCGCTATCCGGTGCAGTTCGACGAGCTCTACTGCAACCTTGTACATGCCGGCGAAGCATCCGGCGTGCTGGACACCGTGCTCGATACCGTCGCTACCTACAAGGAGCGCACGGAGGCCATCAAGAAGAAGATCAAGAAGGCCTTGTTCTACCCGATGATGGTGCTGGTCGTGGTGTTCCTGGTCTGCATGATCATGCTGCTGTTCGTGGTCCCGGTATTTGCAAAGACCTTCCAGGATGCTGGTGCCGAACTGCCGGCTCCCACGCAGATCCTGGTCAACGCCTCGGAGTTCATGCAGAGTTATTGGTGGATCGTCATCGGTGTCATCGTTGGTGGCATCACCGCGCTGATCGTCGCGAAAAAGCGCTCGGTGAAGTTCGCCCACTTCCTCGACCGAATGTCATTAAAAATGCCGGTGATGGGCAACATCGTGCGCAATTCCGCGATCGCCCGCTTCGCCCGCACGCTCGGCGTCACCTTCCGTGCCGGCGTGCCGCTGGTCGAGGCGCTGGACGCCGTCGCCGGCGCCACCGGCAGCGTGGTCTACGGCGGTGCCGTGCGTCAGATGCGTGAAGACATCGCGGTCGGCCATCAGTTGCAACTGGCCATGAAGCAGACCGGCTTGTTTCCCAACATGGTCGTGCAGATGACCGCGATCGGCGAGGAATCCGGCTCGCTGGACCACATGCTGTTCAAGGTCGCCGAGTTCTACGAGGAAGAGGTCAGCAACGCCGTCGATACCCTGTCCACCCTGCTCGAGCCTATCATCATGGTGGTTCTGGGTACGCTGGTCGGCGGCATGGTGGTTGCACTCTACCTGCCCATCTTCAAGCTCGCCGGCACGTTCTAGGCTTCCAAGGACACAGCGCAAAAGCGGCGGGCATTGCCCGCCGTTTTGTTGTAGGAGCGCACCCTGTGCGCGATGCTCTGATGCCGATTGTTTCGAGCATCGCGCACAGGGTGCGCTCCTGCGCGAAGCACCGTACCCTACGCCCTATTCCCTCGACGGGATCCAGACATACAAGGCTGCCGCATGCCCGATCTTCCCTTTGCCCTGTGGATCGCCCTCGCTGGCGTACTCGGCCTGCTGGTCGGCAGTTTTCTCAACGTGGTGATCTTGCGACTGCCCGAACGCATGGCCGCGGGTTGGCGCCAGGAAGCGCGCGATGTGCTGGAGCTCGAGGCCGATGCGACCCCGTTGCCGCCGGGCATCGTGCGCGAGCCGTCGCATTGCCCGCATTGCAAACACCCATTGTCGGCGCTGGACAACATTCCCCTGCTCGGCTGGCTGTTGCTGCGTGGACGCTGCCGATACTGCCAGGCGAAGATCTCGGTCCAGTATCCGCTGGTGGAGCTGCTCAGCGGCGTGCTGAGCGCGGTGATCGTGTGGAAGTTCGGCCCCTCCTGGGCGGGGCTGGCGGGATTGGTATTGACCTGGGTGCTGATCGCCTTGTCCGGCATCGACTTCCGCACACAGTTGCTGCCCGATCAACTGACCTTGCCGTTGCTGTGGCTGGGCCTGATGCTGGCGTTGCTGCCGATGTTCGTCACCGCACCCTCGGCGATCGTCGGCGCGGCGATCGGTTATCTGAGCCTGTGGAGCGTGTACTGGGCGTTCAAGCTGCTCACCGGCAAGGAAGGCATGGGCCACGGCGATTTCAAACTGCTCGCCGCGCTGGGAGCCTGGATGGGGCCGGTGTCGTTGTTGCCGATGATCCTGCTGTCGTCGCTGATCGGCGCACTGGTCGGTGGCAGCCTGATCGTCCTGCATCGACACGATCGCCAGGTGCCCATGCCGTTCGGGCCGTTCATCGCCGCCGCCGGCTGGGTCTGGTTCGTCGCGGGCCATGGCCTGCTGCAGGGCTACATGCAACTGACCGGCCTGCGATGAGCAAGCCGCCGCGTGCGTTGGCGATCGCGCTGACCGGTGGCGTTGCCGCGGGCAAGACCGCCGTCGCCCGGCGTTTCGAAGCCCTCGGCGTGCCGGTGCATGACGCCGATGTGGCGGCACGCGAAGTGGTCGCACCAGGCACCGCCGGGTTGGCCGCCGTGGTCGATGCATTCGGCACCGGCGTGCTGGACGACGCGGGCCGGCTGGATCGTCCGGCCATGCGCCAGCGCATCTTTGCCGACCCCGCTGCGCGAAAAATGTTGGAGGCGATCATCCATCCTCGGGTACGCCAGTGGCTGCACCAGCGCGCGCTGGACGAGCGCGCGCCGTATTGCCTGCTGGCTATTCCGTTGCTTGCCGAGAACATCGAACACTATCGCTGGATCGATCGCGTACTGCTGGTCGATGTCCCCGAACCGGTACAGATCGCCCGGCTGATTGCCCGCGACGGCGTCGACGAAACGCTGGCCGCCCGGATGCTGGCCCATCAGGCAACCCGCGCCGAACGACTCGCCCTCGCCGACGAAGTCATCGAGAACAGTGGCGACGAATCGGCCCTCGACGATGCGGTGGCAAAGCTGCATCAGCGATATCTGGCGCTGGCAACTCCGCACTGATGTGTAGGAGCGCGCCCTGTGCGCGAATGTTTTTGACGTTCTCCACCAAAGGCATTTCGCGCACGGGGTGCGCTCCTACGGCCAAAATCCGCGAGCGCCGGAGACGCCGTGACCGCTGTTCTGGCAGGCCTGCGCGATGTACGCGGGAGCCATGCCGCCGAGGGCGAAGACCGGCAGTGCGGCAGCTTCGGCGAGGGACTGGAACCAGGCCCAACCAAGCGGCGGTGTCTGTGGATGGCTGCGCGTGGCAGCTACCGGCGACAATGTGGCGAAGTCCGCGCCAATGTGCGCGGCATGGCCCAGGTGGGTGGCGTGGTGGCAGCTGGCACCGACCGGTTGCGACCAGGGCAGCGGACGTTCGGCCAAGGCCATCAGCTGGGCGCCCTTGAGTTGCACGCCGATGCCCAGCTCCAGCGCACCTTCGACGTCGCCGTTGAGCAATAACCGCGTACCATGCCGCCGCGTCAGCGGCAGCAGGCCGGCTGCCAGTTCGCGCACCAGCTCGCGTGGCCACAGTGGCAGGCGCAGTTGCACCATCTGTTCACCGCGTGAAATCGCCTGAGCGATACGCTCGAACCAGATACCGCGCTGATCCGGCCTCGCGTCGGCCGGGGTGATCGGATAGCGCCGGGGCAACCGCAGTGCCTGCAGGATCGGCCGATCGGCCACGGTCAGGATCGCCGGGTCGATCAGCGCCGGCGTCAACCACTGCAAAGCCTGCCCTTCCAGGGATTTCGGCTCGCCTTCCCACCGGTCGACCTGCCACGCATCCAGCAACAACTCGCGTTCGACGTAATGACATGGCACCCGCGTCAGCGGCACGGCACATTGCACGACGATACCGAGTTCCTCGTGAAGTTCACGGGCAAGCGCCGCCAGTGGCGTTTCGCCGGCTTCGAGTTTCCCGCCGGGAAATTCCCACATGCCGGCCAGATGCTTGCCGGCCGGTCGCTGCGCCAGCAGAACCCGCCCCTGGCCATCCTGCAGGACGCCGGCCATCACATGCATGACGACCCGCGTTGGGGCAGACTCAGCCATCAGCTGTTGCGCAGGTATTCAACCATGTCGAAATCGTAGGCGTGTTCGGCATCCGCCTTGTGATGCACGCGGGAGACTTCGGTCCAGTCGCTGAAATGCACGCCGGGGAAAAACGTATCGGCGCCATCGATGGCGGCGCCGACCCAGGTGAGGTACATCCGCCGGGCGCGCGGCAAGGCCTCGGCAAACACCATGCCGCCGCCAATGACGATAAGGCCGGTATTGTCGGTGCGCGCCTGGGCTTCTTCGATCGAGCGTACGGTGATCTGGCCGGGAAACGGCGCCTCGTGCCGGCGCGACAGCACCAGGTTGACCCGATCCGGCAACGCGCGGCCGATCGACACGGCCGTGTTGTAGCCCATCAGCACGTTCTTGCCGGTGGTCAGTTGCTTGAACCAGCGCAGATCATCGGGCAGGTGCCAGGGCAGTTGCCCCTTGCTGCCGATGGCGAAATTTTCGTCGAGCGCAGCAATCAGTGAAATAGCCATGGCGAATCCTTGGAAGGCTGGATGATCAGTGGGACGGCACGCGTCCGCCGATGACGCCGGATATTAGCAGGCCACGGTGGCGCCGCGCCGGTTCCGCATGTTCCTGCGTGACAGCTATACGGCAACGGCGGCCTTGATCGCCGGATGCGACTGGTAGCCTTCGATCGCGATGTCCTCGTAACGGAAATCGAAGATCGAACGCACCGCTGGATCGAGCTTCAGCCGCGGCAGCGGCAACGGTTCGCGGCTCAACTGCAGCCGCGCCTGTTCCAGATGATTGTTGTACAGATGGGCGTCGCCCAGCGTGTGCACGAAGTCACCCACGCCCAGGCCGCAGACCTGCGCCACCATGTGGGTGAGCAGCGCATAGCTGGCGATGTTGAACGGCACGCCGAGGAAGATGTCGCCCGAGCGCTGGTACAACTGGCAGCTGAGTTTTCCGTCCGCCACGTAGAACTGGAACATCGTGTGGCAGGGCATCAGCGCCATCTTCGGCAACTCGCCCACGTTCCAGGCGCTGACGATCAGCCGGCGCGAGTCCGGGTTGCGCCGGATTTCGTCGACCACCCAGGCGATCTGGTCGACCACGCCGCCGTCGGCGGTAGGCCAGGCGCGCCACTGCTGGCCGTAGACCGGGCCGAGGTCGCCGTGCGCATCGGCCCACTCGTCCCAGATACGCACGTCGTGTTCTTTCAGGTAGGCGATGTTGGTGTCGCCGCGCAGGAACCATATCAGCTCGTGCACGATCGACTTCAGGTGCAGTTTCTTGGTGGTGACCAGCGGGAAGCCTTCGTTGAGATCGAAGCGCATCTGCCAGCCGAACACGCTGCGCGTGCCGGTGCCGGTGCGGTCGGTCTTTTCGGTGCCATGGTCCAGGACGTGGCGGAGCAGATCGAGATAGGCGTGCATCACCGGATTCTAGCCCGTGGGGCATGACAACGGTCACTCCCGCAACGCACTTCCCCGGCCTAGACTCGGGCCTTTCCACCAGGAGATGGACCATGGCGCAGTGGTTTTTCAGTTACGGCAAGAACACCGACCGGATCGGCCCGCTCGACGACGCCGCGGCGCGGGCACAGGCGCAGCGCCAGCCGGACGGCTATTGCTGGTGCGAGGGTTTCGCCGAATGGAAGCCGATCCGCAGCGTGGCCGACTTCGGCGGCACGCCGCTGGCGCCGCCACCGATGCCGGCGTCGATGGGCAGCGGCCGCGCCGACGAGATCGACTACCGCATCGTCGGCACCGACATGCAGTTCGTCGAGATCGAGCTGGACCCCGGCGAAAGCGCGATCGCCGAGGCTGGCGCGCTGATGTACAAGGAATCCGCGGTACAGATGGACACCGTATTCGGCGACGGTTCCAGCGGCGGCCAGAGCGGCGGCCTGATGGACAAGCTGCTGTCCGCCGGCAAGCGCGTGATCACCGGCGAAAGCCTTTTCACCACGGTGTTCAC
The DNA here is from genome assembly GCF_008329435.1 of Rhodanobacter sp. T12-5. Lineage (GTDB taxonomy): Bacteria > Pseudomonadota > Gammaproteobacteria > Xanthomonadales > Rhodanobacteraceae > Rhodanobacter. Next base: position 545,461 of record NZ_NPKN01000002.1, read on the forward strand.
GCATGCCGGCCAGGGCAAGGCCAAGGTGGCGTTCGCCGCGCCCTACCCCGGCACCGTAATGGCAATGAAGCTGTCCGACCACGGCGGCCGGTTGATCTGCCAGAAGGACGCCTTCCTGGCCGGTGCACGCGGCGTGCAGTTGGGCATCTTCTTCCAGCGCAAGATCCTCACCGGCCTGTTCGGCGGCGAGGGCTTCATCATGCAGAAGCTCGAAGGCGACGGCTGGGTGTTCGTGCACGCCGGCGGCACCGTGGTGCAGCGTGAACTGAAGGCCGGCGAGCGGCTCGACGTGGACACCGGGTGCGTGGTCGCGTTCCACGACACGGTGAGCATGGACATCAAGTCCGTCGGCGGCATCAAGAGCATGCTGTTCGGCGGCGAAGGCGTGTTCCTCGCCACGCTGACCGGACCGGGCACGGTGTGGCTGCAGTCGCTGCCGTTCTCGCGCATGGCCGGGCGCATGCTGGCGGCGGCGCCGCAGGGCGGTGGTCAGCGCCGCGGCGAGGGCTCGCTGCTTGGCGGCCTGGGCGACATCATCGGCGGCGACCGCAACTTCTGACGGCGGACACCTGCAGGGGCGCACCCTGTGCGCCCTACAGTCAGGGTGCTGCGAGGGGCAGCGTGGGTGCGCGGCGTGACATCGCGATCAGCACCAGCCCGATCACGATCAACGGCAGCGACTGCATCTGTCCCATCGTCACCCACTGCGTGCCGAACAGATAGCCGAGCTGCGGGTCGGGTACGCGCACGAATTCCACCGCGAAACGGAAACACCCGTACAGCAGCGCGAACAGACCGGATATCAGATAGCGCGGGCGCGGCTTCAGCGACACCAGCCACAGCACCACGAACATCACCACGCCCTCCAGCATCATTTCGTACAGCTGCGAGGGATGACGCGGCAGCCGGTCCGGCGCCTGCGGAAAAATCATCGCCCATGCCACGTCGGTCGGCTTTCCCCACAATTCGCCATTGATGAAGTTGCCGAGCCGCCCCAGACCCAGTCCGATCGGCACCAGCGGAGCGACGAAATCGATGGTGTCGAAGAAATGCAGTTTCTGCCGGCGCGACCACCACCAGCCCGCGGCCAGCACGCCAAGCAGGCCGCCGTGAAAACTCATGCCGCCATCCCAGACCTTGAACAGCACGAGAGGGTCGGTCCAGATCCAGCGCGGACCGCCTTCGTAATAGAACAGCATGTACCAGACCCGCCCGCCCACGATCACGCCCAGCATGCCGTAGAACAGCAAGTCGCCAAGTGCGTCGCGAGTGACCGGCAGTCGCCCGCGTCTGCGTCGATATTCGCCCAGCACCGCGACGAAAAAGAAGCCGAGCAGGTACATCAGGCCGTACCAGTGCACCTGGATCGGACCGAGGCTGAAGGCCACCGGGTTGATGTCGACAACGTAAGGCTGGGTCATGGACGGGCTTGATCGATCACAAACCACAAGTGTAACTGGGTCGATCCGAGGCAACAGGGGTTTCGGTCGCCACGGCAGGACCGCTAGAATCGCACGCTCGGCGCCATCTCGGGGGAGGTGGCGAGCGAATGTCAGGCGATCCACGGATGCCTGCACCGTCAGGAAGCGATCGAGGATTTCCGATCGCCTTCATTGCCGCAACACTCAAAGGGGAGTTCGTTATGTCCATCGTTGTGCGCCGTTTGTTGGCGCTCGCTTTCGCATTCGTGTCTTTCGCAGCGCTTGCCGCGCCGCCCGCGCTGCTGCCGATCCAGGATTTCGCGCGCCGGGGCGAGCTGAGCAACCCCAGTCTCTCGCCGGATGGCCAACTGTTGGCCGTGGCCGTGCGCAGCACCGATGCCGAGGGCGACAACCACTATCAGTTGGCCGTGCTGCACTTGCCCGACCTCAAGCCGCTCAGCCGCCTCGACATGGCCAGACGCAATGTGCCGGGCCAGGTGGTATGGGTCAGCAATACCCGTCTGGTCGTGGCACTGGCATACGAGTCCGCGTGGCTGGATGTGCCGCAGATGACCGGCGAACTGGTGGCGCTGGATTATGACGGCACCCACAAGAGCACGCTGTACAGCCTGGGCGATCGTGGCAAGTCCATCCATTCGCAGGACATGCCGCGCGGTGCGGCTTCGATCGCGGGCCTGCCGGAGCCTCGCAACGGCCACCTCTACGTCAATCTGCGGCCGATGCCACGCGGCAGCTTCACGATGTACGACAGCCACAGCAGCATGGTCTACGACGTCGACTCGGGTAGCGGCCGCGCCGAATTGATGGGCAAGATCGACAAGGGCGACATGAACTTCGTCATGCACGATGGCGTCGCCCGTTTCGCCTACGGCTCTCCCGATGCGGGCAGCACCATCGTCACCTACACCCGCGACAACAAGGATCAGCCGTGGCGGCAACTGCCTGCCGGCATCACCGGCAAGGCGTTGGTGCCCCAGCGCATCAGCGCCGATGGCAGCCAGTTGTGGTCGATCTACAGCGCCGACGGCGGCCCTGAAGCGCTGGTCGTGAGCAAACTCGATGGCAGCGACCGCAAGGTACTCGCCAGCGACAGTTTCTCTGCCGTGGGCAACATCCTGTGGGCACCGCACGACGGTGCACCCTATGCGGCGGCCATGAGTACCGGCCGTCCCCACTTCAGCTATCTGGACAACAGCACGCTGGCCCAGGTGCACAAGGCGCTCAGCGACAAGTTTCCGGATGAACTGATCGACATCGCCGGCCGCAGCGACGACAGCATGATCCTGCTGATCCATGCCTACAGCGATCGCGACCCGGGCACCTACGCGCTGTTCGACCGCCACAACATGAACCTGCGGCCGCTGTTCCAGGTGGAGCCGTGGATCAAGCCGGCGCAGATGGCCGAACGCAAGCCGATCCGTTTCAAGGCCAGCGATGGCATGGAGCTGGACGGCTATCTCACCGAACCGACCGACGGCGCAAAGGTCCACCCGATGGTGCTGCTGCCGCACGGCGGCCCGATCGGCGTTGCGGACGGCTGGGCCTACGACACCGACGCGCAGTTCCTGGCCAGTCGCGGTTATCTGGTGCTGCAGGTCAACTACCGTGGCTCGGCCGGCCGCGGCATGAACTTCCAGCATGCCGGCTACAAGCACTTCGGCGACCGCATCCAGCAGGATCTGATCGACGGCGTGCACTGGGCGATCGACCAGGGCTATGCCGACCAGCAGCGCATCTGCGTCTACGGCGGCAGCTTCGGCGGCTACTCCTCGCTGATGACGCCGATCCTCGCCCCGGGCCTGTTCAAGTGCGCGATCGACTACGCCGGCGTGTCGGACTGGGCGATCGGCATGGATCGCAGTGATACCAGTCATTTCTCGGCCGGCCAGACCTACTTTGCCGATGCGATCGGCGACAAGGACGCCGCCCGCGCGATCTCGCCGCTGTACCGGCTGGACAAGTTCAATGTGCCCGTGCTGATCGCCCACGGCGAAGCCGACCAGCGCGTGCCGTTCCGCAACGCCACCGCCCTGCGCTCGGCGCTGGACAAGGCAGGCAAGCCTTACGTATGGCTGAGCAAACCGAAGGAAGGCCACGGCTTCTACAGCGAAAAGGATCGCCTCGACCTGTACCAGCACATGCAGGACTTCCTCGGCAAGTACCTGGGCGGCTGACGCCATCCGTTTTGTAGGGCGGGCAATGCCCGCCCTACAGGAGCACAGGGCGGTCGGACAGTTCGTCGGGATTGCGTGTGCCGTCGGCGGGGAAATGCTGTTGCAGGAGTGTGTTGGCGGCGGCGATGCCTTCCAGGCTGCCGTCGCGCCATTGCCCGCTGGCGTAGCAATGGCGCATGCGGGTGCAGATCGCACCCCATTCGCTGGCCGCCACCTTCGCCGCGATGCCTCGATCGGCGATGATTTCGATGCGATGCTCGGCCATCAATACGTAGAACAGCACACCGGTCTTGAGCTCGGTGTCCCACACCGACAGTTGGGCGAACACCTGCCGCGCCCGGGTCCGCGCGTCGAGGCCATCCAGCACGGCGAGGGGTGCGAGACGCGACTCGATGGCGAAGCGGATCTCGCCCAGGTGGCTGCGTTCGCCGGCGGCAATCGCCGCGGCCAGTTCGCCCAGCAGTGCCGCCGGGAAGCGTCGGCGCAACTGGAACCAGCTGCCGAACAGATTGACCAGCCATCGCCGCATGCGCGTCATCACCAACTCCCCGACGAACCGCCGCCACCGAAGCTGCCGCCACCGCCGCTGAAACCGCCACCGCCAAAACCGCCGCTGCCGCCGCCAAAACCACCGAAGCCGCCCCAGCCTCCGCCGCCGATCGAACGGCCGGCACCACCGGGCAACAGCATCAGCACGCCGCCGATCAATGCGCCGATGATGCCCGCTCCCATCGAAATCAGCAGCCACAGCAGGCCACCAACCAACGCGGCACCGATCGGGGCGCGAATCCATGCCTTGGCTCGACCCAACATGCTGCGCAGGAACAGTGCCACGAACACGCCGATCATCAGCGCCCCCTGGAGTCCGGGCCCGGCCCGCTCGCGGGAGGGAGAACCCTCGACCGGTGGCGGCAATGGTTCGCCGTCGATCAACTGGGTCAGTGCGCCCACCGCGTCGCTGATGCCGCCGAAATAGTCGTTGTTGCGGAATTTCGGCGCGATGTACTCGCGGGTGATCCGCGCCGCCGCCGCGTCAGGGATCGCGCCTTCCAGGCCGTAGCCGACTTCGATGCGCACACGGCGATCGTCCTTGGCGATCAGCAGCAGCACGCCGTCGTCGGTACCCTTGCGACCAATCTTGTTGGCCTCGGCCACGGCCAACGAATAGCTTTCGATGTCCTGACCGCCGGTGCTGCCGATCATCAGCACCACCAGTTGGGCGCCCTTGGCCTTTTCCAGGTCGACCAGCTTTGCGTCGAGCTGGTCGACTTGCGCCGCGGTCAGCGTGCCGGTGAGGTCGGTAACATGCCGCGCCAGCTTCGGCGCGGCATCGGCGGCATGCAGCAATGCCGGCAGCAGCAACGCCAGCACCAGCAGCCAGCGACGCGGGCGGTGCCACGGCTTCATCAGTGCGTCGTTGCAGCTGGCGCCGGCGCAGGGGTGCCGAAGTCCACCGTCGGCGCGGTGGAGATGGCCTTTTCGTTGTCCACGCTGAAGTTCGGCTTGACCTTGTAGCCGAACATCTTCGCGGTCAGATTGTTGGGAAAGGTGCGGATCAGCTGGTTGTATTGCTGCACCGCCTGCACGTAGCGGTTGCGCGCCACGGTAACCCGGTTCTCCGTGCCTTCCAGTTGGGCCTGCAGATTCTGGAACAGGCCATCGGCCTTCAGCTGCGGATAGTTCTCGCTGACCACCATCAGTCGCGACAATGCGCTGCCCAGTTCGCCCTGCGCCGCCTGGAACTGCTTGAGCTTCTCCGGATCGTTGATCGTGTCGGCGTTCACCTGGATGCTGCCGACCTTGGCGCGGGCATTGGTCACCTCGACGAAGACCTTTTCCTCATGCTGGGCATAGCCCTTGACCGTATTGACGAGGTTCGGCACCAGGTCGGCGCGGCGCTGGTACTGGTTGAGCACTTCCGACCACGACGCCTTGACTGCCTCGTCCTGTTTTTGCATGGCGTTGTAGCCACAGCCGGAAAGCATGACGACAAGCAGCAGCAACACGAGCACGCGCAGGGTTTTCATGGAATCGCTCCAGCTCGAAGGTACGAACATTGCAGCATCCATGCCGCCGTGGCGCAATCGTCCAGGCGACGGTTTGCACAGTGGATCAGGTGAACGGGTGAACGATCCGTGATCGTGCATGCAGGCGATTTGATGCCGGGACCGATCGTCTGGACTCGATTCCCAGGGAGCAAGAATCTCCAGAGGACAATCATGAAGCAGCTTCGCCAACAGACCCTGCATTCATTTGCGCTCTGGCCGCATGGCAGCCTCCGCAACAGCCCTACTCTACGCACCGAGTCGGTGGCCAGCGCGGCGCCGATCTGTCACAGGTGCGGACCAGGCACGCGGGCCAACAAAAAGGACCTCAGGTAATCGGTTCGACGCGCCAGGCGCTGGTCAGCACCAGCGCGGCAGCAGGATCAACCCCCAGCTCACCGCCATCAGCACCAGCAGCACGAACACCGCCGCCGAGCCCATGTCCTTGGCGCGGCCGGCCAGCTCGTGGAACTCCGGGCTGACCTTGTCGACCACCGCCTCGATCGCCGAATTGAGCAACTCGGCCGACAGCACCAGCAGCGGCACCAGGATCAGCGCGAACTTCTCCAGGCCGCCGTGGCCGAGCCACAGGCCGAGCGGCACCAGTACGACCACCAGACAGGCCTCGAGCCGGAACGAGGCCTCGTGGCGCCAGGCGGCCCGAAAGCCTTTCATCGACCACTGGAATGCATTCCAGAGCTGCATTGGCCCGCGAAAACCTTCGGCTGCCATGGCGACGCCGCCGCTCAGCCGACCGCCGGCAACGGCGACCCGGCAAGAACCATCAGGGCCGGAACGGAGGCCACGACCAGGGAAGGGGCAGCAATCGGCATGAGGGGCAAAACTCCGTTCAGACAGGGAGTGCGAACGCGACATGATGCCACAAGCCTTGCTGCCGCAGACGTGCGAGGTGCGGCTGTTCCGCACTCTGCATGCATCCACCTCGGTGTTTTGTCATGTCGCACTGCAGCTACGCCGCGATGACGGATGGGTTACGCTTCGTCGGTTGTGATCTGTTCAGGATCGCACCTCGCAGGCGCGTGCCAGCACGCCGCCACGGTTTGAATCACGCACGGAAAAGATATGGCAACCCAGAATCCACCCGTCTCGCAGACGCGCTCATTCAGCACCGTTTTCCTGATCGAAATGTGGGAGCGCTTCGGCTTCTACGGCATGCAGGTATTGATGGTTACCTACATGGTGAAAAAGCTGGGCTTCGCCGACAGCAAGTCCAACCTGATCTGGGGTGCCGCCGCCGCACTGATCTATGCCACGCCGGCGATCGGCGGCTGGGTCGGCGACAAGCTGATCGGCACCCGCCGCACCATGCTGCTCGGCGCCGTGGTGCTGGCACTGGGTTATGCGATGTTGTGGATTCCCACCAACAATGCCTATTTCCTGTACGTCGCACTGGGCGTGATCATCGTCGGCAACGGTTTCTTCAAGCCGAACGCCGGCAACCTGGTACGCAAGATCTACGAGGGCGACGACACCAAGATCGACAGCGCCTTCACCATCTACTACATGGCGGTGAACATCGGCTCGACCATCTCGATGCTGCTGACCCCGTGGATCCGCGACTACGTCGGCGCGAAGTACGGCGACGCCTGGGGCTGGCATACCGCGTTCGGCGTCTGCGCGATCGGCCTGGTCCTCGGCCTGATCAACTACACGCTGATGCATCGCACGCTGGCACACGTCGGCTCGCCGGCGGACGACAAGTCGGTGGATGTCAAACGCCTCGGCATGGTGCTTCTGGCCGCGCTCGGCATGGTGTTCGTCTCCGCCTTCATCCTGCAGAACCAGACGGTCGCCCAGTGGTGCGTGTACGCCGCCGGCGTGGTGATCCTGGGCATTTTCGTGCACCTGATCCGCAGCAGCGAGCTGCATGAGCGCGCCGGCCTGATCGCGGCACTGGTACTGACCGCGCAGACGATCTTCTTTTTCATCTTCTACCAGCAGATGTCGACCTCGCTGAACCTGTTCGCGCAGCGCAACGTCGATCTGTCGTTCAACCTGTTCGGCCTGCATTTGTTCAACTGGATTCCCGAACAGTTCCAGTCGCTCAACGCAATCTGGATCGTGCTGTTGAGCCCGGTGCTGGTGTTCATCTACAACACCATGGGCAAGGTCGGCAAGAATCCGTCCGTGGCGGCCAAGTTCGCCTGGGGCTTCGCGGCAGTGGCGATCGGCTTTTTCATCTACGGCGTCGGCGCCCGTTTCGCCGTCAATGGCCAGGTATCCTCATGGATCATGGTGTGGGGCTACGGCCTGTACTCGCTGGGCGAATTGCTGGTCAGCGGCCTCGGCCTGGCGATGATCGCGCGCTATGTGCCGGCGCGGATGGGTGGCTTCATGATGGGTGCCTATTACGTCGCTTCGGGCATTTCGCAGTATCTGGGTAGCGTGGTGGCGAACTTCGCCAGCATCCCGACCGACATCAAGGATCCGCTGGTGTCGCTGCCGGTCTACACCGCGCTGTTCAACAAGCTCGGCTTTGCCGGCATCGCCTGCACGGTGATCGCGCTGGCGATGCTGCCGCTGATGAAGAAGCTGTCCAGCAGCCACTCCGACTCCGTTGCCAACACCCCGCTGCCGCCGGTGCGCAGCGAGGAATTCAACACGCCGTCGTGATCCCATGAACCCGCCGTGCATCGCATGGCGGGTTTCACCGGGCACGGCAAGCCGGGGTGATCGCCATGCCGCAACGATCCGTCCAACACATCGGCCCGTTCGCGCTCACGCGCACGCTGGCCTGGCTCAGGCTTTGCGCCATCGCCGGCCAAAGCGTGGCGGTGCTGGTCTGCGCGTGGTGGATGCAACTGCAGATTCCGCTGCTGCCGCTGCTGCTGGGCATCGGCCTGCTCGCGGTGTTCTCGGTGTTCGCGGCGTGGCGGCTCAGCCAGCCATGGCCGCTGCGCGAGTGGGAAGCGGTCGGCCATATCGCCGCCGACACGCTGGTGCTCGGCTACCTGCTGTATTTCACCGGCGGCGCCAGCAACCCGTTCATCACCTTGCTGCTGGTGCCGATCGCACTCAGCGCGGCGGCACTGTCGGCGCGCGCGATCCTCGCGGTGGCAGGGCTGGCCGGCCTCGCCTACGTGATCCTGCTGTACTGGCATGTGCCGCTGCCGATGCCGATGCACGACGGCGAACCGGGCCGCTTTTCGCTGCACGTGGCCGGCATGGGCGTGAACTTCGTGATCAGCGCGTTGCTGCTGGGTTTCTTCATCAGCCGGCTGGCGCATGTGCTGCGCCTGCAGCAGCTCGAAGTGCAGCGCGTGCGCGAGCGGGCACTCCGCGACGAAGGCATCCTGGCGATCGCCACCCAGGCCGCCGGTGCCGCGCACGAACTCAATACGCCGCTGTCGACGATGCGCACGCTGCTGCCGGAATTGCGCCGCGAACACGCCGGCGACACCACGCTGGCCGAGGATCTGGAGCTGCTGGAAGGCCAGGTCGACCGCTGCCGCACGATCCTGCGCGAGATGGTCGCCTTCGGAAAAGCACAGCTGTCGCAGGAACCGGAACGGCTCAGCGTGGCCGACTTCGTCCACGGCTGCGTGGAACGTTTCCAGTTGCTGCGGCCGGAGGCAGAGCTGGCCGTCACGCTGGACGAGGCCACGTCGCGCAGCGTGTTGCGCACGCCGCCGGGCCTGCGCCATGCGTTGCTCAACCTGCTCAACAACGCCGCCGATGCCTCGGCCACCCGTCACTCGCACATGGTCGCACTGCAAGTGTCGAGCGACGCCAAATGGCTGCAGCTCAGCGTCCGCGATCATGGCCCCGGCTTTGCCGCCACCGGTGAGCCGAGCCCGCTCGGCCATTCGCAAAAACAGAGCGGACTCGGCATCGGCCTGGCCTTGGCCGAGGCCACCGCCGAGCGGCTCGATGGCGAGCTGGTCGCACGCAATACCGAACACGGCGCGGAGATGTGCCTGCGCCTGCCATTGACGGTGATCGCCGAAAAATAGCCGCGGCAGACGTGCAAGTGACGCCGCTTCCGGCAAGAATGGGGGCTGCTCCACTTCCAGGAAACCGTGCGATGACCGAGTTGCCCCCCGCCGCCACCGCCCGCCCACTGTTGCTGGTCGACGACGATGCCACCTTCCTGCGCGTGCTGGCACGCGCACTCGGCTCACGCGGCTTCGAGGTCATCACGGCCAGCAACTTCGACGAGGCCCGCGCGCTGACCCGCCGGCATCATCCTCGCTACTGCGTGCTCGACCTCAAGCTGGGCGAAGAGAACGGCCTGCGCCTGATCCCCGAACTGCATACCCTGGTACCGGACCTGCGCGTGCTGCTGCTGACCGGCTACGCCTCGATCGCCACCGCGGTCGAAGCGATCAAGCGCGGTGCCCACGACTACCTGGCCAAGCCGGTCGACGCCGACGCCGTGGTGCGCGCGCTGCTCGATGGCGATACCGACGCCGACGACAGCGACGTGCCGGATGCCCCCGAACAACCGCTGGCCCTGCGCCGGCTGGAGTGGGAACACATCCAGCGCGTGCTCACCGAATGCGACGGCAACATCTCCGAAACCGCCCGCCGCCTCGGCATGCACCGCCGCACGCTGCAGCGCAAACTGAGCAAGCACCCGGTCCGCGAACGCCCCGACCGCGACGAGTGACAAAGCAGGAGTGAGTGGAGAGGAGTGAGAAGCGAGAGAAGGCCTCGGCACCGACTCCAAAGTGGGCTGTTGCTGCTGCTCTCTCTCACTCCTCTCCACTCACTTCTCGCCCCTCGCTCCAACCGGGCACCTTTTGCCGTGCGCGTGCATCCCATGCCGACCACTGCGACAACCCGTCACCTGTCGTGCGCACCGTGGCGCACTATCCTTGCAACCCTAGATCCCCATCCAGAGTCTCGCTTGAAAGCCCCATCGCTCGGCCTTTGCACTGTGATCCTTGCCGTGTCCGGCGGTTCGTCGCTGGCAGCCGAACCCGCAACCGTCACCCTGGCCCCGATCTCGGTGCACGCCAGCGATTCCATGGTGATGGAAACGCCCAGCGTGCAGGTGCGCGTCACGCGGCGGAAGCTGCAACAGCAGAACGTCACCGAAAGCGCCGACGCGCTGAAGTACGCGCCGAACATGATGGTGCGCAAACGCTATATCGGCGATCCGAACGCGGTGATCAGCGGCCGCAACGCCGGCACCCTGCAGAGCGCACGCAGCCTGGTCTACGCCGACGGCCTGCTGCTTTCCAACCTGATGACCAATGGCTGGGATGGCGCGCCGCGCTGGGGCATGGTCGCGCCCGGCGAGATCGGCGCGGTCGACATTCTGTACGGCCCCTACTCCGCGCTTTACCCCGGCAACTCGCTGGGCAGCACGGTGCTGATCCACACCGTATTGCCGCAGCGACTCACCGCCAGCGCCAGCAGCCAGTTCTTCAGCCAGGACTATCGCGACGCCTATGGTGCGGGCGGCCACTACGACGGCCACCGGATGGCCGCCACGCTGGGCAACAAACAGGGCCGCTGGAGCTGGCTCCTCGAATACAGCCGACTCGACAACCACGGCCAGCCGATGCAGTACGCCACCGCCAAGGCCGGCGGCGATCCGGCGCTCGCCGTTCCGGTCAGCGGTGCCACGCCGGACCGCAACCCGAACGGCACGCCACGGCTCGTCTACGGTGCCAACAGCATCGAGCACACCGTGCAGGACCAGGCCAAGCTGAAGCTCGGCATCGACTTGACCGACCAGGTCGCGGCGCTGCTCACCGTCGGCTGGTGGCACAACCGCGCCGAAGACCGCACCCGCAGCCTGATCCGCGATGCCGCTGGCAACCCGGTCGCTGGCGGCGTGATCAGCGCCGCCGGACAGACCTGGACCCTGCCGGCCAGCGGCCTGACACCTTCCTCGGCCACCGACACGCACATGCTGTACGGCATCGAATTGAACGGCCATCTCGACAACGGCTGGCGCTGGACCGCGGTGGCCAGTCATTACGATTTCCTGCGCTCGCTGGCAGCCACGGCCCGCCTGGCCGAACCCGGCATTCCCGTGAACGGCCCCGGCACCATCGCCGACAAGGCCGGCTCCGGCTGGGACACGCTCGACCTGCGCAGCTCCGGCCCGCTCGGCGATCGGCACATGCTGTACGCCGGCGTGCATGGCGATCGTTACCTGCTGGACACCCGCGTGCGCAACGCCAGCCACTGGCTGGGCGATGCCGATGGCGGCCGCCTCAGCGCGTTCGCCGGGCGCAGCCAGACCCGCGCAGCGTATCTGCAGGATGTGTGGAGTTTCGCCGACGCCTGGGCGCTGACCCTGGGCGGGCGGCTGGAACAATGGCGCGCCTACGGCGGCCTGCTCGCCAACGCCAGCAGCACGCTCCGCTACGCGGACCGCCAGCGTACCGACTTCTCGCCGAAAGCGGCCTTGAGCTGGGATTTCGCCGACGGCTGGGAGCTGCGCCTGGCGCACGGCAAGGCGGTGCGCTACCCGACCGTGGCCGAACTGTTCCAGGGCACCATCGCCGCCAATGCGATCGTCAACAACAACCCCGCGCTCAAGCCCGAAATCGACCAGGCCACCGACCTCACCCTGAACCGTCGCCTGAGCCACGGCCACTGGCGCATTTCGCTGTTCGAGGATCGCATCGCCGACTCGCTCTACTCGCAGACCGACATCACCGTCACCCCCACCGTCACCAGCGTGCAGAACATCGACCGCATGCGCAGCCGCGGCATCGAAGGCGAGATCAGCCTGACGGACGTCTGGACGTCCGGACTCGACCTGCAAGCCAGCCTCGCCTTCAACGACGCAAAGACACTGGATGATCGGCAATACCCGCGCGCCAACGACAAATACTTTCCGCGCATCCCGAAAATTCGCGCCAGCGTGTTCGCCGACTATCGCTTCGCGCCACAATGGGACGCCTCGCTCGGCATCCGCCATTCGGGGCGCCAGTACGGTTCGCTGGACAACAGCGACTACGTGGACAGCTACGGCGCCGTGAGCAGCTTCACCGTGGCCGATGCGAAGCTACGCTGGAAATTTTCGCCGGGCTGGAGCGCTGCGTTCGGCGTCGACAACCTCACCGACGAACACTACTGGGTCTACCATCCCTACGCCGGCCGCACCTGGTTCGGCGAGCTGCGCTGGGAGCTGTGAGGAAATCATGCGTCGCCTGCTGATCATCCTGCTGTGCCTGTTTCCACTGCCCCTGCTCGCCCATGACGGCATGCACATGCCCAAAGGGCCCGAACTCGGTGCCAGCGCCGCGTTCGACAGCCACGGCCGGCTGTGGCTGGTGGACGCGGCGGATGGCCATGTTCGGTTGCGCCACTCCGATGACGACGGTCGCACCCTGAGCGCGCCGGTCGAGGTGAACGCCACGGCCGAACGCATCTACGCCGAAGGCGAGAATCGCCCGAAGATCGCGTTCGGCCCGCACGATGAAATCTACGTGAGCTGGTCGCAGCCGCGTGCGCAACCTTGGACCGGGTTCGTGCGCTTCGCCCGCTCGCTGGACGGCGGCGAACACTTCAGCAAGCCGCTCACCGTGCATCACGACCGTGCCGAAATCACCCATCGTTTCGATGCGCTCGCGGTGGACGGCCACGGCCGCATCGTGATCGCGTGGATCGACAAGCGCGACGTGATCGCCGCCACCGCCCACGGCAAGCCCTACCTCGGCGCCGCGGTCTACTACAGCTGGTCGGACAATGGCGGCCGCAGCTTCGTGCCCGAGCGCAAGCTGGTCGACCAGAGTTGCGAATGCTGCCGTATCGCGCTGGCGCGTACGCCCGGTGGTGATGTCGCCGCGTTCTTCCGCAGCGTCTACGGCGACAACATCCGCGATCACGCCTATGCCGTGCTGCATACGGACGACCAGCCCGGCCATGCTACTCGCGCCACGTTCAGCGACTGGCAGATCGCCGGCTGCCCGCACCACGGCCCCGGCCTGGCGATCGGCAGCGACGGCGTCCGCCATGCGGTGTGGTACGAAGCCAAGGACAAACCCACGATCCATTACGGCCAGCTCGACCCCGGCCAGCCGCCGCAGCATTCGTTGGTGATGGCCGGCCCCGGCGCCAGCCACGCCGATGTGGCTGTGCACGATCGCACGGTGTGGGTTGTCTGGAATCAGGTCGGTGCCGACGGCTACGCGCTGATGCTGCGCCGCTCGACCGACAACGGCAGGCAGTTCGATGCCGCCCGCGAGATTGCCCGCAGCAGCGGCGCGGTCGCCTCGCCGCAACTGTTGCAGAAGCAGGGTCGTGCGTTCGTCGCCTGGAACACCGCGAGCGGCTTCCGCCTGGTCGAGGTTCCGCGATGAAATGGCTGCCGATCGTGCTCGCGATGCTGCTGCCCGCGCTCGGCGTGGCCGGCACGCTGCAACCCTTGACCGCCGCCGATGTGCCCGCATTGTTGCGACCGCCGGCACATGGCGAGCGCATCATCGCGCTATGGGCGCTCGACTGCGCCTATTGCGAACCGAATCTCGAAGCACTGGCGGCGCTGCAGCGCGCCCATCCGCAGTCGACCGAGCTGGTCATCGTGGCCACCGACAGCATCGAACTGCATGCGGCGATCGAAGCGCGCCTGCGAGGGATGAAAATGGACGTCTATCCGACACGCGCTTACGCCGAAGCCTCGCCCGAACACCTCAACTTCCTGCTCGACCCGAGCTGGGGCGGCGAAACACCGCGCATACTGGTGATCCGCGCCGACGGCAGCCGGCTGGGCATCAGCGGCGCACTGACACCGACGCAGCTGCACAAGCTGCCATAGCGTCCCGAGCTTCTGTGGGAGCGGCTTCAGCCGCGATGCTCTTGAATGATCGACATTGGCGGGAAAAGCATCGCGGCTGAAGCCGCTCCCACAACGAAACCCATCATCAAGGCTGGGCGATGCTGCCGGCCGGCGCCGGCATCTCGGCGGTGCCGTCGTCCTCGTCGCCGTAGATCGCCACGTGCGGCACGCCATCGGCACCGATCCAGCCACGGTACATGCCGTCGGTGTTGAACGGGATCGAGATATGGCCTTGTGCGTCCAGTGCGATCGCGCCGCCGTTGCCGCCCATCGACGGGATCTCCTGATTGATCACCTCGGCGGCGGCCCGCTTCAGCGGCACACGCATCTGGGTGACCTTCATGCAGATCTCGTGTGCGGCCACGGTGCGCAGGTAGAACTCACCCCAGCCGGTGCCGGATACCGCACAGCCGGAGTTCGCGTAGGTACCGGCGCCGATGACCGGCGAGTCGCCGATGCGGCCCCAGCGCTTGTCGGTCATGCCGCCGGTGGACGTGCCGGCAGCCAGATGACCTTGCGCATCCAGCGCCACCGCACCGACCGTGCCGAAATGTTTGGCCGTCTCGACGTCCGCATGCGGCTGCTTCGCGGCGTCCTCCTTCAACGCCTTCTGCAACTGCTGCCAGCGCTCCTCGGTGCGGAAATACGATGGATCGACCAGCGGCATGCCGACACTCTGTGCGAACGCCTCGGCACCGGCCCCGGACAACATCACATGCGGCGACTGCTCCATCACCGCACGCGCCAGCAGGATCGGGTTCTTCACACGCTGCACCCCGGCCACCGCGCCGGCACGCAAGGTGTAGCCATCCATGATCGCCGCATCCAGCTCGTTCTTCCCGTCATGAGTGAACACCGCACCCTTGCCGGCGTTGAAGTTCGGATCGTCCTCCAGCACGGTGAGCGCCGAAGCCACCGCATCCAGCGCCGACTTGCCTGCTTTCAGCTTGGCATAACCCTCCTGCAAAGCCTGGGTCATGGCGGCGCGCACCGCTTTTTCCTTCGGCGGCGTCATGTCATGCCGGATCACCCCGGCACCGCCGTGGATCACCAACACGGGTGCAACAGCGGCCTGGCTCATGGCGGAGATTCCGAGGGTGGCAAGGGCAACGAACAACTGGCGCGACTTCACAGCACTCTCCCGATCGGTGACGGGGCGAGTATAGCCAGCCTCCCTGCCTGCTTCGGAACGAACGTTACCCTGATGCCGTCGAACTCGCCTTCATGCCCGAAGTGAATGCAATGAACTGCAAGGTATCCGCTGCAGGCCCCGTCTTAGAAATTGCCGGACAGCGGCCTGGAGGCATCCAGCACGTCCGGATTGACCAGCACCACGCCGCCGCGATCGGCCACCAGCCTGGCGACTTGGCGCGCCGAACCGGCCAGGTGATTGAACGTAATGGTCGAGGACGACATGGGTCGGTTGAATATCGGCGCCGCAGGCGACGCCCTGGTGGATTCCTTCATCCCATAACAACCCATCGACGGGGTCATGGCGAGCTTGATGGTGTTGTCTTCAAGCTTTTCATGCTGTTTGCCCTCCATGATCTGCCCAAACACGATCGTCGCCTGCTGCCCCGGCATCGTGCGCACGATCGGCTTGCCCGACTCCTCCCGCACCGCGCCGTCACCACGGTCGAAACGGGTGTCGATCTGCGAGCGGATCTCGATCTGGCCCTTCGCTGCAGCCGATACCGCAAACCGGCCCTTCCACGTGAATTTGCCCGTGGCGGAGTCCGCCCCGTTCACATCGACGTGTTCGTTTGGTCTCAGGCAGTAGCTGAGCTGCCGCGAGCCCGGACGGCCACCCATGACCGCATCGATCTTCAGCGTGTAGTGATCGGCCGTGCCCGTCGCGGCCTGGGGCGACGGCGTCGCGGCATACACCAGGCCGGATAGTCCGACGGCAACCAAGGCAACGAGAACACCGCCGGCACGCCGGCGAAAGAGATCGGGCTGTTTCCGTTTCAACATGGCAATACGCTCCGTAACGGGATGACGCGGTGACCAGGGACAGCCCACTGGCAGGGCAAACGCGGCCGACTGGGTCTTCAACATCGCATTCGCATAACTGCGCCGCTGCCCGCCGTGTTGGCGCAGCACGGCGGCATCGCAGGCCAGCTCCTGGTCGTGGCGCAGCGCAGCCAGCGCCCACCATCCCAGCGGATGGAACCAGAAAATGGCGGCGACGAATTGCCCCAGCAGACACCACCAGCCATCGCCACGACGCGCGTGGGTCGCTTCATGGGCGAGGATCAAGGCCTGCTCGACAGCGTCATAGCGGCGCTCGAAATCCGCTGGCAACACGATGCGGCTGCGCCATGCACCCACCAGTGCAGGGCCGACATCCGTGCTGATGGCGCGCAGCACCGGCCGGCACGAGCGCACCCCCGCCACCGGCATGGCACCGCGCAAATGGACGCGGTAACGCGACTGCGCGAGCGCAGCCAGCAGCAGGCTGCCAGCCGAACCCGCCAGCCAAAGCAGCGCGGCGAAGACGCGCCAGTCGACAGCAGTCGCCGCCGCGGTGGTCGTCGGCAACGTGACTGCCGCCGCGGTGATCGTGGACACCACCGAGGGCAGCACGCTGACCGGCGCCATCGCCGCGTGCGGCAGCTGGCTGGCCAGCAGCGCCAGCGGCGGCAGCAGCCACAGCTGGAACGCACGTTCGGTACCGAACAGGCGGCGGCACGGCCGGCGCAGCGCAGCTGCCACCAGCACCGCGGCGGTGAACGCGAGGATGAGCAGCCAACCGCGGCCAAGCCAGTCGATCCCGGCCCATTCAATGCTGTTCATCGTCGAGCTCCTGCAGCAGCTTGCGCAGTTCGGCGATGTCCTTCTTCGACAGCTTGCGCTGTTCGGAGAAGTGCGCCACCAGCGGTGCCACGCGACCGCCGAACAGGCGGTCGAGCAGACCCTTGCTTTCCTGCTGGATGTACTGCTCGCGCTTCAGCAGCGGCGTATAGAGATAGCGGCGGCCTTCACGCTCGGCATGTACCGCCTTTTTCCTGAGCAGGCGGTTGAGCAGGGATTTCACCGTGCCCTCCTGCCAGTTCTGCGTCGGACCGACTTCGGCGAGGATGTCCTCGGCCGTGCGCGGCGCTTCGCGCCACAGCACGTCCATGACCACTGCTTCGGCTTCGCTGATTGCCATGAGGCACCGTTTACACGTGTAAGTGAAATGATGTTTACATGCGTAAGCGATAACGTCAAGGCCCTGCTCTGGGCCGGTATCCATCGCTTGCGAACCTGGCGCAAGGCCAGCGGATGCCAAACCGTCGTATCCTTGTCAGCTGACTCTCCACGAGAAAGGCACGGCAATGGACAAGGTTTACCCGAGCGCCACGAAAGCCCTAGATGGCCTGTTGTTCGATGGCATGACGATCGCGGCCGGCGGCTTCGGCCTGTGCGGCATCCCCGAGAACCTGATCGGCGCGCTGCTCGAAGCAGGCACGAAGGATCTGACCATCGTCGGCAACAACGCCGGTGTGGACGATTTCGGCATGGGTCCGCTGCTGAAGACGCATCAGGTGAAGCGCGTGTATGCGTCGTACGTGGGCGAGAACAAGGAGTTCGAGCGGCAGACGCTGGCTGGCGAACTGGAACTGCATTTGACGCCGCAGGGTACCCTGGCCGAGAAGCTGCGCGCCGGCGGCGCCGGCATCCCCGGTTTCTACACGCGCACCGCGTTCGGCACCAAGCTGGCCGAGGGCAAGGAGACCAAGATGTTCGGCGGCAAGGAATACGTGCTGGAGGAATCCATCACGGCCGACCTGTCGATCGTCAAGGCGTGGAAGGGCGACGCGCACGGCAACCTGGTGTTCCGCGAGACCGCGCGCAACTTCAATCCGATGATCGCCACCTGCGGCAAGTACTGCGTGGCCGAGGTGGAACACCTGGTGCCGGTCGGCGAGCTGGACCCGAACAACATCCACGTGCCGGGCATCTACGTCGACCGCATCGTGCAGGGCGCGAAGTACGAGAAGCGGATCGAGTTCCGCACCATCGCCGGCGTGGCTGCCGGCAAGGAAAGCCCGACCCGCGTGGCGATGGCCAAGCGCGCCGCGCAGGAGCTGCAGGACGGCTTCTACGTGAACCTGGGGATCGGCATTCCGACCATGGTGGCGAACCACATTCCCGACGGCGTCAACGTCACCCTGCAGTCGGAGAACGGCCTTCTCGGTATCGGTCCGTTCCCGACCGAGGACCAGCTCGACCCCGACCTGATCAACGCCGGTAAGCAGACCATCACCACCCTGCCCGGCTCCAGCTTCTTCTCCAGCGCCGACTCGTTCGCGATGATCCGAGGCGGCCACATCGACCTGTCGATCCTGGGCGGCCTGGAGGTCTCCGCGCACGGCGACCTGGCCAACTGGATGGTGCCGGGCAAGATGGTCAAGGGTCCGGGCGGCGCGATGGACCTGGTCAGCGGTGTCAAGCGCGTGGTGGTGCTGATGGAGCACAACGCGAAGGACGGCTCGCCGAAGATCAAGGACGCCTGCGACCTGCCGCTGACCGGCAAGCAGGTGGTCGACCTGATCATCACCGACCTGTGCGTGTTCAAGGTCAACAAGGGTGAAGGGCTGGTGCTGATCGAACTCAACGACGGCGTCAGCGTGGATGACGTGACCGCGAAGACTGGCTGCGCCTTCAGCGTGGACCCGTCGCTGCGGCAGGAATGAAAGACTGCGGGACGACAGGCTGTCAAGCCGGCCACGCGACCACGTCGAGGGCATGGCGAGGGCAATGGCGAGGGCATGGCGAGGGCATGGATGCCCGAGTTGAGGCAACGCAGGAGCGGTTGCCCGATGCCCGACGTTGGGGCAACGCAGGAGCAGTTGCCCGATGTCCCGGCGTGAATCGACCAGCAAGCCCCTGATTCATCTGAGCGAGTCCGGACCCGTGGATCCGCGCGATTGAGAAAAACCGCAGGAAGCGGTTTTTTCACGGACTCTGGGACACCCGGAAAGGAACGGTCACGCCGCACCGTGACGACCGGCCCTACGAAGACGGCTCAGGTACGGCCGCCGGCAGCGGGCACGGAAACCGGATGCGGGCGATGTTTTCCTGCCCAGGGCGGGTCTGCAACTCCAACGGCCAGCCGTAGCGATCGCTGATGCGCTGGGCAATGGCCAGTTCAAAACCATGACGATCGGCACCAGGCACCCGCAATGCCTGCGGATTTTCACCGGACAGATGCGGATCGGCGTGATTGCGCACACTGATCATCCCGGGCAGGACGCTGATCAGCACATTGCCCTGCTCGGTTTGCTGGCAGGCGTTGCGGATCAATTGCCAACACAGCACGGAGAAAGCCTGCGTCGAGCCCTCCAGCGAAAATCGCGCCGGCTCGTCCAGCAACAGCTCGATCGGTCGCCCGACCAGCAACTCTCGCGCCGATTCCAGCTCCCGCCGCAATACGTCGTTGGCGACGAAGACCTGGTTCTCGGTCGCGCCATCCGCCTCCCGCGCGAGCAAAAGCAAGGCCTCGACCAGTACTTCCATCTCGCGTGTGGCGCGTTTGATCCTGCGCACCGAGCGCCCGCCAAAGTCGCTCAGCCCGTCCTCTTCCATCAGCATGTCAATCGACATCTTGATGACGGTGAGCGGGCTGCGCAATTCGTGGCTGGCGTCGCGGGTGAAGTTGCGTTCACGCTGGTTGTAACCGGCGATGCGCGTGGCAAATCCGTGGAGCCCCCGCGCCAGCGAGGCGACGTCCGCGTCGGTGCGGGTGGGCAACTGTTCCAGCTGCAGGGCGTCCGGATCGGGGTGCTGACCGTCCCAGTGATTGACCAGCTTGGCCAAGGCACGCACCGGCCGCCATTCGCGGCGGGTGGCGGCCCATGCGAGCATCGTGGTGAGCGCGATCAACGCGATCATCACGGTGGTCGGCGTCTGGAAACGGTCACCCAGAATGCAGATGGCCGCCACAATCGCCAGTTGCAAACCGAACACCCACGCTATGCGCCGCCGGAAGGCTCCCACACGAAAAATGACTTCGTTGACCCTGCTATCCATTACATGTTCATACCAACTGGATGCGATATCAGGCTGTCTGGCTCGTCGAGGCGACTTCCGATTCGAGATCTGCCAGGCGATAACCGGCGGAGTGAATGGTGTGCAGCAGCGGCCGCGCGAAGGGCTTGTCGATCACCCTGCGCAGATTATACAAATGCGATCGCAGCGTGTCCGAGTCGGGCAATGTATCGCCCCAGATCTCGCGCTCGATATCGCGCCGGCTCACCACCCGCGGCGACTCGCGCATAAGGATCGCAAGCAGCTTCAGGCCGATCGGCGAAACAGTCAATTCTTCGCCTTCGCGCGTCAGTCGCAGCGTGGCGGTATCCAGCGTCATGTCGCCAACCGTGAGCACCTCGGTCGATACCTGCCGACGATCGCGGCGGATCAACGCGCGCAGGCGCGCTTCCAGCTCGCGCACTTCGAACGGTTTCACCAGATAATCATCGGCCCCGGCCTCGAGCCCGAACAGCTTGTCGTCCAATGTGTCGCGTGCCGTCAGCATCAGCACCGGCGTGGACTTCTTGGCGTCCTTGCGCAATTTGCGGCACACCTCCAGACCGTCCAACCCGGGCAGCATCAGATCCAGCACGATCACGTCGTAACTGTTGGATACGGCAAGGTGCAGCCCACTGACGCCATCGGCGGCGTAATCGACCGAATAACCGCGTCGCTCCAGAAACTCGCCGACCATTTCGGCGATCTGGCGGTTGTCCTCGACCAGCAGAATCAGGCCCGCTTGTTCGTCATGTAGAGTCATAACGTTCTCACCTCGTTGGCTTCACATATGTGAAGCCTAATCGTGGGAGGAGTGAGGCTGGCGTGAAAAAGCGTTCCTTGATTCAGAATCCATTGTTTTTTCGGGCTTTCAATCCAGCAATGGACGCAGCGGCTCCCATACGTTGTTCAGCACCTTCTCCTCCGCACTGGCCACGGGGTGCAGGCCATCATCCTGCATCAACGCGGGGTCGAGCGCGATGCCGTCGAGCAGGAATGGCACCAGCGACGTGTGCAGAGTGCGCGCCAGATCCACGTAGATGGCGCGCAGACCGTCACGATACTGCGGTCCGTAGTTCACCGGCAATTCGATGCCGATCAGCAACACCCGCACCTTCGCATGCTGTGCCACCTTGATCATGGTGGCCAGGTTTTCACGCAGGGCCGGCAACGGCAATCCGCGCAAGCCGTCATTGGCGCCCAGTTCGAGTATCAGTACCGAAGGCCGGTATTTCCGCAGCAGTCCTGGCAGTCGGTTGCGTCCGCTCAGCGAAGTTTCCCCGCTGATGCTGGCATTGATCGCTGTCCACTTCGGCACCATCTTGCCCAGACGTGCATCGAGCAGGTTCACCCAGCCCGACTCCACCGGTATGTTGTGCGCGGCAGACAGCGAATCACCCAGCACCAGTACGGTTTTCGGCGGCGCCGCCTGGGCACTGCCGATGCCACCCAGGAATATCAACAGCCACAGGCATCGACGCATGAGTGATTCTTCCCGGCCTCTTCTTGAAGCCTGCGATGTTAGCAAGTCCGTCACCGGTCCCGAGGGGAAGCTGGAAATCCTGGGCAAGGTCAGCCTCCAGATCCAGCCAGGCGACAGCTTCGCCATCGTCGGCGCCTCCGGTTCCGGCAAGACGACCCTGCTCGGCCTGCTGGCCGGCCTTGACACGCCGGACAGCGGCAGCATCACCCTGGACGGCCACGCCCTGGAACTGCTGGACGAAGAAGCGCGCGCCGACCTGCGCCGGCGCCTGGTCGGTTTCGTGTTCCAGTCGTTCCACCTGCTTCCGGCCCTCACCGCCGAGGAAAACGTCATGCTGCCGCTGGAACTGGAGGGCGTCAGAGCGGCGCGCGAACGCGCTCGCGAAGCGCTCGATGCCGTAGGACTGGGTTCGCGACGCCGGCACTATCCTGCCCAGCTTTCCGGCGGCGAGCAGCAGCGTGTGGCGATCGCCCGCGCGTTCGTGCACGGCCCCCGCGTGCTGTTCGCCGACGAGCCCACCGGCAACCTGGACCAGCGCACCGGTCATCACGTCTGCGACCTGCTGTTCGCACTGAACCGCGACCACCACACGACCCTGGTGCTGGTTACCCACGATGCAACCCTGGCCTCGCGCTGCGATCGCCAGATCGAACTGGAAGAAGGCCGTGTGGTGGGTTCCGGCATCGGCGTGCCGGCATGAGGATGTTGTTGCTGGCCCTTCGCAGCTTGCGTCGCGAATGGCATTTGCCCGAGTTGCGCACGCTGGCCGCGTCACTGGTGCTGGCGGTGGTCGCGCTGGGCGTCGTCGCCACGCTGGCGACGCGAATCGAGCGCGGCATGCTCGCCAGCGCCGCCGAATTGATCGGCGGCGACATCGGGCTGTCGTCGCCGCAGACCGCGCCGGATGCATTCATCGACAAGGCCCGTCAGTTCGACCTGAAGATCGCGCAAACGGCTGGCTTTCCCAGCGTGGCGTTCGCCCATCAGCAGACCCAGTTGCTCGACGTGTTGGCCAGCGGCCCGCACTACCCGCTGCGCGGCACGCTGGAGTTGCGTGACGCGGCGGGACACGCGCGCAACGGCCACGCGCCGGCCGCCGGCGAGGTCTATCTGGATCATCGCGCACTGGTGGCGTTGAACCTCAAGGTCGGCCAACCGCTGCAGCTGGGCGGGCGTGAACTGACGATTGCGGCCGAACTCGTGCGTCAGCCCGATGGCGGCCAGCTGCTGGCGTTGGCGCCGCGCGCGTTGATGAACATCGCCGATGCCGAACAGGCCGGCCTGCTTGGGGTCGGCAGCCGCGCCCGTCATCAGCTGCTGCTGGCGGGGGCTCCGGCCGCGGTCCAGGGATGGCGCGACTGGGCGCAAACCGCCTCGCTGCCGCAGGGCGCGACGTTGATCACTCCGGAACAGACCCGTGAGCGCATGCGTTCGTCGTTCGATCGGGCTGGTGCCTTCCTGCGCCTGACCGCGTTGCTGTCGGCACTGCTCGCCGGCATCGCGATCGCGTTGTCCGCGCAACGCTACGCCCGGCGCAAGACCTCCGAAGTCGCGCTGCTGCGCGCGCTGGGCACCTCGCGCCGGCGCGTGCTGGGCCTGCTGCTCGGCACCCTCGGCGCTCTCGCGCTGCCCGCCGCGACGCTCGGCCTGTTGTTGGCACTGGGGCTGTCGCAACTGGCCTGGATGTTCGCCAGCCAGTTGTTCGGCAGCGTGCCGACGGTGCTGCCATTGGCACCCTCGTTCGCCGCCGCGGCGATGGGCATCGCCGTGCTCGCCGGTTTTGCGCTGCCGCCGCTGGTGCGGCTGGCCGAGGTGTCGCCGGTGGCGGTATTTCGCCAGAGCGTGACGCGTCGGGTACGCCGCTTCGATGTGTTGTATCTGGTGCCCGTACTGGTTGCGCTTGGGTTGATCTGGAGCCAGAGCAGTTCGCTGCAACTGGCCGGCATCCTCGCCGCCAGCCTGCTCGGCGTGGCGGTGGTGGCCGCACTGCTGGCCGCTGTGCTGTTGTGGATGGCGCGGCGCGTTGCGCCCGGCGCGCACCCGGCGCTGCGCCTGGGTCTTGCCGCACTGGCGCGCCGGCGCACGCTGAGCCTGATCCAGGCCACCGCACTCAGCCTCGGCCTGTGCGCGCTGCTGCTGCTCGCGATCGTGGCGCCAGCCCTGCTGCAGGGGTGGCGACAGGAGCTTCCGGCGGATACGCCGAACTGGTTCGCACTGAACCTGCAAGACGATCAGCGCGCGGGTTTCGAGCAGGCGCTCGCCGGCATCGGCGGCGACCAGCTCAACATGTTGCCGTTGGCAGTGGGCAAACTCACCGCGATCAACGGCGCACCGATCGACCAGTTGCATTTCGCCGACGAACGCGCGAAGGACTGGGCCGACCGGCAACTGCGGCTGTCTTGGGCCGGCGCGTTGCCGCCGTCCAACCAGGTGATTGCGGGCCAGTGGCATGGCGCCCGCCCGGCGCAGGCGGAAGTGTCGATCGACACCATGTGGCGCGACATGTTTGCGCTGAAGGTGGGTGACACTCTGCGTTTCAATGTCGGTGAGCGCAGCATCGATGCCCGCGTCGGCAGCATTCGCAAAGTCGACTGGAGCTCGTTCCGGGTCAACTTCTTCCTGCTGCTCGATCCGGCCCATGCCGGCGATCTTCCGCACACCTGGCTGGCGAGTTTTCACCTGTCGCGCGGGCACGCTGCGGGACTGGCCCGGCTGTCGCGCGATTACGGCAACCTCAGCCTGGTCGACGTCGATTCGTTGCTCGACCGCGTGCGCGAGATCGTCGACCGCGTCGGCAACGCGGTGCGCTGGATCCTCGGTTTCAGCCTGCTCGCAGGCGCGCTGGTGCTGGCCGCCGCACTCGCCGCCAGCGCCGCGGAACGCCGGCACGAAGCGGCGCTGCTGCGCACGCTGGGCGCACGGCGCTCGCAACTGCGCATCGCCGCCGCCTGCGAATTCGCCCTGCTGGGCCTGGTCGCCGGCCTGACCGCCGCGCTCGGCGCCGCTGGCGCCGGGTTGTGGCTGGGTCACGCGGTGTTCCACATCGACGGGTTCGTGCCGCCGCTGTGGCCGCTCGTGCTTGCCGCGTTGGGGGCTGCCCTTGTGGTGATGCTGCTGGGGCTGGCCGGCACGCGCAAGGTCATTCGCACGCCGCCGATGCGGCTGTTGCGCGAAGGCTGAGAGTGCCCGGCTGATAAAGTACGAGGACATCACCCCGCCGGCCCACCCGATGATTGCAAGTCGCCCGTACCAGCAGCGCCTCAAGGATGAATGGCTGCTGGTGCTGTTCGCGGTGCTGGCCATCGCGCTGGCCTTGCTCGATCCGCAGCCGCCGGCAAGCTATCGGCGCTGGTTGCAGCTGCCCACGCTGGCCGGACTGATGGGTTTGCTGATCGCGATCCAGGGCATTCGCGACAGCGGCCTGGTGCAGCACGCCGCCGTGGCGCTGGTGGCGCGGGCGCATTCGCTGCGCAGCCTCGGGCTGTTGCTGGTGACCGCGACGGCGTTGCTGTCGATGGTGCTGACCAACGACGTGAGCCTGTTCCTGATCGTGCCGTTGACGGTGGCGATCGGCGGCATCTCGAACCTGCCGGTGTTGCGCATGGTGGTGCTGGAAGCGCTGGCGGTGAACGCGGGCTCCACGCTGAGCCCGATCGGCAATCCGCAGAATCTTTTGCTGTGGCAGCACTCGTCGATGCCGTTCCTGCATTTCGCGGCGGCGATGTTTCCTGCCGCGGCGGTGATGTTCTTGTTGGTGGCAGCGTTCACGTGGCTGTGGCTTGCATCCGGTCGAATCGAACTGACCCCGGACAAGATCAATGATCGGGCAACGTCCAACCGGCTCGGCGCATGGTCGACTGCCGCGCTGGTCGGCATGGTGCTGTTGATGGAACACCACCAGGCACCGCTGGGTGCCGCGTTGCTGCTGGTGCTGTTCGCGTTGCTGGCACGATCGAGTTTGGCGAGGATCGACTGGCTGCTGTTGCTGACTTTTGCGGCGATCTTCCTTGGCCTGGGACATTTCGCCGAGCTGCCGCTGGTGCAGACCCTGCTGGCTCGCATCGACTTCAGCCAGCCACTGGTCTTGTACGTCAGCGGCATCGTCGCCTCGCAGCTGATCAGCAATGTGCCGGCGACGGTGTTGCTGCTCGAGCGCACGCCTGATGCGATCGCACTGGCGGTCGCAGTGAATGTGGGCGGCTTCGGGGTGGCCATCGGTTCGCTGGCGAACCTGATCGCACTGCGCCTGGCGAGACAGCCGCACGGCTTGCGGCTGCTGCACCTGGTATCGATTCCGTTCCTGCTGGTGTGCGCGCCGCTGGTGTACGTGGCCTGGCGCTGGACCACCGGGTAGGAGCGCCCTGTACGCGATGTATTCGTCGCGTCACGAAAACATCGCGCTCAAGGTGCGCCCCTGCAAAGCCGTTTTCAGTCGTCGTCGCGCGGCACGTTGACCTTGCCCTTGATGCCGGAATGATTGACGTCGCCGCTGCCCTTGGCGCCGAGGCTGAAATCGCCGGTGACGTCGCTCGCGGTGAGGTCGCCCGAACCCAGCGTATCGGCGTGCACGCTGCCGCCGACCGTGCGCAGGGTGACATCACCCGAGCCGATGCTGCCGATCCGCGCATCACCCTTGATGCCGTCCGCCTTGAAGTCGCCGGAACCCACCGAGCCCAGGTCCAGGCTGCCGATGTCGGTCGCATCCACGTCGCCCGAACCCACGCTGGTGGCGAACTTGCCGGCTATGTGACGCACGTGCAGATCGCCCGAGCCGACGTTGCTTTGCAACTGCTGCACCCCGCTGATGTCGGCATCGCCGGAACCCACGCTCACGCTCACCGGCAGGTTCGCCGGCAACTGCACGGTGGCTTCGAGATTCGCGTAGGAGCTGCCGAACAGGTTCAACGAGAAGTGGTTGCTACCGCCGATATCGAGCAGCAATTGATCAGCCTCGCGATGCTGGGTGATCTGCAGCTGATCCAGCGTCGCCTGGTCCGAAGCGCAGGCACGACCGGTCAGCGTGAGGCCCTTGGCGCCGACGCCTCCGGTGAGATGCAGGTCGTGACTGTGCAGCTCGATCTGCACGGCGCGCACGCCAGCCAGATCGAGCTGCAAGTTGCGCGGCGCCTCGTACTTGCACGAACTGGCGGCGGATGCGGCGAACGGTGCAAGCAGCAGGGTTGCGATGAAAAGGCGACGCATGGGTGACTCTCCTCGGGTTGTCGACAAGCTTCAGATGCCGTTGCCGGCAAAAAGGTTGCAAGCGTGACCGGCGCATGAACGCCCATGTCAACGTTGCGATGGCGGGCACGTTTTTGCAACCACACCCCAAGGAGACACACCATGCATCGCAAAACCCTGCTTGCTTCCGCGCTGGCCGTGCTGATGGCCGGATCGGCCTCGTTCGTGCTGGCCCAGAGCGCGCCGCCGCCAGCACCGGCGTCCACCCATGCAACGATGGGCAAGGACATGCGCGCCGCACGGCACCACGACCACGGCGACCGCGGTCACGACATGCACCGGCGCGGCTTCGGAGATCAGCGAGGCGGCGTGATCGGCGACCTGCATGCACTGGAGAAGCTGTACATGCAAGCCGGCCGCAGCAAGGAGCTGGCGTCGCTGTACAACGATGTGCTGGCCAAGTCGCAGAACCCGCATGTCCGCGACTATGTCTATCGGCGTCTGGCACGCCTGCAGGCGCAGCCGACCAATGTGGATCAGGCGATCGCCACGTTGCGCAAGGGACTGGACGAAAGCCTGGCGAACGAGAGCAAAATGCGCGCCGAGCGGGAACAGATGCGTGCCACCTGGCAGCAGCGCCATGCCGATGCCTCACAGCCGGGGGCGAACAAGTAAGCCGCAAGGTTGCCGCGCGACCTGCGCGATGGCCTCGCCCATCGCGCAGGTTCAGGCCTCGCGCTCAAGCCGCTTGGCACGCCGCCACAGTTGTTCCTGCTCGTCCAGCGTACGCTCGTCGAACCTGCCACCCTCCGCAGTGGCCAGGTTTTCCATCTGCCGGAAGCGCCGCTCGAACTTCGCGTTGGCATGCCGCAGCGCCTGCGAGAAATCGATGCCGGCATGGCGCGCCAGATTCACCATCACGAACAAGACGTCGCCCATCTCGTCCTCCAGCCGCGCCGGATCGGCGCCGTTGGCGAATTCGGCACGCACCTCATCCACCTCCTCGACCAGCTTGGCCAGCACCGGCTGCGGGTCGGGCCACTCGAAACCCGCGCCGGCCGCGCGCTGCTGCAGCTTCGATGCGCGCTTCCATTCCGGCAGTCCCGCCGAGATCCCTGCCAGCGCGCTGTCGTCGGCCAACTCTCCCTTGTCCGCGCGCTCGGCCGTCTTGATGTCCTCCCACGCACGTTTCTGTTCATCGAGATCGGCATAGCGAACGTCGCCGAATACGTGGGGGTGGCGGCGCCGCATCTTGGCGCTGATCGCGTGAGCGACGTCGGCAAAATCGAACAGCCCTTGTTCGGCCGCCATCTGCGAGTGGAACACTACCTGCAGCAGGAGGTCACCCAGCTCATCGCGCAGGTCGTGCCAGTCGCGACGATCGATCGCATCGGCCACCTCGTAGGCCTCCTCGATCGTGTATGACGCGATGGAGGAAAAATCCTGTTGCACGTCCCACGGACAACCGCACTCGGGATCGCGCAGTCGCCCCATGATCGCGAGGAGGTCGTCGAGGCTGTATCGGGCTGAGTCGTTCATGTCGCGAACATTCCATCAATATTGGAACCCTCCTCCCCCCTGGGAAGAAGGTAGGAATGAGAGGCCACCATCGCGACACCCTCCCTCGAAATCAGCTTTGCGCCGCCCGCAACCGTGCAGCCCAATCGACCGTCATGTCACCGACCGCGATGAACTCCGGATTGATCACCGACTCGCCACGGTTGTAGGTGAATGGACGTCCGTTCAGGTCCAGCACCGCACCGCCGGCCTGCTCCAGGACGCATTGTGCGGCGGCGGTGTCCCACTCGCTGGTGGGCCCCAGGCGCAAATAGACGTCCGCCGCACCGCGCGCGATCAGGCAGAATTTCAATGAAGATCCGAGCGGCACCCGCTGGTGATCGCCGCCAATCAATGACGTCAGCAACCCATCCTGCGAGCCGCCGTGCGAACGACTGCCGGCCGCTATCGGCGGGCTGGCGAGCGCTCGCGTGCCGATTCGCTGCCAGTCGCCATCGGCCTGCGCCTGCAGCCACGCACCTTGCCCGAATTCGGCGACGTACAGTTCACCGGTCACGGGCGCCAGCACCACGCCAAGCACGCAGCGGTGCTGGTCGATCAGCGCGATGTTGACGGTGAATTCGCCGTTGCGCTTGACGAATTCGCGGGTGCCATCGAGCGGATCGACCAGCCAATAGCGCGACCAGTGCCGCCGCTCGGACCAGGCCAGGGTGGCCGCTTCCTCCGATAGCACCGGCAAGGCCGGATGGAGTTTCGCAAGGGCGCTCACGATGACTTGCTGGGCAGCCAGGTCGGCAGCGGTCAGCGGTGATTCGTCCGCCTTGGTCTGCACCGCGAAATCGCTGTGGTAGATCGTCAGGATCGCCGCCCCGGCAGCCCGCGCGATGGCCCCGATCTCCCGCGCAAACCCGGGGACGGAACTCATGAGCGCTGGAACCGGCCGGCGAGGTACTCGCGCGCCATGAACAACGCGGCGATCGAACGCCCTTCGGTCACGTCGTCGCGACCGAGCAGCTTATGCAGCTCGGCCATCTTCCACGGCACCACCTCGAGCTCCTCCGGCTCGTCGCCGGCCAGCTTCTCGGGATACAGATCCTGCGCCAGCACCACATGCGCCATGTGCGTCATGTACGACGGCGACAGCGACAGGTTGTGCAGAATCTTCAGCGTGCGCGCACCGTAGCCGATTTCCTCCTTCAGCTCGCGCTCGGCGCCCTGCTCGGCGGTCTCGTCCTGATCGAGCCGGCCTTTCGGCAAGCCAAGCTCGTAACGACCGACGCCTCCGCCGTATTCGCGTACCAGCAGCACGGTGTCGTCGTCCAGCATCGGCACGATGATCACCGCGCCCAGGCCACTGCCCTTCAGCCGTTCATAGGTGCGCCGCACGCCGTTGGAAAACTCCAGATCGAGCTGTTCGACCTGCAGGAAGCGGCTGTCGCGGACGTCGCGGATGGCATGGACGATCGGTAATTTGCGCATCCATGCATTCTAACCGCGGCACGCGGGTCACGTGTCCGCAGGCGCATCGAAGCATGCCACCGGGCTTCAGCGACGCAGGCGGTGCAGCGCCCGCGCATGGATCGCGGGGGCGCCTGCCAGCACGCTGCGCGTATCGAGCGTGAGCGGCCCACCATCGAGATCGGTGAACACGCCACCGGCCTCGCGGACGATCACCGCCAGCGCAGCGATGTCGAGGATGTTCACGTCCGACTCGATCACCAGGTCGAGGCTGCCGCGCGCCAGCAAGTGGTAATGACAGAAGTCGCCGTAACCGCGGATGCGGTTGCAGTCGCGGATCAAGGCACCCAGCGCCTGCCACCGGGCGTCCGCGGTGAGCGTCCTGATGTTGCCGATGGAGATCGATGCCTGGTCCATCACCGCGGTATCCGTCACGCGTACGCGCTCGTCATCGAGCCATGCGCCGTTGCCGGCGCTGGCCCACATCGTCTCGCCGTAGACCGGGGCGCTGGACACGCCGAGCACCAGTTCGTCACCATCCATCAAGGCGATCTGGGTGGAAAAGAACGGCGTACGCCGTACGAAGCTCTTGGTGCCATCGAGCGGATCGACCAGCCACAACAGCCCGCCTCGCTCGCCCTCCAGGCCGAACTCCTCGCCATAGATGGATGCTTGCGGCAATGCCGCCTGCAGGATTCGCCGGATCGCCTGTTCGGCCTCGCGATCGGCAATGGTGACCGGGGTGGCGTCGGCTTTCAGCTCCACCTCGACACCGCGTCGCCAGTAATGTCGGATCACCTCCGCGGCGGCGGCGGCGGCATCGCGTGCGGCGGTCATGGCCAGGGTGGCGGTATCGGAGTTCATGCCTGTTTCGCGTCCTCAGTTTGACGGGGGCGCCGTCACGCCGGCCAAGCCGCCATGGCGCTGGATATGCACGCTGCCGTCAGCCGCTGGCGAACCCAACCCGGCCAGCCAGTGGCGCAACGCCTGGTCGGCAGTCTGTCGGGGATGCAGCACTGCGTCCAGTCGCCATCCCAGCGGACTGAGCTGCAGGTGGCCATCGACATGCAACGGACCATGCCCGTCATCCCGCAACCGGACCTGAATCACCCCATCTTGTGCCTGCGACTGTGCCCGCAACTCCCCCAGCGCCACGTCACCCGCGCGGGTATGCATGAGTGCGTGTCGCCATTGCGCATCGGCGTGCATCTGCAGCGGCCAGCCGCCTTGCAGCAGCACGCTCGTGATCGCCAGCTGCAATTCGCCGCGCGGTTGACCCCATGGCAACTGCACGGGCTCGCCCAGCGCATCGAACGCGGCATGCAGGCTGACGTCGCGCCACTCGACCTGACCTGCCGGCAGCGTCTGCATCGTGCCGGAGAAATCAAGCTGCGGTCCGTGGAATTCGAGTTGCAATCGCACTTGCCCAAACAGGGCTCGCCGCGACAACCGCCAATGCAGGTGTCCGAGCACGCGCCCGCCGGAACCCGTCACCCGGTCGGCCTGGCCATTCCAGAGCAGCCCATGCACCTCGCGCAGTTGAAGCCCGTGCAGTTGCGGTTCGATCCACGGCGCCACCCAGCGCGCCGGCAGGAACCACAGCAACAAGGCCGCCGCCAGCAGAAGCACGGCAAGGCCGAACAGGCTTTTTCGCAAATACTTCAAGACGCGGTTTCCAGGATGATGCCTGCGCAGGCTTGAGCGCCCGTCGCGCAACAACGATGATAGCCGGATGAACCATCCCGCAAGCAGCAACGCCGCGCTCGCCGCACGCGATCTGAAACACCTGTGGCACCCATGTACGCAGATGCACGACCACGACATCGCCGGCCAGGCCAGCGTGCCGATGGTACCGATCGTGCGAGGCGAAGGCGCCTGGTTGATCGATGCCGACGGCCGTCGTTATCTGGATGGCATCAGTTCCTGGTGGACCAACCTGTTCGGCCACGCCAATCCGCGCATCGCCGCCGCGCTCGCCGAGCAGGCGGGTTCGCTCGAACACGTCATCTTCGCCGGCTTCACGCATGAGCCGGCGATCGAGCTGGCGGAAGAACTGTTGCGTATCACGCCGCCCGGACTGGACCGCGTGTTCTACGCCGACAACGGTTCCGCAGCGATCGAAGTGGCGCTGAAGATGAGTTTCCACTACTGGCTCAACCAGGGACACGGCGAGAAGACCCGCTTCATTGCGCTCACCGGCAGCTATCACGGCGAAACCCTCGGCGCGCTGTCGGTCAGCGACGTGGCGTTGTACCGCAAGACCTATGCGCCGCTGCTGCTGACGCCCTTCCTGGCACCCTCGCCGGACGCATACGAAGGCGAGCCGGGTGAATCAGCCGAACAGGTCGCCACGCGCCGCCTCGCTGAGCTGCGCGCATTGCTGGAACGCCACGCGCACGAAACCTGCGCGGTGATCGTCGAGCCGCTGGTGCAATGCGCCGGCGGCATGCGCATGTATCACCCCAGTTACCTCAGCGGCCTGCGTGCCCTGTGCGACGAGTTCGCGGTGCATTTCATCGCCGACGAGATCGCGGTGGGTTTTGCGCGCACCGGCACGATGTTCGCATGCGAGCAGGCGAATGTGACACCGGATTTCATGTGCCTGTCGAAGGGTCTCACCGGCGGCTTCCTGCCGCTTTCGGCGGTGCTCACCACTGCCGGCATCTATGCGGCGTTCTACGCCGAACACCGCGCCGGCAAGGCGTTCCTGCATTCGCACAGCTACACCGGCAATCCGTTGGCCTGCCGCGTGGCGCTGGAGACGCTGGCGATCTTCCGCGACGAACCGGTGCTGGAACGCAACCGTGCCCTCGCCGCGCATCTGGATCGACGGCTGGCGCCGCTGCGAAGCCACCCGCACGTCGCCGACGTGCGCCAGACCGGCATGATCGCGGCGATCGAACTGGTGGCGGACAAGGCAACCCGGCGCCCATTCCCGGCCACGGACCGGCGTGGGCTGCGCGTCTACCTGCACGGGCTGCAGCAGGGCGTGCTGCTGCGCCCGCTTGGCGACGTGATCTATTTCATGCCGCCCTACGTGACCACCGCGCAGGAAATCGACCTGCTGGTCGACAGCGCCATCAGCGGCATCGAACTGGCCGTCGCAGGTTGAGCCTTCGTTGCTTGCCGGTCAGTGCCCGACACTGATGCTGGGATCGAGCGTCTGCAGCGCACGAGCATTGTTCTGCATGCCGGTGCGACGCAACTCTTCGGCGCTGTAGCTGCGTCCGGCAACCGGCAGGCACTCGCCCTTCTTTGCCGGAATCAGGCTGCCGGTATCACGCAGGCAGTTGCGATCGCCCGGCTTGGGAACCGGATGCGCAGTCGATGCCGACTGGGTGGCGGCGTGGTTGGTCTGCGCTTCAGCCACGGGTGCCGCACTCTGGGCGTCAGCCAGCGCACTGATGCCAAGACCGGTCAGCAATGCGCATATGGCGATGGATAGCTTGGACATGATGGCAACCTCGGGGGTTTCTGGGAGGTGCCTCCATGCTGCGCCGGTCGGGTCCGGCAGGCAATGGACCCGGCCTGGATATCTCGTTGGCATTCATCTTCCACGGACGCCGATACGGCCCGGCCATCCCTGCAGGGCTCGGTTATGCTACGGCTTTGCCGGTCATACGCTGCATGCGAAACATCCGTCTCCACGTCGCCCAACCGCTCGTCGAAGGCGCTGAAATTCCACTGCCGGCGCAGGCGGGCGAACACGCGACGCGGGTGCTTCGGCTGGTCGCCGGCGATCCGCTGAGCCTGTTCAATGGCGACGGCTGCGAATACCTGGCCGTCATCCTCGCGGTAGGCAAGCGCGAGGTGGTGGTACGGGTGCAAGGCCGGCGGGTACTGCATAACGAATCGCCGTTGTCGCTGACCCTGGCGCAAGGCGTCGCGCGTGGCGAGAAGATGGACATGATCGTGCAGAAGGCGACCGAACTGGGTGTTGTGCGGATCGTGCCGCTATTGACCGAACGTTCGGAGGTCAAGCTGGATGCCGCCCGCGCGGGGAAACGACTGGCGCACTGGCAAGCGGTGGCAGCCAGCGCCTGCGAGCAGAGCGGGCGCGCGCGCCTGCCCGAGATACTCCCCGCCTTGCCGTTGTCGGCATGGCTGGCCGACCTGGCTGACGATGGTGCATTGCGCCTGGCCCTGCTGCCCGAAGCAACCAACTCGCCGCGCGAGTTGCGCTTCGGCGCTGCCGGCGGGCTGCTGGTGATCGGCCCGGAAGGTGGCATCGGCGATCGGGATATCGACGCACTCACTGCTGCCGGCTTCAGCGGTTTGCGGCTGGGGCCGCGCATCCTGCGCACGGAGACGGCCGGACTGGCCGCATTGGCGGCGCTGCAGGCGATGCACGGCGATTTCCGGTAGGAACGTTCCAGGCGAAAAACGGCTGCGCCGGAAGCGCTTGCCGACCATGCCACCCGCTGAGACAGGAAATACGCAAGAGCACGCTGCAAGTGTTTGTCCTGCGCCGCCCGAATTCGCAGGCGACCGGGCGGTGGCCCCAATCGCCTTCGTTCAGCCTTCTGCAGGCAACCGGGAATGCTCGCCGGGCGATGTCGATCCCGCCAGATCGCTGTCGTCGAGCAAATCCAGCAGCTCCGCTTCGATCCACTCCAGGTCAGGGATCATCGCGACGTCGTCCCGCACCAGTACTTGCGCGCGCACGCCCGCCGGCAACGGGCTGCCGTCATGGGTCGGAATGATCAACTCCGCATTCAGCGTGGTCAGGCGCGGAAAACCCTGGGTCAACACGGCGATGAACGGCAATCTGGGATTACCACCCAGCGCTTTCAGCACGGCGACGCGTACGCTCAGCTCGGCATCCCCTTCCCCGGCGGCCGCCAAATGGGCGAACGAGACCAGCGGCACCCGCCAGCCACGCCAGGCGATTCGCCCCAGCAGCCAATCGGGCGCGTCGGCCACCGGTTCCGGCGGTGTCTGCGTGATCACCTCGGCAACGGTGGCATTGGGCAACAGCAGACGCAGGTTGCCTACCGGCACCAATACGCAGCGAATTTCACGCGGCAGCGGATCACTCATGGAAACACCTCGATCAAGTGCGCCGCCAGCTGGGACGGCGTACCGGAGAAACTGACCAGCCGCTCGGCAAGGATGCCGCTGACCATGTCGGAAAAATGTTCGTCGGACGACGACTCCACCCAGACCTGGCCACCGCGATCGTGGATCGCCTGGGAACCGGCAACACCATCGGTCGAATATCCGGCAAACACGATCGCCAGCGCGTCACGGCCAAATACATTGGCCGCCGCGGTGAAGCTGGCGTCGATGGAGGGTGATTGCACCCCCGCGTCGTTGGCCACCAGTTCGATGGCACCGTCGCGGCGTATCCGCACCTCCTGCCCGGCAGGCGCGACCAGCACCTCGCCCATGCGCGCCCTGCCGCCGTGTTCAGCCACGCGTACCGGCAGGGTGCAATGTGCGGCGCAATGCGCGGCAAACCGCGTTGCCATGTCGGTTGTCGATTGCGTACCCAGATGCTGGACGAGCAGGAGCGTGCAACGGGCGTCGGCCGGCAATCCGCCGAGGAAATCGCATACCGACTCGGTGCCGTTGGCGGCGGCGCCCAGCAGCACGAGTCGGCTCAATGCGGAGCCAAGATCGTCCAGCAGCATTTCGTTTTCATGCACGTATGCCTGCGGCGCGATGGCTTCTTCGATCGACACGAGTTCGAGACTCATGGTTGGTTCGACCCCGAGTCCCACCTGCTCGACGTCGGGCGCGAGAAAGTCGGCGGCACTCAATTTTTCGATACCGAATGCAGCGGGATCCGGCTTTTCGGTGTCTATCGATGCCGACCCAACCGCTGGAGCCTCGTCGTCCAGCAGCGCCCATCCTGCGGGAGCGGCAATCGGAGCCACCGGCGCGGGGCCAGGGATCGGTGTCGCTGTCGTGGCCGGCACGGTCAGCAGCGAAGGATCGGCCTCGTGCAGCAACTGCAACTCTTCATCTGCCGGCGTGCCCGGGTCGACAATGTCCGTCGCGGGCTGGCCGATGGCATCCATCTCGGGCTGCACGCCAAAGTTGCCGTCGTGCAGCGGGGCCAGGTCTTCGTCATTGATATGGCGCAGGCCAGGACCGGATTCGTCCTCCCCGTCGGCAGGCATCTCGCCCGAAGCCAGCAAAGCTTCCAGCTCCGCCGCCAGGTTTTCCGATTCGGCGGTGGTCTTCTGCTCTCGCTGCCTGTCGTCGTCATCCGGCGCGACCGAAACTTCCGCAAAAGATTCCGCCGGAGTCGCCACTGGCGAAACGGCTTCGTCGGACGCCACCGCTTCGACAACCTCATTCGTGGCTTCGGCCGGTGTGCTGGGGGCGGTTTCAGCCGGATCGGCCGACGATGTTCCGAGACCACGCGCGTCCTGCGGTCGCGGCGGATCGATGTCACCCACCGCCAGCACCTTGACTGCCAGATGGCGGGCCCAGCGCGCACGATCCCAGCCGGCCAGCGCACGGCTGGCCTGAGCGTCGTTGAACACCACGCGTGGCTGGTCGCCGTCGATCACTTCGTACAATTGGTCGAGCGCATCGTCGGCCGAGTCGTCGAGATTGACTACAAGCACATCGGCGCCCACCTCGCGCAGGAGGTTCCGACTGAGGCTGGAGACACCGCCTTCATGGACGATCCGCGCGCCGCGATCCTGCAATGCTTCACGCAACTGGCCGCCCAGTTCGGTGTCGTCGAACAACAAGGCAACCGCCGGGCCCATGTCAGTCATCGATTGGTTCCATTGCACGCTGTTCCAGCACTTCGCTGATCTGCACCAGCAGCTCCGCTTCCTGATAGGGCTTGCCCAGATAACGGTCGACGCCGATGTCGAATGCGCGCTGGCGATGTTTGTCGCCGCTGCGCGAGGTAATCATGATGATCGGCACATCGCGCAGCCGCGGATCGGCCTTCATGTGGGTCGCCAGTTCGTAACCGTCCATGCGCGGCATCTCGATATCCAGCAGCATCATGTCCGGTACGCGTTCGTGCAGTTTTTCCAGCGCGTCGACGCCGTCCTTGGCCGTGCTGACTTCGTACTCGTGCCTTTCCAGCACGCGGCTGGTGACCTTGCGCATGGTGATCGAGTCGTCCACCACCATGACCAGCGGCCGAATCTGCACTTCCTCGATGATCGGTGTCTGCACCGCACTGAGACCGTCCGCCAGCCGCTGCTGGCGGCGGGTGATGCCGTGACGTACCAGCGGCGCGAGGTCCAGAATGACCAGCACCGAACCATCGCCCATGATGGTTGCGCCGAGCAGGCCCGGCACCGAGCTGATCTGCGGGCCGACCGACTTGACCACGATTTCGCGGGAGCCGAGCACGGCATCGATGCGGATGGCGGCGCGCAAGTCGCCCGCGCGGGTCAGCAGCAGCGGTTGCTGTTCGTCTTCTGCCGGCAGGCCGGGCGGCAGGCCGAGCAGTTCGGCCAGGTCATGGATGCCGTACTCCTCGTTGCCGTAGCGGAATGACGGTTCGTCGTCGGCCAGCAAGGCAGTCAGGTCGTCCGGGTTGACCCTGGCCACGCCCTGCACCGAAGTCATCGGGATCGCGAACGTCGCCTCGCCGATGCGCACCAGGATGGCCTGGGTCACCGCGAGAGTGAATGGCAGGCGCAACACGAAGGTACTGCCTTTGCCCGGTTGCGATTCGATCGACAACGAACCGCCAAGTTGCTTGATCTCGTTGGCGACCACGTCCATGCCGACGCCACGGCCAGCCAGCTGGGTGATCTTGCTGGCGGTGGAGAAGCCAGTGTGGGTGATCAGCGACAGCAACTGGTCGTCGGTCGGCTTGATGTCGGCGCGCAGCAACCCGCGTTCGATACCGCGCTTGCGGATTGCCTCGCGATCCAGTCCGCGACCGTCGTCGCTGACGCGGATCACCACCTCGGTAGCCTCGCGCGCGACCTGGATATGCACGGACCCTTCGGCCGGCTTGCCGGCCTTGCGGCGTTCGGCAGGTGTTTCGATGCCATGGGCAACCGCGTTGCGCAACATGTGCTCGAACGGCGCCTTGATGCGGTCGAGCAGGTTGCGATCCATTTCGCCGTGGGCACCGTCGACGTACAGCTGCGCGCTCTTGCCCTGCTCCTGCGCGGCCTGGCGCAAGGTACGACGCAGGTTCGGCACCATCGTGTCGAACGGCAGCATGCGCGTGCGCAGGAGGCCGTCCTGCAGCTCGGTACTGACGCGCGACTGCTGGATCAGCAAGGTCTCGGCCTGCCGGGTCAATTCGTCCAGCATGTTCTGGATCGACACCAGATCGGATACCGACTCCGCCAACGCGCGCGAGTACTGCTGCAACTGCGAGTAACGATCCAGTTCGAGCGGGTCGAACACGGTCAGGCCCGCTTCGCGATGTTCGCGCTGGAAACGCGCAATGATCTGCGCTTCGGTCTCGATCTCCAGCATGCGCAGCTGGCTGCGCAAACGCGCCACGGTCTGCTCGAGTTCGACCAGGTTGAAGCGGTAGCCCGCCACCTGCTGTTCCAGTCGCGAACGGTAGATCGCCACTTCGCCGGCGTGGTTGACCAGGCTGTCGAGCAGATCGGCGCGGACACGGATCTGCTCCTGCGAGGAGCGGACTTCGTCCTCTGCTTCGGGCAGCAGCGCCGGGAGATCGAACGCCTCAGGCGAGACCGTCGCCACCGGCCGTTCCGCTACAGGCAGAGGCTTCAATTCCGGCATCGCCGCAGCGGCCGGCTGGGTATCGTCGGCCAGGGTCTTTTCGCCAGCCATTGCCAGCAACTGGTCGATCATGGCTTGCGGATAATCCACCGCCTCAGCCTGCGACACTTGCTGGACCAGCGCGTGCAGCTTGTCGAAACTGGCTTCCAGCGCGGCAATCAGCGGGGCGACCTTTGTGCTGTCGTGAACCGGCTTTTCAAGCAGGGTCTCGATCGCGTGGGAGAGATCGCCTACCGACATCAGCCCGGCGATTCGCGCTCCGCCCTTGAGCGTATGCAGGTCTCGCTGCAGCTCCGCGACATGGCCCAATTCCGACGGCTCGGCATGCCATTGCGCCAGCACATCGTCTGCGTGATCGAGAATTTCGCGCGCTTCATCGATAAACACTTCCAGCAAGTCGGCGTCGATCTGGCCAGACCCTGCCAGCGCATAGCCCTGGTCTTGTGCATTTCCGACCAGCGCTTCAACGACTTCACCGCCGATACCGGCTGCATGGCTGATGCCAGCAACGGCCGAGGCCGCTCGTTCTGCTGCGGCTTGCTCTGCCGCGGCCTGCGCCGCTGCAGCTTGCGCTGCGGCGGCCTGCTCTGCGGCGGCCTGCTCCGCCGCGGCCTGCTCTGCCGCGGCCTGCTCTGCCGCGGCCTGCTCTGCCGCGGCCTGCTCTGCCGCGGCCTGCTCTGCCGCGGCCTGCTCTGCCGCGGCCTGCTCTGCTGCGGCCTGCTCTGCTGCGGCCTGCTCTGCTGCGGCCTGCTCTGCTGCGGCCTGCTCCGCCGCGGCCTGCTCTGCCGCGGCCTGCTCTGCTGCGGCTCGCTCTGC
Source organism: Rhodanobacter sp. T12-5 (assembly GCF_008329435.1). Classification (GTDB taxonomy): domain Bacteria; phylum Pseudomonadota; class Gammaproteobacteria; order Xanthomonadales; family Rhodanobacteraceae; genus Rhodanobacter. Next base: position 585,051 of record NZ_NPKN01000002.1, read on the forward strand.
TGCGGCCTGCTCTGCTGCGGCCTGCTCTGCTGCGGCCTGCTCTGCCGCGGCTCGCTCTGCTGCGGCTCGCTCTGCTGCCGCCTCTCTCGCTGCGGCGTCCGTTGCCCGCTGGTACTCGGCCTCCTTTTCGGCTGCCGGTTGCGCCGCCAGGGTGGCATCCGGCTCGAACGCATCCAGTGCGGCGACCAGTTCAGCCGTCAGCGCATCGTGATGCGCGTCATCGGAATGATCTGCCGCCAAGGATTCCGCTTCGAACGATGCTTCGTCGCCAGCTTCCGTCGCTTGTGCATCGCCGGCGTCCCTTGGAGCCAATTCGCCAACCACGGCGTCGATATCGGATCGCGAGTCGGCGGCCACTGCTGCCGCAGCTTCCTCCGGATAAGGCTCGTATACGACATGAGCCACTTGCGACTCGGGGTAACTGTCGCGCATCTCGACGATCTGGGCGATGAGTGCGTCCACGTTCGGCAATTGCGGTTCGTCGACGCCGAACTGAGCCATCACGTGGTCGACCACGTTCACGGATTGGTTGAGCAGATGCACACCATCGGCCGATAACGGCAGGTTGCTTCCGCGCAGGCGCTTGAACAACCCTTCCAGCGGCGAAAGCAATTGTGTCAGCAGCGAAATGTCGACCATTGCGATGGCGCCATGCAGCGTATGCACGGCACGCAACAGATCCTCGCCAACCGGCAGCTCGGCCCCACTGCGCTGGATGGCGGCGCGGATGGTCTGCAGGTATTGCGCAACTTCGCTGCGCAGGATCTCCAGCAGAACCGGATCGACCGGCGGCATCACCGGCAGGCTTATCGATTCGACGGGTTCGGATTCCTCGTGCATGGCTGCCGCACTGAGGGCGTCGGTCAGACTGGCTTCCGGTACCGCCTCGCCTGCGGCAACCTGGCGCGGTATGCGGCGGCGCACGACGCGGCGAACCATTTCCGTTCCAGTCGACGCATGATCTTCCACGCTCGCCTGTTGGCCCGCAGCCAATTGCTCTGCCGTCCGCATGATCGCGCTGAGCGGCGCATCGGGCGCCCCTTCCCCCTTGAGGGCCGCGAGCAGGCCCGGCAAGGCTCCGATGGCACGGTGCGTCAACGCCTGCACACCGTCGTGCGGCTCGATGGTGTTGTCGAGCACGCGGTTGAGCATGTCCTCCACTTTCCAGGCAAATTCGCCAAGCACACCGGCCCCGACCAGCCGACCGGAGCCCTTCAGCGTGTGGAACGAACGGCGGATACTGATCAATGCCGCGGTCTGGCCCGGATCCGCCAGCCAGGCTTTTTCGGCCTCGGTCAGGTTGTCGATTTCCTCCTGCATTTCCTCCAGGAAGATGTCGCGGATATCGTCGTCGATACCTTCGGCGTTGATATTGAAACTGGTATTGGCTGCCAGGACATCGCGTACCGGAACCTGCTCGAAGACCTCTTCCTCGACTTCGATCCAGTCGTCGTCTCCGGATTCCGATGTGCCCTCTTGCAGCGACGCCGAAGGGGTCGTTTCGGTCTGTGCGAGGCGCAACCCGTCGAGGTTGTGGGCAGCTTCGGCGTGCGATTCGCTGTTGCCGATGAAAAGCTGTTCCACCTCGTCGCCTGGCAGCAGGCTGACCGATTCGGACAGTTCCGGGTGATTTTCGTAGTCCATGCCGGGGTGGGAATGGGCCACTGCAGCAGACTCGGGCTCGATATCGCGAATCGACGCGGCACGTGCTGCCGGCACCGGCCAGTACCCAAGCAGACCCAGGCTGTGTTCGGCCACGTCCAGGATGTGATCCAGACCACCTCGATGCTCGCGCGCGGCTTCCAGGTAGTACTCCAGCGCCGCCAGGGCGTCCGCCAGGTGGTCCATCTGAACGCCACTGGGCACGCGCTGGTCATCCAGCAGTTCGTAGCCGACGAAACGGCCTACGCCTTCGGCCAGCTCTGCGGACCGCGGGGACGAGAGCATGCGCATGGCACCGGCGACTTCCGCCATCAGCGCCGGCGTGCCGGCCAGGCGGGCATGTTCCCAGCCGGCCTCCACGAAAGCGACGATCGCCTCCTTGACTTGGGCCGTGTTGCGGATCGCCTCGTTCATCAGGGTGGTCACCACACCCAATGCTTCGCTGCGTGGCAACCCTCGGGACGTTGCACCCGCACCGGCATCTTCCCCGGCGCCGAGACTTTCGATGTGATCGTCCAGTGATGCCTCGACATACAGCAGGGCACCGGCCACGTCGAGCAGGGTTTCCTCGTCAGCCGCACGCATGCGGTTGGCGATTTCGTCCAGGACCCGACGCTGTTCGCTGACCACGCGGCGCGGCACGGCCAACGCCAGCATGCCCAGTGTGTCGCCAACGCGCTCAAGCACATCGCCCTGCACGGCCAGCTGAGCCGGGTCGCCATCCTGCTGACGCAAGAACAGATCCAGCGCTTCCTTGACGCGCAACAGGTCGTCTTTCAGCGCGCGCGAAACCGAGTCGAGCAAGGCGCGGTTGTGGCCGGCCATCGAACCACGGGCATGCTCCAGCTCACCAGCGTCCGGCAACAGGCTGTCGAGTGAATAGGTCGTGCGCAACAGATCCATCTGCGGACTGCGTTGCCGGGCCTGGGCCACGATGTAAAGCAGCCGCGACGCGACGTCGTCCGCATCGCTGCCGCGCAAGCTGCCTTCGCCGTTCTCGATCAGCTGGCGCATGCTGCGGTCGACCCTGCCGATCAACTGGCGTACTTCGCCGGCATAGCCCTTGAGCATGCCCTGTTCCAGGCCCTCCAGGACGCCGGCGGCGATCCACCACAGACGCCGACCGTGCACGTGGTAGCAGCGCGCGGTGATCGCCAGCAGCGTCTTGCGCATGTTGACCAGTTGTTGCGACGGCTGCTGACCACGAAACCACGCCAGCAATTGCTGCTGGAAGCGCAGTCGCAGGTCGACCAGCTCGGCGCGATGCGCCTCGGCATAGGTTTCGCTCATCGCGGCCGGTGCCTGCTCGGGCAGGAACGCGTCGAGGTTGGGGTGGAACATCGCCGATTCGGGCAGCGGCGGCTGCTCGCGGCTGGCACGCAAGTCGTTCAGCAACGGCAACAGCACCACCGGTACGTCGCGATGCCCGCTGGACAGTCGTTCGAGGTAATCGGGCAACTGCATCAGGCCCCGCATCAGCGCGGCGTAGGCTTCCTCGCGATGGCTGACATGATCCTCAAGCAGCGCGATGGAAAGCGTCTCCATCTCCGCGGTCACCGTCGCAGCGCCGTACAACTCGACCATCCGCAATGTGCCTTGCACCTGATGCAGGTGATTGGCGCATGAACGCATGACATCGCGGTTGCCCGGATTTTCTACGTAGGACTCCAGCGCCTCGCGGGCGCTCGACAATGTCTCGTCGAGTTCCGGCTTGACCCACTGCAGTGTGGTGAAATCGATGTGGTCTTGAAGTCTCATGCGCCTCTCTCAACGGTTGCCCAATGCCTGCATCCAGCAACCAGCGAGACTGCCCCCTGTCTTGTGCTTGTCTCAATCGGGCTGACATCAGCCCGGCCGATGTCAACCCGGCAGCTTGAAATGCGCCACCGAGCGACGCAGATCACTCGCCAGTTGGGCCAGCGTACCGATCGAGTCGGCCGTCTGGCTCGCACCCTGCGAGGTTTGCGAGGTAATTTCCTGAATCGCGTTCATCGAATGCGAGACATCCGTGGCCGCCGCGGACTGCACCCGCGCCGCGGTCGAGATGCTCTGGATCAGTGCCGACAGATCGTGCGAAACCCGCTCGATGTCGCCCAGCGCACTGCCGGCGTCCTCTGCCAGCCTCGCACCGGCGACCACCTCGGCGGTGGTCTGCTCCATCGAGTTCACCGCTTCGTTGGTATCGGACTGAATCGTCTGCACCAGCGTCTCGATACGCTTGGTCGCGCTGGTCGAACGTTCAGCCAGTCGCTGCACTTCGTCCGCCACCACCGCGAAACCGCGGCCCGCCTCACCGGCCGATGCCGCCTGGATCGCCGCATTGAGCGCGAGGATGTTGGTCTGCTCGGCGATGTCGTTGATCAGTTCAACGATCGAGCCGATCTCCTGCGAGGATTCACCCAGCCGCTTGATGCGCTTGGATGTCTCCTGGATCTGGTCGCGGATGGAGTCCATGCCGGAGATCGTCTCGCGTACCACTTCGGCACCGTGCGAGGCGATCTTCACCGAGCGCTCGGCCACGTCGGCCGACTCGGCGGAGTCCTTCGACACGATGTCCATCGAGCTCACGATCTGGTTGATCGCCGAGGTCGCCGAACTGATCTGCTGTGCCTGCTGCTCAGCCGCGTCGGCCAGGTTGCGGGCGGTGGTCTGGGTTTCCTGCGCCGATGACGACACCTGCTCGGAGGTCTCGTTGATGGTGGTCACCAGGGATCGCAGCTCGTCGATGGCGTAGTTCACCGAGTCGGCGATCGCGCCGGTGATGTCCTCGGACACGGTGGTCTTGACGGTCAGGTCACCTTCGGCGAGCGAACCCATTTCGTCCAGCAGGCGCATGATCGCCTCCTGGTTGCGCTGGTTCAGCTCGGCACTGCTGGCAAACCGGCGACGCTGGTCGCCGACCAGGGTGATCACCAGCAGCAGGGCGAACGCCACCGCGCCGATGGCGCCGAACAGGCCCCACCACACGTTCGGAAACAGTCGCCGCAATGGCAGTTTGCCGATCTGCTCGGACAGGTCGTTGGCGCGCAGCAGCACGGTTTGCGAATCGAGCGAGGCCTGGTTGCCGGCGCGCTTCACGTCGGCGATGTTGCCGGCGGCAGCGACGAGCTTGGCGACCGGATCGGCCAGCTTGGTCCAGCTGGCGTCCATGTCGGTGAGTATCTTGCGCGCGTTGGCGTCGTTGATCGGCTTCACGCCGCTGTCGGGGTTGCCCTCGATCAGGCCTTGCAGCACGCTGCCGTACAACTGCGCGTCACGCGACAGGCCGTCAGCCGCCGACTGCGCGGTATCGCCGCCCTGCAGCACTTCCTGCACGCGGCGGATGATGCGGTCAGCGGACAGCATTTGACGGGAGGTTCCCAGCATCTGCTCGGAGCTGCCGTTGCGCTGCTGCAGGATGTTGACCACCTGCTCCATGCTCGAGTTGAGCAACGGAATCTGCTGCGACAAGGTGTCGGCGCGCCGTCCCGAATCAAGCACGACCGCCTTGTTGGAGAGGATCTTGCTGATGTCGCCGTCCAGCTGTTTCCACGAATTGGTCAGCGCGGTGACGGCACGGCCTGCAGGCGTGAGGTTGTTGTCGGCATACGGCTGCATGCCACTCTGCGGGTCGCCCTTCTCCAGTCGCCGCACGGCCGAGTCGATCGAGTTGCGATTCGATTCCAGCTCCTTGAAGGAATCGGCATTGCCATCAGCCGATTCCAGCGCGGACTTTGCCGTCTGCTGTGACAGCACCTGGATCTGCGTGGTCAGCGCGATCGCCTGGCGATCCTCGCCGTTCTTCTGGTTGAGCAGGAAGAAATCCAGCGCCGCAAAACCAATCGCGATCAGCAGCAGGACAATGAGTACGGTGTAACCCCGTTCCCGGCTGACGCCCCCTGTAGTGCTCATGTTCACCTCGTCCGTCTGTTGCGTTGCCGGGCCCGCATCGTGGAGCGGTACCGGCCAGGGAATGATTGCCCCAAGTTTCCGGCCACCATGGGCGCCGGCCCTTCAATAGCTGTGATCTTTGTCGTATCAGGCCGCGGCCTGGCGGAAATCCGGTGCGCGTACCAGTCGGCTCATGCTGAACATCGCCAGCTGTTGCTCGCCCACCCGGTGGTCAACGAACCGGGCCAGCCGTGGGTCTTCCTCGCGCTCGGCTTCACGCCGCTGCTCCTCATCCACCGTCCGCTGACCGAACACTTCGTCCACGAGCAACGCCACGTTGCCGCCACCCTGCCGCACCACCAGCAGGCGGGTACGGTCGGAGTGCTGTGTGCGCTCGCCGAACAGGAAACGGGCAAAGTCGACTACCGGCACCAGATTGCCGCGCACATTGGCCACACCGAGCAGCCATGGCTGGGTTCCAGGCACCGAGGTAAGTGCCGGCACGGCCAGCAGCTCGTTGATTTCATCGATGCCGCTGACCAGCAGGCGCGAACCGACACGAAAACCGATGCCGCGCCACAGGCCGGGCGCTTCAAGCTTGTCCTGGGTATCCGAGGCGTGCGCCAGCGACAGGCGCTCGTACCGGGCCAGGATCTCGAAGGGGGTGCGGTTGACGGATTGGTTCATGTCGCGCTCGGCAACAGATCGGTGATGCAGGAAAGCAGCTCTTTTTCGTTCACCGGCTTGGTGATGAAAGCGCGGGCGCCCTGGCGCAGCCCCCATACGCGGTCCGTCTCCATGGACTTGGTGGTGATCATGACGATCGGGACCGCCTTGGTGACGGGATCACGCGTCAGCGTGCGGGTCGCCTGGAACCCGTTCATGCCGGGCATGATCACGTCCATGATCACCAGATCGGGCAGATCGGCGCGAACGCGCTCGATGCCCTCTTCCGCACTGCTGACGGCGATGACTTGATAACCCGCCCGTTCGAGCAGCGTGGTGAACACGCGCACGTCGGTAGGCGAGTCGTCGATGATGAGAATAGTGGCCACAGGTCCCCCTCAGAATCTGCAGTCAGTGGTTCGATACCAGACTGACGTGGCGATGGATGGCACCGAGCAGCTCGTCCCGCGTGAACGGCTTGGTCAGATACTGCTCGGCACCCACGATGCGGCCGCGGGCCTTGTCGAAAAGGCCGTCTTTCGAACTCAGCATGATGACCGGTGTGGCCCGGAACAGGGGATTGTTCTTGATCAGCGCGCAGGTCTGATAACCATCCAGCCGCGGCATCATGATGTCGACGAAGATGATCGCCGGCTTCTGATCGGAGATCTTGGCCAGCGCCTCGAATCCGTCCACCGCCGTCAATACCTCGCAGCCCTCTTTCTTCAGCAGGGTTTCCGCCGTGCGGCGGATGGTCTTCGAGTCATCGATCACCATGACCTTGAGACCAGCCAAGTCGTTAGAGCTCACGTTCAAATTCACTTGCTCCCCCTGCGGCTCGCCCGAGCTCAGGATAGGCATACGGACATGCACTAACCATGCCCCGGATGCACATGTAAAAAATTGCGAAGACCCGCCAGACGGCGCCCGCTCTACGACTGGCGCCCCAAGCCTTGTTGTTTACTGCCTGCCCGCCAAGACTGTCAAGCGATAATAGCCCGATTGCCGCTCGCTGCGTGACGGGTGCCGTGCAGTGGCATCATGTGGCCTTTTGCGACCATTGCGTCTCATGCCGGCCTTGTCGTCGTCAATCGACTCGGCGACCATCCCCTTCCGCATGCCTGCCCGGCGTGACACCGGCAGGCCAAACCACGGAGAACCACGATGACCCTGTCGGTCGGCGTGCTGATGGATCCCATCGGCGCGATCAAGATAGCCAAGGACACCAGCTTCGCGATGCTGCTGGAAGCCCGGCGCCGCGGACATGCGCTGCATTATTTCGAACAGGGCGACCTGGCCCTGCGCGATGGCGTGCCGTGGGCGCGGATGGCCACGCTGGAAGTGCGCGAGGATCCACGCGACTGGTACACGCTGGGCCAGAAGCAATGGCGCGACCTGCGTGAGCTCGACGTCGTGCTGATGCGCAAGGACCCGCCCGTCGATGCGCAGTTCATCTATGACACGATGGTGCTGGAAGCAGCCCAGCGTGGCGGGGTCACCGTGATCAACAATCCGCAGGCCTTGCGCGACTGCAACGAGAAGCTGTTCGCGCTGGCCTTCCCGTCCTGCATTGCGCCCACCCTGGTTTCCCGCGATGCCGGCGAGCTGCGCCGGTTCACCGCCGAACACGGCGAGGTGGTGTTGAAGCCGCTGGACGGCATGGGCGGGCGCGGCATTTTCCGGGTCAGGGCCGGCGACAGCAACCTCAACTCGATGCTGGAAACCCTGCTCGGCGGCGACGCCCACGGTGCGGGACGGCAAATGGCGATCGCACAGAAATACATCCCGGAAATCCGCGCTGGCGACAAGCGCATTCTGGTGGTCGACGGCGAACCCGTGCCATACGCGCTGGCACGCATCCCGCAGGGCGACGAGTTCCGCGGCAACCTCGCCGCCGGCGGGCGCGGCGAAGGCGTGCCGCTGTCCGAGCGGGACCGCTGGATCGTGGCCCAGGTGGCGCCGGAGCTGCGCCGACGTGGCCTGCTTTTCACCGGGCTGGACGTGATCGGTGACTACCTGACCGAGATCAACGTCACATCCCCGACCTGCGTGCGCGAACTGGATGCCCAGTTCGGGCTTAACATTGCCGGTCAGCTGTTCGATGTCATCGAGCGGCGCGCCACTGGAAATCGCAACGCGTGAGTACCACCGCCATCGCCGCCACCCGTCCGGAGCCGATCGGCGCCACTTTGCTGTTCTCGCTGTTGCTGCACGGCGTGCTGTTGCTGGGCATCACGTTTCATTTCGCCACGACCGGCCCCAGCCTGCCCACCCTCGACGTGACCCTGGTCAACGTGGCCAACCGGGAGGCGCCGGACAAGGCGGATTTCCTGGCGCAGGCCAACAACAGCGGCGGCGGCCGGAGCGAGCATGCCGCACGGCCGTCGCAGATGTTCTCCGGTGCGCTGCCCAAGCCCGATCCCGGCATTGCCGCCAGGCCGGTCGAAGCAACCACGCCCAAACCGCGCGAGGCCACTCCGACCCGTATGGTCACGACGACCGGCGCGAGCCGTTTCAGCGTCGCCAGCGACACCGCGCAGAGCGAAATCGACCCGCAGGAACAGACACCGACTGCGGACGAGCTGAAGCGCCAGCAGGCGATCGCCCAGCTGGCGGCCGAACTGCGCAACCAGACCGAAGCGCTGGCCAAGCGGCCGAAGAAAAAGTTCATCTCGGCGAATACCCGGGAATACGTGTACGCCAGCTACATGCGTGGCTGGTCGGACCGGGTGCAACGGATCGGCAACCTCAATTACCCGGAGCAGGCACGCCGGCAGAAGCTGTATGGCGACGTGCTGCTTACCGTCGGCCTCAACCGCGACGGCAGCATCAAGGTGGTCACGGTGATCAAGAGCTCCGGCCAACCGCTGCTCGACGCCGCCGCCGAACGCATCGTGCGGCTGGCGGCGCCGTTTCCGCCGTTGCCGAAGGACGCCAACGTCGACGAGCTGTACATCACCCGCACCTGGCAATTCCTGCCGGGTGATATCCTGCGCAACAGATAAGCGTCGTCATCCGGCGTTCGCACGGAGCGGCACCTGCCGGGCTTACAATGTGGCCCATGAGCACGACGACGCCGAACATTCTCACCGGGCATTTTCTGATCGCCATGCCGAACCTGGCCGCGCCGCCGTTCGCGCGCAGCGTGGCGCTGCTGTGCCAGCACGACGAGGATGGTGCGGTCGGCCTGCTGGTGAACCAGTTGTCCGAGTACCGGTTCGGCGACGTGCTGGCGCAGATGAAGCTCGACTGCATGGACAGCGAACTCGGCGACGCGCCGGTGTTGATCGGCGGCCCGGTGCAACAGGAACGCGGCTTCGTGCTGCATCGCGAAGCCGGCGACTGGGAATCCAGCTATCGCATCAACAATGACTGGTCGGTCACCACCTCGCGCGACATCCTGGTCGCGATGGCAGGCGGCGAAGGGCCACGCCAGGCGATCATGGCCCTCGGTTACGCCGGCTGGGATGCCGGCCAGCTGGAACAGGAACTGATGGCAAACGCATGGCTCACCGCCGAGGCCTGCGGTCGCGTGGTGTTCGACACCCCACTGGAGGAGCGCTGGAGCGCCGCCGCCGGACTGGTCGGGATCGACCCGCGCCAATTGTCCGGTTATGCAGGTCACGCATGAGCTGCGTGTTCGGCTTCGACGTCGGTTCCCGGCTGACCGGCCTGGCCATCGGCAATACCTTCACCGCCAGCGCGCGGGCACTGACCACGATCGCGGTACACGACGGCGAGCCGGACTGGACCCGCCTGGACGCGGTACGTCAGGAATGGCTGCCGAACACCCTGGTTGTGGGCCTGCCACTGACCCTGGATGGCGCCGAACAGCCGGCCAGCCGGCGAGCCCGCCACTTTGCCGCCCAATTGCAGCAACGCTACGAACTTCCTGTCGTGCTGGTCGATGAGCGACACAGTTCGCAGGAAGCCGCCCGACGATTTGCCGCCGCCCGCGCAGCCGGACTCAAGCGCCGCCACGATGCCGCAAGCATCGATGCCGAAGCGGCCGCAGTGATCCTCGAACACTGGTTGAGCGGGGCCTAGGCCCGACACCGTCGACTACTGAATCCACCGCATCCCTCAGCCAACTTCAGAGCTGCCGTCATGAGCCCTCGCCTGCGCCACTTCACCACCCTGGAACATCTCCCACGCGAAACCCTCGAGCGCCTGCTCGATCGCGCCGAATCGCTGCGCGACGCCTGCGCCCACGGCACCCGCAAGATCAACGTACTGGCCGGCCGCACCGTACTGAACCTGTTTTTCGAGCCATCCACCCGCACCCGCACCTCGTTCGAACTGGCAGCACGGCGGCTTGGCGCCGACGTAGTCAACTTCGACATCGGCTTCTCCTCCACCAGCAAGGGCGAGGAGTTGTATGACACCTTGCATACGCTGGAGGCGATGCACCTCGACGCGATCATCGTGCGCCACAAGCAGTCGGGCACGCCGGACGAACTGGTGCGCCATGCGATGAGCGGCGTGTCGGTGATCAACGCCGGCGACGGCAATCGCGCCCATCCCACCCAGGGGTTGCTGGACGCCCTGACGATCCGCCAGCACCGACCGGACTTCGAGAAGCTCACGGTGGCGATCTGCGGCGACATCAAGCATTCGCGGGTCGCGCGATCGGACATTCATGCGCTCAGCACGCTGGGCGTGAAGGAAATCAGGCTGTGCGGCCCGGCCGCGCTGATGCCGGCGACGGACGAATTTCCGCAAGCGCGCCACTTCGACGATTTCGACAAGGCCATCGGCGGCGTGGACGCGATCATCATGCTGCGGCTGCAAAAGGAGCGCATGGAGTCCACCGACCTGCCGGACGAGGCTGCCTATTTCAATCGCTATGGCCTGGACCGCCGACGCCTTGCACTGGCCGGCCACGGCTGCCTGGTGATGCATCCGGGCCCGCTCAACCGCGGCATCGAAATTGCGTCGGACGTTGCCGATGGCGCGCAGTCGCGCATTCTCGAACAGGTTGGCAATGGCGTGTTCGTGCGCATGGCCGTGCTCGACGAAGTACTCGCCCGCTGAGCATGTCGCCCGCCCTGCCCGCCCGGACAGCGGGTTGGCGAGCAGCCGTCGTCGCAGCGCCGCACTGCGCAAGCGGGCATAATCAGCCACGCACCATTCACCACTTCTGGGGATCAACATGCGATCGACGACGCGATTTGTCGCGCTCGGCCTGGCCGGCATCTTGCTGGCGGCCTGCGGACACAAGGACAAGGATGCACCGCTGGCTTTCGTACCTGCGGACACACCGTACGTCGTGGCCAACCTGGACGTGCTGGACGACAGCACCCGCGCAGCCCTGCTTGCGCAGGCTGATGCGCAGTTGCCGTCGCAGGTGGCGCAGCTCAACGCCGCCGCCGACCGCATGGCGGCGAAGGATCCCGATGGCGCACGCCTCATGCACGCGCTGGCGGCAGAGTTCAGCGGAAAGACCGTCGAAGCTTTCGCGCAGAGTGCGGGACTCGACCTCAAAGGCCATTCCGCGCTCTACGGCCTGGGCCTGGCACCGGTCATGCGCGTCGAACTGAGCGATCCGGGCGCGTTCGAGGGTTTCATCGGCCGGCTGGAAACCGCCTACGGCAAGAAGCTCGACGTCGCCAACGTGGACAAGCAGAGCTATCGCAAATATGCGTTCGCCGCCTCGGGCACCGAGCTGATCCTGGCGACGGTCGGCAAGCAGGCCGTGGCTGCGCTGCTGCCGGCCAACGTTTCACCCGCCCTGCTGCGTCAGGCGCTGGGCCTGGATCGCCCGCAGAAGAGCCTGCAGGACGACGGTCGCCTCGTGGCCTTGGCCAAGGCCAAGGATTATCAGAAGTGGCTGGTCGGCGACCTTGACCTGACCCGCGCCCTGCCATTGGCCCTGGGCGGCAAGGATCCGTTGTTCAGCGCGATCCTCAAGGCGCACGCCGAAGCCGAGTCGGCCAAGACCGGCGAGCCGGTGGCCAACCAGTTGCAAACCTCGCCCAGCTGCGTGAGCGAAGCCGGCCGTATTGCCGCACGCGTCCCGTCGATGAGCTTCGGCTATACGCGACTCGACGCCAAACATCAGAACGCGCGTTTCGACGTGTCCCTGGCCGATGACATCAGCAAGGCATTCGCCGACCTCAAGGTGGAGCTGCCGGGACTGGGCAGCCCCGGCACCGCGCCGTTCGACCTGAGCATTGCACTGCCGGTCGCGCAGTTGCGCACGTTCTGGATGGCGCAGGCCGATGCCGTTGTAGCCAAGCCGTTCACCTGCCCGGCGCTGACCGACCTCAACGACGGCTTCGCCAAGCTTGGCCCGGCGATGCAGAAAGCCGCCATCCCGCCATTCGGCGACATGCTAGGCCTGCGTATCGCGCTTGACACGCTGGCGCCCGGGCAGTCCAGCCTGCCTTCGTTCAGCGGACGCATCGTGTTGGGTTCCAACAACCCCGTCGGCCTGCTCGCCATGGGTCAAATGATGGTCCCCGCGCTGGCCAAGCTGAAGCCCGTCGACAACGGCGCGCCACTGCCGCTGCCGAAGGACATGGTCAACATGATCGGACAGCCGGCATGGCTCGCCTTGAGCGACAAGGCACTCGCGCTCGGGGTCGGCCCCGGCGAGGACGCCAAGCTGGTCGAAACGCTGAAGTCCGCCACCGGCGATGCCGGACGCATGACGCGCATGCACCTCAGCGGCGCCATGTACCTGCAGTGGCTGCAGCTTATGGAGCAGAAGGTCGACAGTCTGGCTGCCGCCACCGCCGCGATCAGCAAGAGCGACGAACCGTCGATCGATGGCGTCGACAGCGACGACAGCGCGACGCTGGCCGCCGCGAATGCGGCGCGCTCCAAGGCGCAACTGGCCGCGATGAAATCCCAGGCCGAACGCGTGGACAGCATCGATGCCGAGATGCACGTCGACAAGGACGGCATGGTGATCACCAGCGAGACTGTTCTGAAATAAGTCCGGCAAGAAAGGCCGGGGCGCTGCGGCGTCCCGGCCTTTTTCTTGCGCCGGATTCACGCCGGCCAACGCCAACCGAACACGGTTGTAACTTGCTCTTCGCATAGGTAATCGCTCGCTGAACCGGTACGCAGCCTGCCGACACGCTTTTCACGGCCCGGCTGATGCCATGGCGCCACGGAAACCGGCAAAACGGTATCCGCCTGTCCGTGACGACAGACTTTCACTCAGCAAGGAGATCGCCAATGCGCACCCACTCGATGATCCGCACCAGCCTGTTCGCCACCGGCCTGATGGTCGCCTTTGCGGCAGTTCCCTTCAGCCAGACCTTCGCCCAGGAAGCCAGCGCCCAGATGGAGAAATCGTCCGACAACCAGACCGTGCCGGACAAGGCAGCCGATGCCTGGATCACCACCAAGGTCAAATCCGAGTTCGGCACCACCAAGGGCGTCGAAGCGACCGACATCTCGGTGTCGACCAGCGATGGCGTAGTCACCCTGACCGGCAACGTCGCCACCGCAGCCGAAAAGAAACGGGCCGTAAGGGTGGCCATGAAGGTCAAGGGCGTCAAGAGCGTCGACGCGAGCAGATTGGTCGTGGGTGCGGGCATGTCCCACTGATCGGCAAACTGCCCATTGCAAACGAAGAAGGAGCCCGCCGGGCTCCTTCTTCGTTTGCAATGCCAGACCCGCCTCAGCGATTGAGCAGATTGGAACCGCCGCCGAAATTCTGCGTGTTCTGCGTTTCCTCCAGTTCCACGCCGTCCAGCCCCTGCGACAGCGTGTGCGCGTCGCCGCCCTGCGCCAGCTTGATGCGCAGGCGCACCTCGTTGGAGCTGTCGGCGTGGCGCAGTGCGTCTTCGTAGCTGATCTCCCCGGCGTGATAGAGCTCGACCAGGCTCTGGTCGAAGGTCTTCATGCCGAGCAGTGTCGACTCCTTCATCACTTCCTTGAGCTTGTGGATCTCGCCCTGGCGGATGTAGTCCTGCACCAGCGGCGTGCCCAGCAGCACCTCCACTGCGACCCGGCGCGCCTTGCCGTCGGGGGTGGGAATCAACATCTGCGCCACGATGCCCTTCAGGTTCAACGACAGGTCCATCAGCAACTGCTGGCGGCGATCCTCCGGGAAGAAATGCAGGATGCGGTCCATCGCCTGGTTGGCGTTGTTCGCATGCAGCGTGCACAGGCACAGGTGGCCGGTTTCGGAGAAGTTGATCGCATGCTCCATCGTCTCGCGCGTGCGCACCTCGCCGATCATGATCACGTCCGGCGCCTGGCGCAGGGTATTCTTCAGCGCGTTGTCCCAGCTGTCCGTGTCGATGCCCAGCTCGCGCTGGGTGATGATGCAGCCCTCGTGCTTGTGCACGTACTCGATCGGATCCTCGATCGTGATGATGTGGCCGGTCGAATTCTGGTTGCGGTAACCCACCATCGACGCCAGCGAGGTGGATTTGCCGGTGCCGGTGCCGCCGACGAAGACGATGATGCCGCGCTTGGTCATCGCCAGCTGCTTGATCACCGGCGGCAGGGTCAGTTCCTCGATGGTCGGGATCTTCGACTCGATCCGGCGCAGCACCATGCCCACGCAATTGCGCTGGTAGAAACACGAGACGCGAAAACGCCCCACGCCCTGCGCGGAGATCGCGAACTGGCACTCGTGGGTCTTCTCGAATTCCTCGCGCTGGCCCGGCGTCATCACGTTGAGCACCATGTCGCGCGACTGCTGCACGCTGAGCGGACTCTGCGTGATCGGCACGATCCTGCCCTGCACCTTCATCGAAGGGGCGACGCCCGCCGTGATGAACAGGTCGGACGCCTTCTTGTGCACCATCAGTTTCAGGAACGAGGTGAAATCGAAGTCGCTCATGGCTCTAGTCCCGGGAATCGAGAATGGGGAATCGGGAATCGGCGCATCTTGCAAATCGGTCGCTGGGGAGATGGGTGTTCAAGCCGGAGCAACGCTCCGTCCCACGCTTTTCAGGCATTGCCCATTGCCCATTCCCGATTCCCGGCTTCACTTGAAGGTGTCCTTGTTCTTCGCGTAGCTGGATGCCTGCTGGCGGCTGACGACACCGCGCTTGACCAGATCCTGCAGGCACTGGTCCAACGTCTGCATGCCGAACTGCTGGCCGGTCTGGATCGACGAATACATCTGCGCCACCTTGTCCTCGCGGATCAGGTTGCGGATCGCCGGGATGCCGACCATGATCTCGTGCGCCGCGATGCGCCCGCCGCCGACCTTCTTCAGCAGCGACTGCGAAATCACCGCGCGCAGCGACTCGGACAGCATCGAGCGCACCATCGGTTTTTCGCCGGCGGGGAACACGTCGATGATGCGGTCGATCGTCTTGGCCGCCGAACTCGTGTGCACGGTGGCGAACACCAGATGGCCGGTCTCCGCCGCGGTCAGCGCGAGGCGGATGGTTTCCAGGTCGCGCAACTCGCCGACAAGGATGTAGTCCGGATCCTCGCGCAATGCCGAACGCAGCGCCTCGTTGAAGCCGAGGGTGTCGCGATGGATCTCTCGCTGGTTGACCAGGCACTTCTGCGAGGTATGCACGAATTCGATCGGATCCTCGATGGTGAGGAAGTGGCCGTATTCGTTCTTGTTGATGTGGTCGACCATCGCCGCCAGCGTGGTCGACTTGCCCGAGCCGGTCGGCCCGGTCACCAGGATCAGGCCCTGCGGCTGCTCGATCAGCTCCTTGAAGATGCGCGGACAACCGAGGTCCTCCAGCGTCAGCACCTCGGAGGGAATCGTGCGGAATACGGCGCCGGCGCCGCGATTCTGGGTGAAGGCATTGACGCGGAAACGCGCCAGCCCGGGAATCTCGAACGAGAAATCGGTTTCGTAGAACTCTTCGTAATCGCGCCGCTGCTTGTCCGACATGATGTCGTAGATCAGCGAATGCACCTGCTTGTGTTCAAGCGCGGGAATATTGATGCGGCGCACGTCGCCGTCGACGCGGATCATGGGCGGCAGCCCGGCGGACAAATGCAAGTCCGAGGCCTTGTTTTTCACCGAGAAGGCGAGCAGTTCGGCAATGTCCATCTATCGTTCCCCTCAACCGATCGTCCGGATGCATGGATTGATGCCACAACGAAGGACCGGCGAGCCTTGCAGGCGCGGTGCGACGCTGGGCGCACACACCACGAAACCACCCGAACTGACCATCCGACTCCCCCTGTAGCCGCGTCGATACTACTCGCGCAACCGGCTGTGCTACCAGTCTTTTCCGTGGGCGAAGCGCAAACTGTCGACCCGGTTTGCATACTCGCGCCGGCGGTTGCGTTCGCGGGCTCTCCCGGCAACAGACTTTCTCGTGAAAGCGCCGACTCCGGTAAGGTAGCGTCCCGGACCAGAAGGAACCCTGCATGACACGACTTGCCTTCATTGGCGGCGGCAACATGGCGCGCAGCCTCATCGGTGGCTTGCTGAAAACCGGCGTCGCCCCGGCCACGATCAGCGTGGCCGAACCCATGGCCGAAGCGCGCCAGACGCTCGGTCGCGAATTCGGCGTGGCCTGCTATGCCGAGAACCGGCTCGCCGTGGCAGATGCCGAAGTGATCCTGCTGGCGGTCAAACCGCAGATCATGCCGGCGATCCACGCCGAACTGCGCGACACCCTGCAACGCAATCGCCCGCTGTTGATATCGATCGCCGCCGGCGTACGGCTGAACCAGCTGGAACGCTGGTTCGGCAGCGGCCTGCCGATCGTGCGCTGCATGCCGAACACCCCCGCGCTGATCGGTGCCGGTGCTACCGGCCTTTGCGCGAACAACCGGGTCAGCCCGTCCCAGAAGGCCCAGGCGCAACACATCCTGGACGCCGCCGGGATCACCCGCTGGATCGAAGACGAGGCGCTGATGGACACGGTCACCGCACTGTCCGGCTCCGGTCCGGCGTACTTCTTCGCCCTGGTCGAGGCACTGGAAGCCGCCGCCGTCGCCCAGGGCCTGCCACGCGACACCGCCCGCGCGCTGGCCGCGCAGACCTGCCTCGGTGCCGGCCGCATGCTCACCGAAGGCGGCGAAGACCCTGCCGTGCTGCGCCAGCGCGTCACCTCGCCGCATGGCACCACCCAGGCCGCATTGGAAAGCTTCAGTACCGACCGACTCCCGCGCATCGTGGCCAACGCCGTGGATGCAGCCACCCGACGCGGCGTCGAACTCGCCGCCGAACTGGACAAACTGTCGTGAGCTATCTGCTGAATGCACTGTCCATGCTGATCGGATTGGCGTTCGACGCCATCATCGTGCTGCTGCTGCTGCGCACGGCGGCCGAAGCCTGCCGCGCGGATTTCCACAACCCGCTGAGCCAGTTCGTCTACCGTTACACCAACCCGGTGCTGGCACCGATCCGTCGGGTGTTGCCGAACTGGCGACGGATCAACCTGGCCGCCCTGTTGCTGGCATGGCTGGCGATGCTCTTGAAGCGCCTGCTGCTGTTCGCCCTGCTCGGCGTGATGGCGCAACTGCCCGGCCTGCTGGTGTTGTCACTGGCCGAACTTCTCGACTTCGCGCTGCTGTTCTATCTGGTGCTGATCTTCGGCTGGTCGCTGCTGAGCATGTTCGCCGCCGACCAGCGCCATCCGCTGCTGCGCCTGACCAGCGCACTGGTCGCGCCGCTGATGCGCCCACTGCACGGCAAGCTGATCGCCGGCCAGATCGACTTCGCGCCGATGGCGGTGATGATCGTGCTGCTGCTCGCCCGCCTGTTGATTGCCGCGCCGTTGATTGACCTGGGGGCACGGTTGGCAATGGGCGGCTGAGCTTCTTTGTGGGGGCGGTGGCTGCAATTCCACGCCTCTGTTGTTTCAGGGCAAAGAGCTTTCGTCCTCCTGCGGAGGCCGAGCTACTTTCTCTTTGCGTGGCCACGTGCACGCAGGATGCGTGCACGAACAGCGAAGCTGGCCCGAAGGGCGGAGGGCAGGATGCCCGGAGTAAAGAGAAAGATAACCAAAGAGAAAACGACACCCCGCTTGGCGCTTGCCGGGCCTCCTGCCCGGCAAGCGCCAAGCGGGGTGTCGTTTTCTCTTGGTTGCTTCTCTTTTGGACAAGCAAAAGAGAAGTAACTCGCCCTCCGTAGGAGGACGAAAGCTCTTGCTTCAAAAAAAGAATCTCTCACAAGAGACCCCGAAAACCAAAAGCTCAGCGCAGCGCCCACTCGGTGATGATTCGATGGATTTCATCCAGCCCGTCGAACAACGCCGCCGGTCCAGGCTGCAAAATGATCGGCGACTTGATCTCGTGCAATTCGCCCTGGAGCACCGCGGGAATGGTGTCCCACCCCGGCCGTGCCGCCACCTTCTCCGGCCGGAAGCGCTTGCCGCACCATGAGCCGAGGATGATGTCCGGCGCGCGCCGCACCACCTCATCGCCATTCGGCAGGATGCGCTGCTTCGCCAGTGGCTCGCGGGCCAGTTCGGGGAAGCAGTCGTCGCCGCCGGCGATGCCGATGACCTCGGCAACCCAGCGAATGCCGGTGATGATCGGCTCGTCCCACTCCTCGAAATACACCTTCGGCCGCCGCGGCAATTGCGCAACGGCAACGCGAATGTCGGCGATGTGCTGCTCGGCGCGCTGCGCGTAAACCTCGGCCTTTTCATGCGCGCCCACCATCGCACCGAGCCGGCGGATATAAGCGAGGATGCCGTCGACGCTGCGATGATTGCTGATCCACACCTCGACGCCTGCCTTGATCAGCTCGCGCGCGATATCGGCCTGGATGTCGGAAAAGCCGATCGCCAGATCGGGCTCGAGCTTGAGGATCTCGCCGATCTTGGCGCTGGTGAAGGCGGAGACCTTCGGCTTTTCCTTGCGTGCCCGCGGCGGGCGCACGGTGAAACCGGAAATGCCGACGATGCGCGCCTCCTCGCCGAGCGCGTACAGCACCTCGGTCGGCTCCTCGGTGAGGCAGACGATGCGTCGAGGAAAGTGGTCGGTCGAGCGGGGTCCCCGCGCCGCTTGGTCGTTCATGCGCTCAGTGGCCCAGCACGGTTACCGTGACCTTGCGCTGATGCGGATCCAGGCGATGCTCCCAGAGATAAATGCCTTGCCAGGTACCCAGCAACAATTTGCCGCCATGCACCGGTACGGTGAGGCTTACGCCGGTGAGGATCGAGCGGATGTGCGCAGGCATGTCATCGGGGCCTTCCGCATCGTGTTCGAACAGCGGGTCGCCATCAGGCACCACGCGGGCGAACCAGCGCTCCAGATCGTCGCGCACGCCGGGATCGGCATTTTCGCCAAGCAGCAACGAGCAACTGGTATGCGCGGTGAAAATATGAGCCAGGCCAACCTGCACATGGCTGCTGGCCGCGGCATCGGCCACCTGCGCGGTGATGTCGCTGAAGCCGCGGCCGCGCGTGTGCACGACGAAGCCGCCCTGCGCCACATGCTCGGCGGGCAGCGGACGGGTCATGGATACAACATCCGACTGGTCCAGGTCTGGCCGTGGCGGCTCCAGCGTACCCGCTCATGCAGGCGGAACTCGGCGCCGTACCAGAATTCCAGCATGTCCGGCTCCACCACGTAGCCGCCCCAATGCGGCGGTCGGGTCACTTCACGACCGTCGAATTCCGCTTCATAGCGCGCCACCCGCTGCTCGAACGTGTCGCGATCGGGCAAGGTCTGCGACTGCAGCGAAGCCCATGCACCGATCTGGCTCTGCCGCGCACGGCTGGCGAAATAGGCATCCGATTCCTCGTCCTGCAATTTGCGCGCGGCCCCTTCCACCCGTACCTGCACGCCATCGCGCAACTGCTTCCAGTGGAAGCACAGCGCCACCTGCGGATGGGCTTCGAGCTGGCTGCCCTTGTCGCTCTGGTAATTGGTGTGGAAACGGAAGCCGCGCTCGTCAGCGCCCTTGAGCAGCACGATGCGCGAGGCAACCCGGCCGGAAGCATCGACGGTGGCCAGGTTCATGGCTGTCGGCTCGCGGTCGCCGCTGGCCTTGGCTTCATCCAGCAGGTGCAGGAAGGTGTCCAGAATCTCGGAGTTGAGCATGGTGTTTGAAACTTTCCTTTTGCATCGTGGCCGACTCGCGCCATCATGGCGCGGATGAACCTGACCGATGATAGTGCAATGCCCCATTCATCCCGTAGCACTTCAGCAAGCCTGGCGATGGCATTCTCGGTCGCCGGATGTGAAGACGCCCACGACGGCTCCGCAAGCGCATCCGCCCGACCCGGCCGGCCATTGGCCAAAATCCCTCCCGGATCGACGGTGGCCTTAGGATGATGTCCCACGCCGACATGCAGAACGAAGCGCTCGCAGGTCATCTTCTCGACCAGTACGCCGGGCGCATCGCCCGCTCGCGACGCCCTTACATCCTGGGCCTGTCCGGCCTGCAAGGCAGCGGCAAGAGCACCCTGGCGCGGGTGATGAAGGCCCAGGCCGAGGCACGCGGCTGGGCTACCGAGGTGCTCTCGCTGGATGACTTCTATTACGCCCGCAGCGACCGCGAGGCACTGGCCCGCGATGTCCATCCGCTGCTGCGCACCCGCGGCGTCCCGGGTACACACGAGATCGAACTGCTGATGTCGGTGCTGGCCGCCCTGCCGAATGCCTCGGACAAATTGCCGGTGACACACCCACGCTTCAACAAGGGCCGCGATACCCGCTTTTCGCCGTCGCGCTGGCCGCGCGTCACGCGGCCGCCGAAGCTGGTCATCGTCGAGGGTTGGGCCCTTGGCGTGCGGCCGCAACTGCAGGCCGCGCTGGCCACGCCGATCAACGAACTGGAAGCCCGCGAGGACCCCGATGGCAGCTGGCGTCACTGGGTCAACAAGCAATTGCGCGGCTACCAGCCTTTATGGCGCAAGTTCGATGCGCTGATCGTGCTGCAGGCGCCGAACTGGGCCATCGTGCGCCGCTGGCGTGGCGAACAGGAGCAGGACCTGCTGGCGCGGCATGCGCCGTTGGCCATGGACGCGACGGCCATGGAGCGTTTCCTGGCCCATTTCGAACGCCTCAGTCGACATGCCTTGGCGACGCTGCCGGCATTGGCCGACACCTGCGTGGAGTACGACGACGATCGTCATGTGACTGGGCTCAGTCACGGTTGATCGGGGAACGGGGAACGGGGAACGGGGAACGGGGAACGGCAAGAGCGTCGCACAGCCCGGTCCTCGGGGTCTCCAGCTTTTGTTCCCCGTTCCTATGGTCAATCGACGACGAAGCTGACCTTCATGTTGACCCGCCATTCCGTCACCGTGCCGTCGTCCGACGTGACCACCTTTATCTCGTTGACCCAGGCGCCCTTGATGTTCTTCACCGACTCTGCGGCCTTGCGCAGGCCGTGTTGCACGGCGTCCTCCATACTCTTGGCGGACGAGGCGTTGATTTCGATGACCTTGGCTACCGACATGGCGTCAATCTCCTTCAAGTCGTGCGAGCGGCACGCTGCGCCTCCCCGTTCCGAAGCCCGAGTCTGCCCCGCCGCGGCGCACAAGGACAAGCCGCACTGCAAAATCACGTCACGTTGACGATTCGACCTGCACGGCCGTGCCGTAGGCGAGCACCTCGGTGACTCCCTGCGCCACCTCGTTGGCGTCGTAGCGCATCGCCACCACGGCATTCGCGCCCATCGCGGCCGCGTGTTGCAGCATGAGCTCGAACGCTTCTTCGCGCGACCTTTCGCACAGCTCGGTATAGATCGAGATATTGCCGCCGACCAGGGTCTGCAACGCAGCGCCAATGTTGCCGACCACGCTGCGCGAACGCACCGTGATGCCGCGCACGATCCCCAGCGAGCGCACGATCCGGCAGCCCGCAATCTCGTTGGTGGTGCTGACCTGGTGGTGCGAAACGGAGTTGGCCATTTCAGTTCTCCCGAACCGTGGTTGAAGGGGTGGGTGATTCGGCATCGAGCAGCGCCGCATAGCCCGCACGCGCATCCGGCCATTGCGGCACGAAACCGCTGGCACACAACCGCGCGTGGCTGAGGCGCTTGCTGCCGACCCCGGCTGGCGCCGAACCTTCGGCAACCGGCGGGATGCCGAGCAAACCAGTGAGATGGTCGTACAACACATCGAGCCGCAACGGTGTGTTGTCCACGCCCAGGTACAGCGACTGCGGCTGGGGCAGCGCGAGCAAATGCACGATCGCCGCCGCGGCATCGTCGACATGAATGCGATTGGCCCAGTGCGGCAGGGTGCGCGGCACCGCCGCCCGTCCGGCGCGCAGGCGTTCGAGCAGTTGCAATCGCCCCGGTCCGTACAGTCCGGCCAGCCGCAACACGATCGAGGTCACCGGTTGCGCGGCCAGCAGTTGTTCGGCCTCGAGCAACACCGCGCCATTGAATCCGCGCGGCACGGCCGGCGTGTGCTCGTCCACCCAATGGCCGCCCTGCTCGCCGTAGACCGCGCTGGAGGAAACCAGCAAGACACGCTGCAAGGACTGGTGTCCGAGCGCACCGAGCAGATGCTGCAGGCCATCCACGAAGGTCGCGCGATACGCCGCCGGCTCGCGCCGATCCGGCGTCGGCAGATACACCAGCCGGGTGATCCCGCGCGGGAGGTTGCGCAAGCTTTCCGGTTGGGTCAGGTCCGCAGACAGCCAGTGAATGCTGCCATGGTCCAGCATCGGTGGATGACGTCGCAGCGCCCACACCTCGTCGCCACGCGCGAGCAAGCGCTGTGCCACCCGCAGGCCAAGGTCACCGCAACCTGCCAGCAATACCCGTTCTTTCGTCACCGCTTCGCCCCCGGACATCGCATATGCCCTGTTAGCATTTGCCCATGAACCCGTCGCACAACCTCTTCATCATCGGTCCGACCGGCGCCGGCAAGACATCGATCGGGCGCCGGCTTGCCGCGCATTATGGCCTGCCGTTCGTCGACCTCGACCAGGAGATCGAACGCCATTGTGGCGTGAATGTGCGCACGGTGTTCGATATCGAAGGCGAGGCCGGTTTTCGCCAGCGCGAAAGCGCCCTGCTGGACGAGTGCAGCCGCCAATCCGGCGTGCTGCTGGCCACCGGCGCCGGCGCCGTGCTGGCCGAAGCCAATCGCCGGCATTTGTGCGGGCGCGGTTACGTGGTGTGGCTGCAGACGACCATCGAACAGCAGCTTGAACGACTGGAGCGCGACCATCACCGCCCGCTGCTGGCCGTCGCTGATCGGAACCAACAGCTGCACGCGATGGCACGCATCCGCGAACCGATCTACCGCGAACTCGCCGACCTCGCCGTGCCCGGCGAACACGGCAGCGTCGCCGCCGCCAGCGAGCGCTGCATCGCGCTGATCGACCGGCATTGGCGACACCCCCCCTCCTCCGAGCCTCGGCAAACCGCATGAACCGCCCCGCCATCCAGACCATCACCGTCGCCCTCGGTCGGCGCAGCTATCCGGTATGGATCGGCAGCGGCCTGCTCGCCGACCACGCGCGCTGGCGCGCGATGCTGCGTGGCCGCCATGCATTGGTACTCAGCAACACCACGGTGGCACCGCTGTACCTGTCGCGCGTCGAAGCGGGACTCGAAGGCATGCACTGGTCACCCTTCCTGCTCGACGACGGCGAGGCGCACAAAACATTTGCCAACGTCGGCCGCGCACTGGAGGCGCTCGGACAACTCGGCGCCACCCGTGACGCCTGCGTGATCGCGCTGGGCGGCGGCGTGGTCGGCGACCTGGCCGGCTTCAGCGCGGCGTGCTGGATGCGCGGCATCGACTTCATCCAGATGCCGACCACCCTGCTGGCGATGGTCGACTCCTCGGTCGGAGGCAAGACCGGGGTCAACCTGCCAGTCGGCAAGAACCTCGCCGGCGCATTTCACCAGCCGCGTGCGGTGATCGCCGACATCGACACCCTGGCGACCCTGCCCGACCGCGAATACCGCGCCGGTCTGGCCGAGGTGATCAAGGGCGCGGCAATCGGCGACGAAGCGTTTTTTACCTGGCTGGAACAGCACGCCGAGGCACTCGTCGCACGTGACCCCGCCACCGTGCTCGAAGCGATCGCGCGCAAGGTCCGCTACAAGGCCGGCGTAGTCGCCCGCGACGAAACCGAACAGGGCGAACGCGCCCTGCTCAACCTCGGCCACACTTTCGGCCACGCGCTGGAGACCGCCGGCCACTACACCGTCTTGCTGCACGGCGAAGGCGTGGCGATCGGCATGCTGCTGGCCGCAAGGTTGTCCGAGCGCCTCGGCATGAGCGAACCGACCGACACCGGCCGCCTGCAGCGCCTGCTGGAAACCCTTGGCCTGCCCACGGCGATTCCACCAGGCATGGATGCGCAGCAATTGCTGGCACTGATGCGACTGGACAAGAAGAACACCGCCGGCGCCCTGCGACTGATCCTGTGGCGCGGCATCGGCCGCGCCGAAATCGTCGCCGGCGTAAACGAAGCCGACGTACTCACCGTCCTGTAGGAGCCCGCTCGCGGGCGCTGCTTTTTTCTCGGAATTCGCAAGAGCATCGCTCGCGAGCGGGCTCCTGCACAGACAAACCGCTCGGCTGCGCCTGCGGCATTCGGGGCCGGGGCTCGCGCGCGCAAATCCTATAAACTGTGCCGTCCGCCGCGCTCCATCCCTGGAACCCATGCGCCTCTACCTGCAAACCGTGCCCGGCAGCACCGAGGCACCACGCTACGTCCAGATCACGCTGGAGCAGGACCTGCTCGGCGGCTGGACGCTGTATCGCGAATCGGGCACCCAGGGCGGCCGTGCCACGATGAAGCGCGAGCAGTTCCTGGAGCGCGACGAGGCGGTTGCCGCCTTCGAGAAAGCCCGCGACGCCCAGCTCAAGCGCGGCTTCCGCCTGATGTTTGCCCAAGGGCTTGAAGGCCCGTACGGACGTTGACTGAAATGACTGACGTGTTGAAGAACGACCGCTTCCTGCGCGCGTTGCGCCGCGAACCCACCGACACCACGCCGATCTGGGTGATGCGCCAGGCCGGCCGCTACCTGCCCGAATACCGCGCCACCCGCGAACGCGCCGGCAGCTTCATGGGCCTGGCGCAGAACCCCGAGTATGCCTGCGAGGTGACCCTGCAGCCGCTGGAGCGCTTCGATCTCGACGCCGCGATCCTGTTCTCCGACATCCTCACCATCCCCGACGCGATGGGGCTGGGGCTGTCGTTCGCCCACGGCGAAGGCCCGCAGTTCGCGCGCCCGGTGCGCAGCGCCGCCGACGTCGCAAAGCTTGCCGTACCCGACATGGACGGCGAGCTGCGCTACGTGATGGACGCGCTGCGCCTGATCCGCCGGGAGCTGCACGGCCGG
Source organism: Rhodanobacter sp. T12-5 (assembly GCF_008329435.1). Classification (GTDB taxonomy): domain Bacteria; phylum Pseudomonadota; class Gammaproteobacteria; order Xanthomonadales; family Rhodanobacteraceae; genus Rhodanobacter. The sequence goes on from NZ_NPKN01000002.1 coordinate 610,417, forward strand.
GTGCCGTTGATCGGCTTTTCCGGCAGCCCATGGACGCTGGCCTGCTACATGGTCGAAGGTCACGGTTCGAAGGATTTCGCCACGCTCAAGGCGATGTGCTGGAACGAACCCAGGCTTGCCCATCGAATGCTCGACATACTGGCGCAGTCCGTCGCGCACTACCTGATCGCCCAGGCCGCCGCCGGCGCGCAGGCGCTGATGATCTTCGACACCTGGGGCGGCCTGCTCGGCCCTGCCCCGTTCCGCGAATTTTCGCTGCGCTACATGGGGCAGATCGTCGCTGCGCTGAAAGCCGACGCTCATGCGCGCGAACTGCCGGTGATCCTGTTCTCCAAAGGCGCCGGCCAGCATCTGGCGGACATGGCCGATACCGGCTGCGCCGCCCTCGGCGTCGACTGGACCATGAACCTCGCCGATGCGCGCGGCGCCGTCGCCGGCAAGGTCGCCCTGCAAGGCAACCTCGATCCGGCCGTGATGCGCGCCAGCCCGGAGGTGATCCGCCGCGAGGCCCGCGCCGTGCTGGACAGCTACGGCAACCATCCCGGCCACGTGTTCAACCTCGGCCACGGCATTACGCCGGAAGTCGATCCGGAGCACGTGAAGGTGCTGGTGGACGAAGTGCACGCTTACGGGCGCATCCTTCGCGGTAACTGAGCAACACCTCCAGGGAGTCGACTGATGGCATGGCTCGTCACCAAGTACCTGATCACCGCGGCCGTCGTCGTGCTCGTCTCCGAAGTCGCCAAGCGCAGCGACCGCCTCGGCGGCCTGTTTGGCGCGCTGCCGCTGGTCACTGTTCTGGCACTGATCTGGCTGTACGTCGAGCACCAGCCGCAGACGAAGATCGCCAACCACGCCTGGTACACGTTCTGGTACGTCGTGCCGACGCTGCCAATGTTCCTGGCCTTTCCGCTGCTGCTGCCGCGCCTGGGCTTCTGGCCGACGCTGCTCGCCTGCGTGGCGATCACCGTGGTGTGCTTCTGGCTGTTCGCACAGCTGGTGCGGCGGTTCGGGATCGAGCTGCTGTAGTGACTTCCTCACACTCTGTCGCCCTTGCCTCGGCTGCTCGGGGCGCCACCCCTTTTGGCAGCCCAGCCCCCGCCCCGTACAATCACCGCTTTACCCCATGCAAAGCGCGCCCCGCGCGCGCCACTGAGCCCTGTCCCGATGGAAAAGAGTTTCGAACCCGCCCAGATCGAGTCGAAGTGGTACGAGCGCTGGGAAGCCAGCGGCGCGTTCCAGCCATCGGGCCAGGGCGAGCCGTATTGCATCCTGCTGCCGCCGCCGAACGTCACCGGCACGCTGCATATGGGACATGCGTTCCAGCAGACGGTGATGGACATGCTGGTGCGCTACCACCGCATGCGCGGTTTCAACACGTTGTGGCAGGTCGGCACTGACCACGCCGGCATTGCCACGCAGAAGATCGTGGAGAACCAGCTGGCGGTCGAAGACAAGACCCGGCATGACCTCGGCCGCGACGCATTCGTCGAGCGGGTGTGGCAGTGGAAGGAGGAGTCCGGCTCCACCATCACCAACCAGATGCGCCGCATCGGCGCCGCCGCGGACTGGTCGCGCGAGCGCTTCACCATGGACGAGGGGCTGTCGGCCGCGGTGCGCAAGGTGTTCGTCGACTGGTATCGCGCGGGCCTGATCTACCGCGGCAACCGGCTGGTGAACTGGGATCCGGTGCTGGGCACGGCGGTTTCCGACCTCGAGGTGAACAACGTCGAGCGCGACGGCCACATGTGGTCGATTCGCTATCCGGTGGTGGGCAGTGACGAATCGCTGGTGGTTGCCACCACGCGCCCGGAAACCATGCTGGGCGACGTCGCCGTGGCCGTGCACCCGGAGGACGAGCGCTACGCGCACCTGGTCGGCAAGACGCTGAAGCTGCCGCTGACCGATCGCGAGATTCCGGTGATCGCCGACGACTACGTCGACAAGGACTTCGGCACCGGCTGCGTGAAGATCACCCCGGCGCACGACTTCAACGACTACGCGATCGGCCAGCGCCACCAGCTGCCGCCGATCACCATCTTCACGCTGGATGCGAAGGTCAACGACAACGCGCCGCAGAAATACCGCGGCCTCGACCGCTACGACGCGCGCAAGGCCGTGCTGGCCGATCTCGAAGCGCTCGGCCTGCTGGTGGAAACGAAGGCACACAAGCTGCAGGTGCCGGTGAGCCAGCGCTCCGACGCGGTGATCGAGCCGATGCTGACCGACCAGTGGTTCGTCGACCTGACTTCGGACGTCCAGAAGGATGGACGTCCCGGCGGCCGCAAGGCGATCACCGAACCGGCGCTGGACGCCGTGCGTTCGGGCGAAATCAAGTTTGTGCCGGAAAACTGGAGCACCACCTACACGCAATGGCTGGACAACATCCAGGACTGGTGCATCAGCCGCCAGCTGTGGTGGGGCCACCGCATCCCGGCGTGGTACGACGAGGCGGGCAACATCTTCGTCGGCGAGGACGAGGCGGACGCGCGCGCCAGCGCCGGCACCGCGCCGGTCGGTGCGCTGCGCCAGGACGACGACGTGCTGGACACCTGGTTCAGCTCCGCGCTGTGGCCGTTCTCCACGCTGGGCTGGCCGGCGAACGGCCCGGTGAAGAACGAGCGCGGCGAGATCGTCGCGAACTGGGAGCAGGACAAGATCTTCCTGCCCAGCGCCGTCCTGGTCACCGGCTTCGACATCATCTTCTTCTGGGTCGCGCGGATGGTGATGGCAACCAAGTACTTCACCGGCCGCATCCCGTTCCGCGAGGTCTACATCAACGCCATCGTGCGCGATGCCGAAGGCCAGAAGATGTCCAAGTCCAAGGGCAACACGCTGGACCCGCTGGACCTGATCGATGGCATCACGCTGGAACCGCTGGTGGAGAAATCCACCAGGTCGCTGCTGATCCCGCAGGTACGCGCCAAGGTCGAGAAGCGCATCCGCAAGGATTACCCCGACGGCATCCCCGCGATCGGCACCGACGCGCTGCGCTTCACCTTCGCCGCGCTGGCCAGCTACAGCCGCACGATCAACTTCGACATCAAGCGCGCCGAGGGCTACAAGGCGTTCTGCAACAAGTTGTGGAACGCGGCGCGGTTCGTGCTGATGAACCTGCCGGAAGGCGCGATCGCCGCGCCGGCCGGTGCGCCGGTGACCGAAGCCGAGCGGTGGATCCTCACCCGCCTCAAACAGACGCTGGGCGAAGTCGAACAGCATTTCGCCAGCTATCGCTTCGATCATCTCGCACAGGCGCTTTACGAGTTCACCTGGAACGAGTTGTGCGACTGGTTCCTCGAATTGGCCAAACCTGCCTTGAACGGCGACGACGCAGCGGCAGCTGCATCCACCCGCCACACCTTGCTGGTGGTCCTGGAAAGCGTGCTGCGCGCGCTGCATCCGGTGATCCCGTTCATCACCGAGGAAATCTGGCAATCGGTGGCAGAGTTGTTTTTGCGCTCCTCCATGAGCGCGAAGAACAAACCGCCATCCATGCCGGACTCTTCGAGAGAGCGGCTCATTCTCGACTGCACGTACCCCCTCGCCGCGGATTTCGTGGCGGACGACACGGCGACAGCCGAGATCGAGTGGTTCAAGAATGTGCTGAGCGGCATTCGCAGGATCCGCTCGGAGATGAACATCTCGCCGGCCAGGACAATCCCGCTGCTGCTCGCCGACGGCGACGCCAGCGATCGCGCCCGCGTGGCGAAGTTCTCCGCACAGATCGCCTTCCTCGCCCGAACCGAAACGCCGCAGTGGATCGAAGCCGGCGCGGAAGAACCCGCCGCCGCCGCGGCCGTGGTCGGCACACTGCGCGTGCTGATCCCGCTCGCCGGGCTGATCGACCTGGGCGCCGAGAAAACGCGCCTGGCCAAGGAAATCAGTCGCATCGAGGTCGAGATCAAGAAGTGCGAAGGCAAGCTCGGCAACGCGAACTTTGTTGCCAACGCGCCAGCCGAAGTCGTTACCCAGGAGCGTCAGCGCATCGCCGACTGGAATACCACGCTGGGTGCGCTGCGCGAGCAGGCGGCGAAGTTGCAAGGGTGAGCCGTTGCTCCCCTCTCGCGCCTGCGGGAGAGGGCGCGCTTGCTCGCCCTCATGCGTCGAGCAAAGAACCTTTGCCTCTACTCGATATGGCCTGCGGCCATATCGAGCATATTGAGCGCCATCACGATCGCATCCTCGCGCCCGTCGCGCGCGGGGTAATAACGCGGCCGCCGGCCGATTTCGGTGAAGCCCACCGACTCGTACAGAGCCTTGGCCAGCGGATTGGACGGCCGCACTTCGAGAAACACCCGTTCGGCCCCATTCCAGCGTGCGATGTCCAGCAGGCGGCCGAGCAGATGCCGGCCCAGTCCGCGGCCACGGTAATCCGGCGCGATGCAGATATTGAGCACGTGGGCCTCGCCGGCCCCCATCGACAGGATGCCGTAACCGGCGATCGCCTCGCGCACGCACAACACCCAGCAGGGGTGGCCGGCCTTCACGCAGTCGCTGAAGATGCCTGCCGACCAGGGGAACTCGTAGGAGATATTTTCCAGCGCGCTGACTGTCGCCAGGTCCTCGCTGCGCATCCCGCGCACCTGGATCACCGGTTTGACCACCGCGGCCATCGCGCTCAACCGCCTGTCGCGGCCAGTGCACGGCGCACGCTGCGCAACGCACTCCACAACCGGCGCTTGGCACCGGCACTGGTCAATACCAGGGACGGCTCGTCGGCCAGCACGATCACGGCCTGGTGCATCCGGGCCGCCGGCAAGGTGCGTCCCAGCGCGTGCGCCTGCGCCTCGCCGAACACCAGATAGGCCTGCGCCGATGGCACCCCCGCGGCAAGCTGGCCAGCGTCGACCGTGACCCGCGCCGAACGCGCAAGCAGGGGCCCGCCGGCATTCAGGGCACGCCCCAGCAAATCGAGTTCGCGCGTGCTGCAGCCTTCCGGAAGCACCACCACACAGCCCGTTCCCATCGCCGGCATGAACTGGTCGCGCTCGGCAACCACCTGCGGCATCTGAACCTGCGGCTCGGGCGTGCCGCGCCGCACCCACGGCGTCATGCCCAGCGCGCGCAATACGCGGTCGCGATGGCCGGGTGTCGCCGACTGGCGCAGATTCGCGTTCATGCCGGATTGCGCCGTGCACGGCGGCGGTGCGTGGTCAGGCCCCATACCGTCAACACGGGACCGGACAGCAGGTAGATCGTGAACCCCACGAACAACACCCGGGGCGTATCCAGGATCAGCAGCGCCAGCAGCAATACGGCGCCGACCATCCATGCGAAGGGTACGCGCTGGCGCTCACCCAGGGGCAACGACTTGAAACTGAAATAGCGAAACCTGCTGACCATCAACAAGCCCGTCACGATGGCGATCACCGGAGTGATGAAGCAGAAGTCGCTGCCGGCCAGGCCGAACTTGTCCACGCTCCACACGAACGACATGCACACCGCCGCCGCGGCCGGGCTGGCCAGGCCCTGGAAATAACGCTTGTCGGCCACGCCGACCTGGGTATTGAAGCGCGCCAGCCGCAACGCGGCGCAAGCGGCGTAGATGAACGCGGCGGCCCAGCCCAGCTTGCCCCACAGCGGGCCGTAGTCCTTCAGCGCAGACAGCGACCACGTATACATCACCAGCGACGGTGCCAGTCCGAAACTGACCAGATCGGACAACGAGTCGTACTGCACGCCGAACTCGGTCTGGGTGCCGGTCATTCGCGCGACCCGGCCGTCCATGCCGTCCAGCACGGCCGCGAAAAACACTGCTATCGCGGCCTCGCCGTAACGACCGCCGATGCTGGCGATAATCGCGTAGAAACCCGCAAACATCGCGCCGGTAGTGAACAGGTTGGGCAACAGGTAAATACCCCGATGCCGCGGTGGGCGGACTGGCATTGGCTCGCTCATGAATCAATCCGTGACAGGATGCGCGCAGTGTAAACCATCGGCTGCTTGAGTCCGGGTGAGCACAGTGATAACAAGGTGAACCAGAATTCAACGTGAAATGGAGAACACCATGCACCGTTCCCTGATCGCCGTGGCGCTGCTGTTGCTGGCCCCGCTGGCCACCGCCCAGGTCTACAAATGGACAGACGCCAGCGGCACCGTGCATTACTCGCAGGCGCCCCCGGCCCAAGGCACGAAATACAGCCAGGTGAAGACCAACGGCACTGTGGATGCACCCGCTCCGGCACCGGCGACGATCCCCACCGCCGAGTCTTCTCCCGAGACGACGGCCCAGCCTGTCGCCGATACCCCTGAAAATCGCAGCAATCTGTGCAAATCGCTCCAGGCCAACCTTGCCGCGCTCAATGGCAGCGCACCGGTGGTCATGCAAAAGGGCGGCAAATCCACCGCGCTCGACGACAGCCAACGCAAGCAACAGATCGCCGCCGACACCGCCCAGTACAACCAGTATTGCCAGGCCAGATGAAGCCTTGACGGGCGTTGCCGGCGTCAGGGCTGCGGCTTTTCTTCCATCGCGAGTCCGGCACATGCATGCCATCGCTGGCATGCACCCTGCGGGCCAGCCTGCGGCTGTCGTTCAATTCCGCTCCCAGCGGATTTGTCCGGACCAGCTTACGTCAATCAGCCACTTGCGTGCCCGATCCGCGACCGGGTATCGGGCAACCGCTCCTGCGTTGCCTCAACACGGGGATGCCCTCGCCATGGCCGGGCTTCCAGGTTGAACAGTCAACCTCTCATTGCGCAGGCGTGCATGCGCAGCCCGGCGGTGGCCCGCTACAATCGGCATCTTTATCACGCCGGACGTACCGCATGCGCCTCAGCCAATTCCACCTGGCCACCGTCAAGGAAGTGCCCGCCGACGCCGAGATCACCAGCCATCGGTTGATGTTGCGGGCCGGCATGATCCGCCGGCTCGCCTCCGGCCTGTACACGTGGAGCCCATTGGGCCTGCGCGTGATGCGCAAGGTGGAGCAGATCGTGCGCGAGGAAATGGATCGCGCCGGCGCGCTGGAAATGCTGATGCCGTCGATCCAGCCAAAGGAACTGTGGGAAGAAACCGGCCGCTGGCAGAAATTCGGCGATCAGTTGCTCAAGATCACCGATCGCAAGCAGCAGGAATTCTGCTACGGCCCGACCCACGAGGAAGTGATCACCGATTTTGCCCGCAACGAGCTGAAAAGCTACAGGCAACTGCCGATCGTGTTCTACCAGATCCAGACCAAGTTCCGCGACGAGTTTCGTCCGCGTTTCGGGGTAATGCGCGCGCGCGAATTCCTGATGAAGGATGCCTATTCGTTTCACCTGAGCCAGGAGTCGCTGGCCGAAACCTATGCAGCGATGTACCAGGCCTATGTGCGCATTTTCACCCGCCTGGGATTGACCTTCCGCGCGGTCCAGGCCGATACCGGCGCCATTGGCGGCAATGCCAGCCACGAATTCCAGGTGATCGCCGATGCCGGCGAGGATGCCATCGCCTTCTCCGACGGCTCCGATTACGCGGCCAATCTGGAAAAGGCCGAGGCGCTGGCGCCGACCAGTCAGCGTCCGGCGCCCGCCATCGCCCTGCAGCGTGTCGACACACCCGCCCAGAAGACCATCGCCGAGGTCTCCGCTTTCCTCAAGGTATCGCCGCAGCAATGCGTGAAGACCCTGCTGGTGCGCGGCCGCGATGGCCTGGTTGCGCTGTGTCTGCGCGGCGACCACGAGATCAACGCGGTCAAGGCCGGCAAGCTGGCCGAGTTGCCGGACGAATCGGTGCTGGCCAGCGAGGAAGAAATCCTCGCCGCCACCGGCGCCCGCCCCGGCTTCATCGGCCCGGTCGGCCTGCCCGATTCGATCCCCGTGATCGTCGACCGCGATGCCGCCGTACTCGCAGACTTCGTCTGCGGTGCCAACGTCGACGGAATCCATTGCACCGGTGCGAACTGGGATCGCGATGCACGCGTCAGCCGCATCGCCGACTTGCGCAGCGTGGTCGACGGCGACCTCTCGCCGGATGGCAACGGCGTACTGCATATCGCCCGCGGCATCGAAGTGGGCCATGTGTTCCAGCTCGGCCGGAAATACGCCGAGGCACTCGATGCCACCGTCGTTGACGAGACCGGCAAGCCGCAGGTCATGACCATGGGTTGCTATGGCATCGGCGTCAGCCGCATCGTGGCTGCCGCCATCGAGCAGCGCCACGACGATGCCGGCATCATCTGGCCCGAGGCAATGGCGCCATGGCGGGTGGCCGTATGCGTGATCAATCCGAAGAACGTCCCGGCCGTCGCCGCGGCAGGCGAGGCGCTGTACCAGGCATTGAGCCAACGCGGCATCGAAACGGTACTGGACGATCGCGGCCTGCGTGCGGGCGGAATGTTTGCCGATATCGAGCTGATCGGCATTCCGCACCGCGTCGTGGTCAGCGAGCGGGGGCTGGCTGCCGGCACACTGGAATACCGTGCGCGCGAAGACAGCGAAAGCCGCGCGCTCAGCCAGGAAGAGCTGTTCAGCCTGCTGCACTGAGACCGCATCACGCATTAATCGAAGCGGCCGCCCTGGGCGGCCGCTTCGCTATTCAATGCATCGAATCCGCGGCACCCATTATTCAATCGCCGCCTGATCGTCCGACAATCAAGCCGCTCATTTCGTTCGCCCGCACCAAGCCGGCAGCGCATGACAAACTTCGCGAGCTTCAAAGTGGCGCGTGTCGGCGCGCGGAACCAAGAGCCTCGGCGAGGCAGTCTTTCGACTTCGCCTCGCCTTTTGCATTTGGGGAAATGCAGGCATTTCCTTCGCTGACCGAGTACCGGCACTAATCGAAAATCACTGTCAAAACCATTAACCACGTCTAATTGTGAAACCCAGCTCACAGGGCCGGCGCTTTACAACGATTCGGCGAATAAGCGAGAATAAGGCCTGCGACAATGCATTGCGGAAGGCTGCATTCCATAATAGCCATACCGAATAAATTCACGCCTCACCCCCGGGAGCCCATCATGGCCGTCGATATCAAGAACCTAAACCACAACCAGCTCAATGACCTGATCAGCAAGGCACAGGTTCGCCAGAACGAACTGCGCAAGGAAAAAGTCGCCAAATTGCGCGAAAAGGTACACGCGATGATCAAGGCCGAAGGTTATGCCTTCGAGGACATTTTCGGCAGCACCCGCGGCAAGGCCAAGCGCACCACCGGCACGGTCGCCCCGAAATACCGCAACCCGGCCAACCCGGCGCAGACCTGGTCCGGCCGCGGCAAGCGTCCGCACTGGTTCAACGATGCGTTGAAGGCCGGCAAGAAGGAAAAGGATCTGGCGATCTGATCGCTCGACCACCGTGTTGTTTCAATGAAAAACGCCGGCCTCGTGCCGGCGTTTTCTTGTCGGCTTCAAGGCAATACTGCATTCGCTTGAGCGGGCAGACACACGCTTGATTTCCCGTCCTGCAAAACAAGGATCAGGTCAGGCGGGGTGGCTTTCTGTTTTTGCCTGGGTTCAAGAGCCTCCTCAACCCTCCCCGCTTTGCGGGGCAGGAGGCAAAGGTGCCGTGCGGTCCCGCTGTCTTGACGGACAACAAACGACATCGTCGCGTCTTCGGCCATTCCCGGGTTACAGGGAGCGGCGGGGCGAAACCAGCAGGTCACCGAACATCAATCCCCCCACCAGTGAAACCAGCAGCGTGACCAGCAACAGTCCCGTATCCATGCTCAGCGAGGTATCCCGTTCGAGCAGAAACGACACGCTGCGAAAACCGACGCTGCCTGGCACCAGCAACAAGATACCCGGCTCTCGTATGACGGCGCCCGGCCGATGCGCGAATCGCGCGTAAACATTCGCCATCGCGCCCAGCAACAATCCGCCGACGAATACACCGACCGGTGCGCTCGGCAGCGACTCGGAGATCTCGCCACCCCAGCGCGTCGCCAGAAAGCCCACGACCACTGCCACGATCACCACGGGCCAGTCGCGCCGGGCCGCACGGAACAGGATCGCAAAGGCGACCGCCGCGATCAGCAACGCCGGGTAATCGGTCCAGCCGGGCAGCGGCGGCAAGGCGAATTCGCGCGCCCTGATGCCGAACGCGGCGCACAACTGGGTCGCCGCGATCGTGCCGAAAGTGAGCTTGAGCAGCGTCGACATCGCGCCGCCCATGCGCGCCATGCCGGAAACCAGATGCTGGCTGGATATCTCGCGTACCGCGGTGGTCAGCGACATGCCCGGCACCAGGATGATCAGGCTGGCCAGCACCACCGACTTGATCGCCAACGGCACCACGAAGGCGCTCACCACGATCGCCACCGTGGTCGCCACCAGGGCGCTGATCGCATCGCTGGCCACCGCCAGCCGCGGCCTGCTGGCCGCCAGCAGGGTTATGCAGCCGATGATGGCCCCGACCACCCCGGCGACCAGCAGGTCCACCCATGAGCTGTGCAGGAACAAGGCCGCGATGCTTGCCGCGGACAGGCCATAGCTGGCGATCGAACCCAGCTTCTCGCGCCGCGTATCGGGTCGGCCCAGCACGCGCAGCAACCGAAAGCCTTCGCGCAGGCCCAGCTCGCCGGCGATGACGCGGTCGGCGATGTCGTCGGCCTCGCACAGGCGCTGCAGGTTCACCTCGCCCGGGGCCAGCCGCATTACCTGCGTGGTTTGCGCCACGCCCTCCTCGCCCTGCGCCAGGTCGGAAAAGGAAATGATGATCGCGGTGGGACTGGACCACACGTCGGCGGAAAGGCCGAGCCGCTGCGCGGCACCGGCCACCGCGGTTTCGAGGCGGGGCGCGGAGGTGCCGTACTGATGCAGCCGCCGCGCCAGCTCCAGCAGGAACGCGATGCGCGTATTCAGCGCCGTGGTGGCGAACTGCTGCTGGCCGATGGTGTCGCCAGGGCTCATGTCGCGGCGCGCACCTGCAGCGTGGTGCCATCGACGGCGACCACTTCCACCGTGCTGCCCAGCGGCAGGTCCGGCCCGCTGACCAGCCATTGGCCGTCGCCCACGCGGGCCTTGCCACGGCCGTTGACGATCGGCTCGATCAGCTCGTAGCGCTGGCCGATCAGCTGCTCGGCGCGACGGTTCAGCCGCTCGCCGCCGGGCGCGCGCCGTTCAAGCCGCGGCCGCAGCCAGCGGGCGTAACCGACACAGGAGGCAAACGCGAGCAAGCCGAAAAGGATGGCCTGCACCAGCATGCCCAGCGCCGGATCAACCCACAGCACCACGCCCATCGCGGCAGCCGCCAAGCCGATCCACAACAGGAAATAGCCCGGCAGCAACAGCTCGCCGGCGATCAGCAGCAGCGCCAGGATCCACCACAGGTAATGCGTCGAAAGCTCCCACATGGTCATGGCCTCAACGCAGCGGCGGCTGGGCGATCGACTTCTGCTGCTGGCCGAGCGACTCCTTGGCCAGCTCGGCGATGCCGGCCAGCGAACCGAGGATGCCGGTGGCCTCGATCGGCAGCAACAGCATCTTCTGGTTCGGCGACTTCGCCATTTCCTTCAGCGCGTCGACGTAGTTGTTGGCGACGAAATAGTTCAGTGCATTGACGTTGCCGCTGGAAATCGCGTCGGACACCATCGTCGTGGCCTTCGCCTCGGCCTCGGCCGAACGCTCGCGCGCCTCGGCGGCACGGAAAGCTGCTTCCTTCTCGCCCTCGGCGGCCAGGATCACCGACTGCTTCTCGCCCTCGGCCTTGAGGATCGCCGCCTGGCGGAAGCCTTCGGCGTCGAGGATGTTCGCGCGCTTCTCGCGCTCGGCCTTCATCTGCCGCGCCATCGCGTCGACCAGGTCGCGCGGCGGCGCGATGTCCTTGATCTCGATGCGGTTGACCTTGACGCCCCACGGATGGGTCGCCTCGTCGACCACCTTGAGCAGCTTGGCGTTGATCGCATCGCGCTGGCTCAGCGACTCGTCCAGATCCATCGAGCCGAGCACGGTGCGGATGTTGGTCATGATCAGGGCCAGCGACGCCTGCTCGAGGTTGGACACCTCATAAGCCGCCTTGGACGCGTCCAGCACCTGGTAGAACACCACGCCGTCGACACGCACCACCGCGTTGTCCTTGGTGATCACGTCCTGGCTGGGCACGTCCAGCACCTGTTCCATCATGTTGATCTTGCGCCCGACCGCCTGGTAGATCGGGACCAGGAAATGCAGCCCCGGGCTCAGCGTGCGGGTGTACTTGCCGAACGTTTCCACCGTCCATTCGAAGCCCTGCGGCACGATGCGCACCAGCTTGGCCACGCCGATGATGACGACGGCCACGATAACCAACGCAAGAAGCTGTCCCATTGCCCACCCCATGTCCATGAAGAAGGCTTGAGTATAGGCGAGGCCGCTGCGCTTCGGCCGCTACCGGCCAGCCGTCAGCGGCAGCCGCAGGCTCACCCGCAGGCCACCGCCCTCGCGATTGGCCAGCAGTACGCGACCGCCGTGCGCCTCGGTGATTTCGCGCGCCAGCGCCAGGCCCAGGCCGGTGCCGGAACGCTTGGTCGAATAGAACGGCAACAATGCCTGCGCCAGCACCGTCTCGCTCATGCCGGGGCCGCGGTCGGCCACCTCGATGCGCAGCTCGCTGCCCGCTTCCAGGATCGACAGCGTGACCTCATTGGCATCGCTGCCCGATTCGTGCGCGTTCTTGATCAGGTTGATCAACACCTGCTCGATCTGCACCGCGTCGAACCGGCCAGGGCGACCGGTCGGCACCGGCGTCGCCAGCCGGTACTGGCAATGCAGCGCGAGTCCGTCGAGGAACGGTTGCCACTCGATGTCCACCAGCTGCGGCGTGGGCAACTTGGCAAAGCTGGCATAGCCGGCGATGAAGTGATGCAGGTGCAGCGCGCGCTCGCCGATGGTGGCGAACACGCCGGGCAACCGATCGAGCTGGCCGCGCCGGGCCAGCTCGGCACCGGAATGCGCCAGCGAGGTGATCGGTGCCAGCGAGTTGTTGAGTTCGTGGCTGATCACCCGGATCACCCGCTTCCAGGTCGCCACTTCCTGCCGCGACAGCTCGCGCGTCATGCGCCGGAACAGCTGCAGGCGGTGCGGCCGGCCCTGTAGACGGAATGCGCGCTGCGACAGGTGGAAAGTTTCCTCGCTGCCATCCATCTCCACGCTGAGCAGCGCATCCTCGCCGCTTTCCACCGCCTTGCGCAGGGTCTCGGGCGCGTCGGCCAGCAACGCCGCGAAATCCATGCCGACCAGGTTGCGGCCCTGGTTGAACAGGTGCCGCGAGGCAATGTTGGCGTAGACCACACGACCGATCGCGTCGGTCAGCACCAGCGCGACCGGCGTGTTCTGCACCACGGTGTCGAGCAGCAGTTCACGCTGCACCAGGTGCTGACGCTGCTCGCGCAGGGTCTGCCCCAGCGCGTTGTGCATGCGGATCAGTTCGCCCAGTTCGTCACGCCGGTTGACCGCGATGGAGAAGCTGAAATCGCCGTCGCGATAGCTGGCCACCGCGCCCTCCAGCGCACGCAACAGCCGGCTCACCGGCGCCATCACCCGCCCGGCCAGCCAGAACGCCAGCGGCAGCAGCACGATCAGGCTGGCCAGCAATCCACCATAGATGCCCAGTTGCATCGGCTCGCGGATCGTCACGGTGAGATCGGTGCGCAGCCACAGCAACAGCTGCGGCAGCGGCCATTGGGTGATGCCGGCATAGATCATCGCGCCGGCCAGCCCCGACAGCGCCAGGAGGAGGGTCAAGCGCCCCTGCAGCGATATCAGACGGCGCCACATGGCGTCCACCTCGAGATGGCTGGGCGTCGGCTCAACTCAGTCATCCCATGCCCTCGCCGTGGCCGGACCGAGAAGTTGCCCGATTCACGGCTTCTCACTGGCACTTGGCATGCAACGGCGTCTGCGCGCAATCGAGCGGCGGACGCCCATCGAACCAGGCGCGCCCGGTACCCATCACCGCTGCGGAAACGAACACGAGTCGCGGATATCGCATGGCAGGCATCCTGACACCTGAGTCCGGCCATCTTTCTACGCCTTCCGCGCAAGGGCAAGTTTCATCACCGGCTACTCGATCCCGTGGAAATTCAGCTGGCACCGATCAGGCCGTACCGCTCCATCCGCCGATACAGCGCCTGTCGCGACAAACCCAGGTTCTGTGCGGCCCGGCTGACCACGCCATCGGCCCTGTGCAGCGCCGCCTCGACCGTCTCGCGGCTGGGTTCTTCGAGATTGCGCGTGCTGACGGCCGCATGCTGCGGAAGATTGAGCAGCTCGGGCGTGATCGCACCGTCGCCGACCAGCAGCGCGGCGCGTTCGATCGCGTTTTTCAACTCGCGGACATTGCCAGGCCACGGGTAGCCCAGCAGCGCCTCGCGGGCGGCATCGCCGAGTTCGGCGCGTCCGTCCAGGAAAAATTCGGCCAGCGGCAGGATGTCGTCGATGCGCTCGCTCAGCGGCGGCAGGTTCACCTCGATCACGTTGAGCCGGTAGTACAGATCCTCGCGGAACGTGCCGGCCTGGATCATCGCCTTGAGGTCGGCGTTGGTCGCCGACAGCACGCGCACCTTCGCCTGCCGCGTCTTGCCGGAACCGAGCCGCTCGAACTGGCCGGTTTCCAGCACGCGCAGCAGCTTCATCTGGCCGGGCAGCGGCAGGTTGCCGATCTCATCGAGGAACAGCGTGCCGCCGTCGGCCAGTTCGAAGCGGCCCTCGCGCGCCTTGTTCGCGCCGGTATACGCGCCGGCCTCGGCACCGAACAGCTCGGCCTCGATCAGCTCGCCCGGCAACGCGCCGCAATTCACCGCCACGAACGGCCCGCGCTTCACCGCCGAATTGGCGTGCACGATCGAGGCGATGCGTTCCTTGCCGGTGCCGTTCGGCCCGGTGATCAGCACCGGCACGTCGGAACGGGCGATCTGGCAGGCGAGGTTGAGCGTGCGCCCCATTGCCTCGGAGGCGAACACCAGTCCGTCCAGATCGTATTTGCTCTGCAGCAACTCGCGCCGCTGGCGACGCTCGCGCCGGCTGCGGCTGACCTCGCGGGTAGACTCGGACAGCTCCAGCAGGTTCTCCACCGTGGTCAGCAGCTTGCTGTCGTTCCACGGCTTGCCCAGGTAATCGGCCGCGCCGGCCTTGACCAGCTCCACCGCGGTCTCCAGATGCGTCCACGCCGTGAGCAGGATCACCGGGAGATCGGGGTGCCGTTCGCGAATCGCACGGAACAGCGCCACGCCTTCCTCGCCCGAGGTGGTGTCGGCGGTGAAGTTCATGTCCTGGATCACCACGTCGATCGCTTCGCGCTCCAGCAGCGCCAGCCCCTGCTCCGGGGTCAGCGCGCTGAGCGTGCGAATTTCGTTCAGCGACAACGCCAGTGACAAGGCTTCGCCCACGGCGGGGTTGTCATCGATGATCAGTACGGTTCGCATCTTTCTTCTGCACATGCGGACATGGATGCCGCTCCCGCCGTAAAGGTTGCCATGACTATCGAACTATTCAACCTTTCTTTCGCGGCTTCACGAAGCGGAAGCAACCGCCAGCCAGATTGCCGACGGTCGCTCGATATCCGCTTATTCGGCCTTCGGGTGCGCCGATGCCTTGCCCGCCTTCACCGCAGCGATCCACGCATTGGTGCGCGTCTCCAGCACGTCCAGCGGCAGTGCACCGCCACCGAGGATCTCGTCGTGGAACGCACGGATGTCGAACTTGTCGCCCAGCTCCTGCTTCGCCCGCGTGCGCAATTCGAGGATCTTCAGCTCGCCCATCTTGTACGCCAGCGCCTGGCCCGGCCAGGTGATGTAGCGATCGGTCTCGGCCTGCACGTCCGGCTCGTCCTCGCTGGAATGCGCGTGGAAGAAGTCGACCATCTGCTGGCGCGTCCAGTGCTTGTAATGCACGCCGGTGTCGAGCACCAGGCGGTCGGCGCGCAGCAGTTCGTCGGACAACCGGCCGTAGTCGGACAGCGGATTCTTGTAGAAGCCCACGTCCTTGCCCAGTTGCTCGGCATACAGCGCCCAGCCCTCGATGTACGCGGTGTAGCCGGCCTGCTGGCGGAACGGCGGCAGCTTCGGCAGGGTCTGTGCAATTGAGATTTGCAGGTGATGGCCGGGGATGCCCTCGTGGTACGCGGTCGACTCGATCGTCAGCACGCTGCGGTTGGCGAAGTCACCGGTATTGACGAAGATCTGCCCGGGCCGCGAACCGTCCGGCGTGCCCTGGTGGTATTCGGCGGCAGCCGCGGATTTCTCGCGGAACGCCTCGACCGGCATCACCACCACCTTGGTCTTGGGCAGGATGCCGAACAGCTTCGGCAATTCCGGCTGCATCTGCGCCAGGAAACCGCGGTAGCGATTGAGGATGTCCTCGCGCGAGGTCGCGTGCGTCGCCGGATTGCTCTTCAGCGAGGCGCGGAAACTGGCCAGGTCGGCGAAGCCCTGCGACTTGGCGATCCTGGTCATTTCGCCCTCGATGCGCTTGACCTCGGACAAACCCAGCGCGTGGATCTGCGCCGGCGTCTTGTCGGTGGTGGTCATCTGCTCGACGTCGAAGCGGTAGATCGCGTCGCCGTTGGGCAGGTCCCAGATGCCCGGCTGGCTGCGTCCGTGCGGCGCATAGTCCTTCGCCACGAACTCGCCCAGTTTCTGGTACGCCGGCCGCACGTCGTCGTCGATCGCGGCAAGGATCGCGTCATGCAGGCGCTTCTGGTCGGCCGCCGACACCGACTTCGGGAAATGCTTCAGCGGCTCGGCGAACACGCTGTCCATGCCGGCCGGCTTCTCGATGCTGGCGATCTGCGTGACGACTTTTTCCAGCAGGTACTTCGGCGGCATCATCTTGTCGGCCATGCCCTGCTTCGCCACGCCGATGACCTGGTCGAACGCCTTCGGAA
Organism: Rhodanobacter sp. T12-5; assembly: GCF_008329435.1. GTDB lineage: Bacteria > Pseudomonadota > Gammaproteobacteria > Xanthomonadales > Rhodanobacteraceae > Rhodanobacter. Next base: position 627,196 of record NZ_NPKN01000002.1, read on the forward strand.
CCGCACGCAGGCGCGTCAGGTAATCGTCGTATTCCTTGGTGTTGTTGAACGGGATCGAGCTGACGAAACCGGCCAGCGCGATGTGCACGCCGCTCATCTGGTCCAGCGGCATCTCGTTCAACTTCAGGTCATAGCTTTTAAGGCTGTCCTTCAGCTGGCGCACCATCAGCTGCTGGTTGAGCTTGTCGGTGTCGGAGAAGCCGCTGGTGTCGATCGCCTCGAAGCGCTTGAGGAAATCCGCCGTCGTCTTGCGCTCGGCCGCCGCATGCGCCAGCGAGAGATCGCTCCAACGATCGTTGTAACGCAGGTCGCCGAGAATCGTGGCGAACTCGGGCGAGTTCTGCAGCGTGTGCTGCCACTGCTCGGCCAGCAGCGCATTGAGCGCCTGCACGCGGCTCGCCACATCGCCTTTCGCGATCTGCGCGGCCGGCGCCGCCTGCACCGATGAAGCGAGAGTCACCGAGCCCAGCAGGCTCGCACAGATCAACAACGGCAAGGTCTTCATCAAGCGCATCTCCATGGGTCGTGTCGAGGGGGTACGAACCCTTATTGTGATCGCCACGGGAAGCCTCCTCCCGTGCCAGATTGCATGGTATTCACCCTGATCGCGTCGCCACCACCGGCGGCACCGCCGCCGCGCGCAGTGCCGGGCCAAGCACGGCAAACTGGCCGAGCAGCCATAGCGCGATGGCTCCGCCGGGGAGGTAGTACCAGGGCATGCGGCTCACTTCGTAGTGCATCATCAAGTAGAGATTGATGCCGAAGGCCAAGCCCATCCCGACCAGCACACCAGCGGTACTGAGCAGGAAGTTCTCGGTGCGGAAATAGCCGAGGATGTGGCCGCGGGTGGCGCCGATGGCGCGGCGGATGCCGATCTGGCGCTGGCGCTGCTGCACCCAGAAGCTGGTCAGGCCGACGATGCCGAAGGCGGTCACCGCCAGCATCACCACGCACACCAGCACCAGCATCCAGGCCATGCTGCTGGTATCGGCAAAATATTCCGCGCGCATCGCCTCGTAGGTCTTGCCTTCCACCACCGCGGCAGGCTCCAGCTTGCCCAGCACCTGCACGGCTTCGCGCACGATGCGCTCGCGATCCTGCGGCGCGCTGCGCAAGACATAATTGCTCAGCTCGACCTGCGGGCGCAGCGGAAAGAACACGCTGGAATAGCGGCCACCGCCGCCGCTGAACGCCGGCTCCTGCGCCAGTACGTCGGCGACCACGCCGATCACGGTCCAGCTGGCGTTGTCGCTGTACAACCGCTTGCCCAGCGCACTCTGCCCTGGCCACAACCGTCGCGCGTCGCTTTCGGTAACCAGCATGACGTGGGCGGTGGATTTGAAGCCGTCCAGACCGCTGTCTGCGTATTCGTCGGCATTGAAATAACGCCCCTGCAGCAGTCGCAATCCCAGCGCCTGTTCACCGTCGCTGCCGATGAAATACTCCGCGGTGTTCACGCTGCTTTTCCCTTCCGGCGTGATGGTGAAACCGGTCACCGCCGCATCCGTGTCCAGCGGCATGCCGGTGGTCGTCGCCACCGCCTTGACGCCCGCGATGCCGTGCAGCGCCGCCAGATTGCGCGGGATGTCGGCGGCGGCGCGCGCCGGATCAGCGCCGTTCAAGGTGAGCACCGAAATGCCGCGCTCGTCGATGGCGTTGCGCATGTGGATGTCGGCCACGCGCTGGCCGATCATGAACACGGCGTTGCACAACACCGCGCAGGCCAGCGCGATCTCCAGCACGATCAACACGGCGGGGATGCGGTGCTTGCGCAGGCTGGCGAGGATCGGTCGGATTTCCATGGGCACCTCAGGCGGCTTTCAGTTGCGGGGCCGGTGCCAGCAGGCTGGCCCGCCAGGCCGGCAGCAGGCCGGCGATCAGGCTGGCCAGCACGGCCACGACAAAGGTGAACAGGAACATCCCGATATCCAGGTGCGCCAGGCTGGCGTACTCGGCCGGCTGATGACGGATGCCGAGCAACCCCAGCTCGGCGAAGCCCAGCCCCAGCACGCCACCGGCCAAACCCACGATGGCAGCCTCGACCATGAACTGAGCGAAGATCGCACCCCGCGACGCACCCAGCGCGCGGCGCACGCCGATCTCGCGCGATCGGCGCAGGCACTTGGCCAGCAGCAGGCCGACCGTATTGACCACGCAGATCAGCAGGAAGCCGAACGCCAGCCCCGTCTGCAGGCGCACGTCGTCGGGCACCACCCGTTGATCCGCCAGCCACTGCATCAAGCCGGACAGGGACACCCGCGGGCGCTGGAACCGCCCCAGCGTGACCTGCTGCGCCGCGTAGTTGCCCAGGAAGGTTCGATACGCCGCCGCATCGGCCGCGCCCGACAATTGCACCCACACGCCCAGCCAGATGCTGGGTGCGGTTTCCAGTTTCGTGCTGTCCGATGAGCCGAATGAGAGAGTGACCTGCGGCGTCATGCCGTCGGCGCGCGCGGTCTGCAGCGGCATGAATACCGCATCGCCCGTGCCGTAGTCGTGGCCACCCAGGCGCAAGCCGTAGAAGCGCGGCTGCGGTGCCCAATGATCGAGCACGCCGACGATGCGAAAGTCGTGCTCGTTGATGCGGATGCTGCGTCCCACGCTGTCGGTGCCGCCGAACAGCTTGTCGTTGAGGAACCCGGCGATCACCGCCACCGGCATGCGGTTGTCATCGTCCGCCGCGCTCCAGCCGCCGCCATAGCGGAACGGCGCGTCGAACATCGCGAAGAAATCCGCCGTGGTCATCACCCCGTCGCTGAAGAAGGGCTTCTGCCCGGCGGTTGACGGCGTCACCTTGGCCTGGGTCATCGCCATCGCTGCCTGCCGCGTGGCCTTGCGCGCATGCATCAGGTTCATCGCATCGGCATACGTCATCAGCCACGGCATCTTGTCGCTGCGCGAAAACGGCTGGTCTTTCGGATACGGATCGAGCTGCGGATAGAACAGCTGCGCACTTTTTTGCGGCAGCGGATCACCCGACAGCAAACGGAACACGGTCAGCGTGGTGATGCTCGCGCCGATCCCCAGCGCCAGCGACAGCACCATCAGCGTGGTCAGCACCTTGTTGCGTTTCAGGCTGCGCAGCGCCAGGTCAAGGTAATAGCCGAACATTGCACATCTCCCTGTTGCAGACGTATTCAGCCGGGATGGCCGACCACGGCGCCGTGGCGCGACAGATATTTTCGGATCGATTCGCTGTGGACCTGGTTCAGCGGTGAACGCCATTGGCTGCCGTTGGCGACGACGCCCAGATTCACGTCGGCACCGTGCTCGACGAGGAGTTCGACGGCATCCAGGTGATCATTCCTGACGGCGCTGATCAGGGCAGTCTCGTCATCTGGCACGACGAGGTTGATGCTGGCACCCGCCGCCAGCAAGCGCGCCATGACGTCGAGCCTTCCGGCAGCCGACGCAGCCACCAGTGGATTGCCATCGCCATGCACGGCCAGGTTCACGCTCGCGCCGAGTCCGAGCAGGACGTTCACCATGGCGAGGTCACCGCGTTTCGCCGCGATGATGAGCGGCGTGCCGTCGCCACGCACACTCGCGTTCACGTCCACACCGTCTTTTGCCATGTGTCGGACAGCGTCGGCATCCTGCTGCCGAACCGCAGCGACCAGATGTACCGCGTCCGCCTGATCGCGACCGGTCCACGCTGGCCGGGGCGCACCTGCCGATGCGGCAAGACATACCGACGCCAACACGCCGAAAGCCGTGAACCGATTGATTCGTGCATTGATGATTTTCATGAAAAGACCACTCCATAGTTTTCGCTGATGTAGCCGATCGCCGCCTTCACGCCGCCCGCGTCGCCACCACCGGCGGTACATGGGACGCACGTCGCGCCGGCATGAACACCGCCGCCTGCCCAATCACCAGCATCGCCAGCACGCCGATCCCCACGTACGGCAATGGCAAGCGCGCCATCTCGTAGTGCGTCATCAGCCACAGGTTCAGCGCCAATGCCAGCACTACGCCGAGCAGCACGCCGCCACCGGCGATCAGCAGGTTCTCGACCTGGAAGTGGCGCAGGATGTCGATGCGTCGCGCACCCAGCGCACGCCGTACGCCGATCTGCTTGCGCCGCTGGCCGACCCAGAAACTGGTCAGCCCGGCGATGCCGGCAGCCGTCACCACGACCAGGATCAGGCACACCGCAGCCATCATCAGCGCCATGCCGCGATCGGCGCGGTAGATCTTGTCGCGTATCTGCGAGAGCGACTGGATGCCCCAGCTGTCCGGCATCACGCGCAACGGGTCGACTGCCAGCAAGGCTTTGCGTGCCTCGCGCATCGCCGCCTGCTCGCGACCGGGCCGTGCGCGCACCGCGTAGCTGGCCGAAGCGCCGTCCACGCGTATCGGTTCCAATACCGAGTTGTAGTCCCAGGCACTGCCCCACTTCGCCGTGGTCGGCGTCTGCAGGCGCTCGACGATGCCGACGATGGTCGCCGGCTTGCCGTCCTGGTACACCGTCTTGCCCAACGCGTCGCCGTCAGGAAACAGCTTCCCGGCCACCGGCTTGCTGACGATGATCACCGACGGCGCGGCCTCGCCGGTGAGCGTGCGGTGCAGGATCTCGTCGGCCCTGAAATCGCGACCTGCGATCAGGCGCACGCCGAGCGTCGGGCGCAGATGCTCGTCGCCGTAGTAGTAGGCGGCGCTCACCGCCACGCCGGTTTGTTGCGCATTCAAGCTGAGCGTGCCGCTGTAGATCATGCCTTGCAGCGGCATGCTGGTCGAAGCAGCCACGTCCTGCACGTCGGGCAGGTTGCGCAACGTGGCCAGATCCGTCCGCTGCAGCGCGTCGAGTTTTTCGACGGACGCGGCATCATCGCCGGCAGGCGCGCCGAACCAGCTTTGCGATATGCGGATCAGGCCATCCTCGACCGTTCCGGTGGGGCGATTCATCCGCTCGATGCGCTGCCCGATCACGAAGATGGCATTGCACACGATCGCGAGGGTCAGCGCGATCTGCAGCACGATCAGCAACACGCCAGCCTTGTGCTGTCGCAGCGCAGAAAGGGTCGGATGCAGTCTCATTGGCGCATCCTCAATTCGTCTTCAATTGCCAGGCAGGCTGCACCCGCGCGGCACGAAAGGTGGGATACAAGCCAGCCAGCACGCTGGCGGCGATCGCCACCACCACGGTGAGCAGGAGCAAGGCCGGCTCGATACGGGCCAGCTCGGCCAGGCGTGGCGGCAACATCCGGTTGACGGCGAATACCCCGATGGCGGTCAGCAGCAGGCCCAGCGCGCTGCCGCCGACGCCGATGACTGCCGCCTCGGTGAGGAACTGCGCATGGATGGCTCGGCGCGATGCGCCCAGCGCCCGGCGCACGCCGATCTCGCCGCTGCGACGCAGGAACTTGGCCAGCATCAGCCCCGCGGTGTTGACCAGGCATACCAGCAGCAGGCCCAGCGCCACCAGCAGCGATACACGGGTGTCGTCGGGCACCACGTGCTCATGATCCAGAAACGCGCGCATGTCGCGCAGGCGATTGTTCGGCGGCCAATCGAAGCGGCCGAGCTTCTGCTGAACGCTCGCATAGTTGTCCAGGTACTGCCGGTAGTTCTGCACTGCAGATTCATCGTCCAACTCGACCATGTAAGCGAGCCACACGCAGTTCGACTTCTGCAGCCCGGCGTAGCCCGCGCCGGGCTGCACGCCCTTCGGGCAATTCACCGCGCCGGCGTTTTCCATGCCGCTGGCGATGGCACGCTGCAGCGGCACGAAAACATCCGGGCCATTGCCGCCGAACCCGCCGGTATCGACCACGTCGAAAAACATCGGCTGCGGATTCCACGGCTTCAGCACACCGGTCACGCGGTAGTCCCTGCCATCCAGATCGATGTTGCGACCGACGCTGTTGCCACCGCCAAATACCTGCCGGTTGAGTGCATCGCTGATCACGATGACGGGTGCGCCGTCACCGTCGTCGCCAGCCTGCCAGCCGCTGCCGTACCGAAAGGGCACATCCAGCATCGGAAAGAATTCGCCGTAGACGCCGAAACCGAATACCGGGATCGGGCTGCGTCCCTCCCCCGCCGGCAACACCGTCGGTGCGACCGCGTAGATCGCCGACTGCAAGGCGGCGCGGCGATCGTGCATCAGTGCGATCGCATCGGCATAAGCCAATGCATCCGGCGGCTCGTGGAGGCCGGCCCCGGATTTCTGCGACGGACCCCAGCTGTCGATCTGCGGCACGAACAGCTGCGCCGACTTCCACGGAATCGGATCACCCGACACGCCGCGGAACACCGACCATGTGGTCATCGATGCGGCCACGCCGAACCCGATCGCCAGCATCATCAGTGCAGTGAGACCCGGGCTGCGCTTCAGGCTGCGCAGGGCGAGATCCAGGTAGTAGCCGAACATTCCGTGTACCCCCATCGACCATCGAAACCACGTATCGCCGCAGGGGCGAGTCCGATCACACCGACCGCGTCGCCACCACCGGCGGCACCGCCGCAGCGCGCAACGCCGGACCGAGCACCGCCAACTGGCCGAGCGCCCACAGCACCAGCGCGCCGATCGGGAGGTAGTACAGCGGCAGGCGCGGCAGTTCGTAGCGCTGCATGAGCAGCAGGTTGATCGCGAACGCCAGCACCATGCCAAGCACGATGCCGCCGGTCACGATCAGGAAATTCTCGGTCTGGAAGTAGTGCAGGATGTCGCTGCGAGTGGCACCGATCGCGCGGCGGATGCCGATCTGCCGGCGGCGCTGCTGCACCCAGAAACTGGCCAGGCCGACGATGCCCAGCGACGTGACCAGCAGCAGCGCGGCAATCACACCGACGAGCATGCCGGCCATGGCGCGATCGTTCTTGAACACGTCGTGGCGCAGTTCGCCCAGGGTATGGCTATTCTCGCGATCAATCACCACTTCCGGCACCGCCTTGGCGAGGGCCGCGAGCGCATCGCGCAGCACGCGCGGCAGATCCCCGGGACTGGCGCGCAACAGGTAGCTGCCCGTCAGATACGGGCCCGGCTGCGCCGGCAGGAATACGGACCACTGGCGTTGTTCTGGCGTCCACCCGGTCGGATCGGGCCGGACCAGGCTTTTCAACACGCCAACCACGCGGTAGTGCGACTTCAGCACCCAGAACTCCTTGCCGAGCGGATCGGCACCCGGCCACAGATGTTCGGCCAGGGCCTGCGTGATCTGGACGCTGCCCTCGTCGGGCATGAAGCCGGTGAACGCGTGAAAGTCATCCATTTGCGGCGCACGCCCGGCAACGAGCTTGGCACCGAGTGTCTGCAGGCTGCCCGGACCGCCCACGTAGAATTCGATCACGCCGCCAAAATGCTCGCCGGCCGCATCGGTAGTGATTCCAGCGGTACCGCGGCGGCTACCGAACGGTATGGAATTGAGCAGCGACACCGACTGCACACCGGGAACGGCGCGCAACGCGGCGAGCGCCCGCGCATCCACATCGGGCGCTTGGGTGGAGTCGTAGCCGGTCAGTTGTACCGTCGCGAGGGACGTTTCATCCACTCCGCTGTCGATATGCGTTGCCGAGACGCGCTGGGAAATCATGAAACAGGCATTGCACAGCACCGCGCAGGCCAGCGCGATTTCCAGCGCAATCAGGATCGTGGACAGGCGATGCTTGCGCAGTGCGGAAAGAATGGGCTTGATCTGCATGGCTCCGGTCCTCACAACGTTTTCAACTGCAGCGCCGGTGCCACCCGGCTGGCCCGCAATGCGGGCAGGAAACCGGCCATCAGACTGGCCACAACGGCGAGCGCGAAGGTCAACCCGAGCATGCCGATGTCCAGGTGCGCGAGATCGGCGTATTCGACGGGTTGCCGCCGCACCAGCCACAGACCCAGCAGGGTCAGCAACCAGCCACCGATGCCGCCGACCACGCCGACCATTCCGGCCTCGACCAGGCATTGCGCGAATATCGCGCCACGACTGGCACCCAGTGCGCGACGCACGCCGATTTCGCTGCTGCGACGCAGGAATTTGGCCAACAGCAGGCCGATCATGTTGAACAGGCAGATGGCAAGGAACGCAAACGCCAGCCACGTCTGCAGCTTCACGTCACTGGGCACCACATGGTTGAACACCAGCCACTGCATCAGGCTCGGCATGCGGGTCTGGGTAGTGGCGAAGCGCCCCAGCGCCTTTTGTTGCTGCGCGTAATGCGCGATGAAGGCGCGGTAGTCCGCCACCTTGGCCGCGCTGTCCAGTTGCACCCACAGGCCGACCCAGACACACGGCGCATCCTGCAGATGCCCCGGCGTGGCGACGTTGCCCCAGCAGGTGAACTGCCAGAAATTGCCGTCGTTGACCTCCAGCCCGCTGAAAAAGGGCATGAACACATCTTCGGGCTTGTCGTAGAACGACGAGGTCTGGCCTTCGGCGAAACGCCCGGCGCGCACATCGTAGAAGAGCGGCGAGGGCCGCCACGCGTCCATCACGCCGACGATCCGTACGTCGCTGTCTTTCAGGCGCAAGGTCTTGCCCACGCTGTCGGCACCGCCGAACAGCCTGTCGTTGAGGTTGGAGGAAATCACCGCCACGCGCGCACGACTGGCGGCGTCGGCAGCCGTCCAGGCGCTGCCGTACCGGAATGGCACCTTGAACATCGCAAAGAAGTCGGAGGTCGTGGCCAGCATCGGCACCATCAGGGGCGGCACCCTGGCGTCCGGCGCGCGCACCTTGACATCGCTGCCTGCAAGCAACGCCTGGCGATCGGCCCGATGCGCGCTCCACAGATCCACCGCCGAGCGGTAGTCGAGCATGTCCAGCGGCCCGCCTTTGGCGTAGCCAGCCGGTGAGGCGTCCACCTGCGGATAGAAAATGTGCTGGCTGCGACCCGGCAGCGGATCGCCCGACAGCAGGTGCATCACCGTCAGCGTGGTCATGCTGGCACCGATGCCGACGGCGATGGCCAGCACCATCAACGCGGTGAGCACCTTGTTGCGCTTCAGGCTGCGCAGGGCCAGATCGAGGTAGTAGGCAAACATGTTCGTCACTCCGTCGTCATCCAGGTGCACCAAAAGCGCGCCATTCCTGTGGGAGCGACTTCAATCGCGATGCGCTTGGTGCCACTGAAGCCATCGCGACTGAAGTCGCTCCCACAGGAATCAAACCCCGTCATACAGACCTCGTCGCCACCACCGGCGGCACCGCCGCCGCGCGCAACGCGGGACCGAGTACGGCAAGCTGGCCGATCAGCCACAGCGCGATCGCGCCGACGGGGAAATAGATGGCCGGAAGTCGCGGCAACTCGTAATGCAGCATCAGGAACAGGTTGATCGCGTAGGCCAGCGCCATGCCGAGCGCGATGCCGATCGTGGCGAGCAGGAAGTTCTCGGTCTGGAAGTAGTTGAGGATGTTGCGGCGGGTTGCGCCCAGCGCGCGCCGCACGCCGATCGTGCGGCGCCGCTGCGCCACCCAGAAACTGGCCAGTCCCACGATGCCGAGCGCGGTGACGATCAGCAGCGCCGCGATCACGCCGACCAGCATGCCGGCCATCGCGCGGTCATCCTGGAAGAACTTCCGGCGCACTTCATCGAAGCTGCGCCTGGTGGTGACCACGCGCTGCGGATCGACCTTCTTCAACGCGGCCAGCGCTGCATCCAGGACATGGGCACGGTCCTCGGGGCGGCAACGGATCAGGTAGCTCTGATCCTTGTTCGCTCCCATGCGCAGCGGCACGATCGTCGTGTATTGCGCCTTGCTTATATCGTAGGCATTGGGCCGTACCAGGCTGTCCAGCACGCCGACCACGCGCAGTCCGACCGTAGGCGCGAGATAGATGATGTGACCCAGCGGGTTCTGGCCCGGCCACAGACGCTCGGCCAGCGTTTGCGTGATCAGGATGACTGATGGCAGGTGCTTCGCATCGCCGGTGCCGAGCGCCTTCATCGCCACGTCCACATCGACGAAATCGCTGGACTCCAGGTCTCGCCCGGAAACCAGCCGCGTGCCCAGCGTCTTCGGCAGGTTCTCGCCGAAATAGGTGGTGGCACTGAGTGTCCATCGCACCTGCGCCGGATCGAGCCGGATGTTGCTGTTGGAGGATGAACTGCCGAATGGCACCTGGTTGGACGACGCCACCGAGATCACGCCGGGCACCTGGCGCAGCACGGCCATGTCCTCGGCCACGCGGGCATAAGGGTTGGCGGGTGCCACCATGTCGGCCACCTGGATCTGCAGCAACTCGTGCTCGGCCACGCCGCTGGGCATATCCATGCGTTCGAGGCGCTGGCCGATCAGGAATACCGCATTGCACACGATCGCGCAGGTCAGCGCGATCTCGAGGATGAGCAGCCAGGCGGTGAGCTTGTGCCGGCGCAGCGTGGAGAGAATCGGGAGAATGTCCATGGCCGCCTCAGTTGCTCTTCAGTTGCAGCGCAGGGGCGATCTGGCAGGCACGCCACGCCGGCAGCAGGCCAGCCAGCAGCGTGGCGCACACCGCCAGTGCGAAGGTGGTGAACAACATGCTCGTATCCAGTTGTGCCAGTGCGGCATAGTCCGATGGCCGCTGGCGCACCAGCCAAAGGCCGAGCATCGCCAGCAGCAAGCCGCCCAGCCCTCCGACCAGACCGACCACGCCGGACTCGATCAGCAGTTGTGCAAACAGCGCGCGGCGCGATGCACCCAGCGCGCGGCGCACGCCGAGTTCGGCCGCGCGGCGCATGAACTTGGCCAGCATCAGGCCCACCGTATTCACCAGGCATACCAGCAGGAAGCCGAACGCCAGGCCGGCCTGCAGGCGCACGTCGTCGGGCACCACCATCTTGTAGTCGAGCCACTGCATCACGTTGCGCAGGCGCACATTGGGCGCGCGCTGGAAACGTCCCAGTGCCTTCTGCTCCTGCGAGTAGTGCACCAGGAAATCCCGGTACGCCGCGGCCTTGGCCGGCGTATCCAGTTGCACCCAGAACTGCAGCCACACGCAGTCATCGTTGGGCAGGATGTTGCCGACGCCGCCACCGCCGTTGCCCCAGCAATCGGACGAGCCGTTGCGATCGAGCCGCAACTCGACCATCGTCTGCAACGGCAGGAATACCTGCTCCGCGTAGGCATACGAACCGGTGGTGAGGTCGTAGAAGTGCGGATTCGGCCGCCACTGGTCGAGCACGCCGACGATGCGCCAGTCGACACCGGCCATGCGCAGCGTGCGCCCGACGCTGTCGGCACCGCCGAACAGCTTGTCGTTGAGCGATCGCGCGATCACCACGTCGCGCGCCTTCGCCTCGTCGTCCGCCGCCGTCCATGCATGGCCGAACAGGAACGGCGCGTCGAACATGGGGAAGAAACCCGTCGTGGTGTAGCGCGTTTCCACATAGAACGGATCCATGTCGGCCTTCCCGGGATCGATCGGTGCCGAACCGCCCGCCATCAGCGCCTGCCGATCGGCCCGCGCCGCATGCAGCAGGTTCAGGCCGTCGACCAGGGTGAGCTGTTCCGGCGGCTCCTTGCCCGGCATCATGCCCTTGAGATCCTGCGGGTCGATCTGCGGGTAATACAGCTGCGCGCTCTTTCCCGGCAGCGGGTCGCCCGACAACACATGCAGCACGGTCAGCGTGGTCATGCTGGCCCCGATGCCCAGCGCGATCGCCAGCACCATCAGCGCGGTGAGCGCCTTGTTGCGTTTCAGGCTGCGCAAGGCCAGATCGAGGTAGTAGGCAAACATCACTATCTCCTTTGGAGACGGGATTGGGGATTCGAGATTCGGGATCCGGAAAAGCGGTGGCGACGCGAGCTTGCGCTTCTCCGAATCCCCCATCCCGAATCCCCGGCTTTCCTCACGCTGCCCGCGTCGCCTCCACCGGCGGCACGTTGGACGCGCGCCGGGCCGGCACGAAGACCGCGCCCTGGCCGATCGCCAGCATCGCCAATACGCCGGTGACCACATACAGCAGCGGGATGCGCGTCATCTCGTAGTGGGTCATCAGCCACATGTTGAGCCCCACCGCCAGCACCACGCCGAGCACCACGCCGACACCGGCAATCAGCAGGTTCTCGATCTGGAAGTAGTGCAGGATGTCGATCTTGCGAGCCCCCAGCGCACGGCGCACGCCGATCTGCCGATGGCGCTGGCCGACCCAGAAGCTGGTCAGCCCGACGATGCCGGCGGCAGTGACGCAGAGCAGGATCAGGCAGATCACGCCCATCAGGACCGCCATGCCGATGTCGGCCCGATAGGCCTTGGCGCGGATCTCGGAGAACGGCTTGACGCTGTCGTCGTCGAGCACGCGCATCGGCGTCACCTTGTACAGGGCAGGCGCCACCGCGCGCATCACCGCGTCCAGCTGGCCGGGTTTGGTGCGCACGGCATAGCGGGCAAAACCGCCGTCCAGCCGCGTCGGTATCAACGTCGAGTACCACGCAAAGCTGCTGCCCCAACTGCCGATGGAAGGGATCTGCAGGCGTGCGACCACGCCGATGATGGTAGTGGGTGCATTGCTGCCGTCGCTGTACATCACCTTGCCGACGGCATTGCCGTCGGGGAACAGCTTGTCGGCCAGCGCCTTGCTGATGATCGCTACCGGACGATCGCGCTGGTCGCGGAAACCCTGATGCTGCACATCGCCGGCGTTGAAGTTGCGACCGGCCACCAGGCGCAAGCCCAGCGTCGACAGCGCCTGCTCGTCGGTGAAGTAGTACGCGGTGCGGATATCGCCCTTGCCGCCCAGATCGGCGCCCGGCTTGTGCGACACCGAACCGGTCCAGGAGGAGTTGAGCAGCGGCAGCGAGTTGGTCGGCGCCACCGCAGCCACGCCCGGCAGCTGGCGCAGCGCGGCGAGATCCTCGCGCTGCATGGCGTCGAGTTTTTCCACGCCGTCGGCATTGTCGGCGCTGGGCGCGCCCACCCATTGCTGGCTGACCAGGAACAGGTTGCTCTCGTCCAGCCCGGTGGGCCGGTTCACCCGCTCGACACGCTGGCCGATGATGAACACGGCGTTGCACACGATCGCCAGGGTCAGCGCGATCTGCAGTGCGATCAGCACGGTGCCGGCCTTGTGCTTGCGCAATGCGGCAAGAATGGGATGCAGTTTCATGTTCATGATCCTCAATTGCTCTTCAACTGCCACGCCGGCTGCACGCGCGAGGCACGGAAGGTCGGATAAAGGCCGGCCAGCATCGTGGCGACCACGGCCACCAGCATGGTGAGCAGCAGCAGCGACACATCCAGCCGCGCCAGCGCTGCGATGTCCTTGGGCAGCACCCAGCCCACGCTGGCCACGCCCGCGACGGTGAGCAACAGGCCCAGGACACCACCGGCCGCACCGACGATGCCCGCCTCGGTGAGGAACTGCGAGTAGATCGCGGCGCGGGGCGCGCCCAGTGCGCGGCGTACGCCGATCTCGCCGCTGCGACGCAGGAACTTGGCCAGCAGCAGGCCCACCGTGTTCACCAGGCACACCAGCAGCAGGCCCAATGCCACCAGCAGCGACACCCGGGTATCGCTGGGCACCACGTGCTGGCTGTCCAGCCAAGCCGGCAGGTCGCGCAGGCGGCTGTTCGGTGCCCAGCCGAAGCGGCCGGCCTGCTGCTGCGCACGGGCATAGTCGTTGAGATAATTGCGATAGGCAGTCGCCGCGGCCACATCGTCGAGCTCGGCCATGTAGGCGACCCACACGCACTCGGAATGCTGCAATCCGACGAAGCCCGACTCCTTGGGCACCTCGTTGCAATTGGTGTTGCCGTCGTTCGACATGGCCTCCTGGATGGCGGTAAGGAACGGCAGGAACACATCGTCGCCGGTGGTGGAGAAGCCGCCCGTGTTGACCACGTCGTAGAAGCGCGGCTGCGGATTCCAGTCGTCGAGCACGCCGACGACGCGATAGTCCTTGCCCTCGATATTGACGGTCTTGCCCACGCTGCTGACGCCGCCGAACAGCTTCTGGTTGAGCTTGCTGCTGATCACCGCCACCATCGCGCGGTTGGTGTCGTCGTCCGCGCTCCAGCCGCTGCCGTACTTGAACGGCACGTCCAGCATCGGGAAGAACTCGCCGTAGACCACATGGCCGCTCACGTTGAACGGATGCTTGTCGGCCTGCGCCGGCACTATCGACGGCGAGATCTGATACATCGCCGACTGCCGTTTCGCGCGATGGTCGCGCATCAGTGCGATCGCATCGGCGTAATCCATCGCGTTCGGCGGCTCGCCGTCGCTGCTGCGGCCCTTCGGCCCCCAGTTGTCGATCTGCGGCACGAACAGCTTCGACGACTTCCACGGGATCGGGTCGCCCGACACGGCGCGGAACACCGACCACGACGTCATCGACGCGGCCACGCCGAAACCGATCGTCAGCACCATCAACAAGGTCAGCCCGGGGCTGCGCCTGAGGCTGCGCAGGGCCAGTTCGAGGTAGTAGGAAAACATCTGTGGCTCCGGAATCGTGGGTGCAGCAATGACAAGGCGAGCGAGCGCTGGGAATCTGTGAAGAAAGCCACTCTCTGTGGTTTTCCTCTATCGCGAGTACGGCGCATGTCCGGACTCGTTCACGCGATTCGGGCACTTGCGTGTCCGATCCGCGACCTGCCATCCCTGGCCGGCCTGGGAGGTTGAACAGTCACAACCGCTCAGGCGTGGGCGTCGCCTGCGGCGGCATGCACGGTGTGGAAGCGCGGGTCTTCGGACAGCTCGACCACCTGGCCGTCGATGATGTGCACGTTGCGCTGGGCACGCGCGGCCAGTTCCGGGTCATGCGTGACCATCACGATGGTGGCGCCTTCGCGATGGATGTCTTCCAGCAGCTCCATCACGCCGCGCGCCATCTGGGTATCCAGGTTGCCGGTCGGTTCGTCCGCCAGCAGCAGGCGCGGCGAGCCGGCCAGCGCGCGGGCGATCGCCACGCGCTGCTGCTGACCGCCGGACAGTTCGGCCGGGTAGTGCTTGGCGCGCGAGGCCAGGCCGACGCGCTCCAGCGAATCCATGATGCGTTGCTTGCGCTCGGCCGCCTTCATGCCGCGGTAGCGCAGCGGCACCTCGATGTTGTCGAACACGTTGAGGTCGGGGATCAGGTTGAACGCCTGGAAGATGAAGCCGATCTTCTCGTTGCGGATCTTCGAGCGGGCGTTGTCGTTGAGGTTGCTCACCTCGATGCCGTCCAGGTGGTATTCGCCGCCGCTGAAGGTTTCCAGCAGCCCGGCGATGGTCAGGAAGGTGGTCTTGCCGGAACCGGACGGGCCGGTGACGGCGACGAACTCGCCTTCTTTCACGTCGATGTTGAAATCGCGCAGCGCGTAGGTCTCCACCACTTCGGTGCGGTAGACCTTGGACAGGTGGGTCATCTTCAGCATGGTTGTTCCTCGGTGGTGGTGATCTTGACCCCCTCTCCCATCGGGAGAGGGGTTGGGGAGAGGGTTCGGTTATCGCGAGAAAGTCTGCGCAAGCCCCGTACCCTCATCCGCCCTTCGCGCACCTTCTCCCGGAGAGAGAAGGAAATTCGTCAATTGCTGATCGCGACCGTGGCCGCGCCCTTGAAGCTGTCGGTGCCAGAGATCACGATGCGGTCGCCTTCCTTGAGGCCTTCGAGGATCTCCACCTTGTCGATGCTGGAGGCGCCGACGCGGATCGGGGTTTTCTTGGCGATGCCGTCGCGCACCACGTAGGCGTAGCTGCCGCCGGATTCGTCGACGAACGAGCCGCGCTGCACGGTCAGCACGTTGTCTCGCTTGTCCAGCAGCACGCGCACCGACAGGCGCTGGTTCTGGCGCAGCTGCTTCGGCGTTTCGCCTTCGAAGCGCAGCCGCGCGGCGACCTGGCCGTTGACCACTTCGGGCGAGATTGCGCTGACCAGACCCTTCCACACGTGTCCGTTGCCGCTGATCTCGCCGGCCATGCCGATGCCGAGGTCGCGGGCGAAGCTTTCCGGCACCTGCATCTCCACCTGCAGCGCGGACAGGTCGATCACGCTGAGCAACTGCGCGTCCTTGGCCACGGTGGCGCGCTCGGCGATGAACAGCTGGCCGACCTGGCCGTCCACCGGCGATTTCACGTTGAGGTCGTCGACCTGGCGCTGCAGGTCCTTCACCAGCAGCAGCTGCCGCTCGTGCGCGAGCTTCTTCGACTGGATGTCGAAGTTGAGGCTGTCGTTGTCGAGGCCGAGGTTGGCCTTGGCATGCGTGGTGGCGATTTTCGCCTTGTCCAGCGCATCCTTGGCCTTGTCCACGTCCATGTTGGACACCGCACCCTTGGCGAACGCCTTCTGGTAGCGATCCAGGTTGCGCTCGGCCGTGGTCTGGTCGATGACGGCGTTGTCGTAGGTTTCCTGCAATGCGGAACGCTGCTTGCGCGCGTCGATCTGCGCGCGCCGGTAGTCCACTTCCATCGCGTCGGCGTTGCTCTGTTCCTGCGCCAGCTTGTTGGTCAGTTCGGGGCTGACGATGGTGGCCAGCACCTGGCCGACTTTCACGGTGTCGCCGGCATGCACCTTCAGTGTCACCGCACCGCCGGAGGTGGCGTACAGGGTCGGACTGACCGCCGCCACCACCTTGCCCTCGGCGGCGATGTCGCGCACGAACGGGCCGCGTTCGACGGTGGCGAAGGCCAGCCGCGAGCTGCTGACCGATGCGGACGCCGAGAACAGCCGGCCGATGCCCGGCGCCAGCCAGGCCAGCAGGGCCAGCACGAGTACGCCGGCGCCAAGCAGGATCAGCCGGCGCTTGCGGTTGGGTTTGACCTCGACCAGTCGGTCTTGTGCGGAAGTGTCGCGAATCATCAGTACCGTTCCTGACCGCGGACAGCGCGGTTGCACAGCGGTCGTTGCAATCCACGTGCCACTCGGCAATGGCGCGACAACTCCATATGTTTCAAAAGCTTGTAGAAAGCGAGCGTCGACGCCAGAGTGTCCGCGGACACCGCACGGACAGCCGGACGACCATGCTTCGGGCAGCCGCGGCCGCCACTTCGCACAAAACGAAAGGCCCCGGTTCGCACCGGGGCCTTTCGAGGATATCCATTCCGTGCGGACGGGCAGCTCGCCTGCCTAGAATTCCTGCGTGAAGCGCAAGCCGATGGTGCGCGGCTGGTTGGTGACGGTGTAGACCTGTCCGTTGGGGTATTGCGCCACCACGCCGTGGGCGGCGCAGACCGACTCGGCGCACTCGGCGTACTTGTAGAGTTGCGCGCGCTTGTCGAACAGGTTGTTGATGTACATGTCCACCGTCCAGCCGCCCTTGTGGAAGCCGGCGGAGACATCCATGGTCGTGTAGGCGGCCAGATTGCCGGTCAGGCTGTTTTCGAGCAGCCGCAGATCCGACTTTCGCTCGCCCACATGCACCACCGCCCCTTGCAGGAACGCCTCGTTTTCACCCACGTCGAAGGTGTAGCGGGCCACCAGGTTGCCCTTGAACCTGGGCGTCACCGGCAACTGGGTACCCTTCGGTGCCACCTCCGCACCGGGACAATCGGTGACCGGCGTGCCGTTGGCGTCGGTGAATCCGCAATACGTCGCGGCCAGCTTGGCGTCGTAGAAGGCGGCACCGGCGCTGAGTTGCAGGTTGTAGGTGGCAGCCCAGTTCAACTCGGTCTCCAGGCCCCTGATGCGTGCCTGGTTGGCGTTCTTGATCTCGGTCAGGCCGTTGGCGCCGAGGATGCTGAACTGGAAATCCTTCCAGTCCTGCTGGAACACCGACCCGTTGAACGACAGCCGGTTGTCGAACCAGGTGGTCTTCCAGCCGAACTCGTAGTTGGTCAGGTAATCCGACTTGTACGGCGGCAGCGAGCCGCGACGATTCAGGCCGCCGGGGCGATAGCCCTCGGATCGCGTGAGATAGATCAGCTTGGTCGGCGTGATGTTCCAGGTCAGATTGACCTTGCCGAGCGAGCCGGTTTCCTTCACGTTCTTGTCGAAGTCCAGGCACGGTGCGCCACGGTACGGCTGTGGTGAAATGCAGCCCGCCTCGCCATAGCTGGAACTGGGCGAATAGCCCGCGCTGAAGCCGTAGAAGCCGCCCAGGCTGTTGTTGGCGCGGAAGTAGCGTCCGCCGATGGTGCCGGTGAGCGTGTCGGGGATGAAGTCGTAGGACAGTTCGCCGAATACGGCCTCGTCGCGATCGGTGCGCACCTGCTCGGTCAGCCAGAGGGTGTTCGGCCAGCCCGTCACGGTGAGCGAGTCCGCCAACCCGTTGATCATGTAGCGCTGTTCGATGTCGTGCACCGACCTTTCCCAGAACAGGCCGCCGACCACGCGCAGGCGATCCTCCTTCGGCGAAGCCAGGCGCAATTCGTGGCTGTCCATGGCATAGCGGTCTTTGCCGATGATGTACTGGGACGGATTGATCAGCGCGCCGCTGTTGTCGTAGATGTAGGTGCCGTACGAATAGGGCAGCTGGTCGTACCAGAACGAGTAGTCGCTGTAGTCGTTGTGCTCCACCTGGTTCCGCTTGAGGTGCGCGTACGCATAGGTCAGGTCGAAGTTGCCGATCTTGCCCTGCAGCGTCAGCGCCGCCTGCCACCAGCGGTCGGAAGTGCGCTCCGGATAGAAGTGGGTCACGGCGAGATCGCCGATCGCCGGATCGGTGGCCATGTTGCCGTGGGCCACCGTGTTTTGACCCATCAACGTCCCGTTGATTGACCAGTCGTCGTTGAGATCGACTTTCAGCGCCGCGCGTGCACCGTCGATGTCGTTGCCGTTGTAGTTCTTCTTGGCTGCGGGCATGCAGACCAGCAGGCTCGACGCCGTGCAGTTCCTGGCGTTGCTGACGGTGATGCCGGAGCTCGGGAAGGTACGCGTGCCTTCCTTGTTGTCGATATAGCCGGCGTCGTGTTCATGCCAGCCGACAAGGCGGATCGCCGCACTTTTCGAGATCGGGATGTTGACCATCCCCTCCACCACACGCCCGATGCCGCCATGGGCGACTGAGTCGATGCCGGCACTGTAACTGGCGGCGAAGCCGCTGGCATCGGGCTTGTTGGTGATGATGCGCAACGCGCCGGCCTGCGCGCTGGCGCCGTACAGGGTGCCCTGCGGCCCGGCCAGCACCTCGACGCGGGCGATGTCGTACATGTGGATGTCGAGCGGGCCAGTGACCGTGGTGACCGGCTGCTCGTCGAGGTACACGCCGACGCTCGGCCGCGAACCGGAATGGTTGCCGTCGCCGCCGCTGGCCACGCCGCGCATGTAGATCTCGGAGAAGCCCGGGCCGGCACTCTGGTAGGACACGCTGGGCAGGTATTTCACATAGTCGTCGAAGTTGGCTATGTGGAGCTGCTCGATTTTTTCCGTGCCCAGCACCTGGATGCTGATCGGCACCTTCTGCAGGTTTTCGGTACGTTTCTGGGCGGTGACGGTCACCGCGCCCAGCGTCGCGACCTTCAGCTTGCCTTGCGTCTTGGCCGGCGGTGGGGTTTGAGCGGCATCCTGCGCGAACGCCGGCATGCTCATGGCGAAACAAATCGCCGCGGCCAGCGGCAATCGGTGCAATTTCGTCCTTTGCCCGTTTCTCTGTGTGGACATCTGCCTATACATCGGTTTCCCCTCCCAGGTGAAAACAATCAATCGAACGTGCTACAGCGATCCAGATTCCGGTACGTCGGGATATGGCCCGAGCACCGCCCCCAACGCCTGCTCCAGTGGCGCCAGCCATGGCGCGAAGTGCTTCCAGTGATCCACGCCTTCGCGGTAGATCGGCCGGCGCACCTGTTCCGAACTGGCGGTGCGTACCGGCCGTTCGTTCTGGAAGAACCGCAGGCACGATTCCTCGAACGGCAGGCCGCAATGGTCGAGCAGGCGTCGAACCTCACCCTCGGTATCCTCGACCATGCGCTCGTAGATCACGCGATGGACGCGACCGGGCAGCACCTGATCGAAGTGCGCCATCAACGCGACGTAGTCGCGGTAATAGCGACCCAGGTCGTCGAGGCTGTAGCTGAAACTCTGGCCGCGTGCGAAATGCTGCTTGAAGCCGGAAAAGCAGCAGGCCAGCGGATGCCGGCGCGCATCGATGATGGTGGCGTTCGGCAGCATCAGGTGGATCAGCCCGATGTGCATGAAGTTGTTCGGCATCTTGTCGATGAACAACGGCGCCGCGGTCTTGCGATGGATGCGCGTATGCGCGAGATAGTGCTCGCCCAGCTCGCGCAGCCCGTCGGCATCGAGCGCGGCAAGCGCCGCGTGGTAAGGCATGGCGCTGTCGGCCTCGCCCTGCGCGCGCAGCATGCGGGTGATCGAGGTGACCTCGGGCAGCTCCATCGTGCCCTCGACCTGGCTGTGGCTGGACAGGATCTGCTCGATCAGGGTGGAGCCCGCGCGTGGCAGGCCGACGATGAAGATCGGGTCGCGCGCCGGGCTGCCGCTGCCCGCACGCGCGGCGAAGAAATCCGCGGTATAGCTGGCGCGGATGTGCTGCACGCGGGCACTGGTGTCGTCGGCGTCGTAGCACAGCTGCGTGCGACGCAGCGCATTGCCCTGGGCGTAGTGGTGGAACGAGGGCTCGTAGTCGCCCTCGTCCTCCAGTGCCTTGCCGATCGCGAACTCCAGGTGCAGCCGATCGTCGTCGCCCAGGCCCTCGTGTGCCAGCTGCCGGCGCATCGTGGACAGATCGTCGGCGCTGAAGCGGAACGTCTTCAGGTTGGCCAGGCTCCACCACACCTCGCCGAAGGACGGCTCCAGTTCGAGGCTGCGCCGATAGGCGGCGATGGCGCGATCGGCATGGCCGGATGTCTTCAGCGCGTGCCCGTAGCTCATCCACACCTTGGCGTTGAGCGGATACTGTTCCAACAGCTCGGCATAGAGGCCGATCGCCGGCTCGTACTCGCCGATCCGGCACAGCACCACCGCCTTGAGGTTGCGATAGCCCGGGTGGGACGGGTCGGTTGCCAGCAGGAGTTCGATCTGCGCCAGCGCCTGCTCGGGCTGGTTGCTTCGATGCAGCACCAGGGCGTAGTTCTGGCGCGCGGCGTCGAAGCTTGGCGCCAGTTCCAGGCAGCGCAGCAGCAGGTTCTGGGCATCCTCGTTGCGGCCCAGGCGCATGGCCACCTCGGCAAACATGCGGATCGCGGCGACGTCGGTGGGCGCCTCCTTCAGGTGTTCGCGCAGCAGCGCCTCGGCCACCGGGATGTGGTTTTCGACCAGCGCGGTGGCGGCGGCGAGCAGGCGCGGATCGCTGGTGGAGTGGCGCACGTGGTTGGCGTACGCGGCATCGGCGGCGTCCTGGTCGCCGGCGGCCATCAGGTGGTCGCCCAGCGCACGCCAGGCCTGCGGCAGGTCCGGCTTCAGCGCCAGCGCCTGGCGCAGCGCATCGATCGCCTCCTCGCCACGTCCGGCCTGGCCCAGCGCCAGCCCCAGCTCGAGCTGGAGGATCGCCCAGTTCGGCTGCGCCCGGGCCAGCGGCCGCAGGATCTCCAGTGCACCGGCCGTGTCACCTTGCGCCGTGCGCGCCGCCGCCAGCAGGCGCAACGCCAGCGGATGGCCTTCGACCACCCGCAGGATCTCGCCGGCCTGCTCGCCGGCCTGCACCGGATCGGTGTGCAGCAGTTGTTCGGCATGCGCCAGCGCCTGTTCCAGCGTGCCCACCGCGTTCGCTTCGGTCACGGCGCGTACCTCCACGACGGCGCAACGGGCCGGTACGGGGCGGGTGAAGGGCGCAGCGACAGAGGCAGGGCGCGGGACATGGACGGCGGCAGCTCCTTACAGGTCTTTGAGCAATCGGTAGTTGAATTCGAGTGACTGGTAGTAGGAGCTCACCAGGATGCGTTCATCCTGCCCGTGCGAGCGGTCGTCGTCGACATCGTAGGCGATGCCGTTGAACACATAGGATGGCATCCCGGCCGCGCGCAGGAAGATGCTGTCCGAGGCACCGGCGGACATGTACGGCGACAGCGGAATCGGCCCCCACAGGCTGCTGGCCACTGCCGCGATCTGCGCGAACAGCACCGGGTCGACCGGGCTGGGCGGGCTCGGCTGCGCCGGCGCCACGCGGGCGATCGCGATGGCCGGATCGGCCAGCGCCTGCTTCAGCATCGCGTCGACGTGATCGGGATCCTCGTCCGGCAACAGGCGGCAGTTGATGGTGGCGCGGGCCATCTGCGGCAACGCGTTCTCCGCATCGCCGCCGGCCAGCAGGGTGGGCACGCAGGTGGTGCGCAGAAGCGCGTTGTTGTACGGCGAGGAGGCCGCCAGCCGCGCCAGCGCGGCCGGATCGGACGGATCGTGCGCCACCGCGCGCATGTCGGCTGCGGCCGTGCCGCTGTACAGCGTGGCCAGCTGCGCGTAGTAGCCGCGCGTAGTGGCATTGGCGCGCAAGGGAAATTTCAGCGACGACAACCGGTCCAGCCCGCGGGCGAGCTGGTAGATCGCGTTGTCCGGGGTCGGCAGCGAGCTGTGCCCGCCCGGGTTGCGCACGGTGAGCGTGTAACTCAGGTAGACCTTCTCCGCGGTCTCGATCGACAGCACCGCCGGCTTGCCGCGGCGGATCTCCGGGCCGCCACCGTCCACGTTGATCGAGTAGGCCGCGTCGATCAGCTTGGGCCGGTGCGCCAGCAGCCACTGCACGCCGTTGGCGACGCCGTCCTCCTCGCCCGCGGTGAGCGCGAGGATGTAGTCGCCCTTCGGCGTGAAGCCCTCGCGGTGCAGGCGCAGCAGCGCGATCACCAGCCCGGCGCCGGCACCCTTGATGTCCATCGTGCCGCGGCCGTAGAAATAGCCGCCCTGCTCGGTCAGCTTGAACGGATCGACGTGCCAGTCCGTGCGCAGCGCCTCGACCACGTCCAGATGCGCCAGAAGAAGGATCGGCTTGCGCTCGCCGCGGCCGCGCAGGCGCACCACCAGATTGCGCCGCTTCGGATCGTCGCCGACCACCTGCACGTCCGCCGGCGCGAAGCCCGCGGCCACGAAGCGCCGCGCCAGCATTTCCGCGGCCGGCGTGGTGCTGCCGTGCTCGGAGGTGGTGTCGATCGCGATCAGCTGGCTCAGCAGCTCGCGGCCCTGCACGTTCTGCGCGTTCTGCGCATGCGCTCCGGCGTCGGCGGCATGCGCGCCCAGCGGCAGCAGCAGCAGCAGCAGCGCCAGGGCGGCGACGAGACGCAGGGTGATCGATGTCCGATTCATGCTTGCTCCAGTGCGAGCGCCAGCCCCTGGCCCACGCCCACGCACAGGCTGACCAGGGCGCGACGTTGTCGATGGCGGCGCAGCGCGAACGCGGCGGTCATCGCCAGCCGCGCACCGCTGGCACCCAGCGGATGGCCGAGCGCGATCGCGCCGCCGTTGGCGTTGACGTGCGCGGCATCGTCCGGCAGGCCGAGCGCGCGCGTGCAGGCAAGCACCTGCGCCGCGAACGCTTCGTTGATCTCGATGCGGTCGAAGTCGTCCAGGGTGAGGCCGGTGCGTGCGAGCAGCCGGGTGATCGCCGGCACCGGTCCGATCCCCATCACCCGTGGCGCCACGCCGGCGGAAGCCATCCCGACGATGCGTGCCAGCGGCGTGAGGCCGTGCCGCCGCAGCGCCGATTCGGATGCCAGCAGGACCGCGCCGGCACCATCGTTGAGGCCCGAGGCATTGCCCGCGGTGATGCTGGTGCCCGCGCCGAGCAGGGGGTTCAGCGCCGCCAGCTGCGCCACCGTGGTGTGCGGGCGCAGGTGTTCGTCGGCATCGACCACGACGCGATCCCGGCCCTGCGGCGCGTCGACCGCGGTGATCTCCTCCCGCAGCCAGCCGCGTTGCTGCGCATCGGCGGCGCGCTGCTGGCTGCGCAGGGCATAGGCGTCCTGGCTGCCGCGGTCGATGCCGTGCTCGCGCGCGAGGTTCTCGGCGGTCTGCGTCATCGAGTCGATGCCATGGCCGGCCTGCATGCGCGGATTGACCATGCGCCAGCCCAGCGTGGTGTCCTCCAGCCGCTGGTCGCGCGCATGGGCGCTGCCGGCCTTGGCCATCACGTAGGGCGCGCGGGTCATGCTCTCGACGCCGCCGGCCACGACCAGGTCGGCTTCGCCGCAGGCGATCGCGCGGGCGGCCTGGCCGATCGCCTCCAGCCCCGACGCGCACAGCCGGTTCACGGTGACCGCCGGCACGCTTTCGGGCAGGCCGGCCAGCAGCACCGCCATGCGCGCCACGTTGCGGTTGTCCTCGCCGGCCTGGTTGGCGCAGCCGAGGATCACCTCGTCCAGCGCAGCCCAGTCCAAGGTGGGATGACGCGCCATCAGCGCCGCGATCGGCAGCGCGGCCAGGTCGTCGGCGCGCACGCCGGCCAGCGCGCCGCCGAGGCGGCCGAACGGCGTACGCGTCGCATCGACCAGCCAGGCGCTAGTCATAAGCGCTCCTCATCGCCATGTGCGGCAGCCAGCCACCGCGCCGGATCGCCTGCTCGATCGCGTGCTGCGCCTCGTGCAGCGCCGGCAACATCTGCTTGACCGCGCGCGCAGGCGCTTCGTCGCTGTATGGCATGCCGATGTTCAACGCGGCCACCACGCGGCCCTCGCCGCTGCGGATCGGCACGGCGATCGAGCACAGCCCCGGCTCCAGCTCGCGCGAGGTCACCGCATAGCCCTGCTCGCGCACCCGCTGCAGCTCCGCCTTCAGCGCGCTGGCGGTGCGGATCGTATGCGGCGTGTAGGCGCGGAATTTCTGGCCGTGCAGCCACGCAGCCAGCTCGGCCTCGGACAGGTCGGCCAGGATCACCCGCCCCATCGAGGCGGCGAACGCGGGCAGCCGCGCACCCACGCCCAGCGCCACGCTCATCACCCGGCGCACCGGCACGCGCAACACGTAGACGATGTCGCTGCCGTCCAGCACCGCCATCGAGCACGACTCGCCCACCCGTTGCGACAGCTGCTCCAGGCTCTGCTGCGCCAGCTCGGTCAGATCCAGCGAACTGAGATAGCTGTAGCCCAGCTCGAGCACGCGCGGGGTCAGGAAGAAACTCCGGCCGCGGCTGCCGACATAGCCCAGGTGCTGCAGGGTCAGCAGCGAGCGGCGCACCACCGCGCGCGACAGCTCCGTGCGCTCGGCCAATTCGGACAGGCTGGGACTGGCCAGCTCACGGTCGAACGCGCGCAGCACGCGCAGTCCGCGCGCCAGCGATTGCACGTAGTCCGCGCTTTCCTCGAAGGGTGTCGATGCCATACGCCACGATTTCCATTGACAGGCCGAGCGTAGAAGCTTTCAAATGAGTTCGCAATACGAATTATTGTGCGATTACCGAACAACCGGACCGGGGATAGCCGCGTGGCAAACGAACGCGACAGCGTCCTGCACAGCTGGTGTGTGCAGGCGGCATGGCAGGCGCCGACCGTGGTCGGCGGGCGCGGCGCGTACCTCGAGCTCGAGGACGGCAGGCGCATCCTGGACATGAGCAGCCTGGCCGAATGCAGCAACCTCGGCCACCAGCATCCGGCGGTGGTCGCGGCGATCCGGGAGCAGGCGCAGCAGTTGTGCTTCGTCACCTCGGCATGGGGTGCGCAGCCGCGTGTGGAGCTGGCCGAGGCGCTGCTGGAGAAGGCCGGCTTCGACGGCGGCCGCGTGTTCTTCACGCTCGCCGGCGCCGATGCCAACGAGAACGCGGTGAAGTTCGCGCGCCAGGCCGGCGGCAAGCCGCGCGGCCACATCGTCACCCGCGATCGCTCCTACCACGGCGCCAGCTACGCCTGCATGGCGCTGTCCGGCGATGCACGCACGCGCACGCAGGTCGATCCGGAAGCATTCGGCGTGCTGCACGTGCCGCCGCCGGACACCTACCGCTGCCCGTTTGGCAGTGAGGATGTCCAGGCCTGCGGCGAGCACGCGGTGGCGGCCGTGGCGCAGGCGATCGACCACCACGGCGCGTCGTCGGTCGCCGCGGTACTGATGGAACCCAATGCCGGCACCAACGGCATCGTGGCGCCCGACAACTACTGGCCCGGCCTGCGCAAGCTGACCCGCGAGCGCGGGGTGTACCTGATCGCGGACGAAGTGATGAGCGGCTTCGGCCGCTGCGGCGAATGGTTCGCCTGGCAGCGCCATGGCGATGCGGGCAAGCCCGACCTGATGACCCTCGCCAAGGGACTGACCGGCGCGCACCTGCCGCTCGGCGCGGTGGTGTTGTCGGCGCCGGTCGCCGCACGCCTGCAGCACGAGATGCTGTACACCGGCCTGACCTATTGCGGCCACCCGCTGTCGTGCGCCGCCGGCCTGGCCGCGTTGCGTGCCTATGAAGACGAAGACCTGATCGCGCGCTCGCGCATCCTGGGCGGATGGATGCTGGCCGAGCTGCGCGCGCTGCAGGCGCGACACCCGGTGATCGGCGACGTGCGCGGCGGCCACGGACTGTTCGCGGTGGTCGAGCTGGTCGAGAACCGCGACACCCGGGCGCCGTTGGCGCCCTGGCCGCAGACACCGCCGGCCCTGAGCGCGCTGGTGGATGCGGCGATGGCCCAGGGCGTGTCGTTCGCCAGTCGCGGCAACCTGCTGCTGCTGGCTCCGCCGCTGGTGATCGAAAACCACGCCCTGGCCGATGCGCTGAGCTTGCTCGACCGCCTGCTGGCGCACTTCTTCCCTGCCGTTGCCTGAGGAATCGTCGATGAGTTTCCGCCTTACTTACGCCACCATGTACAACCCGCCGGAAGCCATGCACGAGCGCTTCGAGGCGGCACTGGCACGGGTGGAAGCCGGGCTCGGCGCACAGCATCGGCTGTTCATCGACGGCCTCGACCGCGATGCGCCACGGTATGCCCTGCGCCACAGTCCCTTCGACCGCGAGCTGCGGCTGGGCGAGTTCGGCCTGGCCGACGACAACGACGTGCAGACCGCGATGTCCGCGGCGCAGGCGGCCGGCCCCGCGTGGCGCGCCATGGCGGTGGCCGAGCGCGCGCGCCTGTTGCACCGGGTGGGCGAGCTGCTGGAGGAGCGCGTTTACGACATCGCCGCCGCGATGGTGCTGGAGGTCGGCAAGAACCGCATGGAGGCGCTCGGCGAAGCGCAGGAGACGGTGGATTTCTTCCACCACTATGCGGACGATTTCGAAAGCCATGCCGGCTACAACCACGTGCTGCCGGACGATCCGGTGGCGGGCTTCGCCTCGCACAATGCCAGCGTGATGCGGCCGTACGGCGTGTGGGTGGTGATCGCGCCGTTCAACTTCCCGCTGGCGCTGGCCGGTGGCCCGGTGGCGGCAGCGCTGGTCACCGGCAACACGGTGGTGCTCAAGGGCGCCAGCGACACGCCGTGGGCGGGCCGGCTGCTGGCCGACTGCATCCGCGACGCGGGCCTGCCGCCGGGCGTGTTCAATTACCTCTCCGGCGCCGGGCGCGAGATCGGCGAGGCGCTGGCGCAGCACCCGCTCACCGCCGGCATCACCTTCACCGGTTCGGTGGCGGTGGGCCGGCAGCTGATGCGGCAGATGGCCGGCGGCGCGTATCCGCGGCCGTGCATCGCCGAGATGGGCGGCAAGAATCCGTGCATCGTCACCGAGCGCGCCGACCTCGACCGCGCCGCGGCCGGCATCGTGCGTTCAGCCTACGGCATGGGCGGGCAGAAATGTTCGGCGCTGTCGCGCCTGTACGTGCATGAAAGCGTGGCGGACGCATTGAGCGGGCGCCTGCATGCGCAGACCACCGCCATCCGCATCGGCGATCCGCGCCGGCGCGAGAACTGGCTGGGGCCGGTGGTCAACGCCACCGCCTACGAGAACTACCAGCACCACGCGGATGCCTTGCGCGACGCTGGCGCCAACGTGCTCTGCGGCGGCGCGCGGATCGGGCTGGGCAGCGTCGGTCGCGCCGCGCTGGCACGGGGCTACTACGTCGAGCCGATGCTGGCCGAGGTGCCGCTGCAGCATCCGCTGTGGCAGCACGAGATGTTCCTGCCGATCCTCACCGTGCACCGCTACGGCGACCGCGACGAGGCGATGCGGCTGGCCAACGATTCGCCGATGGGACTCACCGCGGGCTTCTACGGCGGCGCCGACGAGGTGCCGTGGTTCCACGAGCACATCGAGGCCGGCGTGACCTACGCCAACCGTCCGCAGGGCGCCACCACCGGCGCCTGGCCCGGCTACCAGCCGTTCGGCGGCTGGAAGGGTTCGGGCTCCAGCGGCAAGGCGATCGCGTCGTTCCACTACCTCGCGCAATACCTGCGCGAGCAGTCGCGCACGGTGGTGGAGTGAGCAGCGTGATCATGTCACTCGCCGATGCCATCGAGCGCTTCGTCAGCGACGGCGCGAGCGTCGCGCTCGAAGGCTTCACCCACCTGATCCCGTTCGCCGCCGGGCACGAGCTCATCCGCCAGCGCCGCCGCGAGCTGCACCTGATCCGGATGACGCCCGACCTGATCTACGACCAGCTGATCGGCATGGGCTGCGCGCGCAAGCTCACCTTCTCCTGGGGCGGCAATCCCGGCGTCGGCTCGCTGCACCGCCTGCGTGACGCGGTGGAAAACCAGTGGCCGCGTGCCCTCGAGCTGGACGAGCACAGCCACGCCGGCATGGCCGCCGCGTTCTGCGCCGGCGCGGCGCGCTTGCCGTTCGGCGTGCTGCGCGGTTATCTGGACACCGACCTGCCTGCGCACAACCCGAACATCCGCCGCGTGGCCTGCCCGTTCACCGGCGAAGTGCTGGCGGCGGTGCCTGCGCTGAATCCGGACGTCACCATCCTGCACGCGCAGCGTGCCGACCGCGCCGGCAACGTGGCGATCGAGGGCATCCTCGGCGCGACACGCGAGGCGGCGCTGGCGGCCACGACGTTGATCGTCACGGTCGAGGAGATCGTCGATACGCTGCCGCCGGCGATGAACGGCATCGTGCTGCCGCACTGGGTGGTCACCGCGGTGGCGCACTGCCCCGGCGGCGCCTACCCTTCGTACGCGCAGGGCCACTACGCCCGCGACAACGCCTTCTACAAGCAGTGGGACGAGATTGCGCGCGACCGTCCGCGCTTTCTCGCCTGGATGCAGCGGCACGTGCTCGCCACCGGCGACCATCGCGCCTTTCTCGCCAGCCTTCAGCAGGAGGCCGCATGAGCGCCTGCACCCGCGACGAGTGGATGACCGTCGCCGCGGCGCGTCTGCTGAAGAACCGCGACGTCTGCTTCGTCGGCATCGGCCTGCCCAGCGCCGCCTGCAACCTGGCCCGGTTCACCCACGCGCCGCAGATCGTGCTGATCTACGAGTCGGGCACCATCGGCACGCGCCCTGACGTGATGCCGCTGTCGATCGGCGACGGCGAGCTGGCGCAGACCGCCGCCTGCGTGGTGCCGTTGCCGGAAATCTTCAGCTATTACCTGCAGGCCGGCCGCGTCGACATCGGCTTTCTCGGCGCCGCGCAGATCGACCGCCACGGCAACCTCAACAGCACCGTGATCGGGCCCTACGAGATGCCGTCCACACGCCTGCCCGGCGCCGGCGGCGCGCCGGAGATCGCCCAGCACGCCAGGCAGGTGTTCGTGATGCTGCGGGCGTCCAGACGCAGCTTCGTCGAGCGGCTCGCCTTCCGCAGCAGCGCCGGCTACCTCGACGGCCACGGCGCCCGCGCACGCAGCGGCGCCGCCGGCGGCGGCCCGCGCGCGGTGATCACCGACTTCGGCATGCTGGCGCCGCATCCGGAAAGCGAGGAGCTGCAGCTGGTGGCGCTGTTCGAGGGCGCCACCGTCGAGGAGGCCCGCGCCGCGATCGGCTGGCCGCTGCAGCTGGCCGATCGCATCGACACCATCGCGCCGCCGAGCGCGCACGAACTCGACACCCTGCGCGCACTGCATGCCCGCACGCGCGAGGCGCATGCGCGCCCCGTGCGCATCCCCCTTCCGAACGGATGATCCCGATGAACGCCACGCCGAACCCGAACCACATCAAGACCGCCCTGCCCGGCCCGAAGGCGCTGGCGATGATTGCCCGCGACGCCGAGGTGATCTCGCCTTCGTACCCGCGCGACTACCCGTTCGTGATGTCGCACGGCCGCGGCACCGAGGTGTGGGACGTGGACGGCAACCGCTTCCTCGACTTCATGGCCGGCATCGCGGTGTGCGCCACCGGCCACGCGCATCCGCAGGTGGTCAAGGCGGTGCAGGACGCCGCCGCGAAATTCCTGCACATCTCCAGCGACTACTGGCACGAGGAGATGGTTGGACTGGGCGAGCGGCTGGCCGCCGTCGCACCGATGCAGACGATCGCGGGCGAGCCGGCGATGAGCTTCATCTGCCAGTCCGGCACCGAGGCGGTGGAAGGCGCGTTGAAGCTGGCGCGCTACGTCACCGGCCGGCCGCGCTTCATCGGCTTCCTCGGCGGCTTCCACGGCCGCACCTTCGGCTCGCTGTCGTTCACCTCCAGCAAGTACACCCAGCAGAAGGGCTTCTCGCCCACGCTGGCCGGCGTCACCCACGTGCCGTATCCGAACCCGTACCGCCCGCTGTTTGCCGGCGACGACCAGGGCGCGGCGGTGCTCGACTACATCCGCATGCTGTTCCAGCGCAGCGTGCCGCCGAGCGAAGTGGCGGCGATCCTGATCGAGCCGATGCAGGGCGAGGGCGGCTATCTCACCCCGCCGGACGGCTTCCTCGCCGGCCTGCGCGCGCTGTGCGACGAGCACGGCATCCTGCTGATCTTCGACGAGGTGCAGTCGGGCATCGGCCGCACCGGCAGGATGTTCGCCTGCGAGCACTGGGGCGTGGCGCCGGACATCCTCACCTCGGCCAAGGGGCTGGGCTCGGGCCTGCCGATCGGTGCGGTGATCGCGAAGAAATCCATCATGTCGCAGTGGAAGCGTGGCGCGCACGGCAACACCTACGGCGGCAACCCGGTCACCTGCGCCGCCGCCAACGCCACGCTCGACCTGGTGCGCGGCGGCCTGATGGACAACGCTGCCAGCGTCGGCGACCACTTCATCGCCCGCCTGCGCGAACTGCAGCGCGACTACCCGTGCATCGGCGAAGTGCGCGGCAAGGGCCTGTGGATCGGCATGGAGCTGGTGGAGAACGACGGCAAGAAGACCCCCGCCACCGCGCTGTGCGACGCCGTGGTCACCCGCGCCTATCACAACGGCCTGCTGCTGCTTTCCTGCGGCACCAGCACGGTGCGCTTCATGCCGCCGCTGAGCGTGACCACCGCCGAAGTGGACGAGGCCATCGCGCTGCTGCGCACCAGCCTCGACCAGGCACTCGCCGGAGCCTGAGCATGAAACGACTCGCGAACGTCGCACCCTTACTCGTCACCGCGCTGGTCATGATGTTGGGTGCGCCGTCCGCGCAGGCCGCGCGCGAACCCGTGCTCAAGCAGGTCGACCTGCCGCACAGCTACTACTGGCGCGAGCTGTACCTGCCGCAGCTCACCAGCGGCCCGTCCTCAGCCAGCTTCCTGCCCGACGGCGACACGCTCATCTACAGCATGGGCGGCTCGCTGTGGCGCCAGCGCATCGGCGACGCCAGCGCCACCGAACTGACCCATCCCGAGGCCGCCTACGACTACCAGCCCGATGCGTCGCACGACGGGCGCAGCGTGGTGTTCACCCGCTACGACGGCAACGCGCTGGAGCTGTGGCGGCTGGAGCTTGGCAGCGGCCGCGAGCAGCGCCTCACCGACCAGGGCGCGGTGAACGTGGAGCCGCGGCTGTCGCCCGACGGCAAGCGGCTCGCCTGGGTCTCCACCGAGGGCACCGGCCACTTCAACCTGTTCCTCGCGGACATCGACGCCGCCGGCCTGCATCACCCGCACCTGCTGCTCGGCGAGCGCAAGAGCACGCTGGACCGCTACTACTACTCGGCCTTCGACCACGCCATCAATCCATCCTGGTCGCCGGACGGCAAGACGATCTACTACGTCAGCAACCCGGAGATCGGCTGGGGCACCGGCGACATCTTCGCCGTGGATGTCGACCACCCCGCGCAGCGTCGCCGCGTGCTGAGCGAGGAAACCAGCTGGAGCGCGCGACCCGAGCTGGCGCCGGACGGCAAGCGCCTGCTCTATGCCAGCTACCACGGCCGCCAGCACCAGCAGCTGTGGCTGACCACCGCCGACGGCGCCGCGCCGCTGCCGCTGAGCTTCGGCGCGTTCGACCGCCGCAACGCGCGCTGGTCGCCGGACGGCTCGCGCATCGCCGTCATCGACAACCGCGACGGCGACACCGCGCTGCGCGTGATCGAGACGCTGGGCGGCGCCAGCCAGGACGTGGTGGCGACGCAACGCCACTACCGGTCGCCGCAGGCGAAACTCACCCTCGACATCGTCGACGAGCACGGACAGCGCACGCCGGCGCGGGTGGCGATCGTGGCCGGCGACGGCCGCGCCTATGCACCGCCGCACGCCTGGGTCTCCGCCGACGACGGCTTCGACCGCGCCCTGCAGCGCAGCGAGACGCACTACTTCCACTGCGCGCCGCCGTGCACGCTGGACCTGCCGGCCGGCAAGACCGCGATCTGGGTGCAGCACGGCTTTGCCTATGCGCCGTGGCGCCGCACGGTCGACCTGTCGAACGGCCACGCCACGCAGCTCACCGCCACGCTGGCGCCGGACGCCCTGCCGGCCGCCTACGGCCACTTCGTCAGCGCCGACCTGCACATCCACATGAACTACGGCGGCCACTACCGCAACACGCCCGCGCACCTCGCGCTGCAGGCGCGCGCCGAGGATCTCGACATTGCCTGGGACCTGGTGGTGAACAAGGAAGAGCGCGTGCCCGACATCGCCAGCTTCCGCACCGACGCCGACCCGGCCAGCACTGCGCAGACCCTGGTGCTGCACGGGCAGGAGTACCACACCAGTTTCTGGGGCCACCTCGGCCTGCTGCACCTCGACGACCACTACATCACCCAGGGCTATTCGGCCTACCGCCACACCGCGATGGCCAGCCCGTGGCCGACCAATGCCGCCGTGGCCGACCTCGCCCACGCACAGGGCGGGCTGGTCGGCTACGTGCATCCGTTCGACGTGCTGCCCGACCCGGAGCACGACCCGGTGCTCAGCAACGAGCTGCCCGCCGACGTCATCGAAGGCAAGGTCGACTACATCGAGGTGATGGGCTTCTCCGACCACAAGGCGACGGCGACCGTGTGGTACCGCCTGCTCAACCTCGGCCTGCGCCTGCCCACCGGCGCGGGCACCGACGCGATGGCGAACTACGCCTCGCTGCGCGGCCCGGTCGGCATGAACCGCGTGTTCCTCGACACCGGCGGCCAGCGCGACGCGGCCAGCGCGCTCGACGCGCTGAAGGCCGGCCACGGCTTCGCCAGCAACGGTCCGCTGCTCGGCTTGCTGCTCGACGGCGCCCGGCCCGGCACACAGCTCGCCCCGGGGCGCCACCACTACCGCGTGGCGCTGCGCTCGCCCGTCGCCGTGGATCACCTGGAACTGGTGCACAACGGCCAGGTGGTGAAGACCTTCACGCTCGGCGGCGACCGCCGCCATCTCGACGCCGAGGGCGATCTCGACCTCGCCGGCGGCTGGGTGCTGCTGCGCGCGTGGAACGACGGTGCCGACCCGCAAGTGCTCGACCTCTACCCCTACGCCACCACCAACCCGGTGTGGCTGGGCGATCACGTGCTCGCCGCCAGCGCGCGCGACGATGCCGCGTGGTTCGCCCAGTGGATGGACCGCACCATCGAGGCCGCCGCCGCGCGCGACGACTACAACACCGCGGCAGAGAAGCGCATGACG
This sequence comes from Rhodanobacter sp. T12-5, assembly GCF_008329435.1. Classification (GTDB taxonomy): domain Bacteria; phylum Pseudomonadota; class Gammaproteobacteria; order Xanthomonadales; family Rhodanobacteraceae; genus Rhodanobacter. The sequence goes on from NZ_NPKN01000002.1 coordinate 660,716, forward strand.
CTGGACTACCTGGGCAAGGCCCGCGAGGCCTATCGCGCACTGGCCGCCGGCAAGTCGTCGTCGCCGGCGGAGGCCGGCCGATGACGCTCCGCCTGCGCCATCTGGCCCTGCTCGCGCTGGCGCTGTTGCCGCTGGCCACCTTCGCCACCGACAAGACCCCGTTCACCCCGGCCGACCTCAATCGCCTCGCCGTGCTCGCCGACCCGGCGCTGTCGCCCGACGGCCACTGGCTGGTCTACACCGTCACCACCACCCATGCCGAACGCGACCAGCCGCAGTCGGACCTGTGGCGGGTCGGCTTCGACGGCCGCGTGCACACGCAGCTCACCCACACGCCCGACGCCGACGAATCGCAGGCGCAGTGGTCCGGCGACGGCCGCTTCATCGCCTTCCTCTCCGACCGCAAGCCCGCTGACGGCAAGGACGACGACGACAACGGCACGCAGGTGTGGACGATGCCCGCCGACGGCGGCGAGGCGCGGCAGGTGACGCATCTTCCCGCCGGGGTGGAAGAGTTCGCGCTGTCGCCCGACGGCATGCAGCTGGCGGTGATCGCGTTCGATCCCGAGCGTCCCGCCGGCACGTCGAAGCCGAAGAACCCGCCGCCGATCGTCACCGACCGCTTCCAGTTCAAGGACGACGACTCGGGCTGGCTGGGCGCGCGCCACAAGCACCTGTACGTGGTCGACCTCGCCAGCGGCGCCGCCACCGAACTCACCCCGGGCACGCACGACGAGCAGCTGCCCGCGTGGTCGCCGGACAGCCGCCGGATCGCCTACGTCACCCGGCGCGGCGCCGACCCGGACCGCACCCTCAACTTCGACATCTACGTCATCGACGCCCGCGCCGGTGCGCAGGAGCGCCAGCTCACCACCTTCCCCGGCTCCGACCTCGACCCCTACTGGGCCTCGCGCCCGGCCTGGTCGCCGGACGGCAAGCGCATCGCCTACCTGCAAAGCGGCGAGGACAAGTGGATCTACTACGCGCCCTGGCAGCTGGCGGTGATCGACGTGGCCAGCGGCAAGGCGACGATCCCCGCGCCGATCGACCGCTGCTTCACCCATCCGCACTGGTCACCGGACGGGCGCAGCGTCTACGCGCTGATCGAGCAGGCCGAGGTCACCCACCTGGCGCGCATCGACGTGGCCAGCGGCAAGGTGACCGAGCTGACCCACGGCGATCGTTTCGATGTCGACCTGTCGGTGGCGCGCAACGGCCGCATCGCCGTGCTCGGCGGCGACGACCTGCATCCGTACAACCTCGCCGCGCTCGACGGCGAGCACCTGCGCCCGCTCGCCGACCACAACGAGTGGCTGGCCGGCAAGCAGCTGGCGAGCACCGAGACCCTGCACTTCACCGGCGCCGACGGCACGGCGCTCGACGCGCTGCTGGTTAAGCCGATCGGCTACGTGCAGGGCCGGCGCTACCCCACCATCCTGCGCGTGCACGGCGGCCCGGTGTACCAGTTCAGCCATGAGTTCATGGAGGACTGGCAGGTCTACGCCGCCAACGGTTTCGCCGTGCTGGCGGTGAACCCGCGCGGCAGCTCCGGCCGCGGCTTCAACTTCGCCCGCGCGATCTACGCGGACTGGGGCAACAAGGACACCCAGGACCTGCTCGCCGGCGTCGACCACGCGGTGCAGCTCGGCGTCGCCGATCCGGAGCGCCTGGGCATCGGCGGCTGGAGCTACGGCGCCATCCTCACCGACCAGGTGATCGCCCGCACCACCCGCTTCAAGGCGGCGATCAGCGGCGCCGGCACCGGCAACACCTACGGCATGTACGGCGACGACGAGTACGCGCGCGAGTACGAGCTCGAGCTCGGCACGCCGTGGGCCAACCGCGCCGCTTACGACCGCGCCAGCTACCCGTTCCTGCACGCCGACCGCATCGCCACGCCCACGCTGTTCCAGTGCGACCAGATCGACTTCAACGTGCCGTGCATCGGCGCCGAGCAGATGTACCAGGCGCTGCGTTCGCGCGGCGTGCCGACGCAGCTGGTGGTCTACCCCGGCCAGCACCACGAGATCAGCGTGCCGAGCTATCTGCGCGACCGGATGCAGCGCAACCTGGCCTGGTACGAGCGCTTCCTCAAACCCGCCGGCGGGCCTCCGTGAAACGGCTGGCGTCAGTGCGGCGGGCGGTAGCGGTTGAAGCGCTTCAGCAGCGCCACCAGCGCCGGCTGCGAGATTGCCTTGGCGTAATGCCCGCCATCGCCCTGCATGTCGCGCGCGGCGATCATCGCGTTGACGATCGATTCCTCGGCCGCCTGCGCGGTGGCCTCGAACAACGGATCGATGTGGTCGTTGCCGATGAAGCTCATCTGCTGCACGGGCTGGTCGTGCAATGCCTGGGCGTTGGCGGTGGAGAACGCCACGAAGATGTCGCCCGAACCGTTGCCGGCATAGCTGCCCATCCGCGCCAGCCCCATGCCGGCGCGCTTCGCGATGCGCTTGAGCTGGTCCGGTCGCAGCGGCGCGTCGGTGGCGACCACGATGATGATCGAGCCGGTGTCCGACGCATGCGGGTTGGGGGCGCTGTAGATGCGGTCGTTGCGCAGGTACTGGCCGACCGGCACGCCGGCGATGCGCAGGCTGTCGCGCAGGCCGTAGTTGGCCTGCACCAGCACGCCCAGGGTGTAGTCGTGCCCGCCGACGCGCAGGCGCCGCGAGGCGGTGCCGATGCCGCACTTGAACTCGTGGCAGATCATGCCGGTGCCGCCGCCGACGTTGCCCTCGGCGACCGGCCCGCCCTTCGCCTCGTGCAGCGCCCGCGCGGCATCCCCGGGATGCACGTGGAAGCCGTTGATGTCGTTGAGCTCGCCGTCCCAGGTTTCGGCCACGACCGGCAGCGACCACCAGTAGCCCGACGCGTCCGCGCCACCGGCGTGCACGCGCTCGGCGATCACCGCGTCGCGCACCACGCCCACGCTGTGGGTATTGGTCAGCATCACCGGGCCTTCCAGCTGGCCGGACTCCTCCAGCCAGGTGGTGCCGGTCATCTCGCCGTTGCCGTTCTGCGCGAACCAGGCGCCGAACACCGGGATGTCGTAGGTGTCGTGCCCGCGTGGCAGGATCGCGGTGACGCCGGTGCGCACCTTGTGGCCGTTGGGCAGGTCGCGGATCAGGGTGACCTGGCCCACGGTGACGCCGGCCACGTCGGTGATCGCGTTGAGCGGCCCGGGCGTGCCGTCGAACGGCACGCCGAGGTCGCGCGCGCGCGGCTCGGCGGCATGCGCCAGACCCGACAGTACACACAGGAGCAGTGCGAGTTGGAAGCGGGGCATGGATACTCCGGAGGGCGACCGTGCGTCGCGCAAGTCTATCCCGAGAACGGAGCCACCCATGCAAGCTGAGCCGATGACGAATGATCTTGTCCACGCCCGCGCGCTGCCTGCGCGCCACTACGTGGGCGAGGCGATGCTGGCGATGGAGCAGCACGCAGTGTTCGGCCGCAGCTGGCAGCTGGTGGCGCACCAGGGCCAGCTGGCCGAAGCGGGCGACCACGTGGTGGAGCAGATCGGCCAGGTGCCGGTGATCGTGGTGCGCGGGCAGGACGGCGTGCTGCGCGGCTTCGTCAACGTGTGCCGCCATCGCGCGGGGCCGCTGGCGTTGTGCAACGGCAAGGGCGCCAAAGCGCTGCACTGCAAGTACCACGGCTGGACCTACACGCTGGAAGGCCAGCTGCGCAGCGCGCCGGAAATGCAGGGCGCCGCCGACTTCAACGTCGAGGAGATCCGCCTGCCGCCGGTGCGCGTGCACGAGTGGCAGGGGCTGGTGTATGTGGCGCTGGATGAATCCGTACCGCCGTTCGAGCAGGTCTACGCCGGCATCGCCGAACGCATCGCGCCGATCGATCTTTCGGCCATGCGCTACCTGCGCCGCGACAGCTACGAGATCGCCTGCAACTGGAAGGTCTACATCGACAACTTCCTCGAGGGCTACCACCTGCCGCACGTACACCCGGGGCTGTCGAAGGTGCTGGACTATCGGGCGTACGACACCGAGCTGTTTGCGTGGCATTCACTGCAGTCCTCGCCGCTGCGCAACAGCGCGGCCATCTACGGCGACGGCGAGGCGTTCTACTACTTCGTCTACCCCAACGTGATGCTCAACATCATGCCGGGGCGGATGCAGACCAACCGCATCGTGCCGCTGGGGCCCGGCCGCTGCCGCGTGGAGTTCGACTACTACTACGCGCAGGACGCCGCCGCGCAGGCGCGCATCGCCGCCGACCAGGACTTCAGCGACGAGGTGCAGCACGAGGACATCGCGATCTGCGAGGCGGTGCAGCGCGGCCTCACCTCCGGCACCTACGACGCCGGCCGGCTGTGCCCGAAGCGCGAGAGTGGCGTGTGGCATTTCCACAACCTGCTGCGCGCGGCCTACGCCGACGCGCCAGTCCAAGCCCACGGAGACCACGCATGAGCAAGCCCCTGCCCGTCCTGCTGTTCGCGCTGGCGTCCGCACTCGCTGCGCCTGTCCATGCCGCCGAGCGAAGCGTGGTGCATGCCGGCCATCTGCTCGACGTCGACAGCGGCCGCATGCTGGCCGACCAGGCGGTATCGATCGAGGGCGGCAAGATCATTGCGGTGCAGCCATGGTCCGCCGACGCGGCCAAGGGCGCGCGCGTGCTCGACTGGACCGCCTGGACCGTGGTGCCCGGCCTGATGGACATGCACACGCACATCTCGGAGCCGGCCGAAACCGCCGACATCGCCGCCCCGCTGAAGATCAGCCCGGCGCAGCAGGCCTTCATCGGCGCGATGAACGCGCGCCGGACGCTGCAGGCCGGCTTCACCACCGTGCGCGACGTGGGCGTGTACCGCGGCTTTGCCGACATCGCGCTGCGCGACGCGATCAACGCCGGCGAGATTCCCGGCCCGCGCATGTTCGTCGCCGGCGCCTACATCACCGCGCCCGGCGGCGGCGGCGAGATCACCGGCCTGCCCGCCGGCACCGTGGTGCCGCCGGCATTCCGCCAGGGCGTGTCGCAGGGCGTGGACGACGTGCGCAGGCACGTGGATCTGATCCTCGACCACGGTGCCGACCAGATCAAGGTGATCGCCACCGGCGCCGTGCTGGCCAACGGCACCGAGCCGGGCAAGCCGGAATTCACCGAGGCGGAGATCCACGCCGCCGTGGTGGAGGCGGCCAAACGCGGCAAGTTCGTCGCCGCCCATGCGCATGGCGCCGAGGGCATCAAGCGGGCGATCCGTGCCGGCGTGCGCTCGATCGAACACGGCTCGCTGATCGACGACGAGGGCATCGCGCTGCTCAAGCAGCACGGCACCTGGCTGGTGGCCGACATCTACGACGGCGACTACATCGAGGAAGTCGGCACCCGCGACCACTGGTCGCCTGAGATCCTGCGCAAGAACGAGGACACCACGCTGGCCCAGCGCGAAGGCTTCCGCAAGGCGGTGAAAGCCGGTGTGCACCTCGCCTTCGGCACCGACGCCGGCGTCTACCCACACGGCCAGAACGCCCGCCAGTTCGCCTACATGGTGCGCTGGGGCATGACCCCGCTGCAGGCGATCCGTTCGGCCACCATCGACGCCGCCCGCCTGCTCGGCAAGCAGAAGGAGCTCGGCTCGATCGCGCCCGGCAAGGCCGCCGACCTGGTCGCGGTGGGCTGCGATCCATTGCATGACGTGGACTGCCTGCGGCAGATCCGCGGCGTGATCAAGGCCGGCACGCCGGTTTCCCTCGACCGATGAGCATGACCACGCCCGTGAGCAACCAACGCAAGATCGGCTTCTGGACCTGCACCGCACTGGTGGTAGGCAACGTGATCGGCATGGGCATCTTCCTGCTGCCCGCTTCGCTGGCGCCGTACGGCTTCAACGCGCTGATCGGCTGGACCGTCACCCTGCTCGGCTGTCTCGCGCTGGCGCGGGTGTTCTCCTACCTGGCGCATGCCCTGCCCGGCGCCGACGGGCCCTACGGCTACATCCGCCGCACCCTCGGCGAGCTGCCCGCGTACATGGCGCTATGGGCGTACTGGGTCTCGCTGTGGCTCACCAACGCGGCGCTGGCCACCGGTGCGGTGGGTTACATCACGGTGGTGTTCCCGGTGCTGCAGGCGATCCACCCGGCGGTGTTCGCGCTCGGCCTGCTGTGGCTGTTCGTGGCGATCAACCTGCTCGGCGTGCGCGCCGGCGGCAGCGTGCAGATCGTCACCACCGCGCTCAAGCTGCTGCCGATGATCGCCATCGCCGTACTCGGCGCGTGGGTGTTGCTGCACTCGCCGGCGAGCTACACCGCGCACCTGCCAAGCACGCCGATCAGCCTGAAGGACACCATGGCCGCCGGCACCATCGCGCTGTTCGCCATGCTCGGCATCGAGTCGGCCAGCGTGCCGGCAGCGCGGGTGAACGACCCCGGCCGCACCATCCCGCGCGCCACCATGGTGGGCACGGTGCTCACCGCGGTGATCTACATCATCGTCTCCACCGTGCCGCTGCTGCTGATCCCGCAGCAGGAGCTGGGCAACGCTGGCGCGCCGTTCGCGCTGCTGATGGACCGCTTCGGCGGCGCCGGCTTCGGCCGCTGGCTGTCGCTGTTCGTGGTGGTCAGCGGGCTGGGCGCGCTCAACGGCTGGACACTGCTGGTGGGCGAGCTCACCCGCACCATGGCCGCTAACGGCGTGCTGCCCAGGGTGTTCGTGCGCGACAACCGCCGCGGCGCACCCGCGGTGGCGCTGGTGGTCACCGGCGCGCTGGCCTCGGTGATGGTGTGGATGAGCTACAGCAAGTCGCTGGTGTCGGCCTTCACCTTCATCACCCGCGTGGTCACCGCCGCCAACCTGCCGCTGTACCTGTGCTGCTCGCTGGCGCTGATCGTGCTCTGGCGCCGCGGCACGGTGCGCGGCGCGGTATTGCCGGCCGCCGTGCTCGGCGTGCTGTTCGTGGTGTTCGCCTTCATCGGCATCGGCCACGAGCCGCTGGTGCTCGGCCTGGGCCTGATCGCCGCCGGCCTGCCGCTGTACGCCTTCATGCGGCTGCGCCGCCGCCATGCCGCCTCCGCCAAGGTCTGACCCGATGCGCGATCCCCGCTACGACATCCTGTTCACCCCGCTGAAGATCGGCCCGGTCACCGCAAAGAACCGTTTCTTCCAGGTGCCGCATTGCAACGGCATGGGTCATGCGATGCCGCTGGCGCATGCGGCGATGCGCGAGATGAAGGCCGCGGGTGGCTGGGCGGTGGTGTCGACCGAAGAATGCGAGATCCATCCCAGCGGCGACCTCACCCCGTACGTGGAGGCGCGGCTGTGGGACGACCGCGACATCCCTGCGCTCGCGCTGATGTGCGACAAGGTGCACGCGCACGGCGCGCTGGCCGCGCTGGAGCTGTCGCACAACGGCCCCACCGCGTCGAACCTGTATTCGCGCGAAGTGCTGTTGGCGCCCTCGCACCAGCCGTCCAAGTACGGTTACCCGTCGCAGGCGCGCGCGATGACCCTGCACGACATCCGCGAGTACCGCCGCTGGCATCGCGAGGCGGCGATCCGCGGCCAGCGCGCGGGCATGGACATCATCTACGTCTACGCGGCGCACGACCTGTCGCTGGCGATGCATTTCCTGCAGCGCCGCCGCAACCAGCGCAGCGACGAGTACGGTGGCTCGCTGGAGAACCGCGTGCGCCTGCTGCGCGAGGTGATCGAGGACACCAAGGACGCGGTGGGCGACCGCTGCGCCGTGGCGCTGCGCTTCGCCACCGAGGAACTGCTCGGACCCGGCGGCGTGGAGCTGGCCGAGGCGAAGGAGATCGTCGGCATGCTGGCCGAGCTGCCCGACCTGTGGGACGTGAACGTGGCCGCCTGGTACAACGACTCGGTGCCCTCGCGCTTCGCCGCCGAAGGCGCGCAGGAACCGTTCATCGACTTCGTGAAAAAAACCACCAGCAAGCCGGTGGTCGGCGTGGGCCGTTTCACCTCGCCGGACACGATGGTGTCGCAGCTCAAGCGCGGCGTGCTCGACATGATCGGTTGCGCGCGTCCGTCGATCGCCGATCCGTTCCTGCCGCGCAAGATCGAGGAAGGCCGCAGCGACGACATCCGCGAATGCATCGGTTGCAACATCTGCGTCTCCGGCGACATGACCATCTCGCCGATCCGCTGCACGCAGAACCCGACCATGGGTGAGGAGTGGCGCAAGGACTGGCACCCGGAACGCATCGCGCCGAAGCGTTCGGCCAGCCGCGTGCTGGTGATCGGTGCAGGTCCGGCCGGGCTGGAGGCTGCGCGTGCGCTGGGCCAACGCGGCTACGAAGTAAGCCTGGCCGAGGGACGCAAGGAGCTCGGCGGCCGCGTCACCCGCGAGGCGCGCCTGCCGGGCCTGGCCGAATGGGCGCGCGTGCGCGACTGGCGCGTGGGCCAGATCAACAAGCTCGCGAATATAGCCGTCTATCCCGATTCGGCCTTGACCGCGCAGGACGTGCTCGACTTTGGCGCCGAACATGTGGTGCTCGCCACCGGCTGCCACTGGCGCCGCGACGGCTACGGCCGCAGCAACGGCTTCGCCATTCCCGGCTTCGCCAACAACCTCCGCGTGTTCACGCCCGACGACCTGATGGACGGTCGCCTGCCCGATGTTCAACAGCATGGGGGCCGCGTGGTCGTGTTCGACGACGACGGCTTCTACTACGGCAGCGTGGCCGCCGAGCTGCTGCGCCTGCGCGGCTGCGAGGTGATCCACCTCACCCCGGACGACAGCATCGCGCCGTGGAGCCAGCACACGCTCGACTACCGGCATATCCGCAAGCGGATGGCCAAGCTCGGCATCGAGGCGATGGTGTCGCACGACATCATCGGCTACGAAGGCACCACGCTGACCGTCGAGGATGTCTGGACCCACCAGCGCCGTGAGCTGGCTTGCGACGCGGTGGTCACGGTGACCGCCCGCGTGCCCGACGATGCGCTGTACCAGGAGCTGCTGCGGCGCGAAGCGGAATGGTCCGCCGCCGGCGTGCAGTCGTTGCGCTGCATCGGCGACGCCGAGGCGCCGGGGCTGATCGCGCACGCGGTCTATGCCGGCCATCGCTACGCCCGCGAACTGGAGGAACCCGCCTCCGGCGAGGTCGCGTTCAAGCGGCACTTCCATACCGCGCACGCCGACGACCTCTTGCGCGGGACGCCGGCGTAGAACCTTCCGCAAAGCGCATTCAACCCGCTTCGACAACCTGACGGATCCGCTGCACGACGGATGCATCCAGCCGCGGCAACAAGTCCAGCGCGTCCAGGTTCTGCGCCAGCTGCTCGCGCTTGCTGGCGCCGAGCATCACCGTGGAAACATGCGGATTGAGCAGGCACCAGGCGATCGCCAGCTGCGCCAGGCTGGTATCCAGCTCGGCGGCGATCGGCTGCAGCGCGCGCACCTTGCCGAGGCGTTCGTCGCCGTGGCCCAGCACGCTCTCGCGCAGCCACTCGTAACCGGGCTGGGCCAGCCGCGAGTCGGCCGGCACGCCGTCGTTGTACTTGCCGCTGAGCAGGCCGGACGCCAGCGGCGACCAGATCGTGGTGCCCATGCCGTAGGCCTCGTACAGCGGCGCGTACTCCACCTCCACACGCTCGCGGTGCAGCAGGTTGTACTCCGGCTGCTCCATCACCGGCGCATACAGGTGATTCTCGCGGGCGATCGTATGCGCCTCGTGGATCGCCTCGGCCGGCCATTCGCTGGTACCCCAGTACAGCACCTTGCCCTGGCGGATCAGCGTATCCATCGCCGCCACGGTTTCGGCGATCGGCGTAGCCGGATCGGGGCGATGGCAGAAGTACAGGTCCAGGTAATCCACGCGCAGGCGCTGCAGCGCCTGGTGGCAGGCTTCCATCACGTGCTTGCGCGACAGCCCGCGCTGGGTCGGCAGCGGCTTGTCGTAGGCGCCGAAGAACACCTTGCTGGACACACAGTAGCTGTCGCGCGGAAAGCGCAGGTCGGCCAGCACGTCGCCCATCACCTGCTCGGCCACGCCGTTGTTGTAGGTCTCGGCGTTGTCGAAGAAGTTCACCCCGCGATCGTGCGCCAGCGCCAGCAGTTCGCGCGCCTGCGCGCGCCCGACCTGCTTGCCGAAGGTGACCCAGGCGCCGAACGACAGCGCGGAAAGTTGCAGGCCTGAGGTGCCGAGGCGACGGTAAAGCATGGAGGCGCTCCTGGTTTGAGAGAGACCGCAAAGTTTACGCCTTGACGCGTGGCTGCCCCGTCAATCGATGGACATCCCGGCGGACGCCGCTTCGATTCCGCCACTGCGGCTACGCCCAGGGAGATCGATACGTGCCCCGCACCGTTCGGGCTGAGCGTAGCGCCGCAGGCGCGGAGTCGAAGCCACACGCACCGCTCGCGAGGGCTACGAAAAAAAGTGCAGCCCAAGCGCCAGCACGACCGCGGCGAAGATGCCGGCGATCACGTCGTCGATCATCACGCCGAAGCCACCCTTGACGCGGCGGTCCAGCCAGCGGATCGGCCATGGCTTCCACACGTCGAACAAGCGGAACAGCACGAAGCCGACAGCGATCGCCCACCACGACACGGGCAGCACCAGCAACGGAAGCAGCGCGATCCACTGGCCGATGAATTCGTCCCACACCAGGGTGCGGTGATCGTCCACGCCGAGTGCGCGGCCGGCCAGGTTGCATGCCCACACGCCCACGCCGAACCCGACCAGCAGCACGACCACGTACAGCGGCAACGACAGCTCGCGCAGCAACAGCCACGGCAGCAGCGCGGCCAGCGAGCCGAACGTGCCTTGCGCGACCGGCGCGAGTCCGGAACCGAAACCGCAGGCCAGCCAGCCGGCCGGCGTGGCCAGCAGTGCGCGGCGCTGTTCCGCGCTCAAGGTCTTCTTTGCGCTCACGCGAAATGCTCCCAGCCGGATCGGTCCGTCGTCAGCCACGCGCCATCGCTGCCGCGCACGCGCACGCCATGGCCTTCCACGATGCGACCGATCTTCGTCACGCCGCAGCCGAGCCGGCCAAGATCCGCCTGCACCTCGGCCAGCCGGTTGGCTGGCACGGTGAAGCACAATTCGTAGTCGTCGCCTCCGCTCAGCGCAAAGTGCAGCGCGGTGGTTTCGTCATGCAGGTGCAGCAACGCCGACGAGCGCGGCAGCAACGCCGCTTCGATCTCCGCGCCGACCCCGCTGGCCGTGCATATATGCGCAAGGTCGGCGAGCAGCCCGTCGGAGATGTCGATGCAGGCGCTGGCCTGCCCGCGCAGCGCGGTGCCGGCGGCGAGTCGCGGGGTCGGCCGGTTCAATCGCTCGATCAGGAATTCGCGCAAGCCGGCGCGTTGGTCGTCGACGCGCGCCGGCTGCTGCAACGCTTGCAGTCCTGCGGCAGCGTCGCCCAATGTGCCGGTGACCAGCACCGCATCGCCGATACGCGCGCCGGCGCGGGTGAGCGCCCTGCCCGGCGGCACGAAACCGTGCACGGCAACGCTGATGCACAGTGGTCCGCGGGTGGTGTCGCCGCCGACCAGCGCGAGGCGATGTGGCTGCGCCAGCTTCGCGAAACCTTCGATGAAGCCTTCGACGAAGGCGCTGTCGGCCTCCGGCAGGGTCAACGCCAGCAGCGCCCAGGCCGGGCTCGCGCCCATCGCGGCGAGATCGGACAGGTTCACCGCCAGCGCTTTCCAGCCGATGTCCGCTGCCTCCGTACCGCGCGGGAAATGCACACCTTCGACCAGGGTATCGATGGCGACGGCCAGTTCCTGTCCGGCCGGCACGGCCAGCAGCGCGGCATCGTCGCCGATGCCCAGGCGCATGTCGTCGCGCGGCTGCGCGGTGTGCCGGCGGATCAGTTCAATCAGGTCGAATTCCATCAGCCGATCACCGGTTGGGGAGTCTGCTAGCGAGTGAAGACCAGCGTCGGGCTGTCGTGGTAGACGGCCTCTTGCCACAGCCGGTAACCGGCCTTTTCGGCCACGCGGATCGACGGCAGGTTCTCGGGCGAGATGATGCAGACCATGCGCCTGTCGGGGAAATGTTTCTGGCCCCAGTCGCTGATCGCCGCCACCGCTTCGCTCGCATAGCCGTGGCCGTGCGCTTGCGGTGCCAGCACCCAGCCGCATTCCAGCATGCCCCGCAGCGAGGGCTGCATGTCGCGGTGCAGGTCGGCGAAGCCGATGTCGCCGATGTAGCTGCCGCTGTCCTTTTCCTCGACCGCCCAGTAGCCATAGCCCACCAGGCCCCACATGCCTCGGTACTGCAGCAGGCGCTTCCACACCTCCTCGGCGGTGAATGCACGGCCACCGATGAAGCGGACGACGGCAGGATCGGACCAGATCGCCAGGCAGGTCGCGTGGTCATCCGCCCGATGCGCACGCAGCCGCAGCCGGTCGGTCTCGATCGTCGGGACCTGCGCCGATGTGTCGACGACCGCTGCCATCAGCCGCGCTTCTCGACCGCGCGCAATTCGCCGGCCAGTTTGTCGAGCACCCCGTTGACGTAGCTATGGCCGTGGTCGGCACCAAAGCGCTTGGTCACCTCGATCGCCTCGTTGATCACCACGCGGTACGGTACGTCGGGGCGGAATTTCAGCTCGTACGCGGCCAGCCGCAAGGCGGCGCGTTCGATCGGATCGATCTGCGCGACTTCGCGGTCGATATGCGGACGCAAGGCTTCATCGAGTGCCCCGACGTGCTTCTCGACGCCGTGCAGCAGGTCCTCGAAGTATTCGAGGTCGGCCACTTCCATGTCCTGCTCGTGGCGGAACTGCTCGATCACCGCATTCATGTGGCTGCCGGAAAGCTGCCACGCGTACAGCGCCTGCAGCGCGCGGCGGCGGGCGCGCGAACGCGCCTGCATGTCGATACCCTGCGCGTGCTGGCTCATGCCAGCTTGCCGTAGAGGTTGACCATTTCCAGCGCGGCGATCGCGGCATCGGCACCCTTGTTGCCGGCCTTGGTGCCCGAGCGCTCGATCGCCTGCTCGATGCTGTCGGTGGTCAGTACGCCGAATGCCACCGGCACGCCGGAGCTGTACGCGGCCTGGGCCAGGCCCTTGGCGCATTCGCCGGCGACGTAGTCGAAGTGCGGCGTGGAACCGCGAATCACCGCGCCCAGCGCGATCACCGCGACGTACTTGCCGGAGTTGGCCAGCTTGTGCGCGGCCAGCGCGATCTCCCACGCACCCGGCACGCGAACCAGTTCGATCGCATCGTCCTTCACGCCATGGCGCACCAGCGCGTCGCGCGCCCCGGCAACCAGCGGTTCCACGACAAAGCCGTTGAAACGGCCCGCGACGATGGCAAAACGGCCTTTGGGCGTGGCGAAGTCGCCTTCGATGATCTTCATTAGCGGATTTCCTGAGGTTGGACGCGTGGCCCATGCAGATCGGGCATTTTACGGGTTTGGCCGGCCGCCTGCTTGCCTGGACTCCCTCCCTGCTCGCAGGCGAGGAGCCGGAGCATCAGGCTACGGCGACAAATGCGGGTATCCGCTGAAACCCAACCATGCTTTGCCGCCATCGACCCGCAACCTCGCCGGCACGCCAAACGGCAAGGTGAACTTGTCCGGTTCGTGGCCGATCGGCAAGCCGTCGATCACCGGTATCCCGCTGGCCCGGCGGATCTGTTCGAAGCTGTCGGCGAGGCCATAACCGTTGTCGTAACTGCTGGGTCGGCACTTGCTGAAGTCGCCCAGCAGCAGCGCGCGTTGCCGCCCCAGCACGCCGGAAAGCTGCAGTTGGTACAGCATCCGCTCGATCCGGAACGGCGGCTCGCCAACGTCCTCGACGAACAGGATGCCGCCGTCGATCGCCGGAAAATACGGCGTGCCGACCAAGCTGCACAGCACCGCCAGATTGCCGCCCCATAGCGGCCCCTCGACGTCGAGTTCGGCGCCGGGGGCAGTGTTCCACTCGACTTGAGTCGAGGGGGAACGCACGGTGTCCCAGAAATGCCGCCAGGTGAACTCGCTGAGGGTCTGCGCACCGAAGTCGGCACCCAGCATCGGCCCGCTGAACGTGCACAGGCCGCTCATCGCATGCAGCGCGAGTTGCAACGCGGTGAAGTCGCTGTGGCCGACCAGCAGGGTGTGGCTGTCGCCCAGTCGTTCACGCAGCGCGTCGTAGTGAAGTTGCGACAGCAGGCGCGTGGTGCCGTAGCCGCCGCGGATCGCCAGGGCGATGTCCGGCAATTGATCCAGCGTGGCCAGCGCATTGATATCGGCGGCGCGCTCGGCATCGCTGCCGGCGTAGCGCTGCTCGCTGCGGTCGAGCACGGCCAGCCCGCTCACGCGGCAACCCGCCTCCTGCAGGCGCTCGACGCCACGCGTCATCGCCATGCGATCGTGCGGATAGCCGGAAGGGGCAATCAGGTGGATACGTGTTTCGGGCATGGGCTTGGTCGGTGGAAGAAAGCTCGATTACGGCGATGACACAGCCACCGCATGGCGGAATCATGGCCGGGAACTGTCGAATCCGCTATCGCCACCTGCCGTGGGAGCCCGCTCGCGGGCGATGTTCTTGCTGAAACAAGGGCGAAGAGCATCGCCCGCGAGCGGGCTCCTACGGATGCATGCGGTTCATCGCATGGGGCGAGGCGGTCACACGTATTCGACGACTTCGAGCCCGAAGCCGCCCAAGCCGACCATCTTGCGCGGAGTGCCGAGCACGCGCAGTTGGTGCACGCCGAGATCGGCCAGCATCTGCGCACCGAGACCGAGCTGGCGCCACTCCTGCTGCTGCGCATCCTCCGGCTCCTGGGTACTCGGCTGGCGCTGCAAACGGGCCAGCAGTGCTTCGGGGGTGTCTTCACCGGACAACACCAGCAGCACGCCGCGATCCTCGTCGGCGATGCGGCGCAGTGCCGAGGTCACGGTGAGGCCGAGGTCGTCGCGCTGCAGGTGCAAGACGTCGGACAAGGTGTTGCGCACATGCACGCGGACGAGCACCGGCTTGCCGTCGTCGATCGCACCGCGCACCAGCGCGAAATGCAGGCCGCGACGGATCACGTCGCGGTACGCCACCAGCCGGAACATGCCGAACTCGGTCTGCACTTCTTCCTCGTGCACGCGCTGCACGGTCTTTTCGGTTTCGAGGCGATAGCGGATCAGGTCGGCGATCGAGCCGATCTTCAAACCATGTTTGGCCGCAAAGACCTCCAGCTCGGGACGGCGCGCCATCGAACCGTCCTCATGCAGCACCTCGATCAGCACCGCCGACGGCTCCAGCCCGGCCAGCGCGGCCAGGTCGCAACCGGCTTCGGTATGGCCGGCGCGGGTCAGCACGCCACCGGGCTGTGCGGTGAGCGGGAAGATGTGCCCCGGCTGCGACAGATCCTGCGGCTTCGCATCGGATTTCACCGCCACCTGGATCGTGCGCGCACGGTCATGCGCCGAAATGCCTGTGGTGACGCCCTCGGCCGCCTCGATCGAGACGGTGAAGTTGGTGTGGTAGGCCGAAGTGTTGTCGCTGACCATCGGGCGCAGGCCGAGCTGGCGCGTGCGTTGCTCGGTCAGGGTGACGCAGACCAGGCCGCGCGCCTCGCGCACCATGAAGTTGATGTCTTCCGCGCGCACTTTCTCGGCAGCCATGATCAGGTCGCCCTCGTTCTCGCGGTCCTCGTCGTCGAGGATCACGACCATGCGGCCGGCGCGGATGTCTTCGAGGATTTCGGGAATGGTGTTGAAGGGCATGTCATGGAGCCAGAAGTGAGCGAAGAGAAGTGAGAAACGAGAGAAAGCGGGAGGAATGCGTGAAGAGTCGTGGGAATATAAAAAGAACGAATGGTGACCGGCCCTCTTTTCTCACTCCTCTCCACTCATTTCTCGCCTTCAGGCGAAGCCGTGCTGTTTGAGGAACGCCTCGTCCAGCCGTGGCGTTTCGCCGCTGGACAGCAGCCGCTCGATGTAGCGCGCCACCACGTCCACCTCGATGTTCACCGCATCACCAACGCGGCGCGCGTGAAACGCGGTGTGCTCGACCGTGTGCGGAATCAGGTTCACGCCAAATCGCGACCCGGCGACTTCGTTGACGGTGAGACTGGTGCCATCGATGCAGACCGAGCCTTTCGCGGCGATGTAGCGCGAGATTGCTGCAGGCACGTCGAACGTCCAACGCTGCGAGCGGCCGTCGGGGGTGATCGAGACCACCTTGCCGAGGCCATCGACATGACCGGAGACCAGGTGTCCACCGAGCCGGTCGGACAGGCGCAGCGCCTTTTCAAGGTTCACCGGGTCGCCCGCCTTCAGCTTGCCCAGCGAGGTCAGCGACAGCGTCTCGTTGGAAACATCGGCGCTGAAGCCGCGAGGTTCCAGCGTGATCGCGGTGAGGCATACGCCGGAGACGGCGATCGAGTCGCCCAGTTGCACGTCGGTCAGGTCGAGGTCGGCGGTATCGACGTGCAGGCGCACGTCGCCGCCGCGCGGTTCGAGCCGCGCGATGCGGCCCACGGTCTGGATGATGCCGGTGAACATCAGCGCACCTCCAGGCGGAGGGCGATGCGACGCAGCGAATGAATGGCTTTCATGAAACGTACTCCGCATGGTGTGGGCGAGTACGCCTCAAGGCATGAGGCCAGGCGCGCGCCGTGAAGCGCCCGCCGTGCCGTCTTCTCTTTATCCGGACTGTGAGGAAGCAGTCGCCCGCTTCCAACCGTCGGCTCCGGCATCGGACCGGATCTGCTGACCTTCCGGCATGACCGGAAGCGCTCGCGGGCTCGCCTCGAAAGGCCTACCGCCGGTGGGGAATTTCGCCCCGCCCTGAAGACGTCGTGCAATGCCGGATGGCCGGCGGCGGAAGTCTAGCACCATCGCCATGCGAAGCCGGCGGCGCCGCGGGGAAGCAGCGTTTCCCCGTGCGCACGATCACGGCCGCAACGCTACTACGCCACCAGCCCTTGGGCTGCTGTTGTTGCCCGGCCACACGCCCGGCCACCAGGGACTGCAACTGCGCTTGCCGCACGCTGGCGTGGTGCTGCTCAGCGGCGACCTTTATCACAGCCGTGAAGCCCGCCGGCTGCGGCGCGTGCCCAGGGTCAATACCGACCGCGCCGCCACGCTGGCGTCGATGGACCGGTTCGAAACGATCGCAGCGCGGACGCACGCACGGGTGGTGATCCAGCATGATCCGCGCGACATCGCCGCGCTGCCGCACTTTCCCGCTTGCCTGCATTGAAGATCAGCCCGGCCGCAGGCGCAGCCGGATGTCCTGACCCAGCATGCGCTGGTCGACCACCCGCAACTGCCAGCGCCGGGCCATGTCGTCGAGCGTGGGCAAATGCAGCAGCGGGCGGGCGCTGTCGCCCAGCAGCAATGGCGCGATGTAGAGCAGCAATTCATCGACCAGGCCAGCGGCGAACAAGGCACCGCAGAGGGTCGGGCCGGCTTCGACATGGACTTCGTTGCAACCGCGGTCCGCCATCAGGGCCAGCACCGCATGCAAATCCAGGGCATCGTCTTGCATGGCCAGCACGATCCGCTCGACCCGCGCAAAGCGATCGTCCGCACACGATGCTGCCGCGCCATGCAGCAGCAGGGTTGGCATCGAGCCATCCAGCACGTGGCTTCCCGCCGGCGTGCGCAACTGGCGATCGAGGATCACGCGCAGCGGCGGCGTGAACTCATCGCCCGGCGACAGCCGCACGGTGAGCCGCGGATCGTCGGCGAGTACAGTGCCGCTGCCGCTGAGGATGGCCGAACTGCGCGCGCGCCAGCGCTGCGCGTCGGCGCGCGCCGCTTCGCCGGTGATCCACTTCGATTCGCCACTCGCCAGCGCGGTGCGGCCGTCCAGGCTCATCGCCAGTTTCACCCGCACGAACGGACGACCACGCTCGATCCGGCTGAAGAAACCGATATTGAGTTCACGCGCAGCCTCACGCATCAGGCCAGTGTCGACGCCGATCCCGACGGCGCGCAACTTGCCGATGCCGCGGCCGTCGACCTGCGGAAACGGGTCCTCCGCTGCAATCACCACCCGCTTCACTCCGGCGGCGATCAACGCGTCGGCACACGGCGGGGTGCGTCCCTGGTGCGCGCACGGCTCCAGCGTCACGTAGGCAGTGGCGCCGCGTGCACGCTCACCGGCCTCGCGCAGCGCGTACACCTCGGCATGCGGCTCGCCGGCGCGCTGATGCCAGCCTGCTCCCAGCACTTCTTCGCCACGTGCGACGACGCAGCCCACGCGCGGGTTAGGTTGCGTGGTGTACAGGCCACGTTCGGCCAGACGCAGTGCCTGCGCCATATGGGCATGGTCGATCGCGCCGAATTCCGTCATGGCATGGATGATCCGCTGATTTCGCGAAAAGGGGCCCAGCAATCCAGCACGCTGTCCAGCTCTTCATCCGGCAGACGCTCGATCACCGCAAGACGTGCGCGCTTGCTCATCTCCGATTCGTCGCTGCTGCCGTCCAGTTTCCCGAAAAACCGGTCGCGCGCCTCCCGCGATGGCCATCGCGCGATGGCGACCCAAGTGCCCTGCGCGTTCCGGAACAGGCTCGATCCACCCGAGCCACCGGCGAGCCCATCCAGGGTGATGCGCTGCCAGTTGGCGACGAAATCGCTTTCGCGCTCCGGGTGCAGACGCCAGCGGTAGATCGCCACGAACATGTTCACTCCTTAGCCCACGGGAAAGCACCCTCGGGGTCCGGCGTCCAGCTCGCCATGCATTTTCTTCGGCGTCACCCGACGCCATGCATCGCAGCAACTGACCGGCCCGCACTCACTTGCCGCGCTTGCCGCCGCCGAGCAGCGGCAGCTGCAGTTCGGACAACCCGGGGAGGTCGCGCTCCAGCTTCTCGATCTCCTCGCGGAACGCGTGCACGTCCTCGAATTTGCGATAGACCGAGGCAAAGCGCACGTAGGCCACCTGGTCGAGGTTCTTCAGCTCGCGCATCACCAGCTCGCCGACCTGGCGCGACGGCACTTCGCGCTCGCCGCTGCGGCGCAGGTCGTTGACGATCGCGCGCACCGAGCTGTCGACGTCGTGGGTGGCGACCGGCCGCTTCTGCAGCGCGCGCTCGAAACTCACCCTGAGCTTGCGCTCGTCGAACACCTCGCGCCGCTCGCCGCTCTTCACCACCATCGGCAACTTCAGCTCGGCCGTTTCGTAGGTATTGAAGCGCTCGCCGCACTGCGGGCATTCGCGCCGACGACGCACACTCGAACCGTCATCGGTCAGACGCGAGTCGATCACGCGGGTGTCTTCGTGCTGGCAGAAGGGGCAATGCATGGGTCAGGAGTGAGCGGAGAGGAGTGAATGAAGAGCGGTTTTGCTTCTACTCATTTCTCACTCCTCCACACTCGTTTCTCGTTTCATCCATACACCGGGAATTTCTTGCACTGCGCCGTGACGTTCCCGCGCACCTTGGCGATCACGGCCTCGTCCGCGGGCGCATCCAGCACGTCGCAGATCCAGCCGGCCAGTTCGGTGCAGTCCGCTTCCTTGTAGCCACGCGTGGTGACGGCTGGCGTGCCGACGCGCAGGCCGGAGGTGACGAAGGGCTTGCGCGGGTCGTTCGGTACGGCGTTCTTGTTGACGGTGATGTGGGCGTTGCCCAGCGCTTCCTCGGCCGCCTTGCCGGTGACTTCCTTGCCGATCATGTCGACCAGCATCAAATGGTTTTCGGTGCCGCCGGAGACGATCTTGTAGCCGCGCGCGATGAAGGTCTTCGCCATCGCCTTGGCGTTCTTCACCACTTGCGTCTGGTACTCCTTGAACGCCGGTTCCAACGCTTCCTTGAACGCCACCGCCTTGGCTGCGATCACGTGCATCAGCGGACCGCCCTGGATGCCTGGGAAGACGATCGACTGCAGCTTCTTCTCGATCTCCTCGCCCGCGCCCCTGCTCACGATGATGCCGCCGCGCGGGCCGCGCAGGGTCTTGTGGGTGGTCGAGGTGACCACGTGCGCGTGCGGCAGCGGGCTCGGATACACGCCGGCGGCGACGAGGCCGGCAACGTGGGCCATGTCGACGAAGAACAGCGCGCCGACCGAGTCGGCGATCCGGCGCATGCGCGCCCAGTCGACCACCTGCGAATAGGCGCTGAAACCGCCGACCAGCATCTTCGGCTGGTGCTCGGTGGCCAGGCGCTGCACTTCGTCGTAGTCGATC
The DNA here is from genome assembly GCF_008329435.1 of Rhodanobacter sp. T12-5. Taxonomy (GTDB): domain Bacteria; phylum Pseudomonadota; class Gammaproteobacteria; order Xanthomonadales; family Rhodanobacteraceae; genus Rhodanobacter. Next base: position 680,761 of record NZ_NPKN01000002.1, read on the forward strand.
AGGCCGTTCTCGTCGACGCCGTACTGCACCGCGTTGAACAGCTTGCCGGAGATGTTGACCTTGGCGCCGTGGGTGAGGTGGCCGCCATGCGCGAGGCTCATGCCCAAGATGGTGTCGCCCGGCTGCAGCAGCGCCAGATACACCGCCTGGTTCGCCTGCGAGCCGGAGTGCGGCTGCACGTTGGCGTAGTCGCAGTCGAACAGCTGCTTGAGCCGCTCGATCGCCAGCTTCTCGGCGACGTCAACGTACTCGCAGCCGCCGTAGTAGCGCTTGCCCGGGTAACCCTCGGCGTACTTGTTGGTGAGCTTGGAGCCCTGCGCTTCCATCACCCGCGGGCTGGCGTAGTTTTCCGAGGCGATCAGTTCGACGTGGTCTTCCTGTCGCTGGCCCTCATCGGCGATGGCCCTGGCCAGTTCGTCGTCATAACCGGCAATCGTGCAGTTCTTCGGGAACATTCTGGCCTCGGCAGGTGGGGAGCGGGTTTAGCCGGAAAGTGTAGCGCCGCCGGGCGTTTGCAGCCACCGGCGGGCAGTTTCGGGTGGCTGCATCGGCGCAGCACCACAAGCCGCTATAATGTGCGGTTTCACGAATTCCCCTTTCCGTGCCGATCCACCGGCGCGGCGCACGCCTTCGGAGGTTGCATGAGCTCGCAGTACATCTTCACCATGAACGGGGTCAGCAAGACTGTCCCGCCGAAGCGCCAAATCATCAAGGACATCTCGCTCAGCTTCTTCCCCGGCGCCAAGATCGGCCTGCTCGGCGTCAACGGCGCGGGCAAGTCCACCGTGCTGAGGATCATGGCCGGCGTGGATACCGACTTCCAGGGCGAGGCACGCGCGCAGCCGGGCACCAAGATCGGCTACCTGGCGCAGGAGCCGGACCTGAACCCGGACAAGACCGTACGCGAAGTGGTCGAGGAAGGCGTGGCGGAAATCCTCGATGCGCAGAAGCGGCTGGAAGAGGTCTACACCGCCTACGCCGAGGAAGGTGCCGATTTCGACAAGCTGGCGAAGGAGCAGGAGAAACTGGAAAACCTGCTGGCCGCCAACGATGCGCACGCGCTGGAGCGCCAACTCGAAGTAGCCGCCGACGCGCTGCGCCTGCCGGCATGGGACGCGGTGATCGGCCCGCTTTCCGGCGGCGAGAAGCGCCGCGTGGCGCTGTGCCGCCTGCTGCTGTCCAAGCCGGACATGCTGCTGCTGGACGAGCCGACCAACCATCTGGACGCCGAGTCGGTGGACTGGCTGGAAAAATTCCTGCACGACTATCCCGGCACCGTGGTGGCAGTCACCCATGACCGCTACTTCCTCGACAACGCCGCCGAGTGGATCCTCGAACTCGACCGCGGCCGCGGCATTCCGTGGAAGGGCAACTACACCGAATGGCTGGAGCAGAAGGACGCCCGCCTGAAGCAGGAAGCGAACCAGGAGAAGTCGCGCCAGAAGGCGATCGCGAAGGAGCTGGAGTGGGTACGTTCGGCCGCCAAGGGCCGCCAGTCCAAGGGCAAGGCCCGCCTGGCCCGCTTCGAGGAACTGAACTCGGTCGACTACCAGCGCCGCAACGAGACCAACGAGATCTTCATTCCGCCGGGCGAGCGCCTGGGCCAGGAAGTGATCGAGTTCAAGAACGTGACCAAGTCGTTCGGCGACCGCGTGCTGATCGAGGACCTGTCGTTCAAGGTGCCGCCGGGTGCCATCATCGGCGTGATCGGCCCGAACGGCGCCGGCAAATCCACCATGATGAAGATGATCATGGGCAAGGAAACGCCGGACTCGGGCGAGGTGAAGCTCGGCCTCACCACCAAGCTGGCGTATGTCGACCAGTCGCGCGATGCGCTCGATCCGAAGAACAACGTGTGGCAGGAAGTCTCCGGCGGTTCGGACATCATCACCATCGGCAACTTCGAGATCCAGTCGCGCGCCTACATCGGCCGCTTCAACTTCAAGGGCACCGACCAGCAGAAGATCGTCGGCAGCCTGTCCGGCGGCGAGCGCGGCCGCCTGCACATGGCCAAGACCCTGCTGCAGGGCGGCAACGTGCTGCTGCTCGACGAGCCGTCCAACGACCTGGACGTGGAGACCCTGCGCGCGCTGGAAGATGCCCTGCTCGAATTCCCCGGCTCGGCGATCGTGATCTCGCATGACCGCTGGTTCCTCGACCGCATCGCCACCCACATCATCGCGTTCGAGGGCGACTCGCACGTCGAGTTCTTCCCCGGCAACTACAACGAGTACGAGGCCGACAAGAAGCGCCGCCTCGGCGAGGAAGGCGCGCGGCCGCACCGCGTGAAATACAAGAAGCTGGCCTGAGAGCAGGAGTGAGTGGAGAGGAGTGAGAAAAGAGAGATAAAGCGTCGACGAACCCGCCTTCTCTCGTTTCTCACTCTTCTTCACTCGTTTCTCGAACGGAGACCCCGATGCACTTCATGCACTTCATGCAATCCCTGCAACAGGCATGGACCCGCAACGACTCGCTGGTCTGCGTCGGCCTCGATCCGGAACCGGCGAAATTCCCCGCACATCTGCGCGACACGCCCGACGCGGTGTTCGATTTCTGCCGCGCCATCGTCGACGCCACCGCCGACCTGGTCTGCGCGTTCAAGCCGCAGATCGCGCACTTCGCCGCGCTGCGCGCCGAAGACACGCTGGAACGGCTGATCGCGCACATTCATGCGCAGCATCCCGGCGTGCCGGTGATCCTCGACGCCAAGCGCGGCGACATCGGCAGTACCGCGCAGCATTACGCGACCGAGGCGTTCGAGCGCTACCGGGCCGATGCGGTGACGCTGAACCCGTACCTCGGCCGCGACTCGATCCAGCCGTTCCTCGATCATGCCGACAAGGGCGTGATCCTGCTCTGCCGCACCTCCAACCCCGGCGGCGCGGATTTCCAGGCACTGGATTGCGGCGGCCAGCCGCTGTACCTGCGCGTGGCCGAGACGGTCGCACGCGAGTGGAACGCCAACGGCAACTGCGCCCTGGTAACCGGCGCCACCTGGCCCGAGGAAATCCGTCAGGTACGTGCGTTGGTCGGCAACATGCCCTTGCTGGTGCCGGGCATCGGCGCGCAAGGCGGCGACATCGAGGCGGTGATGCGCGCAGGCTGTACCGCGCAGGGCAGCGGCCTGATGATCAATTCCTCGCGCGGCATCATCTACGCCGGCCACGGCGAGGACTTCGCCAACCGCGCGCGCGCCGCCGCCATCGATCTGCGCGATGCGATCAATCGCTGCCGCTGAGCTTCGTCTCCCGCTGCGTCAAGAAAAGAAAGAACCGACGACAATCAGAGGCCTTTCCCTACGGTATCGCCGTGCTGGCCGGCTATGCTTTTGCGCAGCGCATCGGCGTGCTCGCCGGCTCGCGCCGCAAGCCGCCAAGGACGGCACCCACGCACGCAGGGAATAGCGATGATCATACGTTCCGCACTCCTGGCGCTCCTCGCCAGCACCAGCTTTCAGGCAGCTTCTGCAGAGGTTCCGCGTACAACTTCCCACAAGGAGAACGCGACCAGCCTGTTGGCCATCTCGCCGATCTTCAGCCAGTTGGTGGCTTTCCAGATGCCGGTCGACTTCCACGTGGTCAATGAACAAACCAGCGCTCACGCCTACATCCGGGAAGCCGTGCCAACGGGAGAAACTGCCGAGCAGTGGTCCCGGATGATCACCGTCACCGGCTACAAGAATGTCGCCGCCAATCCGGGGGTGCCGCCCGTGGTATTGCTCAATACGATTGCGGGCGGTTTCAAGAGGGTCTGTCCCGACACGGTCAGCGTCGGCGACTTGGGAAATCCACCCATCGACGGATATCCCGCCGCATTCGCTTTCGTGGCGTGCGGCACCACAAGTGACGGAGGCCGATCCCACAGCGAAGCGGCGCTGGTCGTGGCAATCAAGGGTACGCAGGACTATTACACGATCCAGTGGGCCGAGCGCGGCCCCGCACAGTCGACCCCCATCGTTTTCGACGAGCAACACTGGCTGGGCCGGCTCAAGCAGCTGATGCCGGTTTTCCTGTGCGCGAGGATCCCGGGGGAAGAAGCCCCCTATCCAAGCTGCGTTTCGCGTCTGTCCAGCCACGATGGGTCCGCTCCCACCGGTGGAAACAACGCGGCGAAACCATCGGCCTCTGCGCCGTCCGCGTCATGAGAGCCTGTTTGTCACTCGCGATTCCGCAGGCGGCCCCCGACGAGAATTTCGCCGCTGCCGCCAACGAAACGCGCGACGCGATCAATCGTCATCCTTACACTTGAAAGACCATGCGCCGGCACATCGCTGGCGCATCGCTCACACCGCGACGGACTTCGCCGCGTGCTGCATCTTCGTTTTCAGATCGAGCGCGTCGGCCGCATCGAGCAGGGCGCGCGCAAAACTGCGCACTTCGGCTGGCCGCAAGGCATACCAGTTGCCGCTCTTGCCCACGTCGGCCACGTTGCGCCCCGCGCGCGACACGCAGTGCGGCCGAAAGATCACCATGCCGGTCAGCGACTCCGAACTGATGTCAGCGGAAACAATCTGCATGTGTGTTTCGTCTTCTTTCTTCACCGAACTTCTCCCGGGCGGATAGCCACCCTCCTGCAGCTTACGCTACCGGGGGTTCACGGGTTGTTGCGACAGTCGCGAGTGGTCCTGCGCGGCAGGCATCCGGATGCCATCACAGACACAGCGACATCGACACTCCTCTGCATCTTGCTTCGTGTCTGTCGTGATTGGGGCTCCGTTTCCCGCAGGCCGTCATCGTTGCTAGTCCTGGACGATGCCGATCGTCCGCAGCCATGCCTCGGCCAGTTTCGGCCATGCTGTAATCGGAGACTTCGTGCGCCGCAAGCCGAATGCATGCCCACCATGCGCATACAGATGCATCTCCGCCGGCACGTGAGCCTTCGCAAGCGCCGCGTAGTAGACCAATGACTGGTTCACGCCGTCCTCGTAATCGTCCTCTGCCTGCACCAAAAACGTGGGCGGCATATCACGCGAGACCGGAACGTTGGGATTCAATTTGTCATCATCGGTCGCGAGATGCCCGGGATAGATAGCCATCGCAAAATCCGGACGGCTGCTTTCCTGGTCGACCGCGTCTACCGGCGTGTACAAGCGGCGCTCGAAGTTCGTACTGGCCTCGGCCACCAGATAGCCGCCTGCCGAGAATCCGATCACGCCCACCTTGTGCGGGTCGACATGCCATTGCGCGGCATGGAAGCGCACCAGTCGCACCGTTCGCTGGGCGTCCTGCAATGCCGGCACCGACAACGCGAAATCGTGCGGGCGACAGTCGCATTGCCACTCATAGGGCACACCCGGGACGCGATACTTCAGCAAGACACAGGTGATGCCCCTGGATGTCAGCCAGTCGCAGACCTCGGTGCCTTCGAGGTCGATCGCCAGTACCTGGAAGCCACCTCCCGGAAACACCACGACCGCAGCCCCCGTGTTCCGCCCCTTCGGGGCATAGACCGTCATCGTGGGTCGGCTCACATTCGTCACCGCCATCCAGGGCCGGCCGGCAATCAGGTGTTCCGTCCTCAACGCTTCGGTTTCCGGCCCCGGGACTGGCTGCGCATCGGGTACCGCTCCCGGCCATAGCGGAATTTGCGCGCGCCCGACGGTGGGCTGCCAAACCATCGTCTTCGCACACACGCTTCCGCATGCAGCCAGCAGGCACAGGGCAATAGCCCACAGCTTCATGACACTCCTCCGTTGTGGTCGGCCACAGTCGTACGATGAAGACGGGAAATCAGCTGGAACCCCTTCCCTCGATTTTGCACGCCACGTCGGGCGTGCTGCGGCCGCTTTCGCGGATTTTTTCGGGCAGGTTTGCGGCAAACACCGTCGGCATACATGCTCAGCGCCCGATGCCCGACCTGACAGGAGGCAGCTCAAAATCGCGCGAAAACAGCGTCAGCCCGGCGGCTCTGCCGTCCAGCGTGCCGCCACGAAGTCGATGAACGCGCGCGTGCGCGCCGGTAACTGCCGCCCCGGCGGCCATACGATGTGGACCGGCTGCGCCGGCAGCTGCCAGTCGTCCAGCACGGTTTCCAGCCGGCCCTGGTCGAGCAGGCCGCGCACCTGCCACAACGCGGCCAGGCCGATGCCGAGCCCGGCCAATACCGCCGCGTTGCAGGCCGCCGCATTGTCGGCGCTGAAGCGGCCATGCACGTCGACCGATTGCCGCCGGTTGCCGCGTCGGTAGTTCCAGCGCCGCGCATCCTCGGCCGAGCGGCGCACGATGCATTGATGGCGACGCAGATCCGTCGGCGTCTGCGGACGGCCGTGCCGGGCGAAGTAGCCCGGCGCGCCCACCGTCACCACGCGCAGCATGCCGAGCTGGCGCGCGTGCAGGCGGCTGTCGGGCAACTCGCCCAGCCGCACTGCGGCATCCAGCTTGTCGCGCTGCAGGTCGGCGCGATGGTCGGCCACCACCAGCTCGACGTCGACATCCGGATAGCGCTCCATGAAGGCCGCCACCACCGGCACCAGGTGCGGCGCGCTGAACTGGGTGGAACCACCGATGCGCAGTGTGCCGTCGATGCGGGCACCGTGCTCGGCGAGTTCCGAGCGGGCCAGGTCGATGTCCGCCAGGGCGGTTTTCAATCGCGCATGGAAAGCCAGCCCCGCCGCGCTGGGCTGCGCCCGTCGCGTGGTGCGCTGGATCAGCTCCACGCCCAGCTCGTTCTCCAGCGCGGCCAGCGCGCGGCTCACGGCCTGCAGCGAGCGATGCAGGTGGCGTGCGGCGGCGCTGAGGTTGCCCTGCTCCACCACGGCGATGAAGACCCGGTAGTCGTCCAGAGTGGCCATGTCGAATTATCCCGTTTGACGAGATTATCCATCCATTCTAGTTCGTATTCTCCCGCCATGATCCACCATCGAAAATCGGCACGGCAGGCCGCGCCGGCCTGGATTTCGGAGATGCGTCATGTCGCTCTTGCTTCCTTCGGCCATCGACGGCCATGAAACCAATCTCGATCCTGCACAACCGCTGGCAGCGCTGTCTGCGTTCTACCGTGCGTTCAACCATCGCGACCTCGACGCGATGGCGCGCAACTGGGCCAATGACGCTGCGGCGTCGATGAGCAATCCGCTGGGTGGCATCGCGCGCGGCTGGCCGGCGATCCGCGCGGTGTACGAACGGATCTTCGCCGGCCACGCTCGGGTGCAGGTGGCGTTCCACGACTTCACCCTGCACGAGGCCGGCGACTTCTTCCACGCGGTCGGCCGCGAGCGTGGCACGCTGGTGAACGGCGACACGCGGCTGGAGCTCGCCATCCGCACCAGCCGCCTGTACCGCCGCATCGATGGCGCGTGGCGACAGGTGCACCATCACGGCTCGTTCGACGACCCGGGGCTGCTCACCGCCTACCGCGAGGCCGTCCAGTGAACCGGCTGGCCGAAGTCGGGGTGACGACCGCCCCGGCGCCGGTGCGGTTGTTCGCGCTGGCGACCGGCGTGATCGTGGTCAGCCTGTACCTGCCGCAGCCGCTGGTGGGATTGATCGGTACCTCGCTGGCGCTGTCGCCGGCGGCGGCCGGGCTGGTCAGCACGCTGATCCTGGCCGGCTACGCGGCAGGCCTGTTCCTGCTGGTGCCGCTGTGCGACCTGGTCGAGAACCGCCGGCTGATTCTCGCCACACTGGCGACCAATGCCGCGGCGCTCGCCATCGCGGCGTGCCCGATCGCGCCGGCGGGCTTTCTGGCCATCAGCTTCGTGGTCGGCCTGAGCACCTGTTCGATCCAGATGCTGGTGCCGCTGGCTGCGGCGATGACGGTCGAAGCGCAGCGCGGTCGCGTGATCGGCAACATCATGAGTGGACTGCTGCTGGGTGCGATGCTGTCGCGGCCGCTGGCCAGCCTGGTCGCCGAGCGTTTCGGCTGGCGCGCCGCCTATGCCTTGCTCGCCGCCGCCATCGTGTTGCTCGGCGGCATGCTGGCTTTCCGCCTGCCGCACCGGCAGCCGCCGAAAACGACACGCTATCGCGTTCTTGTCGGCTCCCTGGCCACCCTGTGGCGCGAGGAGCCGATACTGCGTCGCCGTGCGCTGTCGGCCGCAGCGAGCTTCGCCGCGTTCAACGCGTTCTGGAGCCTGATCGCACTGCCGCTGGCCGCGCCGCCGTTCGGGTTCGGTGCGGTCGGCATCGCGGTGTTCGCGCTGGCCAGCGTCAGCGGCGCGATCAGCGCGCCGATCGCCGGCCGGCTTGGCGACGCCGGCAAGGCCGGGATCGCCATGCGCGTCGCCCACGTGACCCTCATCGTGGCGACGCTGTTGGCCGGCGTCGCCGGCAGCTCCTGGGCGACCACTTCGCTGCCACGCGACGCATTGATCGCGATGATGGGTTTGGCGGCCGTCCTGCTCGACGCCGGCACCATCGCCGATCAGGCGCTGGGTCGCCGCGCGGTCAACCTGCTGCAAGCGGAGGCCCGCGGCCGCATCAACGGGTTGTTCACCGGCGTGTTCTTCATCGGGGGCGCGATCGGTTCGGCCGTGGCCGGCCTGGCATGGGCACATGCCGGCTGGATCGGCGTATGCGCGGTCGGCGCGACCGGTGCGTTGGTTGCGCTGGCACTCGACCGGCAACCGCTCGGAGAAGGCGCGTCCGGTCCGGCCCTGCAAAGCTGCGAATGATCCGCGTCGACTGCCGGATATCGGACACGCTTGCGGCACGCATTGCGGATGACATGCGTCGTCGAGGCGAAGGCCATGACCAATGGATCTTGCTCAAGCAGGCGCGAAACGTCACTTTGTGATCTGCACCCGGCGCTTGAACAAACAAGCGCGATGCATTCCTGAACCATCTTTATTTGCTGCGGGTGAACCGGACGATGATGAAATGGCTGAGTATGGCGCTGGCCATCGGCGCGGTGACATGCGTGTCGACAGCGCAGACATCCCGGGCTGCCGAGCCCGCGCCGCACGCCTCCGCGGCGGCGCCGGCGATCCACATCGAGGATGTCCGGCGCTTCTACGAAATCTATGACGCGGCGCATGGGCATCCCACCGCCAGCCAGCTCCAGCACGACTATCTCGACCCGGGCTCGGCCGGGCTTCATCGCCTCGCCGAACTGCGCAACGTCACCGGCGCATCGATGGCCAAGGCGATCGCAGCGCATCCGGAAATCTACGCGGACGCCAAACGCTGCATGGTCGTTCTGCCTGCCGCGCGCCTGCGCCTGAAGACGGCGTTGGGCGAACTGGCGCGCCGCTATCCGCAGATGCGGCTCGCACCGGTCACGGTCGTCGTCGGCCGGGGCAAGCCGGTGGGCGTCACCGATGCGTCCGGCGTCATGATCGGGCTCGAGGCGCTGTGCGCGGTCAACTACCTCGACCCGAACGTCGAAGACCGTTTCGTGCATGTGCTCGCGCATGAATATGCCCACGTCCAGCAGGCACTGCAGTCACCGACGTTCTACGACGACCCGAAACCCACCGTGCTCGAGGAGTCCCTGATAGAAGGAGCTGCCGAGTTCACCGCCGAGCTCATTTCCGGAAGCATCGGAAACGTCGATCTCGAGGCGATGACCCGGGGACGCGAGGCGGAAATCGAGACCGCCTTCGTCGCCGACGAGGACAAGACCGACCTTTCGAAATGGCTGTACAACGGCACCCTGACCAAGCCGGGCGACCTCGGCTACTGGGTCGGTTATCGCATCGCCAAATCGTATTACCGGCATGCGACGGACAAGCGCCGCGCGCTGCGCGACATCCTGGAAATGAGCGACGCGAAGGCGTTCCTGGCCAAGAGCGGATGGCATCCCGGCATGACGCTCCGATAGCGACCTGCAGATGACCCGCTTCAGCCGTCGAGCTGCAGGAACAAGCGGCGCTTGGGTTTCTCGCGCATCGCGGTCGACCCGGCGGTGTTGTACGTGGACGAAGGCCAGTTGCTCACCTCCGCCGGCAGCGCCGCGGGCCTGGACCTGTGCCTGCACCTGGTGCGCCGCGACCACGGCCCGGATATCGCCAACCAGGTCGCACGGCGGCTGGTGATCCCGCCGCACCGCGATGGCGGCCAGGCCCAGTTCGTCGAGCGGCCGGTGCCTCGGCGCGAGACGAGCACGTTGTCGAAAGTGATCGATGCCATGCACCGGCGGCAGGCCAGCCATCAGCCGATCGCCGAGCTGGCCGCGATGGCGGCAATGAGCGAACGCAGCTTCATGCGCCATTTCAAGCAGGCCACCGGCATGAGCCCGGCGGACTGGCTGATCTCGGCACGGGTCGATCGCGCGCGCGAACTGCTGGAAAGCTCCGCGCTGTCCATCGATGCCATCGCAGACGAGTGCGGCTTCGGCAGCGCAATCACACTGCGCCATCACTTCCGCCGCAAGCTCGGGATCAGCCCGGGAGCGTACCGCGCGCGCTTTGTCCTGTGACATCGGACATCAGCGCGTGTGCACCCAATACACGTGAATGCCATGAGCAAGATCCTCGGCGCGGTTCCCCGCGCGCCCCTCCGCCACGATGCCCCAACTCGAACTCAACGTGCCCCCCAGCATGCGGTCGACACGAACCTGTTCGCCGGCATGGATGATGAAGCACGCCTCGATCACCATCATGCCCGTGCGCTCGTACACCAGGGTCACCGAACGGGCGGCACCCGCACCCCAGCCGACATGCAGTTCGCAGGGCACAGGCGAAAACACGCCGCGATTGTCCAGGCTCCATCCTTCGGTCTTGTCGAGCAGCGACTGCAGGTGGGGATCGTTCCAGTCGACGTTGTTGCCCGACCGCAGCTTGGGGTGATGATTCATGTCCGGGCCCCCTCGTTTGCGCCGCTCGCCATCGCGCCGCGTCCGACGTCACGAACGGGCATGCCGACCGGAGACGCGGCGCCTCCCGGTCGGCCCGTACCGTCATGCGATCTATGCAGGCGTGGCGTCATGACCACGGTAACGGCAGGAAGGCACCATACTTGAGCCCGCCGGGCCGGGATGTTCAGCCATCCAGCGGCGACTGCCCCGGAAATAGCACCTCGGCATAGCCGAATTTGCCGAAGTCGGTGATGCGCGAGGGATACAGCCGGCCGACCAGGTGGTCACATTCGTGCTGTACCACGCGGGCATGGAAGCCTTCGGCGGTGCGCTGAATGCGTGCGCCCTTGGGGTCGACGCCTTCGTAGCGGATCAGCGACCAGCGGCTCACCGCACCGCGCAGGCCGGGCACGGACAGGCAGCCTTCCCAGCCCTCCTCCATGTCCTGCGACAGCGGCGTGATCACCGGGTTGAGCAGGATCGTGCGCGGCACTTCGGGCGCATCGGGATAGCGCTCCGAATGGTCGAAGCCGAAAATCACCAGCTGCAGGTCCACGCCGATCTGCGGCGCGGCCAGGCCGACGCCGTCGGCGGCCTGCATGGTGTCGAACATGTCGGCGATCAGCGCGTCGAGTTCGGCGCTGCCGAACATCGCATCGGGTACCGGCGGCGCGATGCGCAGCAGGCGCGGATCGCCCATTTTCAGGATGTTGCGGATCATGGCAGCCTCGTTGCTCATCGGACTGCCGAATGTAGCTGCAACGGCGTCATGCCGGCGTGCTCACGCGCCGGTGCGGCGGTACGGAGGGATGTGGGAGCGGCTTCAGCCGCGATGCTCCTGGCTCTCCAGCGCAAGAGCACCGCGGCTGAAGCCCCTCCCGCAAGGGCATGGCACACCTCGCACGATTCACTTGCCGCCGAATACCTTCTTCAACAGGTCGGTGGTGCGCGCGCCAGGGTTGTGCCGGATCGACTGTTCCTGTGCACCGATCTCGGTGAACAAACCATCCAGCGTCTTCGCGGTCACGTAGTCGTCCAGGTCCAGCGGGCTGCCGCCCTTGGCCGACTTGCCGCCGCCAAGCGCGCCCAGCACGCCGCCGAGCGCGCCACCGCTGCTGCCGGAGGTGAACGCCTTGTATTTCTGGGTGACGCCGACGCTGTCAGTGGCCTTGGCCACGATCGGATGGATGCGCGCGGTCAGCGCGTCGCCGGCGACGCGGCGGAAGAAATCGGTGGCCGCGTGATCGCCACCTGCGAGGATGCCGCGCGCGTCGCTCAAGGTCATCTTGCGGATCGCGTCGCCGAAGATCTCCGCCACTTGCGGCACCGCCTTCTCGGCCGCACGGTTCATGCTCAGCTCGAACGCATCGACCTTGGCGCCCTGCCCGAGCTGGCGCGCCAACTTGCCGGCCTGCTCCAGCTTGCCCGGCAGCGGGATGCGCACCTTGCTGTTGTTCCAGAAGCCGCCGTCGCGGCCGAGTTTGTTGATCGCGTTGGTGGTGCTCTTGGCCAGCGCTTCCTTCAGGCCGGCGGCGATGTCGCTGGTTGGCAGGTTGCTGCCCAGTTGCGATGAATTCGATGTGTGCGTCGACTGTTTGACCTTGTTCAACAGATCCTTGAACTGGCCGGAACCGGCAGCGGCGACCGGCAGCGTGGCCGCCGTGAAGACGAGGCCCAGCAGACCGTAGCGAACCGAAATACGCATGACGAACTCCTTTGCAGTCGGCGAAAACCCAGTGTAACCCCGCCACCGGTGGCCGGCGCGGATGGCTATTCGACCAATGGCTAATGCCGGGTGCCCGGTTTCGGGATTGACCACCGCCACCGTCGGTACGACTCTTGCGGCATTGCCGAGGAGAACGCCCATGCAAGCCGTCATCCCGAAGCCAAGTCCGGCCAGCAAGATCATGTGGGTCGCCATCGCCATCGTCGGCGCATTCTGCCTGGGCGTGGTCGCACTGCGCCGGGGCGAGCCGATCAACGCGATCTGGCTGGTCGCCGCGTCGATCGCGATCTTCGTGATCGGCTACCGCTTCTACGGCAAGTTCATCGAGCATTCGGTGCTGCAGCTCGATCCCACCCGTGCGCCGCCCTCGGTATTGCGCAACGACGGGCTCGACTACGTGCCCACCGACAAGTGGGTGGTGTTTGGCCACCATTTCGCCGCCATCGCCGGCGCCGGCCCGCTGGTCGGCCCGGTGCTGGCCGCGCAGATGGGTTACCTGCCCGGCACGATCTGGATCCTGTTCGGCGTGGTGTTCGCCGGCGCGGTACAGGACTTCATGATCCTGGGACTCTCGCTGCGCCGCGACGCCCGCTCGCTCGGCCACATGCTGCGCGAAGAGCTGGGGCCGCTGCCCGGCATCGTGGCGATGATCGGCGTGCTGGTGCTGATGATGATCGTGCTGGCGGTGCTCGCGCTGGTGGTGGTGAAAGCGCTCACGCACAGTCCCTGGGGCACCTTCACGGTGGCCGCCACGATTCCGATCGCGCTGCTGATGGGCGGCTATCTCCGCTGGTTCCGGCCGGGCCGGATTCTCGAAGTGTCGATCATCGGCCTGGTGCTGCTGCTGGTCTCGATCTGGCTGGGTCGCTACGTGGCCGAGTCGGCCACGCTGGCGCCGCTGTTCGACTTCGACGCCAAGGCCCTGGCCTGGCTGCTGATCGCCTATGGTTTTTGCGCGTCGGTACTGCCGGTTTGGCTGCTGCTGGCGCCGCGCGACTACCTGTCCACCTTCCTCAAGATCGGCACCATCGCGCTGCTGGCGCTGGCGATCTTCCTGTCCGCGCCGATGTTGCAGATGCCGGCCGTGACCCGGTTCATCGACGGCAGCGGCCCGGTATTCGCCGGCAACCTGTTCCCGTTCCTGTTCATCACCATCGCCTGCGGCGCGGTCTCGGGCTGGCATTCGATCATCGCCTCCGGCACCACGCCCAAGCTGCTCGCCAACGAAGGGCAGGCACGCCTGGTCGGTTACGGCGGCATGCTGATGGAGGCTTTCGTGGCGATCATGGCGCTGGTCGCCGCCGCCTCGCTGCATCCGGGCGTCTACTTCGCGATGAATGCGCCCAGCGCGATCATCGGCACCACCGTGCAGGACGCCGCCACCACGATCAGCCAGTGGGGCTTCGTGGTGACACCGGATGAATTGATTCAGACGGCCAAAAATATCGGCGAGAACAGCATCCTCAGCCGCGCCGGTGGTGCACCGACGCTGGCCGTGGGCATGGCGCAGCTGCTGCACAACATCATCCCCGGCGGCGGCATGATGGCGTTCTGGTACCACTACGCGATCCTGTTCGAGGCGCTGTTCATCCTTACCACCGTCGACGCCGGCACCCGCGTAGGCCGCTTCATGATCCAGGAGATCGCGGGGCTGATCCACAAGCCGTTGCAGGAGACCGAATCGTGGACCGGCAACCTGCTGGCCACCGCGATCTGCGTCTTCATCTGGGGCTACTTTCTGTACCAGGGCGCGGTCGATCCGCTCGGCGGCATCAACACGCTGTGGCCGCTGTTCGGCATTGCCAACCAGATGCTGGCCGCGATCGCGTTGATGCTGTGCACCGTGGTCGTGGTGAAGCTCAAACGCGAGCGCTTCGTGCTGGTGCCGGGCATCCCGGCGCTGTGGCTGATCATCTGCACGCTGACCGCGGGCTACCAGAAGCTCACCGGCCCGATCAGCTTCACCGCCGCCGCGAACAAGTACTCGGCCGCGATGCAGCAGGGCCAGTTGCTGGCGCCGGCCAAGAGCGCGGCCGAGATGCAACGCATCGTCACCAACAACTACGTCGACATGGCGCTGACCGGCCTGTTCATGCTGCTGATCGTGGCGATGGTGCTGTTCTGCCTGAGCGCCCTGGTCAAGGCATGGAAAACCAATCACCCGACCGCGCACGAGGAACCGTACGTGGCACTGAGCAGCGTCGCCGGCTGAGGAAGAACATGATGAACGCCAGCTTCCAGTCCGTGCGCAAGTGGGCGGTGCAGACCGCCCGCCTGTGCTGCGGCGTGCCCGACTACGACGTGTACGTGAAGCATCTGCGCGAGCATCATCCCGAGCGCAGAGTACCCAGCTACAAGGAGTTCTTCCGCGAACGGCAGGAGGCCCGCTACAAGGGCACCGGCGGGCGCTGCTGCTGAGGTTGTTTTCGTGGGAGCGGCTTCAGCCGCGATGCCTTTGCCATGGGGTCAAAAGCAAGAGCATCGCGGCTGAAGCCGCTCCCACACAAGACGATGCAACGGCGTGCCATGCCAATGCGCACTGGCCATTCCCGCGCAGGCGCGGACAATGGGCGGATTGCCTGTCCAGTTTTCCGTCATGTCCCCGATCAAGAACGCCTCCCCCATCGCCTCGCCGGCAGCGCACCACGCCGGCCTGCGCGTCATCGCGATCTACGAGATCGTCAAGACCGTGTGCCTGGTCCTGGTGGCAGTGGCGGCATTCCATCTCGATCGCCAGCAGAATTTCGAACAGCTGGTGCACTGGCTGGAACATCTCTCGCTGGCCGACAGCAACGGCCTGCGCTGGAAACTGGTCGGTCTGCTGCAGGATTTCGGACCGAGCCGCTTCGTCGCCGTCGGCGCAGTCGCGCTCGGCTACGCGGTGCTGTTCGGCATCGAAGGCATCGGCCTGTGGCTAGGCAAGTACTGGGCGGAGTGGTTCACGGTGATCGCCACCGGCTCGCTGATCCCGCTGGAACTGTACGAAACGCTGCACGGCTTCGGCTGGCTCAAGCTGGCGACCGTGATCGGCAACCTGGCGATCGTGGTGTATCTGGTACGCGTCGCGCTGCAGACGAGAGCGGCACGACATGCGTTGAAGCATCACACCTCGTGATGCACCGCTTCGGCAGGTAACGTACCGCGGCGCGGCATCAACTCGACCAGGTACATCGCCGCCAGGATCAGACCACCCCCAAGCAGCATCCGCCAGCTGAGCACGTCGCTGCCCAGCGCCACGGCGAAGGCGGCGGCGAACACCGGCTCGGTGGTCATCACGATCGCCGCACGCGCGGCCGGCAAGTGCGACTGCGCCCAGGTCTGCATCAGCATCGCGCCGGCACCGGCGACCAGTGCCATGTAAAGCACCGCGAACCACGCGCCGCGATCGGGCGGCAGGGTCGGTCCATGCGGCGCGGTGGCGAGCAGGCACACCAGGGCGATCGCCACCATCTGCACCGCCGACAGGCCGAACGCATCGCCCTGGCGCGACCACTGGCCGAGCAACACGATGTGCAACGCGTACAGTGCGGCCGACGCCAGCGTCAGCCACACGCCCAGGTCGACCGAAACTCCGTTGAGCGACAGCAGCGCCAGCCCCACGGTGGACAGCAGCACCGCCAGCCACGTCACCGCGGCCATGTGCTGACGCAACAACAGCATTGCCAGGATCGGCGTGAACACCACATACATGCCGGTGGCGAAACCGCTGACGCTGGGCGCGATCAACGACAGCCCCCAGGTCTGCAGCAACTGGCCGATGCCGTAGATCACACCCAGCAACAGGCCGCGAAAGACTTGTCGTCGACCGAGTCGCCACACCGGTCGCGCGAACAGCGCCAGCATCGTCAGCGCGGCGATCACGAAGCGCACGGCCAGGAAATCCGCCACCGGCATGCGCCCGACCACGTCCTTGATCAGCACGAAGGTCGAGCCCCATACCGCGGTCATCGCAAGCAGGCCCAGGGTGGCAAGGGTGGTGAGGGTGCGCGCGATCATGAAGTCAGGAGTGAGTGGAGAGGAGTGAGGAGTGAGGAGTGAGGAGTGAGGAGTGAGAGAAAAGCGGCAACCCGACGGGACGGTTTTGCCTCCTCCATTTTCTCACTTCTCTTCACTCACTCCTCGCCCTACGCCACCACTGGCCTGGAACCTTCAGCAGGAAGTGGCTCCAGATACCCAACCAGACCACGCCCGCCAGCAGCGGATTGCGCGCGGCCGGATCGTGCAAGCGGAACCAGCGCCACATGCCGCGGTGCTTGTATCGGCTGACGAATACCGGGCGATGCCGGCTGGAGCTGCCCTTGTCGTGCAGCACGCGCACGTCGCCGGCCAGCAGCACCTGGTAGCCGTGATCGCGCACCCGGCGGCACAGGTCCAGATCCTCGCAATGCAGGAAGTAGGCTTCGTCGAATCCGGCCAGGCGCTGGAACATCGCACGCGGCAACAGCATCGCCGCACCCGACACGGCTTCTGCCTCGATCACTTCGGCCGGTATGTCCCGATCCATGTTGACGCGCTCGCCGGCTCGCCCGAGCAGGCTGTTGAGCGCACGCCGCAAGGTGGGGTCGCGCCGCCAGGATGCAGGGTCCGGCTGGCCGTCGGCATCGCATACCACCGCGCCGATGACGCCAGCCTTGGGCCGCTCGGCGAGGATCGCCAGCAACCGATGCAGGTCGTTGTCCTCCACCATGCAATCGGGATTGAGCACCAGCAAGGCCTGGCCGCGGGCGTCCCTCGCCCCCTGGTTCACCGCCGGACCGAAGCCGACGTTGCGATGGTTGTAGATCACCTTCAGTCGCACGTCGGCGGCATGCGCGCGTTCGATCGCCGGCACCACGCCGTCGCTGGAATCGTTGTCGACCAGGATCAGCTCCAGCGCCACGCTGCTGGCCAGCAGCCGGCGCACGCACTCGCGCAACGACGGGCCGCTGTCGGCGGCCACCACGATGACACTGAGCGCCAGCGAAAACGGCGAGCGAGGGGAGGGGGAAGTATCCACGGCGCAAGTATGCGCGTGCGGACGCGACCGGAAAACCGGCCGGGCAAAAAAATCGCGCATGCGACCTGATCGCCGACTCAATCGGGGTCGTCTTCGCCCAGCACCGACTGCAGCGTCAGCGGGATGTCGTCTTCACGCCGGTTGAGCCAAGGCTGCTCCGAATGCCAGCCGCACAGCTGCCAGCCACGCAGCACGATCCGCTGGTCGCGCTCGCGATCCCACAACAGCAGGCCACGATCGCGGCCGAGGCGCGCGACGAACCAGCGACCGGTCGGGCTGAACGTGGCGTGCGGGCCGACCTTGCCGATCTCGTTGCCGTCGGCGAATCGATAGCGGCCATCATGATAGTCGGCGCTGCCCAGGCGGGGGTCGATGAAATGCCCGGCCACCTGTTGCCAGATCGGCGGCTGCAATTCGATGATGCGCCCCGCCGGTCCGATCGGCGCGATCGCCAGCTCGGGCCACGAGTCGTGCACCTCTGTCGGCGCGGGCCGTGTGCGAGACGACCCCCGGTCCAGCCAGGCTTCCAGCCCGGCGAGCAAGGTGTATCCGGCCAGTGCACCGAGCAAGGCCGCGCCCCACGCAAAGGCACCGCCACCCAGCGCCCGCTGCAGGGCAAACAACACGCCAGGCAGCCCCCAGCGCAATCCGCGGCGAATCGACGTGACGTGCGCAGTGGCCAGCCGCTGCTGCAGCAGAACCACGGTGGCCGCCAGCCCAAGCAGCAGCGGCAGGCCGAGCCAGCATGGCAACAGCGCCATCGACAGCAGCCACGCCGCCGCTGGCACGACGTTCCATCCCGGCCGGCGCTGCCCGGCCATCGCTCAGCGCCGCGACGGGTGGCGGGTGGTCAGCCGCACCACACGCGGGCGTTGCGAAACATGCGCATCCATGGCGAATCCTCGCCCCATTGCTCCGGATGCCAGCTCATCTGCACGCTGCGGAACACGCGCTCGGGGTGCGGCATCATGATCGTCACGCGGCCATCGGCGGCGGTGAAGCCGGCCAGGCCACCGGGCGAACCGTTGGTATTGAGCGGGAAGTTCTCGGTCGGCTTGCCGCGGTTGTCGACGAAGCGCACCGCCCCGTTGGACTTCGACGGACTGCACGCATGCGGGAAGCTCACGCGGCCTTCGCCATGCGCCACCGCCACCGGAATGCGCGAGCCGGCCATGCCCTTGAAGAAGATGCTCGGCGAGTCGAGTACTTCCAGCGTGACCAGCCGCGACTCGTATTGCTCCGACGCATTGCGCAGGAACTTCGGCCAGTGCTGCGCGCCAGGGATGATCTCCTTCAGCTGCGCCATCATCTGGCAGCCGTTGCACACGCCCAGCGCGAACTTCGCTTCGTCGGCGAAGAACGCCGCAAACTGCTCGCGCAGCATGTCGTTGTACAGGATCGAGGTGGCCCAGCCGCGGCCGGCGCCGAGCACATCGCCATAGGAGAACCCGCCGCACGCCGCGAAACCGCGGAAGTCGGCCAGCCTGATGCGGCCGCTGGCCAGATCGGACATGTGCACGTCGACCGCATCGAAACCGGCGCGGGTGAACGCGGCGGACATCTCGACCTGGCCGTTGACGCCCTGCTCGCGCAACACCGCAATGCGCGGACGCCCGCCCTTGCCGATGAACGGTGCAGCGACGTCCTGCGCCGGATCGAACGTGAGTTTCGGCGTGATGCCCGGGTCGGTATCGTCGAGTCGCCATTGCGACTCGGCATCGGCGCTCAGCGGGTTGTCACGCAGACGCTGCATCGCGTGGCTGGTCTCGTTCCACGCCTTGAACAGGGTGCTCCAGTTCCACTTGAACAGGGTGTCGTCGCCGAGGAACAGCTTGATGCCGAGCTTTTCCTTCGGCCGGCCGATGCGGTGGCTGATGCCGGCCAGGCCATGCTTGACCAGCAACGCCTCGAACGCCTCGCGATTCGCCTCGGCCACCTGCACCACCGCGCCGAGTTCCTCGTTGAACAGCGCGCGCAGGGTCGCCTCGGCCCAGCCGTCCAGATGGATTTCCAGGCCGCAATGGCCAGCGAAAGCCATCTCCAGCAAGGTGGTGATGACGCCGCCGTCGGAGCGATCGTGATATGCCAGCAGCAGGCCGCCCGCGTTCGCCTCCTGGATCAGCTCGAACAACGCGCGCAATCGCTTTGCGTCATCCAGATCCGGCGGCACGCCGCCGGATCGGTTGAACACCTGGGTCAGCGCGGAGCCGCCCAGGCGATCGCGACCGGCACCCAGGTCGATCAGCCACAGCATCGAGTTGCCGCGATCGAGCCTGAGCTGCGGCGTGAGCGTGCGGCGCACGTCGCTGACGCGCGCGAAACCGGTGATCACCAGCGACACCGGCGACACCGTACGCTGCGGCGTGCTGCCGTCGTGCCACTCGGTCTGCATGGACAGCGAGTCCTTGCCGACCGGAATCGAGATGTCCAGCTGCGGGCACAGTTCCATGCCGATCGCCTTGACGGCGTCGAACAGCGCGGCATCTTCGCCCGGGTGGTTGACTGCAGCCATCCAGTTCGCAGAGAGCCGGATTTCGCCGAGATTGGCGATCGGCGCGGCGGCGAGATTGGTGATCGCTTCGCCCACCGCCAGCCGCGCTGCGTCCGCACTGTTCAGCAACGCCACCGGCG
The DNA here is from genome assembly GCF_008329435.1 of Rhodanobacter sp. T12-5. Lineage (GTDB taxonomy): Bacteria > Pseudomonadota > Gammaproteobacteria > Xanthomonadales > Rhodanobacteraceae > Rhodanobacter. The sequence goes on from NZ_NPKN01000002.1 coordinate 700,848, forward strand.
CGCGCTCGGCCATCGCCATCGCCTCGCCGGCATAGCCGTCGAAATCGGCGATGGTCACCGCGCAATCGGCCACCGGCACCTGCCACGGACCGACCATCGGGTCGCGGTGGTTCAGTCCGCCGACAGTGCGGTCGCCGATGGTGATCAGAAAGCTCTTGCTGCCCACGGTGGGCAGGCGCAGCACGCGCAGCAGCGCCTCGTCCATGCCGATGCCGGTGAGATCCGGCACCAGATCGATGCGCGGCTTGACCCGCTTCGCGTCGCGATGCATCCGCGGCGGCTTGCCGAACAGCACATCCATGGGCAGATCGATGACGGTCAGCTCGCGACGCGGATCGGTCAGCACCAGTTGACGTTCCACCGTGGCGTCGCCGACCACGGCATACGGGCAGCGCTCGCGTACGCACATTGCCTCGAATTCGGGCAGGTTCTCCGGGCCTATCGCCAGCACGTAGCGTTCCTGCGACTCGTTGCTCCACACCTGCATCGGCGACAGCGACGGGTCGTCGCACGGGATCTTCGACAGGTCGATCACGCCGCCGACCCCGGCGTCGTTGAGCAGCTCGGGGATCGCGTTGGACAGGCCGCCGGCGCCCACGTCGTGCACGCTGACGATCGGATTGTCTTCGCCCAGGCGCCAGCACGCGTCGATCACCTCCTGGCAGCGCCGTTCCATCTCGGCGTTGTCGCGCTGCACCGAGGCGAAGTCGAGTTCCGCGCTCGACGCGCCGCCGGCGAGCGACGACGCCGCGCCGCCGCCGAGCCCGATCAGCATCGCCGGACCACCCAGCACGATCACCTTGTTGCCCGGCTGCACCGCGCGCTTCAGCACGTCGCCGGGGCGCAGGTTGGCCAGGCCGCCGGCCAGCATGATCGGCTTGTCGTAGCCGCGGCGCAGGCCGGCTTCGCCGGTCTCGTGCTCGTAGCTGCGGAAATAACCACCCAGGCACGGGCGACCGAATTCGTTGTTGAACGCAGCCGCGCCGAGCGGGCCGTCGCGCATGATCTCGAACGCGCTGGCCATGCGCGGCGGCAGCGGGCGATCCACCTCCCACGGTTGCGGATGGCCGGGAATGCGCAGGTCGGACACCGAGAAGCCGGTGAGCCCGGCCTTCGGCTTGCCGCCGCGGCCGGTCGCACCCTCGTCGCGGATCTCGCCGCCGGCACCGGTGGCGGCACCCGGCCATGGCGCGATCGCGGTGGGATGGTTGTGCGTCTCCACCTTGATCGCGAAGTCGATGCGCTCCTCGTGACCGCGCCACACGCCATCGGCCGGGTCGGCGAAGAACCGTTTGCCGGTGCTGCCCTCGATCACCGCCGCGTTGTCCGAATACGCGGACAAGGTATGCGCGGGCGACTGCTGATGGGTGTGCTTGATCATGCCGAACAGGGTCTTGTCCTGCTCCGCGCCATCCACCGTCCAGCTGGCATTGAACACCTTGTGCCGGCAGTGCTCGGAGTTCGCCTGGGCGAACATGAAAAGTTCGGCATCGGTGGGATCGCGGCCGAGTTCGGCGTATCGATCGACCAGATACTCGATCTCGTCGTCGGCCAATGCCAGTCCGAGGCGTGCGTTCGCCCCGGCCAGCGCGGCGCGTGGATCGTCGCCGAGCGCAACGTGCACCAGGTCGCCGGGCGAGCCGGCCAGGAACAGACCCTGCGCGTCCTCGATGCGGTTCAGCACCGATTGCGTCATCGCGTCATGCAGCACCGCCATGACCGCGTCATGATCCGGCGCCCCGGCCGGCGGCAGACCGACGGCCAGCCAGGCCAGTCCGCGCTCCACGCGACGGACGTCGAAACCGGCGCCATGCAGGATGTCGGTGGCCTTGCTCGACCACGGCGAGATCGTGCCCAGCCGCGGCACCACCCACAGGGTTGCCGGCTCGGGCGCGGCGTCCTTCGCCTCCAGCACGGCCAGCAGCCGCTGGCGCAAGGCCCCGGTGGGCGCCACGTCGGCGTCGATGAAGTAGACGAACCACGACGCCTGCACGCGCACGCCACGATGCAGTGCATCCAGGCGGGCATTGAGACGTTCGAGGCGAAACTGCGAGAGGGCGCTCTGCCCGTCGAGTGCGATCATGCGGGGAACGGCGCTATGCGAAGGAAACGCCTATTCTAACCCATGCTGCAATACGGCATCGACCCGGCTCATGCCCGCAAGCAACGGGAGGCTGGCTCGAAGGTGGTCGTCCAGCCCCGTTTTGCCGCGGCTGGACCGCGGGCGGGTTCAGCCGCCCTGCTGCAACGCCGCCAGCAGTTGCTCCGGGGTGACGTAACCGCCCAGGGTGCGGCCATCGGCGCCAATGATCATCGGGGTGCCGGTGACACCCAGCTTGACACCCAGGTCGAACTGATCCTTGACCGGATTGACGCAGGTGGCCGGCTTCGGCGCATGACCTTCCTTGGCGGCGGTGAACGCCGCCTTGCGATCGCTGGCGCACCACACCGACACCATTTCGGTGTAAGTGGGCGTGGGCCGACCGGCCGTGGTGGTCACACCCTCGCGCGGCCAGGCCAGGTACTCCACCGCGATGCCGGCCTTGTTGAAGGCGGCCATGTGCCCATGCAGCGCGCGGCAAAAGCCGCAATTGACGTCGGTGAAAACGGTGACCGTGTACTTCGGATGCTTCGGCGCAAACACGATGCGCTGCGATACCGGCACCTTGGCCAGCTCGGCCTTGCGGAAGCGTGCCCAGGCGGCGTCGCTGACATTCTGATGCTTGCCCAGGTCGAGCAGGTCGCCATTGATCAGGTACCGGCCATCGGCGCTGACATAAAGCATCTGGCCCGAGGCAATCACCTGGTAGAAGCCCGGCATCGGCGCCGGCTCGATCGAATCGATCTCGACCCCGGCGGCCAGCGTCTTGATGGCCTTCTGCACGATCTGCCGGGCAGCCGGCGTGACGGCGCCCGCAGCCGGCTCGGCGGCCCAGGCGCCAGCGATGAAGCCACCGACACACAACGCCAGCACCAATTTCTTAAACATCGCAAACCTCACCAGGGCCGATCCGCGTGCACAGTGCCGGCGGAAACGATCCATTCTCGCACAGGCGCCTGAACCTTCATCACCCGCGCGGATGATGCTGCGCATGCAGCCGTTTCAGGCCCTCCTTCGCCACCAGCGTATAGATCTGGGTGGTGCTGAGCGAGCTGTGGCCGAGCAGCATCTGCAACGCGCGAAGGTCGGCGCCATGGTTCAGCAGGTGGGTGGCGAACGAGTGCCGCAGTACGTGCGGCGAGATCCGCTTCGGATGGATGCCGACCTTCAGCGCATGGCGCTTCACCAGCGTCCAGAACATCTGCCGGGTCATGCCCTCGCCGCGATTGCTCAGGAACAGCGCCACCGGTTGGCGGCCTTTCGCCAGCGCCGGACGCGCTCCGGCCAGGTAGGCGCCGACGTGTTCCAGCGCCACCTCGCCAACCGGCACCAGTCGGTCCTTGCCGCCCTTGCCGGTGATCCGCAGCACGCCCTGGCGCGTGTTCAACGCGGCCAGCGGCAGCTCGACCAGCTCGGACACGCGCAGGCCCGAGGCGTACATCAACTCCAGCATCGCGCGATCGCGCAGGCCCAGCGGGGTCGTCGCATCGGGTGCGTCGAGCAGTCCTTCGATCTCGCGCTCGGCCAGCGCCTTGGGCAGGCTGCGCGGCATCTTCGGCCGTTCGATCAACAGGGTCGGATCCACGAAATCCGCATCGGTGCGGGCAAGGAAAGCGTAATAACGACGGAACGCCGACTGCCTCCGCGCGATCGAGCGCACCGCCCCCGACTGCGCGCCGTGATACGCGGAAATATCCTCGCGCCGGGCGGTGCGCAAATGCCGCCCGCGCGCGCCGAGCCAACGGGCCAGGGCTTCCAGGTCGCGTCGATAGGCTTCCAGCGTGCGATCGGCCAGGCCGTCCTCGGACCACACCCGTTCGATGAACGCGGCAATGCTCAGCTGGTCGGCATCGGCGATACTGGCGCGGCTTTCTTCCTTTTTCATGCGCACGATGCTGGCCATTGCGCGCGCACTACGCAAGCGATCAACGACCGATGCCGACTCCGCTCACCACCACCAACCTGCCTTGCCCGCTGTGGCGCCGCCTGTTGGCGCTCGTCTATGATTTGCTGATCGTGGCGGCCATCGTGATGGTGGTCGGCCTGCTGTGCCAGATGGCCACCGGTGGCCATCTGATCGGCACCGGCGCGAAGGTCACCGTACCGCTCTGGTACCAGGCACTGCAGGGCATGGTGGTGGCGGCGTATTTCATCAGCTCCTGGCGGCGCGGCGGACAGACGGTGGGGATGCGGCCGTGGCGCATCCGGGTCACCCGCAGCGATGGCCGCACGCCAACGATGCGACAAGCGATCATTCGCGTACTGGTGGCGGCGGCACCGATGCTGCTGCTGGCACTGGCTGCGCCGATGGGGCTGCGGACTACGCTGTGGATGTTGCTGATCGCGTGGATCGGCTGGTTCGCCGTGGCCTTGTTCGATTCGCGTCGGCGCGCCCTGCACGATCTTGCGGCGGGCACCGAGATTCGCCTGCTCGAATAGTCGAGGAGAGCGCTCGCTGCTCGCCCGACCTCGCCACACTTCAGTCCATGCTTCAGGATTCAACCCGACGATGCCAACTCCACCTCCGGCGGAAAGCCGCAGCGATGCCGAACTGATCCGCACCAATCGCGGCTTCTATGAATCGCTGTGGTCGCAGGCAAAGTTGATCGGGCCCGAACGCTTCAACACCTGGCCGTTGCTGCGGGAACTGGCCGGCGCCGCGCCGCGCCGGCTGGAAGTGGCCCCGGGCCTGCGCCCGCGACTGCCGTTGCAAGACACCTGCTTCGTCGACCTCAGCCATGCCGCGCTGCGTCAGCTGCACGCCAGCGGCGCTACGGCCGTGCACGGCATGATCGGCGCCCTGCCCTGCGCCGACGCCAGCTTCGACCTGATCTGCGCGCTGGACATCCTCGAACACGTCGCCGACGACGACAGCGCACTGGCCGAACTTGCACGCGTCGCCGCACCCGGCGCCAGCGTGCTGCTGTCGGTGCCGCTGCATCCGGAGGCGTGGACCGCGTTCGACGAATTCGTCGGCCATTGCCGGCGCTACGAACCGGCACAGATCGTGGCCCGGCTTGCCGCACGCGGCTTCACCATCGAGCGCAGCGCGATCTATGGCATGCAGCCGAAATCCTCGCGCCTGCTCGACCTCGGCCAGTGGTGCCTCATCCACCGGCGCGAGCATGCGATGTGGTGGTACAACCGCGTGTTCATGCCGCTCGGCCTGTACTTCCAGAAGCCGCTGCAATGGCGCGACGGTCTGGGCGACACGAGCGGCGTCGACGAACTGCTGCTGCGCTGCAGATACCAACCGGCCCCGGCGCCAAGTCACTGATTGCCCTCGGCGCGATCATTGCGGCGTCGCAACACGCGAACGGAAAACGGCGCTAAGATGGCGCCTTTCGCCTGCGGCAAACCCACTCCGATGCTCTATCAGATCCACGAATGGCAGCGCTCGTTCCTCGGCCCGCTGAGCTATTTCGCGCAAGCCAATGCGCGCATGCTCAACGACCACGGCAACCCGTTCGCGCAGATGCCCGGCGCCCAGCGGATGGCAGCCGGATACGAGCTGATCCATCGCCTCGGCAAGGACTACGAGAAACCCGAGTTCGGCATCCACGGCACCACCGCGCACGATCATGAGATCGCGGTGATCGAGCGGATCGCGCTGGCCAAACCGTTCTGTCAGCTGAAGCGCTTCAAGCGCTTCAGCGACAACCCGGCCACCATCGCGAAGATGAAGAACGACCCGGTCGTGCTGGTCGTCGCTCCGTTGTCCGGCCATCACTCCACCTTGCTGCGCGATACCGTGCGCACGCTGCTGCGCGAGCACAAGGTCTACATCACGGACTGGGTCGATGCACGCATGGTGCCGACCTCGGCCGGCACCTTCTCGCTGGACGATTACGTCGCGTACATCGAGGAGTTCATCCGTCACATCGGCGCACGCGAGCTGCACGTGATCTCGGTGTGCCAGCCGACCGTGCCGGTACTGGCGGCGGTATCGCTGATGGCCGCGCGCGGCGAGGATACGCCGCGCAGCCTGACCATGATGGGCGGCCCGATCGACCCTCGCCGCAGCCCCACCAGCGTCGACAACCTGGCCACCCACCAGCCGCTGTCGTGGTTCCGCGGCAACGTGATCCACACCGTGCCGTCGAACTACCCCGGCCGAGGCAGGGAGGTCTATCCCGGCTTCCTGCAGCACGCCGGCTTCATCGCGATGAACCCCAGCCGCCACTTGAACTCGCACTGGGATTTCTACCAGGACCTGCTGCGCGGCGACCTCGACGATGCCGAGTCGCATCGCAAGTTCTACGACGAGTACAACGCCGTGCTCGACATGCCGGCCGAGTTCTACCTCGACACCATCGAGAAGGTATTCCAGCAATTCCTGCTGCCACGCGGGCTGTGGGATGTCGCCGGCGAACGGGTCGACCCGTCCGCAATCAGGCGCAGCGCGCTGCTGACCATCGAGGGCGAACTGGACGACATCTCCGGCCTCGGCCAGACCCAGGCGGCGCACGATCTGTGCAGCAGCATCCCGGCGAAGCGTCGTGCGCACAGGGTGATCGAAGGTGCCGGCCACTACGGCATCTTCAGCGGCCGCCGCTGGCGCGAGACGGTGTATCCGCAGGTACGCGACTTCATCCGCAAGTTCGACCAGGCGGCGAAGTAGTCGTCTGCACGGAATCTGATGCAGCGGCGCGTTCTATTGTTTTAGAGCGAAGAGCTTTCGCCCTCCGCAGGAGGACGAAAGCTTTTGCTCTTGAGATCGCGCAGAACGAGGCGCAAGAGCGCCCTCACCCCGCCCCTCTCTCCGGCGAGTAGATGGAGCAGTCAGTGTCGCGCGAAAAACTCGCGGAACGCGGCGACCGTGCGCTCGATGCCGTCATCGTCGATATCCAGATGCGTGACCAGGCGCAGCGTAGGCAGGTAACCGATGCTGATGCGGATGCCGGCGGCACGCAAATGGACGTCCAGATCCCCCAGTCGCTCGGCGGGCACGTCGATGAATACCATGTTGGTGTGCTGGCCAAGCAGGTCGATGCCGGCAATCTCGCGCAAGCGTCCAGCCAGATATTCCGCGCGATGATGATCGTCGGCCAACCGTGCCACGTGATGATCCAGGGCATGCATCCCCGCCGCGGCGAGGATGCCGGCTTGCCGCCAACCGCCGCCGGTGACCTTGCGCCAGCGGCGCGCCTTGTCGATCAGCGCCTGCGAACCGACCAGCACCGAGCCGACCGGCGCGCCGAGTCCCTTCGAAAGGCAGATCGACACCGTATCGAAATGCCGCGCGATCTCGCGCGCCGGCACGTCGCAGGCGACGGCCGCGTTGAACAGGCGCGCGCCATCCAGATGCAGGCCGAGCCCATGCGCGCGCGCCACGTCGTGCGCAGCGGCCAGGTAGCCCAGTGGCAGCGTGCGACCGTGCCAGGTGTTTTCCAGCGCCAGCACACGCGTGCGCGCGAAATGCGGATCGACCGGCTTGATCGCCGCCTCGATGCGGTCCAGCGGCAACGTGCCGTCGTCCGCCTGCACGATCGGCTGCGGCTGGATCGATCCGAGCACCGCCGCGCCGCCGCCCTCGAACTTGTAGGTGTGCGCGTCCATGCCGACCAGGTATTCGTCGCCGCGCTCGCAGTGCGCCAGCAACGCCAGCAGGTTGGACTGTGTACCGCTGGGCACGAACAGGCCGGCGTCGAAACCGAGCTCGCCGGCCAGCCGCTGCTGCAGCGCGTTGACCGTGGGGTCTTCGCCGTAGACGTCGTCGCCGACCTCGGCCGCCAGCATCGCCGCGCGCATCGTGGCGGTGGGACGAGTCACGGTATCGCTGCGCAGATCAACCCATTCCACGATGCACCCCAGACATTGGCAAAGAAAGGGAGCTTGGCTGCATCGGCGGCTTCGTTCAAGCCTGCATGAACACCAGGCCGGGACGAGTGCCGGTAACTAATGGCGCTTGCTTGAGCGCAAAACTTCCACTTTTCGTGCCGCGAAGGCGCACCGCTTTTCCAGGGTGCGCACTCAGCAAGCGCGGCGAGTTGCGCTGGACTTTCCCGCATGTAGGAGCGACTTCAGTCGCGATGCTCTATACGCAAGCCGCCGCAGAACTCCAGAAGCATCGCGACTGAAGTCGCTCCCACCACCGCCCCGAGAACTCCCCTTGCCGTCACACGCGTCGGCGGAAGTACAGCCACGCAGCCAAGGTCAGGATCGTCGCCGGCAAGAGGTTGGCCAGCAGCGGCGGCATGCCGTAGACGGTGCCGAAGTTCACCATCGCCTGTTGCAGGAAGTACCAGCCGAGCGCCAGCAGGATGCCCATGAACATGCGCTTGCCCAGCCCACCGGAGCGCAGCGCGCCGAACGCGAACGGCATCACGCACAGCACCAGCACCAGCACGTTGAGCGGGTACAGCGCGCGGCCCCAGAACGCGACGGCGTAAGTGCCGGGGCTTTGCCCGTTGCTTTCCAGGTAATTGATGTTGCGGCGCAGGTCGCGCATGGACAGGTATTGCGGCTGGATCACCGACTGCGCCAGCACCTGCGGGTTCAGGCTCGACTGCCAGGGTTCGCTGGCCATGATGCGCGAATGCGTGCCCGTTGCATCCAGCGTGGTGCTGCGCACGTCGTGCAGGATCCACTGGTGACCGTCGTGTTCGGCCGTGCGGGCCCATTGCAGGCGATCGAGCTGCCCGTCGGCGGCAAAGGTGAATATCCGCACGTCGCTCAGCTGCACCGCGCTGACGCCGTTTTTCGACGTGAGCACCGTGCCGCGCGCGTTGATGATGTGGTCGCCATCGCGCGCCCACAGGCCGCTGTCGGTGTCCATGCCGAGCGTGCTGGATTTCATCCGCAGCTGCATCGTCTGCGCCTGCTGGTCGCCCCATGGCGCCAGCGTCTCGCCGAGAATCACCACACCGACGATCAGCACCGCGACCACGCCGACCGCGGACCCGGCAATGCGCAAACGCGACATGCCGGCCGCGCGCAGCGCCGTCAGTTCGCCGGTGCCGGCCAGGCCGCCGAGGCCGAGCAGGCCACCGATCAATGCGGCGTAACCGAAGAACTCGTAGGCCCGGCGCGGAAACGTCACCAGCACGTACAGCGCCGCGCTGCCGATGCTCTCGCCGTGCTTGCCGCCAAGTTGACGCAGCAGGGTGCTCATCGCGTCGAAACCGGTCAGCACCAGCCACACCATCAGCAGCGATCCGAGCACGCTCATCGCCACCAGCCGGTCGACCCGCTTGATGGTGAACGCACCGGCGAGGGAAAAGCTCATGTCGGCGCCCCCGTGGTTGGCTGGCGCGGTGGCGACAGGCGCGGCTTGCGCGGCGAATACTGTTTCCAGAGCATCCACAGCGCCAGCGCCAGCACCAGCGCGTGCAGCGCCCACAATGGCCCCTCGTTGTGCCAGTGGTTCTTGCCGATCTGCGCGCGACCCAGTGCCAGCAGCAAGTAGTAGAGGTAGAACGTGACGATCGCCAGCAGCAGCCGGCCGTACTTCGGTTCGCGCGGGCTTTGCCGCGACAGCGGCAATGCCAGCAGCAACAGCACCAGCGTCAACGGCGGCGCGTTCGCGCGCCAGGCGAACTCGGCGCGATCGGACGGGTCGTCGGATCGGGCCAGCGCCCAGCTGTCCTTCGAGTGCGCCGGGTCGTCGTCGTCATCGGCCTGCACGTTGGAGAGCGCGGTGTCGTTGCGCGCGTACCGCATCTGCCGCCAGTTATCGGCGCCGAGCGGAATGTCGTATTGCCAGCCATCCTTGAACGCGATGAAGCGGCCGTCGCCGTTGCTCTCCTGATACAGCTCGCCGCTGGCCGCGTTGACGACCTTCAAGTGCGGCGGGCCTTGCTTGCTGTCGCTCTGGGTGGCGACGAACGTACGCCCGAGCTTGCTGCCGTCGCGACTGAGGCTGTCGACGAAGATGATGCCGCCCTTGCCCGGCAGGTTGGTGAAGCGGCCGGCGTCCAGCCCGGCGGCGATCACCGAACGGTTCGCCGCCGCGACCATGGCGTCGCTGGTACGCACCGCCCACGGACCCAGCCACAACGCCACCAGCGCAGTGATCGACACCAGCACCACGCCGAGTATCAGCACCGGTCGCAGGAGGCCACGCGGACCCATGCCGGAAGAAGCCAGTACGTGCATCTCGCTCTCGCGATACATCCGGCCAAGGCCCATGAGTACGCCGATGAAGCTGGCCAGCGGCAGCATGTTGGTCAGTCCGTCGAGCGTGCGCAGGCCCAGCACCTGGAACATCACGCTGGCCGGAAAACCGCCGCTGGCGACCTGCTGCAGCACCTTGGCAAAGGCACTGCCGGCGACGATCACCAGCAGCACCGCGACGGTGGCGGCCACGGTCTGCGCCAGCTCGCGCAGGAAATAGCGGTCGAGAATGCTCAGCATGCGATAAACTTGTCCGCTTACCCACCGCGGCCCGATCGGGCCGGAAAGCCGCAATTCTAGCCTGTCCGGCCTCTGCCGGGCCGATACAGGAAACATCCAGATGACACTCCAGTTCAGTCTCGGCAACGCCGCTCCCGAAACCGTTGCGTGCGCGTGCGTGGCGGTCGGCGTATACGAGCAAGGCGTGCTGACCAGTGCCGCCGCGCAGGTCGACAGCGCCATCGGCGGCCTGATCAAGCGCCAGATGGACAGCGGCGACATCAGCGGCAAGGCAGGCAGCAGCACCTTGCTGTTCGCACCGGCGGGAGTCGCCGCCGGGCGCGTGCTGGTGGTAGGCCTGGGCGCGCAGAAGTCCTTCGATGCCGCGCGCTACCAGAAGGTGAATATCGAAGCGGCGCGGGCCGCGGGCAAGCTGCCGATCGCCGAGATGGTGTCCTTCCTGACCGAGGTGGATGTGCCCGGTCGCGACAGTGCCTGGCGCGTGCGTATCGCCGCACTGGCCAGCGATCACGCGACCTATCGCTATGAGGCCACGTTCAAGCCGCGCGAGAAGCCTCGACAGGCGCAACTGAAATCCATCACCTTCGCCGCCGGTGCCGACGCGCAGATCGGGCTGGACCAGGCCGTCGCCATCGCCGAAGGCGTGCGCTTCGCGCGCGAGCTGGCCAACCTGCCGCCGAACATCTGCACCCCGGCATATATCGGCGAGCAGGCGCAGGCCTTCGCGCGAGGGCAGGACAACGTCAGCTGCAAGGTGCTCGACCAGGTCGAGATGGAGCAACTCGGCTTCGGCTCGCTGCTGGCGGTGGGCCGCGGTTCGGTCAACAAGCCACGGCTGATCGTGCTCGAATACAAGGGCGGCAACGACGGCGACAAGCCGTACGCCTTCGTCGGCAAGGGTGTCACCTTCGACTCCGGCGGCATCAGCCTGAAGCCCGGCGCCGGCATGGAGGAGATGAAGTTCGACATGGGCGGCGCAGCCGGTGTGCTCGGCGCCTTCGTCGCCGCGGTGAAGATGGGCCTCAAGCTCAACCTGGTGTGCGTGGTGCCGAGCGTGGAAAACATGCCCGACGGCGACAGCTATCGTCCCAGCGACGTGCTGACCAGCCTGTCCGGGCTGACCATCGAGGTGTTGAACACCGACGCCGAAGGTCGGTTGATCCTGTGCGACGCGCTGACGTACACGGCGCAGACGTTCCAGCCGCAGGCCATGGTCGACGCCGCCACGCTCACCGGCGCCTGCGTGGTCGCGCTGGGCAAGCACGCCACTGGCCTGATGAGCAAGCACGACGACCTCGCCGCCGAACTGCTCGCCGCCGGCGAAGAAACGCTCGACCGCGCCTGGCGGCTGCCGCTTTGGGACGACTACCAGACCCAGCTCGATTCGGGCTTCGCCGACGTCGCCAACATCGGCGGCAAGAGCGCCGGCGCGATCACCGCTGCCTGCTTCCTTTCGCGCTTCACCGACGGCCAGCGCTGGGCGCACCTGGACATCGCAGGCACCGCGTGGGAAGACGGCCGCAAGGGCCTGGCCACCGGTCGGCCAGTCGCGCTGCTGGCGCAGTGGCTGCTGGATCGCGCTGGCTGAGCGCACCAAGGAGCCGACCTGCCATGCCACGCGCCGACTTCTACCTGATCGACAAGCCGCGCTTTCGCGAGCAGCCGTTGCTGCTGGTCTGCGAGCTGGCGAAGAAGGCGTTTGCGGCGCAGCAGCCGACGCTGATCCTGACCCGCGACTACGCCCAGGCCGAAGCCATCGACGAGCTGCTGTGGGCGTTCGATGACGACGTGATGATCCCGCATCAACTGGCCGGCGACGACGACGATGCGGACACCGCGGTGCTGATCGTGCCGCCGGGCATCGAGACGGCCGATCGGCCGTTGCTGATCAACCTGCGCGAAACCTGCGCCGTCGGCCGTTACCAGCGCGTGCTGGAAGTGGTGGCCGCCGATCCGGCCGAACGCGACGGTTCGCGCGCGCGCTGGCGCGAGTACCAGCGGCTCGGCTTCGAATTGCACAAGAACGACATGTAGCCAGGAGCCCGGGCTCCTGGGGCAACGCTGATCAAGTATCACCGCCGTCATGATGACTGGAAGGCCCGCAGGTGGTGTTGCGTGGCGCTGGCAAGACTGGCCGTCTTGCCAAGCCGCGCGGCATCGCCTGCGGGCCTTCCAGCCATCACCTCATCATTTCAGATTCAACACGTTGCGGCCCACCCTCTCTGTCCGCATACCTTCGGTCCGCCGCCTCGACAGACGGCCAGTCTGCCTTCGCCGACGGCCCTGTGGTCTGCGAACAGAGAGGGTGGGTGACGGCGGTGATACTTGATCAGCGTTGCCCTAGGCCGGCTCGGTGTTCGCCGCGGCGGCGATGCCGGGCACGATGCGGGCCAGCGCGCCGGCCAGTTGTTCGCCGGTGATCGGCTTGCGCAGGAAGCCGTCCATGCCGGCCGCGCGCGCCTTCAGCTCGTCCTCGCTGCCTGAGCGCGCCGTCACCGCCACGATCGGCAGGTGTTCGTCGGCGGGCTCGCCCTGGCGGATCAGCCGCGCGATCTGGAAGCCATCCACGCCCGGCAGGTCCAGATCCAGCAGCACCGCGTCGAACTGCGCATGCGCCAGTTCGGCCAGCGCGGCCAGGCCATTGGCGACATGGCAGATCACGTGGCCCTGACGCTCCAGCAGGCCGCGGATCACCGCCGCCACGATGCTGTCGTCTTCCACCAGCAGCAGTCGATAGATGCGTTGATCGGTCATGTCCAGCGCCGGCAACGGCGGGCTCGCCGGCGGCTCGGACAAGGGCAGGCGCACGTAGAACGTGCTGCCGTGGCCGAGCCGGGATTCGAGCTCGATGCTGCCGCCCATCATGTCGACCAGTTCGCGGCAGATCGCCAGCCCCAGGCCGCTGCCGGCACGACGTTGCGGCCCTTCCTCCTGCTCGAAACGCTGGAACAATCGCGCCTGGCTGGCCTCGGGAATGCCCGGCCCGGTATCGCTGACGCTGAACAGCAAGCCGTCGGCGATGCGCCGGGCGTGCAGCGTGACCTTGCCGTGCTCGGTGAACTTCAATGCATTGTTGGCCAGGTTCAGCAGCACCTGCTTGATCCGCAGGGGATCGCCCAGCAGTTGCGCCGGCAGGTCGTCGGCCAGGTCAAGCACGAAGCGGATACCCCTGGCGTGCGCCAGCCCCTGCTCGAGTTGCGCCACATCCTCGAACAGTTGGCGCGGCGCGAACGGAACCGGGTCCAGCTCCAGCTTGCCGGCCTCGATTCGCGCGAGATCGAGTGCGTCGTTGAGCAGCTTCAGCAACATCCCGCCGGAGCGCTGCATGGCCTGGGTGTAGTCGTGCTGCAGCGGACTCAATGGCGTGCTCAGCAGGAGTTCGGCCATGCCCATCACGCCGGTCATCGGAGTGCGTATTTCGTGGCTCAGCGTGGCCAGGAACTGCGTCTTCGCCTCGCTCGCCGCCTCGGCCATCAGCCGCTGCTGTTCGACCAGTTCCACGTGATGGCGCCGCGCCAGCCGGCGGCGCCAGGTCAGCAGGACCAGCCAGCCGACGGCCAATGCCAGCACGAGGTAACCCAGCCATGCCCACCAGCGCATCCACGGCGGCGCCTCCACCTCGATGGCGAGCGGCACCGACAGGTGCACCCAGCAGCCATTCGCGCCGGCGGCCTGGATCTCCAGCGCGTAGTCGCCGGCAGCCAGGCCAGTGAATTCGCGTTCGCCATGGTTGCCGGTATCCACCCACGCCGGATCGAAGCCGCGCAGCCGAAAGCGATAGCGGTTGGCACCGGGGTCGATATAGGAAAACAGCCGCGCCTCGACATTGAAGCCACGGTCCCGCCAGCTCAGCCGGATCCGGTTCTGCGCATAGGCCATGGTCCGCAATTCGCCGCCGCGGCGCACGCTGACCCGGGTGATCGCCAGCGGCGACTCGGTGGTGCGGTCGCGCAGCCGATCCGGATCGAAACCGACCACGCCGCCCAACGTGGGGGCATACAGGTTGCCGTCGGGCATCAAGGCATAACCACGCGAGAATTCGCCGTTGGCCAGGCCGTTCTGCAGTCCGAACGAACGGAACTGTCCACGCTCGGGATCGAAACGCCATAAGCCGTCGCGTCCCGTTATCCACACGCGCTGCAGCGCGTCCACGCGCAGGTCGGTCACGCTGATGGACGGCCAGCCGTGCGCCGCATCGACCGTGCGGTCGAGCACCAGGCCGTCTCCCTGATAACGGTAGTGTTCCAGCCCCTCGGGGCGCGCCATCCAGATGCCATCGGCGGTGAAATCGAACGCATTCACCGCGCGATCGTTGGAGAGCCCGGGAATCACCTCGAACCGATCGTGCGCGGCGTCCATGCGCAACATGCCACCGTCGCTGGCATACCAGAAGATGCCGTCATGCAAGGTGAGCTGGCTGCCCCACAACACCCGCTGGTTCGGTTGCTGCATGGGTACGTGGGTGACCGCCAGGGTGTTCTGGTCGATGCGGAACAGGCCTTCGCCAAAGCTGCGCGCATACAGCCTGCCGTCAGGGCCAAGCTCCACTTCCAGCGGATTCTTCAGCCATTGGCTGTTCGGATCGACCCGTTGCGGCGGCAGGCCCTTGGTGTAGCGGTATAGCCCGCCGCGCACGGCGATCCACAATCGTTCCTGCGCATCCTGGGTCATGCCCAGCACGTCCCCGCCCAGGCCCGACAGCACATGTTCGACCTTGCCGGTATGCGGATCGAGCTTGTCGACGCGCCCGGCGCGCTCGCCGACCCAGACCCGGCCGTCGTGACCCCGCGCCATCGCCGTGACCACCGAATCGCGCAAGCTCGAAGGATCGTCCGGCACATGGGTAAAACGACTGGTGTCGTTCCAGCCCGGCGCCAGGTAGGCCACGCCCCCGTCCAGCAGGGTCACCCACAATCCGCCCTCGTGATCGACCAGCATCGACCACACCCACGTACCGGGCAGGTTGCCGTGCAGCACCGGCTGGTTGGTTACCGCCAGCACCGGGCCGCCGGGCCGCTCCTGCAGGAAAAGGCCGTGTTGCGTGCCTATCCACAAGCGTCCGGAACCGTCGCGCACGCTGCTGAGCACATTGCCCGTCGGTGCCCCGGCGCCGGCGAGCGGGCGTGCCACGTCATCCTTGCCGACCAGCCACAGGCCAGTGGCGGAAGCGATGCGTACCTCGTCGCCGTCGCCCCCAATGCTCCATGCGTCGATCGACCCCGACGAGCCCGGCTCCGTCACGCGATGCATCCGTCCGGCGCTGTCGCGGCGAAACACGCCGGCGGCGCTGCCGATCCACAACTGCTGACGGTCGACGTACAAGGCGGCAACCAGGCCAAATGCGGCCGGATCGCTGCCGAGCAATGCGTTGGTCACGTGATCGAAGCCACGACCGTCGGGTCGCATGCGATCCAGCCCGCGGACGGTACCCACCAGGATGCTGCCATCGACATCCTGCGCGATCGTCCAGACCTTGTCGCTGGACAGGCTGGAAGGATCGTGCGGATCGTGCCCCCAATGGGTGAAGCTGCCGGTATCCGCATCGTAGCGGTTCAACCCGGCTTCCAGCCCGCCCGCCCAGAGCCGGCCATGGCTGTCGATCAGCAGCGAGGCGATGCCGTTCTCGTGCAGCGAGCCGGGATCGCCCGCAGAATGTCGGAACACCTTGAAGTTCACGCCGTCGTAGCGCGCGATGCCGCCCTTGGTGCTGAACCACATCGCCCCATCGCGGTCCTGCGCCACGGCGTAAGCGCTGCTGCTGGGCAGGCCGGCAGCCGTGCCGTAGCGGCGAAACTGGGGTGTCGGCAACAGGCGGGAGTCCGCGGTGGGCACCGCCGGCGCCGCGGACGCCTGCGACGCGGGCGCCGCCAGGCCCAGAGCCATGCATAGCAAAACGGCTGAAAACATCAGGTTGTGCTTCCCCTTGGGCTGCCTTCCCGCGTCCCCGCGTCGCCGCTGACGCGCTTGAGCGGCAACGAGGTGCCGAACCGGCTGGTGGCCCGTAGCGGTCGATCATGCCAAAACCTTTTGCGCAGCGCGAGCGCGGCGCCGTCCGCCTGTCGCCATCGTCGAGCGAACGCCCGCCGTCGGCACGGTCGCTGCGAATCTGCGCAATTCCCCCCACTCTTCCCGGTCATGCCAAAATCCCGAACGACGCGGCGATCCACTCGCGCGCCACCGACGCGCAGGCTGTCGGCGCTTGCCCTGCCAGCCATATCCGATGACTGGCCATACCAGGATGCGTGCATGTCCCGACGCCTGCGATTGTTGTTCACCGCACTGGCCCTGGCCGCGTTGCTGTGGTTGTTGTTCGCCGCCGCCGAGCGTGCGCTGGCACTGGCGCAACGGTTTCTGGCCCTGCCGGCGTGGCTGCAATGGACGCTCGGCGGCGTACTGGCGGTGTTTGCGGCCGCTGCGCTGACGGTGCTGTGGTGGTTGCTGCGTCCGCGCCGCCGGCGGCGTCCGGTAACGGCACCGGATCGCGGCAGCCTGGAGCAGCGCATCGGCCAGTTGCGCGAACGCGGCGCGGATACCGGCGCGCTTGCCATGGAACTGGGCGAACTCGATCGTCGTCGCGCCAGCGCGCGCATCTATGTCGCGCTGTTCGGCGAAATTTCCACCGGCAAGTCCAGCCTGATCCGCGCGCTGGTGCCCCACGCCCAGCTCGCCAGCGACGTGCGTGGCGGCACCACCCGTGACGTGGCCCATTACGACGGCACCCTGCCCGATGGACGCCCGGTGGTACTGGCCGACGTGCCCGGCAGTCGCGAGAGCGGCGGCGAGGCGCGCGAAACCCTGGCGCGCGAGGAAGCCCTGCGCGCGCACGCCGTCGTCTATCTTTGCGCCGGCGACCTCAGCCGCGGCCAGGTCGACGAACTGCGCTGGCTCGCCGATTTCGGCAAGCCGCTGCTACTGGTGCTGAACAAGGCCGACCAATGGAGCAGCATCGAACTGGAGTCGCTGCTGAATCGCCTGCGCCAGCATTCCCGCGGCATCGCCAGCACCGTGCTGGCGATCAGCGCCGGCGGCAGCGAGCGCTACCAGCGTCATCTCGCCGACGGCAGCACCGAGTCGGTCGAACGCCGACGCCAACCGGCGATCGGCACGCTGCTGCAGGCACTCGACCGGGTCACTGCGGTCGGCGCCGAAGGGCTCGAAGGCCTGCGCGAGAACGCCGTACTGGCCGGCCTGCATCAACGCACCGGCTCGCTGGAGGCGCAGACCCGCGCCGCCGAGGCCGAACGTATCGTGCGCAAATACGCCCGTCGCGCCATCGTCGGTGCAATGGCTGCGGTGGCACCGGGCAGCGACCTGGTGATCCAGGGCGTGCTCGCCACCGGCCTCACCCGCGCGCTGGCCGAGCTCTACGGCGTGAAAGTCAGCGACGTGCAAATTGACGATTTCGTGCAGCAGGCGCGGCTCACCCTGCGCACCGGCAGTTCGATCGTGCTGGCCGTCGCCGGCAACGCGCTGAAGGCATTCCCCGGCCTGGGCACGCTGGGTGGCGGCGTGTTGCATGCGTTTGCCTATGCGCTGATCTTCGATTCGATGGGCCGCGCGCTGGCCGCGTCGCTCGCCGAACGCCAGGCGCTCGACCAGGACGACGCCGGCGCGCGCCTGAAAGAGCTGCTTGCCGACGCCGGCAGCAGCCGCCTGCGCCAGCTCGCCACGCTGACGATCGACGCCGTGCGCGAGCGCAACGATCCACCGACCGGGCCGTGAATACGCCATGTCGTTCACACGCATCAGCGAAACAATATGTTCTGCCGCGGCCCGCTGGTGCTACCCGGTGGAATCGGCCAGACTCCTGCGCATGACTCCTTCACGCCTCATCGGCTGTCTGCTGTGGCTGGCATTGTTCCCGCTGGCAACGGCGCATGCGGCCAGCGCCAGCTATCGCTACGACACGGTGCACAGCCAGGTGCTTTTCAGCATCAGCCACGACGGGTACTCGCGGCCGTTTGGACGGCTGCACATCGCCCGCGGGTGGCTGCGGTTCGATCCGGACGACTGGAGCAACGCCGCCACCGAACTGGACATCAACCTGGCCGGCGTGGACATGGGCGACGCCGACTGGAACGCCGCGGTGTGCAAGCCGGCCCTGCTCGATTGCGCGGCCCATCGCTACGCCCACTTCGTCAGCACCGGCGTGGAACGCAAGGATGACCGCCACGGCGTGCTGCATGGCAAACTGACCCTGCGCGGCATCACCCGCCCGCTGGATCTTCCGTTCACCTTCAACCGCGCCGCGAAGACCCTCTACGGACTGCACTCGGTGGCCGGTTTCTCCGCCACCGCCACGCTGGACCGCCGCAGCTTCGGCCTCACCGCATTTCCCGGCTCGATCGGCCAGCAGGTGAACATCTGGCTGGAACTGGAAGCGATCCGCAGCGACGATCGGGCACCCCCATCCAAGGAGCAACCATGAGTCTGCGCAGCAACGACCGCCAGTGGGGTTCGGTCGCGAAGTTCTTCCACTGGATCATCGCGCTGGCGATCCTCGGCAATGGCACGTTCGGGTTGCTGATGGATCTCGCCCGTTCGCCGATGCAGAAGATCAGCTGGCTCGCCCTGCACAAGTCGATCGGCCTGACCGTGCTCGCCCTGGTGCTGCTGCGCATCGCGTGGCGCTGGCGCGACGGTCGTCCGCTCGACGAACCGGCGCCGCGCTGGCAGCAGTGGTCGGCGCATGCGGTGCACGGCGTGCTGTACGTGCTGATCGTGGCGCTGCCGCTCAGCGGCTGGTGGTTCAACTCGGTCACCGGCAAGCCGCTGCAGTGGTTCAAGCTGTTCAACCTGCCGGCACTTGCAGCGAAGAACGACGACATCCGCCACTTCGCGCATGCCGTGCACGAATACCTGTTCTGGTTCCTCGTGCTGGTGCTGGTGGCGCATGTCGGCGCCGCGCTGAAACATCATGTGTTCGACAACGACAACGTGCTGCGCCGGATGCTGCCGTTCGCTCGCCCGCGCCAGACACGGCCTTCCGAAGGAGACCACCAATGAAACGTCTCGCCATCCTGCTGCTGGCACTCGCCCTGCCCTGCGCGGCCGCGGCCACCGACTACACCGTGCAGCCGACGGCCAGCACGCTCGGCTTCAGCGGCACGTTCCAGGGAGAATCGTTCGACGGCCGGTTCGGCCAGTGGACCGCCGCCATCAGCTACGACGCCGCCAACCTCGCCAGCTCGAAGTTCGATGTCGAGGTGACCCTGGCCAGCGCGAAGACCGGCGACAGCGACCGCGACGGCGCGCTGCCGGGGACGGATTTCTTCGATACGGCAAAATTCCCCAAGGCCCATTTCGTCACCACCGGCTTTCGCCGCACCGGCACACAGGTGATCGCCGACGGCAACCTCATCCTGCGCGGCGTGACCAGACCGGTGAGCCTGGCCGTGACGTTCAAGCCGCAAGGCAGCGGCGCCACGCTGGACGTGAGCGGCACGGTAAGGCGGCTCGACTTCGGCGTGGGCGGCGGCGAATATGCCGACACCTCGGTGATCGGCGCGGACGTGAAAATCGACGCGCACCTGCAACTGGCCGCGAGATAAGCGGCCCGAACGATGGCGCGCAACACCCTGTGGCAACGCCTGCGCGGCTGGATCGCTACGGCTCCCGCCATCGTCACGCCTGCGCCGCATCGCAACGCCACTGGTCCCACTCGGGTCGCCGACAGCCTGCGCAGCCTGCTCGATGATCCGACCATCCCGGCCTCGGTGCGCAGCGAACTGGCCAGCGATTTCGCCCGTATCGAAAGCATGCTGGACAAGCTCGAGCGCGGCGAGCTGCACGTCGCCGTGTTCGGCCGCGTCTCCGCCGGCAAGTCGGCGCTGGGCAATGCCCTGCTCGGGCGCGAGGCGTTCACCGTGGGCGTCCTGCACGGCACCACCACCGATGCCGAACACGCCATGCTCGACGAGGCGCAGCACGACGGCCTGGTGCTGATCGACACGCCCGGCATCAACGAACTCGATGGCGAGGCACGCGAAAAACTGGCGTTCGACGTGGCTGAGGTCAGCGACCTGGTGATCTTCGTCTGCGACGGCGACCTCACCCGCGAGGAACTCGACGCGTTGAAGACACTCGCTGCCACCCAGCGTCCGTTGCTGCTGGCCTTGAACAAGTCCGACCGCTATGGCCGCGACGAGCTGGACAGCCTGCTGCAGCACCTGCGCCTGCGCGTGGCCGGCCTGGTGCGTGCAGAAGACGTGCTGGCGGTGGCCGCACGGCCGGCAGCACAGCGCGTGGTCGAGGTCGATGCGCGCGGGCACGAACAGAACCATCGGCAATCGCCAGCGCCCGATGTCGCCGCGCTGCGCGAACGCCTGCTGGCGATCGCTGCACGCGAAGGCAAGACGTTGTCGGCGATCAATGCCGGCCTGTACGCCGGTCGCCTCACCGACCAGGTCAGCGCGCGCATCGCGCAGACACGGCAAACCGTCGCGGCGAAACTGATCCGCCATTACTGCCTGGCCAAGGGCGTGGCGGTGGCGCTGAACCCGATCCCGGTCGCCGACCTGCTCGCCGCCGCCGGGCTGGACGCGGCGATGGTGGTGCAGCTGTCGCGCGTCTACGGCCTGCCGCTGACCCGCGCCGAATCCGGCCGGCTGGTCGCGGTGATCTCGGCGCAACTGGCCGCGCTGATGGGTGCGATCTGGGGCATGCAGCTGGTCGCCTCGGCGTTGAAGGGCATGAGCGCCGGCCTGTCCGTCGTGGTCACCGCCGCAGCGCAAGGCGCGCTGGGCTGGTACGCCACCGTGCTGATCAATCGCGCCGCCGAACGCTATCTGGTCGGAGGCAAATCGTGGGGCGAAGCCGGTGCCAAACGCGCCGTCGCCGACATTGTCGCCAGCCTCGACCGCGACTCGATCCTGCGCGAAGCACGCGAGGAAATCCTCAAGCGGTTGAAGGCGCGCCGCGCCTGAGCCCCACCACACCCCGTAGGAGCCCGTTCACGGGCGATGCTCTTGTACGGGAATCGGGAATCGGGAATCGGGAATCGGGATTCGGGATTCGGGATTCGGGATTCGGGATTCGGGATTCGAGATTCGAGATTCGGATCGGATCGGATCGGATCGGATCGAAGAGCATCGCCCGCCAGCGGGCTCCTACGAGAGGCGCGTGAGAAATGTCCGCACCGCCGCGGCATCGAACGGCCAATCCAGTTCACGCCCGTCGCGCGCATCGCGCAGCACCGGCACGCGCGTGCCGTAGCGTTGTTCAAGCTCATCCGCATCATCCACCCACACGCTGTCGAAATCCGGCGCACCCGCCTCGGCCATCACGGCGAGTGCGAGGTCGCACAGGTGGCAGTAATCACGCTGGTACAGGGTCAGGTCGGACATGCGTTTGCGAATGGACTGCCAAAGGCGGGGACGCCGCGTAGAATAACCGCTTCCCCCTCCTTCCCCGGCAGCACGCCCATGGCCGTCAGCGTATTCGACCTGTTCAAGATCGGCATCGGGCCGTCCTCCTCGCACACGGTGGGGCCGATGCGCGCAGCCGCGCGCTTCGCCGAACGCTGGCTGGAAGAGAAAGGCGTGCTCGACCGCGTCGCCCGCGTGCGCGCCGAACTGTACGGCTCGCTGGCGATGACCGGCCGCGGCCACGGCACCGACAAGGCCGTGCTGCTGGGCCTGGAAGGGCAACACCCCGACACTGTCGATCCGGACCAGATTCCCGCCACGCTCGAACGCATCCGCGGCACAGGCCGCATCTGCTTGCTGGGCAAGCGCGAGATCACCTTCGACGAAAAGGCCGACCTGGTCTTCAACAAGCGCCAGAAACTGCCGTTCCACACCAACGGCATGCGTTTCAGCGCGTACGACGCCGACGGCAACGAACTGGCCACGCGCGACTACTACTCGGTCGGCGGCGGCTTCGTGGTCAACACCGACGAGGCGGCGGAAGATCGCATCGTCGCCGACACCACCGAGCAGCCTTACGCCTTCTCCACCGGCGATCAGATGCTGGCCCTGTGCAAGCAGCACAACCTGACCATCGCGCAGCTGATGATGGCCAACGAAAGCGTGTGGCGCCCCGAGGCGGAAACCCGCGCCGGCCTGCTGACCATCTGGAAGGCGATGGCCGACTGCGTCAGCCGCGGCTTGCGTTCGCCCGGCGTATTGCCCGGCGGCCTGAAAGTCACCCGCCGCGCGCCGGCAATGCTGGAAGAATTGCGCAACCAGCCCGAGGCCGCGCTGAAAGACCCGCTGACCATTCTCGACTGGGTCAACCTCTACGCGCTGGCCGTCAACGAGGAAAACGCCGCCGGCGGCCGCGTCGTCACCGCACCCACCAACGGCGCCGCCGGCATCGTGCCGGCAGTCGGCCACTACTACCTGCGCTTCTGCCCGAAGGCGGACGACGACGGCATCGTCGAGTACCTGCTCACCGCCGCCGCGATCGGCATCCTGTACAAGGAAAACGCCTCGATCTCCGGCGCCGAAGTCGGCTGCCAGGGCGAGGTCGGCGTGGCCTGCTCGATGGCCGCCGGCGGCCTCACCGCCGCGCTCGGCGGCAACGTGCTGCAGGTCGAGAACGCCGCCGAGATCGGCATGGAACACAACCTCGGCCTCACCTGCGACCCGATCGGCGGCCTCGTGCAGATCCCCTGCATCGAACGCAACGCGATGGGCTCGGTGAAAGCCATCAACGCCAGCCGCATGGCGCTGAAAAGCGACGGCAAGCACCGCGTCAGCCTCGACAAGGTCATCAAGACCATGCGCGACACCGGCCGCGACATGAAGGACAAGTACAAGGAAACATCGCGCGGCGGACTCGCGGTCAACGTCATCGAGTGCTGACAGCAATCACGCCCCTCCGCCTTCGCTGATCTCGCTCACGGGCTTTCGTGCGGCGCCGATGCCTCAAGCTGCCGGCGGGCGGGCCGTTGTGCGAGCGCGGCCACCAGTCGGGCCAGTTTTTCGGGATTGCGCTGCACATGGACGGAGGTGATGCGTTCGCCGTCGCTTTCGTAAGACTGCGCGGACTCCAGTTCGTCGTCGATGTAGCGCAGCACGGCGTACTGGCCGTTGATCATCGCCAGTTCGATGCGCAACGCATGCTTGTAGCGCAGGGTGGGGGCAAACAGGAGCTGGGCGATGCGCGGCCCGCCGACCATCGGTCTGGGGAAGCTGGTGACATAGCCGCCACCGTCGCCCATCAGCACCGCGCTGTCGGCCAGCATCGACTTCATGCCGGCGAAGTCGCCTTGCGCCAGGACATCGGCGAAGCGTCGCATCAGCGTCTGGTGAACCCCGCTGGGCATCGCGCGCTGCGGCCGCTCCTGGCGCAGCTGTGCCTTGGCCCGATGCACGATCTGGCGACAGGCCGCCTCGCTCTTGCCGAGCGTCTCGGCCACCTCGCCGTAATCCATGTCGAACACTTCGCGCAGCAGGAAGGCGGCGCGGGCCTCGGGGGTCAGGCGTTCGAGTACAGTGAGGAAGGCGACGGAGACCTCGTTGGAAAGCTCCGCGATGTCCTCGGGCGTGGCGGGCCATTCGGTGAGCACCGGCTCCGGCAGCCAGATGCCGACGTACTGCTCCCGCCGCAGCTTGGCCGAGCGCAGGCGGTCGATCGAGATGCGGGTGGTGGTCGCCACCAGCCACGCTTCGGCGTTGTTGACGCTGTCCTTGTCGGCGGTGTGCCAGCGCAGCCAGACGTCCTGCACGATGTCCTCGGACTCCGACATGGAGCCGAGCATGCGGTAGGCAATACCCTGCAGCCTCGCGCGCAGATTGTGGAAAGTGGCGGTGGCTGCGTCCATGGGGGAAGACGTTTGTGCCGGTGTGGTCGTGACAGCCTACGCCGATCGGCCCCCGATGGTGATTTCGCCCGCCGGCCATGCATGGCATGCCTGCGCCCCGCCGCCTCGACGAACAGGCATTCACCATATGCATGGCGGCGGGCCGAAGCGATCCGGCGAAAAGCTCAGTGCTCCGGGATCAGTACCGGCGTGTTCTGGTCCTTCAGCAGCAGCACCAGGAATTTGGCCGGCTTGGTCTTGCTGGCGTTGCGGCCGACCGTGTGGATGTCGTCCGGCCCTTCGTAGAAGGTCTGCCCCGGCCCCAGCGTCACCGGCTTGTCGCCATTCAGGCCCATCACGATCGAGCCTTCGAGCACATAGACGAAGGCATGCGCGTGGTGGCGATGGACCGGATCGACCGAGCCGGGCGGGTAGGTGACCAGGATCATCTTGCCTTCCTTGCCGGGATAGTCCTTGAGGGCCTTGGTCATCAGGTCCGCGACCTTGGCCATCGGCGCGCCCGCGGCGGGGGCGGCGTGCTCGCTCTGGTGGGCGGCTGCCGCGCCGGAGGCGAGCAGCAACGCCAGTCCGAAAGTCTTCAGCATGTGCATGGGTGTTTCCTCATTGATGGTAGGCGCGACCGGGGGCCGGGGCGCCCAGGAAGCGGCCAGCGCGGCGGCGCCGAATCGGTCGGGTTCAGGCCAGGCCGGCCTTGTCGAGCCCGTACGCCTTGTCGGCGCTGCCGGGGACGCTGGTGAAGGCGACGTTGATGCGGTTCCAGGCGTTGATCGCCATCACCGCGTAGGTGAGGTCGGTGAGATCCTTCTCGGAGAACTGCTCGCGGACGAGCGCGTAGATGTCGTCCGGCACGCCGTGGGGAGGCAGCTGGGTCAGCACCTCGGTCCAGGCCAGCGCCGCACGTTCGCGCTCGGAGAACAGCGGGGACTCGCGCCAGACCGGCAGGTGATGGATGCGCAGCGGACGCTCGCCGTGAATCATCGCCTGCTTGACATGCATGTCCACGCAGAAGGCGCAGCCGTTGATCTGCGAGGCACGGATCTCGACGAGGTGGCCGATGGTCGCCTCGACGCCGCCCTGAGCTGCCTGCATGCTGATGGCGACGAGTTTCTTGAAGAGTTCGGGGGCTTGCTGCTGATAGTCGATACGCTGGGTCATGGGGATTCTCGCTGGGCATGTGGCCATTCCTCAGATCGGCTGAGGTACCCGCTCGCGCTCGATGCGTGACGGTGCCCAGCCTAGGTTCGGGCCGATGCGCGCGGTAGGCCCGTCGGCGGGCTCGCGGTGTTGCCCGTCAGGAACCAATCCGTCGACGGTGTCACAGGCGCCGACGCCGAAACGTCTGTCAGGTATGAGCCGGCCGATGCCGGTGCTGGATGCGCTTCGCGGGAGTCAGCGCGAAGCGCCCGAGCCTTTCGGACCCGAACGATGACCTTTGATTCGCAAGATCACCCCCACTGCACCAACAGCGACGCCCTCGCGTCGAGCTTCTCGGCAAGTTACGCCGGCGTGCTCGCCTTCATCGCCGTGGCGACCGAAGGCAATTTCGCCCGCGCGGGCGACCGCCTAGGCATCGGCCGCTCGGCGGTCAGCCGCAGCGTGCAGAAGCTCGAGGCCCAGTTGGGCACACGGCTGTTCCTGCGTACCACCCGGCTCACCACGCTGACCCGCGAGGGCGAATTGTTCTATCGCAACTGCCACCCGGGCGTGGAGCGGATCGTGCAGGCACTGGAAGACATGCGCGATCTGCGCGAAGGGCCACCACGCGGGCAGCTGCGGATCAGCGCCACGACGGGATTCGGGCGCCGCATCGTGGCGCCGCTGCTCAACGGCTTTCGCGCCCGCTATCCGGAGATCGCCGTCGACCTGCTGCTCGACGACCGCACCACGGACTTCACTGCGGATCGGATCGACGTGGCCTTTCGCGACGGGCGCCTGGACGACAGTCAGGTGATTGCCAAGCAGCTGATTCCGATGCCGATGCTGGTCTGCGCGTCGCCCGCCTACCGGCGCGACCATGGGCTGCCGCGACAGGTGGAAGAGCTGGCCGGGCACAGCTGCATCAATTTCCGCACGGCGTCAGGCAGGATCTTCGAATGGGAGTTCAAGGTCGGCGGCCGGATCCAGAAATTCCTGCCCTCGTCCAGCTGCACGTTCAACGACGACGAACTGGTGCTGCAGGCCGTGCTCGACGGCCAGGGCATCGCACAGATGGCGGGCTACCAGGTCAGCGGGCACCTGCGTGCCGGCCGGCTGGTGGCATGCCTGGCGCAATACGCGCCCGACGATCGCGGGCACTACCTCTGTTATCCGAGCCGGCAGCAACTGCCGGGGCGGATCCGGGTGTTCATCGACTACATGACCACCGCGGTGCGCGCCCTGGATCTGGGGTGCTCGATCGGGTTGACCCCGCTGCCGTCGGCGGTCCCGCGCGAGGTGCGGCGAGCATTGGCGACGGGTACTTCCTGATCCGGCCGCTTCGCCCGCGACGCGGCGATTGGTGTGTCGCAGGCAACACCGCGAGTCCGCCGGCGCTCCTACCGGCTGCCGTTGGCCGCGCCTAGCATGACCTCACTACGCGCCCCAGGCGCCAACGCAACGCGGAGGTTTCTCCCATGAAGATTCTCGTGATCGGCGGTACCGGACTCATCGGCAGCAAAGTCGTCGAGCGCCTGCGCAAGCGCGGCCACGAGGCGGTTCCCGCCGCGCCATCCTCGGGCGTCAACACCCTCACCGGCGAAGGCCTGGATGCGGCGATGACGGGGACCGACGTGGTGGTGGACCTGGCCAACTCCCCCTCGTTCGAGGACAAGGCCGTACTGGACTTCTTCCAGACGTCGGGACGCAACCTCGCCGCCGCGGAGAAGAAAGCCGGCGTGAAGCATCATCTGGCGCTGTCGGTGGTGGGCACCGGTCGTCCTGCGTTTGCGACCAGCGGGTACATCCGCGCCAAGATGGCCCAGGAAGACCTGATCCGCGCCGCCGGCATCCCGTACACCATCGTCCATTCCACCCAGTTCTTCGAGTTCCTCAACGGCATTGCCGGTGACGGCTCCAGGGGACAGGAGATCCATCTTTCGAGCGGGCTGATGCAGCCGATCGCCTCGGACGACGTCGCCGATGCGGTCACCGACTACGCACTCGGCGCCGCGGTCAACGGCATGGTGGAAATCGGCGGCCCCGAAAAGGCGCCGTTGGCGGCCTGGGTGCAGCGCTTCCTCGCCGCCATCGGGGATTCGCGCAAGGTCGTCGCGGATCCGAAGGCGCCCTACTTCGGCGCCGTGCTGGAGCCGGACACGCTGCTGCCGGGCGACGGCGCGCGGCTGGGCGCACAGGACTTCCAGACATGGTTCGCCCGCTCGATGTTCGCCAGCCGCGGAACGGCAGCGTGAAGCTCTACTACCTGCCCGGCGCCTGTCCACTCGCCGGGCACATCGTGCTCGAATGGATCGGTGCGCCGTACGAAACGGTGAGGATGAGCCACGACAGCGTCCGCTCACCGGAATATCGAGCCCGCCATGCCGGGGGCACCGTGCCGCTGCTGGAACACGGTGACTTCACGCTTGCCGAGAACGTCGCGATCCTCGGCTACCTTGCCGACCTCCATCCCGAAGCGGGCCTGCTCGGCGACGGCACACCGCGCGGCCGCGCCGAAGTGATGCGCTGGGTGGGGTTTCTCAACTCCGACGTGCACAAGGCGTTCCTGCCGATCTTCAATGCATCGCTTTTTCTTCGAGAAGAAGCCATGGCCGGCGAGCTCGCCCGCAACGCCAGTTTGCACATACGCACGCTGCTCGAACGGCTCGACGCGCAGCTTGCCGGTCGCGACTGGCTGACCGGGACGCGCTCCGTCGCCGACCCTTATCTGCTGGTGATCCTGCGCTGGGCCGTCAACCATGACATCGGCCTGTACGGCCTGAGCCACCTGATGCGCTTCGCCCGCCGCTTGGAGGCCGATCCGGACGTGCAGGCGGCCATCCTTGCCGAAGAAGGCGTCCTCGCCTGAGGCCGACCGGTCATCCACGATCGAAGCACGCCGAGCCCGACCATGACCGAACTGAAGCCACCGCCCGTCTCCCTGCTCGACAAGCATCTCGGGACGGATTTCCTCCCGCTCTACACCGCGACCGTGCGCGTCAGCGGCGGTGAATCGCGGCATGGCCGCGCGTCCGGCGTGGCCCGTTCCGACGATGGAATCCTCGACCTGCAGCTGCGGATGCCCGAGCAGCTGGGCGGCCCGGGTGGCGGCACCAATCCGGAGCAGCTGTTCGCCGCCGGCTACGCCGCCTGCTTCCACGGCGCGTTGAGCCTGCTTGCGACGCGCGCGGACGTGACGATCCCGGACGCCGAGGTCGTCGCCTCGGTCACCTTCGGCCGCGACCCGGTCGATGGCCTGTTCACGCTCACCGCGGATATCCGCATCCGCCTGCCCGGCGTCGACCGAGCGATCGCCGAAGAGCTGGTGCGCAATACCGAGCGCATCTGCCCCTACGCGAAGATGGCCAGGACGGGGATCGACTGCGTGGTCTCGCTCGACCTGTGATCGCGCGGCGATCGAAAGGGCAGCCGGCACCCATGCCCACCCGCGGCCGCTGCCGGAAGCCGGAACGCGTCGGGGTGGGAACGTTGCCGAGTCCGGCATGAAACACCACCGGAGCCACGCCTGCGACCCGATGGTGGCGCTGAACGTCGTCGAGTGCTGAAGCTGCGCGCCCTGCGTGACCCGCTGGCCGGTTCGTCTCTTATGCCGACACCCCGAAGAGCGCCCCAACTGCCGCGGTCAAGCCCATTGCCAGCGCACCCCAGAACGAAACGCGCCATACGGAAGCGAGTGCCGGGGCGCCGCCTGCACGCGCAGCTACCAGGCCCAGCAGTGCAAGGAAGAAGAGCGAGCTGCCTCCGAGACCCCACATCAGTGTGGCACGTGGAAGAATCAGGACCATCAGCAGTGGAAGCGCGGCACCCGTAGCGAAAGTTCCGGCCGAAGCGAATGCCGCCTGGACGGGTTTGGCGGCCAACGTATCCGATATGCCAAGCTCGTCTCTGCCGTGTGCACCAAGCGCATCGTGGGTCATGAGCTGGGTAGCAACACTTGATGCCAATGACCTGTCCAATCCACGCTTGACATAGATCGACACCAGTTCCTCATGCTCCTGATCGGGATTTGCGGCCAACTCCTTGCTCTCGCGAGCCAGATCTGCCCGCTCCGTATCGGCCTGCGAACTGACCGAGACATACTCGCCAGCGGCCATCGACATGGCGCCTGCGACAAGGCCGGCAACCCCTGCAACCAGAGTGGCTCCTGTATTCGCGCCCGCGGCTGCCACGCCCAGCACAAGGCTCGCAGTGGAAACGATCCCGTCATTTGCCCCAAGCACGGCGGCGCGAAGCCAGCCTGTTCGATGTGTTCGATGCCTTTCGCTGTGTCTCATGGATTTTCACCAGGCGATGGAAGACTCATTGCGGCGCCGAGAGTTCCTACGGATTTGTCAGGTTTGCGCGCGACGGCTAGCGTCCGTGAGGTGCAGAAAGCGAGTAAAAGTGTCTTTGGGACGGTCAATTCCGCATGAAGACAACACCATGCCAACGTTGCCGCGATGATAGGCGCCGTGAGCAAGGATATGGAAGAGCATGTCCTCACGCGTCATGGTGCCTTTATCGCCATCGGTGAACGTGAAGGAAATGGATTCCTTCAGCTTCCCATGATCCAGTTGCCCAACATGGTGCAGATACCACGCGTCAGACTTGGAAATGTCTTCTTCGAGTTGATCTACTGTGGGTGTTTCTGGTGTGTTTGTATCTTGAAATTGGTGTTCCATCCCGCTCAGATGAGCAGCAAAGATACGATCCACAACATAAGTGTGATTCATCAAACGGACGGCCAGCTTCCACTGCTCCGGGTATAGCGCCTCATCGACCTTGGCAAGAGCATCGAGTATCTCCGAATTAGCCCAAGCCTTGTAGCGGAACTGATCTTTCATCATTGCCTCTATTTTTCACAAAAACCCAACGCTGGAGTTGAATGGCGTGCGGCACGCGCATCCACCTTGAACGAGTAAAAGACATCCGCGCCGATGGTTATCAACTCAACAGGACCGATCACGGAAAAGCAGTCTGACCATCGTTGCAGCACGCAAAGCACTGATACGCACGACGCAGCACAGGACAACACGATGACCGGCAGCGGCTGGGCAAAAACATCATGCACCCGGGATTGGCGGAAAGCCTCTTCCGAAATCGCCAGGGCTCACTGCAACCGCCCCGTCAAATGACCAGGCTCATGGACTGCCCCGTGGCGAGGGCTTGCCACTGAGCATCGAGCCCTTGAATATTGCGGCGGATTGCAATGATGTCTTCCGGTCCAACAGGTAACGCCGGACACTCTCGTGCTGTGCAAGTGACTTGATAGAGATCAAGCATGTCTTGTGGTGAGGCGTCACCACCTGACCATGCGTCGCCTTGAAAAACTTCCACCAAGCGCTCAACACCATCACTTTCCGGCTCCGGAACCATTTGAAAGCCAACCAATGCGCCCTCACGGACGCGAACCAGGAATCCTCGCTTTTGTAGCGTGTGCTCGACTGCGTAGTGCACCATGTCGTGAGGGATGATGCGTTGTTTCGGACAAGCGATGGTTTCGGACACACCGTTTCGAGTGAGTCGCATCTCGTCGTACTTGCCAGAGCCTTTGGTGAACGTAATTTCCACGGGGAAGCCCTAACGCTGGAATCGAGCGGTGGCGAAGCCGTCCGCCTTGAACGAAATGTCAGGCATCGCCGCCACGATCAACCTGCTGCATTTCTGGTGTGTCTCTGCAGATCGCGCAGTGCCGACCTCTACGAGAGTGATAGAGCCTGCCTACCGTGAACACGGTTGCTGTGATGACCCCCCATAGGGCCGCCTGGGTCACGGAGTAAGGCAAATCATGGCCTTTAAGCATTTGTACCGTGCCGATGATGGCAAAAGCACCAACGAGAACGGTAAGGAAGCGCTTGATCCAGAATGTAGTACCCACCAAGAAGCTCCTTGTGATGGCTAACGCTAGAGTTGAGCGGCGGCGTAGTCGTCCGCCTTGAACGAGTGGCATTGACGGGAAGTCTCTTACGGACTGGTTATGTTGCATGCGGCCCAGTGCCGGCAGCTGCATGTGCCTTTGCTTGTTGGAACAGGGCGGCAATGTCGGCTTGACTAAGTGCGTGGAGCTCCTTGAAGGCGGCGTCCGTGACGTGCTTGTTGCCGGTGCCCTCGCCATGAAGCGTCATGCTGTTGCCGCTGTAGAGGAAAGAGAAAACAAACGGAAAGCCCGGATTTCCTTGCGGTGTGACCAGGACAACGTTCTTGCCGTCGCTGCAACCATAAACGAGCCATTGCCCGCCGCCGTATGACTTTGTTACTGGGCCGATATTACAAGAGAGCGGGTTGCCCGGTGCGGCAGCTGCAACCGCGCAGGAAGCTGCACCGAATGCAAGAAAAAAAGCTATCAGTAGCGAGGTAATTTTCATGCGACATAACGCTTGAGTTAAGCGGCGGCGAAGCCGTCCGCCTTGAACGAAATGTTAGCCGGCATTGCCCGAATTAGCCGAAAAAAGCCGCTCGGCAATTCTGCGACCGCGCTCCAAGCCCTGCGGCGTGAGCCAGACCGACTTGTTTTTGCTAGCGGGATTGTCGATGAAGTCCTGAGCATGAAGGCGATCCATTACGTCGAAGTCGAAACCCTTCCAAGCTCTGCCGCCTTCGAAACTGAAAGCAGCGAGCAGTGCAAGCACAGTGTCCTCGATCTTTGACTCGTCATAGGCCATGTCAGGAACCTCAAAGAGCAGGTGTCTCAGTATGACGGCTAACGCTTGAGTTAAGCGGCGGCGAAGCCGTCCGCCTTGAACGAAATGTTATACCGCGCCCACCCTATTGCCGAGCTTTGTTGCACGGGAAAGCCGTGGCAATGACGGCGCCTACGAGGCTAGAAGCAGGCAGCTCTTTATCTCCGGGGTTGACCATTAAGTCTGCGCCCAGCTTTGCCTTTACGAGCACTTCAAACTTTGAATCTTGCACATCGTCGGGAATGCACGGCCTCCCCGACGCGACTTTGCCATCGGCCATGCCCAGCCCGATGTTGATGCCCTGAACAATGCCCATAATGTAGAACCTACATGGCGCATCGACGTCCCGGTTTGCACTGCTACAGATCTGTTGAAGATCGCCGGCTGTCATCTCCTTGGCGCTCGCCGGAGAGCTCTGCACAGCCGCAACTGCGGCAAGCAGGAATAGCAGGGAATAGGCTAGCTTTTGCATGATTCTTCCCTGTGCTTGCGCGGTATAACGCTGGAGTTAAGCGGCGGCGAAGCCGTCCGCCTTGAACGAGATGTTAGGCGACAACCACCGACGTTGCCACGTAACCGATACCAATGAAACCCGCTAAGAACGCAGCTATTGATAGAAGCCCTAGCGTAATTATCAAGGTTTCTACCCACCCCGGAGAACCAGTAGCATCAACAGATGGGTCACTAAAAGATCTTCGCCAACGCTCGCCCAATGCGTAGTCACGCAGCAAAACTATTGCGACCACAACAACTGCAAGGCACATTGATGCAACTAGCGCCCACCAAGAGAAGGCTAGGATTGCAGGCTGCCACCCAATTAGATGGATTGTTCGGGAACCAGTGAACACCGTTACCGATGCTGTCAGTGCGCCACCTGCGAGCAGCAGAACACACTGCACCAAGAAGTTCAGCCGGTTCCTTACATCTGCTTGGTGCTGATTGAAAACTTCGAGCTCACTCGACATTTCTTTGCCGCCTAACGCTTGAGTTAAGCGGCGGCGAAGCCGTCCGCCTTGAACGAACAGTTAGACCTTTACGCCAGAGACCGTTACGGCTACTGCCGCTACTACTAGGCCAACAAGCGCGAAGGCCAACCAACTTTGGATCTGTGAAATATAGGCCGCAAGGCGCCCGCCTGCGGCAAGGTCGCCAGCAACTGCCTTTTTGAAGCTACTGCGTGCTATCCACTTCGCCGGGTAGAAGAGACCCCGCTCCATCTCACTGAAGACTACCGCGAAGTCGACCTCTATACCTCGCGCAGCAAGCTCTGCGCCAACTTGGCTAGATTTTTCCGATGTGGCGAAGCTGGAGGCAACCATGGCAGCAAGCCAGCGTTGAAAGATACCGACCACGATTGCGGCGAGAAGTAGCGCCAAGCTGATCTGAAGCGTGCATGGTGCGATCAGACTTCGGAGCTCTGCCCAGTGAGAAAAAACGAGCGTATAGGCAGCACCAACACCGAGCAGCAGCCAATTGCAGAACGCGTCCAGCTTGCCGCTAATCTCCGCAGCGGTTGTCGACAGGAGGCGACTGGCGGTCACTCGTTCGTGAAGGTGCGGAATATCTTCGTTCACGAAGCCCCCCTGGTCTAACGCTTATTAGACCCCACATCGGGGCATATGCAACGGATGTTCAGCTTTCGCCCGGCATCCGTCAAGCGCGCAAATCCTACGGGGAGACAGGAACTTGCCGGATGGTTGAGGCGATGCAAACGGGTGAGGATGGCCTTTGCATATTTCACGGATCGAAGCGCTATGTCTTATGACTCCGAAAACGCAGGAATAAACCGTACGGTCGGTGGCTCGCCTGCGCCGCGATTGATGGACGAGGTGCGGCGTGTCTTGCGGTTGAAGCATTACAGCAAGCGTACCGAGATGGTCTATGTCGCCTGGATTCGTCGCTTCATCCTGGCCAATGGCAAACGGCATCCTCGCGAAATGGGCGAAGCCGAGGTCGAGGGGTTTTTGTCGCAGCTGGCTGTTCAGGGCAAGGTGGCCGCGGCCACGCAGAACCAGGCGTTGGCGGCACTGCTGTTTCTGTACAAGCAGGTGCTGGGTATAGAGCTGCCGTGGATGGAGGGCGTGGTAAGGGCCAAGCGGTCGCAGCGTGTGCCGACGGTGCTCTCGCGTGACGAGATCACGCGCGTGCTGGCAAGAATGGACGGGCGCGCGTGGTTGCTGGCCAGCCTGTTGTACGGCACCGGCATGCGCCTGATGGAAGCGCTGCGGTTGCGGATCAAGGATGTGGATTTCGGGCGCAATGAAATCACCATCCGCGACGGCAAGGGCGGCAAGGATCGGCGCACCATGCTGCCGCGGTCACTGGTCGAGCCGTTGCGTCGCGAGATCGAACGCGCCCGCCTGCTGCACGAAGCCGATCTGCTGGCGGGGTTCGGTGCAGTTTGGCTGCCGCATGCGCTGGCACGCAAATACCCGGATGCTCCGCGCGAAATCGGCTGGCAGTACGTGTTTCCCGCGACGCAACGTTCCCGTGACCCGCGCGAGGGCATCGAACGCCGACATCACGTCGACAGCCCGACCCTCTCGCGTGCATTGAAAAAGGCATGTCGCGCCGCCGAGGTCGTCAAGCCGGTAAGTGCGCATACGCTGCGCCACTCGTTCGCCACGCATTTGCTGGAGGCCGGATACGACATCCGCACGGTGCAGGAACTGCTTGGCCACAAGGATGTGGCCACCACGCAGATATATACGCACGTGCTCAATCGCGGTGGCCATGGCGTGCTGAGTCCGCTGGACCGCGGCTGATCCTGGGATGCGCGATGCCCGGCGTCAATGGAACTGATCGCTGGCCGGCACCCACGACGAACTGGATGAGGATGCGGGCCGGTGGGCCGGCTTTAGCGGCAGCACGCTGTCTTCGCAACCGGGCGGCGGCGGGCCGCCGGCGACGCGGGCGGCGGCGCATTCCGCGCTGTTGTCGATCTTGATCATCGGTGCCTGTGCCGGAGCGGCGCCGCTGGCTGCAGGTGCCGGGGGTGCCAGCGGGTTGGCGGGCGCGAGATGCAATCGGTCGTAGACCTTCGGATCGACCGGCTTCGGCGGCGGATCGGGATTGCGGCAACCGAGCAGGGCCATGGGCAGCAAGGGCATCACCCCGCATTCGATGCGCACGCCGCGCGGGAGGTGGAAGGTGTGCTTCACGGTGGTTTTTTCGACGGCATGGCGCAGCGCGGTGTCGATCGAGCTTTCACCTTGCGGGGCCCAGTCCTGATCGAATCGGGTGGGCTGGTAGCCGATGTTCGGCGTGCCGTGGCTCATGACCTGCGTATCGCCGTGCGGCCGGAGCTGCACATAGCTGCCGAGTTCGCCCTGCTTCGCGCCTTGCGCGGCGCCGGGTTGGTTGCCGCCGATCTGGCCGGTGGCCACCGGGTTGGCGTGGTCGCCCTTGTCACCACCCTGCTTCGCTGCCGGTTGTGCGGCGGCGGTTTGCTTGCCGCTGTCTTGTGGTGCGGCGACTACGCCATCGGGCTGGCCCGGCGTGGCGCTGTCGCTGCCCTGCGGGGTCGCGTCGGGTGCGCGGCTGACATCACTCTTGTCGACGATTTCAGCGGGGGTCACCGACGCCGGGTTGGGTGCCGGCTGTTCGGCCGTTGCAGGCGTCGGCTTGCTTGCGCTGGCGGGCTTTGCGATGGGCGACGGAGCTTGCACGACAATCGGTGGCACGCTGGCTTGCGGCCGCTCGATGGACGTCTGGACGGCTGGCTTCAGTGCACTGGCGTCGACCGCAATCTTCACGGCCGGCGCCGGCGCGTGCACTTGCGCCGGTGTCACCGGCGCCAGGGGCACCGACTCCAGCACAGCTTCGACTGCGTCGATGGCCGGCGCCTGAACCCGGGGTTGCTCGCGCGCAACGGTGGGTGCCGGCGGGCTCAGTGTCGTTTGCAGATCCACGCTGGGCGAGGGTTGCGCCGGCAACGGTATCGGCTGCAATTCGGGTACCGGCGGCGCGGCCGCAATATCGGCACGCACGGGATTCACGCTGGCCGGTGCAGCAGACTTCGCCGGCTCGGTGTGCAGGGCAATGTTCGTCACGACGATCGGCGGCGGCGCCTGCATCGGCAGCTCCGGCAATGCCAGCGAGGCTGGCGGCGGCATCGGACGAGTGCCTTCGATCCGGGGTCGTCGCACCGACTCGGGCTGGAACGCCGGCGGCACTGGTGGTTGCAATGTCGGCGTCGGCACGCTCAGCGCAGGCGGTTCGCCGGCCAGCGGAACCGGCTGCAATTCGGGCGTCGGTGCAGGTTGCGGCAGGCGCGCCGCGGGTGGCGGCGCGGCGATCGGCTTCGGCACCGGTGCATGTGGCTTCGTCGCTGGCGCCACTACCGGCGTCGCGGCGGCAGGCGCGGGTGTCGCCACCGCGGTGGCGCGGGTCGCTTCGCTTCGCGTGTTGCTCGACACGGGCGTGCGAACGTGGCCCTGGTGTCGCGGGCCGCGTTCTTTCGGCGGGGTGCCGCGCACCGGCGGTGGCGGTGGTGGCGGGGGCGGCTCGATCAGGCGCACTTGCAGGAACGATTCCTTCGACTCCGGCGGCGGCTTGACCTGATAGGCAGGACCCAGCACGAAGCCGAACAGAAACACCAGATGCACCAGCAAGGCGCCGAACGCGGCCACCGCACGCAGGCCGCGTTCACGCGGACGCTGACGCGTGCGCTGATGATGGACCCGCGCCCTGCTGGCAGCCGCCAGCGGCGAGTCCAGCATCACCCGCGCGGGGTTGCGAGTGGAGCGAACTACGGTGGGGTCCCGGGGCGGCAGCGGCATGCAGCCAGTGTAACGGGCGTCGCAGTGGCTGCGCGTGACACTCAGTGGCGG
This sequence comes from Rhodanobacter sp. T12-5, assembly GCF_008329435.1. Taxonomy (GTDB): domain Bacteria; phylum Pseudomonadota; class Gammaproteobacteria; order Xanthomonadales; family Rhodanobacteraceae; genus Rhodanobacter. The sequence goes on from NZ_NPKN01000002.1 coordinate 737,718, forward strand.
TCGACGGCCACCTTGGTGGCCCGTCGTTCCGCGTCGACCGAGCGATTCGGGGTATCGATCGGGCAGCCCCATTCGAGCGGCTTGCCGGCACGATACATGGCGATGCACGCCTCGACGCTCGGCGGCTTCTCCGCGTGCGCGTGGCCGTCGAGCGAGCTTGCCGGCGCCATGCTCAGTCGCTCGTCGCCATCCTTGGCCGAAGGTGGCGGCGGCGGATTGATGCAATCGGGAGTCGGGATACCCAACACCGTCTTGCATTTCAGGTGCACACCGCCCGGCAGGCGCACATCCGTCGTCTTCACCACCGTGTCGACCACATGCCGCACGGCCGCGCCACCGGCGGTTTCGCCCGGCGGCGGGAAGTACTGCTCGAAGCGCGTCGCCTTGTACTTGACCGGATCATCGTGCCGCATCACGCGCGGGTCGCCTTGCGGCAGGTTCGCCACGTAGCCCGGTTCGGACGTGCTGACGGCCGGGGCCGGCAGCCGCGGCTGGCCGTGCAGGTCATACAGGCGCGGCACGTCGGCGGCTTCGGGCGGTGGCGGTTGCACGCTCATCGCGTCTTTCGCCGGCGGCTCGACCGGCCGGCGCGGCAGCGGCTTTTTCGGTGGCGGTGGCACCTGCAACGGTGGTGGTGCGGCAGCCGCCGGCGCACGCGTGAGGAAGCGTACCTGCAACATCTCTTCCGCTTGCGGCTGCGTTGCGGGCGCGCCCGGCGGACGCATCGCATACCAGATCGCCACGACGAACACGCCATGCAGCAACGCGGCCAGCATGATCGCCAGGCGATGTTGCCAACGCTCGCTTCCCGTCGGCGTCGATCCGCGCGCCGGTCGATGTCCGACCGGCGATGGCTGGCGATGGGATGCTGGCGGTGGCAGGCGATTGATGACGAGGCCTCGTGGTACGGATGGATGCGGGAAGGATGCGGGATGACGCTTGAACCCCGCCGCACCGTCCGAGGGCAATTGCCCGGAACATCATGCCTAGGGCAGACCATCGCAGCACGGCGCCGGTTCCCCGCACTGCAACTTGACCGCGTCGGCGGTTCGCTCAAGGCTAGGCGGGCGGCGCCACGCGCCGCCTCTCCGCCATGACCGCCCTGTGCACGAAGGACGACCATGACGGCCCGCCATCGTCAGCCGCCAACCGCGCGGCCTCATGCGGCGCCGTTCATGCCACGACGCCGCGCCTGCATGGGAGGGTCGCCTCGTGACGCATTCCACGGAAAGCATCCGCAACATCGCGCTCGCCGGACACGCCGGCGTGGGCAAGACCACGCTGTTCGAAGCGCTGCTGCTGGCCGGCGGCGCGATCCAGACGCCGGGAACGGTCGAGCGCGGCAACACGGTGTCCGATACCGACAGCCAGGAGAAGGCGCGCGCGCATTCGATCGACACCTGCATCGCGCATCTCGACCATGGCGACTGCCATCTCAACCTGATCGACACCGCCGGCTATGCCGATTTCCGCGGTGCCACGCTGGCCGCGCTGGCTGCGGTGGAGACGGTGGCGATCGTGGTCAATGCGATCAACGGCATCGAGCACGGCACGCGCCGGATGATGATGCACGCGCGCGAACGCGGGCTCGCGCGCGTGCTGGTCATCAACAAGATCGATTTCGATGGGGCCAACCTGGCCGCGCTGGTGGACGCGCTGCGCGACGAGTTCGGCAACGAATGCCTGCCGGTGAACCTGCCGGCCGGCCGCGGCACCCGCGTGCTGGACTGCTTTTTCCATGCCGAAGGCACCACCGATTTTTCCTCGCTGGCCGAAGCGCACCAGCGCATCCTCGATCAGGTGGTCGAGGTCGACGAAACGGTGATGGACCGGTATCTCGACGCGGGCGAAGCCGCGCTCACGCCGGCGCAACTGCACGACGCCTTCGAGCAGTGCCTGCGCGAGGGCCACCTGGTACCGATCTGTTTCGTCAGTGCACGCACTGCCGCGGGCTTGCCTGAACTGCTGGACGTGGCCGCGCGGCTGTTGCCGAATCCCGCCGAGGGCAATCCGCCACCCTTCATGCGTGGCGACGGCACGCCACTGACCATCAGCGCCGACCCGGCCGCGCACGTGATCGCCGACGTGTTCAAGATCGTCAACGATCCGTTCGTCGGCAAGCTCGGCGTGTTCCGCGTTTGGCAGGGCACGATCCGCCGCGACAGCCAGTTGCTGGTCGACGATGGCCGCAAGCCGTTCAAGGTCGGCCATCTGTTCCGCCTGCAGGGCAAGACGCACGTGGAGATCGACGAAGCCGTCCCCGGCGATCTCGCGGCGGTGGCGAAAATCGAGGAGATCCATTTCGATGCCGTGCTGCACGACTCGCACGAGGACGACCTGATCACGCTGGTACCGCCCGCGTTTCCGTCGCCGATGTACGGCCTGGCGCTGGAGCCGCGGCACAAGGGCCAGGAGCAGAAGCTGTCCAACGCGTTGGCGCGGCTGGCCGAGGAGGATCCGTGCTTTCGCGTCGAACATCACAAGGAGCTCAACGAGACCGTGGTGCGCGGGCTGTCCGACCTGCATCTGAAGGTGATGCTGGAGCGCATGCGCGAACGCTACGGCGTCGAGGTGGACACCCACACGCCGCGCATCGCCTATCGCGAAACCATCGCGGGCAATGCCGAGGGCCATCACAAGCACAAGAAGCAGACCGGCGGCGCCGGCCAGTTCGGCGAGGTGTTCCTGCGCATCGAGCCGCTCGATCGCGGTGCCGGTTTCGAATTCGTCGATGCGGTGAAAGGCGGCGTGATCCCGGGCCAGTTCCTGCCGGCGATCGAAAAAGGCGTGCGCCAGGCGATGGAACACGGCGCGATCGCCGGCTATCCGCTGCAGGACCTGCGCGTCACCGTCTACGACGGCAAATACCACCCGGTCGACTCGAAGGAGGTCGCCTTCGTCAGTGCCGGCAAGAAGGCGTTCATCGACGCCGTCGGCAAGGCGCGGCCGATCGTGCTGGAGCCGATCGTCAACGTCGAGGTGGCGATACCCGAACACGATGTCGGCGACGTCACCGGCGGCCTCGCCGGCAAGCGCGCGCGCATCCTCGGCACCGACACCCAGCGCGGCGGCGAGCTGGTGATCAAGGCGCAGGCGCCACTGGCCGAACTGGTCGACTACCCCACCGAACTGAAATCCATGACCGGCGGCCGCGGCCGCTACAGCCTCGACCTGAGCCACTACGAGGCGGTTCCACCGAACGTGCAGAAGCAGCTCAGCGAGGCGTGGAAGCCGCACGTGGAGGAGGAATAGCTGATGAAGCGGGGAGCGAGTGGGAAAGAATGAACGGGGGCTTCTCTCGTTTCCCACTCCTCTCCACCCACTCCTGCCCTCAGCGCTTCGGCTTGAGCAGCGTCCCCGTGCATTTCGGCGACCCGCACAGGCACTTCCACAGCTTCTTCAGGCGCGCGGTGTGCGGCACCTCCAGCACGATGCCGTAATCGTAGGTCAGTTCCTCGCCGGGCTTGATCGCGCGGATCGTCTCGATCACCACCTTGTCCTTGCGCGGGTCGCCGCTGGCGCTTTCCTCCACCAGTGCGCGGCAGTTCGGCGCGCAACTGTGGTTGATCCAGCGCGCGCTGTTGCCGTTCTGGTTGGCGTCGATGATGTAGTCGTCGTTGAGCGTGAACAGGAACGTGTGTCCGGTCTCGCCGCCGTCGCCGTACAACTCGTCGGCCTCGGCATGGGTCAGCAGCTTGCCCTTGTACTCGATGATTTCCTCGCCTTTGGCGATGGCACTGACGGCGAACACGCCGTTGCCGTGGATCGGCGAGCGGCGGGCAACAATTCGACGGGCGGGCGTGGGACGTGCTGAAGTCATGGACGATCTGCTGGCTCTGGGGAAGTAACCCGTGATGATGCCCGTTGCGGGGCATCATGGGAATTTCCGTCGACTTTGCTAAGATTCAAACAATCGTTTGAGGTGAACCCATGAAACGACTGCTGCAAGGCTTTCTGCTGGTCCTGCTGACGGCTGCCGTGTTCGGCTGCGGCCCGGCGAAGAAAAGTGTCTATCCGCCCACCTTGAGCATCCAGCAGCTGACGGTGTTGCCCAGCGGCCAGTGGCGGCTGACCGTGCGCATCCAGAACAACAGCTACGGCGAGATGGATTTCCAGTCGCTGGACGGCCAGTTGCAGATCGCCAAGTTGGTGCCTGTCCGGCTGCACGCCACGTTCGAGCGCGATATCCCGGCACTTGCCGGCGACGTGATACAGCTCGACGTGCTGCCCACGGCGGCGATGGACGCGGCGCTCAAGGCCACCGCCGGCAAGGGCAGTTCCGGTGCGCTGGCCTACCGCGTCACTGGCAGCGCGAGCGCCAAGCCCGAGCAGGAAGACAAGCCACGCAACTTCGACTTCAACGGCAACGACTGGATCTCGCCGGTGCCGGGCATTCCCAATACCTACCGCTGAACAACTTCGACCGAAGGAACCACCATGACTGCTTACAAGGCCCCCCTTGACGATCTGCGCTTCGCCTTGTTCGACGTGCTCGATGCCGAACCGACGCTGACCTCGCTGCAGGGCGGCGAAGCGCACAGCCGCGACCTGCTCGATGCGGTGCTCGAGGAAGCCGGCCGCCTCAGCGAGCAGTTGCTGGCGCCGACCAACGCGCCCGCCGACGCCGAAGGTTGCCACTTCGACAAGGCCGCGCAGACGGTGACCACGCCGAAGGGTTTCAAGGAAGCGTTCAAGCAATTTGCGGACGGCGGCTGGACCGGCCTGACCAACCCCGAGAGCTACGGCGGCCAGGCACTGCCCGGCGTACTCGGTACCGCTACCACCGAAATCTTCCAGTCCGGCAACCTGGCCTGGAGCCTGTACCCGCTGCTGTCCGAAGGCGCCACCCACGCCATGCAAATCCACGGCGAAGAGTGGCAGCGCGAACGCTTCATGAAGCCGATCATCGAAGGCCGCTGGACCGGCACGATGTGCCTGACCGAACCGCAGGCCGGCTCCGACCTCGGCCTGCTGAAGACCCGCGCCGAACCGGCAGCGGCGGACGCGGACGGCCATCCGGTCTACAAGCTCAGCGGCACCAAGATCTTCATCAGCGCCGGCGAGCACGATCTCACCGAGAACATCGTGCACCTGGTGCTGGCGCGCCTGCCCGACGCGCCGGAAGGCAGCCGCGGCATCTCGATGTTCATCGTGCCCAAGTTCAAGCTCGATGCGGACGGTACGCCGGGCGAGCGCAACAGCGTCGCCGCCGGCGCCATCGAGCACAAGATGGGCATCCACGCCTGCTCCACCTGCGTGATGAATTTCGACGGCGCCGAAGGCTACCTGATCGGCAAGCCACACAAGGGCCTCGCCGCGATGTTCACCATGATGAATGCGGCGCGCCTGTCGGTCGGCGTGCAGGGCCTGGCGCTGGCCGAGCGCGCGCTGCAGAACAGCCTCAACTACGCGCGCGAGCGGCTGCAGTCGCGCTCGCTGTCCGGCCCGAAATTCCCGGACAAGCCGGCCGACAACCTGCTGGTACAGCCGGACGTGCGGCGCATGCTGCTGACCCAGCGCGCGTTCGTCGAAGGTTCGCGCGCGCTGGTGCTGTACACCGCGCTGCAGACCGACATCGAACACCGCGCGACGGACGAGGCAGCCCGGCAGAAGGCCGGCGAGCTGGTCGCGTTCCTGATCCCGATCGCCAAGGGCATGACCACCGAACTGGCGCAGGAGTGCACCAAGGAAGCGTTGCAGATCTACGGCGGCCACGGCTACATCGCCGAGAACGGCATGGAGCAGTTCGTGCGCGACGCGCGCATCATCACCTTGTACGAAGGCACCACCGGGATCCAGGCGGCCGACCTGCTGGGCCGCAAGATCCTCCAGCTGCAGGGCATTGGCGCGAAGCACTTCCTGCAGGAGATCAGCGCGTTCTGCCAGCAGCACAGCGCCGACGCGGCACTGCGCAGCCTGATCGGGCCGCTGGCCGTCGCCACCAAGGAATGGAGCGACCTCACCGTGAGCCTGGCCCAGCGCGTGCAGGCCAACCCGGAGGAACTCGGCGCCGCCGCCACCGACTACCTGTACTACTCCGGCTACGTCACCCTCGCCTACCTGTGGGCGCGCAGCGTGGCCGCCGCCGAAGCCGGCACGCAATCCGCCGCGTTCAAGCAGGCCAAGCGCGATACGGCCGCGTTCTACTTCGCGCGCATCCTGCCGCGCTGCCTGGCCCACAAGGCCGCGATCGAGGCTGGGGTGGATACGTTGCCGGCGATCGACTGAAGACCTCGCGCAGCATCGGCACGAAGCCCGGGGAAACCCGGGCTTTTCGTTGCCCGCCGGTCGGTCGGCGTGGCGCCGAAGGTCAGTGCGATGTGTCCAGGTTTGTCACGTATGGTGCAAGTGCGGCATCCCGGTCAGCCGGCAGCTGTTACATCGCTGCGGTCTGCGTGGCGTCGCCCATGACGCACAGGTATTGCCGGATCAGCTCTTCGTGAGCCTCCGCCGCCTGCATCAGATCGCGGGCGATGGCCTCCTGCACCTCGGCAAGGCTGGGTCGGGGCGGGGCCGCCGGCCGTGCCGGGACGGCGCGCAGTTCCGGAGCCTTGACGGCGGCGGGCTCGGACTCGAGGAGGTAGGTGATGTCGTAGGCATGTTCGCTCATGCCCGAGGTAATGCAACAGTCTTGCCAACGCCTGCGCCGGCCGTCGTCAGCCAGCCAGCGCGAAGCGGGTTACCCGCTTGGCCGGATCGGCCTCGACCAGAGTCACCTTGACGTCGGCACCCAGCGGCAGCGCAGCGACTGCCGATACGCGGGCCTCGATCGCCGGATCGCGCACCATCACCACGCCGCAGGTGGGATCCTTGTCGGCGACCTCGACGATCGCGCCGGCGAAAATCTCGCCCAGGCGCGGCGCCAGCACGGAGGCTTCGGCCAGATCGAGGATGGCTTTCTCATACTGCCGCGCGCGATGACCGGAGGCCTGCATCGTGGCCGGCAGGTCCGGCAAGGCGGCCAATGCCCAGCCCGGCACCGGCTGTTTCGCACACAATGCCAGGCACACTTCACCGGTGTAGCGATCGACCAGTCGACGCAGCGGCGCGGTCGCGTGGGTGTATTCGCCGGCCAGCGCCGAATGCATCGGCTGCTCCGGCAGCGCGCCGTCGAACGCTGCGTAGCCGGCACCGCGCAGGACGGTGGTGCAGGCGGTCAGCATCGCCACGTGGGTGTCGTTGGACGGGTCCAGCGAGCGGATGAAGCCGGGATAGTCCAGCGCCTCCGGCCAGGCAATGCCAAGCGCGCGGGCGGTGATGCGCAGGCGCTGGATCGCGTGCGGGTCCGGTTCGGGCAAGGTGCGCAGCAGGCCGACCTTCGCCTGCACCATCAGGTGCGCGGCGGCCATGCCGGTCAGCAGCGAAATCTGTTCGTTCCAGTCCTCGATCGCCAGGCGCGCGCGGAACGCCAGTATCCAGCGACCGTCGACCACGCTGATTTCCTGCTCCGGCAACGGCAGGCTGACGCCGCCGCGGGCCAGTTCGCGACGCTGGCGCAGCTCGCCGACCTCGCGCAATACCGCCCACATCGGATCGGCCGTGCCGGCGTCGACGAGTTGCTGCACGCCGGCATAGTCGAGCTTGGCGCGACTCTTCACGAGCGCGCGCCGCACGTCCACGGCGACGCCTTCGCCGGTCTTGTCCAGATCGATCGTCCACAGCAGCGCCGGGCGCAACTGCCCCGGCAGCAGCGAGGCGGCCGCTTCGGACAAGACCTTCGGGTGCAGCGGAATCTTCGCGTCCGCGCCGTACAGGGTCTCGCCGCGCCGGTGCGCCTCCAGGTCGACCGGATCGCCCGGCGCGACGAACGCGGCGACGTCGGCGATGGCGTAATACACCCGGTAGCCGCCATCACTGCGCTCGACGAACATCGCCTGATCCAGATCCATCGCATCCGGCGGGTCGATCGTTACCAGCGGAATGTCGCTGCGATCCAGTTCGGGCAGGCGCGGATTCGCGGCCGCCGCTGCGGCCGCCGCCTCGACCTCCGGCGGAAACGCCGATGGCAGTTTCAATTCATCCTGGATGTTGTGCATGCCCTGGGCGAGTACGGGGTCGGCGGGCTGGATGCGGATGCGGCGCGTGGTCGGCACGATGGTCTTCCTGGCATGACGTCGGTCGGCGATCCGGCAGCGGGCCGCCCGTGTGGCACAACTCTACGAATATACACGCCGAGGCCGGGGCTACCGCAGACGTCGCGCTGGGTGTAGAAACTCCAACGGGATCCTCTGCCATCGACAACTCCCCATGACCGACACACCGCTGCTGATCCGCCTGGCCGAAGACGACGACGAATTCATCCTTGCGCTGGTGCCGCGCTTCGTGGACTTTCCGCTGCCACCATGGCGGCGTCGCCATGAATGCATCGAAGGCATTCGCGACGACCTGCTGCGGCATCTGGAGGACCAACCGGCGAACAGCTACCTGTTCGTGGCCGAAGCCGATGGGGAGCGTGTCGGCTTCATCCACCTGCAGCGCACCGAGGACTTTTTCACCGGGCGCAGCAATTGCCATGTCTCCGACCTGGCCGTGGCGCCAGGACACGAAGGCAGAGGCATCGGCAAGGCGCTGCTGGCGCATGCCGAAGCATGGGCTCGCGAGCACCACTGCCAACTGGTGACGCTGGCGGTATTTCCCGGCAACGAGCGCGCTCGCGCGCTGTACGAGTCGACCGGCTACGCGCCGGACCTGTTGCGGCTGGCCAAACCGGTGCGCTGAAGACCGCAAATGAACAAGCCGCCCGGAGGCGGCTTGTTCATTCCATCAACCCGGGAACGGACGAATCAGTTTCTGGTCGTGCCGGCGGCCGCTTCGGCCTGCTCGCGAACTTCCAGCCGATGTGCCAGGCGATCGATGTTGAGCAGCGACAGCAGGTGCGCATAGATCCAGCCGAACACCCCTTCGCGCGCGAATTCGTGAGCGGTCTTCTCGTCGAGGCTCTTCAGCCGCTCCTCGTTGATCACGAACAGGCCGTTGAGGTTGATCGACTTGGCCTCCTGGCCATCCCGCGCTTCCTTCTGCAGGCGCACGTTGCGCGGTTCCAGCAGGTCGTGCTTGTTCAATTGCTCCATGAACCAGCGCGTACGCGACACGTTCTGCTGGAACTCCCCGAGGAAGCCCACCGCATTGGTCAGCAGTTCAGTGTCGGTGCCGTCGTCCTTGAACAGGCGCTCGCCTTCGACGGTATTGAAACCCTCATAGCGCTCGTCGAGGAACACGGTGAAACCATCCTCCGCCGACGTGCCGGCCGGCTTTTCCGCGAGCACGAACGGATAACGACGCACGAACGCCGGTACGTAGACATTCGGCGCCCACTGGCCGTCGGCGTCGACGTACAGGTTTTCGTTCTGGCGCAGGCCGAGCAAGGCGATCGGGCCTGCCGTGGCCGCAGTGTCGCCGGCAAACACGATCAACAGGTCACGCGCGGCGACCCCGAATTCCGCGCCGGTCAGCGGCACCGAATGGGTATTCATGGCGAACTTCAGGTTCGGTACGGCCTTCAGCCGCAGACTCTTGTGTTCGTCGCGATTGAGCGGCACCGGGCGCTCGTAGAAAAGAACTTCAGCCACGTTGACTACCTCTGCCCCGCCGTGCCGGGGTCGCCACCGAAGCGCCCCCTCCCAAACCCGGCGTCGGGTCTGTGTGATTGACAACTATATCAGCGCGATTGCGTGGCGGCGACTCATGCCCCCCGGCCTTCCCGTCATACCTGCCTGCGAATTGCAACGAAATTGTTCTATGCTGGCTGCAGACAAGCATTCCGCATTGCTGAACGCCCTTTCCAAGCCCTGGCTGAAGGATGGTTACATGCTGATGGAAGTGCCAAGTCGGGCCGATCTCAACGCGACCCGCGTGTTGTCGCTGGACGCCGCCGGCCGCATCCTCGACTGGATCAGCTGGCAGGACGCGGTTTGCCTGTATGTCCGCGAAGCGGTCGCCTGGACGCTCGGCGACCCCTGCCTCACCGTGCATGGCGGCTACAACCGGCTGCAGGGCGCGCAGAGCCTGCTGCAACTGCATCCGATCATCGCCAGCACCGGCCACTGCCGCGAGCACGCGATCGACCCGGCGCCGGCGTTGACCAATACCGCGCTGTTCGCGCGCGATCGCCACATCTGCCTTTACTGCGGCGAACATTTCAGCCGCGCCGAGCTGACCCGCGACCATGTGCTGCCGATTTCCCGGCACGGCAAGGACGAATGGGAAAACGTGGTCAGCGCCTGCCTCGCCTGCAACCTGAAAAAGAGCAACCGCACGCCGCAGCAGGCCAACATGCCGCTGCTGGCGGTGCCGTATCGGCCCAGCTGGGTCGAACACCTGATCCTGTCCAATCGCAACATCCTGGCCGACCAGATGGAATTCCTCGTCAGCCGTTTGCCGCGGCAGCGCCGCGGCGAGCGGCTTGAGCAGGCCAGCGTCGCCTAATCGGCGGTGTTTTTGCCGTTCGTGGCGGCCTGGTCCCTGCGGTTCTTCTCCAGCTCGCGATCAATCTGCTCGACCTCCGCGCAGGCGTCTTCGGCGTCCCCTTCCTCGCCGGCCTTTTCACCCGACGCAGCCTGTGCGTCCCGCTTGCGGCTGGCCAGCTTGCGGTAGTTTTCACGAATGCGTTCCAGCGTCTCCTCGTCCACGTCTTCGAGGTCGAGCAGGCTGTTGTGTGCCGCGGTCGAGCGGATCAGTTCGTCCAGCTTGATCTGCAACGCGGCGCTGTCGCGGTTCTGGCTGTTCTGGATCAGGAACACCATCAGGAACGTGATGATGGTGGTACCGGTATTGATGACCAGTTGCCAGGTGTCGCCAAAGTGGAACAGCGGACCGGTCGCGGCCCACACCAGCACCACCAGCACCGCCAGCAGAAAGGCGGTCGGCCGGCCGGTATTGCGTGCCGTCGTTTCTGCGAAATGGCGAAAGTGCTGTGAAAGTGTGGCCATGGCTGCCTTCCCGGTTGGTCGGGTACAGCATGCGGCCCCGCCCGTATGCTGAATGTGCACGCGAAAACGCCCACATCTTCACGGTCGCGCCCTTGCCCCGTCCCGCCGCTGGGCCAACAATACGCAGATGAACGACCTCTCCCACTACCCTCACCTGGCGCCGATCGAGACGCCAGCCGACCTGCGCCGCGTGTCGGACGACGAACTGCCGGCCGTTGCCGACGAGCTGCGCCAGTACCTGATCGAGTCCGTGGCCAGTTCGGGCGGCCACTTCGGCGCGGGCCTGGGTGTGGTGGAACTGACCGTCGCGTTGCACCACGAATTCGATACGCCGCACGACCGCCTGGTATGGGACGTCGGTCACCAGTGCTATCCGCACAAGATCCTCACCGGCCGTCGCGACCGCATCACCACGATCAAGAAGAAGGACGGCCTGGCACCATTCCCGCGTCGCGAGGAGAGCGAGTACGACACCTTCGGCGTCGGCCACTCGTCCACCTCGATCTCGGCCGCGCTGGGCATGGCGATCGCCGCGCAGCGCAAAGGCGACCATCGCAAGGTCGTGGCCGTGATCGGCGACGGCGCGATGACCGCCGGCATGGCGTTCGAAGCGCTCAACCACGGTGGCGACGTCGAGCCGGACATGCTGGTGGTGTTCAACGACAACGGCATGTCGATCAGCGAAAACGTCGGCGCGCTGACCAAGATGATGGCCCGCGCGATGGCCAGCCGTCGGCTCAACCAGTTGCGCGAACGGGCCAAGCGGGCGATGCCCAAACAGTCCTTCGCAGGTCGCTGGTTCAAGCGCTGGGAAGAACACGCCAAGGGCATGTTCGTCCCGAGCACGCTGTTCGAGGAACTCGGCTTCCACTACACCGGCCCGATCGACGGTCACAACATCCCGCAGCTGCTGCAAGCGCTGCGCACGGTGAAAAACCTGCCCGGCCCGCAACTGCTGCACGTGATCACCACCAAGGGCAAGGGCTACGCCCCGGCCGAACAGGCGCAGATCGAATACCACGCCGTCGGACCGTTCGACCCGCAGGCCGGCCTGGTGAAGAAGAATGCGCCGGCCAGGCCCACCTACACCGACATCTTCGGCGACTGGTTGTGCGACCAGGCCGCCGCCGACCCGCGCCTGCTGGCGATCACGCCAGCGATGCGCGAGGGCTCCGGCCTGGTGCGTTATTCAAAGGAATACCCCGAGCGCTATTTCGACGTGGCGATCGCCGAGCAACACGCCGTGACGCTGGCCGCCGGCATGGCCTGCGAAGGGGCCAAGCCGGTGGTGGCGATCTATTCCACGTTCCTGCAGCGCGCCTACGACCAGGCGATCCACGACGTGGCGCTGCAGAACCTCGACGTCACCTTCGCGATCGATCGCGCCGGCGTGGTCGGCCCGGACGGCGCAACGCATTCGGGCAGCTTCGACCTGACCTTCCTGCGCTGCCTGCCGAACATGCTGATCATGGCGCCGGCCGACGAGAACGAGTGCCGCATGATGCTCAGCACCGGCTTTCAGCACCACGGCCCCGCCGCCGTGCGCTACCCGCGAGGGACCGGTCCCGGCGCGGCGATCCACCAGCAACTCGATACGCTGCCGATCGGCAAGGCCGAACTGCGCCGACGCGGACATGGCCTGGCCCTGCTCAGCTTCGGCGCAATGCTGGCAACTGCCGGCACGGTCGCCGCCGAACTCGACGCCACGCTCGTCAACATGCGCTTCGTCAAGCCACTGGACGAGGCGATGCTGGTGGAGCTGGCAAAGACCCACGATGCCTTCGTCACCCTGGAAGACAACGCCATCGCCGGCGGTGCCGGCTCCGCCGTGGCCGAATGCCTGGCCGCGCACGGCATCACTCTTCCGATCCTGCACCTCGGCCTTCCAGACGTCTATCTCGAACACGGCAGCCGCGAAGAAGTGCTGACCATGGCAGGCCTCGACCTGCCTGGCATCCGCAACGCGGTCCGCGCGCGCTTCCCGCAGGCGGGCCTGCTGAGCCAGGCCAACGCCTGAACCGGCCCTCCCGGCAGCCGCCATCCTCACCTTGAGGATACTGATGGCGAGAAGCCTCCCGTGTCCTCATGCATGCCGATGCACCCATCGCGTGCCTACCGAGAGGTCCCGCCCACATGCCGGCGGCGGAAGCATGGTGCAGGGAGCACCATCGGCCTGCAGCATTTCTGTGATCAGGTACGGGATATTGGCCGAGGTCGTTGGGCTACCTTGCGGCCCAGGCACATGAATCGTGTACACAGGGAGTGTCGATGGGCGGGATGCTCGACTCGTGGCAACAACTGGAACGCTGGGCAAGCCGGCACACCTCCAGCATCCGTGGCGAAGCGAAGCTGATATCGGCGCGTGCCGACAGCCTGCAACAGGCGATCAGGCTTTCCGAGGGACTGGCGGTCTACCGGATCCTTCGCGATTTCCGCGAACTGGATCTCCAGCGTGTCGTGAACGACATCGTCGACGTGCTGCGCCAGTGCCTCGTCGTCATGCTCGCCACCACCGGCGGCGGCGCACTGATCGGCTGCATCGCCGGAGGTGTCGGCGGTGCCGGGGTCGGGGCGATTCCGGGGGTCGTCGTCGGCGCCGGCGCCGGCGCGCAGGTCGGTGAATGGATCCTCATCGCCATGGGCCTGAAGGCGCTGGCCGAGTACGTCGTCAAGGACATGCCCGGCATCGCCCGCGACTACTGGGCCGGCATCCGCCAGGCCTGGCTGGCCGCCACCCCGCCACCGCTGCCGCAACAACCGATCCGCGTCGACCGGCTCGCCGTCTGCCACGCCGCCGAAAAAATCGCCCGTGCCCACGTCGCCGTCTTCGTCCTCCTGCTGATGGGCATCGTCGCCTATCTCGCCAAAGGCCGCGGCAGCATGGGCGAACTCGCCGAGAGCGTGCGCAGCAGCAAGGTCGGCCCGAAGTTCGCGGAGTGGATGGTCAGGAACGAGGGGAAACTGAAGGCGGAGCCGCGGCTGCGGGCTCCGGAGTTCGCTCCGACGACAATCACCGCAGCTACGCGGGAGAGTGCAAGACCCCCAGCCCGGGTCCAGCTGCGCGCCAAGGTCAATCCGCCGAGGGAGGTGCAGTCCAACATTTCGGAGGGAGAGAAAGCCCTTTCCAGAAGCACCCAGTTTGGAAATGTACCGAAAGAGATCACCACCTCGAGCGGCATCGTTATCAAACCCACGGATGGCAAGACCACTACCGTACTTGGAAGCTTCTCGTCGGACATGGACAACATCATCAACGGGAAGCTGGCGTATCCGAAAACCACGGACTTCGGTGCCAAACCGGGCGGTTACAATGTACTCAATGTCCCTGACACGCTGTTTACCAGCCGCACGCCCGACCAGTTCTGGAATGAAGTTAACGTCCCATTCCTTGACTCCGCGATGCAACGAGGCGATCCCATCTACATTGCAACGAAACCCAGCGCCGCTGCCTTGCTGAAAGCCGACGGGAGTCTCACCGGATTCGGTCGGGAAATAAAATATCTGACAAGCAATGGTTACAGATACAATCCATCCACCGGATTGATGACAAAACCATGAGGAGAATCAAATGATAGAGCCCTACGGAACGATCATCAAATCCATGCTTCACGAATTCCGGGAACTCGAACTGGTAATTGAGCAGGATACGGATTACAAAATAACCCTCACAAATAGTTATTACTCCCTGACCATCGCAACCGAAAAAAATTACCAGCCATCCGTACTGGCCTGTTTCAGGGATACCACCAACCATGAGTTCGAGGTAGGGCTTTCTGAAAGAATACTTGCCAACCAAAAATTCAAGGCCGACATCAAAGAACTCGAGGAAATCAAGGAAGAGTATCAACTGGACGCCCGAGGCGGGGATGAACACGCAAGAACCATCGGCATTTATATCTACGCCAAGGTCGCAATCAGACAAATATTCAACTTCATTTCCGAATTCAGCCAGAAAATGCTCATCGAAAACGGCCCATTCCGCGCCGAATATCAATCCAGAGAACAGCTACTGATGAATGAACTTGGTTTATAAATCTGTCGGCATACGCAGAACCGGAGCTGGCAGCATGGTAACGATCACGATGCTTTTAATGCCAGGGCATTCCAACGTCACAGAAGCCAGTTCATGACTGATCACGACGAAGCGCTACGTTCAGTCAGAAAGGCACCGACACCACTCCTTGCGCGCATGCCCGGAAAACCAGGCCATGGGGTCTATATCCACGCCAACAAGCAGCTTATTTCGCATGCTGATGGAACTTGGCCACCCCTCCGTGCCAACCACACCCGAACGCGAGTGGGTGGATATATGCCTCATGGCGGCAAAGTAACTCGAAGCCATGGACCCCGAGTTCGCCAATGCGCTGATGAAGGCTGACTATGAATTCAAGCGCGCGAAATAGCTGGCGCCACTCACCCGATCGCGCGACTCCAGATCCTTCGCCGTGAATACTTCGGTGTAGCCGGACTCGGCGAGCAGCGCGCGGGCGGCGGCTCCCTGGTTCCAGCCGTGTTCGAACAGCAGCCAGCCGCCGGGGTGCAGATGGGTGCGGGCGTCGCGCACGATGCGGCGGATGTCGTCGAGGCCGTCGGGGCCGGAGGCCAGCGCGTTGGCGGGTTCGTGGCGCAGGTCGCCCTGCGTCAGATGCGGGTCGGCGGCTTCGATGTACGGGGGGTTGGAGACGATCAGGTCGAAGTACTGACCGGCGAGCGGCGCCAGCCAGTCGCCGTGCACGAACGCGACATTGCCGATGGCGTGGCGTTGCGCATTGCGCTGGGCGACAGCGAGTGCGGCGGCGCTGGCGTCGGTGGCGATCACCTGCGCACGCGGCCGCTCGCGCGCGATCGCCAGTGCGATCGCGCCGCTGCCGGTGCCGAGGTCGGCCACGCTGCAGACGGTGACGGGCGGCAGGCGCTGCAGCGCGAGTTCGACCAGCAATTCGGTTTCCGGGCGCGGGATCAGCGTGGCCGGGCTCACCTCCAGATCAAGTGTCCAGAAGCCGCGCCGGCCAGTGAGGTAGGCCACCGGCTCGCCTTTTTCGCGACGCGCGACCAGCGCTGCGAAGGCCGTCTGGACGTCCATATCCAGCACGTCGTCGGCGTGGGTGAACAGCCAGCCTCGCTGCTGCTGCAGCACGTGCAGCAGCAGCAGTTCGGCGTCCGCCCGCTCGCCCAGGCGCATGACGGCGTCGGCCAGCACGCTGCGAACATCAGGCATGCGGCGGCTCCGTCGCGGAAGGCGGCAGCTGCGGCGGCGTCACGCCAGGCCTCGGCGCGCTCTTGCGCCAGTAGCCGCCGCGCGTCCACGCATCGAACGCCCAGCGCAGCCAGCCGATCAGTGCATTCGCCAGCCACAATGCCCACGCCAGCATGGCCAGCTTGTAGACCCACAGCGAGACGCTGAGCACGCCGGCACCAGGCAGCACATTCGCGCTTTGGTCGGCGAACCAGCGGAGGTTCCATGCGTCGGAAGCGTTGCCGGCCACGTGCATGTCCGGCAGGCCGAGCAGGCCTTTCGGCACCGCGGCGATCAGCACCACCAGCGCCAGCAGGGTGAGCAGTGCGAGACCGAGCTGCAACAGGTTGAACTTCGTGCTGCCCAGTTGCTCCGACGGCGTGCCGCGCGCGCGCAGGCCGAGCAGGATCAGCCACGCAACCACCAGCGCATACGCACTCCAGGCGAAAGCCGAGAAGCCCAGCCCGAGCAGCAACCAGTGACGAAAACGCAGCGGCGTCGGCGCATAACGGGCAAGCAGCCAGGCGGCCAACAGCAGCACCAACAGCTGCGACCAGTACAACACCGCCGGGCCGGTGGTCGGCCCCCACGTCCACAGCACCCAGCGATCCTGCGGCAACTGGAGCGCGAGGTCGATGTTCGCCACCGGCGCATGCAGCGCAAACGATGGCGTGCGCGTGCGCGCGGCAACGCCGTGCGGCTCGCGCAGGCGCAGCGTGTAGTCGTGCTCGCCCGGCAGCAGCGGCAGGCTGAGCTTGCCGTCGCGTACCGCAAGGTTGATCGACTCGCCGTCACGGTTCGCATCGAGCAGCTCGGCACCGACCGGAAAATCGATCGCGTGCTCGCCGCCGCGGGTGCTGCGCGCATGCAGCTCCAGCGTGGTTTCGCTGGCACGTTCGCCGGCACGACTGGTAACCCGCACGCCATCGAACGCCAGGCTGTCGCCGGCGATCGCCACCGGCTTGCTGAAGGCCAGCTGCAGGTTCTCTCCAGGCAGCGGCTGATACAGCAGCCCATCGTCGGCGGCGCTGGTCGGCACCCCCTTCGCGTCCACATGCCACATGGGCGCGGCATGGACCTGCCATACCTCGGCACGTTCGCCCAGCTTCGGCGCCTTGAGCGACAGCGTCGTCGCGTGGTCGAGACGGCTGCTCCAGCTCACCACTCGGCTGTTCGCATTGAAGGTGATGCTGATGCGGCCATCCTTTACCAGTACGTCGTCGCCCAGCGGATGTTCGCCCGGCAGCAGCGGCAACGTGACGCTGAAACCGCCGTCCTGCGGGGCGATCCGCTCGACCGTGTTGTCGACGGTCCAGTCGATGCCCAGTTGCAGGCTGCGGGTCAGACGCACATACGGCGGGAAGCTCTGCGCGGGCGGCAAACCGTTGCCATCGACGTCGGCGTGCATGCGCTGCAAGGCCACGCTGTCGCCCAGCGGACGGCCCTGATCGACGCCGGCCAGCGACCATCCCTGGCCGTCGAACGCGATGCGTTGCGGACGCAGCGCGAAACGCAGGCTGGCGTTGTCGGTCGCACCGATGCGGTAATGCAGGCTGATCCGGTGTACGCCACGATCCAGCCGCAACAACAGCTGATCGCCGCGACGGCCAAGCGGTGCTTCCGCCTTGCCGTCCACGCCGACATCGAGGAGCTGCAATGTGTCGTCGACCTGCGGCAGCGGCAAGGCGACCGCGGCGCCGACATGCGCCTCCAGTTCCACGCCGAGCGTGTCGCCACTTGCCTGCAGTTGCGCCTGTGCCACGGTGGCGCAGGCCGGCGCGCATGTCGGTGCCTCGGTCAACCGGTTGCGCAGCTGATTCAGCAACGCCTGGTCGGGCAGGCTCTGCGCGTGCAGGCCCGCGGGGAGCAGTGCAATGGCGAGCAAGGCCGCGCTCGCCACGCCGCCGCCACGCCGCCAGTCATGCCAACGGCCACGCAGTGGCGCCAGCAGCAAGGGCACCAGCTTCGCCAGCAGCAGCGCCAGCAATCCCACCATGAGCACCCGCAGCAACCGCACCAACCACGCCGGCGCGATCACCAGCCGCGTGCTCTGCTGCACCGTCACCGGGCCGGACCAGCCGAGCCGGTAGTCGTTGCCCTGGTCCCAGTGCGGTGTGCCGGCGCCGGCCTGGGTCACGCTGCGGCTGTCGACGTCAGCGCGGACTCCAGCGTACCCATTGCCCCGATTCCGGATGCTTGCAGCAGAAACGGTGACGGCAGACAACGCCGCGCCCGATGCATCGCGTGACGTCCTGCCGGAAGTCGGCGGCGCGTACGAACTCATCTCGTCAACCATGGGCGCTGCCGGTGCGGGAGACGCAGGGGGAGGCGCCATCTGCTCGATGACTTTCGACGGCGCCACTCGCTGGTTGCTCTTTGCCTGCACGTTCGCCTGGGCCTCTTCCTGCGCGGCGTAACCCGCGGAGACAACCTGGCCCCGCTGCCCGCCCTCCAGTTGCGGGTGCAGCGCGTACTGCAGCTGCGTTGCGAAGAACGGCAGGGTCCACAGCACGGTCAGCACGAACATGCCGATGGCACTGCCGCGCGCCACGGAGCGCAATCGTCCTTCCGGCAGCGCGCGCAGCAGCAGTGCCAGTACCAGCGTCAAGGTCAGCGTCCACAGCGGCGCACCGTGTTCGTGTTGCGCCAACGCCAGGTAACCGGCCGTCAGCAATGCCCACGGCCAGCCGAGCAGGCGCCCGGCCAGCAGCGCCATCAAGGCCACCACGAACAGGTCGAGAAGGCTCCATCGCGCCACCCACGAATCGGGCGAACGGTCCACACCGGTCGCGCCGAGCAGACGATAGCCGTAGGGCAGGTGCAAGGTGACATCGATGCTTTCCAGCGGCAGCTGCCAGCCCGCGCTGGGGATCGCGCCGCGATGCGTGGGCAGGCGCAGCCCGGCGTCGAGGTCGAGCTGTCGTTCGCGCAGTTCGACGCCGCTGCGGCCATCCGCGCCCTTGCTGATCAGCAGTGGCTCATCGCCTTGGCTGGCACGCTGCAATTGCCACGGCGCGATCACGTCGAGCCGTTGGTGATGACGCAGCTCGCCGCTAAGCCGATCCGCAACGGTGAACCCGCCGCCATCGAAATCCAGCCACAGCTGGCGCTGCAGATGCAGCTGATCGCCCTTGCCGCCCTCGTCGCCACGCGTGCCCTGTTCGATCGCCAGGCCCGCGTCGTCGCCCAGCACGAACGCCGGCAGATCGCGCCACTCGCTCGGCACGCCGGCCTGCGCCGCGTCCGTGGCGTTGCCTTCCACCCTGGTGCTGCGCAGAGCCGGGTCGTCGGCATAACTCCAGATTTCCTGCTGCGGCCACGGCGCCTTCGGCAGTTTCACCGTCACCGTGGCCAGCGGCGCCATGCTGCAGGCGACGAGCGTGATCGTCCACTGGCCCGGCCGCAGCTGCACGCGCAACCGACCGTCGTTGTCCAGCCGCGCCGGCAAATCGCCGGACAAGGCGGTGGCCACGAAACCTTCCGGCAGCACGGGGCCGAGCGATTGCTCGCGCGCGCTGCCGGTGACGTTGAACTGCAATTGCGTTTCCAGCGTGGCCGGCAGTCCGTCCTCCAGCCGGCGATAGACGCGCAGCGACAGCGCATCGGCGGCGCGTTGCGAGGCCGCGGCCTCGCCCAGGGTGAGTTGTTCGCCGTTGCGCTCGATGCGCGCCACCGCCGCCCCGTCGACGCTCAGCGCCACCAGGCCGATCGCCGCCGGTACGTGCAGGCGCGGCGGACGCGCCGTCCACGGCAGCGTGCCGCGCAACTGGTAATCGCCCGGCGTCAGCCAGAGCATCGGTTGGCCTGCACGCTGCAGCACGGTGGCCGGCTGGTTGTTCGCACTGACTTGTTGCGGCCAGTTCCTCGCATCACCGGGCAGCGCCACCCAGCTCGGCGCATCCACGCGCACGTCCAGGCTGAAGCGACCGCCGTCCTTGCCCGCATCGAGGCTCAGCCGCCCGGGCCACACACATTGATGGCTGCCGGCGTTCGGCGTCTGGGTGGCAAGGAACGGACAGGCATGCTGCGGCACGTCGTGCAGCACCCAGCCCTGCCAGTCGCGCAACGGCGGCGGTATATCCTGCGCCGGCAACGGCGACGCCAAAAGCAACCACAGACCCAGCAGTCCGAGCATTCGAGCGAGCATGCAGTTCTCCCTGTGTGCCGTGCGGCCGGCACAGTGTAAGTGGAACACGACGGGTGTAGCGTCCCACCCGCATCGGGGCGAAACACGGTCCCGCCCCTTCAACTTCAACGCAACCGGCGACGTTTCGGGGTCGATGCAGAATGGCGCTTGCTTGACGCGCGCTGGCCCCGGGATCAGGTCCGAGGCCACAGGGAGCGGCCTCCCCCACGCGAAAGCAGGATCAAGAGCGCCCCATCCACCCTTCGGGTACTTTCCCCGGCTTCGCAGGGGAAGGAAAAGCCCTGCTGCTGGCAAACGGGAAATATGCCGCCATTTCAAATTTCCCCTGCTTGCACGTCTTGGAGGGGAGATGGGAAAGGCCGAGATCGCGGAAGATCCTCGCACCCCAGCCGACGAGCGCCATGAATCACTACTGATGGATAGTCCGTACAGCATGGAACCACCCCACCGCGACGAAGCCGCGCGTCCAGGCCGCTCCCCCGGCCATGCCGAGCAGGTGGCTGCGCTGTATCGCGAGCATCACGATGCCCTGGTGGCATTGCTGCAATGCCGTCTCAGCTCCCGCACCGACGCGCAGGAGATCGCCCAGGAGGTCTATGTGAAGTTGCTGACAATGAATGACCTGTCCCACCTGGAATCGCCACGCGCGTTCCTGTTCCGCATGGCGATCAACCAGTCGATGGATTACCTGCGCAAGCGCGTCGTGCGAGCCAACGTACCGCCCGATCCGGCCGGTGAGGATATGCATGCCACGCCATTACCCGAGCAACATCTGTGGGCCAGCCAGCAGTGGAAGAAGGTACAGGCCGCCCTGCGCGAGCTTCCCGCCAAGTCCAGCCAGGCCTTCGTGATGCACGTCGTCGAAGGCCGCGCTTTTTCCGTGATTGCCGGCGACATGAAACTCAGCGAGCGCATGATTCGCTATCACGTCAGCCATGCCATGGCCCACTGTCGGGAACGCTGTTTTGCACCGGAGGCGCCGTAATGGCCATCGACACTGGATTCGAGGAAGAAACCATGCGCGTGGCTGCGATCTGGTGGACCCAACTGCGTGATCCCGAGCCGTCCGTGGACCTGCTTGAGCGCTGGAATGCATGGATCGCAGCCGATCCCGGCAACGCGCAGGCATTCGCGCAGCTCAATGCGCTGGGTGAGTTGGCCGCCAATGCCTCGACGAACCAACGCCAGCAGTTGATCGACGAATTTGCCCCCCGCCGTGTGCGGCAGCGCCGCCCGCTGCTGGCGGCTGCCGCTGCGGCCGTGATCGGCGTGGCGCTGCTTGGCGGCTGGTGGACGCTGCGTGGCGGGCTCGATCCTGCCGGTCAGCCACGGCAATACGCCAGCGCGGTGGCCGAGAATCGCGACATCGAATTGCCCGATGGCACCGCCATCCAGCTCGGTGCGGCATCGACGCTGACGACGCGTTATGCGAGCGACCGGCGCGATGTCGATCTGGGTACCGGCGAAGCATTCTTCACCGTCACCCACGACAACAGCCGTCCCTTCGTGGTCACCGCCGGCCCGTTGCACATCGAGGATCTTGGCACCGCGTTCAACGTGCGGCGCACCGGGCAGCGAGTCAGCGTAACCGTGACCGAGGGGCGCGTACGCCTGTCCCCCGCCGACGGCGCATCGTCTGCTGCGAACCTGACGTCAGGGCGGCTGGACCTGGTGGCCGGGCAGCGTGCCGAGTACGACCCGGCTACGGGAGCAATCAGCGTTTCCGAAGTGGCGATCGAGCATGCGGCGGCCTGGCGCCATCATCGGCTGGAGTTCGTCAACGAGCCGCTGTCGACCGTCCTGGCCAACGTCAACCGCTACAGCCACCAGCCGGTACAGCTTGCCGATCCACGCTTGGGCGATCTGATGTTCACCGGCACGGTCAACACCACTACCATTGACAGCTGGGTTGGCGCCTTGCCGCATGTTTTCCCCGTGCAGGTAAGCACGTTTGCCGACCACGTGGTGCTTTCGAGTGCCGGACAACCCTAACCGGACCACGATTTGCATGCAGGACAGGCACGATGGCGGGACGTAAACGGCACCGCTGCAATGGGTGCACGCCGACCGTGCGTCACCGAGGCGCCGTTCCCGTACGGGATGCGCCGGGATGCTGCGGATGACGTCGCGTCGGCCTGCAGGATGGCTGCGGCGCGCGTTGATCGTGTGCGTGACATGGGGCCTCTCGGCGGGTTGCCCGGGTACCGCCGATGCCGCGTCGGGCGCATTCGTGCTGATGGACGGACCGACCCGTTTCTCGATTCCGCCGCAACCGCTGTCCAGCGCACTGATGGCCCTGGGTCGCCAGGCCGACGTGCAGATACTCGCCTCCAGCAACACGATTGCGGGACGACACACTACGGGCACCTCCGGCAACTTGAAGGTGGAAGTGGCGCTTGCCCGCCTGCTCGAAGGCACCGGGCTGGACTACGAGGTGATCGGCAGGCGCACGGTGGTAGTGCGCCAGCGCGACTTCACGCCGGCGGCTTCCTACGAAAGCCGGCTCAGCGGCACCAAGCCGAGCGTGCCGATCGTCTCGGAGCTGGATACCGTGCGGGTGTCCGGCCTCGTGCTGGGTGACATGGGGTTCATGGCCGATACCACGCGCGGCGCCACACGCACGGATTCGAACCTGGCCGACCTTCCCCAGTCGGTGAGTATCGTCACGCGCGACCTGATGGACTCCAGACAGGCCTTCGAAGTGGCCGACGTGGTGCGTCACGTGGCGGGCGTGGACTACGTGGACGGCTTCGGCGGCCCGCCGCTGTTCCGCATCCGTGGATTCAGCACCGGCAACGGCCTGACCGACGGCATGCCCAACGGCGTGGCGCGCATCGAGGATCTGCCGCCGCTGATCGGCATCGAGAGAGTCGAGGTGCTGAAGGGGCCGGAGACGATCCTCGGCGAGTCGTCGGTGGACAACAATTTCGGTGGCTCGGTCAACATCGTGATGAAACGGCCACAGGCCAAGCCGGTGCGGCAGCTGGTGTTCTCCACCGGGCGGCACGACGGCACGCGACTGGGTGTCGACCTGGCCGGACCGCTCGACGAGCAGGGGCGACTGACCTATCGATGGATTGCCGCCGGCAATCGCGCCGATCGCACGGCGCAGGGTTACCACGGTCAACGCAGCGGGTACCTCGCGCCATCCATCGCCTGGCAGGGCGACACCACGCAACTGCTGTTCGGCCTCGAGTACGTCGACAACCGCGTACCGGTGCCGGATCACACCGCGCTGCTTGGCCCGTCGCTGGCCGAGTCGTCGTCATTCGATGTGTTGCTCGGCAACCCGGACGACCATGCGAGGTATCGCACCCGGCGCGCTTTCTACATGGCCAAGCAGGCGCTCGGTGGTGACTGGAGCCTGCGCAGCCGCGGGCAGTACGTGAGCCAGCACAGCAGCGGGCAGGCCTGGGCATTTTCCGACACGCAGCGTTTCGGCCTGACCGAGGCGATGGCCAGCACCTACCGCTACTCCGACGCGTTCTACACACTGCAGAACGAACTGGCGGCAAGCTTCGACCAGGGCATGCTGGTGCACGACGTGCTGCTGGGGATCGACTACGCCCGCACCCACACCGGCAACAGCGCCGAGTCCAATGTCATCACCATGGGAAAAGCGGTCGAGTTGCAACCGGACAACCTGCTGCCGTCGGCCACTTCGCAGGACGCGAGCCTCGCACGGACGCAGCCGCTGGGCGGATCCTGGTCGACCCATACCGGGGTATTCGTGCAGGACCAGATCTCGATCGGCGAGTCATGGAACGTGCTGGCGACCGTGCGCCATGCCACGTACGAACTGGCCGGCGGTGCGATGCCCACACTGCGCCGGTCGAAATGGGTGCCGCGACTGGGCGTGGTCTACAAGCCTGCTCCTGGCGTGTCGCTGTACGCCTCCAGCAACACTGGTTTCCAGGTCGATGCGCTGCTGGGGGAGGATGGCCGTCCGCTGCCGCCCTCGGTATCGCGCCAGATCGAAGTGGGAACCAAGCTCGACATGTTCGACCAGCGCGCCAGGCTGAGCGCGGCGTGGTACCGCATCCGCCTGGATCACAGCATCAACCGGATATCGCCCGAGCCGCCTCACTTCGCCGTGCCCGGCCCGGGCCAGACCAACAGCGGCGTGGAGGTCGAGTTCGAGGGCCAGGTCATGCCCGGCCTGGATGTCTCGGCCAGCTATACCGGCGCGCGCATCCGCAACCACGACGGCAGTCTTCCGTATGGAGCGCCCCGGCATCAGTGGAACGCCTGGGCCAGCTACCACTTCCAGCGCAGCGCGTTGCAATCCTGGGGCGTCGCCGGTGGCGTGTTCGCGCGCAGTCGCAGCATAGGCCGTGTCGTGAGCGGTGGGCATTTCGCCATCCCCGGCCAGCTCAGCGCGGAGGCCAACCTCACCTATTACGCCGACGCGTGGTCGGCGACGCTCGGCGTGAAAAACCTGTTTGCGCGCACCCTGTATGCCGTCAACGCGGAGTCGTCGTTCGTGCCGGTACGCGAGGGCCGGATGATCTTGCTCAGCGGCACCTACGACTTCTAAACCTGGCCGCACACGCCTCACAGGCCGGCCACCAGCATGCCGCCATGTTCCGACGCAGGCCTTTGGCCGCCCGACGACAGGTTGCGGATGGCGGCGGCATCCCGTGAAACCGATACCGTCGCGCCAACAGGATGACGCCCGTCCGTCGTGCGAAATGCAGCGGCAAACGCCTCGCAGGCCTTCTCGCGAAACGCCTCTCGCAGTTGCCGCTTTTCGCGGCGGCTGCGAGGGCCAACGTCACACGGCGCCTGCACCAGCGACAGCGGCAATTCGTGACAACCCGACTCCGCCGGAACACCACCCTGCTCTCGCCAGAAAGCATCATCGCCGTCCGCGCCAACCCCGTGCGACGAGCCGGCAACGCGCGCCGATGAAGCGACCGCACGGATACGCTTCAGGCCATGCAGTGCGGCCAGTTCGCGCACCAGCGATACGAGCAGGTCGGTCGGATGCAGGCCATGGCTGCCCTGGATGAATTCGCGGGTTGCCTCGAACGGGGTGTGGGGGCCGGCACCTCGCACGGCACCGATGATGACGCTGTCGCAGCGATCGAATGTCAGGATGCACGAAGCCAGCACTTCCTTTTCCAGGGTGAGCAGCAACAAGCTCAACTCACCCGCCTCGCCACGCGAAGGTTTGCGCAGACTCAGGTACGCCCCGGGTACGCCATCCAGCCGAAGCGTGGCCAGAAGCGCGCTGCCACCAGACACGATGCGCTCGCACAGCCACGCAGGAAAACGCCGCATCACGAACGCGTAGTGCGAACTGACGATACGGCGTCGGGTATCGAGGTCGAAATGCGTCGAGATATAAGGTCGGTGCCAGCGCTCATAGAGCCGGGGGTCGGCGTGCGCCGCCCGTCGCAGGGTTTCCCGTGCATTGAGTGCGCGCAGCCATCGCGTCTGCCGAATGAACAGCCGCACCCAGCTTGCCATGTGCTTGACCAACTGCCATCGGCTCTCGCCGGCAGTCCGCCGCAGCAACCAGCGGCGGTGCAAGGCATCCATCCACAACATGCCTGCCATATTCGTTCGTGCGACGCGCATCGGTCCACCTCGTCATGCCGAGTTGACCTGTAAGACGCGCGGGCCGCCGAATTTTGAAATGGCTCGCCGTCCTGTCGCAGGCATGGCTTGTTCCCCAGCCAAACGGCGAGAACACAAAACAGGGGAAGTGGACCCGTTCCACTCGAAGCGCCCACCACGAATCGATGCCTTCACAGCGGCGCCGTATAGTGGCTGCATCTCCCCGCCACGGTTAACCCATGCCCAAGCTCAATCGCCAACTGCGCCTCAAGACCCGCCCCGAAGGCCTGGTCCGGCGCGAGGATTTCGACCTGGTCGAACAACCCGTGCCTGAGCTGAAAGACGGCGAGGTGCTGGTGCGCGTGCTGTACATCTCGATGGACCCGACCAACCGCGTGTGGATGCGCGACATCCCGCAATACCTGCCGCCGGTGGCGATCGGCGAGGTGATGCGCGCGCTCGGCCTGGGCCGCGTGGTGCAATCGCGCTCGGCGCAATACCACGAAGGCGACCTGGTGCAGGGCGTCACCGGCTGGCAGGACTACTTCGTTTTGCACGAAGACGCCAAGGGCTATGTACGCCTGCCCGCCGATCCCGGCATCCCGCTGCCGACCCTGCTCGGCGCCTGTGGCATGAGCGGCGTCACCGCCTACTACGGACTTACCGACATCACGCCGGTGCAACCCGGCGAAACCCTGGTGGTCTCCGCCGCCGCCGGCTCGGTCGGTTCCGTCGCCGGACAGATCGGCAAGATCATGGGTGCCCGCGTCGTCGGCATCGCCGGCGGCGCCGACAAATGCCGCTACCTCACCGACCAACTCGCCTTCGACGCCGCCGTCGACTACAAGGCCGGCGACTTCAAGCAGCAACTCAAGGCGGTCACTCCCGACGGCGTGCACGTCAACTTCGAAAACGTGGGCGGCGAAGTCATGCGCGCGGTGCTTTCGCGCATGGTCATCGGCGGCCGCGTCGCACTATGCGGCCTGATCTCCAGCTACAACAGCGGCGAACGGCCCAGCGACGACTTCAGCCCGTTCGTGATGAAGCGGTTGAGCATGCGCGGGTTTCTGGTGCTCGATTACACGAAGACGCGTGAGGCGGTGCAGGCGCTTGGCGGGTGGATTCGCGAGGGGAAGTTGAAGGCGGAGGAGACGGTAGCGGAGGGGTTGGAGAACGCGCCGGAGGTGCTCAATCGATTGTTCGATGGAAGTCATCGGGGGAAGTTGGTTTTGCGGGTGAATGCGCAGGCGTGAGGTGCGGTTATTTCGTAATGTCCGCTTCGACCCAAAGCGGACATTTGATCTGGGAGTTCGAATATGTTTGTTCGCTGGCTTCTAGCTGCTGGGACGTTTGCACTGCTCAATCCATTCGGAGCCGGCGCGACGCAGAATTCGCCTACCAAAAGGGAAATACTTGGCTTGGCAACGCGACAGTCATGGACGTTCTGTCACCCAGAAGATCTATCTAAAGGCGGCTGCGAACTGAGCGCAGTGCTCGTGAAAGGTGAATGGATTGTCATCGCCTCTCCTAAATTGCGGGGTGACGATGGGAGCTATCACTGCTGCGCTCCAGACTACGATCATTTTTTCTACTTCTCGCGTACTGGCACATTCCTCAAAGAGGATAGGGGCGGTCCATAGCCACAGCGAAACGTCCGCTTCTGGCGCCGAAAGCAGCCGTTCCCAGATATCGTTCTGGCTTATCTGCGAGTGCCGCTGAAGCAAGAGCTTTCGTCCTCCTACGGAGGGCGAAAGCTCTTGCCCTGAAGCTCTTGCTTGCTCTTGCTCTGAAGCTCTTGCCCTGGATCTCTACGTTCTGAACGCACAAGCCGCAACGGCATCGCCCGCAAGCGGGCTCCTACGGGAAGCCCGCAAGCTCCACTGCACCAACCTCAATCCGAAATCGCCAACACACACTCGTCCGCCCCGTAACTACGACAGCAGACTGCAAAGATCGACAGGCTGCCCGGCGCGATGGCAGGCTCGAGCAATCCCTCGAGAAAACCGCTGAAGAAGTGGCAACCGGAATGGCCATCTTCCGTGCACAGCAGGCTCTCGTGGATATGCAACTGGGTGCCCTGCTGATCGACCTCGACCAGTGCGCGCAGCGCCGGCACGCCGATGCGCTCAATCGCCTCGCGCAAATCCAGCCCGGCATCCAGTGCGTACTCGCGACCGAAAACCCAGGCGCCCGTGCGTCGTCCCGCCAGCGCGAGCGAGGACTCGCGGGCGGCCTCGGCCACCGAATGCTGCAGCGCCAGCAACTTCGGCACGATCTGCGGGTAGTCGTATTCCAGCTCGCGCACCATCTTGTCGACGACGACCTCGTCCGCTTTCAGAGGGGCCGGCTCGACGAACGGTGCGCTCACGGGTATAGAAGCTGCAGGTGCGGAGGCCCGCGGTGTGGGCTGGATGAACTCGAACTCCGGTTCCGCCGGCGGCTCTCGTGGCGACTCCGGCGCAGCCGTCATCGCGGATGTCGCAACGGGTTCGGCGAGCGTGCCGTGGTCATCCCGCGCCGGCGATACAACTGCCGCGACAGGCGTAGGTGGAGGAATGGCTGGCGCCACCCGCTTGGGCGACGCCGCGAAATGCGGCTTGGGCTCGCCTTCAACGAACCGCGCGACCTTGACGCTGATGAAGCGTTCACAGCCATCCAGCGCCGCTGCCAGCGCCCACTTCTTGAGGAAGGGTCCACGCACGACCATCGTCAGCAGGATGCCATGGTGATCCTGGACCAGACGCTGCCGCTGCAAGGTGAATCCGCTGGCGATGACGAGCCGGCCGACTTCGATCAGCAGGCTCTCGCGGTGTTCCGAAAGGCCCTGGATTTCCAGCTCGATCATCAAGCCCCCTGCAGGCGATACCGGTGGACACGTTGCGTGGAACGACGTCGCCGTGCGCAGGCCATGCACTGCAGCGGAAGACGTCCGCGATACGTGGAGATTCTAGGGCCAACAAGAAGGAATGCCAGACGCCGCCGTGCTGCACGGTCGCTTTGACGTTACCTGGCAGCTTTCGACCGCCGCCGTGGCATCCCGCCGATGAAGGACGTATCGTCCAACCTCTCCAGCATCAGGCTCCCCATGGCAACCCCGAAGCCCTTCCCCCACGCCGGCTTCCTGAGCCAGCTGGAGCACATCAACGCATCCGCGCCCGCGACCACGCCGCCGCCATCACTCGCCCGCGTCCCGCTTGTCACGGAGAACTCCGGCCAACCGACGCCAGCCGCTACCCATCTGATCCAGTTGCTGAAGGCGCGCAAGGCCGTGCTGCAGGCATCGTTCGACACCGAAGTGGTTGCCGATGAATTGCGGCGGTACCAGAAGTTCGCGCGGCCGGGCCAGCCATCGCCGCACATCGTCCGGCTGCGGCAGCAGCAGGCTGCCGCGCGACAGTCATCGAATCAGTCGAGGCAATCATTCATCGAGGCGGCCGCCGCGTTCGTGCGGGAGGCCGGGATCGAGGTGCCGCCACGGGTGACGCTGGAGGCGTTCGTCACCGGCTGGATCGAGGCCAACGTGCCGAAGGACGTCGTCGCCGCGACCTGACAATGGCTGGCCGAAGGGCTCTTCGACCCATGCAAACGAAACAGCCGGCACGCTGTGCGCGCCGGCTGTTTCAGCCCGCCTGTCTCTTCAGCGCAGGATCGCGGCCGGATCCTGCTTCGCCTTCAGCGCGCTGCACAGCTGGATCGATTCGCCGGTCTGCGCCAGGCCGCGGTCGATGCCGGCGGCATCCTGCAGACGCGGCTTGAAGAATGCCTGCAGACGCGCATCTTCAGCGGCCGAGCAGCCGCCACCGGCAGCCAGTGAAGGCAAGCGCCCGCCGGCGAAGCTGCCGGTGCGATCCAGGATCTGCCGGTAGTGCGCGGTGAACCACGTCCACATCGCATCACGCTGCGCCAGCGTGTCTCGGCCCGCACTCAGCAGCATCGCCATCTCGCCGACCTTGACCGGTTTGGTCAGCGCGAAGTTGCGCACCTGTTCGGTCAATGCCGGATCTTCCACGCTGGCCAGCCCGCCGAGGATGCCATTGCGCAGGGCCGGGTCGCTGGTTTTCGGCAATTCCGCGATCAAGGCATCGACCGCACTCCTGCCGTGCTGCTGCACCGCCACGCCCAGCGCGTCGCCGAGCAGGTCGGGATCGGCGGCGGCCAGGTTCAGACGGCCATCGGCGTTCGGCTTGAGTGCGGCCTCGCCCTGCTTGAGCAGCGCCGCACGCACTTCGGGCAGCTTGAAGTCGAACGCCAGCGCGCTGGCCAGTGTGCTGCGCAGCAGCGCGTCGTTTTCGGACTCACCCGCCTTGCGCTGATAACCGAGCTGCTGCAGGCGCGGCAGGTAGGCTGCCTTCACCCATGCCGCCAGCCGTGCATGCTGGGCGTCGGTGGTGGCAACGTGGCGATTGATCCAGTCGAGCTGGTCCAGCGGCGCGGTGGCCACTTCGCGGATCTTCGAGACGGTCAGCGGCTGCAGCGCGGTCAGCACGTCGCCGGCATCGAGGTCGCCGTGGCGGAAGTTGGCGTCGATCGCATCGGCATAGGCTAACTGTTCGGCGTCGCTCAACTGGCCGACCTGTTTGACCAGACGGCCCAACTCGTCCTTGTCGAGGCTGAAGCGGTAGTAGCCGTTGGCGTTCGCGTTCGGCATCACCCAGGTCGGCGTGCTGGCGCCGGGCAACGACATCGAACCGCTGGCCTGATCGAGCATCTCGCAGCTGACCTTGCTGGATTGCGCTTTATCTTTGCCGTTGGCGGAGGTGCCGTAGCGCACGCATACCGGCACGCCCCAGATGCGCTGCGCATCACCGCTGCTGCCGACCGGCAGGTAGCGGCTCTGGCTCAGCTGCAGGGTGGTCTTGCCGTCCTTCTGTTCCAGCCGGGTTGCCACGTACGGCACGCCGGACTGGTCGAGGAAGCTCTTGAAGGCATGCTTGAACGCCGCGCCCTTGTCGGCCGCCGCGGCGATCGAGGCGACCAGGTCGTCGGCGCTGGCATTGCCGTACTTGTGCTGCTGGATGTACGAGCGCATGCCCTTCTGGAAGGTCTTCTCGCCCACGTAGTTCTCGAACATGCCCAGCACGCTGGCACCCTTTCGATAGGTGATGCTGTCGAACGCGGTTTCGATATCGCCATTGCCGGTGATCGGCTGGCGGATCCGGCGCGCGCTGACCAGGCTGTCGTTGCTCATCGCGCCCTGCGCGCCACGCACGCGATCGAGATCGGCGCGGTATTCGGGGTGCACCTGCATGGTGACCTTCTGCTGCATCCAGGTGGCGAACGCCTCGTTGAGCCAGATGTCGTTCCACCACGCGGTGGTCACCGTGTCGCCGGTCCACATGTGCGCCAGCTCGTGGGCGGTGACGTTGAACGAACCGCGCACGTTGCGCGCCGGTGAGTCCTTGTCGATCAGCAGCAGCCAGTCGCGGAAGGTGACCAGGCCCGGGTTCTCCATCGCGCCGGCGGAAAAGTCAGGCGCGGCGAGCAGGTCCAGCTTGTCGAACGGGTAGCCGAAGCCGTAGTAGTTCTCCAGCGCATGGATGATGCTCGGCGTCTCGCCCAGCACGTGCTGCAAGCGATGGCCCTCGCCATGGGCAGCGACGCCACGCAGTTGCAGTGGCTTTGCGCGATACGCGTCGGGCGAAATCGCCGGCCCGTCCACGATGTCCCAGGGACCGACCGCGAACGCGACCAGGTAGGTCGGCAGCGGCAGGGTCTGCGCGAACGTCACCGTCTTCCAGCCGTTGCCGGCCGGCACCTCCTTCACCTGCTTCGTGTTCGCGACCACGTTCTCGCTGTCCGGCACGGTGATGCTGATGTCGAACGGGGTCTTGAAGCCGGGTTCGTCGAAACCGGGAAACGCGAAGCGTGCGCTGATCGGCTCCATCTGCGTCATCGCGTACGGCTGGCCTTTCGCAGTGACCTTGTACAGGCCCTGCAATTGCTCGTTGAGCGGCGCGGTGTACTCGAATGCCAGGGTGATCAGCTGCGGCTCGAGCGTGCTGCCGAAGTCCACCCGCGCCACGCCGGCCTTCGGCTCCACGCTGACGTACTTGCCCGTGTGCCGCTTGCCGGCGGCATCGGTGATCGTCACCTTCGACACCTTCAGTTCGGCACCGTCCAGCCACAGGTGGTCGGAGGCCCGGGTCAGCTTGACCTTGATCGTGGCGTGGCCGGAAAAATCCTGCAGCGCCGGATCGACCTTGAACGCCAGCTGGTACGACTGCGGCACGGCCCAACCAGGCAGCCGGCCCTTCGGGGCCTGCTGCGCAGTGGCGGCAAACGCGGCGGCGTAACAGGTGGCAAGCGCGGTGAGCAGAAGGGGGCGAACGAGACGGCGCATGCGGTTTTCCTGGGTGGGGGAGAACGCCCACGCTAGGTTGGCCATGACTACCGACCCAGTGCCATAAGGCACGTTGTGCCGACAAAAAAAACCGATGGCGAGGGTCACTTCGCCATCGGCGGGAAAGCCCACGCGCCTGCGGGGGAGAGGGAGGGACTCCGACGCGTGGGGTGTTTCAAGCCAAGAGGATAACGGTCGCGCTTGTATTGCTCCAATTGATTGTTACCATCCATACCATAGCGAATGCCTATTGCCGAGCAGGTCACCATGAACCTTCGCGATCTCCAGTACCTGGTATCCCTCGCCGAACATCGGCACTTCGGCCGCGCCGCCGAGGCCTGTTTCGTCAGCCAGCCCACCCTCTCCACCCAGATCAGGAAACTGGAGGACGAGCTGGGCGTGTCGCTGGTCGAGCGCACACCGCGCAAGGTGCTGCTGACCGAGGTCGGACGCGACATCGCCACGCGCGCACGCGAGGTACTCAACGGGGTCGAACAGATCCGTGGCGTGGCGCGGCGCACGCTCGACCCGGAATCGGGCACGGTGCGGCTGGGCATTTTCCCCACGCTGGGTCCTTACCTGCTGCCACATGTGCTGCCGCTGGTGCGCTCAGCGTTCCCTCGGCTGGAATTGCTGCTGGTCGAGGAAAAAACCGAGACGGTGCTGCGCCTGTTGCGCGAGGGCCGGCTGGATGCGGGCATCCTCGCGCTGCCTCTGCATGAGGACAGCCTGCATGGCGAGTTTCTGTTCGAAGAACCATTTCTGCTCGCCGTCTCCGGAGAGCATCCGCTGGCGCACATGCACGGCCAGCTGAAGCTGGCCGATCTTTCGAAGCAGAACCTGTTGCTGCTGGAGGACGGCCACTGCCTGCGCGACCAGGCGCTGGAGGTATGCCACATGGCCGGTGCCGGCGAGCACAGCGGTTTTCGCGCCACCAGCCTGGAAACGCTGCGGCAGATGGTCGCCGCGAACGTCGGCATCACCCTGCTGCCGGTCATTGCAGTGAAGCCGCCGGTGGCGCCGCTGGACAACCTGCACCTGATCGAGTTCAAGGGGCATCCGCCAAGCCGGCGCATCGCCATGGTATGGCGCAAGAGTTCGGCAATGGACGGATTCCTCAAGCGCCTGGCGGATGTGCTCCGGCAGCTTCCCGCCGGGCTGCTCGATCCGCACACCGCGGTCACGCCGGTCGCGCCTGCGCCAGCGAAGCGCAAGGCGCGCCGGTAGCCCATGAACATGCGCAAGCTTCTCGTTGCCGGCATCGCGTTGCTGGTGCTGCTGGGTGCGTTCTCGCACTGGAACCATCGCAACGTGCATCCGGCACCCGGCGTGCTTGCACCGGATGCACCGGTACAGGTGAACCTCGACGACGGCGCGAGACTGCAGCACGGCGACGTCACCCTGGCCACCCACGCGCACTTCGACATCACAGCCCGCGTGCTGTCGCGCAAGGACTATTCGTGGGGCGCCGACGCCGAGCTGATACCGCTGGACCTTGCGCTCGGCTGGGGCCGCATGTCCGACAGCGACGTGCTGGCGAAAATCGACATCAGCCAGTCCGGCCGTTTCTACTATTGGCACGTCAGGGAATTTCCGATCCCGCGTCGCGAAATCGAACGTTCCAGCGCGAACATGCACATGATCCCGGCCGACGCCGGCGTGAAGCGCCAGCTCGAACAGGTGCGCGAGGGCCAGGTCGTCCACATCGAAGGCTTCCTGGTCGACGCCAGCCGTGCGGATGGCTGGCACTGGAAAACCTCGATGACGCGCGACGATACCGGTGCGGGAGCGTGCGAGCTGATCTATGTGGAGCAGGTGAACGTGGCCGCTCCGTAACTCGCGTTGACCGGCGGCGGCCCGCGCGATCTCAGAACTGCAGCAAGCTGTGCAGTGGCCCGTCGCCCGACCAGCGACCACGCCCCTGCAGCGCCAACAATTCGATGACGATGCTCGCACCGACCAGCTCGGCCCCGAACAGCCCGACCAGGGCGGACGCGGCCGCCAAGGTGCCGCCGGTGGCGAGCACATCGTCGACGATCAGCACGCGCTCGCCGGGCTTGAGCGCATCGCTTTGCGCCTGCAGCCGATCGCTGCCGTACTCCAGTTGATAGTCCACCGTCAGCACCGGTGGCGGCAGCTTGTTCGGCTTGCGCAGGGGGACGAAACCGGCGCCCAGTTTCTGCGCCAACGCGGCACCGAAGATGAAGCCGCGCGCCTCGATGCCGCAGACCGCCTGCACTCTACTGCCCTGCCACGGCTCGGCCAGCGCGTCGATGCAGCGGGCAAAGCCATCGGCATCGGCGAGCAAGGGCGTGACGTCGCGGAACAGCACGCCGGGGCTGGGGAAATCCGGGATGGCGCGAATCAGTCTGGCCAGGTCGTGCATGGGGGGTTTCCCTGGATGATGCGGGCGGCTCAGCAAGGCGCGGGCAGCGAACCGTCCGGCAGGCCGTCATCCTCTTCGATCGCCATCCGCGCCTCGGCCAGCTGCATCTCGACGCCATGCACGATGCCCTGCGCCGTGGCCAGGCTCGATTCGGGCACCATCACCGCGATGTAATCCATCGCCGGCAGCTGGCCGACCGCGCCGGTCAGGTATTCGCCGGCGATGAACGCCGGGATACCCTCGGCTTCCAGCGCATCCTTGACCAGGTGCGCGTCGAACAGGTTTTCAGCGCGATAGACGATGTGCATGGCTGCACGCTAACCCGCGCGGAGCCGCGGAGCAAGGCGGGTTCCGGCGCGCCCGGATGGCGGCGACAGGGTAAACTTGGACGTTTCCACCATCTTGCGAGCCGTTGCCCGATGTCGACCGACCACCCCGCCGCCGCACCCGCCAATCCGTCGGCCAGCGTGGAGCACGTGGCGTCAGATCAGGCCACTCCACACCAGGCCGCTCTCCATCAGGATTTCGTGCGGCAGATCGTGCGCGACGACCTGGCGTCGGGCAAGCACGCGGCGATCCACACGCGTTTTCCTCCGGAGCCGAACGGCTACCTGCACATCGGCCACGCCAAGGCGATCTGCCTGAGCTTCGGCATCGCGAAGGAATTCAGCGGCTGGTGCAACCTGCGCCTGGACGACACCAACCCGGGCAAGGAAGACCCCGAATTCGTCGAAGGCATCAAGGACGACGTGCGCTGGCTCGGCTTCGAATGGCATGAACTGCGCCACGCCTCGGATTACTTCGAGGTGTTCTACCGCTCCGCGATCAAGCTGATCGAAGACGGCGCGGCTTATGTCGACGATCTCAACGCCGAGGAAATGCGCGAGTACCGCGGCACGCTGACCCAGGCCGGGCGCAACTCGCCGCACCGCGGGCGCAGCGTGGAGGAGAACCTCGACCTGTTCCGCCGCATGCGCGCCGGCGAATTCGCCGACGGCAGCAAGACGCTTCGCGCGAAGATCGACATGGCCTCGGGCAACATCAACCTGCGCGACCCTGCGATCTACCGCATCCGCAAGGTCACCCACCAGAACACCGGCGACGCCTGGCCGATTTACCCGATGTACGACTACGCGCACTGCCTGTCCGATGCGCTGGAAGGCATCACCCATTCGCTGTGCACGCTGGAGTTCGAGGATCACCGGCCGCTGTACGACTGGTTCGTCGACAAGGTCGACCTGCCGCACCATCCAGAGCTGTGGCAGCCGCTGCTTGACGCCGGCCTGCCGACGGTGCCGGCCAAGCCACGCCAGATCGAGTTCTCGCGGCTCAACCTCAGCTACTGCATCACCAGCAAGCGCAAGCTGGCGCAACTGGTCAGCGAACACGTTGTCGACGGCTGGGACGACCCGCGCATGAACACGCTGCGCGGACTGCGCCGACGCGGCTTCACGCCGGCCGGGCTGCGCCTGCTGATCGACCGTGTCGGCGTGAGCAAGCAGAACAGCGTGATCGACTATGCGGTGCTGGAAGGCTGCATCCGCGAGGATCTGGACGCCACCGCGGCACGCCGAATGGCCGTGCTTGATCCGCTGAAGCTGGTGCTGACCAACCTGCCCGAGGGTCATGAGGAGACGCTGAGCTTCGCCAACCACCCGAAGGATGAAAGCTTCGGCACGCGTGAAGTGCCGTTCGCGCGAGAGCTGTGGATCGAACGCGACGATTTCGCCGAGGTGCCGCCGAAGGGCTTCCATCGGCTGAAGCCTGACGGCGAGGTGCGCCTGCGCGGCGTCGGCATCATCAAGTGCGAGCAGTTGATCAAGGACGCCGCCGGCAACCTCGTCGAGCTGCACTGCACGCTCGATCCGGAAACCCGCCACGGCATGCCCGGCGCGGACCGCAAGGTGAAGGGCACCATCCACTGGGTCAGCGCGCCGCATGCGGTCGCCGCCGAGGTGCGTATCTACGATCGGCTGTTCAGCGTGCCCGCGCCGGACAGCGAGGAGGACGGCAAGAGCTGGCTCGAGCACGTCAACCCGCAAGCCAAGCGGGTGGTGCAGGGGTGGCTGGAACCGGCCGCGGCAGCGGTCGATCCGGAGCAGCGTTTCCAGTTCGAGCGACTGGGCTATTTTGTCGCCGATCGGGCCGATCATCGTGCGCAGGCCCCGGTGTTCAACCGCACCGTCACGCTGCGCGACGGCTGGGCCAAGTAGGCTTTCCGGCCAGCACGAGGAGAGAGCATGCTGCCGCTGCAAATCCATCTGACCCTGCCGCCGTGGATAGGTGACGTCGCCGATGTCAACCGGCGTTACGAAAGCGACGAAGATCGCGTGGGCCTGGCCATCGAACTGTCGCGGCAGAATGTGGAGCGCGGTGGCGGCGGGCCGTTCGGCGCCGCCGTTTTCAACAGCCACAGCGGCCGGCTAGTCGCGGTCGGCGTGAACCGGGTGCTGCCGCAGAGCTGCTCGGTAGCCCATGCGGAAATGATGGTGATCATGATCGCGCAGCAGCGCACGAGCCGGCATCGGTTGAACGAGGACGGCGGGCATTACGTGCTCGCCACCAGTTCGCAGCCGTGCTGCCAGTGCTATGGCGCCACGGTGTGGGCCGGCATCGACGAACTGCTGATCGGCGCGCGCTCCGAAGACGTCGAGGACCTGACCGAATTCGACGAGGGTCCGCTGCCCGCCGACTGGATCGGCGAGCTGGAACGCCGCGGCATCCGCGTACGCCGCGACATCCTGCGTGAACAGGCGCGTGGCGTGCTGGCCAGCTACGGCACCTGCGGCACACCGTATTGAGTCGCTGGCGCGCCGCGCTGCCGCTGGTCCTGCTCGTGCTGGCAGGCATCGTGCTGTTTGCCTCAGGCTCGCTCGACCAGCTGACTCCGCAGCAACTGGTGGCGCACCAGAACGAACTTCACGCACAAATCGCCGCGCACCCATGGCTGAGCCACCTGGCCTATATCGGACTGCTGACCCTGACCGTGGCTACCGGCCTGCCCGGCACCATCGTGGTGATCCTGGCCGGCGGCTTCGCGTTCGGGGTGGTCGATGCCACGCTGTGCTCGTCACTGGCGCTGATCCTGGGATCGCTGATCCTGTTCCTGGCCAGCCGTTATGCGTTCGGTCCCGGCAGTCGCCGACCACCGGCGATCGTGGCGCGACTGCACCACGGCTTTGAACGACACCCGGTGAGCTACACCCTGTTCCTGCGCTTCGTGCCGGTGGTGCCGTTCGGCGCGGTGACGGTGGCACTGGCCTGGCTGCGTTGCCCGATGTGGCTGTTCCTCGGCGCCAGCTGGCTCGGCGGCACTGTCTCGCTGATCTTCGAGACCTCGATCGGTGCCGGCCTCGGCGACGCGATGAGCCAGACCGACAGCTTCGGCATCGGCCTGTTCATGCATCGCGAAGTGCTGCTGCCACTGGGCGCGATCGCCCTGCTCGCGCTGGTGCCGCTGCTGGTCGAACGCCTTACCCGGCGGCGGCGCCAGGCCCCCGGACGGATCGACTGAGCAATCGGCCGCCACAAAAAAAAGCGCCCGGCGGGCGCTCTGAAAACTGGTGGGTCGTCCGGGATTCGAACCCGGGACCAATGGATTAAAAGTCCAGTGCTCTACCAACTGAGCTAACGACCCATCACTGAAACTTGTTGCAAACTCAAGCCGGCCATTTTACGGGCTGGGCGGCAGTGGCACAAGCAAGCACGCGATCAGGCGTATCGCGTGGGATCGGCCAGCCCGGCTTCGCGGAAGCCCTGCGCGCGCAGCCGGCAGGCGTCGCAATGGCCGCAGGCGCGGCCGTCGTCATCGGCCTGGTAGCAGCTGACCGTCGCGGAAAAATCCACGTCGAGGCGCTGGCCTTCGCGCGCGATGTCGGCCTTGCTCATGCGCATCAGCGGCGCGTGGATGCGGATGCCGGCGCCTTCGACGCCGGCCTTGGTCGCCACGTTCGCCAGTTTCTCGAACGCCTCGATGAAGGCCGGCCGGCAATCCGGGTAGCCGGAGTAGTCGACGGCGTTGACGCCGCACCAGATGTCGCTGGAACCGAGCACCTCGGCCCAGCCCAGCGCGATCGACAGCATGATGGTGTTGCGCGCCGGCACGTAGGTCACCGGGATATCGCCGCTGTCGACCGTGTCGAGCGGCACGTCGATGTCGGCGGTCAGCGCCGAACCGCCGATGCTGCGCAGGTCGATGCCGACAGTCTTGTGTTCGACCGCGCCGAGCATCCGCGAAACGCGATCGGAGGCGGCCAGCTCCGAATTGTGACGCTGGCCGTAGGCCACGCTCAGCGCATGCACCTGATAGCCCTGTTCGCGCGCAAGCGCGATGGTGACGGCCGAATCCATGCCGCCGGAAACGAGTACGACGGCCTTGCGGGGGGAATTGTCAGACATGTGCAACATCCACTCAGGTACGACCGGTCACCGGCCGGAAGGCGCCACCGGCAACACAGGCCGGCGCGCATGAAACAGGAGTGAGTGAGGAGGAGTGAGAAACGCGTCGGCTTCTCCGCACCTAGTCGTTTTTCACTCCTCCTCACTCGTTTCTCGCTCAATGCCCCGCCGCGTCGTTCCAGAGCAGCTTGTGCAATTGCATCTGGAATCGCACATCGAGCTTGTCGGCAATGATCCATTCGGCCAGCTCACGCGGCTCGACCGCGCCGTGCACCGGCGAGAACAGCACCATGCAGCGCGCCGCCAGCGCATGTTCGGCCAGCATCGCGCGGGCCCACTCGTAGTCGGCGCGACTGGCGATGACGATCTTGACCTGGTCGTGCGGCAGCAGGTGGTCGAGGTTCGACCACAGGTTGCGCCTGCTTTCACCCGAGTCGGGCGCCTTCAGGTCCATCACCTTGCGCACGCGCGGATCGACCGCGGAAACGTCCAACGCGCCGGAGGTTTCCAGCGACACCTCGTATCCGGCATCGCA
Source organism: Rhodanobacter sp. T12-5 (assembly GCF_008329435.1). Classification (GTDB taxonomy): domain Bacteria; phylum Pseudomonadota; class Gammaproteobacteria; order Xanthomonadales; family Rhodanobacteraceae; genus Rhodanobacter. The sequence goes on from NZ_NPKN01000002.1 coordinate 777,250, forward strand.
CAGCTTCCGCAGCAGGATCAGGCAGCGCTTTTGCGCCAGCGGCTCGCCACCAGTCACGCAGACATGCCTGGCGCCATGCGAGGCAACCTCGGCGAGGATGTCGTCGATCGCGTGCCAGTTGCCGCCGTAGAACGAATATTCGGTATCGCACCAGACGCAGCGCAGCGGGCAGCCTGTGAGGCGCACGAACACGGTGCGCCAACCGATCGCGTCGGCCTCGCCCTGTATCGAGTGGAAGATCTCGGTGATGCGCAACCGCTCGGCGTCGGCCGCAACGGGCGTGGTGGACGCCACGCCTGCGTCTTTGCCGCTCACCACGGTGACCTCAGTTGCCCGACTGCTGTTGCAGGCGTTGCAGGCGCTCCTGGGCCAGGCTGGCCGCCTTGGAACCCGGGTATTTGGTGGTTACTTCCATCAACGTGGACTTGGCCGCGTCAGTCTGCTTGAGCTCGAGCTGGCTGTAACCGACCTTGAGCAGGGCGTCCGGCGCCTTGTCGCTCTGCGGGAACAGGTGGAGCAGTTTCTGGAACGACTCCAGCGCCACCGGGTAATTGGTGGTGACGTAATACGATTCGCCCAGCCAATACCACGCATTCGGCGCGAGCGGATGATCCGGATACTTCTGGGTGAAACTGCGGAAGTCGCGCGAAGCCTGCGCATAGTCGCCAGCGCGAAGCTCCTTGAATGCCACGTCATACGCGGCCTGGCCAGCGGCGGCATCGGTCGCACCTGCGGCACCGGCAGCTGTCGGCGCGCCAGCGGCGCCAGTGCCTGCAGCGCTTGCCGTCGCTGCCGGGGGGACGTTCGCAGCCGTCGCCGACGACGCGGGTGCCGCTCCCGCATTGCCACCCTCAAGGCGTCCGAGACGGGCGTCGAGGTCGGCGTATTGGGCTTTGTTCTTGTCATCGAGCATCTGCAGCTGGTGCTGCAACTCCTCGATCTGACCTTGTAGCTGCTGCACCTGCGCCTGCAGTTGCTGCACCTGATTGACCATGCCGATACCGGATTGGTCCTTGTTCTGTGCCTGCTGTTCCAGGCGCGTGACACGGTCGGCGAGACTCAGTCGCGAGTCCTGCGCGGATGCCGGAAACGCGAACAGCATGGCGGACGCGATCGCGCCCGCCATGCCGAGCCTGGCTGCAAAGCTGTTAGCCAGTCGCTTCATCATTACTGCGCCGTGTAGACGATCTCGACACGACGATTCTTGCCCCAGCAGTCCTCGTTGTGCTCACGGCACACCGGCTTCTCTTTGCCGTAGCTGATCACTTCGAGCTGGCTGGCCGAACCGCCGGCTGCCTGCAGCGCGCTGGAAACAGCATTGCCACGACGCTCGCCGAGGCCGAGGTTGTACTCGCGGGTGCCGCGCTCGTCGGTGTTGCCTTCGAGACGGATATGCGAGGTCGGACGATCCTGCAGGTACTTGGCGTGGCACGCCATGATCTGCTGGAACTCCGGCTTGATCTCGGTCTTGTCGAAATCGAAATACACGACGCGCTGACGCAGGCAGGCATCGGTATCGAGATCGGCGGGGGTGTACTTGCCATCAGACACAGGAGCCTGGGTCTGGGTGGTCTGCTCGGGAGCGGGAGCCTGCGGCTTCACTTCCTGCTTCTTGGAGCAAGCGGCCGCGCCTACGCAGAGCAGGGCAACCAGGGCGACGCGAACGGTCTTATTCATGGTGACGTTCCTTACGAGTTGAGTTCCGACAAACGATGAAGATTGGAATTACGGGACAGCTGAAGCTGACGCCGGTAGACCGGCTGTTATTTTCACATTTGAAAGATCGAAGGTGCGTGAGACTGCACGATCGACCTGACTGGCAATGACGCGTCAAAGCGTCACCGCCGGAAACCGAGACGGGCACGAGCACGTTCGGGCCCGATCCTTGGGCATCATGCTGCCGCACTTGCGTGCAGCAGCATCAAAAAATCAACGTTGCCGGTATGGACCCCAGGACGGTTCGCGCACATCGCCATCAGAGAGCACAAGGCGCTGGCGAACCAGACCATCAGCCGATACGGCATACAACACGCCGCGACGTCCTTCGGTTGCGGCGTACAGCAGCATGCTGGCATTCGGAGCAAAACTCGGGGACTCGTCAATCGGACCCGGCGAGAGGGGCCGCACCTGGTCACCCAGGCTGCGATCCATGATGACAATACGATACACGTTCCCATTGCCCTGCACCATCGCGATTTGCTTGCCGTCGTAGCTTACCGACGCGTCCGCGTTGTTCTGGCCCTGGAAGCTGATCCGCTGGGGCGAGCCGCCGCTGGCCGGGATCTGATAGATCTGCGGTCGGCCGGAGCGGTCGGAGGTGAAGTAGATGCTCTGGCCGTCCGGCGCCCAGACCGGTTCGGTGTCGATCGACAGGCTGTGGGTCAGCCGGGTCTCCTGGTGGGTGGCCAGGTCGAGCACGAACAGCTCGAGGTTGCCGACATACGACAGCGCCACCGCCAGCTTGGTGCCGTCCGGCGACCAGGCCGGCGCGCCGTTGATGCCCCGGGCGTGCGCCTCCACCAGCTGGCGCGAGCCCGTGGTGATGTCCTGCACGTAGATGTGCGAATTGCCGCTCTCGAACGAAACGTAGGCGATCTTCTTGCCGTCCGGCGACCATGAAGGCGACAGCAGCGACTCCTTGGAACGAGCCACCACCTGCGGGTTGTAGCCGTCCGAATCGGCCACGATCAGCGAATAGGTGGTGTTGTTGCCGAGGCCGACAGAGGTGATATAGGCGATGCGTGTCCAGAACGCACCGCGCACGCCGGTGATCTTCTGGTAGATCTGGTCGGCGATCTGGTGCGCCACGCCGCGCAGGTCGCCGGCCGGCACGGTGAAGGCCTGGGCCAGCAGGCTCTGCTGCTTGTTGACGTCCCACAGCTCGTACTCGATCCGCAGCGAACCGCCGCCGGCGTCGCTGATGCGGCCCACGGTGATGTAATCCTGCTTGAGCAGGCGCCAGGTCGGAAACTTGATGTCCGCGCCGCGGGCCGGGAATTCCACGATGTCGCTCTTGGCCAGCGAGCGGAACTTGCCGGAACGGTTGAAATCGTTGCGGATCACGTCGGCGACGTCGGTCGACAACGGCGCGCCGCCATCCTGCGCGAACGGCACCACCACGATCGGAGTGGCAGTCTTGACGCCGCCGACGATGTCGACGTTCAACGACTGCGCGGCCACCGGGCCAACGAACAGCGCCGCCACGGCCAGCAGGACGACGGCGAAGCTTGAGCTGAATTTGCGCATGGGCTTGATCATTGCGGCCTGAAGGTGAAGGTGAGTTTGCGCTGGAACACGCTTTCGAAGCCCTTGTAGGGCAAGGTTTTGGTCCGCAGCACTGCATTTTCTACCGAACGGCGGCCGGCATCATCGTATGGACAACTGGAATCGACAGTGGCGCTCAACACGTCACCGCCAGGTGACTGCACGATATCCACCTTACACGGCACCGCCGGTATGTTATCTGGCCGCAGCCAGTTGGGCGTGACCGCATTCTGAATGGCTGCTGCGTATTCGTCCGCCAGATTGCTGTTCGGGCTGTTGTTGCCGGTCTGCCGCTGAGTGGCCGCTGGCAGGTCGGGCTGGCCGTCGTCCTGGGCGTTTTTCAGGTCTTCCATCTGCTGCCTGGCCTGCTTCGCCTTGTTGTCCAGCCGCTTGGTCTGCGCCGAGGCGGCGTCCATTTTGGCAAACAGGGCGTCCAGCTGCTTCTGTTTTTCCTCTTTCTGCTTGGCGGCCTGGGCGTCCAGTTCGGACTGGCGCTGGCGCTGCTTTTCTTCCTGCAGTTTCTTTGCTTCCTCGGCCTTCAGCGCCGCATCCGCAACCACGCGCTCCTGATCCACCACGTCGACGTGCTCCGGCGGCGGCGGCAGCGTCTTCACCTTGGGCGCTTCCACCGCGGGTTTCGGCGGCGGCACGGTCGGCGGCGGCGGGGTGGAGTCGGGTACCGGCTTGACCTTCACCGCCTTCGGTGGCGGGCTGCCGGTGGGGCCGATCAGGGTCGCTTCGATGATCGGACCCTGCAGCTCCAGCGGCTTCGAACAGGTGATCGGATTCATCCAGGCCGGCAGGCCCAGTGCATTGACCACGTTCTCGTAGCTCGAGCACGGCAGGATCGCGAGGAACAGGAACCCCACGATGCCGATATGCAGGATGGCGGAAAGTACGACCGCCTTCGGCGTCGCCTTACTTTCGTCCATTGGACGCGCTCTTGCCCTGCTCAGGCTGGCCCATCAGGCCCACCTTGGCGACGCCGGCCTGCTGCAAGTCGGCCAGCACCTTGAACACGCCGCCGTAGCTGCCGCGCTCGTCGCCGCCGACCAGCACGCTGACTTCGGGATTCTCGCGCACGAACGCGCCGACCTTGAGCTTGAGCGTGTCTTCGTCGACCAGCTCCTTCTTCGCCCCGCTCAGGGTCAGGTAGAGCTGGCCGTCCTGCAGCACCGAGACCAGCACCGGATCCTTCTTTTGCTGCAGCGATTTGGCGTTGGCCTGCGGCAACTGCACGTCGACGCTGGAGTTCATCATCGGCGTGGTGACCATGAAGATGATCAACAGCACCAGCATCACGTCGATGTACGGCACCACGTTGATTTCGGATTTGAGCTTGTAGCGCCGCTGGCGGCCGGTCTTTCGCATGGCTGCTGCTCCGCTCAGGCGACGTCGTCGGTCTGGATCTGCCGCTGCAACACGGAGGAGAACTCCTCCTGGAACACGTCGTAGCGCGACGCGATGCGTTCGACCTTGGTGGCGTAGCGGTTGTACGCCCACTGCGCCGGGATCGCCGCAAACAGGCCCATCGCGGTGGCGATCAATGCCTCGGAGATGTGTGGCGCAACCACCGCGATGGTGACGTCCTTCATCTCGCCCAGGCCCTGGAACGCACCCATGATGCCCCACACCGTGCCGAACAGGCCCACGTACGGGCTGATCGAACCGACGTTGGCGAGGAACTCCAGGTTGCGCTCGAGCAAGCCGATCTCACGGGTGCCGGCCACCTGCATGGCGCGCTCGGAGCCTTCGATCACGCTGCGCGTGTCGTGTGTCTTGCGCTGGCGCTGGCGGGCGAATTCACGAAAACCCGACTCGAAGATGTTTTCGATGCCACCGTTATTGGCACCGCCGTTGCTGACCTCGCGGAACAACTGGGCCAGGTCGCCGCCGGACCAGAAGCGCTCCTCGAACGCCTCGGCGTCTTCCATCGCCGCCTTGGTCTGGGTGTATTTGCGGATGATGATCACCCAGGACAGGAACGAGAAAACCAGCAGTACCAGCAGTACCAGCTGTACCGGCAGGCTCGAATCCCCGATCAGCGTGAAAATGTTCAATCCACCGTTCATTGCTTGCAGGTTCTCCGCCAGTCGGCTTGGGTTGTCTTCAAAATGCAGATTCGGGAATCAGATCAGCCGGAATCGGTGCGGCACGCATGCGCTGAATATCGACGCAAGCTACCCGCACTTGCGCGCCGATCAGGCAGCTTCCGTCGGTCTTCGTGATCGTCTGGATGAACAGGATACTGGCTGCGCGCCGTTCTTTGACTTCGACCGTTACCGACAGTTCATCATCCAGCAGGGCTGGCTTGAGGAAATCGATCTGCATGTCGCGCACCATGAAGGCCAGTCCGGTGGCCTGTTTGAACGCCATCTGGTCGACGCCGAGCGAACGCATCCACTCGCTGCGGGCTCGTTCCATGAAACGCAGGTAGCCGGCGTGGTAGACCACGCCGCCGGCATCGGTGTCTTCCCAGTACACCCGCACCGGCCAGCTGAAAGGCGACGGCAGAGACTCAGACATCGCTGGCACCGGCACCGAACAGGTCGGCTGGTCCCGCCGCACGTGGCGGCGGGACCAGCCCGAGGTGTCGCCAGCCCCGGGCGCTGATCATCCGCCCGCGCGCGGTGCGGACCAGGTAACCCTGCTGGATAAGGTACGGCTCGACCACGTCCTCCAGGGTGCCGCGGTCCTCGCTCAGCGCGGCGGCGAGCGATTCCACCCCGACCGGGCCACCGTCGAAGTTCTCGACGATCAGGCTGAGCAGCCGCCGATCGAGTTCGTCGAAACCTTCCGGGTCGATCTTCAGCATGTCCAGCGCCGCCTGCGCCACCGGCAGGGTGATCTCGCCGCCAGCGCGCACCTCGGCGTAATCGCGCACCCGGCGCAGCAGGCGGTTGGCGATGCGCGGCGTGCCACGCGAACGGCGGGCGATTTCCTGCGCGCCTTCCAGGGCGCAGGAAATGCCGAGGATCTTCGCCGCGCGGCGCACAATCGCGGTGAGCTCGTCGGCGGTATAGAACTCCAGCCGCTGCACGATGCCGAAACGGTCGCGCAACGGCGCGGTAAGCATGCCGGCGCGGGTGGTCGCACCGATCAGGGTGAACGGCGGCAGATCCAGCTTGATCGAGCGCGCGGCCGGGCCTTCGCCGATCATGATGTCGATCTGAAAATCTTCCATCGCCGGGTACAGCACTTCCTCGACCACCGGCGACAGGCGATGGATCTCGTCGACGAACAGCACGTCGTTCGCTTCCAGGTTGGTCAGCAGCGCGGCGAGGTCGCCCGCACGCTCCAGCACCGGGCCGGAAGTGGAACGCAGGTTGACCCCCAGCTCGTTCGCGATGACGTGGCTCAACGTGGTCTTGCCCAGGCCGGGTGGTCCGAAGATCAGCACGTGGTCGAGCGCCCCACCCCGTTTCCTGGCGGCCTCGATATAGATCGACAGCTGCTCGCGCACCGCCTGCTGGCCGAGGTATTCGGCAAGCCGCTTCGGCCGGATGGTGGCTTCCAGCGCCTCGTCGTCGAGCTGGGCGGTGGCGGTGATGATGCGGGCTTCGGTCATGCCGGCATTATGAAGGCAGAAACGAGTGGGGAGGAGTGAGAAGTGAGTGGGAAACGGCTTTACTCGTTTCTCACTCCTCTCCACTCACTCCTAGATCTCCACCTGCGCGCCCAGCTCGATCAGCCGGTTGCCCGGAATCTGGAAGAACGCCGTGGCGGGCATCGCGTTGCGCGACAGGAACGCGAACAGCTTGTCGCGCCACAGCGCCATGCCGGGGCGACGCGCGTCGGCAACGATGTTCTCGCGCGACAGGAAGAAGGTGGTGTCCATCATGTCGAAGCCGAGGCCCTCGCGCGTGCATTGCGACAACGCCAGAGGAATGTTCGGATCTTCGGCAAACCCGAAGCGCAGCTCCAGCCCGAAGAAGTCGCCCTCCAGCGCCGTGATCTCGATGCGCTCGTCGGCGTCGGCCACCGGGGTTTCCAGCGTCTCGACGGTCAGCAGCACGTTGCGCTCGTGCAGCACCTTGTTGTGCTTGAGGTTGTGCAGCAACGCATGCGGCACGGCGTGCTGGTTGGCAGTGAGGAACACCGCTGTGCCCGGCACGCGCAGCGGCGGATGTTCGGCGATGTTCTCGATGAATGGCGCCAGCGCCAGACCGCCCTGCTTGATCTCGCGCACCACCAGCTCGCGGCCGCGGCGCCAGGTCGTCATCACGCTGAAGATCACCACGCCCAGCACCAGCGGGAACCAGCCACCGTGGGCAACCTTGAGCAGATTGGCACCGAAGAACGAGAGGTCGATGATGAGGAACAGCACGCCGACCAGCACCACGGTCGGCCAGCTCCAGTGCCAGCGTTTGCGCGCCACCACCAGTGCCAGCAAGGTGGTCATGGTCATGGTGCCGGTCACCGCGATGCCGTAGGCGGCACCCAGATTGTCCGAACTGCGGAACAGCAATACGGCCAGGATCACCAGCACCATCAGCATGCGGTTGACCCACGGCACGAAAATCTGCCCGGACATCTCGCGCGAGGTATGCACCACCGCCAGCCGCGGCGAATAGCCCAGCGACATCGCCTCGCGGGTCATCGAGAACGCGCCGGAAATCACCGCCTGCGACGCGATCACCGCAGCACAGGCCGACAGCACGATCATCGGATACAGCAGCGCCGGAGGCACCATCAGGTAGAACGGGCTTTCGATCGCACGCGGATTGCCCAGCAGCAACGCGCCCTGGCCGAAGTAATTGAGCAGCAGCGACGGCAGCACGAAACCGAACCAGGCCATCCGGATGGGCTTCTTGCCGAAGTGGCCCATGTCCGCGTACAACGCCTCGGCACCGGTCAGCGCCAGCACCACGCCGCCGAGCGCAATGAACGAAGTGTCGCCGTGGTTGAGGAAAAAGCGCACGGCATGCAGCGGATTGACTGCATAGAGCACCTGCGGATTGGCGATGATCTGGCGCACGCCCAGTACCGCCAGCACCACGAACCAGAGCGTCATCACCGGCGCAAACGCCTTGCCGACCTTGTGCGTGCCGTGTCGCTGCACGGCGAACATGCCCAGCAGGATCGCCAGCGCGATCCACACCACGTACTTGCCCAGTCCGGGCGCGGCGACCTCGAGACCCTCCACCGCACCGAGTACCGAGATGGCCGGCGTGATCACGCCGTCGCCATAGAACAGCGATGCACCGAAGATGCCGATGCCCGCCAGTACCCAGCGCGCACGTGCCGAACCGCTCATCGAGCGCTGCGCCAGCGCCATCAATGCCATGATGCCGCCCTCGCCCTTGTTGTCCGCGCGCATCACGAAGGTGACGTATTTCAACGACACCACCATGATCAGCGACCAGAACACCAGCGACAGCACGCCCAGCACCGCAGATGGCGTCGGCGTCATGCCGTGCGTGCCGAGGGTTTCCTTCATGGTGTACAGCGGGCTGGTGCCGATGTCGCCGAACACCACGCCGATCGCGCCCAGTGCCAGCGCGGTCAATCGGCGACGGGTCTCGGGCGACAGTTCGCCCTGGTTGATTTCATGGCTCACGATCAACCTCCGAGCGCAGCGCGCAGCGCCTTGCGGATGATGGCTTCGGCGCTGTCGCCTTCGGCGGCGACCTTCTGCACCAGCCGGGTGACCTCGACCGGCTTGTAGCCGAGTTGCTGCAGCGCCACGGTGGCTTCGCCGGCCGCATCCATCGGTGCACCCGCCAGATGCGTCGACGCACCCGGCACGCCGGAAAGGCCGTCCAGCCGGTCGCGCAACTCCACCACGATGCGCTCGGCGGTCTTTTTGCCGATGCCGGGAATCTTGGTCAGCGCCACCACGTCGCCGCTTTGCACCAGCCGCGCGAAGTGGTCGGTGGACACGCCGGACAACACCGCCAGCGCGATCTTCGCGCCGATTCCGCTGACCTTCAGCAGGTTGCGGAACAGCGCGCGCTCGCTCTCGTGCAGGAAGCCGTACAGCGTGTCGCTGTCTTCCTTCACCGCATGATGGATCAGCAGGATCACTTCCTTGCCGATGCCCGGCAGGTCGTAGATCGTCGACATCGGTGCTTCGACTTCGTAACCGACGCCGCCGATCTCGACCAGCAGCGAAGGCGGTTGCCTGGAGACCAGGATGCCGCGCAGACGTCCGATCATCGGCGGCGCCTCCCATCCGTATTCGTCAGCGGCGCCTTCATCGACGTCGCCCGTATGTCGTTTTTCATCGGCGCCGCCTCCAGGCCGTGCGCGGAATGCCGACGCGCATCAGGCTGGCACGGGTATGCGCGTGGGTGACCGCGATGGCCAGTGCGTCGGCGGCGTCTGCCTGCAGCGCCCCCTTGAGGCCGAGCAATACGCCGATCATGTGTTGCACCTGGGTCTTGTCGCTGCGGCCGCTGCCGACCACCGACTGCTTCACTTCGGTTGCTGCGTATTCGTGCACCACGATCCCCCGACTGACCACCGCGCAAATCGCGGCGCCGCGCGCCTGTCCCAGTTTCAGTGCCGAATCCGGGTTGCGCGCCATGAAAACGCGTTCGATCCCGCACTCGGCGGGCTGATGCGCGGCGATGATGTCACACAGTTCGTCAAAGATGCGTTTCAGGCGCAGCGGGAACGTGGCCTCGCCAGCCACCATCAGCGCGCCATGAAAGACGTGCGTGAGCTTGCCCGCATCGTCGACGTCGATAATGCCCACGCCGGTGCGCTGACTGCCCGGGTCGATGCCGATGATGCGGGTCATGGCGGATGCGAAGCGAAGGCCGCAGGCCTCCGGCTTATTCGGCAGCCTCGGTCGGCAGCAGGGCGTTGTGCGACACCTCGCTCACGTCGTCCAGCGCGTCCAGCTTTTCGAGCAAATCCTGTAGCGCCTCCAGCGCCTCCTCGGGCACCTCGACGCGATTGTTCGGGCGCATCACCACGCCGGCATGCACCGCGTTCAGCCCGGCATCGACAAGTGCCTGCTGCACCGCCTCGAATTGCTCCGGCGCGCACAGCACGGTGCTTTCGCCGTGCTCGTTGACGACATCGTCGGCACCGGCCTCCAGTGCCGCTTCCAGTACCTTCTCCTCCGCTGCCTCGTCGCCCGCGGTGGCGAACACCAGCTCGCCGCAACGGCTGAACTGGAACGCCACCGAACCGCTGGTGCCGAGGTTGCCGCCGTGCTTGGTCAGCGCATGGCGCACATCGGCCACGGTGCGCGTCGGGTTGTCGGTGAAGCTCTCGATGATCAGCGCGATGCCGGCCGGGCCGTAGCCCTCGTAGCGCAACTCCTGCATGTCGGCGCCGCCGTCGGTACCGGAGCCGCGCTTGATCGCGCGCTCGATGGTGTCCTTGGTCATGTTCGCCGACAGCGCCTTGTCGATCGCCGCACGCAGGCGCGGGTTGCCCGCCGGGTCGGCGACTCCGGCACGCGTGGCCACGGTGATTTCGCGGATCAGCTTGGTGAATACCTTGGCGCGCTTGGCGTCCTCGGCATTCTTGCGACCTTCGATGGACGGGCCTCTACCCATGACAATGCCTGCACTCGGATCAAATGAACGAACCGGGAATTTTACCTGATTTCCGCCCCTGTGCCGGCCGACCGCGGAGTAACCGCTCAACCGGCCTCGAAGTGGCCCTGGCGCAGGAACCGCGCCACGCGCTGGGCCACGTCGGCGGAAAACAGCAGGCCGGTGTGGTTCGCCTCGACCACGCAATGGTCGGTCAGCCCCGCCAGCCGGGTTTCCTCGACCGCAACGGTGCCATCGTGCTCGCCGGCGAAATGGCCAAGCATGGCGCCCAGGCCCAGCGGCATGCAGCCCGCGATCATGCCGACTTCGCGCGGCCCGTCCCAGTGTTCGAAGCCCTGTTCCAGGAGTGCGCGGTTGTGCCCCAGCAAGACTTCGCCGCCGCGACCCCAGGCGGCAAAACCACGCGCTGCGGCGCTGCCCTTCAGCGGCGAGCCCAGGCAGACGATGCGGCCCGGCGGCAGGTCGTCGTGGAGACAGGCGCGCAAGGCCAGCAGGCCGCCCAGACTGTGCCCGACCAGATGCACCGCATCGGCCTCGGTCGCCAGCCCGGCGATGCGGGCGTGCAACTGATCCAGGATGCGTTGCTGGGTGGCCGCCACGCTGAGGTAGTCGAAGCGATGCACGCGAAAGCCCGCCTCGATCAGCCGACGGTGCAGCATGGACAGCGCAAAGCCGCGCATCCACAGGCCATGCAGCAGGATCACGTGCTCGCTCATGGCGCGTCGCCGAAAGGTTGCACGGGGAACTGCCGGCGGATCAGCCGACAGCCTCCTTGTCAGCCGCCACGCGCACATGCAGCTCTTTCAGCTGGGCGTCGCTCACCATCGACGGCGCGTCGGTCATCAGGTCCTGCGCGCTGGTGGTCTTGGGGAAGGCGATCACGTCGCGGATCGACTCGGTGCCGGCCATCAGTGCGGCGATGCGGTCGATGCCGAACGCCAGGCCACCGTGCGGGGGTGCGCCGAACTTGAGCGCCTTCAGCAGGAAACCGAACTTCATCTCGGCCTCTTCCGCGCCGATGCCGAGCAATTCGAACACCGTGCTCTGCATCTCCGGCCGATGGATACGGATCGAACCGCCGCCGATCTCGTTGCCGTTCAGCACCATGTCGTAACCGCGGCTCACCGCATTGTGCGGATCGGCGCGCAGCTGCGCCGCGTCATCCACCTTCGGCGCGGTGAACGGGTGATGCAGGGCGACGAAGCGCTGTGCCTCGTCGTCGTATTCGAACATCGGGAAGTCGGTGACCCACAGCGGCTTCCAGCTGTTCTCGACCAGGCCGCGATCCTTGCCGAGCTTGAGCCGCAGCGCGCCCATGAAGTCGGTGACGGTCTTCCACGCGCCGGCACCGAAGAACACGATGTCGCCGCTCTGCGCGGCGGTGGCCTTGAGCACGCCCTCCAGCGCCGCGTCGTCGAGGAACTTCGCCACCGGCGAATTGATGCCCTCGCGGCCCCTGGCCAGATCCTCGACCTTCAGCCAGGCCAGACCCTTCGCGCCGTAGCGCGATGCGTATTCGGTCAAGCCGTCGATGTCCTTGCGCGACAGCGCGCTGCCGCCCGGCACGCGCAGTGCAGCGACACGGCCATCCACGTCATTGGCCGGCTCGGCAAAGACCTTGAACTCGACGTGCTTCACCGCGGCGGCGATGTCGACCAGCTCCAGCGCGATGCGCAGGTCCGGCTTGTCCGAACCGAAGCGACGCATCGCCTCGGCCCAGGTCATGCGCGGGAACGTGGCATCAAGCTCGACGCCCTGCACTTCCTTGAACACGTGGCGGATCAATTCCTCCACGAAGTCCTGCACGTCCTTTTCCTCGACGAAGGCGAACTCCAGGTCGAGCTGGGTGAACTCCGGCTGGCGGTCGGCGCGCAGGTCCTCGTCGCGGAAGCAGCGCGCGATCTGGTAGTAGCGGTCGAAGCCGGCCACCATCAGGATCTGCTTGAACAGCTGCGGCGATTGCGGCAATGCGTAGAACTGACCCGGATGCACGCGACTGGGCACCAGGTAATCGCGTGCGCCTTCGGGGGTGGCCTTGGTCAGGATCGGCGTCTCCACATCCTGGAAGCCGCGCTCGTCCAGGTAACGGCGCAGCTCCTGCACCAGACGGATGCGCTTGCGCATCATCGCCTGCATCTCCGGACGACGCAGGTCGAGGTAGCGGTAGGTCATCCGCATGTCCTCGTTCGGATTCTCGTGCAGCGCGAACGGCAGGTCCTTCGCGGCGTTGAGGATCTCCACCGTATCGGCCAGCAATTCGACCGTGCCCGTCTTCAGCTTGTCGTTGACCGACACGCGCCGGCGGATGGTGCCGGTGACACGCAGGCAGTACTCGTTGCCGATGTCGCTGGCGACGGCAAATGCCGCGGCGTTGTCGCGCTCGATCACCACCTGGGCCAGGCCCTCGTGATCGCGCAAGTCGACGAAGGCCACATGGCTCTGCAGGCGCAGGGTATTGACCCAGCCGCACAGGGTGACGGTCTGGTCGATCAGCGACTCATCGATGAGGCCGCAGTAATGCGTGCGCATGCGCTTGAAACTCCGGGCCGCGTGGCGGCTGAAACAGGTGGAAAAGGCCCGGAATGTTACCACCGCGACGCCTGGCGGGCTTCATGCCGGCCTGCTGGCGCGCCCGCACGGGAGGTCGTTACCAGCGCCGATCCACCGAAAATTCGCCACGACAGCCGTGGTCCGTCCAGATCCCGGCACGGTTCCAGCCCCAGCTGTAATCCAGCGTGCAGCGGCTGTCGGATTGCTGCTGCAAGAGCCGTACGCGGCCATTCGCACCGACATCGACCTGGCAAAAGGTATAGCGCTTGCCGTTGCTGTCGCAGCCCATCCGTATCTCGCGATTCCAGCCCGCACCCGGTCGCCAGCGATCATCGCGGTCACCGCGATCGTCGTCGCCATGGCGGTCAAGGTAATCATTGCGGTCATGCGGGCCATAACGGCCACGGACCTCGGCGAACTGCCCGCGACAACCGTGATCCACCCACAAGCCCTCGCGATCCATGCCCCAGCTCAGGCCGCGGGTGCATGCACCTTTCGATTCCTGCCGAACCAGCTCGGCATCGCGCCATGGCACCGCGCAACGATTGAATTGGCCGCCCTTGCTCTCGCAACGAATCGACCGCCCGGCTTGCGCCTGGGCGGCCGGCGCGGCAGTCAGCAGAAATGCGCCCAACAGGCCTGTCAGCGCGCCAGGCAGAATCTTGTCCGAATACATACGCATGAGCGTCTCTCCCTGGAGTTGCCGCCATGCCATCGCGGCCGGCTCAAACCGTACCCGAAGCCGCCTCTGCCGCGCTCGTCTGTCGGCCTCTCCAGCCAGCCGGCGTTCAGTCGTTGCCGGCGGCCTTGGCCGGCGCCGCGGGCGCCGGCGCGGCAGCAGTCGACGCGGGCGTCGTTTCGGTGCCGGCGGCAGGTTTGGCCTGGGCGCCAGTGCCGCCATCGACCAGGTTGCGCTTCTTGTCGCCATCCTTCTTGAAATCGGTTTCGTACCAGCCGCTGCCAGCCAGCCGGAACGACGGCGCGCTCACTTTTCGCTGCAATTGCGGCGCAGCGCAGGCGGGGCAGATGCTGGGGTCGGGATCGGACAACTTCTGCAGGCGGTCGAACCGGTGGCCGCAGCCGCTGCATTCGAATTCATAGATGGGCATGGAAACTCCAGACAGTCCAACCAGGGTTGGGTGGGCAACTGGCCATTATCGGCGTCTTCGGTCGGATTTCAACGTACCACCGGGGCCATGGCTCCCAACCGCACCGAGGCAGTAGCCTGCTGACCAGGGGCCTGCATGACCGCTCCAGCAGGCTTTCGCACCATGGATTTGGACTGATGGACGTATAGACGTCCATTGACGGAGGCTCGACAGCTGACTAGTCTGCAGTTGCTGCGTCGCAACAACCATGAATCCGGAGAGTTCCTCATGCGCATACGTTCCAACCTGATCGCTCGGGCATGGCTGCCTGCCGCCGTGTTGCTGGCCCTGGCCGGCAATGCCGCCGCACAGGATGTCGGCACGCCGACTCCGGCCAAGGCCAAAGAGCTTGGTGCGGTGATCGTCACCGGCACGCGCTCCGACAGCCGCACCGAAAGCAGCTCGCTGACTCCGATCGACGTGGTTTCGGCCAAGGTGCTGCGGCAGACCGGCACCAATGAGCTTTCCACGGCACTGGCGCGCATCATCCCGTCATTGACCTTCCCGCGCCCCTCGGCCGCGGACACCGCCGACTCGCAGCGGCCGGCGCAATTGCGTGGCTTGTCGCCGGATCAGGTATTGGTGCTAGTCGACGGCAAACGCTGGCACCCGGGGGCGATCATCCTGACCAACGGCGTGCTCGGACGCGGCTCGCAAGCGGTGGATCTCAACACCATCCCGATGAGCGCGATCGACCATATAGAAGTGTTGCGCGACGGCGCCTCGGCCCAATACGGTTCCGACGCCATCGCCGGCGTGATCAACGTGATCCTCAAGAAGGGCGCCGCCGGCGGCGACGTGGAACTCACCGGCGGCCAGTACTCGGCCGGCGACGGCCGCATCTGGCAGGGATCGGCGAATTTCGGCATACCGCTGAATGCCGACAAGGGCTGGCTGCGCTTCAGCCTGCAGGACGGCCACCAGGACATCACCAACCGCGCCGGGGTGGACCGCCGGCGCCCGCAGGACGGCGTGCGCCAACGCTTCGGCGACCCGGCCGTGCGCGACCACAACCTGTTCCTCAACAGCCAGTACGACCTGGCGCCCGGCGTCCAGCTGTACGCGTTCGGCCACTACGGCAATCGCGCCAGCACATCGACCGCATTCTTCCGCAGCGCGACCAATTCCAATGCGGCGCCGACCATTTATCCCGACGGCTACCTGCCGCTGGAAAACGCCGACTCGACCGACCAGTCCCTCGTGGTCGGCATCCGCGGCAAGACGGCGGGCGGATGGCGTTGGGACATCAGCGGCAACTACGGTGCCAACCGGGTTTCGTACGCCACGAAAAACAGCGTGAATCGTGCTTTCCTGAATGACTTCGGCTTCAGCCCCACCCGCTTCCACGATGGCATCCTGAAGGCCACCCAGCAATCGTTCGACATCGACATCGCCAAGGAACTGTCGGTAGGCTGGCTGCCCAACGCGGTCACACTGGCGTTCGGCACCGAATACCTGCGCCAGGGCTACCGCATCGCCGCCGGCGATCCGGCCTCCTACTACGTCGGCACTTCCGGTATCTCGGGCGGCGCGCAGGGCTTCGGCGGTTACCAGCCTGCCAACGCCGGCTCGCACGCGCGCCACAACGTGGCCGAATACCTGAGCCTGGAAACGAATCTCACCGATCGCCTGGGTACCTCGCTGGCGGTACGGCACGAGGACTACTCGGACTTCGGCACCACCACCTCCGGTTCGCTGGCCGGCCGCTTCGACTTCACCGACCGCTTCGCCCTGCGCGCCAGCGCCTCCACCGGTTTCCGCGCACCCTCACTGGCGCAGCAGTTCTACGCGTACACGCAATCGTTGTACTACGGTCCGGGCAATGCGCCGCCCGGCCTGGCTCCCGGCATCTACAACACCGGCCTGGTCGGCGCCACCAGCCCGATCGCGCTGTTGCTTGGCGGGCAGCCGCTGAAGCCGGAGAAGTCGCACAACTATACGGCTGGCCTGGTGTGGAACCCGCTCGATGCATTGAACCTCAGCGTCGACCTCTACCAGATCACGATCAGCGACCGCGTCACGCTGTCCAGCAACCTCGCGATCACCGAACCCGCGGTGCAGGCCTACCTGGCAGCGAACGGCATCACCAACACCAACTACAGCAGCATCGCCTACTTCACCAACGCGGTGGACACGCGCACGCGCGGCATCGATTTCGTCGGCAGCTACCTGTTCGATTTCGGCAACGCCGGCACGTTGCAGACCACGCTGAGCTACAACTACAACAAGAACAAGGTCACCCGGGTCAAGCCGAATCCCGCGATCCTGGATTCGCTGGGACTGAACCTCAAGCGCATCGACCGCCGCGACCAGTACGGCCTGCTGGCCGACACCACGCCACGCAGCAAGCTGATCCTCAACGGGTTGTACAGCGTCGGCAACTGGAGCCTCAACGGCACGTTGACCCGGTATGACAAGTTCACCGCGTACAACTCATCCAACCCCACCTTCGACCAGACCTACGGCAGCAAGTGGTTGCTCGATCTGGCGCTGAACTACAACCTCGACCGCTGGAGCTTCAGCCTCGGCGCGGACAACGTGTTCAACACCTACCCCGACAAGGCTTCAGCCGCGCTCAACAACGACAACAACGGTACTTTCCCGTACTCGGTGTTCTCGCCGTTCGGCTTCAATGGCGCCTACGTGTACGGCAAGGTCGGCTATCACTGGTAAGCCAGCCCGCGACCGTGCCGCCTGGCCGGCACGGTCGCACCCCGCGGCATTCGCCGACCGGTTCCTGCGTCCCCGCCTACAGGCGGCCTCCGTGGGTCATCCCGCGTCGTACGGACGCGTAACGCTTCCTCATGATTGGTGACGTGACAAACCCCGATTGACGCGTCCAGAATCTGCCCCGGCCCCCGCGAACGCCTTTGCGTCGCGGCGCGCGGCCACGATGGGGGATTGGGGACAGCGTCGCATCATCAACCGGGAGGGGAACTCATGAAACCTGCGTACCGTGCAACCATCATCAGCACAGCACTGGCCTTGGCGCTTGGCGCAAGCGGTGCATTGGTGGCCCGCGAGGCCCCGACCATGACCGTCGCGGTGATCGACTTCACCAACCAGGCCAGTTCCGCCGGCTGGTGGAACAGCGACGTCGGCAACCAGCTCGCCGACGTGCTCGGCAACGAGTTGAGCGCGACCGGTGATTTCAAGGTGATCGAGCGGCAGAAGATCGACGCGGTGCTGGCCGAGCAGGATCTGGCCGCCTCCTACCGAATGCGCCCGGGCAGCAGCCCGCACACCGGCAACATCACCGGCGCCCAGTATTTGGTCACCGGCAGCGTCAGTGCGTATAGCGAGGACACCTCCAACACCGGCGGCGGCCTCAATATCGCCGGCTTCCGGGTCGGCGGCGGCAAGTCGCAGGCCTACGTGGCGATCGACCTGCGGGTGATCGATGCGGAGACGTCCGAGGTGGTGTACTCGCGCACCGTCGAGGGCCGCAGTTCCGGTGGCGGCATCAATCTGAGCGGTTACACCCACGGCGTCGGCGGCGACTTCGTGCATTCGAAGAAAACGCCGGCCAGCAAGGCGGTGCGCGCCGCGCTGATCGAGGCCACCGACTACCTCGACTGCGCGATGGTCAAGCGCGACGGTTGCGAGGCACGCTACCAGCAGAAGGAACAGCGTCGGCGCAACAGCGACAAGCAGGTGCTCGACCTCGACGGCTGAGCTCGCGCCGGCATCGCGGGTAGGTACGACACCAGCCCCTCGTCAACACACGTTGACGAGGGGCCTTGCCATCGAGGGCAGCACGAGCCTGCTCAATTTTTGTGGAACACCAGCTGTCCAGCCTCGGCGGCGACATTGACCGTATCACCGGGCTGGAAGTGCCCTTCCAGGATCTGCCGCGCCAGCGGATTCTCCAATTGCTGCTGGATTGCGCGCTTCAGCGGCCTGGCACCGTACACCGGGTCGAACCCCGCATTCCCGAGCAGGGCCAGCGCATCGTCGCCGACCTCCATCTTCAGCTGGCGCTCGGCCAGGCGCTTCTCCAGATAAGCCAGCTGGATCCGGGCGATCGCACGGATCTGCGTCTTGTCCAGCGGGCGGAACACCACCAGCTCGTCCAGCCGGTTGATGAACTCGGGGCGGAAGTGCGCCTGCACCACGCCCATCACCGACGCCTTCATCTGGGTGTACTGCTCCTCCGCGTCGCCGCCTTCGCTGTTCTCGGCCGCATCCTGGATCATCTGCGAGCCGAGGTTCGAGGTCATCACGATGACGGTGTTGCGGAAGTCCACGGTACGGCCCTGGCCGTCGGTGAGGCGACCGTCGTCGAGCACCTGCAGCAGGATGTTGAACACGTCCGGGTGCGCCTTCTCCACCTCGTCCAGCAGGATCACGCTGTACGGCCGGCGCCGCACCGCCTCGGTGAGATAGCCGCCCTCCTCGTAGCCCACATAGCCCGGAGGCGCGCCGACCAGCCGGCTCACCGCGTGCTTCTCCATGAACTCGCTCATGTCGATGCGCACCATCGCATCGGTGGTGTCGAACATGAACTCGGCCAGCGCCTTGCACAGCTCGGTCTTGCCCACGCCGGTGGGGCCGAGGAACAGGAACGAGCCATTCGGCCGGTTCGGATCGGACAGGCCGGCGCGCGAGCGGCGGATCGCATCGGACACCGCATGCACCGCCTCGTCCTGGCCGACCACGCGCTTGTGCAGCTCATCCTCCATGTGCAGCAGCTTTTCGCGCTCGCCCTCGAGCATCTTGCTGACCGGGATGCCGGTCCAGCGGCTGACCACCTCGGCGATCTCCTCGGCGGTGACGCGGGTCTGCACCAGCTTGAAATCCTGCGTCTCGGCGGCCTGCGCCGCGGCGAGCTGCTTCTCCAGTTCCGGCAGCTTGCCGTACTGGATCTCGCTCATCTTCGCGTAGTCCTGCGCGCGCTGCGCGGTGTCCAGATCCTGCCGCGCCTGCTCGATCTGCTCCTTCACCCGGGTCGTGCCCTGCAGCGCGGCCTTCTCGGACTTCCATATCTCGTTCAAGTCGGAGAACTCGCGCTCCAGCTTGCCGATGTCGGTTTCCAGATCGGCCAGGCGCTGCTTCGATTCGCTGTCCTTCTCCTTCTTCAGCATCTCGCGCTGGATCTTCAGCTGGATCAGCCGGCGCTCCAGCCGATCGAGTTCCTCCGGCTTGGAGTCGATTTCCATGCGGATGCGCGAGGCGGCCTCGTCCATCAGGTCGATCGCCTTGTCCGGCAGCTGGCGGTCGGCGATGTAGCGGTGCGACAGCGTGGCCGCGGCGACGATCGCCGGGTCGGTGATCTCGACGCCGTGGTGCACCGCGTAGCGTTCCTTCAACCCGCGCAGGATCGCGATGGTGTCCTCGACACTCGGCTCGCCCACGAAGACTTTCTGGAAGCGCCGCTCCAGCGCGGCGTCCTTCTCGATGTACTTGCGGTATTCGTCCAGCGTTGTGGCACCGATGCAGTGCAGCTCGCCGCGCGCCAGCGCGGGCTTGAGCATGTTGCCGGC
Organism: Rhodanobacter sp. T12-5; assembly: GCF_008329435.1. Taxonomy (GTDB): domain Bacteria; phylum Pseudomonadota; class Gammaproteobacteria; order Xanthomonadales; family Rhodanobacteraceae; genus Rhodanobacter. The sequence continues at coordinate 797,209 of NZ_NPKN01000002.1, forward strand.
GTCCATCGAGCCCTCGCCCTTGCCGGCGCCGACCATGGTGTGCAGCTCGTCGATGAACAGGATCACCCGGCCCTCCTGCTTGGACAGGTCGCTGAGCACGGCCTTGAGCCGTTCTTCGAACTCGCCGCGGAATTTCGCACCGGCGATCAGCGCGCCCATGTCCAGCGCCAGCACGCGGCGATCGCGCAGGCCTTCGGGCACTTCGCCCTTGATGATGCGCTGGGCCAGACCCTCGACGATGGCGGTCTTGCCCACGCCGGGCTCGCCGATGAGAACGGGGTTGTTCTTGGTGCGCCGCTGCAGCACCTGGATGGTGCGACGGATTTCCTCGTCGCGGCCGATCACCGGATCGAGCTTGTTGTGCTCGGCGCGCTCGGTCAGGTCGATGCAGTATTTTTCCAGCGCCTGGCGCTGCTCCTCGGCGTTTTCGCTCTGTACCTTCTCGCCGCCGCGCAGTTTCTCGATCGCCGCTTCGAGATTCGGCTTGGTCGCACCTGCCGCTTTCAGCGCGGCGCCCAGCTCGCCCTTGTCGTCCAGCGCCGCCAGCACGAACAGTTCGCTGGCGATGAACTGGTCGCCGCGCTGCTGCGCCAGCTTGTCGGTGAGGTTGAGCAGGCGGTTGAGGTCGTTGCCCAGGTTGATGTTGCCCTCCTGCCCGCTTACCTTCGGCAACCGTTCCAGCATGTCGTTGACGCGCTGCTGCAGCGCCGGCACGTTGACCTGGGCCTGGGTCAGCATCGGCGCGGTCGAGCCGCCCTGCTGGTTGAGCAGCGCCGCCATCACGTGCACCGGCTCCAGCATGTTGTTGTCGCGACCCACGGCCAGCGACTGCGCGTCGGCCAGCGCCTGCTGGAAACGCGAGGTGAGTTTGTCCATCCGCATGTCGATGTTCCCGCCTGGTGATTGCGTCCGAGAATTTGACGGCAGCCCCGTCACTGGCTGCAAGAATGCGGGCGCTGCCTGGCGAATCAAGCTCGCCGCATTGACGGCCTGCATGAAGCTCAAGGTGATTTTCACATTCGATTTGTTAGGGTGACGGCGATGTCAACGGCTATCCCCGCCAACGCTTCCGCGACCTCCGCTACGCTGCCGCCCCCCCCGCTGCCCGACGTCAGCGCGCGCTGGGCGATCTTTCTCGACGTCGACGGCACCCTGCTCGATTTCGCCGACGACCCCCTGGACGTACAGCCCGGCGCGTCGCTGCTGACACTGCTGCATGCGCTGTATCGGGTACTCGACGGCGCGCTGGCCCTGGTCAGCGGCCGCGAACTTGCCGACCTCGATCGCCTGTTCGCCGCCTCGCACTGGGCCGCCGCGGGACTGCACGGACTGCAATTGCGGCACGCCGATGGCAGCTGTCGCGACTTCGCGGTCGCTCCCGCGCAGCATGCGCACCTGCACGCCGTGGCGCGCACGCTGGCCGCCCGCTTCGATGGCGTGCAGGTGGAAGACAAGCATGCCGCGGTGGCCCTGCATTGCCGTCGCGCCCCGGCGCAGCTGCCGGCCCTGCAACAGGCCGCAACCGCCGTGATGGCGCAGTTGCCCGGCTACGAGCTGCAACCGGGCAACCTGGTGCTGGAGTTCAAACCGACCGGTATGGACAAGGGCCGGGCCGTCATGGAGCTGCTGCAGCACGCGCCTTTTGCTGACCGCCGACCGGTCTATCTCGGCGACGACCTCACCGATGAACACGCGTTCGCCAGCGTCAATAGCCGGCGCGGACTCAGCGTACGCGTAGGCATGCGCGAGCCCAGCCTGGCCGAATTCACGTTGCCTGGCCCCGCCGCGGCGGAGGCTTGGCTGATCCGCGTCCTGGACGCGCTGACGCACGGAGCTCCCACCCATGCCCGACTCCCTCAAGGAGACCCCACCGGCCAGCCTTGAACTTGGCGTGATCGGCAACGGCAGTGTCGCCGCCCTGATCGACAAGCAGGCGCGCATCGTCTGGTGCTGCCTGCCGCGATTCGATGCCGACGCCAGCTTCTGCGCCCTGCTTTCGCCGACCATCGAAGGCGGCGACTGGGCAATCGAACTGGAGGATGTCGAGCGTGCCGAACAATTCTACCTGGCCAACACGGCGGTGCTGGTGACGCGCCTGTTCGACCGTCAGGGCGGCGCCGTCGAGATCACCGATTTCGCACCACGGCACCGATCGAATGGACGTCTGTATCACCCCGAGATGCTGACGCGCCGGGTTGCCCCGATCAGCGGATCGCCACGCATCCGCATTCGGATGCGCCCTCTGTGCGACTACGGCGCGCACACTGCGAAGACCACCTCGGGCAGCAACCACATCCGCTACCTGCTCAGCGACGTGGTGCAGCGCTTGACCTGTGACGTGGCCACGCCGCTGATCGAACGCGGGTTGGCCTTCGGACTCGACCGGCCCGCGCATTTCGTGTTCGGCCCGGATGAGACCCTCAACGTCAACGTGGGCGATTTCGTCCATCTGGCGCTGGAGCGCACGCTGGACTACTGGCGCGAATGGGTGCGCTACCTGTCGATTCCCTACGAGTGGCAGGCCGCGGTGATCCGTGCGGCGATCACGCTGAAGTTGTGCCAGTACGAGGCCACCGGCGCGATCGTTGCCGCGCTGACCACCTCGATCCCGGAATCGGCCGGCACTGCGCGCAACTGGGATTATCGCTATTGCTGGCTGCGCGATGCCGCCTTCACCGTGCGCGCACTCAATCGGCTCGGCGCCACACGCACGATGGAGGAATACATCCGCTACACCTTCAACCTGGTCGCCAACAAGGACACCACCGAACTCGGCCCGGTGTTCGGCATCACCTTCGAGGACGAACTTCCCGAGCGCCAGGTGGGCACGCTCAAAGGCTATCGCGGGATGGGTCCGGTGCGGGTCGGCAACGACGCCTGGCGGCAGCGCCAGAACGACGTCTACGGCTCGGTAGTGCTCGCCTCGGCCCAACTGTTCTTCGACTGCCGGCTCGAACATCGCGGCGACGAGGTGACCTTTCGCCGGCTCGAACGGATGGGCACGATGGCACTTCGCATGGCCGAGCAGACCGACGCGGGGTTGTGGGAATATCGCGGCCGCGTCGCCGTGCATACCTATTCCGCCGCGATGTGCTGGGCCGCCTGCGACCGCCTGGCGCATATCGCCACCGAACTGGGGCTGGACGAGCGCGCGCGCTACTGGCACGAGGAAGCCGTGCAGCTGCATGCCCGGATCGAGGCCCGCGCATGGAACGAGCAGCTCGGCCATTTCGTCGATGCCTACGACGGCGAACACCTGGACGCCAGCCTGCTGCTGCTTGCCGACATCGGCTTTCTCGAAGCCACCGACCCGCGCTTCGTCGCCACTGTCGACGCGATCGGCACGGCGCTGGGCCGAGGTGACTACCTGTTCCGCTACATCGCTCCGGACGACTTCGGCGCGCCGGAAACCAGCTTCAACATCTGCACGTTCTGGTACATCGAGGCGCTCGCCGCCACCGGCCGCAAGGAACGGGCGCGGGCGATGTTCGAGCACATGCTGAAGCAGCGCAACGCGCTGGGCCTGCTGTCCGAGGACATCGCGCCGGGCAGCGGCGAGCACTGGGGCAACTACCCGCAGACCTATTCGCTGGTCGGCCTGATCCAGGCCGCGATGCGGCTGTCGCGGCGCTGGGAGGACGCGCTGTGATGGCGGCCGCGAAAGGTGCGGGCGGCCGCCTGGTGGTTGTCTCCAACCGGGTTGCCCTGCCACGCCAGAGCGCGCCGGGCGGACTCGCCTCGGCGTTGCAGGCGGCGCTGCGCGAAAGCGGCGGTCTGTGGTTCGGATGGAGCGGAAAGCTCGCCGCGGAGACCGCGGCCGAAGTACATCGGCTGCATGACGCAAAGGTCGACTACGCCACCGTCGACCTCTCGCGCGCCGACCACGACGACTTCTATACCGGCTTTGCCAACGGCACGCTGTGGCCGATGCTGCACTACCGGCCGGACCTGGTCGACTACCAGCATAGCCATCTGGACGGCTATCTGCGGGTGAACGAGATTTTCGCCGACAAGCTGCGCCAGCTGATCCGGCCCGACGACGTCATCTGGGTACACGACTATCACCTGATCCCGCTGGCGGCGATGCTGCGCAAGCGCGGCGTACGCAACCGCATCGGCTTTTTCCTGCACACGCCATTGCCGGCGGCCGGCCTGCTGATCGCGCTGCCCAACCACCTCGAGTTGCTGGAAACACTGGCCAGCTACGACCTCATCGGCGTGCATACGGCGCGCGACCTGCGCGCGCTGGAGGACTATTTCCTGCACGAAGCCGGCGCCACCATGCGGCTCGGTGGCCGCATGCGCTCGGCCAGCGGTCGCCTGTTCCGTGCCGCCGTCTTCCCTATCAGCATCGATACCAGGGGAATCGCCGAAGCCGCCGGCAAAGCCGAATCGAACAAGGAGATAGGCCAATTGCGCGACAGCCTGATCGGTCGCTCACTGATCATCGGAGTCGATCGGCTGGATTATTCCAAGGGACTTCCGGAACGCTTCCAGGCTTACGCGCGCCTGCTCGAAGGCGCTCCCGAACTGCACCGGCATGTCACCTTCCTGCAGATCGCGCCGCCATCGCGCGGTTCGGTACTGGAATACCGGCAGATCCGGCGCGAGCTCGAGCGCAGTGCCGGCCACATCAACGGCAAGTATGCCGCACCCGACTGGGCACCGATCCGCTACATCAACAAATCGTTTCCGCACCGCCTGCTGAGCGGCTACTACCGCACCGCGCGGGTGGGCCTGGTGACGCCACTGCGCGACGGCATGAACCTGGTGGCCAAGGAATACGTGGCCTGCCAGAACCCGGCCGACCCCGGCGTGCTGATCCTGTCGCGCTTCGCCGGCGCCGCGCAGGAACTGACCGACGCCTTGCTGGTGAATCCCGCCGACACCGAGGAGGTCGCCGATGCCCTGCAACGCGCACTCAAGATGCCGCTGACCGAGCGCCGCGATCGCTGGAGGGCGATGATGGGCGTGCTGCTGCAAAATGACATCACCGTCTGGCGCAACGCCTTCCTGCAGGCTCTGACCGACGCGCGAAACGTTCGCGCCGGGGGTGGCCCGGAAGGTGTCCCGCACTGACTTTCGGCACTGTTGGCTGAAACGCTGCAGACCGTATCCTAAGCAGTTAATTTCGGGTTATCGACATGATAACGTCCGGCATCGCCTGACGGCTTTCGACCGGCACCCATGTCGCCCGATCCTGGCTCGACCCTCGCGTCTCCGAACCTCGATCTCGAAACCGCGAGGCAACTCCAGCGCGCCGGCCGTTCGGCTGAAGCGGAACAAGCTTTCCACCATGTGCTCGCGAGCCAGCCGGAACACGTCGAAGCGCTGCGTTTCCTGGCAGGCGCAGCGTTGAGGCGTGGTGCCGCCGGTGACGCCGTCGACCTGCTCAATCGCGCCGCCAATGTCGATCGCACCGACATCGGCACCCTGATGGAACTTGGCATGGCTTATCGGGTTGCCGAGCGCATGGACGCCTCGCGCTACGTACTCGAACGGGCACTGGAACTGAGCGAGGGTCGAAACACTACCGTGCGACTGCTGCTGGCCAACGTGCTTGAGTTGGACCAACGCCCGGAACTGGCCCTGCCGCACTATTTCCGGGCGATCCTGGATGCGCAGCATGCAGCCAGCTGGTTAAGCGACGAGACCACCGAGCCCGGGCTGCGCCCCCTGGTCCGGCACGCGATGCACCAGGTGGCCGAAGGCCGGCGGGCGCTGTTCGAAGGTGTGCTGCAACCCTGGCGGCAAAACGCCGATACACCGCTGACCCGCATCGATCGGGCGCTTGCCTGCTACCTTCGCGATTGCAGCGAGACACCCGCCGATCCGCGCCAGCGAGCAGGCCTGCTTTATGTTCCAGGCCTCGGTGCGTCCCCCCGGGTCGATTGTCGCGATCTTGCATGGCTGCCTGACCTGCTCGCGCGCGTGGACACGGCGACGACGGAGGTCGAAAGCTGCGTCGCCCTGCCCTCGCCGTCCGACCGGGTCGGCGACATGACACCCGACCGAAGTTCCGATGCCGGCGGACCGATCGCACACGACGGCATCGCGCCGCCGCGCGAACGCCAGATCGACATATATCGCTGCGGCACCTTGCGCGAGTCAATTCGCCGCCTCGCGCCACAGCTGATTGCAGCCATCGCCGATACCCCGCTGCTGCGCATTCCGCGGCATGCCCCCGATGCAGCGATCGTCGTGCTGCCGGCAGGCGTGCGCACGCCGACCCGGCACGGCTGCAGCAATTCGCGCTGCAGCGTCGTCGTCAACCTGCCTGACAGCAGTGGTGTCGATGTCATCGCCGGCGGCGAGACGCATCGCCTGCCGGCGGGTGCCGGCATGGTGTTCGATGCCAGTTACGGCATCGGGTATGGCAATGACGGCGAGTCGGAAGCACGCGTGCTGGTCTTCGACATCTGGCACCCGGGTCTGGCTCCCGTTGAGCAACAGGCGCTGGGTGCGCTGATCGCCGCCATCGTCGATTTCGATATACGCCTGCAGGAACTGGCCTGAGATGAACACCGCGACTGCGCAGGTTTCCGCCACCCGCGACCTTGCACGTTATGTGCAGTGGTTCGACCACGCGCTGGACGCCGATTTCTGCCGCCGCCTGATCGAGTCGTTCGACGAACTCGAGCGCTTCCAGATGCGCAACGACCGCGGCGCCATCAACGCACTGCCATCGAGCGCATGGACCGAACTCAATGTGAGCAAACTTGCCGATGCGTCTTTCGAGGCGCTGTTTCGGCAGCAGACGCTGCAGTACCTGGATCGCTACAACGAGCGGGTTCGACTGACCTTGCCGATACCACCGCGCAACCGGCTGGAGAACCTGAGAATCAAGCGTTATCTGGCGGATCGGGACGACCAGTTCCAGCCACATTTCGACGCGCTCGACTACACCTGCAACCGCTACATGGTGTTTCTCTGGTATCTCAACGACGTGGCCGAAGGCGGCCAAACCGAGTTCTGCGATCTGGACCTGCGTGTCGACGCACGCGCCGGACGCCTGCTGATGTTCCCGCCTTACTGGATGTACCAGCATGCCGGCTTGCCGCCACGCTCAAGCGACAAGTACATCATCTCGACCTACCTGCTGTTTTGATCTCCCGCTAAGGCTGGAGCCAGACCAGACTGGCGAAGCGGCCACTCGCGGCACCATCCCGGCGGTAGGAATAAAAACGCTGGTCGGCCAGCGTATCGAAGCCACCACCGTAGATCCGCGTCACGCCCGCCGCCGCGAGCCGTTGCCGGGCCAGGGCCGCCAAATCGCAAAGCCAGTGATCGGGCCGCGTCGGCACGAAGCAGCCGGCCGCTGCCGGGTCGTGTGCAATGAACGCGGCACGCACGTCCGCCCCCACTTCGTAGGAGGCCGCCCCGATGCACGGTCCCAGCCACGCCAGCAATCGCGCGCATGGCGCCTGCAGCTGGGTCAGCGTCGCTTCCAGCACGCCATTGGCCAGCCCGCGCCAGCCCGCATGCGCCGCGCCGATCTCGCTGCCGTCATCGGCACAGAACAACACCGGCAGGCAATCGGCGGTGAGGATCGACAGCACCGTACCGGGGATGTGCGACACCGCCGCGTCCGCCTGCGGCTCGTCCGCACTGGGCAACGGCCCCAGTTCGGCCACGCTGACGCCGTGGACCTGGTGCAGCCAGCGCGGTACGGCGGGCAACCCCAGCGCCTGCTGCAGCGCGCTGCGATTGGCCTGCACCGCGTCGACCGAATCGCCGCTGCGCAGGCCGAGGTTGAAGCGCTCGTAGGGTGATGTCGAGACGCCCGGTCCGTGGCGGGTGGTGATTGCCGCGTGCACCTGCGGCGGAGCGGGCCAATCGGGGAAGATCCAGGTATCGGTCATGGTTTCCGGGGAATGGGGCGCGGAGAATGCAAAGCATCGCACACCCGGCGTGGCCATTCCCCAGCGCGCGTTCGCTCAATAATGATCCGTGCCGTGCTCGGCCAGATCCGTCCGCAGCGCCTCGATCAGTGCTCGTTGATCGGCCGGCCGCTCGGCCTCGAACGACAGCGCTTCGCCGGTGGCCGGATGGATGAACGACAGTTTTTCGGCATGCAGCGCCTGCCGACGGAAACCCCGCAGCGTGGCGATCAGTTCCGGCGAGGCGCCCTTGGGCAGTTTCAGGCCGCCGCCGTACAGCGGATCGCCGACCAGCGAATGGCCGGCATGCGCCAGGTGCACGCGGATCTGGTGGGTGCGGCCGGTTTCCAGCTGACATTGCAGCAGGCTGTGCGCGCGGAAGCGCTCGCGCAGCCGGTAATGGGTCACCGCGCGCTTGCCGTCCTCCTCGTCGCGCACGGCCTGGCGCAACCGATCGCCCATGCTGCGACCGATCGGCGCATCCACCGTGCCGCCGGCCACCAGCGTACCCAGCACCACCGCCTCGTACTGGCGCTCCACCTCGTGACGCGACAGCAGATCGACCAGCGCGGTGTACGTCGGCAATGTCCTGGCCACCACCATCAGGCCGGAGGTGTCCTTGTCCAGCCGATGCACGATGCCGGCACGCGGCAGTTCGGCCAGCTTCGGGTCGTGGTGCAGCAATGCGTTCAACAAAGTACCGGCCGGATTGCCGGCGCCGGGGTGGACCACCAGTCCGGCAGGCTTGTTCAGCACCAGCAGGTGGTCATCCTCGTGCACGATCGTCAGCGCGATGTCCTCTGGCGCGCTGGCAACCTCGTTTTCCAGCTCCACCCGCAGCCGCACCTGTTCGCCACCGCGCAGCAGCTGGCGTGGCGGCGCCGATACGCCGTCCAGCGTCACGGCGCCGGATTTGATCCAGCCACTGAGCCGCGAACGTGAATAATCCGGGAACATCTCGGCCAAAGCCTGGTCGAACCTCCGACCCGCGGCGCTCAGCGGCACCTCCCCTTCGTGCCGGATGGTAGTCATGCCGCCCTCCACGGGCGGCGGCCGGTTTCGGCTATCATGCCTTTTCGCTCAAACATCTGAATTCTTTCCCATGCGTGTAATCAAGTTGCCGATGTTCAAATCGCCTGCGCTGAAAATGCTCGCCGTCGTGGCGCTCGCCATCACGATGAGCGCCTGCTCCATGTTCGGCCACAAGCGCGAAACCATCGACACGATGCCGGTGGATGCGCTGTACAACAAGGCCCACGGCTGGCTGGAAAACTCCAGTTACGCCGCCGCGACGAGGGCCTACCAGCGCCTGATCGCGCGCTTTCCTTCTGGCGTGTACAACGAGCAGGCCCAGCTCGACTTGGCCTATTCGCAATACAAGGACAACCAGCCGGACGACGCGCTTTCCACCATCAACCGCTTCATCAAGACATATCCGGCCAACCCGCACGTCGATTATGCCTATTACCTGCGCGGCCTGATCAATTTCGACCGCACCAGCGGCGTGGTCGAACGCTACATCAATCGCACCGGTGCGCAGAGCCGTCGCGACCAAGGTTACAACCTGCAGTCGTTCGACGACTTCTCCGAATTGTCGCGGCGCTTTCCCGACAGCGCCTATACCGCCGACGCGCGCCAGCGCATGATCTACCTGCGCAACGTGCTGGCGCAGTACGAAATCAACGTGGCCGAGTTCTACCTGCGCAACAAGGCCTACGTGGCCGCGGCCGATCGCGCGCAATATGTGATCGAGCACTATCAGCAGGCGCCGCAAACCGGTGACGCGCTGGCGATCCTCAGCCGCAGCTATCTGGCCCTGCAGCAAAAGCCGCAGGCCGACCAGGTCCGCCAGGTATTGGCACTGAACTACCCGAACCATCCTTACCTGAGCGACGCCAAATGGCCGCATCCGCCATCCACGCTGCGCAAGATGGTGCCGTTCTCGGGTCACCACTGAGCACTCCCGAGGGGACGAAAGAAAAAGCCGGCGAGCAACGCCGGCTTTTTTTGTGCTTTCATTTGCCGCGCATGACGGTGGGAGCGACTTCAGTCGCGATGCCCTTTGGTTGTCCTCGGCAAGGGAATCGCGACTGAAGTCGCTCCCACAAAGCCGTCACCTCCAGCCTGAAGTGATCGGGTAGCGACGTTCACGGCCGAATGCGCGCGTGGTCACCCGCGGCCCTGGCGCCGACTGCCGACGCTTGAACTCGTTCAGCAGTACCAGCCGAACCACACGGCGCACCGTGTCCGCATCGAAACCCTGAGCGACGATATCCGCCTGCGACTGTTCGCCTTCGATGAAACGCGCCAGGATCGCATCGAGCTCGTCGTACGGCGGCAGCGAATCCTGGTCGGTCTGGTTGTCGCGCAATTCGGCCGAGGGCGGACGGTCGATGACTTCTTCCGGGATGGGGGAACGGGATTTCGGGATTCGCAGAAGCGCGGTGTCGCGAAATTGCGGCTCTTCCCGGCTTTCGACAGCCGAAGGGCTGGTCATCCCGGCCGTATTGCGCCAACGCGCCAGCCGATACACCACCGTCTTGTAGACATCCTTCAGCGGCGCGTAAGCACCGCACATGTCACCGTACAGCGTGGCGTAGCCAACCGCCATCTCGCTCTTGTTGCCGGTCGCCAGCAGCAGCCGGCGATGCTTGTTGGACAGCGCCATCAGCATCACACCGCGGATGCGCGACTGCAGGTTTTCCTCGGTTGTGTCGGCACCCTTGCCGGCGAACGCGGGCGTCAGCGCATCCACGAACGACTCATAGGTCGCCTCGATCGAGATCACGTGATAGTCCACGCCCAGTTGCTCGGCCTGCGCGCGCGCACCGTCCAGAGATAACTGCGAGGTGTAGCGCGTAGGCATCATGACCGCGGTGACGCGTTGCGCGCCCAGCGCGTCGACCGCCAGCGCCAGCGTCAAGGCGGAATCGATGCCGCCGGACAGACCCAGCAACACGCCGTCGAAACCGTTCTTGTCGATGTAGTCGCGAGTACCGCGCACCAGCGCCGCGTACAGCGTTGCCTCGATCGAGCTGTCGGCGGCAAGCGGCCAGTTTTCGGCCGACAGCGTACGCGTGGCCGGATCGAATTCGGCCCACAGCAGCGCATCGACGAAGGCCGGCGCGCGCGCCGCGATCGAGCCGTCGCCGTTCACCAGCATCGAGGCGCCGTCATAGACCACCTCGTCCTGACCACCGACCAGGTTGAGATAGGCGATCGCACAACCGGTCTCGCGCGCACGCGCCTGCAGCACTGCCGCGCGCTCGGCCTGCTTCGCCTCGTCCCACGGCGAGGCGTTGACCACCACTACCAGCTCCGCACCGGCGGCGGCAGCCTGTGCCATCGGCTCCGGCTGCCACACGTCCTCGCAGATCAGCAGGCCCACGGTGACGCCGTCGATCACCGTGGTGACCGACTCGTGGCCGGGGCGGAAATAGCGCTTGTCGTCGAACACGCCGTAGTTGGGCAGGGCCTGCTTGTGGGCCGTGCACTCCACCCGGCCGTCACGCAACAGGCTGGCAGCGTTGAACACCTCGCCCTCGCTGTGCGGATGGCCGACCAGCGCGGCGATGCCATGGGTCGCCGCGGCCAGCGCGGCAAGCTGGCTGTCGCAGGCGGCTAGGAAACTCGGCCGCAGCAGCAGGTCTTCGGGCGGGTAGCCGCTCAAGGTGAGCTCGGGAAAGGCCACCAGCGCGGCACCGCCGGTGCGCGCCTGCGCGATCAAGTCACCGACCCTGGCGGCATTCGCCGCCACCGCGCCGACGGAAAAATCGTGTTGGGCCAGAGCCAGACGCAGCTTTGCCATGACGGCGTGCATTCCTTGGGGTTATCCGGACAATGGTAATTCAAGAAGTGGGGCGTCCCTCAGAACAAAAAAAGGCCGCGCAATGCGCGGCCTTTTTCAGCAGACAAATGACGCTTACTTCATCAACTTCGCCAGCGCCTTGCCCAGATCGGCCGGCGATTTCACCGTGGTGACGCCGGCCTTTTCCAGCGCGGCGAACTTCGCCGCGGCGGTGCCCTTGCCGCCGGAGATGATCGCACCGGCGTGGCCCATGCGCTTGCCCGGGGGAGCAGACGCACCGGCGATGAAGGAGACCACCGGCTTCTTGACGTATTCGCCGATGAACTCGGCGGCATCTTCTTCGGCGCTGCCGCCGATTTCGCCGACCATGATGATGCCTTCGGTCTGCGGGTCGTCCTGAAAGAGCTTGAGGCAGTCGATGAAGTTGAGGCCGTTGATCGGGTCGCCGCCGATGCCGATCACCGTGCTCTGGCCGAGACCTTCGTTGGTGGTCTGGAACACGGCCTCATACGTGAGCGTGCCGGAGCGCGAGACCACGCCGACCCTGCCCTTGCTGTGGATGTGCCCAGGCATGATGCCGATCTTGCATTCGCCGGGCGTGATGATACCGGGGCAGTTCGGCCCGATCAGCACGATTTCCGGATGCTGCTGAAGCACGTTCTTGACGCGCAGCATGTCGAGTACCGGGATGCCTTCGGTGATCGCCACGATGACCTTGATGCCGGCATCGATCGCTTCGAGGATCGAGTCGGCCGCGAACGGCGGCGGCACGAAGATGACCGATGCGTCGGCACCGGTTTCGAGGACGGCTTCATCGACCGAGTTGAACACGGGCAGGCCGATATGCTCGGAGCCGCCCTTGCCCGGGGTGACGCCGCCGACGATCTTGGTGCCGTAATCGATGCACTGCTGCGCGTGGAAGGTGCCCTGCTGGCCGGTGAAGCCCTGCACCAGCACCTTGGTGTTCTTGTTGACGAGTACGCTCATGTTTCGATTGCTCCTCAGGCCTTGGCCGCAGCCACGGCTTTCTGCGCCGCGTCGTTGAGATCGTCCGCCGGCGTGATCGCCAGGCCGGAATTGGCCAGCAGTTCGCGGCCCTGATCGACATTGGTGCCTTGCAGGCGCACCACCACGGGGATGGTCAGGCCCACTTCCTTGACCGCGGCGATGATGCCTTCGGCAATCATGTCGCAACGCACGATGCCGCCGAAGATGTTGACCAGGATGGTCTTCACCTTGTCGGACGAGGTGATCAGCTTGAACGCCTCGGTCACGCGCTCCTTGGTGGCGCCGCCGCCGACGTCGAGGAAGTTGGCCGGCTCGCCACCCGCCAGCTTGATCACGTCCATGGTGGCCATCGCCAGGCCGGCGCCGTTGACCATGCAGCCGATCGAGCCGTCCATGGTCACGTAGTTGAGGTTGTACTGCACGGCGGCCGCTTCGGCGGCGTCTTCCTGGGTCAGGTCGCGCATCGCGGCCAGGTTCGGATGACGGAACTCGGCGTTGTCGTCGGAGTTGACCTTGCCGTCGAGCGCGGCGAGGTTGCCGTCTTCCAGCACCGCGAGCGGATTGAGCTCGACCAGCGCCAGATCCTGCTCGTTGAACAGCTTGTACAGGCCCAGCATGATCTTGGTCAGCTGGTTAACCTGCTTCGCATTCAGATCCATCGCGAAGCCGAGTTGGCGGCACTGGTAAGGCTGCAGCCCTTCGACGAAGTCGATCACGATGGTGTGGATGTCTTCCGGCGTTTCCTTGGCGACCTGCTCGATGTCCACGCCGCCATGCTTGGAGGCGATGAACGAGATGGCCTTGGAATCACGATCCACCAGGATCGACAGGTACAGCTCGCGAGCGATGTCGGTGGCGTCGGTGACCAGCACCAGGTTGACCGGCAGCGCGCGGCCGGCCGACTGGTAGGTTTCCATGTTGGTGCCGAGCATGCCCTTGGCGGCGGCGCGCACGTCGTCGAAGCTGCGGCAGAACTTGACGCCGCCGGACTTGCCGCGGCCACCGGCGTGGATCTGTGCCTTGACCATCCATTGGGAACCACCGAGCGCCTTGGCGGCGTCGACAGCAGCGTCGGGGGAGTTGGCGACCTTGCCCGGCGGCACGGCGATGCCGTACTGGGCGAACAGTTCTTTGGCCTGGTATTCGTGGAAATTCATTCGATACCTCGAGCGAACGGAGAAACATGGCGGCCGCACGCGAGCACGCTGCGTGGGTCATGAGGGTCGGAAGGCGGGACTGACGACTTGCCAGGCAAACTGGCGAAATCCGCACGATTCGGCCCGCTATTTTCGCGGAAGGGGGCTCCGATGGAAAGGGCCACGCGCAGCAGCCGGCCTCAGGGGGCATCGGGCCGGCCCCGCGCACCCTGAAATTCGAGGCCAGTCAGGGCGGCAGGATGCGGCGAGCCCCGCCCCGTGGCGGGATCGAATCCATGGGAAACAGATCGCCGCCAAGCCGGCATGTCACCATCGAACAGCCGCTTATACTTGAGCGGTATCGCCACGGAGTGCCACGCAACATGTCCAGCACGCCCTTTCCACCTGCGCCGCGCGAAGGCATAGCGACCATTCGCCACGAACTGTCGTTTCTCAACGCGTTCCGACTGGTGCAGGCGCTGGTCTACGTGGGCCTGGCTTTCAGCAATGGCGGGTTGGGCGGGCTCCAGCCGGGCGTGCCGGATTTCGCCCGCAGCGTGGCGTCGCTGTACCTGTTGTTCGCGCTGGTGTCGATGCTGCTGAACCGACGCAGCATGCCGTACGCCCGGATGGCGGTGGCGGCCGCGCTGGTGGTCGACATCGTCGCCGCGGTGCTGGCGATCGCCGCGATGCACGACGCGCGCATCGGCATCGCGATGATGCTGGCCGTGAACTTGAGCGTCGGCGCGCTGATCCTGCCGCTGCGATTGTCCAGTTTCTTTGCCGCGCTGGCGACGCTGGGCATTCTCGGGCGCACCTTGCTCACCGCGGACAACGGCACGACGGGCGAGCGCGACCTGCTGGAAGCGGCATTGTTCGGCCTGGCCTATTTCGCCAGCACCACGCTGTGCCACGTACTGGGCCGGCAACTGCGCGCCACCGAGGCGCTGGCCGAACAACGCAGCAGCGACCTGGCCAACCTGTCGCAGGTCAACGAGCTGATCATCCGCCGCATGAAGACCGGCGTGCTGCTGGTCGACGACGCCAACCGCATCCACCAGATCAACGAATCGGCATGGATGCTGATGGGCAACCCTGGCGCCGACCAGCGCGACCTCGGCCAGCTGGCGCCGGAACTGTCGCGCCGGCTGTACCACTGGATGACCTCCGGCAAGCTCGACGAAACCGCCACCCAGCTCGCCGACGGCGTGCCCGAAGTGGTGCCGCGCTTCACCCGGCTGGCACCGAACGACGACTCGCACGTGCTGATCTTCCTCGACGACACCTCGCTGCTGTCGCGTCGCGCAGAGGAACTCACGCTCACCTCGCTGGGCCGGCTGTCCGCCTCGATCGCGCACGAGATCCGCAACCCGCTGGCGGCGATCCGCTACTCGGCGCAATTGCTGGCCGAATCGAAAAGCATGGACAGCACCGACCAGCGCATGGTCGAGATCATCAACAACCACTGCATCCGGCTCAACGAGATCATCGAGAACATCCTGCAGCTGTCGCGGCGCGAACGCTCGCGCCCGGAAACCCTGGACCTGGGCCACTGGGCACAGGCTTTCGTCGAGGAATACAGCCAGGGCAACGACCTCGGCGCCGACTCGCTGCGGGCGATCGCCAGCAGCGGCGCGCCGGTGGCGGCGGTAGCCGACCCGCAACAACTGCAGCAAGTGGTCTGGAACCTGGTGCAGAACGCCTTGCGCTACGGCCGTCTGCCCGGCGAGCCGGCACGGGTGATGGTGGTGACCCGCCAGGGCGAGCACGGCGTGCCGATCCTGGAAGTGATCGACCGCGGCCCCGGCATCGCGCCGAAAGTCGCCGCGCAGATTTTCGAGCCGTTCTACACCACCCA
Source organism: Rhodanobacter sp. T12-5 (assembly GCF_008329435.1). Taxonomy (GTDB): domain Bacteria; phylum Pseudomonadota; class Gammaproteobacteria; order Xanthomonadales; family Rhodanobacteraceae; genus Rhodanobacter. The sequence continues at coordinate 812,899 of NZ_NPKN01000002.1, forward strand.
CGAATACGGCACCGGGCTCGGCCTCTATCTGGCCCGGCAAATGAGCGACGCCAACCAGGCCGCACTCGAATACGTGCGTGTCGCCGGCGGCGGCAGCTGCTTCCGTCTGGTGCTGACGCCGCCGGCGCGCAGCCCGGCCGAACCCGCCGAAACCACCCAGAGCACCGCCACGCGCTGAACGCCGTGCGCGCTCAGGTCGAGCGCACGATCAGGCTGACCGGCAGGCTTTCCGACTTGGCCGGCTCGCCCTCGATCAACGCCAGCACCTTGCGCGCCAGCAGCATGCCGCCTTCCTGCCAATCCTGCCGTACCGAGCTCAGCGGCGGCAGGAAGCTGGCGCCGAGCGGCATGTCGTCGTAGCCGACCACCGAAACATCGGCCGGCACCGAGCGGCCCAGGTCCAGCGTGGCGCGGATCGCGCCCATCGCGAGCAGGTCGTTGCAGGCGAAGATCGCGTCGAAACCGACCTTGCGCTTGTGCAGGGAATGCACCGCATCCATGCCCGAGTCCAGCGTGAATTCGTCGCGCCGCAGCAACAGCGGCTTGATCCCGTGCACCGCCAGCGCGTCGACGAAGCCGCTCAAACGCTCGAAGATTTCCGGGTGGCTGGGGTTGCCGATGAACACGGGCCGGCGGCGGCCCAGCGCCATGAAATGACGCGCCACCGCGGTACCACCGAGCCGATTGTCACTGCCCACCACCACGTGCGCATCGGTTTCCGAACGGGCGCCCCACACCACCATCGGCAGGCACAGCTTGTCGAACCGGCGCACCGCATCCTGGTGCACGCCCTGGCCGAGCAGGATCAGGCCGTCGGCGGCCTGCACCGCCGCCGCGCTGGCGCCGTGGCGGGTGGTCAACAGCACGCTGTAGCCGGCCGCGGTCAATTCCTGCGAGATGCCACCCAGCAGCACCAGCGGATACGGGTCGAACATCGTGCGATCGGTGGACGGCTTCATTTCCACGATCACCGCCACCGTGTGGCTGCGGCGCAGGCGCAGGTTGCGCGCGCTGATGTTGAGCTTGTAGCCGTGCTCGCGCGCCAGCGCCTGGATCCGCTCGCGGGTCTGCGGATTGACCAGCGGACTGTCGCCCAGCGCCCGCGACACCGTGATCTTGGATACTCCGGCCACCCGCGCCAGGTCGGCCATGGTCAGGTTGCCTGACGCGTTCGGGCGCGGACCTGTCTTGCTCAAGATCTGATCCTAAGTTGGTCCTGTCGATTCATTGTCGCGACGCCGCCGGATAACCGCACTGGCCAGGATCGGCGCCTGCAGTGTGTCGGCTTTCGCCCTCCCGACGCAACCGCGCCAAATGGCGCAGTTGCAGGCCCGTTCGAACTCATGCCGAACCCCCCGCGCACCAGGACATGGCCGTCTTTCCAACCCGGCAGAGCCGCCCGGGAATGGACGTGCAACAAAATGTTATCGGTATCTTGATACCGATAACATTTAATGCCAAGCTCGCCGCCAGCTGCGATCTCGGGGGTCCGAACGGATGGACCGGCGCAGGGGGAAATCGAGGGCATATCGTGGATTCAGCGGTCGCGGTCAATCCAGACACACCGGCAGTCGCCGTGCGGGCAGCCGTCGATCCATGGCTGCTGACGCGCCATGGCATCGACCCGGCGGGCTTCGCGCAGGACGAAAGCCTGTTCGCCCTCGCCAACGGCACGCTCGGCGTGCGCGGCAACCTGGAGGAAAGCGACAGCGCCAGCCAGGCCACCTTGCTCTCGGCGGTGTGGGAACGCACCCCGATCGATTACCACGAACGCTTCCCCGGCTTTGCCAGCCACACCGATACGCGCATCCCGGTGGCCGATGCCGCGCGCATCCACCTGCGCCTGGGCGACACCCCTGTCCGGCTCGACCAGGGCGAATGGCTGCAGTTCGAGCGCTCGCTCGACCTGCGCAGCGGCTGTTACCGGCGGAGCCTGCGCTGGCGCTCGCCCGAGGGCGCGACGCTGCAGATCGAGGCAGAGCGCATCGTCAGCTTCGCCGACGCCGGGCTGCTGGCGATCCGTTACCGCGTACGGTCGATCGACTACGATGGCCCAATCACGCTGGAATCCTCGATCAGCACGGCCCGCGAGGCGGCGGCACAGGGCTTCGATCCGCGCATTGGCAGCCGCATCGACGGCGGCCTTGGCACCTATGCCGCCGAGGCGGAGGAAACCGTCGCCTGGGTCGGCCAGCGCACCACCCACAGCGGCATCCGGCTGGTCTGCGCGCAGCGCCACCAGCACGCCGATGAACTGACGCTGCGCTACGCGAACCTGGCGCCGCACGGCGTCACCCAGGTCTACGAGGGCCTGCTTGCGCCGGGTCGGGCGGTGACCCTGCACAAATACGTCGCCTACGCCTTCTCCGCACCGTTCGACGCCAGCCACGTGGACCATCTGCCCGCGCAGGCGGCCGCCTCGCTGGCAACGGCAATCGAACAGGGCTATCCGATGCTGCTGGCGCAGCAGACCCGCACGCTGGCCACGCTCTGGGCGCAGGCGGACCTTGCCATCGATGGCGATCCGGCGACCGAGCAGGCACTGCGCTTCAACCTGTTCCACGTGTTCCAGTCGAGCAGCCGCGACAGCCACGGCACCACCGCGGCCAAGGGCCTCACCGGCGAGGGTTACGAGGGCCACTACTTCTGGGATGCCGAAGTGTTCATGGCGCCCGTGCTGGTCACCGTCGCACCGGACATCGTGCGCGCGATGCTGACCTGGCGCTACCGCACGCTGGACAACGCGCGCCTGCATGCGCGCGAGCTCAACCACAGACACGGCGCGCTGTACGCGTGGCGCACGATCAGCGGCGACGAATGCTCGTCGTATTTCCCCAGCGGCTCCGCGCAATACCACATCAATGCGGCGGTGGCGTGGGCGATAAGGCTGTACGTCGATGCCAGCGGCGACGACGCGTTCATGCTGGCGCATGGCGCCGAGATGCTGTTCGAGACCGCGCGCGTCTGGCTCGATGTCGGCCATTTCAGCGCGCGCCACGACGGCGCGTTCTGCATCCACGAAGTGACCGGCCCGGACGAATACTCTGCCCTGGTCGACAACAACCACTACACCAACCGGATGGCGCAGCGGCACCTGCGCGACGCGGCAGCGGTCGCCGACTGGATGGCGTTGAGCCACCCGCAGGATCACGCCGAGCTGGCCGCCCGCATCGGCCTGCATGACGACGAGCCCGCGCGGTGGCGGCGCGCGGCGCAGGCGATGTACCTGCCGATCGACGCCGCGCTCGACATCTTCCCGCAGGACGACGGCTTCCTCGACAAGCCGCGACTGCCGCCCGGGCTGGTCGGCGCGCCGGGCAAGCAACCGCTGCTCTTGCGCATGCATCCGCTGAGCATCTACCGCCACCAGGTGTGCAAGCAGGCCGACACCCTGCTCGCCCTGATGCTGGCCGGCGAACAGGTCGACATCGCGGCCAAGCGCCGCAATTTCGACTACTACGAGAACATCACGGTCCACGACTCCACCTTGTCGGCATCGACCTTCGCGGTGGTGGCGGCCGAGGTGGGTCATGCCGACAAGGCTTACCGCTATTTCCTGGATACCTTGCGGGTCGACCTGGACGACTTGCACGGCAACGCGGCGCATGGCCTGCACATGGCTGCGATGGCCGGCAGCTGGCTCGCCCTGAGTTGGGGCTTTGGCGGCCTGCGCGTGCACGATGGCCTGCCCGCGTTGACGCCGCAATTGCCGGCAGCCTGGAACGGCTACCGCTTCGGCCTGCGCTGGCGCGATGCCCATCTGCGCGTGGAGGTCGATCGCGACGGCGTGCAGTACACCCTTACCGAAGGCGACGCGCTCACCTTCCTGCACGAAGGCCTGCCGCAACGCCTGCACGCAGGTCGACCGCTGCGCCTGCCGCGTGCGGGCCTCGTCGACGCCGGACGATCATCGCCGCTGAAGGCCGTGATCTTCGACCTCGATGGCGTGATCGCCGATACCGCCGTGGTGCATCACGCGGCCTGGAAACGGCTGGCCGGCGAGCTCGGCATACCGTTCGACGACGCCACCGGCGAGCGCATGAAGGGCGTCGACCGGCGCGGCTCGCTGGACATCCTGCTGGAAGCCGCCACACGCGCGTACACGGAGGCCGAAAAGCACACGCTGGCTACACGCAAGAACGACTATTACCGCGAACAGATCGAGCATTTCGGACCGCGGGACCTGCTGCCCGGCGCGCGTACGGCCATCGAACAGGTGCGCCAGGCCGGACTCAAGGTGGCTCTGGCCTCGGCCAGCCGCAATGCCGGCCTGCTGCTGGAGCGCCTGGGCATCGCCGATTTGTTCGATGTCGTGGTCGACGCCAACCGGATCAGTCGATCCAAGCCCGACCCGGAGATCTTTCTCGCAGCGGCAAGCGCCTTGGGCATGACGCCGCATGAGTGCATGGGCGTCGAAGACGCCGCGGCTGGCATCGCCAGCATTCACGCCGCGGGGATGGCGGCGGTGGGGATCGGTCATGCCCAGGCACTGGCCGAGGCAGACCTGGTGTTACCGAGCATGGCGGCATTCGACATCGACACTTTCACAACAACGACGAACTGGCGTGGGCCTCGCGACAGACGAGCCGCGTCCCAAAATCAAACTGGTGGGGAGGACGTGAAATGAGCAACAACAAGCAAATGACCCGATTGATCTTGTCGGCGGCCATCGCAGGCATCCTGATGTCAGCGACGGCCATGGCGCAGGACAGCACGCAGGACACCTCGGCGACCGCGACCCCGACGACCGCCGGGAAAAATCCGGCGCGGCAAGCCAATGCCAAGGCCACCACGAACCTGCAACAGGTCGTGGTGACCGGTTCGGCCACCGGCGTGAAGAAGATCGATGCCAGCTACATGCTGACCACCGCCAGCGCCGAGCAGATCAAGCTGGCCAATCCCAAGAGCACGGCCGACCTGCTGAAGATCGCGCCCGGCCTGTGGCCCGAATCGACCGGCGGGCAGACCGGTGCCAACATCGAGATCGCCGGCTTCCCGGGCGGCGGCGATGCGCCGTTCAACACGGTACAGATGATGGGCTCGCCGCTGTACGGCATGCCGAGCCTGTCGTTCTTCGAGCAGACCTCGATCTTCCGCCTCGACGACACCATCGAGCGCGTCGAGATCCTGCAGGGCGGCCCGTCGGTGGTGTTCGCGGACGGCCAGATCGGCGCCACCGAGAACTTCATCCTCAAGCAGGGCACCGAGACGCCCACGGGCAGCATCGGCGTCACCTACGGCTCGGAGAACCTGAAGCGCGTCGACGGCTTCTACGGTTTCCAGATCGCACCCAATTGGTACGGCAGCATCGGCGGTTTCTATCGCGACTCCGACGGCGTGCGCGATCCGCAGTTCCCCGCCGACAAGGGTGGCCAGCTCACCGCCACGCTGACCCACGATTCGGATCGCGGCACGATGATGTTCTACGCGCGAGCGCTGAACGACAAGAACCAGTTCATCACGCCGATCCCGCTGATCCAGAACGGCACCGACAATTTCAGCGCCTACCCGGGCTTCGATCCGCTCAAGGACACCTACAACAGCAAGTACATCCAGCACGTGTTCCTGGCCGGCTATCCGGGCGGCGGCACCAACGCCGACCTCGCCAACGGCCGCGGCGCGAAGATGAACTTCTTCGGCGGCAACTTCGACTACGACCTCGGCGACGGCTTTACGCTCAGCGACAAGTTCCTCTTCGACGCCGGCGACGTCGACACCAACGCGCTGTTCTCCGGCTCCAACCCGGCCTCGCTGAACGACGAGCTCTACAACACCCCGACCGGCCAGGGCGGCTTTGAATTGCCCGCCGGTTCGGCCACGGCGACCTACACCGGCCCGGGTGGCGGCGGCGCGGTCGACCCGAACCAGAGCGTGATCCACCAGGGCTGGTGGTACATCCACAAGCACCTGAAAAACGTCAACAACGACTTCCGCCTCAGCAAGGAGATCTTCGAAGGCAACACGCTGACCGCGGGCGTCTACCTGGCGCACTACACCATGGACGACAAGTGGGCGCTCGGCAATCAGATGCTGATGACGAACACGCCCAACGCGCGTCCCATCATGGTGAGCTACAACGACGCCGGCACCATCAAGCAGCTGACCGACAACCAGGGTTTCCTCGACTACGGCGGCTTCAACATCGCCCAGCACGGCACGGCCACGAACAAGGCGTTCTACCTGTCCGACTCGTGGCGCGTCGGCAAATGGCTGTTCGACGCGTCGGCCCGGCTGGAAAACCAGGATGCCACCAACAACGTGTGCAACCTGACCAATGTCCCGCTGGACAATGATCCGAACACGCTCTACAACAACTCGGTACCGGTATGTAACGGCAGCTTTGCACGCACCAACTACGACAAGACCCACACCTCATGGACGGTCGGCGCCAACTATGAGCTGGCCGACAACATGAGCGTGTACGTGCGTGCCAACAAGGGCGTGCATTTCGCCGACTTCGACAACGGCATCCGCGGCGCCACCACCGGCAACACCGCACCGCTGCAGAAGATCCAGAACTTCGAGGGCGGCTTCAAATACCAGTCGGATCTGATCTACGCCGACATCAGCGTCTACCACAAGCAGTTCAATGGCCTGTCGTTCCAACCCACGGATGGCGCCGGCACGCCGGTGGGGGCGCCGGCGCTCTACGGCTCCGATTCCAAGGGCATCAACCTGGCCGGCGCGATCACCCCGGTCGAGAACCTGAAGTTCATGCTGGTGGCCAATTATCTCGACGGCCACTACTCGCACAACAACTCCTGCTTCAAGTTCACCAACGTGGTGACCGGCGTCAGCGGCTGCCAGTTCATCAACGGCGAACAGTTGCAGCGCCAGCCGAAGGTCCGCTACATGTTCACGCCGAGCTACCGCATCCCGTTCGCGTGGGGTGACGTGACGGCCTTCGTGACCTACACGCACGTCGGTGCGCATACCCAGGACCAGTCCGGCCTGCAGCAATTGGGTACGTATCACACCTATGATTTCGGCGTGATCGCGAACATCCAGCAGAGCTGGCAGCTGCGCCTGCAGGGCACCAACATCACCAACGAACTGGGCCTGACCGAGAGCAACTCGCGCATCTTCGGCACGGCAGTCAGCGGTGGCGTGATCCTGGCCCGGCCGCTGGAGGGCCGCGAGGTCAACTTCCAGGTGAAGTACCTGTTCGGCTCGTAAGGTTGTGGCAAGGGACGTGATCCGGGCCGCTCCCCCTCAGACGGCCCGGATCACGTCATTCGAAATCAGTGGTGCTTCGTCGAGGTGGCCGTGAATCGAATCCGCATGATCATCGCGCTGGCGCTGATCTACATGATCTTCGCAACCCTGCTCAACAGCGTCGGTACGGTGATCCTGCAGTCGATCGCCACCTTCGGCATCGACAAGCCCGAGGCCAGCGCGCTGGAGCGCTACAAGGACTTGACGATCGCGTTCGCCTCGTTCCTGGTCGCCTCGTTCCTGCCGATGTTCGGCTACCGGCGCTCGATGATGCTGGCGCTGGCCATCGTCGGCGGGGCCTGCGTGCTGATGCCGCTCTACCCCAGTTTCGTGACCACGCGGCTGCTGTTCGCCTGCGTCGGCCTCGGTTTTGCGATGGCCAAGGTCTGCGTGTATTCGTCGATCGGCCTGCTCACCACGAACCGCGTCGCCCACTCGCGGCTGACGAACACCATCGAAGGCCTGTTCATGGTCGGCGTGCTCGGCGGCAACTGGTTGTTCAGTGCCTTCGTCGATTCGGCCAACCCGGGCAACCCGGACTGGATCCACGTGTACTGGCTGCTGGCCGGCGCGTGTGCGCTGGTGATCGTGCTGCTGGCCGGCAGCCGGCTCGACGAAAGCCAGGCACACGCGCACGGACACAACAATTCGTTCGCCGATTCGCTGATGGAAATGCTGCGGCTGTTCGTGCGACCGCTGGTTTATGTCTTCCTCGCCTCGGCCTTCCTGTACGTCCTGATCGAACAGAGTTTCGGCACCTGGCTGCCCACCTTCAACAACGAGATCCTGAAGCTGCCGAACGCGATGAGCATCCAGTTCGCCAGCATCCTCGCCGGCATGACCGCACTGGGCCGCCTCGGCGCCGGCATCGTGCTCAAGCGCGTGCGCTGGCACACGCTGCTCAATATTTGCGTGGTGGGGATGGGCGTGCTGGTGGTGCTCGTGCTGCCGCTGGCGCGCGGTGTCGTGGCGCAACCGCATGTGAGCTGGTTGAACGCGCCGATGGCGGCTTACCTGATCCCGCTGATCGGCCTGCTGATGGCACCGATCTACCCGGTGATCAATTCGGTCGCGCTCAGTTCGTTGCCCAAGCCGATGCATGCAGCGATGACCGGCCTGATCGTGGTGTTCTCCGCCTTGGGCGGCACCATGGGCTCGTACATCACGGCGCGCGTGTTCGCCAGCTTCGACGGCATCCACGCGTTCTATTTCTCGCTGCTGCCGATGACGCTGATCCTGATCACGCTGTTCTTCTTCAAGCGCGAAACCGACCGCGCTGCCGTCGTTGTCGTCTCGCCGGGGGAAGCGCTGCCATGAGTCCCGGCCGCCAGGAGTTGCTTGCCGCAAGGTTCGCCGCGAGCGTTGGTCGACCTGCATGCCCACTACCGCCCTGCGCCCTGACCCGAGGAGCCATGCAGAGATGATTTCGCTACGCCACCAGCTGCTTCCCGTCATCGCGCTCGGCCTGCTGCTGGCCAGCACCGGCTCCCGTGCCGCCACCGACCCCAGCTTCCTGCTCACCGGCACGGCGGACAATTTCGGCACGTATTTCCCCAGCTACCTGGCCAACGGCTATTTCTCCACGATGACCTCGGTGCGCGGCACCGAGGGCAACCGTGCGTACATGGTCGCGTTCATGGATTACAAGCCGGGCGACATCGCGCGCCCCGCCGCGATCCCCGGCTGGAGCGAGATCGACTACAACCCCGGCGGCGGCTGGCTCAATTCGACCCGGGTCGACAAGAAGATCTTCGTCGACTATGCGCAGACGCTGGACATGCACGACGGCACGCTGTCGACCAGCTACCGTTTCGCGTACGCGAACAAGTCGACCGACATCAAGGTCACCACGTTCGTCAGCCAGGCCTCGAACCACCTGGCGGCGACGCAGCTTTCCATCACGCCGCAGTTCGACGGCAGCGTGCAGCTGACCTTTCCGATCCGGCTGTGGTCGGAGCACGAGCCCCGTTTCCCGATCGCGACGATGACCGGCGACGAGATGATCGCCGCGGTGATCGCCAGCGGCCAGACGCTGGACAACAAGCCGGTGCCGACGCCCGACCGCGCCGCCGTGTGGTACCCCGGCTACACCCGCGTGCTGGCCAGCGACGGCGACACGAAGGAACTGACGCTATGGCTGGATGGCCGCGCCGAACACGGCCTGACGATGGCCGAAGCCGCGGCGATCGGCCTGCCACCGGGCCTCGCGATCGAAAGCGTGAAGCTGGAAAAAGGCCCGTACAAGCTGTCGCTCAACCTCACCGCCAAAGTGCAGAAGGGCAAGACCTACGCCTTCACCAAGTACATCGCCGCGTCGCGGCAGGACTGGGGCGGCGACGCCCGCGACGATGTGGCGCTGGCCAAGGCCGCGCGCCAGAAGGGCTTCGCCGCGCTGCTCGCCGAACACCAGGCCGCTTGGCACGAGTTGTGGAAGTCCGACATCGTGGTCGACGGTGATCCGGACGTGCAGCGCGCCGTGCATTCGGACCTGTACTACCTGCTGTCCAACTCCACCGTGGGCACGGCCTGGCCGATGGGTGCCTGCGCGCTGACCCCGGGCTACGCCGGCCACGCGTTCTGGGACAGCGATTCGTGGGTATTCCCCGCCCTGCTCCTGCTGCATCCGGAACGCGCCAAGCCGATCGTGATGTTCCGCGACCGCACGATGCAGCCGGCACGCGATCGCGCGAAACAGTACGGCGTGAAAGGCACGATGTATCCGTGGGAAGCCGATCCCGAGACCGGCGTCGACTACACGCCGCACTTCGCCTACGGCGTGTTCCGCGAGATCCACGTCAACGCCGACATCGCGATCGCGCAGTGGCAGTACTACCTCGCCACGGGCGACGACGCCTGGCTGAAGCAGCACGGCTGGCCGGTGATCCGCGAGATCGCGCAGTTCTGGGTCAGCCGGGTCACCTACGACAAGGCGCAGGACCGCTACGAGATCCACCACGTCACCTCGCCCGACGAAGCCTACGACGACGTGCCGAACGACTCGTTCACCAACGCCGCCGCGCGCAAGTCGCTGCAGATCGCGATCAAGGCGGCGAAGCTCGTCGGCGCCGCGCCCGATCCGCAATGGGCCACGATTGCCGCGAAGATGTACATCCCGTTCGACCAGAAGAACCAGCACCATCTCGACTTCGACGCCTCGGTGCCGCACGACAAGATCACCTGGATGGGCTCGTCGCTGGCCTGGCTGATGTACCCGAACCTCGACCTGCCGATGTCGCCGCAGGTGCGCCGCAACGACTTCGCGTTCCAGCTGCACGAGCTCAAGGTGCACGGCGATGATCCGAACGAGATGATGATGGTGATGCTCGCCGTCGGCGCCGCCGAGCTGGGCGACGACAAGGCCGCCGGCGAATGGATCCAGCGCAACCTGGTCGGCTTCCTGAAGCCGCCGTTCAACGTGCGCACGGAAACCGTCGCCAACAACGCGGGCTACATCCTCGCGACCTCGGCCGGTTTCGTGCAGAGCTTCGTCTACGGCCTCAGCGGCCTGCGCATCGAGGACGACGGCCTGGCCGAGGCCTATGCGCCGGTGCTGCCACCGGGCTGGAAATCGCTGACGCTGCAGAACATCAGCTTCCGCGGCCGACATTACGACATCCGCATCGATCGCGGAGCCGATGGAAAGGCGAAGCTGACGCGCACCGCGCGTTGAACGAAGGGTCGCCGAGCCGATGTCCACGTTTCCGCCCACCCTGCTCGATGCCATGCGCGACGTCAACGCGCTGCTGCAGGCCGGCGACCTGCGCCTTGCGCACGAACAGCTCGCCACGATCGTCGAGGAGAACCCCGAGTGTGTCGAGGCGCTGCGCCTGCTCGCCGGTACCCGGCAGGCCCGTGGCGACATCGAGGGTGCGGAGGCTCTCCTGCGCAAGGCGCTGGCGCTCGACCCGAACTGGACGCCCACCCTCGCCACGCTCGGCGAACTGCTGCTCGGCAGCGGCCGCAGCAGCGAAGCCGAACCGATGCTGCGGCGCGCGGCACAGCGCCTGCCGCGTGCCGCCCTGGTGCTTGCACGCCACTGCAACGACCAGCAGCGGCCGGCCGAAGCGCTCGCGCTGGTTGCACCACTGTGCGCCAGCGGACAAGCCGATGCCGAATGGGTGACCCAGCATGTCGCTGCCCTCGCTGCGCTGGGCCGCCAGGACGAAGCCGTAGCGTTTTATCGCCGCCTCGCGGAAGCGTCGCCTGACAATCTGGCCGCAACGCATGCGATGGCGATCGCCCTCGACGCGGCAGGTCGCCCCGCCGAGGCCAGGCGCGCCGCCAGCCACGTGCTGGCGCGCGGGCACCGGACCGCAGCCATCCACTTCACCCACGCACGCAGCCTGATCGCGCTCGGCGAGTTCGATCGCGCCGAAGCCGCCTTGCGCGATTGCCTGCGGCTGGAGCCGCGCCTGGCCGACGCGCACAGCCATCTCGCCCGGCTGGTATGGATGCGCAGCGGCGACAGCGCGCAAACCACGGCCACGCTCGATCAGGCCTTGCAGGCCTTTCCCCGGGACGACGCGTTGTGGGCCGCCAAGGCCGCGATCCTGCAAGGTGCCGGCGACGCAAAAAGCGCCTATGCATGCCTGGCGACGCAGGCCGCGCAGGCGCAGGCCCCGCCGGCATTGCTGGTGCGCGCGGGCCTGGCCGCACTGGACTTCGATCCAGCGACCGCACGAGCACTGGCCGAACGCGCACTGCGCGCGTCACCGTCCAGCGCCGCACGCAGTCTGCTGGCTGCCGCCCTGCTCGGCATCGGCGATGCACGCGGCGCGCTGGACGAGTGCGAAACCCTGCTGGCCGGCGCGCCCGACGATCAATACCTGATCGCCCTGCAGACCACCGCCTGGCAGCTGCTGGGCGATGACCGCCATCTGGCATTTTGCGACTACCCCCAGCTGGTGCTGCCACAGCAGTTGCAGGCACCCGCGCCATGGCCCGACCTGGCCAGCTTCCTGGCCGACCTGAAACGCAGCCTCGAGCGCCTGCACGACCCGCACGGCCACCCGCTGCTGTTCCAGTCGCTGCGCCATGGCACCGAGACGACCGAAGACCTGACCCGCAACGCCGACCCGGTGATCCAGGCGCTGTTCCTGGCCTTCGACACGCCGATCCGCAGCTACCTCGCGCACATCGGTCACGGCAGCGATCCTCTGCGCCGCCGCAACGAGGGCAGCTATCGCTTCAACGGCAGTTGGTCGGTCCGGCTGCGCACGAGGGGCTATCACGACAACCACGTGCATCCGCGCGGCTGGATTTCCTCGGCCTTCTATGTCGACCTGCCCGACAACCTGGCCGCGTCGAACCACGACGGCTGCCTGGCGTTCGGCGAGCCCGGCATCGCGACGCTGCCTGCTTTGCCTGCCCGGCATGTGGTCCACCCCGAGCCGGGCATGCTGGTGCTGTTTCCGTCGTATTTCTGGCACGGCACCGTGCCGTTCACCAGTGAGCAGGCGCGCCTCACGGTCGCGTTCGACGTGCTGCCCGACACGCGCAGGGAACACGCATGAAATCGTCCGCGCTCATGCTGGCGTGGCTGGCACTGGCCACCGCCCCGGCCTTCGCCGTCACCGACCCCGGCTTCCTGCTGACCGCCACCGCGAAGGATTTCGCCAGCTATTTCCCGGGCCAGCTCGCCAACGGCTACCTGTCCACCTTCACCGCACCGCGCGGCACCGAAGGCAACCTCGCCTACATGGTCGCCTTCATGGATTACGCGAAGGACGACATCGCGCGACCCGCGGCCATCCCCGGCTGGACCGAGATCGACTACAGCACCGGCCAGTCCGCCGCCGGCCATTTCTGGATGAACCAGGTCGAGCTTTCGCCCGCCGTATTCCAGGATTACCGGCAGACGCTGAATCTCCACGACGCCACCCTGACCACACGCTACCGCTACCTCGATCACGGCAAGTCCACGGCAGTCGAAGTGACGACCTTCGTCAGCCAGGCCTCGCCGCACCTGGCCGCCACGCGACTCTCGCTCACGCCGGATTTCGACGGCGAGGTCGAGCTTTCGTTCGCACTCAATACCTGGGCGCCGCACCAGCCGCGCTTTGCACTGGGCAAGTTGAGCGGCGAGCAGATGCAGGAGCAGGTCGCCTCGCGCAACCTGAAGCTGCAGGCGATTGCGCCCGCCACACCGGACCGCGCGGCGCTGTGGTATCACGGCGATACGCATGTGCTCGACAGCAGCGGCGATGCGCACGACCTCACGCTTCGTTTGGACGGCCGTGCCGAACAGGGCCTGGCCATGGCCGAGGCCGCGGCGATCCGGTTGCCGGACGGGGTGAAGCCCAGCGAAGCGCGTTTCTACCGCAGCGACTACCGCCTGGCCCTGAACCTGCGCGTGCCGGTGCGCAAAGGCACCACCTACACCTTCACCAAGTACGTCGCCGCGTCGCGCGCAGGCTGGGGCGGCGATGCCGATGCCGATCTCGCGCTGGCGAAGGCGGCACGCCGCGAAGGCTTCGTCGCGTTGCTGGCTGCGCACCAGGCGGCATGGCACCAGCTGTGGCAGACCGACATCCGCATCGACGGCGATCCGCAGGCGCAGCGGATCGTGCATTCGGACCTGTACTACCTCCTCTCCAACTCGACCCACGACACGGCATGGCCGATCGGTGCCTGCGGCCTGACCACCGGCTACGCCGGGCACGCGTTCTGGGACAGCGACTCGTGGGTATTCCCGGCGCTGTTGCTGCTGCATCCTCAACGCGCGAAGTCGCTGGTGATGTTCCGCAGCCGCACCCTGCCGGCTGCCGAACAACGCGCGCGCGAACGCGGCCTGCGCGGCGCGATGTATCCGTGGGAGGCCGATCCGCAGAACGGCAGCGAACAGACCCCGCACTTCGCCTACGTGCTGGGCGAACGCGAGATCCACGTCAACGCCGACATCGCGATCGCGCAATGGCAGTACTACCTGGCCAGCGGCGACAAGGCATGGCTGGAGCAGCATGGCTGGCCAGTGATCCGCGCGGTCGCGCAGTTCTGGGCCAGCCGGGTGACGTACAACGCACAGCAACAGCGCTACGAAATCCTGCACGTCACCTCGGTCGACGAGGATTACAACGACGTGCCGAACGACACCTTCACCAACGTTTCCGCGGCCAAGGCGCTGCGCATCGCCACGGCAGCGGCGAAGGTAGTGGGCGCTATACCCGATTCACGCTGGGCGGACATCGCCGCGCGCATGCTCGTGCCGTTTTCCGCGCAGCAAGGCCATCACTTGGACTTCGACGCCAGCGTGCCGCACGACATCGACTCCTGGGGCGGCAGTGCCCTGCCGATGCTGGCGTATCCCTCGCTCGACCTGCCGATGGATGCCGCCGTGCGCCGGCGCGATTTCGATTACGCGCTGGCGCCGATCACGCAGTCGCACCGCGACCCGAACAGCATGGGGCTGGCGCCAACCTCGATCGCCGCCGCCACGCTCGGCGACACCACCGCGGCCAGCGAATGGTTCCAGCGCAACATCACGGCGAACGTGCTGAAGCCGCCGTTCAACGTACGCACCGAGACCGCGGGCAACAACACCGGCTACTTCCTCACCGCCGCGGCCGGGCTGTTGCAGAACATCGTCTACGGTTTTTCCGGATTGCGCATCGAACAGGACGGACTGGTCGAGGCGTATCCGCCGATGCTGCCGCCGCAATGGAAATCGCTGACGCTCAGACACATCGCGTTCCGCGGCAAGTTCTACGACGTCGCGATCACCCGCGATGCCAACGGCAAGGTTGGCTTGACCCGCACCTTGCGCACCACCCCATGAACCGGGAGTAGCAGACATGATCGACACATCCAGCCCCGCTCGCAAAAAAGCCCCCGCCACCGCCCCGCGGCATCCGCGCTTGATGAAGACGCTGGCCGGCTTTCTGCTGTTTTCCGCAACCGCAGCGACGACCATGGCGGCCACGCCGAATCCGGCGAAGACGCGCGCGTATATCGACAAGGCGTGGAACACCCTGACGCGCTCGATGGACGACTGCGCCGCGCTGGCCGACACCAAGGTGGCCGGCCATCCGGTGCTCTATTTCCCGGCGAACCTGCCGGTGCCGACGCGGCTGGCCGACATCGGCAAGCGCTGCGGCGTCGACGTGGAGAAACTGCCACGCGCGATCGAGCGGCTTGGCGACATCGACGCCAGGAAGTTGCCGGCGCAGGGCCTGCTTTACCTGCCGCACCCGTACGTCGTGCCCGGTGGCTTCTTCAACGAGATGTACGGCTGGGACAGCTACTTCATCGTGCTCGGCCTGGTTGCCGACCAGCGCACCGAGCTGGCGAAGGACATGGTCGACAACGCGCTGTTCGAGGTGGAGCACTACGGCGGCGTGCTCAACGCCAACCGCACCTATTACCTCAGCCGCTCGCAGCCACCATTTCTCAGCGCCATGATGGTCTCTGTGCTCGACGATCCGGCGAGCTTTGCCGACGCCGAGGCGAGGCGCGCCTGGCTGGCTCGCGCGTATCCACTGGCCGTGCGCAACCACGACATCTGGACCATGCCCGAGCACCGCGCCGGCGACACCGGACTGGCGCGCTACGACGACCTGGGCAGCGGCCCCGTGCTGGAGGCGCATGACAGCGATTACTACCGCGGCGTCATCAAGTGGCTGCGCGCGCATCCTGCCGACGATCCCGGTTATCTCCTCAAGGCAACGCAACACCCGGACGATGCCGAAGCCGCACGCCTGAAGCAGGAAAGCTGCGACGTGCGCGCATCGAAGGTCTGCGCCGGTGCGTGGTACGACGGCTACCGCCTCACCGCCGACTACTACCACGGCGACCGCGCCATGCGTGAATCGGGCTTCGACACCAACGCGCATTTCGGGCCTTTCGGCGGTTCGACCCACCACTACGCCGGCGTAGGCCTGAACAGCCTGCTCTACCGCTACGAACGCGACCTGCACGACTTCGCCCTGCAACTGGGCAAGGCCGGCGAAGCCGAACGCTGGGCCAAGGCGGCCGATGCCCGCAAGGCGGCGATGGACAAATACCTGTGGCGTGCGCAGGACGGCATGTACCGCGACTACGACTTCGTCGCCGGCAAGTCCTCGCCCTGGCCGTACATCACCACGTTCTATCCGCTGTGGGCCGGCGCCGCCTCCGCGCAGCAGGCCGCCGCGGTGCGCGGCAAGCTGGCCGTCTTCGAGCGCAAGGGCGGCCTGAGCATGGACAACCGTCCCGCCGGCGTGCAATGGGGCGACCCGTTCGGCTGGGCACCGACCAACTGGCTGGCCGTGTCCGGACTGGATGCCTACGGCTTCCACGACGACGCGCGGCGCATCGCCGGCAAGTTCACCGCCACGGTCGACCGCGGCTTCGCCGACGACGGTACCATCCGCGAGAAATACAACATGGCGCTCGGCAATGCAGACGTGAAGGTCAGCGCCGGCTACAGCCAGAACGTGATCGGCTTCGGCTGGACCAATGGCGTGTACCTGAAGCTGCAGGAAATCCTGCACCACGCGAAAACCAAGGTCGCGCCTGCCGCCGCGGAGGCAAGGTGAAACCTGGTTGATTTCGCACTCACGCGTCACGCGTCGCGATGGCCCCGCGCCCTGTAGGAGCGACTTCAGTCGCGATGCTTTTGCGCAAGCCACCAGAGCGCCTGCAGAACTCGAAAGCATCGCGACTGAAGTCGCTCCTACAGGGCCACTCCCGCGGCGCCTTGATCGAGCCGCCCGCTGAGGAGAAAACCATGCACGCAGCACGGCACGCCCTGCCCGCCGGAATGCTCCGCTTCCCCATCGTGCTGCTCGGCATGGCCGTGCTTTCCACCAGCGCATTTGCGCAGCACGCACCACCCAACGTGAAGGCGGACGGCAGCGTGACCACCTCCGTGGCGACCATCCCGTTCTCGTCGTATGCCTCGCCGCAGGCGCGCGCCTTCTTCCCGCGGATGATCGCCGCGGGGAGCAAGGCACCACCGCTGAGCGCGCCGGTCGCGCAAAGCCGCGACTTCTACGACCGCCTCAACAGCGCACGCGCCGCGCGCATGGAAAAGCTCTACCCGGTGACCATCCATCGCGAAACGATCGCCGGCGTCGGCACCGACGTGGTGTTGCCGGCGCAGGGCATCGCCGCAAAAAACCGCCACCGCGTGCTGATCAACCTGCACGGCGGCGCCTTCCTGTGGGGCGCGCACAGCGGCGCCCTGGTCGAATCGATACCGATCGCCAGCCTCGGCCGCATCAAGGTCGTCAGCGTGGACTACCGGCAGGGACCGGAACACGTGTTTCCGGCCGCCAGCGAGGACGTCGAGGCGGTCTACCGTGCCCTGCTCAAGCAGTACCCGGCGAAGAACATCGGCATCTACGGCTGTTCCGCCGGCGGCGTGCTTACCGGCGAGGCGGTGGCGCGGATCATCTCGAAAAAACTGCCGGTGCCTGGCGCGATCGGCACCTTCTGCGGCTCGATCAGCCAACTGGGCGGCGACTCCAGCTACACCGCGCCCATACTCAACGGCGAGCCGTCGCCAACCGGTCCGCTCAAGCTGGCCGACCTGCCGTACTTCAAGGGCGCCAGCGCCCGCGATCCGCTGGTGTTCCCGGCCAACTCACCGGCGCTGCTGGCGAAATTCCCGCCGACCCTGCTGATCACCGGCACGCGCGACTTCACCATGAGTTCGGTGCTGCACAGCCAGTCCCTGCTGACCACTGCCGGGGTGGACGCCGAGCTTCACGTCTGGGACGGCATGTGGCATTCGTTCTTCTCCGACCCGGACATGCCCGAATCCCGCGAGGCCTATGCGGTGATGGTGGGCTTCTTCGACCGCCACCTGGCGCGCTAGCAAGTGCTGGCGGTCTTTGCCCCGCAACGCGGGGCCGGGTATTCTCTGTCGTATCGATAGCCACGCGCCGAACCATGAACCCACAGACCGTCCTGGTCATTGACGACGAACGCGACATCCGCGAACTGCTAACCATCACCCTGGGGCGGATGGACCTCCAAGTCGATGCCGTGGGTACCGTGGCCGAAGCGCGCCGGGCGTTGGGCGAACGCAGTTACGACCTGTGCTTCACCGACATGCGCCTGCCCGACGGCAACGGCCAGGAAATCATCGAGCTGATCGCCGAGAACTCGCCGGATACGCCGGTCGCGATGATCACCGCCTACGGCAACGTCGACGCCGCGGTGAACGCGCTGAAGGCCGGTGCGTTCGACTTCGTCTCCAAACCGGTCGACATCCAGATGCTGCGCGGACTGGTACGTACCGCCCTGCGCCTGGCCGAAGAGCGACGCAATGGCGGCGCCGCGGCGAAAAGCGGCGACTCCAGCGAACGCCTGATCGGCGACTCGGCAGCGATGCAGCAAGTGCGCGCCACCATCGGCAAGCTGGCGCGCAACCAGGCGCCGGTGTACATCGCCGGCGAATCGGGCGTGGGCAAGGAGCTGGTCGCGCGATTGATCCACGAGCAGGGCCCGCGCGCCAGCGGACCGTTCGTGCCGGTCAACTGCGGCGCGATTCCGTCCGAGCTGATGGAAAGCGAGTTCTTCGGTCACCGCAAAGGCAGCTTCACCGGCGCCGGCGCCGACAAGGAAGGCCTGTTCCAGGTCGCCCAGGGCGGCACCCTGTTTCTCGACGAAGTGGCCGAGTTGCCGCTGCACATGCAGGTGAAGCTGCTGCGCGCGATCCAGGAAAAGGCCGTGCGACCGATCGGCGGTCGCGACGAGATCCCGGTCGACGTGCGCATCCTGTCCGCCACCCACAAGAACCTCGGCCAACTGGTCGAGCAGGGGCAGTTCCGCCAGGACCTGTTCTACCGCATCAACGTGATCGAACTGCGCGTGCCACCGCTGCGCGAACGCCGCGGCGACGTGGCGCAACTGGCCGCGTTCATCCTGCAGGCCCTGGCCGGCAAGAGCGGCGACGGCGTGGGACATCTTTCGGCAACAGCCCTGCAGGCGCTGGAAGCCTACGACTTCCCCGGCAACGTGCGTGAACTGGAAAACATCCTCGAGCGTGCGATGGCCATGTGTGACGGCACCAGCATCGACGCGACCGATCTGATGCTGCCCCAGCGCGGCAACCGCCCCAGCCAGGACATGCCGCCACTGCCGGGCCATGAGCCGGCCATGCCGGCGGCAACCGGCGTCGATGGCGGCCTCGACGACTACATCAGCAACCTCGAGCGCACCGCCATCGTCAAGGCGCTGGAGGAATCGCGCTACAACAAGACCGCCGCGGCCCGCAAACTCGGCATCACCTTCCGCGCGCTGCGCTACAAGCTGAAGAAGCTCGGCATCGACTGAGCTGGCGAGTGTCGAACCTCGACTGTTTTTCGAGCCGTTCACCCCCGGATCAAGTCCGGGGCAAGCTCTGAGCGTAGACGCGCAGCACCGAAGTCGAAGGGAATCGGTGGTTGGCGCTTCGATTCCGCTTGCTTACGCAAGCTGCGCTCAGCACGAACGGCACTTCTCACCGGTCACATCAACCGCTCACCCCGAGCGCGTTGCCTCCACCGGCGGCACGGCGGCGGCGCGTCGCGCCGGACCGAGCACGGCCAGCTGACCAAGCAGCCACAGCAACACCGCTCCGACGGCAAGCACCCACAGCGGCATCCGCGGTAATTCGTAGCGCGTCATCAATGACAGGTTCGCGGCTACACTGAGTAGCACGCCCAATACCACACCAATGCCGACAATCAACGCGTTCTCGGTCTGGAAATAACACAGGATGTCGCCACGCGTCGCGCCCAGCGCGCGCCGCACGCCAATCGATCGACGCCGCTGGCCAACCCAGAAGCTGCTCAACCCAACGATTCCGCCGGCCGTCGCCAACAGCAGCAACACGCAGACCGCCGCCATCATGATCGCTACGCCGCGATCGGTGGCGTAACCCCGTGCGCGCGCCTGCGCCAGCGTGATCACTCCGTCCTCCGGGCTGATCAATCGCATGCGATTTTGCGCGACCAGTGCGGCCGGCGCCGCACGCAGTAACGCAGCCAACTGGCCCGGTTGCGCCCGCACCAGATAGACCACACCATCGGGGCTCGCGTAGCGCGCAGGCACCAGGATCGTGTCTTCGTCGATCGAACGCGTGGTGCTGCCAACGTAGGCGCCCTCCAGCCGATCGACGACGCCGACGATCGTGCTCGGGCCGTCGTCAGTCAGATAAACGTGCCTGCCCACGGCCGTGCCGTCCGGAAAAAGCTTGTGGGCCAAATCGCGCGTGATGATGATTACCGACGGCCTCGACGTGTCGTACAGGCCGAGGCTGACGATCTCGTCGGCTCGGAAGTTGCGACCCGCCACCAGTGAAATGCCGAACGTATCGAGTGCGTGCTGATCGGCAAAGTAGGAAATGGCCAGTTGCGGCTTCGCCGTCTGCTCGAGCTGACGCTTGATAAGGGCCAATCCACCCCAGCCACCGAATGGGTAGGCCTGACTGGCAAACGCGTCGCGCACTCCCGAAAGGTTGCGTAACGTCGTCAGGTCGGCGCGCATCTGCGCATCGATATGCGGTGTATCCGGTTGTCCGATCCACTCGTTCCTGATCAGGAACAGGTGCGCCTCGTCCGTGCCGGTCGGACGCGACAGATGCACGATCCGCGTCTTGACGATGAACAACGCATTGCTGACCACCGCCAGGGTCAGCGCGATCTGCAGCACGATGAGCAGCGTGGCCATCTTGTGCCGTCTCAGCGCAGCGAGGATCGGGCGCATCTGCATCGTCGTGTTCATCCGTTCGATTTCAGCTGCCAGGCCGGCTGCACTTGGGCGGCGCGCCAGGTGGGATAGAGCGCGGCAATCAATGTGGTAGCAACCGCGACAAGCACGGTCAGTAACACCAACGACGCATCCAGCCGCGCCAGCCGGGCAATCGCTGGCTCAAACATCCGATCGATGCCCCCCATGCCCAGCGCCGTCAGCAGCAGTCCCAGCACGCCCCCAGCTAAACCGATCGCGGCCGCCTCGGTGAGAAACTGGCGATAGATTGCACCACGCGACGCGCCCAGCGCCCGACGCACGCCAATCTCCGGCGCACGCCACATGAAACGCGCAAGCATGAGACCCACCACATTGACGAGGCAGATCAGCAGGAAGCTGACCGCGACGATCATCGACAGCGCCGATGCCTTCGGCACTACATGGTTGAGGGGCAGGCTCAGCCACTGCCTGACATTGGACAAGCGTATGTTGGGCGCCCACGCAAAACGACCGAGGCGTTGCTGCTCGGCCGCATAGTTGCGCAGGTATTCGCGGTAATGCTCCACGTCGGCGGGGCTGGACAGTTCCACCCATCCTGCGATCCACGCGCATTCGCTGTGCAACACGCTGTCCCAGTTCGGCAGGTCGGGATTGGCGGCGTCCGCGCTGCAATAGAAGTTGCCGGTGGTGCCTTTCTTCATGTCGATGGCGCGACTGAACGGGATATAGAGTTCCCGGGGGTGATTGAAAGGAAACTGCGTGCTGCTCACATCGAAGAAGCGCGGACTGGGGTTCCAGTCGTCCAACACGCCGACGATGCGGTAGGCATGCGCGTCCAGGTTGATATCGTGGCCCACGCTGTTGGCACCGCCAAATAGCTTTTGATTGAGCGCGCTGCTGATCACCGCCACGGCCGCGCGTCGATCATCATCGCTGACCGACCAACCACCGCCGTAACGGAACGGCACATCGAACATCGCGAAGAAATCACTGCTGACCGCGTCGCCTTCCTGCGAGAACGGCTGCCGCTGCGCGTCGTCCGGCAGCACGGCCCACTTGCTCCCGTAGATCAGCGTCTGCCGTCGCGCTTGCCGCGCGTGCAGGAGCGCCTCGGCATCCGTGTAGCTGAGCAGGATCGGCGGCTCGCCCTTCCAGTGGTGCGCCGGACCGAAATTGTCGATCTGCGGCACGAACAGCCGGTCCGATTTCCACGGGATCGGATCCGCGGAGGTTGCGCGAAATACCGCCCAGGAAACCATGCAAGTGGCGACGCCACAGCCCATCAGCAGCACCACGAGCGCCGTCAGCGCCTTGCTGCGCCGGCAACTGCGCAGGGCCAGGTCGAGGTAGTAACCGTACATGCCTTGAGGTCGGTGGTGACCGATCTACCCGCCGCCACCAACAGCCCCGAGCGCTTTGCGCAGCGTGCGCAGCAGCACATGGGTGGTGACCGGCTTGTCGACCACGTACAGATGTTCCAGCGGCGGCAATTCGTGCAGATCGGGTGTGGCGCCGGGGCGAGCCAGCAGGATCACGCCGGCGCTGTAGCCCTGATCGACCAGCGCTGCCAGCGTGCGCACGCCGGTGAACAGGTTCATGTCCGCATCGAGCACCACCAGGTCGGGCAGGCCGCCGGCCTCGATCCATTGCAGTGCGGCGGTACCGCTCTGGCTGGCGTGGGCCTGGTAGCCGTAAGCATCCAGCGTGTCGGCGAGCAGGGACAGTTGGCCGGCCTCCTCCACCACCACCAGTACACGCTCGGCGGCGCCTTCCAGATTGCCCTGGTCGTCCGCCTGGTCATGTTCGAGAGCCAGTTCCTCCAGCGGGATATACAGGTCGAAGCGGGTGCCGCGACCAGGCTCGCTGTCCACCCGCATCACGCCGCCATGGCTGCCGACGATCCGTTTGCATGACAGCAGGCCAAGCCCGGTGCCGGCTTCCTTGGTAGTGAAAAACGGCTCGAACAGGTGTTCGAGCACCGCCGGGGGCATCCCCGGGCCGCTGTCGATCACGCTGATGCACAGATAGCGGCCAAGCCGCGGCTGCTCTTCGGGCAGGAAGAAGTCCTCGCAGAGCTTGGCTTGGGAGGTCTCGATGCGCAGATTGCCGCCATCGGGCATCGCCTGGATCGCGTTGAGGCAAAGGTTGAGCAGGCACTGCTGCAGTTCGGTGTGGTTGCCTTCGAACGACAAGTCCGGATCGTCGATCACCAGCTCCATCGCCACCGTGCGCGGCACGCTGCCCTGCATCAGCAGGTCGAACGCGCTGAACAACCCGCCCAGTTGCACTTGTTCCGCACGACGTGCCCCACTGGCGAAGGACAGCATCGAATGCACCATGTCCAGCCCACGCTTGCCGCAATCGCGCACCAACTTGCCCAGCCGTGCCAGACGCGGATCGTCCTGGTAGTCCTGCAGGCTGTCGCCGGCCAGCAGCAGCGGCTGCAACAGGTTGCGCAAATCATGGCTGAGGCCACCGGCGAGCATCGCCAGGCTCTCGAAACGCTGCGCGCGGATCAGTTCCGCCTCGGCGCGCCGGCTGGCCCGGCGCGCCTCGGCATCACCCAGCGCGCGGCGCACTGCGCTGGCCAGCCGGGCCGGGTTCTGCTTGAGAATGTAATCGGTGGCGCCGTTGCGCAGCGCCTCGATCGCCGCCTCTTCGCCGAGCGTGGCGGAGACGAAGATAAAGGGAATATGCTCGTCGCGCTGGCGCAGCAGCTCCAGCGCATGCTGGCCGGAAAATCCGGGCATGCTCAGATCCGACAGCACGATCTGCGGCTTGAACTCGGCCAGGGCCTCGATGAAGCGGGCTTCGTCGTCGACCAGTCGAACCTCGTACTCGATGCCGTCGGCATCGAGTTCCGACAGCACCAGCTCGGCATCGAGCTGGCTGTCCTCGACCTGCAGCACGCGAATGGTCGGCAATGTCCGATGCGGTCGGTTTGTCATGGTGGCTCCTGCGACGATTCCCTGGCTCCTCTGCGCTTGCGCGCCTCTCGCAAACTGCAGCACGCAGCCGCGACCCCTCTGCCGTTGTCCGGCTAGTCCTGTTCTGGCGCCTGATTGAGTACCGCCCAGAACTGTCCCAGGGTGCGCACCGCGTCGAAAAACTGGTCTACGTCGACCGGCTTGATCACATAGGCGTTGGCACCCAGGTCCCAACTCCGGGCCAGGTCGCTTTCCTCGCGAGAGGACGACAGGATCACTACCGGAATCCGGCGCATGCGTTCGTCTTCGCGCATCCTGGTGAGCACGTCCAGACCGCTCATGCGCGGCATCTTGATGTCCAGCAGGATCACCGCCGGATCACCCGCTTCACGCGATTCCCAGGCACCGCGTGCATACAGGTAATCCATGCACTCCACACCATCTTCCACGTGTACCACCGGGTTGGCCAGATGCGCTTCCGCCAGGGCGTCCATCGCCATCTCGGCGTCGGCCAGGCTGTCTTCCACGAGCAGGATGGTGCGCAGGTCTTTCTTGTTCATCTATCGATCTCAGGTATGTGCTCCGGCCGTGTCGGTGGCCGGCAGCGAAAAATGAAAACGGGCTCCCTGCCCCGGTTCCGCCTCGGCCCAGACGCGGCCACCGTGACGCGCGATGATCCGCCGCACGTTGGCAAGCCCGATCCCGTTGCCGGGAAATTCCGAATTGCGGTGAAGGCGCTGGAATACGCCGAACAGCTTGTCGGCGAACTGCATGTCGAAGCCGGCGCCGTTGTCTGCCACGGTGAATTCGTAGTCGCCGCGACGATCCTGCTTCACGCTCACCTCGATCCGGGCCACATCGCAATGGCCGGTGTACTTGACCGCATTGCCAAGCAGGTTCTGCCAAACCGTGCGCAGCATGTTCTCATCGGCGATCACCATCGGCAATGGCTCGATGGACCATGCGATGCGCCGCTCCGGCACCGCCGATTCGGATAGAGCGCGCGCCTCCTCGACCAGCGATTGCATGTCCACCGCCTGCAGTCGCAGCGCGCCGCGGCCGAGTCGCGAAAAGACCAGCAGGTCATCGATCAGCAAGGCCATCCGCTGCGCCGAGCTGCTGATCACATCGATGTAGTGGGTGGTCTTGTCGTCCGTGCGATCGCCCAGGTGTTGCTCCAGCTTGCGCGCGAATCCGGAAATGTGGCGCAGCGGCGCGCGCAGGTCGTGCGACACCGAGTAGCTGAACGCCTCCAGCTCGCGATTGACATCGGAAAGCTGGGTGATCTTGCCCTCCAGCTGGCGGTTGAGTTCGTTCACTTTCTGCTCGGCCAGCGCGCGCGTGGTGATATCGCTCACCGTCAACAGCAATGCAGGCGTCTCGGTGTCGTGCGGCTGCAGGCGCCGTGCATTGATCACCACATGCCGGTCGGTGCCGTCGGCAGTGCGCTGGATCATGTCGTGGTCCCACAATTCGCGATCGAGCAGCAGCACGTCGTTCAGGCGTTGCAGCAATACGGTGTCGCTCCACGCACCGTCGCCGATCTGCTCCAGTTGCACCGAGCCATGCTGTGAATCCATCCCGTACAGCTCGGCAAAGGCATTGTTCACCAACAGGCTGTTCAGCTTTTCGTCGAACAGCGCGATCGGCTCGCGCACGGCCTGGAAGATCAGCCGCGAACGCCTCACTGCGCGCCCCTCGCGGGTCTCCGCCAGCTGGCGTTGGCCGATCTGCCGTTCGGACATGACGACGATGATCCCCAGCAGCAGCAGCTGCGCGAGCGCCGTGACGCCGAGTACGACGCTGTTGTTGAATGCCTGCCTGTGCGCTGCGACCTGGCGACTCTCCAGCAGGTTGTCTTCCGCTTGCACGATACCGGCGATGTCATCGTTGATGACGAACAGGTCGCCGGCATCGCGCAACGATTGCCGGGCGCCTGCCGGATCGCCTTGCTGCAATCGCGCGGAAGCCTGGTTCATCAAGGTAATCCGTCCGGTGATGGCGTTTTCCAGCGCACCGATGCGGACTTGCTGGTCCGGGTTGTCTCGCGTCATTGCCCGCAGCTGCCGGAGCAGGGCCGGCACCTCGCGTCCGGCGAGCTCCTTGCGCTGCTGGGTCAGGTCGTTGCTGTCGCCGGCCAGCAGACGATAGATGGCGCTTTCGCTGTCGCGGGTCAGGTAGGCGAGCCGGTAAGTCGTCGCCTTGACGACGTTCGAGTGGGTCAACAGTGCGGCCGCCTCACGCATGCTTTGGGAACTGAAACGCGTGACGGCATACGGCAAGGCCACGATGACCAGCACTGCCAGCAGCAGGCCGGCGGTATGCCAGCGCAGGACTCCTCTGGTTTTCATGCGACCCGGATCATCGACAAACCCGCCACGACAAGCGTCCTTGGCATTCTGGCATGTTTCGGCGGGGCGTCGAGAGGCTTGCGCACTCCGTTCACGGGCCGTAACGACTCATCGACGCCGGTCGCGCGCCAACGGCATTTCCCCAATGCCGGTTCGGCTCGGCCTGCATCGTGAAATGCAGCTCGCCACCGGCAACGATCTCGCCATGGCGCAGGTACGTGCGATCCAGCGGCTTGCCATCGAGGGTCACCGCTCCAACGTAGGGATGCGCGTCGTCCAGCGGCGAGGCGCTGATGGTGAACGTGCGACCGTTGCCCACGTGGATCGTCGCCTTCGCCACGAATGGCCGCCCGATCGCGTACTCGTCGCTGGCCGGCGTCACCGGGTAGAAGCCCAGCGCGGTAAACACGTACCAGGCCGACATCTGGCCGAGGTCGTCGTTGCCGGCCAGACCGTCGGGGCGCGCCGCGTACTGGCTGTCCATGATCTGCTTCAGGCGGCCTTGCGTCTTCCACGGCGCGCCGGCGTAGTCGTAGAGGTAAGCGATGTGGTGACTCGGCTCGTTGCCATGCGCGTACCAGCCGATAAGGCCGGTGATGTCCTCGACGTGCTTGAAGTGGGACGGATCGACTTTCGCATCGAACAAGGCGTCGAGCTTGTCCACGAATTTCGTATCCCCGCCCATCGCGCCGATCAGCCCGGCCACGTCCTGCGGCACGTACCACGAGTACTGCCAGGCGTTGCCCTCGGTGAAATCGCTGCCGTAGCCGGCGGCCGTCGGGTCGAACGGTTCACGGAACTTGCCGTCGCTCAGCCGCGCGCGCATGAAGCCGGTTTTCGGGTCCCATGCCTGGCGCCAGTTGGCGGCACGCTTCGTGAACGTGCCGGCCACCCCGGTCTTGCCCATCGCCTTCGCCATCTGCGCCAGCGACCAGTCGTCGTAGGCGTACTCCAGCGTCTTCGAGGCGCCTTCGGGTTCCTTGTCGATCGGCACGTAGCCGAGCTTCATGTAGTCGGCCAGATCGCCGTATGGCGCATAGGTGGCGCTGGCCACCATCGCCGCGAGCGCCTTGCCCGCATCGAAGCCGCGCACGCCCTTGATGTATGCGTCGGCGATCACCGGCACCGCGTGGTAACCGATCATGCACCAGGTCTCCAGCCCCTGGTACGCCCAAACGGGCAGGATGCCGAACGGACTGGCCTCGCGTGCGGCAATCAGCGACCGGATGAAGTCGGTGCTGCGTTGCGGATTGAGCAACACCATCAACGGCTGCTGAGCGCGGTAGACGTCCCATAGCGACCAGGTCGAATAGAACTCGAAACCGTCCGCGCGATGCACGGCATGATCCGGCCCGCGGTAATCGCCGTTGACATCCATGCTCAGCGTGGGCGACAACATCGCGTGATACAGCGCGGTGTAGAACAGCGTCGTGGCAGTCTTCGGCGCCTCGACATCGATCACTGCAAGCGCCTTGTCCCAGGCGGCTTTCGCCTCGGCGCGGCGGGCATCGAAATCCCAGCCCGCGCCGTCGTGGTCGAGATTCGCGATGGCGTTCGCCTCGCTCACCGGCGAGATCGCCACCTTCACTTCCAGCGGCTGTTTCAGCTTGCCGAAGTCGAACACGCCGACCAGCGCGCGGCCGTTTTCGGCATCGTCATCCTCGGGCTGGTTGCCCGGGCCCTTGAAGCCCTTGTAGAGGATGTCTGCCTCGCGGTCGTACAGCTCGCGCGACGTCATCGGCTGCGAGAAGCGCATGGCGAAACACAATTCGCGGCCCGGGGCCCAGCCGCGGGTGGTGCGGCAGCCGGTGACGGTTCCGTCGGGATGCACGCGCAGGCTGGCCCACAGCACCTTGCCGGGGTAGTCGTAGATGCTCGGGCGCAGATCCAGCAGCACATGGGCCGGCCGATTGGCCGGGAAGGTGTAGCGATGCCAGCCGATCCGGCGACCCGCGGTGAGTTCGGCGCGCACGCGGTAATCGCTGAGGGTCACCGCGTAATAGCCAGCCTGCACCACTTCGCTGTCGTGCGAAAAGCGCGAGCGGTAGCCGCTGCCCGGTTTGGCCGGGTCGCCCGGATCGAGCTTCACGTCACCGGCAATCGGCATCACCAGCACGTCGCCCAGGTCCGAATGGCCGGAACCGGAAAAATGCGTGTGCGAGAAACCCATGATGCTGCTGTCGCCGTACTGGTAGCCGGCCGCCCACTTGTAGGCATGCTTGAAATCCGGCATCGCCGTATCCGGCGACAACTGGATCATGCCGAACGGCACCGTGGCACCGGGGAAGGTGTGGCCGTCGCCGCCGCTGCCGATGCGCGGATCGACACTCGCCGCGTGGCCAGCGGCAAGACCCGTGGCATGCACAGCCGGCGTCGAACCGGCCAGGCCGAGAGCGGCGGCAAGTACGCAGGGGAGGACGAAAGGTAACCGTACAATCATCGCAATCTCGCATTTGGAACGATCCAGGTGGCACGCTAACATTCGCGGCGAGGCAACGCATGTTGCGCTGCGACGTGTGAAACAGCGTCGATAAGTTACATTTGGATCGTTCCAATCCGGCAAAAATCGCATGCCCAGCCATACACCGACCGGCCGCAAAGTAACCTTGAACGACGTTGCCGCCGGCTGCGCGTGTCGCGCGCCACGGTCTCACTCGTGCTGCGCGGCAGCCCGATGGTGAACAAGAACACCCGCGCACGGGTCGAGGAGGAACTGCGTCGTCAAGGTTATGTGTACAACCGTGCCGCCGCCAACCTGCGCCAACCCACGTCTTCCAGCATCGCGCTGATCCTGAACGACGTGGCCAACCCGTTCTTCGCCGAATTCGCCCTGACCGGCTTCGACGACATCGCCGAGGCCGCGCCGGGCATGCCATCGCTGACCACCTTGACCACGGCCCCTCGCGAACGCGGCCAACAGGCCGCACAACTGTTATTGCAGCGCCTGCAACAGCCGCAGGCCGACAGCCGCAAGACCATCGCATCAGTGCAACTGATGGTGCGCGAAAACAGTTGCCCGCCCATCGCCGCCTGATCCGCCACACATCTGATCCGCTCGGGGAATCCACATGGCCTTCGCCCACACTCCATCACCCACGCCAGGCACGCCGGCACGCGGCGAGCGCCACACCGACTACCCGATGGCGATGGGCGTGCTCACCACCATCTTCTTCATGCTGATCGCGGGCGGTGCCGTGATCCCGCGGCTGCAAGGCATGCTGGCCGACAACATCGGCCTGCAGCACGCGTTCTTCCTGCCGCTGCTGTGCTACCTGTACATCGTGTTCTACGGCCTCAGCGGCTCGAAGATCCGCAGCACCCCGTCGACAGGCGACAGCGCGAGCGAACGCGCATGACCGCACGGCCCATCCTGTGTTTCGGCGAGGCCCTGATCGACCTGCATGCCGACGGCGTCGACGACCGCGGCTTCGCCACCGGCTTCGTGCCGTTCGCCGGCGGCGCGCCGGCGAATGTCGCGGTGGCCGCGGCGCGGCTCGGCGGCAGCGCGCGCTTCGCCGGCATGCTTTCGCGCGACCGCTTCGGCGATTTCCTGCTCGACAGCCTGCAGCAGGCCGGCGTCGGCACCGACGATGTCGTGCGCACCGATGCGGCGAACAGCGCGCTGGCCTTCGTCACGCTGGACGCCCACGGCGAACGCAGCTTCAGCTTCTATCGCGACGGCTCGGCCGACCTCAAGTTCCGACCGGCCGACTTTCGCCCCGATACGTTCCGCGATGTCGCCGTGTTCCACGTCTGCTCGAACAGCATGACCGACCCGGCCCTGGCCGACACCACCCGCGAAGGCATGCAGCGTGCGCATGGCGTCGGCGCGCTGGTCAGCTTCGATCTCAACCTGCGCCCGGCGCTGTGGCCGACCGACACCGATCCGCTCCCGCTGCTGTGGCCTGCGCTGCATCTGGCCGACGTGGTGAAACTGTCGGCGGAAGAATTCGCCTGGCTCGCGGTCGACGGCGAACAGGCCGCGCTCGACCGGCTGTGGCGGGGACGCACCCGGCTGGTGGTGGTGACCGACGGCGCGAAACCGCTGCGCTGGTTCCACCCCGACGCCGAGGGCGAGCTGCCGTGCTATCGGGTGCAGGTGGTCGATTCCACCGCCGCCGGCGACGCCTTCGTCGGCGGCCTGCTGTGTTGCCTGGCCGAACTCGCGCCCGGCCCGGAACGGCTCGACCAGCTGGTGACCGAGCTGCCGCGCCTGCACGCGATGCTGCGCTTCGCCGCCGCCAGTGGCGCACTCACCGTGACCCGCCAGGGCTCGTTCAGCGCGATGCCGCACGGCGACGAAGTGCTGGCCTTCATGGAGAACCAGCCATGAGCACCATGCCGGATTTCCATTGCGCCGATTTCCTGCGCGCGCACATCGCGCAGACGATGGCGTTCTACCACCCGCATGCGATCGATCCGGACGGCGGCTTCTTCCACTACTTCAAGGACGACGGCACGATCTACGATCGAAGCCACCGGCACCTGGTCAGCAGCACGCGTTTTGTCGTCAACTATGCGCTGGCCGCGATCGAGTTCGGCCACCAGGCTGCTCTCCACGGCGAATACCTCGACGCCGCGCGCCACGGCCTGCGCTACCTGCGCGAAGTGCATCGCGATCCGTACACCGGCGGCTACGCCTGGACGATCCGCGACGAGCAACCCGAGGACCGCACCAACCACGCCTACGGCGTCGCCTTCGTGCTGCTCGCCTACGCCAGCGCGCGCAAGGCCGGCATCGCCGAGGCCGCCGCGTGGATGGACGAAACCTGGGCCCTGCTGGAGCAGCACTTCTGGGATGCCGACGCCGGCCTGTACCGCGACGAGGCCGATGCCGACTGGCACTTCAGCGACTACCGCGGCCAGAACGCGAACATGCACATGTGCGAGGCGATGCTGGCCGCCTACCAGGCCAGCGACGACCCGCGCTACCTGGAACGCGCCTACACGCTCGCCGACCACATGACGCGCCGCCAGGCCGCCCAGGCCGGCGGTCTGGTGTGGGAGCACTACGACCGCGACTGGAACATCGATCGCGAATACCATCGCGACGACCCGAAACACCTGTTTCGCCCCTGGGGCTTCCAGCCCGGCCACCAGACCGAATGGGCCAAGCTGCTGCTGATCATGGAGCCGATGCTGGGCGAACGCGGCCTCGCCCGCGACTGGCTGCTGCCCACCGCGCAACACCTGTTCGACACCGCGCTGGCACGCGCGTGGGACAACGAATACGGCGGCATCGGCTACGGCTTCGCGCCAGACGGCAGCATCTGCGACGACGACAAATACTTCTGGGTGCAGGCCGAATCGCTGGCCGCCGCCGCGCTGCTCCACGCGCGCACCGGGCTGGCCGTGTATGACGATTGGTACGGGAAGCTGTGGGCGTATGCGTGGCAGCATTTCGTCGATCACCGCCACGGCGCCTGGTACCGCATCCTCACCCGCGACAACCGCAAGTACAGCGACGAGAAAAGCCCCGCCGGCAAGTGCGACTACCACACCATGGGTGCCTGCCACGAGCTGCTGCGCTTACTGAATCACCCAACTATCCTGGACGTTTAGTCCCGCCTGGTTCTTCGGCTTCCTGACGAACAGCCCTGGTCGCTTTTTCGCGCTAGGCACGCACGGGATGACTAGACACGAAGGTTGGTTGATTGCGATGGCTTATTCAGCGCTGCCTTAAGCATGTGCCATTCGAATCTGTCCCCTTTCGCGGAGGCCTCAGCGCTGCCCGCCTGCGCGTATCGTCGCCTCGTTGATCGCGCGTACCTTGGCTTCGTCAACCTTTTCGATCTTGCGGTCGTAGGTGAACAGCCCGTTATGCTCGCCCTCGACATCGGTGATCTGGGTATAGACGCTGCCGGACACACCAATGGCGGGGCCCTTGTCGCGCAGCACGGCGGTGTTGGCGACGTAGCCCTTGTTGAGCGCGGCGTTGTCTTTCACGTCGCCGTACGGGTTGATCGGTGTGTTGGGCCACATATGGCCGGGAATGCCAAGGGTCAGACCGCCGTGCTCACCGTCCATGGAGGCGCGCGTGGCGTCCGGGCTCGGCAGGCCGGGGCCCTGGTAATCATGGATGTCGTAGACGTCGCCGGCGTGCGGATCACCCTTGGTGTCGCAGCAGTTGGCGCCGCTGCGCGCATCGACCAGGCGCGAGGGATCGAGTTGCTTGATCTGCGTCGCCAGTTCGGCGGCGGCCGGAATGCTCCACTGGCCCCAGCCCTCGTTGAACGGGATCCAGCCGATGATCGAGGTTTCGCCCTTCAGTTGCTCGACGATGGCCGTGACGTCCGCGCGGAATCGAGCCTTGTCGGCGTCGCTGAGTTTGTCGTTGCTCCCGGTCGGCAGCGCCGGCATGTCCTGCCACACCATCAGGCCGATGCGGTCGGCCCAGTAGTACCAGCGCGCCGGTTCCACCTTGATGTGCTTGCGGATGGTGTTGAAGCCGAGGTCCTTCGTCTTCTGAATGTCGAACTTCAGCGCCGCGTCGGTGGGCGCGGTGTAGATGCCGTCGGGCCAGTAGCCCTGGTCCAGCGTGGCCAGCAGGAAGGTCGTCTTGCCGTTCAGCACGATGCGGTTGAGTCCGTCCACTTTCTTGACGCCGATGGTGCGCAGGCCGGCATAGCTGGTCACGTTGTCGCGCTGGTCGCCCTGCACGAGGGTGGCTTTGAAGGTGTACAGGAACGGATTCTGCGGGCTCCACAGGCGCGGATGTGCGATAGCCAATTGCAGCGGTTTGCCGGCCGCCCCGCTCGCCTCGCCGACCGGCTTGCCACCCGCATAGGCAGTGACATGCAGCGTGGCATTTTCGTTGTTGCCGTGGAGCTTCGACGTCACCGTGAAGGCGTCCAGGCTTCGCGCCGGGGTGAAGGTCAGTTGCGCCAGGTTGGTGGCCGGCACCGGCTCCAGCCACACCGACTGCCAGATACCCGAGGCCGCGGTGTAGAAGATGCCTTCGGGTTTCAGCCGCTGCTTGCCCACCATCACGTTGGCGCCGTCCACGGGCGCATGCACGGCCACCACGATTTCCTGCGGGCCCTGGCGCAGTACCTGCGTGATGTCCGCGCCGAAGGACGTATAGCCGCCCACATGGCGCGCCACCTGCTTGCCGTTGACGTAAACGATGGCGTCCTGGGCCACCGCGCCGAAGTTCAGCCGCACGTGTTGGCCATGCGCGGTGAATGACGCAGGGACGTCCACCAGCCGGCGGTAGAACATGAAGTCCGAATGCTTCTGCACGCCCGAGAGCACCGATTCGATTGGGTAAGGCACCAGCACCCGGTCCTTCAGCGTCTGGCCGAACGGCAGCGCGCCATGCACGTCGCTTGCCGCGTACTGCCACAGCCCGTTGAGGCTCATCCACTGAGGATGCTCCAGCGACGGCCTCGCCAGCTGCGGTCGCGGATATTCGGGCAAAGCGTTATTTGGCGATACCTCGGCCGTCCACGGCGTGGCCAATGGCGCCACCTTGCCGTTCCAGACGGCGCTTCGTGCCGGTGCCGCCATCGCCATCGGGATCAGTCCCATCGCCACGGTCATGCCCATCCAGGCGATCGAGCGCCTTGTCTTCGTGCTGCATGTCATTTGGTATTCCTCAATGCAAAAAGGGGTCAAGTCCATCCACCCGGGAGCGACTCGATGCAGGGCGGTCGATGCGCGGCCGGGTGCCTGTGAACCTGTCGCGTCGTACCGACCTTCCTTGCCGAAACGCTGCACTTCGATTCGCTACCGCGCGGTCGGAGCGCTTCGTCTACCAGCTCAAATCGGCGGCTACGGGAAAGTGGTCGGACGGATAGACTTTGCCCTCGTGCGTCGTGATCGTGCGCACGCTGTCGGCCGTCAAGCCGCGATAAAGAATCCAGTCGATGCGCTTGGTCGCATGGCCGGTGAAGTCGTGAAAGGTAGAGACCGGGCCCTCATGCCGCGGAGCCGACGTGCGTGCATCGTGCAGGACTTTGGTCAGGGCGGCATGGGTCACGCTTTCGGGGGCAGTGTTGAAGTCACCGGTCAGGATGAACGGCACCGACGCGGGCAACTGGGCCAGACGTCGCAGAATTTCCTCGGCACACCGCTCACGGATCGCCTCGGCTTTTTTGCCATCCTGGTAGGGAAAGTGGGTGTCGTAGTAGTAGAACTGCTTTCCACCGCGCAGATCCTGGAATTGCGCCCAGGTAACCATGCGCGGCAGAGGTTGGCCGAAGCTCTTGCTGCCTGGCTTGTCCGGCGTATCGGAGAACCAGAAGTTGCCGGACTTGAGTACTTTCAGGCGCTCCTTGTCGTAGAAGACACCCATGTGTTCGTTGTCGTTCCGGTTGATCTCGTTGCCGTTGCGGCCCATGCCGAGCCAGGTGTAATCGGGCAGGTGCTGTTGCAAGTAGTCAGCCTGTGGCAAGAGCAATTCCTGCGTACCGAGGATATCGGGGTGTTCATTGCGGATGACCTGCACCATCAGATCGCGGCGCCTGAGCCACGCATTGATGCCGTCGTCTGCCTCGCTGTAACGCACATTGAAAGTCATGACGCGAAGGTCGTGCGTGTTGGCGCCGGGCAGCGAGGCGGCGTTGCCCATGCCGTTGGCGAGCGCCAATCCGGAAATCAAGCATCCGGAAATCAAAAGAAAGCATGGCAGCAGGCGCATGGGGCAACTCGTTGAGAGAGGTAAAAAGGGGGAGGCCGAAGCCCTTGGTCGGTCCGGCTACTCGATGATGTTCGCCCTCACGTGGTATACGCGCCCGCCCCAACCATCATCGGGAAATGCATCGGACACCTTGAGATAGACCGGCTTCGATCCGTCGGCGCCCGTGCCGAGGTAAGGCGTCAGGTCGATGGTCTGGTCCGCCTTGTTCGAGCCATCGGTAACCGGCTGACATTCCTGCAACACGGTCGTCCAGTGCTGCCCGTCTGAACTGGCCTGCACCAGGTATTCGGCGTCAATGGTCAGGGTGAGGTGTGCCGACGTGGTATCCGACGGGAAAGGAAAGCGATAGGTGAAGTGGGCACTGCCGTCGGCGAAGCGGTTCTGCACGCCGTTGCTCTGCGAATGGTCGGCATCCCACAGCCACGGGCTCTCGTCGACGGTACCGGTGTCGAAGTCGATCGTGTGCGCGACCAGCACATCGGCCTGCGTGCTGAAGTGCAGGCCCGCCGCCATCACGCTGGCCGTCACCCTGTGATGCCCGTCCGTTGCCAGGCTCGGCACCGTGACTTTCAACGGGATCGTGCCGCTGACCGGGAACGCGTTGCCGTGTGGCTGCAGGCGCAGTTGGGTTGCGCGCGGCGTGACATCCCAACCCGCGGGTACATCGATCGAAGCGAGCGCATGCAGTGGGAAGAACCCGGTGGCCGAGACGCCGAGGTCGATCGCGATGGATGACGCGCCCGATGCGGCCGGCATGATTACTGGCTGTGCCGGCGACATGGTCGCGGCCAGCGACTCCCGCGGCATCCAGGCAGGTACGTCGCCGATCAGGGCGCTGAGCGCGCTGGCCTGGGTGCGCCAATCGAACACGTTGGGATGATCGTCGCTGCTGGCGCCGGACCAGCGCGTGCCCAGTCGGCCGGCGGCATCTCGGTCTTTGGCCCAGATGGCCTCGGCTTGCTGGTCGAGGAAGGCGGCGTAGCGTGGATCGTGGGTGGTGTCGGCGAGGTCGGTCCAGTAGCGCATGAAGATGCCCTTGAACTGCTTGGCGTTGTCGTCGCAGGTCTGGTCGAGGGCATCACATCTTTCGGTCAGGACGCCGTCGACAACCAGGCCATCCGCACCGATCGCGGCATCCGCCAATTGACGAACGGTGGCCAGGATGTGCGGGTCGCGGGTCGCGCGCCAGAGTTCCAGTCCGGCACCGATCGCCAGGCCCTCGTTGTAGCTCCACACGTTCTGCCCGTTGTTGCTGCAGGTGTCGGTGAGGCCGTCGTTGACCAGGCCGCTGGCGTTGATCATGCCGCTGCCCGCGAACCAGCTCCAAGCCTCGCGTGACCGCTCGAGCCACACCCGATCGCCATCGATTCGGTTGTGCAGTTCGGCGGTGAGCCGGATCCACAGTCCGTTGGTGACGGCATTCTTGTAGGTGCGTTCGGCGTTCCACCATACGCCACCGCCGCAAGTGCTGGTGTCCCAGTAGCCGTGCACGTAGTTGGCAATCGTGACCGCCATGTCCAGATACTTCCGGTTGCCGGTGAGGTCATAGGCCTGCAGCCAGGTCAGGCCCCACCACTCGGAGTCGTCGATGGCACGGCTGGTGAAATTGCCGAGCAAGGGATCGCCGGACAGCACCCCACCCGGAAACGCCCCTTTGTCCTTCTCGAAGGTGTTGTCCAGTTGAACAAGATAGCGGCGATCGCCGGTACGTTGCATGTAGTCGCCAATGGTTTGCAGGGCGACCGCCGAATTCCACCAACTGGAGGGGAACCAGGCTTTGTCCGAATCGTAAGAACTCATCAGCACGTCTGCCGCCACCCGGCTCCGGGCGACGGCTGTCGACCCGTCGGTTCGCGGCCTTGATTGATCGGCCCGAGCGGAGGCGACCGGGGCGAGCGCGACAACCAGCGCCATCAGACCGGTCGCAACCAGCGTTATCGGAAGGCGTATCCGTATAGCGACAGCGCCTGAACCGACCTTTTTCGGGACGTTGCCCGACCGAAACAGGATGAGCGTGGCATGCGTCTTCGGATTCATGATCGGGCCGTCCTCTCAAGAAGAAAAACGAAATCGTGATCCCGCCAATCAGGGTTCTCGCGCCGACATCGACGGCGGCGCATCGCCCGGATCGGCACCCCAGGCCTTGTTCGGCTGCGAACCCATCGTGAGCACCAGCGTCGCGCCGTTCTCGATGTCCGCGTGGCTGAACCAGGGTTTGGTCCACGGTTTTCCGTTCAGCGTGGCGGACTGGATGTACTTGTTCCGCTCGGAGTTGTTGCGCGCGACGATCTCGAAGACCTTGCCGTTGCCCAGACGCAGGCGGATACGATCGAAGATCGGACTGCCGATGATGTAATCGGGGGTAGAGGGATCGACCGGGTAGAAACCCATCGCGCTGAGCACATACCAGGACGACGTCGAACCCTGGTCGTCCATGCCGGGGTAGCCGTAGCCGGTGGCATCGCTGCCATACAGTTCGGCGAGGATGCGGCGCGTCAGCGCCTGCGTCTTCCAGGGCTGGCCGCTCCATGCGTAGAGATACGCCGCTTGCTGGTCCGGCTGGTTGCCCTGCACGTACTGCCCGATCACACCGGTGCAGTCGCGACAGATGCCCCTGGGCGCGTAAGGCGTGGAGAAGAAAGTGTCGAGCTTGGCATTGAACGCATCGCGTCCGCCGAGCAGGTTCATCAAACCCTGCACGTCATGCGGCACCAGCCACAGCGTGGACCAGCCCGAGCCTTCCTTCGACATGAAGTTGTAGTACGGCTCGGCCGGGTCGAACGGCGAAATCCACTTGCCGTCCGCGGTGCGGCCGCGCATGAAGCCCACCGACGGATCGAACACGTTGCGGTAGTTGCCGGCGCGACGCAGGAACATCGCTGCGTCGTCCTTCTTGCCGACCCGTCGGGCGAGATCGGCGAGCGCATGATCGTCCCAGGCGTACTCCATCGTCGTCGCCACACCGGCCTTGCCTCCGGCATACGGCGGACTCGGATTGCCCGACGGAACAA
Source organism: Rhodanobacter sp. T12-5 (assembly GCF_008329435.1). Classification (GTDB taxonomy): domain Bacteria; phylum Pseudomonadota; class Gammaproteobacteria; order Xanthomonadales; family Rhodanobacteraceae; genus Rhodanobacter. The sequence goes on from NZ_NPKN01000002.1 coordinate 850,700, forward strand.
TGTCGGAGATCCAGCCGTTCTTGACGTATTCGGCCAGGTAACCGCGTGGACCCTTCGGATCGGTCGCGTTCTTTCGCAGCACCTCGTAGGCGCTGGCGTAGTCGAACGGGATCCCGCGCTGCATTGCGCCGTCGTAGAGGAACACGGCGTGATCACCGTGGAACGAGGTGTTCATGTAGCCGCGCTCGTGTGCCCGTTCCAGCTCGGACCGCATGATGTCCTGCACGACCTTCGGCTCGAGCAGCATGAGCAACGTGATCTGATTGCGGCCGGTGTCCCAGTACGGCACGGGGCTGTAGAGATCGTACGCGGCGACCTGAAGCTGACCTTTGGCGTCGATGTAGTGCTCACCCTTGCGCGCGACAACGCGCGGGCTGGCAAAGGAGTGATAAAGCGTCGAGTAAAACAACGCGCGCTGTTTCGGCGTGCCGCCGGAAACTTCGACGCGATCGAACAGTTGCGCCCATGCCGCACGCGCCTTGGCGTGCGCACTGTCGAAAGCGCCATCCGCCGCGTGCAGCCGCTGTGCGGCTTCGTCGGCGCTGTGGCCGTGGGCGATCCTCACCAGCACCTGATCGCCGGCCTTCGTGTCGAAGGTGACATAGGCACCCGCATAGCTGCCCGATACCGTGCGCTGGCCGGTCTGCACGTCTTCGTTGCCGAGGCCTTCGCCCTTGTCGTTGACGTCGGCGTGGAAGGTGCCGAAGGCCGCGAACGGACGCGAAAATTCCGCCACGAAATAGGGACCGTCCGCGTCGAGGTTCCGGCGCTCGCCCGTAGCGACGCCGCGGATCATGCGGTCGCCTACGACCTCTATATCGCCGCCCGAGCGACGAAGGTTGACCACCACATTCGAGCGGTGACTCGCCGGAAAGGTGAAGCGCATCAGGCTGGTCCACTGCGTCACCGTCAGTTCGGCACGGGTGTGGAACGTGGCGAGGTCGACGGCGTAGTAACCCGGTGACGCCTTCTCGGTCGCCTTGTCGTAATACGACGAGGCGTAGTCCGGCGGCACGGTCCAGTCGCCGACCACCGGCATGATCATCGGCGCAGCGCGCGCACCGTACGTCGAACCACCGCCGGTGAAACCGATCATGGCCGGCCGCCCATAGGCATAGGACACCGGGACGCCCGTGGCAAAGCTGAGATCAGCATTGATGTTGACCGGCGCCGCATCCGTCGAGCTTTGCGGCAAGCTCGCGCCCGGCGAAGTCATGCCCGAATACAGCGGCTCGCCCGGCGGCGGCGCATTGCCGATCAGCTCCTGCCGGTCCAGCGGCGCGGTGCCGACCAGCGGGTTGGCTTCATCGACGGCCGAGGTGGCGGCGGAAGCGGGCCTGACGTCTTTCGCATGCCCCGCGTCGATGGTTCCAAGTGCGAGGATCGCCAGGGCCACGATGAGGACGCGGTGCCGGTCGTGTATCGGAAATATACGCCGGGGCGAGCGTGCGGGTGCGAACTTCATGATGTCTTCCTGCTGCGGAGTGGGGTGTATCCGCGGGGGCGGTGGCGGGGTCAGGCGATCGGCCCGACCCCGTCTGCGCTTTCTCAGCCGCCATCTCCGAACTTGTACGTGATGCCCACGTAGTACTGGCGGCCGGCGTACTCGTAGGAGTTCAACCGGGCCCGGGTGTCCGAGCCGAGATAGGAGCGCGGCGTGGACTTGGTCAGGTTGATGATCGATGCGGTCACCATGAAGTGCTTGTTGAACTCATAGTCACCGTTCAAGTCGATCTCGCGATAGGGCTCCGAATAGACCGAAAGCCCCGACGCCAGGCCTTGCATGGTCCGGCCGGTCCAGTTGTCGCTGACGCGAAGCAGCAGTCCATGCTTTTCATAGAACAGCGACACGTTGGCCGCGTACTTGGCACTGCCGATCAGCTCCGATTTGCCCACCTGCGTATCGCCCAGGGAGACGGGGGTTTCGTTGGTCTTGTTGAGCGTGTAGTTGGCGATGTAGCCAAAGCCCATGTCCCAGGTGTGCTGCGCGTACAGCTCGATACCCTTGGACGTGCCCGAGCGACCGTTGGCGTTGGTGCTGTACTGCATGAAGTTCTCTTGCGTGCCCCCGACGTTCACCATGATGTTGTTGACGGTGACCGGCACGACAAAGTTCTTCACTTTCTTCTGGAACAGATCGATGCCCACGACCGAATGGGGCTCGTAGTACCACTCGCCGGCCAAGTCGAACTGAGTCGCCGTGAACGGCTTCAGGTCAGCATTGGCACCGCTGCCGTACCAGCCAGGCACGGGGGAGCCGAACTGCTTGCGGTCGTTGTAGTAGTCCTGGGTGTAGTAGGTCAGGCTGCCCAGCTGCGCCAGGTCGGTGTAGTTCGCACGGGCCAGCGCCTGCGAACCCGCGGCGCGTATCAGGAAGTCGTCCGTCAGGTTCCACGCGATATTGAAGCTCGGCAACACCTTGTTGTATCGCTTGGACGTGGATGCGTTGGAGTAGTTCTGGACGACCGCCTCTTCGTTCGGACGGTACTGGAAGTCACCCGGTGCGCAGGCACCGCCGGCGGCATTCACGCCCGAAGCTGGACAGATCAGGATGTTGCCGCCCGCATCGTGGTAATACACCGCGTTGTTGGTCGTGATCTGATCGGCCACAGTGAGGTCCTGCTTGGTGCTGACGAAGCGCAGACCCACGTTGCCGCGCAGCGTGCCCGTGTCGAAATTTGCCTGAACATAGGCCGCGGCGATCTTCTCCTGGATCGAGGATTTGTCCTCCGGGTGGGCGTACAGCACGCGGTCGTAGGTCGCGTTGAGGTAGTTGTAATAGGCCGGAAAATTGATCGCCGGGAAGGTGTTGTCGTTATAGGCTTCGTTGCTGCCATCGAGCACGTTGGGCTGGAGGAAACCCGCGGGCAGCTGGCCGGCGTTCGGGTCGCAGGTCTGGAACTTCGAGGTGGTGCCCTTGCAGTACCAGCGAACCTCGTTGTTCTGCTGTTCGGCGTGGCTATCGCGATATTTCACGCCGAACTGCAGCGATTGCACCCAGCCCGAATCAAAGGCCCAGGTGAAATCCGCCTGGGCGAAATTCTGCGAGTCGCTGGTATTGACCATGTTGGAGCCGGTGGAGCCAAGGTCCACCTGCCCCGCGCCAGCCAGCATGTTCTGCAGCACATCCGGCGAGGCGGTGATGCCCGGCTTGCCGCTGTACGACCATGCCGCACCGTTGCTGCCGTCCACCCACTGGCCGTTGACGAAGTTCCGCGGCTTGGCAGCCATGCCCAGCTCCACCGAGGGACCGCCCGTTGCCCAGGTGCGACCGACGTTGAACGATCCGTCGAGGTTGCCGCCGTTGTCCCATTCGCCCTCAATGTTGAGGGTCTGCGAGGTGGCCTTTTCGACGGAGTAGTTGCCGTTCAGCCACGGAATCTCCGTGGAGCAGACGTCTACTGCCTGGCGTTGCGCGCCCGTGCTGGGGTTGATCGTCGAGTTGCAGCCCTGGCCAGCGGCCGGAAGCACGTAGTTCGCACCGGTGACAACCGTTCCCGAGGGGTCGAAGGTCAGGCCATTGGGCGCGAGCAGTCGGCCCTGCTGGTCCGCATAATTGTGGTTGCCGGGCAGGCCCCACTCCGGGACCTCCAGGGTATTGGTGATCTGGGTTTGCTGACGCTGGAAGCGGAAGTAGTTGCCCGTCAGCAGCATATGGTCGCTGGGCTTGAACTGCATGGTTGCCTGGACGCCCTTGGTCTTCAGGTCCAGCTGGTTCCGGCTGGTCGAAAACTGCTGTGGCATCCAGTATCCCGAATATTGGTTGCCGGCCTGGTCGACCACGCCGCCACCGCCCCACAGGGCAATGTTGGGCGCCACGTCGGCACCGTACGGGTTGCCATGCACATCCGTCGGCGGCGCGGTGCATGTTGCCGAGTCGGTACAGTTGTTGCTCCACCAGTGCCAGCTGTTGGCATTGGCTGTGTAATCGACATCGCGGCGCTTCTGGTACGAGCCAGCGACCAGGAAGCCCAGGGTCTCGTCCTTGTTCTTCCAGGACCACAGGGCCGACACCTGGGGCGTGATCTTGCTGCTGGTGTCGGAGCCCGCCCCATTGATGGACACGAAGCCGTCATTCGCCTTCATCCCCAAGGGGCGGCGCGTGTGCAGGTCCACGTTGCCGCCGATACCACCTTCGTCCAGGCGTGCTTCCAGGCTCTTGTAGAGCTTGATCTCGGAGAACATGTTGGCCGGCATCAGCGTGTAGTTGAACGAGCGCGTCAGTCCGGCCGACGTATCGGCCGAGGCGACATAATTGCCGTTCAATTCGGTCAGCGTCAGCTCGGGGGAAAGACCACGGATGCTGACCGTCTTGCCTTCGCCGGATTCGCGGCTGATGACCACGCCAGGCACGTGCGCAAGCGCGTCGGCGATGTTCTTGGCGGGGAACTGCGCGATATTCTGCGCGTTGATCACCTCGACGATGGAATTGGCATAGCGCTTTTCTTGCACGTTCTGGTCGATCGACTGACGAAACGTGACGACGACCGCTTGCAGGTTGGTTGCCTTGGCTGGGCCTGGCTTTTTCTCCTTGTCCGCCTTCTTTGCCTGTGTGCTGTCAGATGCTTGTTCTGGTGGTGATGCGGTGGTCGCGGATGCAGTCTGTGGGGATGCCTGCGCGGCAAGGGCAACCCCGGGTATTCCGAGACAAGCTCCAAACGACATGGTCGCCATGGCAAGTGCGGCATACAGCGGCTTGCGGGCAAAGACGTGTGGTAGGTAAATCATATTTTCTTACTCCCCATATGCCGTGCGTTTTTGAATTGAATCGATCTAAATTTTCGTATCCAACGAGCCTTGGCATCGAGCCATCCGGTCTTCCGGAAGCCATGACACGAGCCACTTATTTAGATCGATCTAAATCCCCTGCCCCAATTAGTAACCCTGAAGACGTGATATGTCACGCTGCGGCGCAAAAAAGGCAACGCTTGTAAACGTGCACCCAAAAATGACCATCTGGAGGGGTGAGTGCATCCAATTTTGACCCGCCCTTTACGCTGCTCCGTTGGCTGCCACGACGAAGTGAGCTGGAGCGATCATGGTGAATGTTCCAGGCGAGATCCGGCAGCGGCATCTGCGCGATGGTTTGTCGACATGACAGGCCGGTCTGTCCCGCAACACGGTGCGCAAGTACCTTCGCGAGGCGTCCGTCGAGCCGAACTACCCACTCAGCGATCGCCGAGCAGGCTCGATGCTTACGATGCCCGACTCCCGAATGATGGCGGTCTGTCCTTGGCGAGGTTGCCGAATTTCTTGTTGGGAATGATGCCCATGTGGAATGTCAGTACGCCACCAGCGGTCAGCTCGGCATGACTGATCCAGCTACGCGTCCATGGCTTGCCGTTCCAACTGACGGACTGAATGTAGGGTTTGTCCGGACCGTTGCCCATTGTCTCCACCACAAGCTTGCGCTGGTTCGCGAGGGTTATCTCTGCACGGTTCAGCAATGGACTTCCGAATACATAGGTTGCACTGACCGGATCGACCGCGTACAGACCCAGTGCGCCCATGACATACCAGGCACTCATCTGGCCGCAGTCTTCGTTGCCGGCCAACCCATCGGGCGATGCGCGGTACATGGTGTCGAGTAGTGAACGGACGCGGGCCTGGGTCTTGTAATGTGCGCCGGTGTAGGCATACAGATAGGCGATGTGGTGGCTGGGCTCGTTACCGTGAGCGTACTGGCCGACCAGACCGGCAATGTCCGGCGGGGCGTTGTCCGGAAGGCTTGGCGGCGCGTTGAACAGGCCGTCGAGTTTCTGCTCGAACGCTGCCTCGCCGCCGAACAACTGCATGTAGGCGTAGAGGTCGTGCTGGTTGAGAAACGTCGCCTGCCACGCATTGGACTCGGTGAAATCGCGCCATTTGTCGGAGTACCCGATGGCGGTAGGGTCGAACGGGTCTTCCAGCCACCCACCCAGGCTGTCGCGCGGGCGCACGAACGAGACGTTCTTGTCGAACACGTGGCGGTAGTTGCGCGAGCGTGCGCGCAAGGCCTTCGCGTCGGCCGTGGCGCCGGCCGCGTCGGCCATGTGCGCCACGGCCCAATCGTCGTAGCAGTATTCCAGCGTCTTGCTGACCGCTTCGCCTTCCTTGTCGCTTGGGATGTAACCGAGCTTGCGGTAGTAGGACAGGCCACGGTAATCGTCGTCCATGGCGCGCTTGCGATACAGCGGCCAGGCCTTGTCGATGTCGATTCCCTGGAAACCCTTGGCCTGCGCTTCGGCAATCACCGACGCGGAGTGGCACCCGATCATGCAGCCGGTTTCCACGCCCTGCAGTGGCCACACGGGTGGCCCTTCAGGGCTTTCGGCGGCCATGCGGATCAGGCCATTGACCAGGTCAGGTACGCGCTCAGGTTGGTACAGGGTGAACAGCGGATGCAGCGCGCGGTAGGTATCCCAGAGTGAATAGGTGCTGTAGTTGTGCGCGCCCTGCGGCAGCTGATGGACGGCCAAATCCATGCCGCGATACCGGCCGTCGACGTCGCTGAACAGGGTCGGCGCCATCATGGTGTGGTAGAGCGAGGTGTAGAAGATGCGTCGCATGTCGTCGCTCGCCGCGTCGATCGCGATCCGGCCCAGCTCCCGCTCCCAGGCGCTGTCGGCAGCCGCGCTGACGCGGTCGAAATCCCAGTCCGGCAACTCTTGTTCGAGATTGCGCAATGCACCCTCGATGTCGACGCCGGAGATGCCGACCTTGACCAGCAGTGGCTCGCTGGATGCATCGCCGAGATGCAGTGCGGCCTTGAGATGGCTGCCCCTGGCCTCCAGCGAGCCGCCGGGCAGCGCCTTGTCGTCGTTGTACAGCACGCCTTGGGTGATCGGTCGTGACAGCTTCATCGCAAAGTAAATGTGCCGGCCGTTCGCCCACTGGTGAACGCGCCGCGAGCCGACCAGGGTGTCGTTGCCGATGAGCTTCAAGGTGGCATCGGAGACGCGGCAAGGCGTTCCCGGAGAATCGTGATAGCCGTGGGCGAAGTCGACCAGCAGGTGGCCGTCGCCGGATTGGTTGAACGTATAGCGATGCAGGCCGGTACGCTCGGTGCAGGTGAGCTCGGCGAGGATGTCGTGGTCTTTCAGCGTAACGCGGTAATAGCCGGGCCGCGCGCTTTCGCTGCTGCGGTCGAAACGCGAGCGGTAGCCCGGGCCGGGCGTGATCACGGCATCCACTGGTAGCTGTTGCGCAACGCCCGCAGCGGGCTTCATGTCGTACCGCGAGTGATAGTTGATGTCGGGCCGGCCGCGGGTGCCGGGCTGCAACTGCACGGCGCCCTGGACCGGCATTACCAGCACGTCGAGCAGGTCCGCGGCGCCGGTGCCGCTGAGGTGAGTGTGCGAGAAGCCCATGATCGAGCCGTCGCCGATGTGGTAGCCGGAACACGCATCCCAACCACTGTCGTTGGTATCCGGGCTGAGCTGGACCATGCCGAACGGCAGCGTGGCGCCGGGAAAGGTGTGGCCGTGGCCACCGGTACCGATGAACACATCGACGTGGTGGGTGAGTCCGGCGCTGCCCGGCATGCCGAGGGCGCCGGACTGGCTGCTGCCGGCGCGACCGGCAGCGAATGCCGAGGGGGTGGCGAAGCGTGCGCCCAGCAGGGTCAGTGCGGCGGCGGAGCCCTGGAGAAAACGTCGGCGGGTGACCATGCGGGAATGTTCCTGTCAGTGCGTGAAAGCGGTGAAGCCGTCGGCGCTCAGGCGCGCAGCAGCTCGGGATGACGTTGGGCCAGCTCGACGATCAGTTCGCCGAACAGGGTGTTGGCCCAGGCGAACCAGGCGCGGGTGAAGTGTTTCGGATCGTCCTGATCGAACGCCTCGTGCATGAACCCGGTGCCGGCGTGGGTGGTCTTGAGCCATTGCAGGCACTGGCGGATCTCGCCGGCGTCGTGCGTAGTGAGTGCGCGCATGGTGATCGACATCGGCCAGATCATGCGCAGCCCCTCGTGCGGGCCGCCGATGCCTTCGGCGGCGCTTCCGCTGAAGAAATAAGGATTTCGATGGCTCCATGCCAGCGCGCGGGTGCGGCAGTAGGTGGGGTTGTCCATCGGCATCGCACCGAGATAAGCCATGCTCGACAGGCTGGGCGCATTGGCGTCGTCCATGAAAAGCTGGTTGCCGAAACCATCGACCTCATACGCCCAGATCTCGCCGCCGCGTTCGTCGTGCATCAGGGCGTACTGCTTCAGCGCCGCTTCCACCTCATTGGCCAGCGCACGGCACTCGCCGGCGAAGGCGTTGTCGTGGTGGACCGCCTGCGACATCTCGGCCAGCTGGCGCAGTGAGGTCACTGCGAACCAGTTCGCCGGCACAAACAGCGGATACAGGCAGGCATCGTCCGATGGACGGAACATCGAGAAGATCAGCCCCACCGGCTTGGCGGGATTCCCGTAGCCGTCCAGTGGCGGATTCTCGCTGGCCCTGGGTGAGTTGCGCTGAAAATGGTACGGGCCGGGGCCGTCCTTGCGCTGTTGCACACGGAAGGTCTTCAGTACCGTGTGCATGGCTGCGCGCCAGTCGTCGTCGAACGGCGTCGTGTCGCCGGTGGTCTTCCAGTAGCCGTGCGCCAGGCGGATCGGATAGCACAGCGAGTCGATCTCCCATTTGCGCTCCGCCACGCCGGGGCGCATGTCGGTGAGGTCACTTTGCGCCCAGTCCAGAGTCGTGTGTGCGGTCGGGTCGGGCATGAAGGCGTTGGCGTAGGGATCGATCGCGATGCAACGCGCGTGACGATGGATCAACCCGACGAAGAGCTTCTGCAAGGCGGTGTCCTTCGGCACCAGCGGCAGATACGGCCACACCTGCGCGGACGAATCACGCATCCACATCGCGTCGATGTCGCCGGTGACGATGAAGGTATCCGGCTTGCCGTCGAGCGTGCCGGTGTTCACTGTGGTGTCGAGCGTGTTCGGGTAGCAGTTCTCGAACAACCAGGCGAGCTCGGGATCACCGATGGCCGCCTTGGTACGGGTGATCTGAGCTTCCACCGCGGCGCTGGTGAACTTGCGCTGGGCGGGTGGCGGCCGCCGGCTCACGAATCGCCCGGGCGAGGCAGACGAGGCGCCAGCCATCGCGGGCAATGCACCGATCATCGCGCTGCCCGAAGCGAGGGCAAACATCTTCAACAGGTCGCGTCGACTGGGATTGGTGGGCATCTGCGGCGCTCGTGTAGGTTCGGAGAGGTATTTGTACGGTCGTGGCAAAAAGGCGGGTTGGCGACAGGTCCTGGAAAACGCCGGAGCTCGCATCGACCGATGCAGGCCCGGTGCAGCGCGGTATTTCAATCGATGCGGGTTCCTATTCACCCTCTGTCCTTCGAGACAATGCGTTGAACCTAAAGCATTTCCGTGGCGCGTGTCGTTGCGCTGCGGCATTTTCGGGCGACAAATTTGAATCGATCTAAATCTAGCGCAATCCGGCTGCTTCGTGCGCTGCACCACTGATCATTCTCCAGCCGGGCCGCGATCCGTGACGAAGCCGCCTAGTGCGGATGGTCGGCTGTCCGTGTCTTGCCGCCGGGGCTCAACGTCGCGTCCGCCAGCGAGTGGAGGTGCAGGGACGTGCGCAGCGCATCGATGGAAGCATCGCTGCCCACCTCCAGCGTCATCGACTGGCCCGGCAGCAGGTCGAAGGCGTTGTCCGAGAGCGTGGCATCCAGGTCGCCGAAGTCGACCCAGACGCCCCGCGCAAATCGTGCCGCCCTCACGGTGAGCTGGTAGCCATCGCCGTGGGCGACCAGACTCCCGCTGAGCGCGGGATCGGGCAACTGCAGGTCGCGCGCGGACGCGAAGTACAGCAGGTGCCGCGACAGCAGTTGGCCGTCCTGCAGCAGTTCGAATACGGCGATGGTGTCAGCGGTGCTGCCGCCGTGCAGCAGCGCGGCATCAGCCAGATCCATCACGCGGGTGCTGGCCAGCGGAGCCAACGTCGCTGCGGTGGTGTGGTCGTAGCGAACGGTGCCGTCCATCGACATCACCCGCACGCGCAGCTGTGCACCGATCGGCTGGATGCGGTCGGAGATCAGATATACCTTCGTGCGCCCGTGTTGGCGGATCGGTGCTACCCGGACCGCTGCGTAGAAGCGCCGCGCATGGAACTGCAGCGCCTTCCAGCGTCCGTACCAATCGACGCTCGACCACGAGGCGCCAGGCCATACGTCGTTGAGTTGCCAGTAAAGCGAGCCCATCGTGCGCGGACGCTGGCTGCGCAGGTGGTCCACGGCCAGTTCGATGCCGTCGGCCTGCATCAGCTGGCTCAGGTAGACGAAACGGGCGAAGTCCTTCGGCTCACCGTAGCCACGACGGATGTACTTGAGCAGGCGATCGTTGCCATTGCCCTTGTCATACTTCTGGTGCGCGCGCATCACCTTCGAATCCGCAGAAAGATCGCTCGGATCCGCAAACGCGCGGATGGTCTTCATCACCGGCATCGACTGCAGACCGTATTCGGACTGGAAGCGCGGCGTGACGTCGAGGTAGGCCGAGGCGGGCCTGGCCTCGCCCGACCAGACGTCCCAGTAGTGCATGTCGCCGTCATCGGGGATGTTCGCCGGGCCCTGCATGTCGGTGCCGGGCGAGGTGGCCCAGTACGGAAGGTCCGGCTGTTCGCGCTTCACCACCTCACGCAGGGTGTGATCGAACAGCTCGCGCATGCCCTTCTCGACGCGTGCCGTCTCGGCCGGACCGGCCTGCTTGCGGAACGCGGCGCGATCCGGCCAGGACTCCCAGCCGGTCTGTACTTCGTTGTTGCCGCACCAGAGCACGATCGACGGATGGTCGCGCAGGCGCGTGACTTGCTCGATTGCCTCCTGCTTCACGTTGTCGCGAAAGGCCTTGTCATACGGCGGAATGGCGCCCCCGAACATGAAGTCTTGCCACAGCATCAGGCCCATGCGGTCGGCCATGGCGTAGAAGGCGTCGTCCAGGTAATAGCCGCCACCCCATACGCGCAGCATGTTCATGTGGGCGTCGCGCGCCGAGCCGAGCACCTGGCGCATCTGCGCGTCGGTGACGCGCGAAGGGAAGCTGTCGAACGGGATCAGGTTGGCGCCCTTGGCGAAGATCGGCACGCCGTTGACCACGAAGGCGAAGCTGCGACCCCAGCGGTCCTTGTCGCGCCGCAACTCGACGCTGCGCAGGCCGGTCGTTCGATCGGCCTCGGCCAGCACCTTGCCATCCATCACTACCTCGGCATGGAAGGCATAGAGGTTCGGTTTGCCGTAACCGACCGGCCACCAGCGTTGCGGCTGGCTGATCGTCAGCGGTACGGACAGCGTGTTGCCGCCCGGCGCCAGCTGGACGTCCGACGTGGCCTGCCCGGCGTGCCCGTCCGGCGCACGCCAGCGCAGCCGCAGCGTGGCCTTGCCGGCATGGTCGGCCTCGATGGCAAACCGTGCCTGCAGCTTCGCGTTGTCGGCGTCGATGTGTTGCTGGGCGATATGCAGGTCAGTCAGCCGCAAGGTATCCCAGCTCTCCAGCTTCACTGGCTGCCAGATGCCCTCGGTGATGAAGCGGGGGCCCCAGTCCCAGCCATACTGGTAATTCGCCTTGCGCACGTAATTGGATGTCTGCTTGCCCGGTGGCTCATCGCCGAAGGCCGAGTCGAATTCGCCGGGCAGGGCCTCCGACTGTTTCAGCAGCCACGGCTGCACGGTGGTGATCGGCGAGTGCAGCGAGACGGCGAGCGTATTTCTGCCGACATGCAACGCGTTCTTCAACGGAATCCGCCAGCGACGGAACATGTTGTCCGCGGCGAGCAGCTTTTGGCCGTTGAGACGGACATCGGCGAAGGTATCCAGTCCGTCGAAAACCACGTCGACGTGGTCGTGCGCCAGCGTGGCCGCATCAATGTCGAAGTCGAGCCGGTAGTCCCAGTCTGCCAGGCCGATCCATTGCAGGGCCGCTTCGTTGTCGTGCCGATACGGGTCGGGGATCAAACCGGCATGCAGCAGGTCCATCTGTACGCTGCCCGGCACGCCAGCATCGATCCATCGTGAGGCTTCCGGATGTTTTTTCACAGCCTCCGTGGCATTCGCCGCGAGCCGTACCTGCCAGCCTTGGTCGAGCGTGCGTGATTCCATGGCCGAAGCTGACGTGCTGCCGATCAGCCATGCTCCCAAGAGCAGCGCACGCGGCAGGACGCGGATTCGTTGCGCCCGGGTCGGCAGATCGCCGGTCTTCGCACTGACAAGGGAGAGCGCATCATTCGTCGCGAGGAAGTCTTTCGATGTCGGGTTCATGGCGTATAGCTCGCCTTGTCATACGCCGGCGCGGCATTCGGTTGAACCGAGAGAGGGCTGAGCAGGTTTCCCTCGCCGATCAGCGAGAAATGGCCGAGGCCCTTTTCACCAGTGTTCCAGACCGCGCTAGGCAGCGTGTTGTCGCCGTGCAGATCGAGCACCCGGAAAGACGTGTTGCGGACCGATATCATTGATGTATCGGCCCGCTTACCAGCCGTTGACGCTTGGCCGAGCCATCCACGTCGACGGAATGGGCGATCGCACTCAACCCAAAAATTAGATCGATCTTTGCCACCTGAACCACAGTCCAGTGGTAACGAAATGCTGCGCTGCGGCGTACGCAAGAGAGCCAATAGGTTATCTTTAGATCGTTCCAAAAAGGCGAAATTGCATGTCGAACACCCCCCCCATTGGCCGCAAGGTGACCTTGAACGACATAGCCAGTGGCTGCGGAGTATCGCGTGCCACCGTATCACTGGTACTTCGAGACAGTCCGCTGGTGAACAAGCTCACCCGTATCCGGGTCGAGCAAGAGTTGCGTCGGCAAGGATACGTCTACAATCGCGCCGCTGCCAATCTGCGTCGCCGCACCTCGTCCAGCGTCGCTTTGGTATTGAACGAGTTGACCAATCCCTTTTTCGCCGAGTTCGCCGCCGGGGTAGATGAAGCGCTGGGTTCAGCTGGCTTCGTCACCTTGCTCGGTTGTACCAGTGAATCAGCTGCACGCGAGCAAGCCGTGCTCGGCTCGCTGCTGGAGCACGGGCCTGGCGGCATCATCCTGTCGCCAGCGGAGCACAGCAATGCGCATGACGTGCTGGCCACGATCGGACCGCGCACGCCGCTGCTGCTGTTCAACCGTGAACTCGGCGGCAGCTTGCCGGAGTTCGCGCATTGGGACCAACTGATGCTGGACAATCAGCGCGGTGCATTTCTGGCCACAGAACACCTGATTGTTCGTGGTCATCAACGCATCGCGTTCTTCGGCGGCCATCATGATTCCAGCTCGTGCCGGCAGCGCCATGCCGGATATATACAAGCGATGCAGGCGGCCGGATTGCCGGTCGAGCCGCTTTGGCGCGTCGAATGCGCCCCGACACGTCTCGATGCTGCCCATCGTACCAGCGCACTGTTCACCACTTCTCCTGCCGCACCTACCGCAGCCGTCTGCTACAACGATGCGGTGGCGCTTGGACTGATTCTTGGCCTGCAACAGCGCGGATTGCGTCCGGGCCAGGACTTCGCTCTAACAGGTTTCGACGACATTGCCGAAGCCGAACTGTGCATGCCACCGTTGACAACACTGTCCACCGCACCGCGTGAGCGCGGCCAGCAGGCAGCGAAATTGATCCTGCAGCGCCTGCAACAGCCGCAAGCCGACAGCCGCAAGACCATCGCACCGGTACAACTGGTGGTGCGCGAAAGCAGTTGCCCACCCATCGTCGCCTGATCCGCCACACATCTGATCCACTCGGGGAATCCACATGGCCTTTGCCCACACTCCGTCACCCACGCCAGGCACGCCGGTACGCGGCGAGCGCTACACCGACTATCCGATGGCGATGGGCGTGCTCACCACCATCTTTTTCATGTGGGGCTTCCTGACCTGCCTCAACGACATCCTGATCCCGCACCTGAAGTCGATCTTCCAGCTCAACTACGCGCAAGCGATGCTGGTGCAGTTCACTTTCTTCGGTGCGTACTTCCTGATGGGCATGCCGGCCGGCCGGCTGGTCGCCGCGCTGGGCTACAAGAGGGGCATCGTGCTGGGACTGGCGATCGCCGGCATCGGTTCGCTCGGCTTCTGGCCCGCCGCCGGGCTGCACTCCTACCCGGCCTTTCTCGCCGCACTGTTCGTGCTGGCCACCGGCATCACCGTGCTGCAGGTCGCGGCCAATCCCTATGTCGCCCTGCTCGGCCCGGAGCGCACCAGCTCGAGCCGACTGACCCTGGCGCAGGCGCTGAACTCGCTGGGCACCACGCTGGCACCGCTGTTCGGCGGCATGCTGATCCTGTCCAACGTGGTGAAGAGTCCGACCGAGCTGGCCGTCCTGGCGCCGGCGCAACGCCTCATCTACGACACCCAGCAGGCACAGGCAGTGCAGTTTCCGTACATCGGGCTGGCGGTGGTGTTGTTCCTGCTGGCGATCTTCGTGTGGCTGTTCCGCCTGCCGGCACTGAACGACGCGACCGACAAGGACGACCACGGGAAGCACGGTTTCATCGAGGTGTTGCGCCATCCGCACGTGCTGTTCGGCGTGCTCGGCATTTTCTTCTACGTCGGTGCCGAGGTGTCGATCGGCAGCTTCATGGTCAATTACCTGTCGATGCCGGACATCGGCCACATGAGCGAGCAGGAGGCGGCAAAGTACGTGTCCTGGTACTGGGGCGGCGCGATGGTCGGCCGCTTCGTCGGCTCGGCACTGATGGCGAAGTTCTCGCCGCGCCGGCTGCTGGCCAGCTTCGCCACCGTCAACGCGCTGCTGGTGCTGACCACCATGCTCAGCCATGGCAGCGTGGCGATGTACAGCATCATCGCGATCGGCCTGTTCAACTCGATCATGTTTCCGACCATCTTCGCGCTCGGCATCGAGCGGCTCGGGCCGATGACCAGCAAGGCATCCAGCCTGCTGATCATGGCCATCGTGGGCGGTGCCGTGATCCCGCGGCTGCAAGGCATGCTGGCCGACAACATCGGCCTGCAGCACGCATTCTTCCTGCCGCTGCTGTGCTACCTGTACATCGTGTTCTACGGCCTCAGCGGCTCGAAGATCCGCAGCACCCCGTCGACAGGCGACAGCGCGAGCGAACGCGCATGACCGCACGGCCCATCCTGTGTTTCGGCGAAGCCCTGATCGACCTGCATGCCGACGGCATCGACGACCGCGGCTTCGCCACCGGCTTCGTGCCGTTCGCCGGCGGCGCGCCGGCGAATGTCGCGGTGGCCGCGGCGCGGCTCGGCGGCAGCGCGCGCTTCGCCGGCATGCTTTCGCGCGACCGCTTCGGCGATTTCCTG
Source organism: Rhodanobacter sp. T12-5 (assembly GCF_008329435.1). Classification (GTDB taxonomy): domain Bacteria; phylum Pseudomonadota; class Gammaproteobacteria; order Xanthomonadales; family Rhodanobacteraceae; genus Rhodanobacter. Next base: position 865,950 of record NZ_NPKN01000002.1, read on the forward strand.
CTCGACAGCCTGCAGCAGGCCGGCGTCGGCACCGACGATGTCGTGCGCACCGATGCGGCGAACAGCGCGCTGGCCTTCGTCACGCTGGACGCCCACGGCGAACGCAGCTTCAGCTTCTATCGCGACGGCTCGGCCGACCTCAAGTTCCGACCGGCCGACTTTCGCCCCGATACGTTCCGCGATGTCGCCGTGTTCCACGTCTGCTCGAACAGCATGACCGACCCGGCCCTGGCCGACACCACCCGCGAAGGCATGCAGCGTGCGCATGGCGTCGGCGCGCTGGTCAGCTTCGATCTCAACCTGCGCCCGGCGCTGTGGCCGACCGACACCGATCCGCTCCCGCTGCTGTGGCCTGCGCTGCATCTGGCCGACGTGGTGAAACTGTCGGCGGAAGAATGCGCCTGGCTCGCGGTCGACGGCGAACAGGCCGCGCTCGACCGGCTGTGGCGGGGACGCACCCGGCTGGTGGTGGTGACCGACGGCGCGAAACCGCTGCGCTGGTTCCACCCCGACGCCGAGGGCGAGCTGCCGTGCTATCGGGTGCAGGTGGTCGATTCCACCGCCGCCGGCGACGCCTTCGTCGGCGGCCTGCTGTGTTGCCTGGCCGAACTCGCGCCCGGCCCGGAACGGCTCGACCAGCTGGTGACCGAGCTGCCGCGCCTGCACGCGATGCTGCGCTTCGCCGCCGCCAGTGGCGCACTCACCGTGACCCGCCAGGGCTCGTTCAGCGCGATGCCGCACGGCGACGAAGTGCTGGCCTTCATGGAGAACCAGCCATGAGCACCATGCCGGATTTCCATTGCGCCGATTTCCTGCGCGCGCACATCGCGCAGACGATGGCGTTCTACCACCCGCATGCGATCGATCCGGACGGCGGCTTCTTCCACTACTTCAAGGACGACGGCACGATCTACGATCGAAGCCACCGGCACCTGGTCAGCAGCACGCGTTTTGTCGTCAACTATGCGCTGGCCGCGATCGAGTTCGGCCACCAGGCTGCTCTCCACGGCGAATACCTCGACGCCGCGCGCCACGGCCTGCGCTACCTGCGCGAAGTGCATCGCGATCCGTACACCGGCGGCTACGCCTGGACGATCCGCGACGAGCAACCCGAGGACCGCACCAACCACGCCTACGGCGTCGCCTTCGTGCTGCTCGCCTACGCCAGCGCGCGCAAGGCCGGCATCGCCGAGGCCGCCGCGTGGATGGACGAAACCTGGGCCCTGCTGGAGCAGCACTTCTGGGATGCCGACGCCGGCCTGTACCGCGACGAGGCCGACGCCGACTGGCACTTCAGCGACTACCGCGGCCAGAACGCGAACATGCACATGTGCGAGGCGATGCTGGCCGCCTACCAGGCCAGCGACGACCCGCGCTACCTGGAACGCGCCTACACGCTCGCCGACCACATGACGCGCCGCCAGGCCGCCCAGGCCGGCGGTCTGGTGTGGGAGCACTACGACCGCGACTGGAACATCGACCGCGAATACCATCGCGACGACCCGAAACACCTGTTTCGCCCCTGGGGCTTCCAGCCCGGCCACCAGACCGAATGGGCCAAGCTGCTGCTGATCATGGAGCCGATGCTGGGCGAACGCGGCCTCGCCCGCGACTGGCTGCTGCCCACCGCGCAACACCTGTTCGACACCGCGCTGGCACGCGCGTGGGACAACGAATACGGCGGCATCGGCTACGGCTTCGCGCCAGACGGCAGCATCTGCGACGACGACAAATACTTCTGGGTGCAGGCCGAATCGCTGGCCGCCGCCGCGCTG